>NZ_JBCGBG010000009.1:0-119255 GCF_038594305.1 Pantoea brenneri | reverse complement strand
AAAACGTCATAATGAATTTCATTATGTGTTCACTCGTGAGACTTGATATTTTTTACGTCCGGAGACGCTGATATCAATCCTGCGAGTGCCCACACAGATTGTCTGATAAATTGTTAAAGAGCAGTGCCACATACTTCGTGTGGCGCGGGCTGCGTATAATACGCTTTCCGCATTGTCAGTCAAGCGTTTATTTCTGCTTAACTCACTGGTTCGTATGATTTCGAACCTACTTAACCCGGCGCTTCGTAAGCCGTTGTGCCGTGTCAGTGGAGGCGCATTATAGGGAGTTTCCGGAGGCTGACAAGTGCTAATTTCAAATAAAATTCTGAGTGCTGATTTTTTCAACTAAAAGCCGTCAAACCGCCAGTTTTTCCAGCAACGGGAAGCCATAACGCTGTAAAACGGGTGATAACTGAACAGCTTCGCCATCCAGTTCGGTACAAAAAGCCACATTCTGTTGCGAAGAACGTACTTCAGGCGCCTCGTGTTCCAGCAGCCAGACCGTACGGCGCGCTATCGCTGCACCTGAATCAATCAGACGGGTGCCTTCCGGTAATACCTGCTGCAACTCTTCACGCAATAAAGGAAAGTGGGTACAGCCTAATACCACGGTATCCGGCGGCTCCGCCATTCGCAGCCACGGCTGAACAATCCGGCGAACGGCTTCCAGCGAAACCTCTTCGCCATGTAACTTGGCTTCAGCCAGCTCCACCAGCTCCGCCGAGCCCAGCATTTCGATATTGCAGGCGCCAGCAAACTGCGCCACCAGCTCGTGAGTATAAGGACGACGCACCGTAGCACGCGTTGCCAGCAGGCCCACCACGCCATTGCGCGTCATACGCGCCGCCGGTTTGATCGCCGGCACTACGCCGACTACCGGAAAAGCAAAGCGCTCACGCAAAGCAGGCAGTGAGACGGTGCTGGCCGTATTACAGGCGATGATGACTAAAGAGAGCGGGTAGCGCTGGGTAATGGCATCAACAATCGCCACCACGCGCTCGACAATAAAGGTTTCGCTTTTCTCTCCATAAGGAAAGCCGGCGTTGTCAAAGGCGTAAAGATAGTGAAGATCCGGCAGCAGTTGCCGGACCTCATCATAGACGGAAAGCCCACCGACGCCGGAGTCGAATACCAGCACGGTGGGTCGCAAATCAGAAGCTGTAGCTGCCGCTGAGGTAATACTCTCGTCCTGGGGTTTGATAGCCATACACTGTCTCGTAATCTTTATCGAACAGGTTGGCAATTCTACCACGAACCGTGAGTTGTGAAGTGAGCGGATATGAGACGGCCAGATCCCACAGGCTAACCCCGCCCAGCTTCACCCGACGGCTGGGCGAACTGTTGAAGTCGGTATCATAACGGTCGCCCAGATAGTGATAAGTCACTGACCAGTCAAAATCATACAGCGTCCAGTCGAGTTGATACTTCACCTGCTGTTTAGCACGACGGATGAGCGGCTGATTAGTGCTGCCATCACGAGCATCGACATAATCGTAAGAGAGCTGGTGCGCCAGCGGCCCGGTATCAAATGAAGCGGTCGCTTCCACACCTTTAATGCGCGCCTGCTTAATGTTGTAGTAGCGATAGGTCGACGGGTCGCTATCAATCAGGTTATCGATGTCATTACGATAGCCGGAGACCCGCCAGTTAAGCGGCCCGGTCAGACCTTCAAATCCACCTTCCCACTGCTTGCTTTTTTCAGGATCGAGATCGCGGTTACCATAAAAAGGACTGTAGACCTGAGAGAGGTTCGGTGCCTTAAACGCGGTACCGTAAGAGGCAAAAGCGCGATACCCGGAGATAAATTCCCAGGAAGCCGCCGTCTGCCAGGTATTATGCCAGCCAAACTGGTTGTTATCGTCACCGCGCACCGCGCCTTCAAGCGTCACGCTGCCAAACTGCTGCTGGCCGGTCAGATAGAGGCCGGTGTTACGCTGTTCATAACTGTCTGCCAGATAGTTGGTGCCCGGTTCCGTCGTCTCTTTCTGCCAGTCAACACCGGCGCTGATCGTGCCCTGCCCAATCTGCACGCTGTTGCCCCATTGCAGATTGTATTGGGTCACGTCGTCGAAAGTCGACGCCGCCCCGTAGCGTCCGTTGCGCGGATCGTAATTGATGTCTTTGGTACGGCCATAGCTGGCGATAAGCTGGGACGAATAGACATCATGATTGAAGCGCAACCCCGTGTCCCAGGTCTGGCTATAGAGCTGTCGGGTATCAGCCAGGCCAATAATGTTGCTGTAGCTGGCATCATAGCTATCTGACCCGTCGTAGGCGGTGCGGTTATCAAAACCGTATCCACGCACAAAGCCACTGAGTTCATCACTGAACTGATGCTCCAGATTGCCGTACAGGGTTTTGCTCATAAACCCATCGCGGTCATGCTGTGCCGGACCATACGCGTTGGGATAGCCAGCCACCACGTCATACCCTTTGGTATAGGTATAGTTACCGGCCAGGGTCAGCCTGGTCGCGTCGCCCAGTTTCTGCTGGGTAGAGCCATCATAAGATTGATAACCGTTGGACCCGACGCCAGCCGTCAGCGTGGTTCCCGGTTGCGCACGGCCCGTGATGATATTGACCACGCCGCCAATCGCATCCGAACCGTAGACCGCCGAACGCGCGCCACGGATATATTCAATACGCTGCACCAGCGAAAGAGGAATCTGGCTGAGGTCGGATGAGCCGGTAATGCCAGCCTGATTGAGCCGGATACCATCGATCAGAATCAGGACGTGCCGGGACTCGGTGCCACGGATAAACAGTGAGCTTTGCTGCCCCATACCGCCGCTTTGGGTGATATCGACGCCGGGCAGGCGGCGCATCACATCCGTCAGGCTTTTGGCTTGCCAGCGGTCAATCTCGTCACGCGTCACCACCGTGACAGGGGCCAGCACGCTGGATACCGGCTGAGCGAAACGATTGGCGGTTACTATTTGCGTATCATCATTCCCCTGAGCAAAACCATTTTGCGCCCAGAGAGAAACCGCCGTTGCACTAAAGGCGAACAGCGATGCGGTCGTTTTAGTCATTTTTAATCGCATCCAAAAAACAAAACAGGATGCCGCAGGCATACAATCAATAGCACGCGATGATCGTACGAGTAGCGACGGACACCGGCAGGTCTTCGGGCTGGGAACCATAAGAGGTGATGACTTCCCATCCCGCAGGACAGTGTCTGCAAATGCACTCACCACGACATTCCTTACCGCTGCGCGTCAGCTCCAGATTCACACTGGATTCCCTATTAACTCGGGCTTGAGGCCGGCGAACGCAGTCTACGGAGTGGCGATACGGAAGTCCAGACTTCCAAACTTCTTATCGCTGCGGGACTGGACATCAGCAAGTGAATCCCTACAATCGCCCGCTGGTAAGCTATTAATCAGGACGGAACATGACACCCGAACATCTCCCTATTGAACAATATGACGCGCAACTGGCGGAAAAAGTCAGTCGTTTAAAGACGATGATGACGCCGTTTGCTGCGCCCGAGGTGGAGGTGTTCCGTTCACCGGTCAGCCACTATCGCATGCGTGCGGAATTCCGCCTGTGGCACGATGGCGATGACATCTATCACATCATTTTTGATCAGCAGACCCGCGAGCGGATCCGCGTCGATCAATTCCCTGCCGCCAGTGAATTGATCAACCAGCTGATGCCAAAAATGATCGCGGCGATCCGCGACAATCGCACGCTGCGCCATAAGCTGTTTCAGATCGACTATCTGTCGACTCTGAGTAATCAGATTGTTATCTCGCTGCTCTACCACCGTAAGCTGGATGACGCGTGGCAGCTGGCCGCCAGCGAACTGCGCGATCAACTGCGCGCCGAAGGCCTGGATGTGCAGCTGATTGGCCGCGCCACCAAAACCAAAATCTGCCTCGATCGGGATTATGTGGATGAACGTTTGCCGGTGGCGGGACGTGAGATGATCTATCGTCAGGTTGAGAACAGCTTTACCCAGCCAAACGCTGCGATGAATATTCAGATGCTGGAGTGGGCGCTGGATGTCACTCAGGGTTCGCAGGGTGACCTGCTGGAACTTTACTGCGGCAACGGCAACTTCTCACTGGCGCTGGCGCGTAATTTTCGCCGGGTGCTGGCGACTGAAATTGCCAAACCGTCGGTAGCGTCGGCGCAGTACAACATCGCCGCTAATCAGATCGATAATGTGCAGATCATCCGTATGGCTGCCGAAGAGTTCACCCAGGCGATGACCGGCGTACGCCGTTTTAATCGGCTGGAAGGGATTGATCTGACCAGTTATGAATGTGAAACCATTTTTGTCGATCCGCCGCGCAGTGGACTGGATGACGAGACGGTGAAGATGGTGCAGGGTTACCCGCGCATCCTTTATATCTCCTGCAATCCGCAAACGCTGAGCGACAACTTAGAGACGCTGTCGCAGACGCATGAGGTGACACGGCTGGCGCTGTTCGATCAGTTCCCTTATACCCACCATATGGAATGCGGCGTACTTCTGACGCGCAAAGCCTGAAAAAAAACGGGAACCCTGAGGTTCCCGTTGTTTCATCTCTCGCCTTTACTGATTGCGTTTGCGCTTGAAGCGCGTCGCAATCCAGAACACCAGCGCCACCATCAAAATGGTCGGAATGAAGTTCGAGCCGATATCCGGATATTCTGCCCGCACCAGTGCGCTATAAACCAGGATCCCCAGCAGGAAAAACGCCGCCGCCAGTCCCGGCATACCGTCAGGCATGTTGGTGTTCAGATAACGCTGATGCAGACACCAGGCAGCCAGGCCGAGCGCGATCAGCGGAAAAATCGAAAACGGAACAAAAGCGCTGAACAGCACGGAAAACGAGCCGTTAATCGCTAAACCGGTAATAAAAGCCAGTAACAATGTGCCTTTATCGCGGGAACTCGGGTGGGTCATGGCCTGATCCTTATTCATTGCTCTTCGGGTTTTTCCAGGGTGACCGCCAGTCTTTCTTGTTCCCGGCGGTACCAGTAATAGGCGCCTTTGGCGATCATGCGGAGTTGCAGCACCAGACGATCTTCCAGCTTACGGCGCTGTTCGGCATCGACATCCAGCGCTTCTGCCCCGGCGCTGAAGACGATAGTCACCATCGCTTCGGCCTGCGCTTCGGTAAAACTGCGCGGCATGCGATTTTCGACCTCAAGATAATCCGCCAGTTCAGCGATAAAATGCTGAATTTCACGCGCGACCGCAGCACGGAAAGCGGCAGAGGTGCCGGAGCGTTCACGCAGTAACAGGCGAAAGGCATTGGGGTTATTGCCGATGAATTCCATAAAGGTGGAAACCGAGGTTTTGATGATGCTGCCGCCCTTGGCGATACGCTGGCGCGCCTGGCGCATCAGCTGTCGCAACATCAGCCCGCTTTCATCCACCATAGTCAGACCCAGTTCATCAACATCCTTAAAATGACGATAAAACGAGGTCGGGGCGATGCCCGCTTCACGGGCAACCTCTCGCAAACTCAGGCTGGCAAAACTGCGTTCGGCGCTGAGCTGACTGAAAGCTGCTTCAATCAGTGTACGTCGTGTACGTTCTTTTTGTTGCGCTCTGACGCCCATTCTCTCAGCCTTTTGCGGTGTTGAGGGGGCACTATAACAAAATTTTCAGCGTACAGAGCAGCAAACTTTGTCACCGCCTGTGAACCTCACTCTTTGCCAAACTGTGATGAAAATCGCTGATAGAATTCAGAAGTGCGCGGCGAGATGTTAGAATCTCGTTGTAAAAATGTATAAATAATAGGACGTATCGGTATGCAAAAGTCTTACGATTACGATGCCATTGTGATTGGCTCAGGACCCGGCGGTGAAGGTGCGGCGATGGGGCTGGTGAAGCAGGGAGCGCGCATCGCAGTGATCGAACGCTACCACAACATCGGCGGCGGTTGTACGCACTGGGGCACCATTCCTTCTAAAGCACTTCGCCACGCCGTCAGTCGCATCATCGAATTCAACCAGAATCCGCTCTACAGCGACCACACCCGACTGCTCCGCTCCTCCTTCGCTGACATTCTTAATCACACTGAAAACGTGATCAGCCAGCAAACGGCGATGCGTCAGGGTTTTTATGAGCGTAACCGCTGTGAGCTTTATCAGGGGGATGCCCGTTTTGTTGACGCCAACACCATTGAGATTGAACAACCTGACGGCACGCGTGAACGGCTGACTGCGGAGAAGTTTGTCATCGCTTGTGGTTCGCGTCCTTATCATCCAGATGACGTCGACTTTACCCATCCGCGTGTCTACGACTCAGATTCAATCCTTAACCTGCATCACGAACCGGGCCACGTAATCATTTATGGTGCCGGGGTGATTGGCTGTGAGTATGCGTCGATTTTCCGCGGCCTGAACGTCAAGGTTGACCTGATCAACACCCGCGATCGTCTGCTGGCGTTCCTGGATCAGGAGATGTCTGACTCCCTCTCTTATCACTTCTGGAACAGCGGCGTGGTGATTCGTCACAACGAAGAGTTCGAGAAGATTGAAGGAGTGGAAGATGGCGTGATTATCCATCTGAAATCGGGCAAAAAGGTCAAAGCTGACTGTCTGCTGTACGCCAACGGCCGTACCGGTAACACCGATTCGCTGTCACTGGAAAATGTCGGACTGGAAGCGGATGGCCGTGGCCTGCTGAAAGTGAATAGCATGTACCAGACTGCACAGCCGCACATCTACGCGGTCGGTGATGTGATTGGGTATCCGAGCCTGGCGTCGGCTGCTTATGATCAGGGCCGGATTGCCGCACAGGCCATCGTCAAAGGGGAAGCCTCCGCGCACCTGATTGAAGATATCCCAACCGGCATTTATACCATTCCGGAAATCAGCTCCGTGGGTAAAACCGAGCAGCAGCTGACAGCGATGAAAGTGCCTTACGAGGTGGGTCGTGCGCAGTTTAAGCATCTGGCGCGGGCGCAGATTGTGGGTATGAACGTTGGCAGCCTGAAGATTCTGTTCCACCGCGAAACCAAAGAGATTCTGGGTATTCACTGCTTTGGCGAGCGGGCGGCCGAAATTATCCACATCGGTCAGGCGATCATGGAGCAGAAGAACGGTGGCAACACGATTGAGTACTTCGTGAATACCACCTTTAACTACCCTACCATGGCCGAAGCCTATCGCGTGGCGGCATTAAACGGCTTAAACCGCCTGTTTTAACGCCGTGTCGAAATGATGTTGCATGTGGGTTTTAATTGCCTCTGCCAGCTGTTCATAACGGCTGCGCAGAGGTGAACCCGGCCGGTAGACCAGCGCGATGGTGCGCTGAGGAACCGGTTTGTAGCAAGGCAGATAGCACACGCCATCGCGGATACGTTCTGGCGGTACCGCCAGCGCCGGAAGCAGCGTAATGCCGCTGCCTGCCGCCACCATATTACGCAGCGTTTCCAGACTGGTGGCCCGGAAATGGGTATCTTCATCCGCGCCCGCCTCAAAGCAGAAGCCCATCGCCTGGTCGCGCAGACAGTGGCCATCTTCCAGCATCAGCAGTTTCTCGCCAGCCAGATCGGACATCGGTACCCGATCGCGATCGCGCCATGGATGATCGGCATAGACCGCCAGCTTCATTGGCTCATCAAACAGCGGCACCTCGATAAAGGCTTCACTCTCTTTGACCAGCGCCAGAATTGCGCAGTCCAGCTTGCCGCTGTCGAGTTGTGCCAGCAACTGCTGGGTTTGCGCCTCATGCAGATACATTTCCAGTTTTGGAAACGTCTGGTGCAGCATCGGAATAATTTGTGGCAGCAGATAAGGACCGGTGGTTGGAATAAGGCCGATATGCAGCGGGCCTGACATCGCTTCCCCTTGCTGACTGGCCATCTCTTTCAGCACTTTCACTTCTCGCAGCACCGTCCGTGCCTGATCCACCAGCAGCAAGCCGGCCTGAGTGAATAGCACTTTACGGCTGGTACGCTCCAGCAGCATCACACCCAGCTCATCTTCCAGCTTACGGATCTGCCCGCTTAACGTGGGCTGGCTGACATGACACGCATCCGCAGCGCGGCGGAAATGACGGTGTTCAGCAAGCGAAACCAGATATTCAAGATCACGAATATTCATTATTACCCTCCAGACCACGATAGTCCGTGGCGATAGATAGAATAGCAATGAACGATTAGCCCTATCAAGGGTGGGCGGGAATAATGCACGCATCAAAATAAGCGGTTCGCCATTAAGGAGAAAAAATGTTTGCAAGTCAGGAAGGTAAAGCCGTTCCGCAGGTCACTTTTCACACCCGCCAGGGCGATCGCTGGATCGATGTAACCACCGATGAGCTGTTTAACAACAAAACGGTGATCGTTTTTTCTCTGCCGGGCGCGTTTACTCCTACCTGCTCATCCAGCCATCTGCCGCGTTACAACGAGCTGTCAGGTGTTTTTGCACAGCACGGCGTGGACAGCATTCTGTGTGTCTCCGTTAATGACACCTTTGTGATGAATGCGTGGAAAGCGGAACAGCGGGCAGAAAACATTACCTTTATCCCTGATGGCAACGGCGAGTTCACCCGCGGCATGGAGATGCTGGTTGAGAAAGCCGATCTCGGCTTTGGCCCACGCTCATGGCGTTACTCGATGCTGGTGCGTAACGGCGTAGTTGAGAAAATGTTTGTTGAGCCGAACAAGCCAGGCGACCCGTTTGAAGTGTCAGATGCCGATACCATGCTGCGTTATCTGGCGCCGGAATTTAAAGTGCAGGAGTCAGTGTCGGTCTTTACCAAGCCAGGCTGCCCGTTCTGCACCAAAGCAAAACAGCTGCTGATGGACCACGGAATTCAGTACGAAGAGATCGTGCTGGGACAGGATGCCACGACCGTCAGCCTGCGTGCCGTTTCTGGCCGGGCAACGGTGCCGCAGGTGTTTATCGGTGGCCGTCATATTGGCGGCAGTGATGACCTGGAGCAGTTCCTGCTGTCAGCGTAAACCTATCTCTGTGTCAGCCGGGAGTGCTGGCCCTTTGATGATGTGCCTATAACAAAAGTAGTAATTCTGAAGCTAGAGGTTGGCGGGCATGTAACATGCCCGCTTTTTTTACCTTGCGATCATCCCCGAGTGACAGATATCAGCCCCCAGGCAGTCCCTTCATTAAATCAGTCAGCAGGCCCTTTACCATAACCAGGCCTTCTTCATAACCGATGAAAGGGCCATAAACAGCACCTGCGACTGCGCCGGCAATCGCCCCGCCAATCATGCCGACCAGAGAGGTCAGACCGCCACCGATACCGATCAGGTCTGATGAGTTTGCGCCACGACCACCTAAAATCGCTAACGTCCAGGCCCCGACCACCGCGCCACCAATCGCACATACGGCACCTTCTGCAATATTAGCCAGTACATTATCGCCATAAGCACCGGAAACGGCATTAACTTCAAAAGCTTTTAACTCACGCATAAAATATCCCCTGTTTATTTATAAAAAATTTTTTGTCTATTATTCCATTCCACCAGATGCAATGGTCTGCGCCAGTTGAATAGCCAGAGGAAGGCTGTAAGAAAGCGAAACCAGCGAGCCACCAATAACGCCGCCAATTCCGCCAATTATTGCGGCGCCAGCAGCCCCTACTATCTGACCAATGAATCCCAGCCCAAAGACGCCCATTGCATCACCGCCGTGCAGAAAGCCAATAGCACCGCCCGCCGCCGCAGCGGCTACGCCGCAGAGAATTGCGCTGGCCAGATGATCGCCAATAAAAAACGCAATATCATTAGGTGTAGTTGTCGCACCTGAAATAGCAAACGTCTCATCAATCGTTAATTCACGCATAAGCCCTCCTGGCTCAAAAAATACATTAAATAAACACCTGTTCGATGCGTTGATAAAGTAGCTTCATTTTTTAGCTTAAGAAATAGTAAAAACTCCATAAAATGGGCAAATGTTATTTCGAGTGTTAAAAGAGCGCGTTTATACGCAAACCACATCCTCCTGACATTCTGTTAAATACTGTCCTGGTGGTGCGTTATAAGTGTGAGGATAATCTGCAGATAAAAGATAAGAATGATGAACAGGCACGGGAGAGGATTGACTGCTGCAAGGCTGGCAAAGCAAGCGCTTTGCCAGCCTGTTTTTTTATGCCAGGCGCTGCTTCGCCTCGCTGAGGGCATGAGCAACCTGCTGCGGTGAAACGCCACCCTGCGCATTACGCTTATCCAGACAGGATTGCAGCGCCAGAATCGGATAGACATCCTCTTCAATGACTGCACTGAACGGCTGTAACTGCGCCAGTGTCAGCGCTTCCAGCGCCACGCCCTGTTTGATCGCCTCTACCACCACTTCTCCGACAATGTGGTGCGCTTCACGGAACGGAACCCCTTTGGCCACCAGATAATCCGCCAGTTCAGTCGAGTTGGCGTAGCCCTGCTCGGCCGCTTCCTGACAACGCGGACGCTTCACCTGCAGGCCATCCAGCACCAGCACCGACATATGCAGGCAGTCGAGCCAGGTATCGAGCGCGTCGAATAATCCCTCTTTGTCTTCCTGCATATCCTTGTTGTAAGCCAGCGGCAAACCTTTCAGCGTCATCATCATGCCGGTCAGTGCGCCCTGTACCCGGCCGCATTTGCCCCGGATCAGCTCCAGCGCATCCGGATTTTTCTTCTGTGGCATCAGCGATGAGCCGGAGGTCACCTTGTCGGACAGTTCGATAAAGCCCGCTTCACCGGTGTTGAAGAAGATCATATCTTCGGCGAAGCGTGACAGATGGACCATGCCGATCGCGGCGTCAGAGAGCAGCTCCAGCACATGGTCGCGGTCAGAAACCGTATCCAGACTGTTGCGGGTCGCCGAGGCGAAACCTAACCAGCCCGCCAGTTGCTGACGATCGATTTCGTAGGCGGTACCCGCCAGCGCGCCGCAGCCCAGCGGGCTGACATCCAGCCGTTTCAGGGTATCCTGCAGGCGGCTTTCATCACGCGCCAGCATTTCGACATAGGCCAGACACCAGTGCGCAAACGTAACCGGCTGCGCCCGCTGCAGATGGGTGTAACCCGGCATCACTGCATCCTGGTTCGCTTCTGCGGTCGCAACCAGCGCCTGCTGCAGCTCACGCGTTGCGCCCAGCAGCGCGTCGACCTGCATTTTGCACCACAGCTTGAGATCGGTAGCGACCTGATCGTTACGGCTACGGCCGGTGTGCAGTTTTTTGCCCAGCGCACCGACTTTGTCGATCAGCTGACCTTCTACCCAGCTATGGATATCTTCAGCATCGCTCTGCAGAATCTGCTCAGGATTGGCGCGCACTTCCGCCAGCAAGGCAGTCAATGCTGCTTCCAGCTGCTGCTGCTCATCCTGGGTCAGGACATTCACCGTCACCAGCGCTTTGGACCAGGCGACAGAACCCATGATGTCCTGCTCCGCCAGGCGGTAGTCGAAGCGCAGCGAATCGTTGAACTGTTTGAAACGTTGATCTGCTGCCTGGGTAAACCGTCCACCCCAAAGTGCCATGGGAAAACTCCTTCAAATCGTTAAACAAAGGGCGGCATAAATGCCGCCCCTGATCTCAAACGGTGAGGCGAGGCGTACCTCGCCTGAGAATTACTTCTTCTGCTCGTTCAGGGCGCGGATGCGCGAAGAGAGCGAGAACAGACGGATAAAGCCGCCAGCATGACGATGGTCGTAAACTTCGTCTTCGCCGAAGGTCGCGAACTCTTCGGAGTAGAGGCTGTTCGGTGAACGCTTCTGCGTCGCCGTGGCCTGACCTTTGTAGAGCTGCAACACCACTTCGCCATTCACTTCTTCAGCCAGTGATTCCGCAGCGGCCTGAATTGACTTACGCAGCGGTGCGAACCAGCGGCCGTCGTAGACCACGTAAGACATCTCCTGACCCAGCTGCTCACGCCATTTGAAGCTATCGCGATCCAGTACCAGCTGCTCAACCGCACGCAGCGCGTTAACCATGATGGTGCCGCCTGGGGTTTCATAGCATCCACGGGACTTGATGCCGACCAGACGGTTTTCAACGATATCGATCCGGCCCACACCGTGTTTCGCACCGATCACGTTGAGTTTTTCCAGACACTGGAACGGGCTCAGTTTTTCGCCGTTCACTGCCACTACCCGACCCTTTTCAACGGTCACGGTGACTTCTTCCGGCTGATCCGGCGCTTCTAAAGGATCGACGGTCCAGACCCAGCAATCTTTATTCGGTGCATTAGCCGGGCTTTCAAGCACGCCGCCTTCGGTGGAGATGTGCCAGGCGTTTTCATCGCGGCTGTAGATTTTTTCCAGCGACGCGGTGGTCGGAATGTTGCGCTCTTTCAGGTAGTCCAGCAGCGCTTCACGTGACCGCAGGTTCCATTCACGCCATGGCGCGACCACTTTCAGCTGCGGGGCCAGCGCGGTGTAGGTGGTTTCGAAACGCACCTGATCGTTACCTTTACCGGTTGCACCGTGACAGAGTGCATCCGCGCCCACTTTCAGCGCCAGCTCAACCTGAGCTTTCGCGATGATAGGACGCGCCATCGAGGTGCCCAGCAGATAGGTGCCTTCATACAGAGCGCCGGTCTGCAGCACCGGGTAAACGTAATCGCTGATGAACTCTTCACGCAGATCAACCACGTGACACTCAGAGGCACCGGACTGCAGCGCTTTCTTCTCTACGCCTTCAAGATCGCTGCGCTCCTGACCGATATCGGCCACAAACGCCACCACCTCACAGCCGCCGTAGTTCTCTTTCAGCCACGGAATGATGGCGGAAGTATCAAGACCACCGGAGTAAGCCAGAACGATTTTTTTGATGCCTTGCGTTTGCATTTCGTAATCCTTGAATCAGAGTCGTTAAGCGAGAATCCGGGTGCCAATCGGCACGCCGTTAAACAGGTCAGGCAACCGCTCAGCGTGACGCCAGCTGGCGATATCCACCGGGCGGCCCAGCGTACGCGCCGCATCCAGCGCAGCGTGCACCTTCACAATCATGCCATCGGTAATAATGCCCTGGGTAATCAGCTGCTCAGCTTTGTCGGCGGTCATCTCTTCGATGCGCTGACCTTTGCCGTCGAGAATACCGCTGACGTCTGACAGCAAGACTAAATCAGCGCCAAGGGTCGATGCCAGCGCCGTCGCAGCCTGGTCGGCGTTGACGTTCATCAGTTCGCCGTCGTCAGTGATGCCGATAGAACTGACGACCGGCATATAACCAGCGGCCAGCAGGGTGTTCATCAGCGCCGGGTTACCCGGCATGGCGTGACCCACGTGGCCCAGTTCTTCATCAAACGGGGTGACGTTAACCATGCCGGCATCGCCAAGGCAGAGGCCAACCGCGTTGATGCCGGTTTTTTTGGCCCACGCCAGCAGGGTTTTGTTGGCAGTTCCCGCCAGCGCACCGGTAATAATGTCGATCTGATCGGCCGGCGTGACGCGCAGGCCGTTCTTTTTCTTCACCGGCAGCGCCAGCTTTTTCATCAGCTCATCCACCAGGCAACCGCCACCGTGAACAATAATCAGCGGACGCTGATGGGCACTGCGATAAGTCAGCAGCGCATCAAACAGACGGGCCAGCGCTTCTTCGCTGTCTAACAGCACACCGCCCAGCTTGATAATCAATGGATTGGTCATGGTTTACTCGTCCGTTAGGTCAGTGAGGTGGTTTCAGGGAAGCCGAAGCGGATATTCAGACACTGGACTGCCTGCGACGCGGCGCCTTTCAGCAGGTTATCTTCGGCGGCCACCACAATCAGGTGCTCATCCTGTACCTCAAAACCGATGTCGCAATAAGGCAGACCCACCACCGCTTTCAGTGCCGGAACGCCCTGCTCGTAGAGCCGGACCAGTGGCTTATCGTGATACGCGCGCTGGAACACTGCCGCCACGTCTTCGCGGCTCACGCCCGGATTTAACCGGCAGGTTATCGTCGCCAGAATACCGCGCGGGAAGTTGCCCAGATGCGGCGTGAAAATCACCGGCGTACCAAGATGCGCCACGATTTCCGGGTGATGACGATGGTTGAACAGACCGTAAGGCTGCAGGCTGACTTCGCAAAAGCTGGTGCCGACGCTGGCTTTACGCCCTGCGCCGCTCACGCCGCTGGTGGCGTTGATCACCGGCCACTGTGCCGTATTCAGCAGGCCCGCCTCCACCAGCGGTTTCAGCGCCAGCTGGGCCGCCGTCGGGTAACAACCCGGCACGGCCACCAGCTGTGCCTGCTTAATCTGCTGATGCTGATATTCCGCCAGGCCATAGACCGCTTTATCCAGCCAGTCGCCATGCTGATGGGTGAAGCCATAGAAGCGGGTATAAAACGCGGGATCATTGACGCGGAAGGCACCGGACAGGTCGAATACCACACAACCGGCCTTGAGAAATTCCGGAGCCAGATCGTGGCTGACTTCATGGGCCGTCGCCAGAAAAACCACATCCACTTTATCTGCCCATTCCGCCGCATGGCTCAACGGCTGTAGCGGCAGATCCACCACCCCTTTCAGCTGCGGATGCAGATCGGACAAGCGCTTACCCGCATCGGGACTTTGCGCCGAAACCGCTAAAGCGGTTATGTTGATATCTGGATGGCGATTCAGGAAGGTGGCGAGCTCTACGCCAGCGTAACCACTGGCACCCACGATCAGCGTATTCAACATCAGGCTGTAACCCTTTTTACAGTCACACGTTCCGGGTCGCGGCCTTGCCCCGTTGCCCACAATGTCGTTTGCAGCGATTTAAGGTTCACATGCAGACGACGTTAATGTATTTTTATTCACTATTAATGCATGAATATTGATACATCCTAACTCAAGGACCGTCAACAGTGAAGACAAAATTACCGCCTTTTATCGAACTCTACCGCCAGTTGATCGCCACACCGTCAATCAGTGCAACCGATGCCGCACTGGACCAGAGTAATGAAACTTTAATCAATTTGCTGGCTGGCTGGTTTCGCGACCTCGGCTTCAGCGTTGAAGTTCAGCCGGTGCCCGGCACCCGCAATAAATTTAATATGCTGGCCCGGACCGGTGACGGCGCAGGCGGGCTGCTGTTAGCCGGTCATACTGACACCGTGCCGTTCGACGATGGCCGCTGGACCCGCGATCCCTTTACCCTGACCGAGCACGACAACAAACTCTACGGCCTCGGCACCGCAGATATGAAAGGCTTCTTCGCCTTTATTCTCGATACGCTGCGGGATGTGGATGTCACGACGCTGAGCAAGCCGCTCTACATCCTCGCCACCGCCGATGAAGAGACCACCATGGCCGGCGCTAAATATTTTTCTGAATCGACCCAGCTGCGTCCGGATTGCGCCATCATTGGCGAACCGACCTCACTCAAGCCGGTTCGCGCGCACAAAGGGCACCTGTCGAATGTGATCCGTATCGAGGGGAAATCGGGCCACTCCAGCGATCCGGCGCGCGGCGTCAACGCCATTGAACTGATGCATGAATCGATCACCCATCTGATGCAACTGCGCAATACGCTGAAAGAGCGCTATCACCACGATGGTTTCGCTATTCCCTATCCCACGATGAACTTCGGGCATATTCACGGTGGCGATGCGGCTAACCGCATCTGCGCCTGCTGTGAACTGCATATGGATATCCGGCCGTTGCCGGGCTTATCGCTCAGCGATCTGGATGGACTGCTGAACGACGCGCTGGCCCCGGTCAGTGCGCGCTGGCCTGGCCGTGTGACGGTCGCAGAGCTGCATCCGCCGATTCCGGGTTACGAATGCCCGGCGAACCATGAACTGGTCAGCGTGGTCGAGAAATTACTCGGTACGCCAACCGAAGTGGTGAACTACTGCACCGAGGCACCCTTTATTCAGCAGCTCTGCCCGACGCTGGTACTGGGTCCGGGCTCGATCAATCAGGCGCATCAGCCAGACGAATTTATTGATACCGCATTTATTAAGCCGACGCGGGCGCTTATCAGTCAGGTTGTGCAGCATTTTTGTCACTGATTAACAGCAAATGGGGCATTTCACTGTGATATCAGTAAAATGCCCGGTCATTCTGCGGGATTTAACAATAAGAATAACTTATCCCGCTCCGTCCCAAATAAATTCCATGAATTTCGGTTAGTTAGCCGCATGTTCGCCCCACTTTAACGCATTTGACGTGGACAGGTTTACGTGGCTAGATAAAAGACGTTGTTATGCCCACCGGGTAACTATCCAGATATTTTCAGATTGCAGACAGGCGGCAACTGAGCAAATTCCCCGTACATTACCGGGAAGATAAAGTTGCTGCTTTTTCTGCTGCCTGAAAAGGGTCGGGTGTAGAAGTTTTTCAAGACGATAAGGGTGTCAGGGTCCAATGAACGAACAATATTCCGCAATGCGAAGTAATGTCAGTATGCTCGGCAAACTGCTCGGGGATACGATTAAGGATGCGCTGGGCGAGAACATCCTCGACCGGGTGGAAACCATCCGTAAGCTCTCCAAGTCATCCCGTGCAGGTAATGACACTCATCGTAAGGAACTGCTTAATACGCTGCAAAACCTCTCCAATGACGAGTTACTGCCGGTGGCCCGCGCGTTTAGCCAGTTTCTGAACCTCACCAACGTGGCTGAGCAGTACCAGACCATCTCGCACAGCGGTGAAGGCGCAAACCATCCTGAACTGCTGAAAAAGACCTTCGAGACCCTGAAACAGCAGAAAGATATCAGCGAAACCGCGATCCGTGAGGCGATTGAGTCGCTGTCGCTGGAGCTGGTGCTGACTGCGCACCCGACCGAAATCACCCGCCGCACGCTGATTCACAAGCTGGTGGAGGTCAACAGTTGCCTCAAGCAACTCGATCACAGTGACATTTCCGATTACGAACGTAACCAGATTATGCGCCGTCTGCGCCAGCTGGTGGCGCAGGCCTGGCATACCGACGAGATCCGCAAATATCGTCCGACCCCGATTGATGAAGCCAAATGGGGCTTCGCCGTGGTCGAGAACAGCTTATGGGAAGGCGTTCCGGCTTTTCTGCGCGAGCTGAACGAGCAGGTCGAAGAAGCCTTCGGGATTAAACTGCCGGTCGATTTCGTGCCGGTGCAGTTCACCTCATGGATGGGCGGCGATCGTGACGGCAACCCTAACGTCACAGCCGCCATTACCCGCCACGCGATGCAACTGAGTCGCTGGAAAGCGGCCGATCTGTTCCTGCGTGACATTGGCGTGCTGATCTCTGAGCTGTCGATGTCGGAGTGCAGCGAAGAAGTGCGCGAACTGAGCGGCGATCCGGACGCGCTGGAACCTTACCGGATGATCCTGAAACGTCTGCGCAGTCAGCTGATGACCACGCAGGCATTCCTTGAACGTCGACTGAAAGGCGAACGTCTGCCGCGTCCGGCGGACCTGCTGGTCTCCAACGACCAATTGTGGGATCCGCTGTATGCCATTTATCAGTCACTGCAGCAGTGCGGCATGGGCATCATCGCCAACGGCCAACTGCTGGATACGCTGCGCCGCGTGAAGTGCTTTGGCGTGCCGCTGGTGCGTATCGACCTGCGCCAGGAGAGCACCCGTCATACCGAAGCCATTGCGGAAGTGACCCGCTATCTCGGCCTCGGCGATTATGAAAGCTGGTCCGAAGCGGACAAACAGGCCTTCCTGATCCGCGAATTGAATTCAAAACGTCCGCTACTGCCGCGCAGCTGGGAACCCAGCGATGAGACGCGCGAAGTGCTGGAAACCTGCCGCGTTGCGGCTGAAGCCCCACAGGGCTCGATCGCCGCTTACGTTATCTCAATGGCGAAAACGCCGTCTGACGTGCTGGCGGTCCACCTGTTACTGAAAGAAGCGGGCATCAACTATGCCATGCCGGTGGCACCGCTGTTTGAAACGCTCGATGACCTGAATAATGCCAACGACGTGATGAGCCAGCTGCTGAGCATTGACTGGTATCGCGGCTTTATTCAGGGCAAACAGATGGTGATGATTGGCTATTCTGACTCGGCGAAAGATGCCGGCGTCATGGCAGCCAGCTGGGCGCAGTATCAGGCGCAGGATGCGCTGATCAAAACCTGTGAAAAAGCCGGGATTTCGCTGACGCTGTTCCACGGACGCGGCGGCACCATTGGCCGTGGCGGCGCACCGGCACATGCGGCTCTGCTGTCACAGCCACCGGGCAGCCTGCGTGGCGGCCTGCGCGTCACCGAACAGGGCGAGATGATCCGCTTCAAATATGGTTTACCGGAAGTCACCATCGCCAGCCTGTCGCTCTACACCGGCGCGATTCTCGAAGCGAACCTGATGCCGCCGCCGGAGCCAAAACGCGAATGGCGCGACATCATGGATCAGCTCTCTGCCGACTCCTGTGCGATGTATCGTGGCTATGTGCGTGAAAACGAAGATTTTGTGCCTTACTTCCGTTCAGCGACACCGGAGCAGGAGCTGGGTAAACTGCCGCTGGGCTCACGTCCGGCCAAGCGTCGTCCTACCGGCGGCGTAGAGTCGCTGCGTGCGATTCCATGGATTTTCGCCTGGACGCAAAACCGTCTGATGCTCCCTGCCTGGCTGGGTGCCGGTGCGGCGCTGCAACAGGCGATGGCGGCGGGCCATCAGGATCAGCTGGAAGCGATGTGCCGCGACTGGCCGTTCTTTTCCACTCGCCTCGGCATGCTGGAGATGGTGTTCTCGAAAGCCGACCTGTGGCTGGCGGAATATTACGATCAGCGGCTGGTCGAAAAATCACTCTGGCCGCTGGGCAAACAGCTGCGCGACCAGCTGGATGCGGATATCAAAGCGGTACTGACCATTGCTAACGACTCTCACCTGATGGCCGATCAGCCGTGGATTGCTGAGTCGATTGCGCTGCGTAACGTCTATACCGATCCTCTTAACGTGCTGCAGGCGGAACTGCTGCATCGTTCACGTGCTCAGGAAGCCCGTGGTGATGAGCCGGATGCACGCGTAGAGCAGGCATTAATGGTGACCATTGCGGGTGTGGCAGCCGGCATGCGCAATACCGGTTAAGCCGGTGCAGGCGCGGTATTCGCGCCTGCTACTGATAACAAAAAAGTCGGGATAAGCCCGACTTTTTTATTGGCTGGAGCGGTCGAATCAGGCGGCCGCGACGGCGGGACGCACCCCCAGAGTGTGGCAGATGGCATAACTCATTTCGGCACGGTTCAGCGTGTAGAAGTGGAAATCTTTCACGCCTTCGCGCGACAGAATCTTCACCATATCCATCGCGATGTTGGCACCTACCATTTTGCGCGTCTCAGCATCATCATCCAGCCCGGCAAACATTGCATTCATCCAGCCCGGCACGCGTACATTGGTCAGCGTGGCGAAGCGTTGCAGCTGTTTAAAGTTCGACACCGGCAGAATACCGGGCACGATCTCTACGTCGATACCGGTCGACACACAGCGATCGCGGAAGCGTAAATAGCTTTCGACGTCGAAAAAGAACTGGGTGATCGCCCGGTTCGCGCCGGCATCAATTTTGCGCTTCAGGTTAATCAGATCGGCCTGCGCGCTTTTGGCTTCCGGGTGGACTTCCGGATAAGCCGCAACCGATATATCAAAATCACCAACCTCTTTCAGCAGCGAGACCAGATCGCAGCCATACATTTCTGGCTTACCGCCGCCTGGCGGCAGGTCACCGCGCAGCGCCACGATATGGCGGATACCGTTGTTCCAGTAATCCTGCGCGATGGTGCGTAACTCTTCTCGCGTGGCATCGACACAGGTCAGATGCGGCGCGGCTTCCAGACCGGTGCGATCTTTAATCCCTTTGATGATGCTGTGGGTACGATCGCGCTCGCCAGAGTTCGCGCCGTAGGTGACAGAGACGAATTTTGGTTTCAGGCTGCTCAGGCGATCGATTGAGGTCCACAGCGTCGCTTCCATTTCGCTGGTACGCGGCGGAAAGAATTCAAATGAGACATTAATTTGCCCGTTCAGCTCTGCCAGGCTCTGGTTTAGCGCTTCGCGCTGATTGGCATGAAAGAAACTCATCCTGCATCCTCATCGATCACATCGGTTAACTGTCGATCTGTAAACATCCATACGTTTAGACGTCCAGATGTTCAAAATGACCGAATCCAGCATCAGCGTCAACTAAAAAATGATCAACGGCGGTGATAAATTTTCATTCAACCTGAAGGTAATTCATGATGGGTGTGGATTAAAGACGAGAACAGGCGCCGAAGCGCCTGAGAAGAAAGGATTACAGCAGTTGCGCCAGGCGATTGATATCTGACTGAATGGCGCCCGCTGTGACATCACGTCCCGCACCCGGACCGCGGATCACCAGCGGATTATCACGATACCAGCGGCTTTCAATGGCAAAAACGTTATCGCACGGCAACAATGCGGCCAGCGGATGCTCCGGTCGCACGGCTTCGACGCCGACCCGGGCTTTGCCGTTGCCATCAAAACGGGCAACATAGCGCAGCACTAAGCCCAGCTCCTGCGCAGCTTCCAGTCGTTGCAGCATCTGCTCATTCAGCTCTTCACCATTTTCAAAGAAATGGTCGATCGAACCCTGCTGGCCGTTATCCGGCACCAGAGATTCAACCCGAACCTGATCCGGTTCGATGTCGTATCCCGCTTCACGCGCCAGAATCACCAGCTTACGCATCACGTCCTGTCCGGAGAGATCGACGCGCGGATCGGGCTCGGTTAAACCCTGCTGCCACGCCTGATCCACCAGCTCGGTGAACGGCACCGTGCCGTCAAACTGCAGGAACAGCCACGACAGCGTGCCAGAGAAGATGCCGCTGATCGCCAGGATAGTGTCGCCGCTGTCGCGCAGATCGCGCACCGTGTAGTTAATCGGCAGGCCAGCCCCTACCGTGGCGTTATATAACCAGTGACGCCCGGTTTTGGTAAAGGCATCGCGGATTTGCCGCCACGTCTGGCTGTCCGACGCGCCCGCTACCTTATTAGCACTGATGACGTGAAAACCGTGACTGGCGAAATCGAGGTACTGCTGCGCCAGCGGCGTGCTGGCCGTAACGTCCAGCACCACTAAGTCGTCAAACGGGTGCGCCCGCATCCACAGGAACAGCGATTCTTCATCACGTTCTACCGCTTCATCATCAAAGAAGGCCAGCGCCCGGCTGGCGTCCAGTCCGTCGTAACTCAGCAGGCTACGGCGGCTATCGGCCACACCGGCCAGCACAAATTCAAATCCGGTACGGGCCGACAGGTTTTCGTGATCACGCGCAAACAGTTCCAGCCAGCGCGAACCGATATTACCTTTACCGAACAGCATCAGGCCAATGCGCTTTTCCGCCCGGAACAGCGACTGGTGCAATCCCTGGATCAGATGACGGGTCGGACCGACGCGCAGCACCGCCACCACGCTGATGTGCTCTTCTGACTGCCAGATAAACTCTACCGGCTGGTCTTTTAACTGCTGCCAGAAACGGTGGGTATGCAGCGGATTGCGGGTGACGCCCGCGCCCACCAGCGCCACCAGCGCCAGCCCATCACGCAGTTGCAGATGGCCCGGCAGACCGGCATCCTGGAGCAGCGAAAAAGCGCTGTTGACCACTTCTGAGGTGTAGCAGAGCTGCAGCAGTTGGCGGTCGGGATGTACACCCACCGCCAGCGGACGTAGCTGGGCGCGCTTCAGCAGCAGATCGATCTCTTTATGCAGCAGGCTGAAATCGTGCTGTTCCGGCAGCAGAATCTCAATCAGGCAAACGTCATCGTGACTGGTCACAATACGGGCGCCGGTACCGGAAGCCAGTACGCGCTCAATGCGGGTTGAACCCTGCTCCGGCTGGTAGCTGCAGCGCAGTTGCAGATCAATGTCGCTGCCCGAGACCGGCTGCAGTGTGCGGGTATGCAACACCGGGGCGGCAAGGCGCGCCAGTTCACTGGCTTCATCCAGCCTTAACAACGGCAGCAGACAAGCATCCGACACTTTACGCGGATCGGCACTGTACACGCCGGCCACATCGCTCCAGATGGTGACGCGACCAACGCCCGCCAGCGCGCCAATCTGCGTCGCGGAATAGTCGGAACCGTTACGTCCGAGCAGCACCGTTTCACCGGCGTCGTTACGGCTGATGAAGCCGGTCACCACGATGCGCTTGTGCGGATGTTGTGCCAGCAGGGTTTGCAGCAGTGGCCACGACTTGCCTTCATCCACCTGCGGTTGCGCGGCCCGTTCAGCACGCAGAAAATCGCGCGCATCCAGCCAGCAGGCCTGCATATCACGCTGGCTCAGCACCGCGGCCATCAGGCGGGCCGACCAGATTTCACCGTGCCCGACCACTTCGGCATACACCGCGTCCGTCAGCGTGCCATCCAGCAGGGCGGCCAGCTTCTCCAGATCGCGGATGAATGCCGAGACTAACGGTTCAGCGATCTCAGCAGGCAGCAGCGCGCTAATCAGCTCGCTTTGATAACGCCGTAAAGCCTGTTGCACCTGGTGCGCAGACAACCGATCGCTCTGGCTGAGCTTCAGCCAGCTAATCAGCTGGTTGGTGGTCGAGCCTGCCGCCGACACCACCATCATGTCGCCCGGCTGGCTGTAGTCCGCCATAATACTGGCCACACGCTGATAGCAGCGTGCATCCGCCAGGCTACTGCCGCCAAATTTATGCAACTGCCTGATATCCGGCGTTCCCGCGCCTGCTGAAATCGTCATGCTTAACCCTCGGCTGCGATCCGGAATGCATTATCCAGATCGGCAATTAAATCTTCGTGATCTTCGATGCCGACAGAAACACGCAGCAGCGTGTCGGAGATGCCGGCTGCGGCCCGTGCTTCTGCCGACATTCCCGCATGCGTCATGGTCGCGGTGTGGGAAATCAGACTCTCCACCCCGCCCAGTGATTCCGCCAGCGTAAATAGCCGCAGCGCTTTCAGGAAGCGGCGCAGCAGGGCCTCATCACCGTCGACCTCGAAGCTCAGCATCGCACCAAAACCGCGCTGCTGGCGCACTGCATGTTCGTGTCCGGCGTTTTCCGGCAGCGAAGGATGATACAACTTTTTCACCTGCTTCTGTTGCTTCAGGTAATCAACAATTGCTAATGCGTTGCGTTGCGCCGCAGCCATGCGTGGCGCTAAGGTACGGATGCCGCGCAGCAGCAGATAGCTATCAAACGCCGAACCGGTGACGCCAATGTTGTTAGCCCACCACGCCAGGTCGGTCGCCAGCTGAGGATCTTTGGCAATGACCGCGCCCGCCACCACGTCAGAATGACCGTTGAGGTATTTGGTGCAGGAGTGGATCACCAGGTCCGCGCCCAGTGCCAGCGGATTCTGTAACGCCGGACTCATAAAGGTGTTATCCACTACGCTGAGGGCGCCAGCAGCGCGTGCGGCGCCGCAGATCGCACTGATATCGACCACGCGCAACAGTGGATTGCTGGGGCTTTCGATCAGCACCAGCTTCGGTTTTTCATCCAACGCCGGCTGCAGCGCATTCAGGTCACCCTGATCGACAAATTTCACCCGATAAGCACCGCGCTTGCTCAGGCTGTCAAACAACCGGTAGCTGCCGCCATAACAGTCGTGTGGTGCCACCAACAGGTCGCCAGGCTTCAGGAACACCGTCGTCACCAGGTGAATAGCCGACATGCCGGTATTGGTTAATACCGCGCCTGCCCCGCCTTCCAGTTCGGCCAGCGTCCGTTGCACCACATCGCGGGTTGGATTACCGCGACGTGAATAGTCATGTGCGCGTGGCTCGTTGAAATCCAGGAAGTTATAGGTGCTGGAGAGGTGAATCGGTGGGACAACGCAGCCATATTGCTCGTCATCATTCAAACCGCTGCGTACTGCGATGGTTGCCTGTTTGCGCGTCATGGGGCTTATTGTTCCTGAAATGTGAAATGTTGAGGCACAGGATATCACCCTCTAATTAGACGTCAATACATCTGGACATCTAAATGTCTTTGCGTATAGATTGAGCAGAAACGCAATAACCGCTAAAATTATGCGTCATCGCCTGGCGCTCACCCGATAATTCAGACGCTGTGAGCGAAGAAAACCCGCCATATCAGGGGTCAGGCAGGGAAAAATCAGGCATAATTCGCTGATTTCCTCACTTTTAACGTTTATTAATTAAGGTATCCCATGGCTGAATGGAACGGCGAATATATCAGCCCGTACGCCGAGCACGGTAAGAAGAGCGAGCAGGTCAAGAAGATTACGGTTTCTATCCCATTGAGCGTGCTGAAGATTTTAACGGATGAGCGTACCCGTCGTCAGGTCAACAACCTGCGTCACGCCACCAACAGTGAGCTACTGTGTGAAGCGTTTTTGCATGCTTTTACCGGCCAGCCACTGCCAGATGATGTTGACCTGCGTAAAGAGCGCAGCGATGAGATTCCGGAAGAAGCGAAAAAGATCATGCGCGACATGGGTATCGATCCAGATACCTGGGAATATTAATCCGTCAGGCCTGTTTCGCTTAACATCGCTTTGTTTCAGATGAGCAGTCTCCGCAAGGGTGCTGCTCATCTGACCTTAATCTGTGGTGACGCATTTTCTATCTTCCCGCCTGCCCCGCCATTCTGACTTTTTTCAGTACGATTTATTCGTATAGTAATAACATCCATCGCATTTTTATATTATCGGGATATTTTCATTCCAGGATGAGATTATATTCAATTACTGAATGGAGGAATTACTATTGTTCCTGATTAGCTGACTCCGTAAGATTTCCGCCAAAGCAATGAGTCTGCAGGAAGCATGATGGCACTGAAATCTATAACAAAAAAACAAAAGCGCTTATTTTTAATTATTAATCTGTTTACCCTTTCGGCCTTTTCCTTTTCCGGCCTGGCAAATGCAGTGCTGCCGGTGGCAGAAAAAAACAGCGAAGCTAATGCACTTTTACAGGACCAGATTCGCAAACAACAGTTAATCCCCAAACCACAAAAAAGCGTATCTGAGAAAAAGGGTATTGAACGTCAGGCGATCCGTTTTCCACACGAAT
This sequence comes from Pantoea brenneri, assembly GCF_038594305.1. Lineage (NCBI taxonomy): Bacteria > Pseudomonadati > Pseudomonadota > Gammaproteobacteria > Enterobacterales > Erwiniaceae > Pantoea > Pantoea brenneri. The sequence continues at coordinate 94,442 of NZ_JBCGBG010000009.1, read as the reverse complement.
CGAATTGCTACCAAATTGATAAGGTTTATTTACGTCAGGATAGCAAAAAACTTCACCTTGAAAAATTACGTTATTTTACCTCTCAGGCCGAAGGTCAATGTCTGGGTATTGCGGGCATAAATCTGCTGGCAAAAACCCTGCAAAACGAAATTATCAGGCTGGGCTATATCACCACACGGGTTAACTTACCCAATCAGAATTTATCAGATCATGCGTTAACCTTTGAAATAAATGCCGGTAAAATTGGCAATATCGTGGTTAATAAAGCCAGCGGCGATTATATCAGTCTGCGTAATACCCTGCCGCTGAAAGCGGGCGACATCCTCGAACTAAGCGATCTCGAACAGGGCAGTTTTAATCTGCAGCGCGTACCGGGTTCGCAGGTCAGGATCAATGTATCACCTGGCCGTGAGAAAAATAAAAGTGATCTTTATATCCAGCGCGAACAAGATAAATACTGGCAGGTGGGGGCGTGGATCAATGATGCGGGTTCGGTCTCAACCGGGCGTTATCAGGGAGGCGCAGCACTCTATTTAAATAACATCACCTCACTGAGTGACACGCTATATGCTTCCTATGGCCACGACATCGCGCCAAAACATACCGTAAAAGGTAACAGTAATAAATCGATTGGCTATTCTGTTCCATGGGGTTACTGGTGGCTCGATCTGTACGCCAGCCAGAGCCAGTATCAACAATATATGATCGGTAACTGGACCAACTGGCGGCTGAATAACAAAAACAGCTACTACAGCGCGCAACTTAATCGCCTGCTCTCGCGTACCGAACATCAGACTACGACGGCTGGCCTGCAAATATTCAATACCGAATCCCGCTATGCGCTCAATGGTTTCGATCTCGTCAGCATGCATAAGAAAAATGCGGGATGGAAAGCCGTACTGCAACATCAGCTCAGTTACGATAATGCCGGTCTGGCAGCCAGCCTGAGTTACCAAAAAAAGATGCCATGGTTTAATAGTCATCAGACTGTTGAGCAGGAATATAAACTCATCGATAAAGAAGGCAGGATTGTTACCTTAGATCTGCAAGGCTCCGTGAACTTCCTTTTTTACGGTAACTGGCTGAACTATTCTCCCCATTTTAGCCTGCAATATTCACCCGATAATGTTTCTTCGCTGAGTCGTTTTTCACTGGCAAATCGCTGGACGGTACGCGGATTCGATGGTGAAAATTCGCTTCAGGATAATAAGGGATGGTACTGGCGCAACGACATCAGCTGGATATTTCCCGACAAGGCCATACAACCTTATATCGGCGTTGATGCAGGTCAGGTTTATGGCCATCAGAGTCAACAATATTACAACGGGAAAACGGTTATCGGCAGCGTCGTTGGCTTGCGAGGTAAATATCAGCAAACCTACCTTGATCTTTTTTCCGGCACGCCTCTTAAAAAGCCACAGGGCTTTCACACGGATCCCCTTACGCTGGGTTTCTCTCTGCAATGGAAATACTGAGAAAAGGAGGAAAATTTTACCATCACTACCGTTAAACAGAGTTTAAAAACATCATTACTTAAAGGGATAAAAATGAAAAGTCTTAAAATTAATTTATTATTTCTGGCGACGTTAGCTACGCTCAGCAGTCAGTCTTCCTTTGCTGCACTTGATCTTTACACCCATGCAAATGGTGCAACGGTGGTTAATATCAATAAAGCCGATGCGAATGGTCTTTCGCATAATATGTACCAAAAATTCAATGTCCCTACTCAGGGCATGGTGATTAATAACAGCACCACCGATTTAATCCGTGAAAGCGGTAATCTTTCTCACAACAGTAATCTGGACGGCCCTGCCAGCCTGATTCTTAATGAGATCATTTCAAAAAATCCATCTTATCTCAACGGTTATATAGAAGTTGCTGGCCAGAAGGCTGATGTGATTATCGCCAACCCTAACGGCATTAGCTGTTCTGGCTGCGGCTTTATTAATACCGGCCGGGCCACGCTCACCACCGGCACGCCAACCTTCAGCGATGGTGCATTTACCGGCTTTAACGTGGCACAGGGTTCGCTTGCTGTCAGCGGTGATGGCCTGAAAGGGGCAGATTATACCGACCTGCTGGCGCAGCAAATTAACATCCGCGGTCAGGTAGAGACCAGCCAGTTGAACGCTATCGCCGGTAGCTATGATTACAATATTGCTTCCGGCCAGGTGACGGCAGCGGAAAACAGCGTGCGTTACGCTAACAGTATTGATGTCAGCGCGCTGGGTGGCGTAACGGCGGGGATCATTCAACTGCAAACCACTGAGGCGGGTGCCGGGGTAAATAATAACGGCATACTAAATGCCGTCGGCCTTTCTATCACCTCTGATGGTGCGCTGATCAACAACGGCACCGTTGAAAGTGGCTTTATTAACGCCAAAACTCGCAGCGGAATTATTAATAATGGTCAGCTTTCTTCCCATCAGACAGTGCTGCAGACAGCCGGCTCGTTCACTAACAATGGCACAATTAAAACCACTGATTCTATTGATATCATCAGTGATGGGGCAGTCTTTAATAGCAGTCATGGGCAAATCGATGCAGCTGGAGATATCGGTATCATTGCTCAGGCCGGTAATATTGATAACGCCGGTAAAATCACCAGCGGGAAAGATCTGACAATGCTGACCGGCTTTGGACTGGTTGGTGAAGAAGTTAAAGCTAAATTCAACACCAGTCTGCTTAATTCCGGCTCAATGCAGGCCAATAATATCAGCCTGCTCGCGGTAAACGAGATTAATCTGTTGTCAGGTGGAGACGTCACCGCGCAAGGCGCAGCATATATTTCTGCTGCAAAAGTCTCTAACGACGCGGCCCTCATCGGACAGAGCGCTTCCGTCGCGGCTAAAGAGGTGCGGAATAGCGGGGTGATGCAGACTACCGGACTGTTAAGCGTAGAGGGCAAAAACGGGATATATAATACCGGCAGCATGGAAGCGGGAACGCTGGCGCTGATTACCGATGAGAAAATCAGTAATTCATCCTGCGTATGGTGGGTATTTTGCACCAAAGGCACCATGAAGGCCGATAAAATCACCATTACTGCGCCTAAGATCGCGAGTCTGCGTGAGCTGGATGGCAACTATACGACGCAGACCCTTGAACTGAATAAGCCTGTAGCACCATCAGAACCGGGCACCAGTTTGTAATAAACCTACCCGCCAGTAAAAAAACGCTATAAAAAAACCCAGCCGAAGCTGGGTTTTTCTTGCCGCCGAACCCGCAGGTTCAGGTGCCTTTTAATCTTATTTTTTAGCGCCTGGCACGCTGAAACGCTTGTTAAAGCGGTCAACACGGCCACCAGTTGCCACTTCACGCTGCTTACCGGTATAGAACGGGTGGCATTTACCACAAACGTCCAGGTTCAGTTCGTGAGTCAGTGTTGAACGGGTGTGAATCTCGTTGCCGCAGGTACATTTGATAGTAACTGCTTCGTATTTCGGGTGAATACCTTGTTTCATGGGAAACCTCAGATAAGGCCGTGTCGCTCTCCGTGCCAGGTCGTAACCCGCACAGCACCACACGCGGTTGAACAAAAAGGGTGGACTCCGGCAAGATCTTTCTCACCGAAGGCGCAACATTATACAGCTAACTTCTGATTGCTGCAAATCTCTGCTGAGATACCCGCCATCGGGGCCAGCGTGTACACTATCTTCCCCGATGATTGAGCCGGAAAGAGATTGCTATGCCCGTTGTTCAGGTTGCCCTGCCCGTCCCCTTGCCCCGCCTGTTTGACTATCTGCCTCCTGTGGGTGCGCAGCCAGTAATTGGCGGTCGTGTGAGCGTGCCCTTCGGCAATCGCAAAATGATCGGCATTGTCGTTGCGCTGCGTGACAACAGCGATCTGCCGGAAGCGCAACTGAAGCGCGTTGCGGAGGTGCTGGACAGCGAATCACTCTATCCGCCGTCGTTGTGGCGCATTCTCAACTGGGCGGCCAGCTACTACCATTCGCCGACTGGCGAAGTGCTGAGCCATGCGATACCGGTGCTGCTGCGTCAGGGTAAACCGGCGCAGGATAATCCATTATGGCAATGGGTGATCACCGAGCAGGGTCGCGCTACAGCACCCGAAAGCTTAAAACGCGCGCCGAAACAGCAGCAGGCGCTGGCCGCCTTACGTCAGCGGCCGCTCTATCGTCATCAGGTCAGCGAACACGATCTGACGGATGCGGCAATGCAGGCGCTGCGGGCTAAAGGTCTGTGCGATCTGCATGAACATCAGCCGCAGATGCATGACTGGCGCACCACCTTCGCGATCAAAGGCGAACGCCTGCGGCTGAATACCGATCAGGCGATGGCGGTCGGCGCAATCCGGGCAGAAGATGAACAGTATGCCGCGTGGCTGCTGGCGGGCATCACCGGCTCCGGCAAAACCGAGGTTTATCTCAGCGTGCTGGAGAATGTGCTGTCACGCGGCAAGCAGGCGCTGGTGCTGGTACCCGAAATTGGCCTAACCCCGCAAACCATTGCCCGTTTCCGTGAGCGCTTTGATGCGCCGATCGATGTGCTCCACTCTGCCTTAAATGACAGTGAACGGCTGGCGGTATGGCTGCGCGCGCGACGGGGCGAAACGGCTATCGTGATCGGCACCCGCTCGGCCCTGTTTACTCCACTGGCGCGTCCTGGGGTAATCATCATTGATGAAGAGCACGACAGCTCCTATAAACAGCAGGAAGGCTGGCGGTACCAGGCACGCGATCTGGCAGTATTCCGCGCGCATGAAGAGAACATCCCGATAGTGATGGGATCGGCGACACCGGCGCTGGAGACGCTGCACAACGTACGCAGCGGTAAATATCGTCAGCTCGACCTGACGAAACGCGCCGGCAATGCCCGACCGGCCCTGCAACAGTTGATCGATCTGAAAGGCGTGCAGCTGACTGGCGGCCTGGCACCGGCGCTGATCGGCAAAATGCGTCATCATTTGCAGGCCGACAATCAGGTCCTGCTATTTCTGAACCGCCGCGGCTTTTCACCGGCCCTGTTGTGTCACGATTGTGGCTGGATTGCCGAATGTTCGCGCTGTGACCGCTACTACACATTGCATCAGCATCACCGCCAGCTACGCTGCCACCATTGCGACAGCCAGCGACCGCTGCCTAATCAATGTCCGCAATGTGGCTCGACCCATTTGCTGCCGGTGGGCGTCGGCACCGAGCAGCTGGAACAGCAGCTCGGCACGCTGTTTCCCGGCATCCCGGTATCGCGCATCGATCGTGATACCACCAGCCGCAAAGGTGCGCTGGAGCAGCATCTGGCCGATGTTCATCGCGGCGGCGCCCGCATCCTGGTCGGTACCCAGATGCTGGCAAAAGGCCACCATTTCCCCGACGTCACACTGGTCTCGCTGCTGGATGTGGATGGTGCCCTGTTCTCCGCTGATTTCCGCGCGGCAGAACGGTTTGCCCAGCTCTACACGCAGGTTGCCGGTCGCGCCGGCCGGGCCGGTAAACAGGGCGAAGTGCTGCTGCAGACCCACCATCCGGAACACCCGTTGCTGCAGACCCTGCTGCATAAAGGTTATTTTGCCTTTGCCCAGCAGGCGCTGCTGGAGCGCCAGGCGGTGTTCCTGCCGCCATGGAGCCGCCACGCACTGTTCCGGGCGGAAGATATGGATAACCAACAGGCGGCGGAATTTCTGCAGCAGCTGCGAAATCTGCTGGAATCGAGCCCGCTGAATGACAGCGCGATGTGGTTTATGGGACCACTACCCGCCCTGCAGCCAAAACGCAGCGGCCGCTGGCGCTGGCAGTTGCTGGTGCAGCATCCTTCACGCCAGCGTCTGCAACAGTTACTGAGCAGCTCATTGCCGCTGGTTTCGACCCTGCCCGCCGCGCGCAAAGTAAAATGGACGCTGGATATCGATCCCACCGAGAGCTGATACGGCTGACACTGCGAGCCAGATCGAAAAAAGTCGCATAAGTCACAATTTTTATGCAAATTAAGTAACAACCAGCCGGGCAATCGTTAACAATGTTGCCCGGCTTGCTTTTAGGTCAGGCAAAACAGAATCGAACGCGCCATAACGCGTCAGGAGCATGTGTTGGAGCAGAATCAACAACCGCCCGCCGCCACCATGAAAGACGTAGCGGAAAAAGCGGGCGTCTCAACCGCCACCGTTTCGCGTGCGCTGATGAACCCGGAGAAAGTCTCTGCCGCCACCCGGCAGAAAGTTGAGCAGGCGGTTGCGGCGGTGGGATATGCGCCGCATGGGCTGACCCGCAACGCGCGCCGTAACGATACCCAGACCATTCTGGTGATTGTTCCCGACATCTGCGATCCCTTCTTCAGCGAAATCATTCGCGGCGTCGAAGTCACGGCGGCCGCAGAGGGCTATCTGGTCCTGATTGGCGACTGCGCGCACCAGAATCAGCAGGAAAGAACCTTTCTGAACCTGATGCTGACGCGGCAGATCGATGGCATGGTGCTGCTGGGTTCACAGCTCCCCTTTGATGCCAGCGTCGATGAACAGCGCAATTTGCCACCGATGGTGATGGCAAATGAGTTTGCGCCGGAAATGTCACTGCCCACCGTACACATCGATAACCTGACCGCCGCGTTTGAAGCGGTCAATCATCTGCTGCAGTTGGGACACCGGCAAATCGCCTGTATCGCCGGACCGGAAGAGATGCCGCTCTGTCAGTATCGCCTGCAGGGTTACGTCCAGGCGATGCGCCGCAGCGGCTTAACCGTCGATCCCACCTATATTGTACGGGGCGATTTTACCTTTGAAGCGGGCGTGGCGGCGATGAAACAACTGCTGTCGCTACCACAACCGCCACGCGCCCTGTTCTGCCACAGTGATATTATGGCGCTCGGGGCGATGAATCAGGCCAGACGCAGCGGACTGCGGATACCGGACGATCTGTCGGTCGTCGGGTTTGATGATATTGAGCTATCGCGTTACTGCGAGCCACCGCTGACCACCGTGACGCAGCCGCGTTATCAGATCGGCCGGGAAGCGATGTTGCTGCTGCTGGATGAGTTGCAGGGCAAACGCGTCAGCAGTGGATCGCGGCTGCTGGATGCCGGGCTGACCATTCGTGGCAGCACGGCGCCAGCAAAAAAGCGTGAAAAATAAGCGAAATCTGGCACTTTTTTCAGTAGATTCTTAAGGCGAACACTGCTGGTCAAAGTTCCGGCCCTTAAGTAACATGGCGGACTCCTTGCCGGGCGCGTAAAAACTATCGATTCGCCCATTTGGCACTATTTTTTGAAGGGTATCAGAACGAGAGTGGCACAAAAAGATTATGTAGGCCGCGGGCGTTCAACAGGGACGCGTCGCAAAAAAAGCCCCAGCCGTGGCAAGAAGAGTAAGGGCGGTTCGGGAACATCAAAATTGATGATTGTACTGGCGGTTGCGGTGTTGGTGACCTTTGCCGGTGGTTTATGGTTCCTGGCGCATCACAAGAAAGAGGACGTGCCGGTCATTACGGATCATAAAGCCAACGGTAATGGCTTACCGCCTAAGCCAGAAGAGCGCTGGAAGTACATCAAAGAGCTGGAAAATCGCCAGGTCACCGTGCCGACGCCTATCGAGCCCTCATCAGGCGGTGAAGTGAAGTCGCAGACGCAGCTGACCGACGAGCAGCGCCAGTTGCTGGAGCAGATGCAGGCCGACATGCGTCAGCAGCCAACGCAGCTGAACGAAGTGCCGTGGAACGAACAGACACCGGCTCAGCGTCAGCAAACGCTGCAACATCAGCAGCAGTTGCAGCAACAACAACAACGCCAGCAGTTGCAGGCGCAACAGCAGCAGCAACGTCAGCAACAATTGCAGCAGCAACAACAGCGTCAGCAGCAGCAGCAGCAGCAGCAGCAAAATGTACAGCGCCAGACGCAGCCTGCACCGATTACGCGTGAGCCGGTGTCACAACCGAAACCGCAGGAAACGGCGAAGGCCAAGCCCGCCGAGAAAGCCTCTTCTCAGCGCTGGATGGTGCAGTGTGGCTCCTTCAAAGGCACTGACCAGGCGGAATCGGTACGTGCTGGCTTAGCCTTCGAAGGTTTTGAAAGCCGGATTACTACCGGCGGCGGCTGGAATCGTGTGGTTATCGGGCCTTATAAAGACCGCGCCACCGCCGATAGCACCCTGAAACGCCTGCGCAGTTCCGGTCACTCCAGCTGTATTCCGCTCGCCGTCGGGGGTTGAAACCCGACAAACCCGCCCCATATCTGTTTGCATGATCCTCCGCGCCTGGTGCGCGGAGCCTTTTTCCGAATGCAACAAGGGGTCTGCCCGTGACAACAATAGTAAGTGTACGACGCAACGGCCAGGTAGTGATTGGCGGTGATGGCCAGGCTACGCTCGGCAATACCGTGATGAAAGGCAACGTTAAAAAAGTGCGTCGTTTATACAACGATAAAGTGATCGCCGGGTTCGCTGGCGGCACTGCAGATGCCTTCACCCTGTTTGAACTCTTCGAACGTAAACTGGAAATGCATCAGGGCCACCTGGTGAAAGCCGCGGTTGAGCTGGCCAAAGACTGGCGTACTGACCGCATGCTGCGCCGCCTTGAAGCATTACTGGCGGTCGCCGATGAGTCAGCGTCGCTGATCATCAGCGGCAACGGTGATGTCATCCAGCCTGAAAATGATCTGATCGCCATCGGTTCCGGTGGTCCTTTCGCCCAGGCAGCCGCCCGTGCGCTGCTGGAAAATACTGAGATGGGTGCACGCGACATCGTCGAAAAATCGCTGAACATCGCGGGTGATATCTGCATCTACACTAACCATAACGTTAATTTCGAAGAATTACCGTCCAAGGCGTAAGGATTAAAACATGTCTGAGATGACTCCGCGCGAAATCGTCAGCGAGCTGAACCGTTTTATCATCGGCCAGGACAGCGCTAAGCGCGCCGTGGCCATTGCGCTGCGTAACCGCTGGCGCCGCATGCAGCTTGACGAAGAACTGCGTCATGAAGTAACACCGAAAAACATTCTGATGATCGGCCCGACCGGTGTCGGTAAAACCGAGATCGCCCGTCGACTGGCTAAACTGGCGAACGCGCCGTTTATTAAAGTCGAAGCGACCAAATTCACCGAAGTAGGTTATGTCGGTAAAGAAGTGGACTCGATCATCCGCGACCTGACTGACTCCGCCATCAAAATGGTCCGCAGTCAGGCGATTGAAAAGAACAAATACCGCGCCGAAGAGATGGCGGAAGAGCGCATCCTTGATGTGCTGATCCCACCGGCGAAAAATAACTGGGGCCAGCCAGAGCAGGCACCTGAGCCGTCAGCCGCCCGCCAGTCTTTCCGTAAAAAACTGCGCGAAGGTCAGCTGGATGACAAAGAGATTGAGATCGACCTGGCCGCCAGCGGTCCGGGCGTTGAGATCATGGCACCTCCGGGCATGGAAGAGATGACCAGCCAGCTGCAGTCGATGTTCCAGAACCTCGGCGGCCAGAAACAGAAGCCACGCAAGCTGAAGATTAAAGAAGCAATGAAGCTGCTGGTAGAAGAAGAAGCGGCCAAACTGGTCAATCCGGAAGAGCTGAAGCAGGAAGCCATTGAGGCGGTCGAGCAGCACGGTATCGTGTTTATCGATGAGATCGACAAAATCTGTAAGCGCGGCGGCCAGAATGCCGGCGGCCCGGATGTATCACGTGAAGGAGTTCAGCGCGACCTGCTGCCGCTGGTTGAAGGCTGTACTGTTTCAACCAAGCACGGCATGGTGAAAACTGACCACATTCTGTTTATCGCCTCCGGCGCTTTCCAGGTGGCCAGTCCGTCAGATCTGATTCCGGAACTGCAGGGTCGTCTGCCGATTCGCGTTGAACTGCAGGCGCTGACCGTGAACGATTTCGAGCGCATTCTGACTGAACCGAACGCGTCGGTAACCGTGCAGTATAAAGCGTTGATGAACACTGAAGGCGTTAACATCGACTTCACCGCCGACGGTATTCGTCGTATCGCTGAAGCGGCCTGGCAGGTGAACGAGACCACCGAAAACATCGGTGCGCGTCGTCTGCATACCGTGCTGGAACGTCTGATGGAAGATATCTCTTATGACGCCAGCGATCGTCACGGCGAATCCGTCACCATTGATGCTGACTATGTCGGTAAACATCTGGATGAACTGGTGGCCGACGAAGACCTGAGCCGCTTTATCCTCTAATCGGCGCGATCAGCACTTTTCTGAAGCCCAGCCATCCGGTTGGGCTTTTTTATGCATGCTCTTGATGCAACGCTGCTTTTTTCCACTGATGATTTTGCCAACAATCAGCATAAAGCGATATACTTACCGCTCCTGTGGCAAACAGACGAAACCCTTATGAAATACGATACATCTGAACTCTGCGATATCTACCATGAAGAAGTGAATGTTGTTGAACCGCTTTTTTCAAACTTTGGTGGGCGCACTTCATTCGGTGGTCAGATTACCACAGTGAAATGCTTTGAAGACAACGGCTTACTTTACGACCTGCTGGAAGAAAATGGCCGGGGTCGGGTGCTGGTGATTGACGGCGGCGGCTCGGTGCGTCGGGCGCTGGTCGATGCCCAGCTGGCGCGCCTGGCGGCCACTAACGAGTGGGAAGGCCTGGTGATTTACGGTTCAGTTCGTCAGGTTGATGAACTGGAAGAGCTGGAGATTGGCATTCAGGCGATCGCGGCGATCCCGGCTGGCGCAGCCGGTGAAGGGATTGGTGAAAGCGATGTGCGCGTCAATTTTGGCGGCGTCACCTTCTTTTCCGGCGACCATCTCTATGCCGATAACACCGGTATCATTCTGTCAGAAGACGCGCTGGACCTCGAATAACGCCAGCCATGAAAAACGGGTGCCTGAGCACCCGTTTTCACGTCAGCTGAGGCTTCAAACCTCTTCCATTTTTCCCAGCAATGCGCGCAGACGTTCCTGCCATACGTGTTGCTCTTCTTTCAGGTGCTGATTTTCACGCATCAGCGCATCGTGGTTGCCCGCGACTTGTTGCGCATCGTTACGCAGTGCGTTGTTCTGCTCTTTCAGCTCTTCGATTTCCATCTGCAACAGGGTGATGGTATCAATCGCCTGCTGTACTTTCGCTTCCAGTTTCTCAAACACTTCAAATGACATCTTTCTGACCTCTCCTAAATTCCTGCAAGGCGTTGATGATGCCAGCGTAAGCCAGCAACGTTGTCCCGATTGTATGTAGCCTCACCCCGCAAGTCCAGCAACGCGGGCGCGCCGGGCGCAGTCTGTAACACTTTTCAGCCAATCCCTAAGATTCCGCTGCGCTTATCGCGGCTGCACTTTTGCCGCCTGCACCGGCCGCGGCAGTAAGTGCCGAATGATGATTTAAGAAAGCCAGAATACGCGAAAACGCGCATTTTTATGACGCAGTACACAAAAAACGATTTCGCTATTTCTCGTTTATGTTCGTTAACGATAAATTTACATCAGCCCTACAATAAAGCTGGGTGACTCATGGACTGAGAACAAAAACTGATAAAATTTAACCTCGCTTCAGGAACAATTATTATGAGTCAGACAACTAACACGCTCAAAGGTCAGTGTATTGCCGAATTTCTGGGGACCGGCTTGATCATTTTCTTTGGTGCAGGCTGTGTAGCTGCGCTGAAACTCGCCGGCGCCGCCTTCGGTCAGTGGGAAATTTGTATTATCTGGGGCCTGGGTGTTTCCATGGCCGCCTACCTTACTGCCGGTATTTCAGGTGCGCATCTGAATCCGGCTATTACCGTTGCGCTTTGCCTGTTCGCCAATTTTGAAGGGCGTAAAGTCGTTCCCTACATCGTGGCGCAGGTTGCCGGCGCTTTCTGTGCTGCCGCGCTGGTGTACGGTCTCTACTACAGCCTGTTTATCGACTACGAGCAGAGCCATCAGATGGTGCGCGGCACGGTTGAAAGTCTCGACCTGGCGGGCATCTTCTCTACCTACCCTAACCCGCACATCGGTGTTGGTCAGGCTTTCCTGGTTGAGATGGTGATCACTGCAGTATTAATGGCGGTCATTATGGGCCTGACGGATGACGGCAACGGCATTCCACGGGGTCCGCTGGCACCCCTGTTGATCGGCCTGCTGGTAGCGATTATCGGCGGCGCGATGGGTCCCCTGACCGGCTTCGCCCTGAACCCGGCACGTGATTTCGGACCGAAGATCTTCGCATGGCTGGCAGGCTGGGGTAACGTTGCCTTTACCGGCGGTCGTGACATCCCTTACTTCCTCGTGCCGATTTTTGGCCCGCTGGTTGGTGCTTGCCTGGGTGCAGTCGCTTATCGCGTACTGATTGCCCGTTACCTGCCAGGCACAGCTCAGGAACCGGCCAGCGTTCCAGCAGAAAAACCGGTTGCGCGCGCTCAGCAGCGTAAAGCGTAAGTTTCACCTTTTATCATCAGGACAGAATTTATGACTACCACCGATAAAAAATATATTGTCGCGCTCGATCAGGGCACAACCAGTTCACGTGCGGTGATCCTCGATCACGACGCCAACATTGTAGCGGTATCGCAGCGTGAATTTACCCAAATCTACCCGAAAGCGGGCTGGGTTGAGCATGACCCGATGGATATCTGGGCGTCACAAAGCTCGACGCTGGTTGAAGTGCTGGCGCACGCCGACATTCGCTCTGATGAGATCGCAGCCATTGGTATCACCAACCAGCGTGAAACCGCCATCGTCTGGGACAAAGAGACCGGCAAGCCAATCTATAACGCCATCGTCTGGCAGGATCCACGTACCGCTGATTATTGCCACAAGCTGAAGAAAGAGGGGCTGGAAGAGTATATCCAGCACACCACCGGCCTGGTGATTAACCCGTACTTCTCCGGCACCAAAGTGAAGTGGATCCTCGACCATGTGGAAGGCGCGCGTGAGCGTGCAAAACGTGGTGAGCTGCTGTTCGGTACCGTTGATACCTGGCTGGTATGGAAAATGACGCAGGGTCGGGTGCATATCACCGATTACACCAACGCCTCACGTACCATGATGTTCAATATCCACAAGCTGGAGTGGGATCAGCGCATGCTGGATATCCTGGATATCCCGCGTGAAATGCTGCCGGAAGTGAAATCATCGTCAGAAGTTTACGGCCAGACCAACATCGGGGGTAAAGGCGGTACGCGTATTCCTATCGCCGGGATTGCCGGTGACCAGCAGGCCGCGCTGTATGGCCAGCTGTGCGTTCAGCCTGGCATGGCGAAAAACACCTACGGTACCGGCTGCTTTATGCTGATGAACACCGGCACCGAAGCGGTCACCTCCACGCACGGCCTGCTGACCACCATCGCCTGCGGTCCACGCGGTGAAGTGAACTATGCGCTGGAAGGCGCAGTGTTTATCGGTGGTGCCTCCATTCAGTGGCTGCGTGATGAGATGAAGCTGATCAGCGATGCGGCTGACTCTGAATACTTCGCCATGAAGGTGAAAGATACCAACGGCGTTTACATGGTCCCGGCCTTTACCGGCCTGGGTGCGCCTTACTGGGACCCGTATGCCCGCGGCGCCATCTTCGGCCTGACGCGTGGCGCCAATGCCAACCACATCATCCGTGCGACGCTGGAGTCTATCGCCTATCAGACCCGCGATGTGCTGGAAGCGATGCAGAACGATGCCAACACCCGTCTGCAGGCGCTGCGTGTGGATGGCGGTGCGGTTGCCAACAACTTCCTGATGCAGTTCCAGTCTGACATTCTCGGCACCCGCGTTGAGCGCCCGGAAGTGCGTGAAGTCACGGCGCTGGGCTCTGCCTACCTGGCAGGTCTGGCAGTCGGCTTCTGGCAGGATCTGGATGAAGTCCGCTCTAAAGCGGTGATTGAACGTGAGTTCCGTCCAAGCCTGGAAACCACCGAGCGTAACTTCCGTTATGCCGGCTGGAAGAAAGCCGTCGCCCGTGCTCAGGCATGGGAAGATCAAGAGTAAGATCAACGCCCGCGACCGTTGCTGTCGCGGGCCTTTTCCCCGCCGCTCTCCCCCGCTGTGTTACACTGCCTGCCTGTTTTTTGTCAGGTAGATGCCATGAAACGAGAACTTGCGATTGAATTTTCCCGCGTAACCGAGGCTGCCGCGCTGGCAGGCTATCACTGGTTAGGACGCGGCGACAAAAATGCGGCCGACGGTGCCGCTGTCCATGCTATGCGCCACGTACTGAACTCGATTGAAATCGACGGTCAGATTGTGATCGGTGAAGGCGAAATCGATGAAGCGCCGATGCTCTACATCGGTGAGAAAGTCGGTACCGGGCGCGGCGATGCGGTCGATATCGCGGTCGATCCGATCGAGGGCACCCGGATGACCGCCCTCGGCCAGGCAAACGCTTTGGCGGTAATGGCCGTCGGCGACAAGGGCAGCTTTCTTCATGCACCCGATATGTACATGGAAAAGCTGATTGTGGGTCCGGCTGCGCGTGGGCAGATCAATCTCGACCTGCCGCTGGAAACTAACCTGCGAAATATTGCCGCGGCGATGAATAAACCGCTGGCACAGTTAACCGTGTCGATTCTGGCGAAGCCGCGCCATGACGCGGTCATCAGCGAGCTGCAACAGCTTGGCGTGCGGGTATTTACCTTCCCGGATGGCGACGTCGCGGCCTCAATCCTGACCTGCATGCCGGACAGCGAAGTGGATGTGATGTATGGCATCGGCGGCGCACCGGAAGGCGTGGTTTCAGCGGCGGTGATCCGCGCGCTGGACGGCGATATGCAGGGCCGGTTACTGCCGCGTCATCAGGTTAAAGGTGACAGTGAAGAGAACCGGCGGCTGGGCGAACAGGAGCTACAGCGCTGTGCTGAGATGGGTATTGAAGCGGGTAAAGTGCTGCCGCTGGATGAGATGGCGCGCAACGACAATGTGGTGTTTGCCGCCACCGGCATTACCAGCGGCGACCTGCTGAAGGGCATCACGCGTCAGGGCAATATCGCCACCAGTGAAACCCTGCTGATTCGCGGTAAGTCACGCACCATTCGCCGCATCCAGTCGATTCACTACCTCGACCGTAAAGATCCGGCGCTCCATCCGTTTATCCTGTAACCGGCTGGTTGCCGCGCTCCGGCTGACGTGAGAGCGGCAACCAACACAGCAGCATCACCAGCGCAGTAAAGAACATCAGCATTCCGAGGCTGAACTGATCGTGCTGCGGCATCAGCGCCGACAGCCACGCCACCAGACCGGATCCGAGATTCTGCATCCCGCCAATCAGTGCGCCCGCGCTGCCAGCCAGCCAGGCGTAAGGTTCCATTGCGCCCGAGGTTGCCAGCGGGAACAGCATGCCGGCACCAAAGAAAAACAGCGCCGCCGGCACCAGCAGCGTCCAGATATTCATCACGCCAAACCAGGCCGGCACCCACATCAGCACTCCAGCCAGCAGGCAGCTATTAACGCCCCACCACATCAGGCTGTGCCAGGAGCCCTGCTCGCGTCCGGCGAACCAGGCACCAAAAAAGGCCGCCGGAATCGGCAGGATAAACAGAATGCTGACGGTCAGGCTGTTCAGGCCGAGCACGCCGCCCAGCAGTACGCCACAGCTCGACTCAAACACCGCAATCCCCGCCAGCGCGCCAATCAGCAGTACAATATAGCGAACGAAATTGGCGTCACTCAGCAAACGGACATAGCGCTTAAAGAACGGCGTGACTTCTGCACTGTAGGGACGGGTTTCCGGCAGCCAGCGCGCCATAGAGGCGGTGACGGCCAGGCAGAGCAGCAGCAGGAAGGCGAAACAGGCATGCCAGCCAAACAGCTGTGTCAGCAGAGCGCCAATCACCGGTGCCAGCAGCGGGCTGACCAGAATCCCCATATTAAGCAGGCTGTTGGCCCGGCGTAGCGCGTGTCCCTCGTAGAGATCGCGCGGCATGGTACGGGCCATTACGCCCGCTACGCCGGTTCCCAGTCCCTGCACCGCGCTGCCAAGCACCAGCATATTAAGCGACGTGGCCATCAATGCGGTGATCGCGCCGATCATAAAGATCATCATCCCCGCCAAGATCACCGGCCGGCGTCCGACACTGTCCGACAGGGGACCGTAGATCAGCTGCGATCCACCGTAGGTCATCAGATAGGCTGCCATCACCCGTTGCAGCGCACCATCGCGTACGTTTAGCGCGTCAGCCATGGCGGCCATCGCCGGTACATAGATGGTCTGCGCCATCTGCCCGACTGCCACCAGCACAATCAGCATCACCAGCAAGCGGCGATTTTCCAGTTTATTCATCATGATTGAGTAACATATCTGTCTGAGAAAAGAGGTTAAAACAGCCGTTAACCGGCTGAGTGTTTCGTTATGGCGTGAAAAATATCAGGATTAAATGACAAAGCGAGAGGCAGCGAAAAAGGGTCGGACTTGCGCCCGTCAAGTTTATGCACCAGCTTGTAAAGGTAACGCAACAGTTTGTCGATTAGAGCCTTTGTCCGGACGCAGGGTAGCAATCTCGCGGCACAGTCGCGAAAATAGCCATCTGCCTGAATAATCAACAACCAGGGAGTGATTATGGCCGAGTGGGTCAATGCTCAAGTGAAGGAAGTTAAAAACTGGACGGATGCGCTGTTCAGCCTTCGGGTTCAGGCGCCAGTCGATCCGTTTATCGCCGGCCAGTTTGCCAAGCTGGCGTTAGAAATTGATGGCGAACGTGTCCAGCGTGCTTACTCCTACGTCAATGCGCCTAAAGATGACCTGCTGGAGTTCTATCTGGTCACCGTACCGGACGGCAAGCTCAGCCCGCATTTACACGCGCTGCGTCCTGGCGATCAGGTAATGGTGACCAAAGAGGCGGCCGGTTTCTTTGTGCTGGATGAGGTACCGGACTGCCGGACCTTGTGGATGCTGGCGACCGGCACCGCCATCGGTCCTTATCTTTCTATGCTCCAGCAGGGCGAAGGTCTGGACCGGTTTGAAAATATCGTGCTGGTTCATGCGGCGCGTTACGCTGCTGACCTGAGTTTTTTGCCGCTGATGCAGCAGTTACAGCAGGTTTATCACGGCAAGCTGCATATCCAGACGGTAGTCAGCCGCGAACAGATCGCCGGTTCACTCACCGGCCGGGTGCCTGCGCTGATTGAAAATGGCGAACTGGAACGCGCAGTGGGATTACCGCTCGATGCCGACAGCAGCCACGTAATGCTGTGCGGCAACCCGCAGATGGTGCGTGATACCCAGCAATTGCTTAAGGAGACGCGCGAGATGCGCAAACACCTGAAGCGCAAACCGGGCCACATCACCAGCGAACATTACTGGTGAGCCGCCTGCCAGTAACGCACAGGCTGCGCCGCGGCACCAAACCGGTTATCGCCGGGGGTGCCGCGAAACACGCCGAGATCGAGTAGCAGTCCAGCCAGTATCACAAATGGAATGGCCCGTCCCACCAGCCACGGCAGGATGCCGTCTAACATGCTCCAGTTTCCCGCCACCAACAGCCAGGCTGCAATCAGTAAAAATCCCCAGTAGCCGCGACGATTACGATCGTGCAGACGCTTTACCAGCACCGCGCTGGCGGGCCACAGCAGGCATACCACGCCGAATGCGGCCATTTGCGTATCCAGCCACTCATTCGCCGCTAAAACGAATAATAAGGTGGTCGTCAACAGCCAGACCGCCTGCCAGATCCAGAAGTCACGTCGCCCCAGCCGGCCACGATAAGAAAAACACCATTGTTGTAACGTCATGCATTATTGTCCCAGCAGAAATTAAAGCCGCCGCGCTTTTGACCTCGCGGATAAAAACCGTTCTAATTTGGGCCTGAGTTTACTGGTTAGGGTCGACAAAATGAAGAATTTGCCTGGCGCACTGCTGTTATCGCTTGCGCTGACGGTTCCGGCATTTGCCGCCGATCCGCAACCGCAGGATCGGGCCGACGCGCTGCCCGCTGCGCCTTATCTGCTGGCGGGTGCGCCCACCTTTGATATGACGATCGGCCAGTTTCGCGAAAAGTACAATCTGGCTAACCCGGCATTGCCGCTGCTGGAGTATCGCGCCATCGATAATCGCGGTGACAAAAGCAACCTGACGCGCGCCGCCAGCAAGATTAACGAAACCCTGTATGCCTCGACGGCGCTGGAGCCGGGAACCGGCAAAATCAAAACGCTGCAGATTACCTGGCTGCCGCTGCCCGGTCCGGATCAGAGTGCGTCACAGGAGAAAGCGCTGGCCTATATGACCGCTTCGCTGCGCTTCTTCGTCCCGGGTTTAAGCGCTGAAGAGGGGCGTAAAAAGCTGGATGGATTGCTGAAAGAAGGTAAGGGATCGCCCTACTATGCTCACGTCGAAGGCGCGTTGCGTTTTGTGGTGGCTGACAATGGCGACAAGGGATTAACCTTTGCGATTGAACCGGTCAAACTGGCGCTCGCGACCCCCTGATGATGTGGGCAAAAATGACGAAAAGCAAAGCCATCGCCACATTTGATCTCTATACTGTCTGGCAGACAACGCTGCCAGCTGGCAGTGATTTTTCATGTATCGCGTTATGCGGAGGATAGAATGCGACATCCACTGGTTATGGGTAACTGGAAGTTGAATGGCAGCAAGCAGATGACAGCCGAACTGATCGACGGTCTGCGCAAGGAACTGTCCGGCGTTGATGGGTGTGGCGTTGCCATTGCACCGCCAACCGTCTATCTCGAGCAGGCGAAACATGCCATCTCTGGTAGCCACATCGCACTGGGTGCGCAGAACGTAGACGTTAACCTGTCTGGCGCCTTCACCGGTGAAGTTTCTGCCGAGATGCTGAAAGATATCGGTGCGAAATACATCATCATCGGTCACTCCGAACGCCGCACCTACCATAAAGAAAGCGACGAATTCATTGCGAAGAAATACGCAGTGCTGAAGTCAGTGGGTCTGGTACCGGTGCTGTGCATTGGCGAAACCGAAGCAGAAAACGAAGCGGGTAAAACCGAAGAAGTCTGCGCGCGTCAGCTGGATGCCGTGCTGGAAACGCAGGGCGCCGAAGCGTTTAAAGACGCGGTCATCGCTTACGAGCCAGTCTGGGCTATCGGTACCGGTAAATCAGCGACCCCTGCGCAGGCGCAGGCGGTGCATAAATTTATTCGTGATCATATCGCGAAGAAAGATGCGGCGATCGCTGAACAGGTCATCATTCAGTACGGCGGTTCGGTCAACGATAAAAATGCTGCTGAGCTGTTTACCCAGCCCGACATTGATGGCGCGCTGGTTGGCGGTGCGTCACTGAAAGCCGATGCGTTTGCCGTGATTGTTAAAGCGGCAGCAGCGGCGAAAAATGCCTAAGCGCTAATGCGCACCCTGAAGGCGGCTAATTAAGCCGCCTTTTTTATTGGCGAGATCAGCTGACAGCGATGATCCTGCACCTCTTCCGCTGAACCACGGTTCAGCAGCAGCCAGTTACGCTCAATCGCCATCAACACCAGCCGTCCGTCAGATAAACCCGCCAGCGCCAGACCATATTTTCCCATCGCCGTACGTGCCTGTGGCACCTCATCCGCCAGACGGATGAAAACGCTTTGCTGTGCCAGCTCTGCGGGCGTCAGCGTGCGCAGCCAGTAGCGATGATTGCGCAGCGTGGTCGCCTGCCACCGCGCCGTAAGCTGCGGCATCAGCTGATCAAGCTGCTGACGCACATCCGGCCGTAAACAGGAGAGATGAATATGGAGCTGGTTCTGGGTGCGGCCGTACTGTGCGTTGATCGCCAGCGAAAGCACCCGATCGTCGATCGGTGAGCCGCGCCGTTGCGCCAGTAACTGGCGTTCATGCCAGGCGAAAGCAAAATAGTTGGGCGTGGTGGTCTTCAACAGCTGCGGACTTTCAATGCCAGTGATTTTATCGAGCGGGATCAGCAGATATTGCAGCGGGCCGTGAATATCTTTCAGCGTGGCGTAGCGATGCTGCAGATCAACCCGCTGGCAGGGAGCCGGCTCGCCATGCCGCAGCTGATTGGGCAGACACTTTTCGCTGACGATTTGCCACAATGCATCGGCGTTTTTTTTGAAATGAAGGGCGGCGGCCAGCATGCCCGCAATCACCAGTATCAGCAGAAACGCAATCAGACCGACTGCGCGACGACGTGGCTGCATAACAATGCTTCCTGTGGGATTCAGCAGCCTGCATCCTCGCCTGGCGATACGCTAATGTCACGGAGAATTGTTTGGGCGGGCCAGCAAATGGCGATGAACGGGAGAGCACAGAGACGCGGCCAGCGCAGGGCGCGCTGGCCGCACCCGATTACGGTTTCATTACCTGGTCGTAGCTGCCGCCATCGGCGAAGTGCGCTTTTTGTGCCTGGGTCCAGCCGCCAAATTTATCCTGAATGGTAAACAGCTTCACTGGCGCAAAGGTGCTGGCGAATTTTTTCGCTACTTCAGCATCACGCGGGCGATAGTAGTTCTGCGCAGCGATGGTCTGGCCTTCTGGCGAGTAGAGATATTTGAGGTACGCATCCGCCACCTTGCGAGTGCCCTTCTCATCCACCACTTTGTCGACTACCGATACGGTGGGTTCGGCCAGAATAGATTCACTCGGCGTAACAATCTCGAACTTGTCTTTACCCAGCTTGTTAACCGCCAGATACGCTTCGTTTTCCCAGGCGATCAGCACATCACCGATACCGCGCTCAACAAAGGTATTGGTTGCGCCACGCGCGCCGGAATCCTGCACTTCAACGTTTTTAAACAGCGCCCGGACGTAGGCCAGTGCTTTAGCCTGATCGCCGTTATTGTGATCCAGTGCCCAGCCCCAGGCGGCCAGATAGTTCCAGCGTGCGCCGCCAGACGTTTTCGGGTTCGGGGTAATCACCGATACGCCCGGCTTGATCAGATCGCTCCAGTCATGGATCCCTTTGGGGTTGCCTTTGCGTACCAGGAAGACGATGGTTGAGGTGTACGGTGCGGAGTTGTCGGGCAGGCGCTGAAGCCAGTTTTTGTCGATACGACCACGCTCGGCAATCGCATCTACGTCGGATTGCAACGCCAGGGTGACCACATCGGCACGAATGCCGTTGATGACCGAGGTAGCCTGCTTACCGGAACCGCCATGAGACTGACGGACCACGACGTTATCGCCGGTTTCCTGTTTGTAGTGCGCACTGAACGCTTTGTTGTATTGCTCATACAACTCGCGTGTCGGATCGTAGGAAACGTTTAATAACTGGATGTCTTTCGCCAGCACGCTGGTTGAGGCCAGCAACAGGGTAATTCCGATACTCCACTTGTTCATTACGCACTCTCCCAATATCGTTATGGGCTAAGCGTGACATAAACCATTACAGAGCTAAAAGAATTAAAAATAAGCTGTTATAACCGTGCGGAATATACAGGCGAGCAGATCGGGCGTGCTGTACTGCACGCCCGCAGAAGGGATCAGTAAAGCTGTTTAGCGGTATCCAGCCAGTCGCGCTTGAACGGACGCTTCATATTTTCAATCGCGTCGATGATGTCGTGATGCACCATCTTCTCGTTCTGGATGCCGACGCAACGTCCGCCGTAACCCTGCATCAGCAGTTCAATGGAGTAGGCTCCCATGCGTGACGCCAGAATACGGTCGTAAGCACAGGGTGCGCCGCCACGCTGAATATGACCCAGCACGGTTGAACGGGTTTCGCGTTTGGTTTCGGTTTCGATGAAGCGTGCCAGATCGTCGATATCGCAGATATGTTCGGTGATCGCCACGATAGCGTGCTTTTTACCTTTGGCGATGCCGGCTTTGATCTCCGCCACCAGCTCTTCGCGGGTGTAAGGGATTTCCGGCAACACGATAAATTCGCAGCCGCCCGCAATCGCCGCCGCCAGCGTCAGGTCACCGCAATAGCGGCCCATCACTTCAACAATCGAAATACGCTGATGCGAAGAAGAGGTATCGCGCAGACGGTCAATCGCCTCGACCACGGTTTCCAGCGCGGTGAAATAGCCAATGGTGTAATCGGTACCGGCTACGTCGTTATCGATGGTGCCGGGTAAACCGATGCAGGGAAAGCCCATCTCAGTCAGGCGTTTGGCGCCCATATAAGAACCGTCACCGCCAATAACCACCAGCGCATCGATGCCACGCTTTTTCATGTTTTCAATCGCGACCTGACGCACATCTTCATTACGGAATTCAGGAAAGCGTGCAGAACCGAGGAAGGTGCCGCCGCGGTTGATCATATCAGAGACGCTATAGCGATCGAGGTTGATCATGCGATCTTCATACAAACCCAGATAACCGTCATAGATCCCAAAAACTTCCAGTCCTTCACTCAGCGCGGAACGTACCACTCCACGAATAGCTGCGTTCATGCCTGGGGCGTCGCCGCCGCTGGTCAATACACCAATTTTTTTGATCATGACAACCTCTGGATTGTTCAAAACTAAGGGTTAATCCTGCCTGTCGATCGCTGCTGAGCATCATTCTTGCGATTAGCGCGACACGTGATGGCAGATAGTATATCAAAGGCTTGCTGCTGAATTGATTCAGGTCAGACAACTTTTCACTATTTTTTGCAGCAATGTTAGCGTTACGTCATGCCTTTCGTATCAGCTTGATTCATTTAAGTTAAAAACCTAAAGAATCTTCTCTCTCGAACGGTACCACAGAACAGGGATCCTGATGGATAATTACGTCCGAACCGGGAAATTCTTTGCGTAATGCTTTCTCAACCTGGTCGGCAACACGGTGTGCCTGCACCAGCGGCAGCTGATCTTCCAGCTCCAGGTGTAGCTGAATAAATTTGGTGGGTCCGGACTGGCGGGTACGCAGATCGTGTACCCCCTGAACCCGCGGCCACTGCGTCGCTATCGTCAGAATCCGCTGCCGTTCCTCTTCCGGTAACGCGCGATCCAGCAGCGCCTGTACCGCCTCATATCCCATCCGCAGCGCGCTGTAGAGAATGAACACGCCAATGCCCAGCGCAAACAGCGCGTCCGCGCGGGCGAAGCCGTAACCGCTCAGCACCAGCGCGATCAGGATGGCACCATTCATAATTACATCTGACTGATAGTGCAGCATATCGGCCCGGATCGCCTGGCTGCGGGTTTTGCGCACCACCCAGCGTTGAAAGGCCACCAGTATCAGGGTCGAGGCCAGTGCCACCACGGTTACCACGATGCCGACGCCAGGCGCACGGAGTACGTTTGGTGAAGCGAGATGTTGCAGGCCGGTCAGAAACAGGAACAGTGCGGAGCCCGAGATAAACATGCTTTGCGCCAGCGCCGCCAGCGATTCCGCTTTGCCGTGTCCGAAGGTGTGGTTTTCATCCGCCGGTTGCAGCGCATATCGCACCACCAGCAGATTGGTCAGCGAGGCGGCGATATCGACCAGTGAATCGACCAGCGCAGCCAGCAAGCTCACTGAACCGGTGTACCACCAGGCGAAAATCTTTACGATTAACAGCACAGACGCAAGGATAGTCGCGGCCAGAGCAGCACGCTTTACCAGTCGACCATAAGAGGGTTGCATGCCAGGTTCCGTATGCAGCATCAAGGGAGATGCGCACCCAAATGAAAGAATGGCTAAAGTTTAACACTGCTGTCAGAAGACCGCTTAATTGTGATCAAAGAGAGGGATGTCGGCCGGGGAGAACGCGATAATAAAAACAAGCCCCGACCACAGCAGGAGGACGGGGCACAGTGCTTAACACATCAGGGCCAGCATTATTTCATCTGCCAGCCGCGTCAGGGCGTGAGACAGCAATTACTTTTTGCCGCCTTTTTTTCCTGCTTCTGATGCTTTTTCACGATCGTTTTTGAAATTTCCGCCGCCGCTGTTCTGGCCGCCTTTTTTACCAGCTTCAGATGCTTTCTGCGGATTTTCTGCGAAATTACCTGAACCACCACGATGCTCTGCCATAACTTACTCCGTTAATAGATTCATTCAGGACGACATAATGTGGTTGTTGCTCCCTGAGACTTCGCGAAGACACTTCACTTCCCTGCAGTGACAGGATTAAGTGTAGAAGCTGGACCTGATCCAGCAAGCGCAACGCGGGGAATGCAGGCCGTTGAAAACCCAGGTTAATCTGATGACTTCCGCGCATAAGTTCATATATATCAATTCGTTAATAAATTACCTGCAGCGGCAAATACTCCCGGTGCGCTTAAGCGCAGTCATCGTGCGTAAACAGAGTTAAACGGCGGTGATCGGTAGCGCAGGCTGACTAAGCGCTAATCAAATGGCGTTTTTATTGCGGAGTGATGATTACTGTCAAAGCAAAAAAACCAGTAAAAAGATAAAAAAAACCCCCGCATCATGCGGGGGAAGACAGGGATGGTGTCTATGGCAAGGAAAACAGGGATACTATGTTACTGGTTACTGCTGGTACTACTCACTGCTTGCAGTGATGATGCTGACTGCAAATTCGATAAATGACGCAGCTCATTCAGTCGCTGCTGGTAGTTCTTCTGCAACGTGGCCTGCTGGGCCGGCGTTAGCAGATGAAACATTTGATTCTGTACACGCGCCATCTCGACCTGTTGTTCAACCTGAACTCTGGCGATGGTTTCCGCCTTCTCGCGGATGGCCGTTTCGTTAAATTTGTCTGCAGTCACTAACTCATGCAGAGCGGCGATATCATCAAGACGGACCGCCGGGCGTTCGTGTCGGGCCTGTTGCATCAGGTCACGCATCTGCTGACGCTGCTGTTCGGTCAACTCGATGCCCTCGAACATGTGGCTTTGCGGATTTTGCGTCATACTGCCTGTCGGCAATCCGCCATGATGCATCTCGTCAATCGTCGTCGTATCTTTTGCACCTGCGCTGGCGAGACTGAGAGCCATCGCTGAGGCAAGGACGACGGCGGTTAATGTGCGCATCGTTTACTCCAGTTCGTTCCGTTTTGCGATTCAACGAGAGCCAGTGTACGGCGATAGCTGCAAACATCCGTCAGGGGGTGTAAAACTACGTAAAGCGATGGATAGGTGCGCCAGGAACACGGTATTTTGCCTGCGGAGGGCTACAAAAATGAATAAAATCCTGTTGGTAGATGATGACCGCGAATTAACTTCGCTTTTAAAAGAACTGTTAGAAATGGAAGGGTTTGAGGTGGTGGTAGCCAGCGACGGTGAACAAGCGCTGAACCTGCTTGATAACTCCGTTGATCTGCTGTTACTGGATGTGATGATGCCGAAGAAGAACGGTATCGACACCCTGAAAGAACTGCGACAGCAACATCAGACTCCGGTCATCATGCTGACCGCGCGCGGTAGCGAGCTGGATCGCGTACTGGGCCTCGAACTGGGCGCGGATGACTATCTGCCTAAACCGTTTAACGATCGTGAGCTGGTGGCCCGTATCCGCGCTATTCTGCGCCGCTCTAACTGGAGTGAACAGCAACAGCAGCAGGACAACAGCTCACCGACGCTGGAAGTCGACTGCCTGCGGCTTAATCCGGGTCGCCAGGAGGCCAGCTTTGATGATGTGACGCTGGATCTGACCGGCACCGAATTCACCCTGCTCTATCTGCTGGCACAGCATCTGGGTCAGGTGGTGTCGCGTGAACATCTGAGTCAGGAAGTGCTGGGTAAACGCCTGACGCCGTTTGACCGGGCGATTGATATGCACATCTCCAACCTGCGCCGTAAGCTTCCTGAGCGTCGTGATGGTCATCCATGGTTTAAAACCTTACGCGGCCGGGGCTACCTGATGGTTTCGGCATCATGATTGGCAGTCTGACCACCCGCATCTTTGCCATCTTCTGGTTAACCCTGGCGTTGGTATTGATGCTGGTGCTAATGGTGCCCAAACTCGATTCCCGACAGATGACCTCGCTGCTTGAAAGTGAACAGCGGCAGGGCATCATGATTGAGCAGCACGTTGAAGCCGAGTTGTCACAGGATCCGCCTAACGATCTGATGTGGTGGCGCCGGTTATTCCGTGCAGTAGAAAAATGGGCGCCGCCGGGTCAGCGGCTGCTGTTAGTGACCAGCGAAGGCCGGGTAATCGGCGCGCAGCATAATGAAATGCAGGTTATCCGCAATTTTATCGGCCAGTCCGATAATGCGGATCATCCGCAGAAAAAGAAGTATGGTCGGGTTGAACTGGTGGGGCCGTTTGCGGTTCGGGACGGTGAAGATAACTATCAGCTCTACATGATTCGTCCAGCCAACAGTTCTCAGCTCGATTTCATCAATCTCCTGTTTGATCGCCCCTTATTGCTGCTGATCGTGACAATGCTGATCAGTTCGCCGCTGTTGTTGTGGCTGGCCTGGAGCCTGGCACGTCCGGCCCGTAAGCTGAAATATGCTGCCGATGAAGTCGCCAGCGGTAACCTGCGTCAGCATCCGGAACTGGAATCGGGCCCGCAGGAGTTCCTGGCTGCCGGCTCCAGCTTTAATCAGATGGTCAGTGCGCTGGAACGGATGATGACCGGTCAGCAACGTCTGCTGTCAGACATCAGCCATGAGCTCCGTACGCCGCTTACCCGACTGCAGCTGGCAACGGCGCTGCTGCGTCGTCGTCAGGGCGAGGGCAAAGAGCTGGAGCGCATTGAGATGGAAGCGCAGCGTCTGGATGGCATGATTAACGACCTGCTGGTGCTGTCGCGCACCCAGCATAAAAATGCGCTGGTCAGTGAGGCGATGAAGGCGAATCAGCTGTGGAACGGGGTGCTGGAAGATGCCCGCTTCGAAGCCGAGCAGATGGGCAAGAAGATGGACATACCTTATCCGCCGGGTCCATGGCCGCTTTACGGCAATCCGCACGCGCTGGAGAGTGCGCTGGAGAATATCGTGCGTAACGCGCTGCGTTATTCAAACAGCCACATCAGCGTCAGCTTCTCGGTCGATATCGCCGGTATCACGGTACATGTCGATGATGATGGTCCTGGCGTCAGCCCGGAAGATCGCGAACAGATTTTCCGACCGTTTTACCGTACTGATGAAGCGCGCGATCGCGAATCGGGCGGCACCGGCCTCGGTCTGGCCATCGTCGAAACCGCCGTGCAGCAACATCGCGGCTGGGTTAAGGCCGATGACAGCCCGCTTGGCGGCCTGCGCCTGACGATCTGGTTACCGCTCTACTCCTCCGGTCGACAATAATTTGCTATGCTTCGGCCCTCGTTATTGGGGGCCTTATGCTTAACATTGTGTTGTTTGAACCAGAAATCCCGCCTAATACCGGCAATATCATTCGCCTGTGCGCCAATACCGGCTTTCAGCTCCACCTGATTGAGCCACTCGGCTTTGCCTGGGATGACAAACGCTTACGTCGTGCCGGTCTGGATTATCACGAATTTACCGCCATCAAATTCCACGCAGACTATGCGGCATTTCTGGCGGCAGAATCGCCCGCGCGGCTGTTTGCCCTGACCACCAAAGGCACGCCAGCGCACAGCGCAGTGCAGTATCAGGCCGGGGATTATTTACTGTTTGGTCCGGAGAGCCGCGGATTGCCGGCTGAGATTTTGCAGGCCTTACCGGCACAACAGAAGATTCGTATACCGATGCAGGCCGAAAGCCGCAGTATGAATCTGTCGAATGCGGTCTCGGTGGTGGTGTATGAAGCGTGGCGCCAGCTCGATTACGCTGGCGCACTGATTAAAGGCTAGATGCCGTCGCCAAACTGAAAGCCCGCCAGGCTGCCGTTGAAGTGCTGATCCATATCCATTGACGGCTTATCACTGCCGGGTTTACCCACGATGCGCGCAGGCACGCCTGCGGCGGTGGTGTGCGGTGGCACAGGCTGCAGGACCACGGAACCCGCGCCGATTTTTGCTCCGCGTCCGACCTCAATGTTACCGAGGATTTTCGCCCCGGCACCAATCATCACCCCTTCACGGATTTTTGGATGACGATCGCCGCTGGTTTTGCCGGTCCCGCCGAGCGTAACTGACTGCAGGATCGAGACATCATTCTCAACCACTGCCGTTTCACCAATCACAATGCCGGTCGCATGGTCGAGCATGATGCCGTGACCAATGTTAGCGGCAGGATGGATATCAACCGCAAATGAGACGGAAATTTCATTCTGCAGATAAACCGCCAGCGCACGGCGTCCCTCGTTCCACAACCAGTGGCCGATACGGTACGCCTGTAAGGCGTGGAAGCCCTTAAGATAGAGCAGCGGCGTGGAATATTTGTCCACCGCCGGATCGCGCTGACGGACCGCCTGAATATCATAGGCGGCTGACAGAATCATCGTGGGGTCTTCGCGATACGCTTCTTCGACAATTTCACGGATGGCGATCGCGGGCATAATCGGATTGGCCAGCTTATTAGCCAGCATATAACTCAAGGCACTACCGAGATTCTCATGCTTAAGCAATGTCGCGTGGTAAAAGCTGGCCAGCATCGGCTCACAATCAGCCAGGGCTCGCGCTTCTGCTTTGATATTATTCCAGACCAGTTCTAACTCATCAGACGACATTGCTGTTTTCTCCCGATAAAAAAAGCGCCTGAATGGGCGCTACAGGTGATGACGCTACGCTTCCTGCTTTAGCTATTGCTGTTTTCGTCCTTCCTTGTCCGCCCCAGCAGGCTTAATGCTGCATCCCGCGCGGGTTTTTCGCAATACAACACCTGATAAATCTGCTCGGTGATCGGCATTTCGACGCCGACACGCGCAGCTAACGCTCTGACTTCTTTGGTGTTTCGGTAGCCTTCTACAACTTGTCCGATAATGCGTTGCGCGCTATCTACATCCTCACCTTGTCCCAGCATCATGCCAAAACGACGGTTGCGCGACTGATTATCGGTACAGGTCAGTACCAGATCGCCCAATCCCGCCATGCCCATAAAGGTGGTGGGATCGGCACCCAGCGCCGCGCCAAGACGGCTCATTTCCGCCAGCCCGCGCGTAATTAATGCGGTACGTGCATTGGCACCAAAACCGATGCCATCCGAAATACCGGCACCGATAGCAATCACGTTTTTCACCGCCCCGCCCAGCTGTACGCCGATAAAGTCAGGGTTGTTGTAAACGCGAAAACTTTTACCACAGTGCAGCTTCTGCTGCAGATCGTCAGCAAACTGCGCATCGGTCGCCGCCAGTGCAATCGCGGTCGGTAAACCTGCCGCCAGCTCTTTCGCAAAGGTCGGGCCAGAGATCACTGCCAGCGGAATCGCCTCGCCAACGATCTCACGCGCCACATCCTGCAGCAGACGTCCGGTCTCTTTTTCCAGCCCTTTGGTCGCCCAGACAATACGCGAATCGGCACGCAATTCCGGCTTGATCTGCTGCAGCACATCACCAAAGACGTGACTCGGCACCACAATCAACAGATCGCGGCTGGCCGCAATGGCTTTCGCCAGGTCCGGCTCAAGGGAGAGATTATCAGGGAACGGCACATCGGGCAGGAAGGCGGTATTACAGCGGTCAGACTGAAGTTGCGCCAGGTGCGCCGGGTTATGTCCCCACAGCAGCACCGGATGGCCGTTACGGGCCAGGGTAATCGCCAAAGCGGTGCCGTACGAGCCGGCACCGATGACGCTAATCGAAGCGTGAGTAGTCATCAGGCATCCTGATGTGGTTCGGCGCCTTCTTCACCTTGCTGCTGCTGCAGGTAGTTCATGAACAGCGCATCAAAGTTAACCGGCGCCAGGTTCAGCTGCGGGAAAGTACCACGTGAAACCAGGCTGGTAATGCATTCGCGGGCATACGGGAACAGGATGTTCGGGCAGTAAGCACCCAGGCAATGGGCCATCTGCGTGCCTTCGATACCGCTGATAGTGAAAATACCGGCCTGCTGAACTTCACACAGGAAAGCGGTCTCTTCACCCACGGTTGCGGTTACAGTCACACGCAGCACGACTTCATAAACTTCGTC
The DNA here is from genome assembly GCF_038594305.1 of Pantoea brenneri. Classification (NCBI taxonomy): domain Bacteria; kingdom Pseudomonadati; phylum Pseudomonadota; class Gammaproteobacteria; order Enterobacterales; family Erwiniaceae; genus Pantoea; species Pantoea brenneri. Next base: position 64,808 of record NZ_JBCGBG010000009.1, on the reverse strand, counting down.
AGCCAGTTGGGAAGATGCAGTATCCAGATCCAGTTTTACGTCCGGCTCCCACTCTTTCTGGAAAACCTGCGGCGCGTTAGGCGCTTCAAATGAGATATCTTTGGTGTATACGCGCTGAATCTGGAATTGCATTTCGTTAGTGTTGTGTTCTGACATGTGACCAGGTCCTATAAGTGAGAATGTCCGGCGTAAAATTACGCCTGCAGTAAAGGATCTAAACCTTCGCGATTATCGAGTGCAAATAAGTCGTCGCAGCCGCCAATGTGCTGCGCATCAATGAAAATCTGAGGCACGGTAGTACGACCGCTGCGCTTAATCATCTCTTCACGTTTCGCCATGTCCCCATCAATGGGAATCTCCTGGAACGATACGCCTTTTTGCGTTAACAGCGCCTTCGCCCGATGGCAGTAAGGGCAGGTCGCTTTGGTATACATCTCGACATTTGCCATGATTTAGCACCTCAGTAAGATTATTTACCGCGAATTAACGGCAGATTTTCACCGCTCCAGCCGCTGATGCCGTCTTTCAGCACCGATACCTGAGTAAAGCCAGCAGCACTCAGATGGGCAGCAGGATCGGCCGCGCTTTGTCCGGTCGCGCACACCACGATGATCGGCTGTGCTTTATGTTTTTCCAGTTCGCCTAAGTTGCCTTTTTTAATCTCTGCGGCTGCCACATTCAGCGCGCCTGAGATATGCCCTCTGCGAAAATCGTCGCGCGAACGCACGTCTACAACTACCGCGTCCTCTTTGTTAATCAGGCGGGTTGCTTCACCGCGGCTGATGGTTTTTACCTTAGAGAACATTCCTTTAACGGTAGTCACAATCACCAGAATGAGTAAAACAACCCATGCCAGACTGAGGATGGGGTGATTGCTTGCAAACTGCATAATTTCTTGCATGAGGGGTAACGACTCCAGACCGGGCTAATAAGCTAAAACAAGGGTTCTGAGTATACCTGCGCCACTTCTCATGTACAGATGCTAAGCGGCCAGAGTGGCAATTTGAGTAGCATTTTCCAAAAAAATCTGGCTAAAGCACAAAAATGGCGTAACGCTTAGGCGATGTCCTGTAAAAACCGGACATAACTGGAAAAGCAAATGCCGGTGCGGTTTACTGGTAAGCGGCGGTTCATCGTGGAATAATCATTGGCCTATGAAGGGAAAAACAACCGTTTCGCACACAAGGACCCGTCGCAACGGCGATAACCTGCCGTTGTCCACACATCTGTCCACCCTCTCCCTTAGCCTGCTTTGTGCGGGCGTACTGTTATTGCCAACCGCCGCGCGCAGTGCGGAAGACAGCAAATCTCAACTGCAATCTATTCAGCAAAACATCGCCGAAAAAGAGAAAAGCGTTAAAGCGCAAAAACTACAGCGCAGCAAACTGCTGGATCAGTTGCAGAGTCAGGAAAAAATCATCGCTCAGGCCAGCCGTCAGCTGCGCGAAACCCGGAATAGCCTGACAGCATTGAACAATGACATCAGCCAGCTCGCCAGCTCGATCGCCCGGCTTGAAAAGCAGCAGACACAACAGGAAAAGCTGCTTTCACAGCAGCTCGACGCCGCGTTTCGCCAGGGCCAGCATAATGGCCTGCAACTGCTGCTGGGTGGCGAAGAAAGTCAGCGCAGCGAGCGCATTCTGGCCTATTTCGGTTACCTGAATGCCACGCGTCAGAAGAGCATTGAGGCGCTGCAGCAGACACGACAGGATTTGAACCAGCAGAGGGCCTCGCTGGAGCAGAAGCAACAGCAGCAGAAAGGCCTGTTAGCCCAGCAGCAAAGCCAGCAGCAGAAACTGCAGCAGGCGAGCGCAGCACGTAAGAAAACCTTGTCGGTACTGGAAAGCGCGCTGGAAAAAGATCAGGCCGATCTGGTGGAGATGCGCCAGAACGAAACCCGCCTGCAGGACAAAATCGCCCGGGCAGAGCGTGAAGCACGGGAACGTGCTGCCCGCGAAGCGCGTGAAGCGGAAAAAGTGCGTCAGCGTCAGGCGCAGGCGAAAGCCAAAGGATCAAGCTATCAGCCGACCCAGAGTGAACGCGAGCTGGTCGCCCGAACCGGCGGCCTGGGTCGCGCGGGCGGTCAGGCCTTGTGGCCGGTACGCGGACGTATTGAGCATCGCTTTGGCGAACAGCTACAGGGTGAGCTGCGCTGGAAAGGGCTGGTGATTGATGCGCGCGAAGGCACCGAGGTGAAAGCCATCGCCGACGGTCGCGTACTGATGGCCGACTGGTTACAGGGCTATGGTCTGGTGGTGGTACTGGAGCATGGTAAAGGCGATATGAGCCTGTATGGCTACAACCAAAGCGCTCTGGTGACCGTCGGTGCACAGGTGAAAGCCGGTCAGCCTATTGCGCTGGTCGGTACCAGCGGCGGCCGTGGCACACCGTCGCTCTATTTTGAAATTCGACGTCAGGGACAGGCCGTCAACCCACTCCCGTGGTTAGGAAAATAAGTTTTGCTACAACTTCGAAAAATCTCCGTACTGCTGAGCAGTTTGCTGCTCAGCTACGCTGCCCACGCCGGCAAACTCGCGATTGTGATTGATGATGTCGGTTATCGTCCGACCGAAGAGAACAAGGTTCTGCAGATGCCGCAGGCGATCTCGGTTGCCGTGCTGCCCAATGCGCCGCACGCGCGTGAAATGGCCACCAAAGCGCATCAGAGTGGCCACGAGGTATTGATCCATCTGCCGATGGCACCGCTCAGCAAGCAGCCGCTGGAGAAAGATACCTTAACGCCGGAGATGAGCAGTGAAGAGGTAGCACGCATCATGCGTAATGCAGTCAGCAACGTGCCTTATGCGGTGGGTCTCAATAACCATATGGGCAGCAGAATGACCTCCAGCCTGCCCGGCATGCAAAAAGTGATGCAGGCGCTGAACCACTACAATCTCTACTTCCTGGATAGCATGACCATCGCCAACAGCCAGGCAGTGCCGGCGGCGCAGGGTACCCAGGTCAAAGTGCTGAAGCGCAGAGTTTTTCTGGATGACAGCCAGGATATTAACGCCATTCGCCAGCAGTTTAGCCGCGCGGTAAAGCTGGCGCAGCGTGATGGCTACGCCATCGCCATTGGTCATCCGCATCCCAACACGGTCCGGGTGCTGCAGCAGATGTTACCCACGCTGCCGGCTGAGATTACCTTAGTCCGTCCCAGCCAGTTGCTGAACGAGCCGCTGCATAATGGCACTCGCCCGCCAGCCACATCGGTAGCGCCAACCAAGCCCGCTTCTCCGCGCTTCCAGCCGCCAGGGCTGTGTAAGCCGAAACGGCCGCTGACACCGGTTCCGGCGACCCGAGCACTGGAAGTGGTAGGCGAAAGCGTGAGCCAGAGTCCGCTGTTTAAGCAGGTAAAAAGTCTGTTCTGAATTTGCTATGAATGCTAAGTATGCAGCTTAGCGTTCATTTCTACGCAGAAATTACTATAATCCCGGGTCGGGCCATGAGGTGCTGTGTGGAATATTGAGACGGATGACGATTAATAAACAAAAAATTCTGCTGCTGGATAACGGCAGAGAATGGGGAGGCGGCACCAACAGCATGCTGGAGCTGCTGAAGCGTATTGATCGTCAAAAATTTGATATCACCTGCTGCTTCTACCACAACTACGGTCGCGGCAACGGCGAAACCATCGAGTCCGCGCTGCTTGCACTGGATATTCCGGTATTCTTTATTCCACAAATCAAACAACCGCGCTGGGCCAAAATCGTCAAAGAAGTGGCGCGCGCGCTGCTGTTTTTCAATAAAAAACTCAAGAAGCGCGCCATCGATCTGATTGATGAGCGCTGGCGTATCATCCCCAACGCCAGCAAAATTAACTCGTTGTTACAGCTCGGCAAGTACGACACCCTGTACATGAATAACCAGCCCAGCACCAATATTGAAGGGTATCTGGCGGCGCGAGGCCTGAATGTGGCTGTGGTCCAGCACTGTCGTATTGATCCGTTGCTGGAGCCGCGGCTGGTAAAAATGGTCAATCAGGATTGCCAGGCGGTGATTGCGGTCTCCGAGGGCGTGAACGCCACGTTACGTAAGCACGGCGTGAATGCAGATCGCTGTTTTACCGTCAGTAACGCCATCGATATTCACCAGCCGCTGCCTGACCGCCTTGAGGTGCGTCAGCGCTTTAAACTGGCTCCTGGCACCTTTGTGTTTGGCTCCATCGGCTCACTGATCCTGCGTAAATCCAATCATCATACGTTGCAGGCGCTGGGCCGCTTCAAACGTGCCAATCCGGATGCCGACTGGAAAATGGTTATTGTGGGTGCCGGGCCTGAATTACAGCACCTGCTGCAGCTGGCGACGGCGGAAAATATTCAGAACCACGTGGTGTTTACCGGCTTCCAGAATAACGCGCTGGATTATCTCACCGCCTTCGATGCGTTTATTCTCGCGTCGCGCAGTGAAGGTCTGCCACGGGTGGTGCTGGAAGCGATGCTGGTGAACACCGTCGTCGTCGGTTCGCGCGTGGTCGGTACTGCCGAATTGATCAGTCATGATGAAACCGGGTTGCTGTTTGATTACGGCAATGTGGTGCAACTGACCCAGCATCTTACTGCGTTATGGCAGGATGCGGATTTACGTCAGCGACTGATCAATGCGGCAGGCAAGCGCGTGCGCGAACAATACGCTATTGAAACCTACGTCAGCGGCGTCGAAAATATTCTTCAGAGCGTCGTCAGAGAAAAACCCCATGCTTAATTTTTTAAATCCTCGCTATCGCCATATCCGGGCGCGCCATAACCTGCCCTACGATCAGGCGGACGTGCAGGGTGAGGTGACGGTGACCTCGGTGGTGATCCCCTGCACCGGCGCGGATTACATTGAAGAAGCCCTGCTCAGCGCCACGTTTGCCGCGCGCTTTGCAACGCAGATAGAAGAGATTGTTATCGTCAGCGATCAACCTGCGGCGGCCTTTGGTGAACTGCCGGCCAAAACCCGGGTTGCGACGCTGGACGTTCCGCATCGCGAGGAAAACTATCGCTATAAGCAGATCTATCGCAGCCGGTTGATCAAACTGCAGGCCCCCCTGCAGGCCAAAGGCGACGGCATTCTGATGATCGATTCTGACCTCAATCTGCTTAAGATGCCTGACATCAGAATGAAGCCAGGCCATCTCTACTCCAGCTTCCGTCAGGGCAAAATGATTGCCAAACTGGAAGGCGCACCAAAAGAGGGGATTCCCGCCTATTACCTGCCCAGTATTCGTCCTTACCTGGTCGACCATGTAAACAGTGCTTATCTGGCGGCGACGCGGGCGGTCTGGCAGCGTATTTCACCGCTGTGGCTGACGCTGTTTAATGATACCTGGCATTTAATGAATGACAGTCAGCCACCGACCGATCAACCGCCGCTGGCGGTATTGCTGGATATGCTGGATCTCAGGACCGTTAATCTGGGTGAATGGGCTAACTGGCCGGTTTCGAAGAAAATGGGCGGTCAGTCAGCCGTCATCCCGGCAGAGGTGGTGGGCGCACACGGCGGCTTCCCGCTGTCGGAATGGCAAAAATACCTTAGCGATCCCCGCCAGCCGCTGATGTTCAAAGGTCAGGATTACACCCGCAAGGTGCGCTACCTGACCGATGAAGAGAAAAAGCAGGCGTAATAACGCGGCCGCGCAACGGCCGCTTTATGTTTAATCCCAGTTGAGGATCACTTTGCCGGAGTGTCCGGAACGCATCTCATCAAAGCCCTGCTGAAAATCATCAATCGCATAGCGATGGGTAATAATCGGCGTTAAGTCGAGCCCCGACTGGATCAGCGCCGCCATTTTATACCAGGTTTCAAACATCTCGCGACCGTAGATCCCCTTAATAAACAGACCTTTAAAAATCACCAGGTTCCAGTCGATCGCCATCTCACCCGGTGGGATACCCAGCAGCGCTATCCGCCCACCGTGATTCATCACCTCAAGCAGCGTGCGGAAAGCCGGCGGCGCGCCCGACATTTCCAGCCCGACATCAAATCCCTCGGTCATCCCCAGCGAATGCATCACCTCACGCAGATCTTCTTTTGCCACATTAACCGCCCGGGTAACGCCCATTTTCTGCGCCAGCGCCAGTCGGTATTCATTAATGTCGGTGATCACCACATTGCGCGCGCCAACGTGACGACAGACCGCCGCCGCCATAATGCCGATAGGACCGGCTCCGGAGATCAGCACGTCCTCACCGACCAGATCAAACGACAGCGCGGTATGTACCGCATTCCCGAACGGGTCAAAAATCGCCGCCAGCTCATCGGAAATGTTGTCAGGAATTTTGAATGCATTGAATGCCGGGATCACCAGATATTCGGCAAAACAGCCCTGACGGTTAACGCCCACCCCGATGGTATTGCGGCACAGATGGGTGCGTCCGGCACGGCAGTTGCGGCAATGGCCGCAGGTGATGTGGCCTTCGCCTGACACCCGATCGCCAATAGAAAAACCTTTGACCTCCTGGCCGACCGCCACCACTTCACCCACATATTCATGGCCAACAATCATCGGCACCGGGATCGTTTTGCGCGACCAGTCATCCCAGTTGTAGATGTGTACGTCGGTCCCGCAGATGGCCGTTTTACGGATTTTTATCAGCAGGTCGTTATGGCCCGGCTCAGGAACAGGCGCATCAGTCACCATCCAGATGCCCGCTTCTTTTTTCAGTTTGGCGAGTGCTTTCATGGTCATTTCCTCAGGCGATAACGCCCAGTTGTTTGCCGATTCGGGTAAAGGCCGCGACCGCGCGTTCCAGTTGCTGCTGAGTATGGGCAGCAGAAATCTGGGTGCGAATGCGCGCCTGACCTTTGGGCACCACCGGATAGAAGAAGCCGGTGACGTAGATGCCTTCCTGCTGCAGCAGGCGGGCAAACTCCTGCGCCACGCTGGCTTCGCCCAGCATCACCGGGATAATGGCGTGATCGGCACCGGCCAGGGTAAAGCCTGCCGCAGTCATCTGCTCACGGAAGAAGCGGGCGTTATCCCACAGCCGCTGACGCAGGCCGTCGCCTTCGCTCAGCAGATCAAGCACCCGCAGAGAGGCGGCAACGATTGCAGGTGCCAGTGAGTTGGAAAACAGATAAGGACGCGAACGCTGACGCAGCCACTCGACCACTTCCGCTTTCGCCGCGGTGTAACCGCCTGATGCGCCGCCCAGTGCTTTTCCCAGCGTGCCGGTGATGATGTCGACACGGCCCATCACCTCACAATACTCATGGGTCCCGCGTCCGGCATTGCCCACAAAACCCACCGCATGCGAATCATCCACCATTACCAGCGCGGAGAATTCATCGGCCAGATCGCAGATCGCCGGCAGGTTAGCAATCACGCCATCCATAGAGAACACGCCATCGGTCGCGATCACAATGTGACGAGCACCGTTAGCACGCGCCTCCTGTAAACGCGCCCGCAGCTGTTCCATATCGTTATTGGCGTAACGATAGCGCTGCGCTTTACACAGCCGGACACCGTCAATGATCGAGGCATGATTCAGGGCGTCAGAAATGATGGCGTCCTGCGCATCAAACAGAGTTTCAAACAGTCCGCCATTGGCGTCGAAACAGGAGGAGTAGAGGATCGCATCTTCCATTCCCAGAAATTCCGCCAGCCGTTTTTCCAGCAGCTTATGGCTATCCTGGGTGCCGCAGATGAAGCGCACTGATGCCATGCCAAATCCGTGCGAGTCCATCCCCTCTTTTGCCGCCTGGATCAGGGCGGGATGGTTAGCCAGCCCCAGATAGTTGTTGGCGCAGAAGTTGATCACCGCCGGATCGCTGCCGACGGCGATTTCCGTCTGCTGGGCAGATGTGATAATCCGCTCCTGTTTAAACAGGCCTTCCTGACGGGCAGTATCGAGTTGCTGACGAAGTTGTTGATAAAATTGCGCGGGCATTATTGCTCTCCTCAGATGGCAAAAATTTGGCACATCTTACTGAACAGCGAGCCTGACCACGATAAATCACCCAACAGAATGTCATTTTTGCAGCATAGTTCACGCCTTGGCGCATACCGCACAAATCGTTACAGAGTCATCTGGCTGTCTGCACCCTGATGAAATGTTATGATGTGAAGTATTCGTGTGTGAAACCTCCTGTTTCACCCCACAACGTTGAAGGTAACAACATGATTATCGTAACTGGCGGCGCAGGAATGATTGGCAGCAACATCGTCAAAGCGCTGAACGATCGCGGTCACACCGACATTCTGGTGGTGGATAATCTGAAGGATGGCACCAAGTTTGCCAACTTAGTCGACCTGGATATCGTCGATTACATGGACAAAGAAGAGTTCCTGATGAGCGTGATGGCGGGCGATGATTTAGGCCCGATCGAAGCGGTGTTTCATCAGGGTGCCTGCTCCTCCACCACCGAGTGGGATGGCAAGTACATGATGGAGAACAACTATCAGTACTCCAAAGAGCTGCTGCACTTCTGTCTTGAGCGCGAGATCCCGTTCCTTTATGCCTCTTCAGCAGCCACCTATGGCGGCCGCAACGAAAATTTCATTGAAGAGCGCCAGTATGAGCAGCCGCTTAACGTCTACGGCTACTCGAAGATGCTGTTCGATCACTACGTCCGTCAGATGCTGCCGGAAGCGAACTCTCCGGTGTGTGGTTTCCGCTACTTTAACGTCTACGGACCGCGTGAAGGCCACAAAGGCAGCATGGCGAGCGTCGCTTTCCATCTCAACACCCAAATCAGCAACGATGAAAATCCAAAACTGTTTGAAGGCAGCGACGGTTTCAAACGCGATTTCATCCACGTGGATGATGTGGCCGCAGTGAACCTGTGGTGCTGGGAGAACGGCGTCTCCGGCATTTATAACTGTGGTACCGGCCGCGCAGAATCCTTCCAGGAAGTGGCAGATGCGGTACTGAAATTCCATCAGAAAGGCCAGATTGAGTACATTCCGTTCCCGGAAAAACTCAAAGGACGCTATCAGGCATATACCCAGGCCGATCTGACCCGGCTGCGTGCCGCAGGCTATGACAAGCCGTTCAAAACCGTGGCGCAGGGCGTCGCTGAATATATGGCCTGGCTTAACCGTAACGCATAAAGGAAGCTGCTCCGGCGATGAAAATTCTGGTAATCGGCCCGTCGTGGGTCGGCGATATGATGATGTCGCAAAGTCTCTATCGCACGCTCAAGGCCGAGCATCCCGATGCGGTGATTGATGTGATGGCACCGGCCTGGTGTCGTCCCCTGTTGTCACGCATGCCGGAAGTAAATCAGGCGCTGGCGATGCCGCTTGGCCATGGCGCGCTGGAAATTGGCGAGCGTCGCCGGTTAGGCAAAACGCTGCGCGCCAGCCACTATGACCGCGCCTATGTGCTGCCGAATTCGTTTAAGTCGGCGCTGGTGCCGTTCTTCGCCGGGATCAAACGTCGCGTCGGCTGGCGCGGCGAAATGCGCTATGGCTTGCTGAACGATCTGCGGGTGCTGGATAAAGCCGCTTTCCCGCTGATGGTCGAACGCTACGTCGCGCTGGCCTATGACACGCCGGTCGCGTCGGCGCAGCAGCTGCCGCAACCGCTGCTGTGGCCGAAGCTGCAGGTCGGGGAGCAGGAGAAAATTGAAACCGCCGCGCAGTTTCAGCTGTCGGCGACGCGTCCGATCATCGGTTTTTGTCCCGGCGCCGAATTTGGTCCGGCAAAACGCTGGCCGCACTACCACTACGCTGCGCTGGCGCGACAGCTGATCGCAGAAGGATTCCAGATTGTGCTGTTTGGCTCGGCAAAAGATCGGCCGACCGGTGAGGAGATTATCGCCGCACTGCCGCAAGAAGCCCGCATTCACTGCCGTAATCTGGCCGGTGAAACCCAGCTGGAGCAGGCGGTAATACTGCTGGCACAGTGCCGGGCAGTGGTCAGTAACGACTCCGGGCTGATGCATATCGCCGCCGCGCTGGACCGTCCGCTGGTCGCGCTCTATGGGCCAAGCAGCCCCGACTTTACGCCACCGCTGGCTCGCCAGGCGCGGGTTATTCGCCTGATTAGCGGCTATCACAAAGTACGCAAAGGCGATGCCGAACAGGGATATCATCAGAGCCTGATCGACATTCAACCTGAGCGCGTGCATCAGACCCTTACCGAATTACTCGACGCGCCGCAGGAGGTGCCATGCACGTCCTGATCGTTAAAACCTCCTCAATGGGCGACGTGCTGCATTCGCTGCCAGCGCTGACCGATGCGATGCACGCTATTCCTGGCATCCGTTTTGACTGGGTGGTGGAAGAGAACTTTGCCCAGATCCCCGGCTGGCATCCTGCGGTGGATAAGGTGCTGCCGGTAGCGATCCGCCGCTGGCGCAAACACTGGTTTGGCAGCCAGCAACGTGAAGAGCGCGTGCTGTTTAAGCGCGCGTTACAGTCACGTCAGTACGATATTGTGATTGATGCGCAGGGGCTGATCAAAAGCGCGGCCCTGGTGACGCGGTTGTCAAAAGGCGTTAAGCATGGCCAGGATAGCCGCAGCGCCCGTGAACCGTTTGCCAGCTGGTGGTATGACGTGCGGCACGAGGTCAACAAGCAACAGCACGCCGTCGAGCGGACGCGCGAACTGTTTGCTAAAAGTCTCGGCTATGAGAAACCGCACGGCCAGGGCGACTATGCGATTGCCGGACATTTCCTGCATCACCTGCCTGCCGATGCCCAGCACTATCTGGTGTTTCTGCACGCCACGACGCGTGACAATAAGCACTGGCCAGAGTCGCACTGGCGACAGCTGATTGAACGGGTGCAACCAAGCGGATTGCGGGTTAAGTTGCCGTGGGGCGCAGAACATGAGCACCAGCGTGCGCAGCGCCTGGCTGAAGGATTTGACCACGTCGATGTGCTGCCGAAACTGACGCTGGAGGCGATTGCCCGGCAACTGGCTGGCGCGCGTGCGGTAGTGTCAGTCGATACCGGATTAAGTCACCTGACCGCCGCGCTGGATCGCCCTAACCTGACGCTGTATGGCCCGACCGACCCAGGCCTGATCGGCGGTTACGGTCAAAATCAACAGGCGCTGAGCGCCCCGAATCATAATCTGGCGGAGCTGACTGCCGACGCGGTGGCAGAGAAACTGCAGGCCGTTATTACGGAAAACAGGCCATGAACTATGTGTTGATCTATCTGCTGCTGGTGCCGTTTCGCACGCTGATGCGGCTGTTTTACCGGCCGACCGGGCGCAATCTAATCATCCAGACGGCAAAAATCGGTGATTTCATTAATATCACACCGATGCTGCGCGCGCTGGGTCAGTCCGAATTATTGATCAGTAAGGCGGTAGAACCGCTGGTGCGCCATGATGATACCGTCAGCCGCTATTTTCTGATCGAAGAGGCGAAGCGCAGCTTCTTTGCCAAGCTTAAACTGGCGTTCATCCTGATGAACCGCTATGACAATGTTTATCTGGTGCAGCCCAACAGCGTAAACCTGTTTTTTGCATCGCTGTGTAACGCGCCGAACAAACAGTTTCTGCGCACCTATGTGCGTAAGTCCTACCACGCGGTGTTCTATCGCAGCGCCAGCGGCATTGTGGATCATGCTAAAACCGATTTAACCCTCGACAGCTACCTGAAACTGATTAATCGCGAGTACCGCTATACCGATTTTCCTAAGCACGCCACGTCGCCGCTATGGCAGCCGCCCGCGCCGCCCGCTGCGCTGCTGACTCCGCGTGAAGGCATTAAAATCGGCATCAGTATTTCCGCTGGCAACCGGGCGAAAACTATTCCCGCCAGTGTCTGGCAGCAGCTGATGGAAGCGCTGGCCGACCTGCCCTGTACCTTTTATGTGTTCGGGCCGCCTGCTGAACAGCCGTGGCTGGATGAATTGCTGAGCTTAACCGGACCGAAAGAAAATATCGTGAGCCTGATTGGTGAGCTAAAACTAGAAGAGGTGCCCTGGGCCATCGCGCAGATGGATTTCTATATCTCATCTGACTCCGGCAATGCCTATATTGCCGATGCGCAACAGATACCGGTGATCATGCTTTATGGCCCTTGTGAAGTCAGGGAACAGCGTCCGGTCAACAATGTGCTGTTTATCGGGCCCGATAATGTTGCTGCGTCGACATTCGTTTTTGCCACGCGTTTTCGCTTTGATCAGCCTGCTGAAAAATTATTTGGGCTGGATCACGATAAACTGACTAGAATACAAGCGTTTATTACTCATAACCTGGAATAGTGAAGCGTAATGGCAATTACCCCTGTTGCTGATGCTGTTCAGCAAAGTAAGCTCCTGGTCAACACGCTCTCTGATACGGATGCAAATCCCGTGCACGTTGCCTTTGGCATCAACCACGCCTACGCGCGTGGTCTGGGCATTACGTTATTTTCACTACTCAGCCATCATCCTGATACCGCTTTCCACGCTCATATCTTTTCAGACTCGCTAAGCGAGCAGGATGTCGAAAAATTACGCTCGCTGGCGGCCGGTCATCGGCTGGCGATTACGCTACACATTTTCAACAGTGCCTGGGTCGATCAGTTGCCGGCGGTCGGACGCTATCCAAAAAGCATCCATTATCGTTTTTTGATCCCCGAAACCGTGGCGCGCTTCAGCGATCGGGTGATCTACATCGACGCCGATACGCTGGTGGTGGGTGACTATTCGCCGTTATTCACCCTGGATATTGCCGATTACACGCTGTGTGCCTGTAACGACACGCCACGGGCGCGTCAGAATCAGTGTCCGAAGCTCGGTCTCAAGGGCAACAACTACTTCAACTCCGGCTTTATGCTGATCAATATTCCACGCTGGATGGCGCGTCAGACCACGGCCCGCATTACCGAGGTGCTCGTCACCCGCGGAGCGGAGTTTGGTTTTCCCGATCAGGATGCGTTGAACATTGTGCTGGAAGATGAAGTACTGATCCTGCCGGAGCGTTACAACCACATTTACGACATCATCGCGAACAAGGTTTGGCACCGCTTCCAGGTTCCGAACGATACCGTGATGATTCACTACACCGGTAAATGCAAACCCTGGCATGCCTGGGGCGGTAGCGATCTTTCGTTGCTCTATTACGACTACTATCAGCGATCGCCGTGGGCCGCTCAGTCACTGGATTTACCGCAGCATTATAAAGAGATGAAGCGCTTCGCCCGGATTAAGTGGTATCAGAAGCAATATGCGGAAAGCGTCAGCTGGATGATGAACTATGTCCGACACAAGTTTTTCGGTTAGCGCGGCGCGGACAATTTTTGCTACCGGTTGTGTCACCTGACGTATCTGTGGCGTGACGGGCGTTCGCTATTCCACGTTTCAGGCATACCGCTTCAGGAAAAAGGGACTCTGCGTGCGTTTTTGTTAACAATTCCGGTGATTTACTTCAGCCTGGGCCAGAGTCAGTTTTATAATCATCAGTCACCCTATTTTATTTTGCTGGCCTGGACCTGGTTTATGATGATGAGGCAAACCCCTTTCGCTTTTCACTCTGCACAGGTGCAAACGTTGTCATGAGTGCCCTTCCCCTGTTGAGTATCATTACGCCTATGTACAACGCGGGCAGCATGTTTGATGAATTCATGCAGTCGCTGCTGGCGCAAACGCTGACGTCTCTGGAGATCATCATTGTCGATGACGGTTCAACCGACGGTTCCGGTGAGCGCGCCGACTATTACGCCCAACATCACTCCCACGTTCGGGTCATTCATCAGGAAAACGGCGGCGTCTCACGCGCGCGTAATGCTGGCCTGGCGATCGCGCAGGGGAAATATGTCACCTTTCCGGATGCTGATGACACCATGCAACCGGAAATGTACCAGACGCTGGTGACGCTGGCGGAACAGGACGATCTGGATGCGGCACAGTGCAATGCCGAATGGTATTTCAAACATAGCCAGCGGGTGAAGCCGCTGATTCCGCTGGACCGCCTGCGCAGTACCGGCGTACTGAGCGGTCCCGACTGGCTGAATACCGCGTTAAAAACCCACCGCTACATGCATGTGGTCTGGCTGGGCATTTACCGTCGTGCGCTGATTGAACAGCATCAGTTGCTGTTTGAGCCAGGGCTGCACCATCAGGACATTCCGTGGACCACTGAATTCATGTTGCTGGCGAAACGCGTGCGCTATACCGATGCGGTGCTGTACCGCTACTACATGCATGACGCCTCAATCAGCAACCGCAAGCGCACCGGCCAGCGTAATGTCGAATACCAGCGTCACTATCTGAAGATTGCCGCTATGCTGGAAGCGCTGAATCATCGCTACCGCGGCAAGGTAAAAATCTATCCTTCGTTCCATTATCAGGTGACGCATGAAGCGCTCAGCGTCTGTCATAGCGTACGTCGGGAGCCGGATAATGACGCACGCCGGGCGATTATCGCCGACCTGTTTGCCAGCCAGACGCATCGCCGAATGCTACGCAATGCCCGCGGGATTAAGCAGTGGTATCAGCTACTGCTGTGGCTGAGTCGTCTCTATCGCTGGCGTTACAAATAACCCTTGAGGCTGGCTTTATCCTAAAAAGGGTTTGCCCTACAATCGGTTCACTAAAATTTGAGAACAATTGTTTATGGCCAGTCCGATTCCAGCAAACGTCTCTCCGCAAAATATATTGCTCATCAAGCTGCGCCATCATGGCGACATGCTGCTGACGACGCCGGCGATCAACGCCCTTCGCCAGCGTTATCCGCAGGCCAGTATCGACGTGTTGCTTTATCAGGAAACGCGTCCGATGCTGGAAGCGCATCCGGATATCCGCCATCTGCACGTGATTGACCGTAAGTGGAAGCAGCAAGGTGGCTGGCGCAAGCTGGGCCATGAATATGCCTTGATTCGTGCGGTACGGGGTTGCCATTACGACCTGGTGATTAATCTGGCCGATCAATGGCGTGCCGCCCTGATCACCCTGCTCTCCGCCGCGCCGATACGCATCGGCTTCGCGTTTAAAAAGCGCGACAACCTGTTCTGGCGGCTGTGCCATAACCAGCTGGTGCCCACTCTCAATCACAGCAAACTGCATACCGTGGAGCAGAATATGTCCGCGCTGGCCCCGCTCGGCATCAGCAGCGAGGGCGCGCGGGTTTCGATGCACTACAGCGAAGCCGATCGTCAACACGTGCTCGCCAGACTGGCGGAGAAGCAGATCGCCTCGCCGTTTATCGTGGTGCAGCCGACCTCCCGCTGGGGCTTTAAATGCTGGGAAGAGGAGAGCGTTGCCGCCACCATCGACCAGCTGGCGCAGCCAGAACGTCCGGTGGTGCTGACCGCCGGACCGGATAAACACGAACTGGCGATGATCGAGCGCATTCAGGCCCTGTGCACCTCGCCGTATGTGGTGTCATTAGCAGGCCAGTTCACACTGCCGCAGCTGGCGGCGCTGATCGATCATGCCAGGCTGTTTATTGGCGTCGACTCCGCCCCGATGCATATGGCGGCCGCGCTGAACACACCCTGTATTGCGCTATTTGGCCCGACCAAGCTGCAGCACTGGCGGCCGTGGGGCGACAATAATCACGTCATCTGGGCGGGCGATTATGGTCCGCTGCCGTCACCGGACTCGATTGATACCAAAACTGACCAGCGTTATCTGTCTGCCATCCCGGTTAAGGATGTGGTCGCGGCGGCAAGGAGCTATCTGAATGAGTAAGTTACGGCTGGCGATTGTCCGGCAGAAATACCGACCTGATGGCGGTGCTGAGCGTTTTATCTCGCGAGCGCTGGAAGCGCTGGGCAGCGAACAGCTGGATCTCAACATCATCACGCGCAGCTGGCAGGGCACGCCGAATCCTGACTGGCACCTGCACATCTGTAACCCACCTAAACTGGGACGGGTCTCTCGCGAACGTGGATTTGCCCGTGCGGCCCGCGCCTGCTGGGAACGGGAAAAATTCGACATTGTGCAAAGCCATGAGCGCATCGCCGGTTGTAATATTTTTCGGGCCGGCGATGGTGTCCACCGCGTCTGGCTGGAACAGCGTGCGCGTATCGTTTCGTCCTGGCAGCGCCTGAGCGCCAGCCTCAGCCCTTACCATCGCTATGTGCTGCAGGCGGAAGCGGAGATGTTTAATTCGCCCACGCTGAAAGCGGTCATTTGTAACTCTGAGATGGTAAAACGCGACATCCTGCGCTGCTTCTCACTCGGTGCCGAAAAAATCCACGTCATCCATAACGCCATCGACAGCAGCCGTTTTCAGCCCGCAACTGACGCCACCCGCCACGCGACCCGTCAGCAGTTATCGCTGCCCGATAGCGCGACTGTGCTGATCTATGTTGGATCTGGTTTTGAGCGTAAAGGGCTGAAAGCGGCGATTGAAGCGCTGGCCGGCAGCAATCGCTATCTGATTGTGGTCGGTCAGGATAAACAGCTGCAGCGCTATCAGCAGCTGGCGAATCAGCTTAACTGTCTGGATCGCCTGCGTTTTGTCGGCGTACAGCAGGATGTGCAGCCGTTCTATCATGCGGCCGATGGTTTACTGCTGCCCACGCTCTACGATCCTTTCCCGAATGTGGTGCTGGAGGCGATGGCCTGTGGCCTGCCGGTAATTACCAGCACCGGCTGCGGCGGCGCGGAATTTATTACTGCCGGTCAGCAAGGTTTCGTCTGTGATGCGCTGGATATCAATGGACTGAATCAGGCGATTCAGGCGATACCGTCGCTTTCAGTCGACTCACGCATGGGCGAAGCGGCACGGCGCAGAATTGAACCTTATGGGCCGCAGCGACTGGCCAGCTCGCTGACTTCGCTGTATCAACAGGTGCTGCGAAGCAACTGACAATGTGGGATGAGTGGATGCAGGGTTTCTGATAACATGCCGCCATCTGATTTTAATCTGGTTTTAGACGCGAACGTGTCGTAACGGTAACTATGACGACCATTTACACCGCACTGCTCTATCTTATTCAGCCACTGATTTGGCTGCGCCTGTGGCTGCGCGGTCGTAAAGCGCCGGCCTATCGCAAACGCTGGGCAGAGCGCTATGGCTATTGTGTCGGCAAAGTTAAGCCAGACGGTATTGTGCTGCACTCGGTGTCGGTCGGCGAAACGCTGGCGGCGATCCCCCTGGTGCGTGCGTTGCGTCATCGTTATCCTACCCTGCCGATTACCGTCACCACCATGACACCAACCGGTTCAGAGCGGGCGCAATCGGCGTTTGGCAAAGATGTGCATCACGTTTATCTGCCTTATGACCTGCCAGGCTCGATTAATCGTTTCCTCGATACGGTCAACCCACGGCTGGTGATCATCATGGAAACCGAGCTGTGGCCCAATATCATCCGCATTCTGCATCAGCGCAATATTCCGCTGGTGATCGCCAACGCCCGTCTTTCGGCGCGTTCGGCAAAAGGCTACCGCAAGCTGGGCAAATTCATGCGCCAGCTGCTGCAGAGCATCACGCTGATTGCGGCGCAGAATAGTGAAGATGGCGACCGGTTCCTTGAGCTGGGCCTGAAGCGCTCGCAACTGGCGATTACCGGCAGCCTGAAATTTGATATCTCAGTGACGCCAGAGCTGGCGGCCAGAGCCGTCACGCTGCGCCGTCAGTGGGCACCGCGGCGTCCGGTGTGGATTGCCACCAGCACCCATGAAGGCGAAGAGGCGATCGTGCTCGATGCGCATCGCCGACTGCTGCAATCCTTCCCGGATTTACTGCTGATTCTGGTTCCCCGCCATCCCGAACGTTTCAACGATGCGCGCGAACTGACCCAGCAGCGTAACTTCAGCTTTATCCTGCGCAGCAGCGGTGAGATCCCTTCTGGCTCGACTCAGGTGGTGATTGGTGACTCGATGGGTGAACTGATGCTGCTGTACGGTATTGCCGATCTGGCATTTGTCGGTGGCAGCCTGGTTGAACGGGGCGGACATAACCCACTGGAGCCTGCTGCACATGCGATTCCGGTTCTGATGGGGCCGCACACCTGGAACTTCAAAGATATCTGCAGCAAACTGCAACAGGGCCAGGGCCTGATTACCGTCACCGACGTGATTTCGCTGGAAAAAGAGGTCACCAACCTGTTGCAGGATGATGACTATCGTCGTTATTACGGACGCCACGCGGTGGACGTGCTGCATCAGAACCAGGGCGCGCTGCAACGTCTGCTGCAGTTACTCGAACCCCATTTACCGCCACGGGCCCACTGATGCCAACACGCCAACGTCTTTCAGTGGTGATGATCGCCAAAAACGAAGCGGAACTGCTGCCTGACTGTCTGGCCTCCGTCAGCTGGGCCGATGAGATTATCCTGCTGGATTCCGGTAGCGAAGATAACAGCGTGGAAATTGCCACCCAGGCGGGCGCGCAGGTGTTTCGCAGCGATAACTGGCAGGGTTACGGCATACAACGCCAGCGCGCGCAGCGTTACGCCAGCGGCGACATGATTTTGATGATCGATGCCGATGAGCGCGTGACGCCAGAGCTGCGCGCCGCCATTGAGCAGGTATTGATCGCCCCACCCAGCCGCACGGTTTACAGCCTTGGCCGCAGCAACCTGTTTCTGGGCCGCTTTATGCGCCACAGCGGCTGGTATCCTGACCGCGTCATGCGGCTTTATCCCCCGACGTTGCACTACAATGACAACCTGGTGCATGAATCGCTGAACGCCGAAGACGCGCCGGTGGTGGCACTGAAGGGAGATCTGCAACACCTGACCTGTCGTGATTTGATCGCCTTTCAGCGCAAGCAACTGGCGTATGCCGAAGCCTGGGCGACGGAACGTTATCAGCGCGGTAAACGCTGCGGCCTGTTTTCTATCTTCAGCCATACGCTGGGTGCATTTGTAAAAACCCTGCTGTTACGCGCGGGCTTTCTGGATGGCAAACAGGGCTGGATCCTGGCGGTGGTTAACGCACAATATACCTTTAACAAGTATTCGGCGCTGTGGGCGCTGAATCACGCATCGGCAAAAGGGCGAGTATGAGTACTAAAGCCATTTATCCCGGCACCTTCGATCCCATTACGCTGGGACATCTCGATATTGTGACGCGGGCCGCGCAGATGTTTGATCGGGTAGTGCTGGCGATTGCCGCCAGTCCCAGCAAGAAGCCGATGTTCAGTCTGGACGAGCGTGTGGCGTTGGCGAGCCAGGTAGTGGCACATCTGCCTAACGTTGAGGTGGTCGGATTCAGCGATTTAATGGCAAATTTCGCCCGCTCTCAGCAGGCTAACGTGCTGGTTCGTGGACTGCGCGCGGTGTCGGACTTTGAATATGAAATGCAGCTGGCGCACATGAATCGTCACCTGCTGCCGACGCTGGAGAGCGTGTTTCTGATGCCGTCGGAAGGCTTCTCTTTTGTCTCCTCTTCGCTGGTCAAAGAGGTGGCGCGTCACGGTGGCGATGTTACCGCCTTCCTGCCCGCGCCAGTCTATCAGGCGTTACTGGCTAAATTAGCTTAGTGCTGGCAATTCGGGCACCAGTAAGTGCTGCGTTGCCCGTGTCTGCCGCTGATAATCGGCGTACCACATGCCCGGCACGGTTCCCCGGCCCGGCCATAAACCTGCAGCTGCTGCGCAAAATACCCCGGCTTACCGTCACTCTGTAAGAAGTCACGCAGCGTGGTTCCGCCCTGCTCGATGGAACGCAGTAGCACCGCTTTGATAGTATTGACCAGCACTCCGGCCTCTGACTGCGACAGACTGCCGGCAGGTCGATCGGGCAGGATCCCGGCAGTAAACAGCGACTCGCTGGCGTAAATATTGCCGACGCCGACCACCACTTTGTTATCCATCAGCCACTGTTTAATCAGCGTCCGTCTGCCGCGCGACTTTTCGAACAGATAAGCGCCATCAAATTGGTCGCTGAGCGGCTCCGGTCCCAGATGCGCCAGCACGCTGCTGCCGGCCAGATCGCTGCTCCAGAGCCAGGCGCCAAAGCGACGCGGATCGGTGTAGCGCAGCACTTTGCCATTGCTCATCACTAAATCAACATGGTCATGGGTGGCGGCCGGCAACTCTTCTGGCAGCACACGTAAACTGCCGGACATCCCGAGATGGATGATGATCCAGCCATGCGGCAGCTCCAGCAGCAGATATTTTGCCCGACGCTGCACGCTGAGTACCGGCTGATCGCTCAGCGACAGGATCTCCTGCGAAACTGGCCAGCGCAGACGTGAATTACGCACCACGGCGTGAAGGATGGTTTCACCGACCAAATGCGGTTCGATACCGCGACGGCTGGTTTCAACCTCTGGCAACTCTGGCATAACCTCTCCTCAGCGGATTGCACAAACAAAAAACCCGGCCGGAGCCGGGTTTTTAGCAGAACACTAAAATTACTTAATTTTAGCTTCTTTGTAGATCACATGCTGACGTACAACCGGATCGAACTTTTTCAGTTCCAGCTTCTCTGGTTTAGTACGTTTGTTCTTCGTGGTGGTATAGAAGTGACCTGTACCAGCAGAGGAAACCAGCTTGATCTTCTCACGAATACCTTTAGCCATGATTCAGTTCCTTAGTACTCTTAGTACTTCTCACCACGGGCACGCATGTCGGCTAACACCGTATCAATGCCCTTTTTATCAATAATACGCATACCTTTTACAGATACACGCAGAGTAACGAAGCGCTTCTCGCTCTCAACCCAAAAACGGTGTGAGTGCAGGTTCGGAAGGAAACGGCGTTTCGTCGCGTTCATTGCGTGGGAACGGTTGTTACCGGTCACCGGACGCTTTCCAGTTACCTGGCAGACTCGTGACATGTCTATTCTCCAAAAATCAAATCAGCTCGAGCTTTAAAAATTAGGTTTTGGCCGCCTCGTCAGGCTTGCAGCCCGCCAGGCGAGTTCCATGGAACCCGCTAAGCTGGCCTAACCGCCAAACCCGAGATTCTCAAAGGTGGCGTAGTATACGCCGCTCAGCCCAAGTGCTCAAGTCCCGAACAGATAAAGATCCCGAATGATCGGGTAAAAAGCCGCCACCTGGCGCGAATTTTTGCTGTGTTAAAGCCAGCCTCGCTCAGCAAACGAGACATATTCGCCATGACCTATCACCAGATGATCGAGCAAACGGATGTCGAGCAACTGGCAGGCTTCGCTGACTTTTCGCGTCACATCGCGGTCAGCCCGGCTCGGTTCCGCCATCCCGGAAGGGTGGTTATGCGCCAGAATCAGTGCGGCTGCATTGACCTTAAGCGCCTCCCGTACGATCTCGCGCGGGTGGACCTCTACGCTGTTGATGGAACCCGAAAACATCTTTTGCGCCACCAGCACCCGGTGCTGATTATCAAGAAACAGCACCATAAAGATCTCACGCTCCTGACGGGCTAACAGACTTTGCAGGTAATGCCGCGTGACCTGAGGATTTTCCATCGCACTTTCGCGGGCCAGCTGGCTGGCAAAAAAGCGCTTCGCCAGTTCCGCAATCGCGTGCAGCTGTGCCAGCTTGGCATCACCGACGCCCTTGATGCCGCTGAAAGCGGCTTTGCTGGCGGTCATAATGTGATAGAGCGAGCCAAACTCCTGCACGATCTGCTGCGCCAGCGCCATCACGTTCTGTCCCGGCGTGCCGGTTCGCAGAAACAGGGCCAGCAGCTCGACGTCACTCAGCGCCTGTGCGCCCTGCTGCTTTAGCTTCTCCCGCGGTGCCATACTTTTCATCTGCATTCTCCCTGTGGCGAACGTCAGAGTGACCCATCTGGCGCAACGCCACCATCAGCAGCGTGACTTTTTACGAGATGGCTCGCAAACGCAGGCAGTGAAAAGGCGCGTCGCTGCTTTTGTGATAAAGTCCGTGCATTCGCCGCGGCAGGCGGCAGACAGTTTAGTGAGGCCAACATCATGATGGGATTAGCCGGTAAAAAAATTCTTCTTGGCGTGAGTGGCGGGATTGCCGCCTACAAAGCACCTGAGCTGGTGCGGCGCCTGCGCGATCGCGGTGCCGATGTCCGCGTGATGATGACGGACGGCGCTAAAGCGTTTATTACGCCGCTCAGCCTGCAGGCGGTTTCCGGTTATCCGGTATTTAACGATCTGCTCGACCCGGCGGCAGAAGCGGCAATGGGGCATATTGAGCTGGCCAAATGGGCTGATTTAATTGTGCTGGCCCCGGCAACCGCCGACCTGATTGCCCGAATTACCGCCGGCATGGCCAACGATCTGGTCACCACCGCCGTACTGGCCACCGCATCGCCGGTGGCAGTGGTGCCGGCGATGAATCAACAGATGTATCGCACGGCAGTGACCCAGCAAAATCTGCAGGCGCTGCAGCAGCGCGGCGTACTGATTTGGGGACCTGACAGCGGCAGCCAGGCCTGTGGCGACGTCGGACCGGGCCGGATGCTCGATCCGCTGGCAATCGTCGACCATGCAATACAGTGGGCCACGCCCGTCAACGATCTGCAACATCTCAACATTATGATTACCGCCGGTCCCACCCGCGAGGCACTGGACCCGGTGCGTTACATCACCAATCACAGCTCCGGCAAAATGGGTTTTGCTATCGCAGCCGCAGCGGCCCGACGCGGTGCCACCGTTACGCTGGTCAGCGGGCCGGTGACGCTGCCTGCGCCTGCGGGGGTAAAACGGGTCGATGTCACCAGCGCGCTGGAAATGCAGGCGGCGGTGATGGCCGAGATAGATAAACAACATATTTTCATTGCAAGCGCAGCCGTGGCAGACTACCGGGCGGCCGACATTGCGGCCGAAAAAATCAAGAAACAGGGCGGTGATGATAACGTCACGCTGCAACTGATAAAAAATCCCGATATTGTTGCCGGCGTCGCCGCGTTACAGGAGCACCGGCCTTTCGTGGTTGGATTTGCTGCTGAAACCCAGAATGTGGAAGAATACGCCCGGCAAAAACGGGTGCGCAAGAATCTGGACCTGATCTGCGCTAACGACGTTGCTAAAGCCGGACAAGGGTTCAATAGCGACACCAATGCTCTTCACCTTTTTTGGCAGGATGGAGAAAAGCGCTTACCGCTCAGCGATAAGTCTCTCCTTGGCCAACAATTATTAGACGAGATTGTCAGCCGTTATGATGAAAAAAATAGACGTTAAAATCCTTGATGCGCGCGTCGGTAAAGAATTTCCGCTGCCGACCTACGCCACCTCGGGTTCCGCTGGGTTAGATTTACGCGCCTGCATCGACGATGTTCTCGACATCGCACCAGGCACCACCACGCTGGTTCCGACCGGCCTGGCGATTCACATTGCCGATCCTGATCTGGCTGCGGTCATCCTGCCGCGCTCGGGCCTCGGCCATAAACACGGCATCGTGCTGGGTAATCTGGTGGGACTGATCGACTCCGACTATCAGGGACAGTTGATGGTCTCAGTATGGAACCGTGGCCAGGAAAGCTTCTCGCTGCAGCCGGGCGACCGCATGGCACAGCTGGTTTTTGTCCCGGTGGTGCAGGCCGAGTTTAATCTGGTGGAAGACTTCGACGCCAGCTTGCGCGGCGAAGGCGGCTTCGGTCACTCAGGCCGTCAATAACCAACGCTACCGACTTTCACTTACGCCAATTATTTTTTCTCATCGCCATGAGACGTGTG
Source organism: Pantoea brenneri (assembly GCF_038594305.1). Classification (NCBI taxonomy): domain Bacteria; kingdom Pseudomonadati; phylum Pseudomonadota; class Gammaproteobacteria; order Enterobacterales; family Erwiniaceae; genus Pantoea; species Pantoea brenneri. The sequence continues at coordinate 41,408 of NZ_JBCGBG010000009.1, read as the reverse complement.
CTTGTGGCAGATGCGTAGGTGTTGCCTGTTTAAGGTGAATTTCAGGGGTCTTTTAGGTCATGGCAGAAAAAAAAGTCGCGAAGCGAAATCGTCGCGAAGAGATTTTGCAGGCGCTGGCGCAAATGCTGGAGTCAGGTGATGGCAGTCAACGGATTACCACTGCCAAACTGGCAGCCACGGTCGGCGTGTCAGAAGCGGCGCTCTATCGTCACTTCCCCAGTAAGACACGGATGTTCGACAGCCTGATTGAGTTTATCGAAGACAGTCTGATTACCCGCATCAATCTGATCCTGAAAGATGAGAAAGAGACCATGACGCGCCTGCGTCTGATCGTGCAATTGATTCTGGGATTTGGTGAGCGTAATCCGGGGCTGACGCGTATTCTGACCGGTCATGCGCTGATGTTTGAGCAGGATCGCCTGCAGGGGCGCATCAATCAACTGTTTGAGCGGATTGAAGTGCAGCTGCGCCAGGTGATGCGTGAGCGCAAAATGCGTGAGGGTGAAGGCTTTCAGTCTGATGAGACGCTGCTGGCGAGCCAGCTACTGGCGTTTTGTGAAGGTTTACTGTCGCGTTATGTCCGCTCGGAGTTTCGCTTTAGTCCGACCGCAGACTTTGAAGCTCGCTGGCCGCTGATTGCTGCCCAGATGGTATAACGGGAAGGCGGGCATCACGCCCGCCTTCTGTTTAAATGCCGTAGGCTTTTTGATACGCCCGCACCTGGGCTAAATGATCCGCCATCTCAGGCTTCTCTTCCAGCCACACAATCAGATCAGCCAGCGTAATGATTGCGGTCACGGTGCAACGATAATCACGTTCCACTTCCTGAATCGCCGACATGTCACCCCGTCCACGCTCCTGGCGATCAAGCGAAACCAGCACGCCAGCCAGCGTCGCGTTGTGCGCACCGATGATATCCATCGACTCACGAATCGCGGTACCCGCGGTGATCACATCATCCACCAGCATCACTTTGCCCTGCAGGGGACTGCCAACCAGTAATCCGCCTTCGCCGTGATCTTTGGCCTCTTTACGGTTAAAGCAGTAAGGCACATCGCGGTCGTGGTGATCGGCGAGTGCGACCGCAGTGGTGGTCGCAATCGGAATACCTTTGTAGGCCGGACCGAACAGCAGGTCGAAATCGACGCCGCCATCCACCAGTGCCTGCGCGTAGAAGCGTCCCAGCAGCGCTAAATCCCGTCCACTGTTAAACAGACCGGCGTTAAAGAAATAGGGGCTTTTACGCCCGGACTTTAAAGTGAACTCACCGAACTTCAGCACCTGCTTGTTCAGGGCGAAGTCAATAAACTGACGCTGCCAGGCTTTCATTTCTCACTCCTCAAATAAAGAAAAGGCGACTCTGTGGTCGCCTGTTACATCAATTTTCCAGCGCTGCTTTCTGCGCCTGAATTAACTCTTCAATTCCGCCGCGTGCCAGCGCCAGTAGCGTCAGCAGCTCTTCATGGCTGAACGGCTCGCCTTCGGCAGTGCCCTGCACCTCGATCATGCGGCCATCTTCCATCATCACCACGTTCATGTCGGTTTCTGCTGCAGAGTCTTCAACGTATTCCAGATCGCACAGCGCTTCGCCCTTAACGATGCCGACCGAAATTGCCGCCACCATCCCTTTCATCGGGTTAGCTTTCAGCTTGCCGCTGGCGACCAGCTTGTTCAGCGCATCGGCCAGCGCCACGCAGGCTCCGGTGATTGATGCGGTGCGCGTGCCGCCATCGGCCTGGATCACGTCACAGTCGAGCGTAATGGTAAATTCACCCAGCGCTTTCAAATCCACCGCGGCGCGCAGTGAACGGGCGATCAGACGCTGAATCTCCAGCGTACGTCCGCCCTGCTTGCCTTTTGCGGCTTCACGCGCCATGCGGCTGTGGGTTGAACGCGGTAGCATGCCATATTCGGCGGTAATCCAGCCCTGGCCCTGGCCTTTAAGGAAACGCGGAACCCCTTCGTCTACGGAGGCAGTGCAGAGCACTTTGGTTTCACCGAATTCCACCAGAACGGAACCCTCTGCGTGTTTGGTGTAATTGCGGGTCAATGTGACTGGACGCACCTGTTGTGCGCTACGGCCTGCTGGACGCATGGGTAATCTCCGGCTTGCTAATGATTGGCTGCGCATTATACGGACTTCCTTGCCCGCTGTCTCTTGCGCTGGTCCGCCGCATCATCAGATGAAATTCCCGGCTGACTGTGGCTAAATGCGCGTTCCTTTCTCTCTGATTAAATAAATTATGGCCGCCATTCTTCATTTCCTGCTGGCGCTGGGGGTGATCTTTGCCCTTGCGCTGCTGGTCAGTCATGACCGTAAACAGATTCGCCTGCGCTATATCGTTCAGCTGATTGTGGCAGAAGCCGCACTCGGCTGGTTCTTTCTTCATTCAGCCAGTGGCCTGGCGCTGGTCGGATCGGTGGCGGGCTTCTTTGAAACACTGCTCGGCTTTGCCGCACAGGGCACAGAATTCGTCTTTGGCGGGATGAGCAAACAGGGGCTGGCATTTATTTTCCTCGGCGTCCTCTGCCCGATTGTGTTTATTTCGGCCTTAATCGGCATATTGCAGCACTGGCGCATCCTGCCGCTGCTGATTCGGTTTATCGGGACCCTGCTGTCGAAAATTAACGGCATGGGTAAGCTGGAGTCCTTTAACGCCGTCAGCACGCTGATCCTCGGCCAGTCGGAAAACTTCATCGCGTATAAAGGTATTCTGGGCGATATTCCGCCGCGCCGGCTTTACACCATGGCGGCGACCGCAATGTCCACCGTCTCGCTGTCGATTGTTGGCGCTTATATGTCGATGATCGAAGCCAAATATGTGGTCGCGGCGCTGCTGCTTAATATGTTCAGCACCTTCATTATCCTGTCGATCATTAACCCGATGAAGAGCCAGGATCAGCAGCCCATCGCTCTCGATAAACTGCATGAAGATCAAAGCTTCTTTGAGATGCTGGGTGAATACATTCTGGCTGGCTTTAAAGTGGCGATGATTATTCTGGCAATGCTGATCGGCTTTATTGCGCTGATCGCGGCCGTGAATGCGCTGTTTGCCGCCGTGTTCGGTTACAGCTTCCAGCAGTTGCTCGGCTACCTGTTTTATCCATTTGCCTGGCTGATTGGCATTCCGACTGCCGATGCACTGCAGGCGGCCAGTATTATGGCGACCAAGCTGGTGGCGAATGAGTTTGTGGCGATGATTGAACTGCAAAAAGTCGCGTCAGGCATGAGCGCACGCGGACTGGGTATTCTGTCGGTGTTTCTGGTCTCGTTCGCTAACTTCGCCTCTATTGGCATTGTAGCGGGTGCGATCAAGGGACTGAACGAGCAGCAGGGCAACGTGGTCTCACGTTTTGGCTGGAAACTGGTGTACGGCTCGACACTGGTGAGCCTGCTGTCGGCCGCCTTTGCCGGTCTGTTTATCTGATAGCCAACGGCGGCAAGTCTGCCGCCGTTTCCCGCCTCAGAACCCGACACAGACGGGTGCATCAACCCGCATCACCGACTCCTGACCAAAGCGCTTTTTATACAGGGTGCGTAGCGCTTCAATATTGGCATTCGCAGTCGAATCAAAGCCGTGGATCAGCATCAGCGCTTTGCTGTTTTCGCGCGCCAGCTGGCCATTGTCGCCCAGCCACTGTCCCCTGGCGTCATATACCGATAACCCCGCTCTGAAGCGTGGTGTTACCTCGTTATCCACGAAGTTCATCCACTCAAGTGAACTCACCGTTCCCCCCTGTGGCTTGCTCAGACCAAACCACAGCGTGGTCTGCATCATGACGTCACCGCCGGCGCAAATCGGCTGGGGTTTAGTTGGCGGTGAAGGGGGAGCCTGACAACCCGCCAGCATCAGAGCCAGCGCAACGGGAACAGCAATAACGCGAAACATAGATCGGCATCCTCACATAGTCGGCCAGCCATCATCATAAGTGCCTGTGGTATAAAGCGGAAATGATTCGTTATTTCGCCGTGAGACGCTTATGCCTGTTATGCCGTGGCTGCCCTCGCTATACTTCCCCTCATCTTTCCGAAAATGAGTACCGCTTATGATCCGCAGTATGACCGCTTATGCCCGCCGCGAAGCTAAAGGCGAATGGGGCAGCGCCGCCTGGGAGCTGCGTTCCGTGAACCAACGTTATCTGGAAACCTATATCCGTCTGCCGGAGCAGTTCCGCGGACTGGAGCCGGTGATCCGCGAGCGCATTCGCCAGCGTCTGACGCGCGGCAAGATTGAGTGCAACCTGCGTTATGATGCCGATCCCAGTGCTCAGGGCGAACTGATGCTGAACGAAGCGCTGGCGAAACAGCTGGTGCAGGCCGCTAACTGGGTGAAGATGCAAAGCGATGAAGGCGCGATTAATCCGCTGGATATTCTGCGCTGGCCGGGTGTGATGTCTGCTCAGGAGCAGGACCTGGACGTGATCAACCAGCAGTTGTTGCAGGCGCTGGACGGCGCGCTGGATGATTTCATTGCGGCACGCGAAAGCGAAGGTACCGCACTGAAAGCGATGATTGAGCAGCGTCTGGAAGGCGTCTCACAGGAAGTCAGCAAAGTCCGCGCACAGATGCCTGAAGTGATCAAATGGCAGCGTGAACGGCTGGTCGCCAAGCTGGAAGATGCCGAAGTGCAGCTGGAAAATAATCGCCTTGAGCAGGAACTGGTGATGATGGCGCAGCGTGTTGATGTCTCCGAAGAGCTGGACCGGCTGGATGCTCACGTTAAAGAGACCTATAACATTCTGAAGAAGAAAGAGGCAGTTGGCCGTCGTCTGGACTTCATGATGCAGGAGTTTAATCGCGAGTCGAATACGCTGGCATCGAAGTCTATCAATGCAGAAATCACGACCTCCGCGATTGAGCTGAAGGTGCTGATTGAGCAGATGCGCGAACAGATCCAGAATATCGAGTAACGTTTCCCTTATCAAAGCGCCCGCCGGGGCGCTTTGTTTCCTTTAAGCGATTTGCCTCAAAAGCCGATAACGCCTTTTTGCCTGCTGGTCACTTTTTCGGCGCTATCCGCGTAATAATTACGTAAAGTTAGATAAATAATAATTTCCAGACTGTTCTGCCAGCCCAAAAATTCATGGAAAAACTTTTATCTACGTTTCGATTAACTGGCTGAATTTAATTATTATTTTTCCTAAAACCTCTTTTTTTAGCCCCCTTTTCCCGTCGATCCATGAAACAGGTCAATCCTGTAGATTCCTGGTATTACCTGTCTTTCAAGGCACTTTTTGATAAAGTGTTGGTCGAAATCAGTACAGCTGTACCGCCTGGAGACTTATGGAAGTGTTCTTTATGCGATACATCCATTTATCTCATGAAGGTTAGTAATGAAAAACACCGGAAAATTTAGCAGTTCGCTGCTGCATCCGCGTTATTGGTTTACCTGGTTCGGCCTGGGAATACTCTGGCTGCTGGTTCAGCTTCCTTACCCTGTTCTTATGCGCCTTGGTGCCGGTGCCGGTAAAATTTCCCGTCATTTCCTGCAGCGCCGCGAGCGCATTACCCGTCGCAACATCGAACTCTGCTTCCCCGGTATCAGTGAAGAGAAAACCGAGCGAATGATCGCGGGCAACTTTGCTTCACTGGGCATGGCGCTGGCCGAAACCGGCATTGCCTGGTTCTGGTCCGATCGCGCGGTCAAACGCCTGTTTACCGTCTCCGGTCTGGCAAATTTACACTCTGCGCAGAATGAAAAGCGTGGCGTGATGCTGATTGGCGTGCATTTTATGTCGCTGGAACTGGGCGGTCGCATCAGTGGTCTGTGTCAGCCAATGATGGCGATGTATCGTCCACACAATAATCTGGCGATGGAGTATGTTCAGACCAAAGGCCGGATGCGCTCTAATAAAGCGATGATCGATCGCCGCGACCTGCGCGGTATGGTGCATGCGCTGAAGCAGGGTGAATCAGTGTGGTTTGCGCCCGATCAGGACTACGGCCCGAAAGGCAGCACCTTCGCTCCGCTGTTTGCCGTGGAGAAAGCTGCAACCACCAACGGCACCTTCGTGTTATCGCGTCTGGCTAAACCGGCAATGGTGCCGATTATGCTGATCCGTAATCCTGGTAACGATGGCTACCATTTGATTATCGAACCGATGCTGGAAAATTATCCTCACACCGACGAGTCGGCTGCGGCTGCCTATATGAATAAGGTGATCGAAAACCAGATTCTGCGCGCACCAGAACAGTACCTCTGGCTGCATCGCCGCTTTAAAACCCGTCCGCCGGGTGAAGCATCACTCTACGTCTGAGTCCGATCCCAAAGCAGGCCCCGCGCCTGCTTTGTTGTTTTATCTCGCAGCCAACCTCCGCTCACCGCTCCCTTTTCTCCCGCGTCTCACTGCACGACCCCCACGCTCTTAGCTTTGAATGACGCGCTGGCATCAGACCTCTATTTGAGGAATGATGAATACTCACCCGCAAGCCAGAGTTGAAATATCATATGGATATCAATACCGCTGAGCAGTGGCAGCGCCCACTGATTGATGACCGCCTGACACCTTACATCGAAGTAGACGCAGCGCGTCTGGAGCAGAACCTGCAACAGATGCAGCGCAAGGCTGATGCAGCCGGCGTCGCATTTCGTCCTCATATCAAAACCCACAAAAGCGTCTGGATTGCCCGGCGTCAGCTGGCATTGGGTGCCCGGGGCGTAACGGTCTCTAAACCGAGTGAAGGTGTCAGTTTTATTCTGGGCGGCATTCGTGATCTGCTGTTGGCCTATCCGGTGGTGCAGGCGCAGAGCGTGGCAGAACTACTGCGCCTGGCGGTACAGCATCAGGCGAAAATCACCCTGATTGCCGATACGCTACAGGGCGTTGCGGCTATTGCGGATGCCAGGCAACAGCAACCCGACTGCGACCTGTCAGTGGCGATCAAAGTTGACGTCGGATTACATCGTATCGGCGTTAATCCGCATACCGATCAGGCCGTAGTGATTGCACAGGCGCTGCGAGAGAAAGGATTACGTTTTGCCGGGCTGATCTCTCATGCCGGCCACGCCTATGGCGCCGGCAACCCGGCAGCCATCGCGGAGATTGCCCACCAGGAGGCGGCGTTGATGCAGCAGCTACAGGCGACGCTTCAGGCTGCGGTTTTTACCGACTGTCCGATCTCTGTCGGTTCCACCCCCACTGCGCTGGCAGCTAATGTTGCTCCCGGCATTGATGAAATCCGTCCCGGCAATTATGCACTGCTCGATCTTACCGCCTGCCGCCTCGGCCTGAGCCGGGTCGACCAGTTGGCGCTGAGTGTGATCAGCCGGGTAGTGGCGGTAAACGAGCATTTCGCGATTATAGATGCCGGCTCGAAAATGCTGAGTTCAGATAAAGGCCCTCACGGCACCAACGCCAGCGGGTTCGGCATCGCGGTTGATGCAATCGGCAAGACCTATGAAATCGCCAAACTATCCGAAGAGCATGGTTTTCTGCTCTGTCCGCAGCACCGCCCTGAAGTCGGCAGCTTAGTGCGCATCTTCCCGAACCACAGCTGTGCGGTGATGGCGCAATCAGATGCGTTTATCCTGCGCCATGAACAGGGTGATGCAGAGCAACACGCCGTTTCCGCGCGCGGCAATTTCATCTGATTGCATCGCAGGCAACAGCCCACGTTGTTGCCTGCGGTTTGTACGAAACCCTGTCCACCCCACACTTCTGTCGTCGCAACATTTTACCTGGCGTAGCCGCATGCTTTAATGCCCTTTTCCGCTACCCTGCCGGAGGTAACATGCTCTCCTCTCGTACTCTGAGCCTGACGATTCCACGACACTGGTTAGATCTATATGAAACCATCTGGAAACCCGAGTTCTTTCCAAAATGGGCATCCGGCTTAACCAGCAGCACCTTCGAACCTGAAGGAAATCGCTGGCGCGCCAAAGGACCACAAGGCACGGTGAAGATTCGCTTCACTCCCCATAATCCGTTTGGCGTAATGGATCACTGGATTGACACCGGCTTTGGCAAAGAGATTTATATGCCGATGCGGGTGATCGCTAACGAACAGGGTGCCGAAGTGGTGGTGACGGTCTACCGCCAGCCATTAACCTCAGAAGAAAAATTTAAGCAGGATATTGAATGGGTTAGCAAAGATCTCGAAAAGCTCAATCAATTGCTGACTCAGTAAATCAAGGAGTTAGCGCGTTTTTTCTGCTGTATTTAAGGCTGGCCGTTAATGAAAAAAAATACAAAAATATTGCGTCAAAAAGCATAAAGCCCTTAGCTGATTACCTGTACTGTTTATCAATCTATCAACAGTTATGCTTAAGCATTGTCGCCAGGAAAACTCCTGGCAGTATCACCACAACCTCCCTTGCAATGCCTGATTTCATGCCGTTTTTTCAGACACCCGTCGCATCCTTTGCCGGTGATATACATTAATCCTTAATAAATATTTATTACGCTGCTGTCAGGTATTTAATATTTATCATGCATAGAGTGAAACCATTAATTCCTGCGGTCGCGTTATCAGAGTTTTCTTATGGTGTTAATTTAAATAAAACAATGTATAAATCACTCCACACACAGCAATACCCATAATGATAAAGCAGGAAAAAAGACATGGACCGCTCGACCTATCCTTTGTTATCAGAAAAAGAATTTGTTGAGATTGCCGGCAGGATGCTGGCAGGAGAATATAAAACTACAACAGGATTTATTCGTGATCTGGCGGACTTCTTATTAACAGCGGGAGATTCCGCCATGACACGAAACCGCGAATATTCCAGGGATATCTATTTTTTATCCGAGCATCATTTGATTGAATCCATAATAACATGGCAAGCCTGGCAAGGTATTTCAGGACTTCGGCCGGAAAAGTTGCACTAACTAACGGTGTCACAGCAACCTCATTGCCGTTACACGAACATTTAATTCTCACAGAGTACCTCTACTCTAACGAGCATATTATGGCAATACGTGAAAGCAGTCTGAATAGCGCAAAATGGTCTCTCCTCTCTTCGATTAAGATTATTGGCATTGGCGTGTTGCAGCTTTCTTTACTGGCGCAAATTCTGCAGGCAAATGAACTGAACCTGCTGGCCATTGCAGTGCTGGCGTTACTGGCTATCGATACCCTGGCCGATCGGGGCTTCTCGAATACGATAATCCGCCGTTGTATGCTCTCTATCAACGATCTCTCGATCCTGTATTGGGGCAATATGTTGATGGGTGCAGCGGTGTTTGGTCTGTTATTTGTCAGCAGCCATCTGCTTAATCGGATGTTTGATCAGCCTGAACTGGCTTTAATGCTGGAGATGGTGTCTGTGGTGTTTATTATTATCCCCCAGGGTCAGCAGTACCGTGCAATATTACAACGTGAAAAACAATATACCCGTATCGCATTTGCTGAAACCTCTTCGGTATTAGCCGGGCTGAGCGTCACTTTATTTACCGTCTGGCTGACTCCCTCAGTACTCTGCGCAATCTGGGGTTATCTGGCGATGGCATCAATTCGCATGCTGATTTATTGCTACTATGGTCGTTCATGGTTCCAACCGGAATACCGTTTTAGCCTGAAAAAATTCTCTCAGATTCGTGCAAGAAACAAATAATAAAGCAAGTCTGTATGGTGGGCTCTGAGCATCCTCAGGGATGCGTTGGCGTGCTGTGAACCAGCACGCTTTTTCTTTTTTTAATGTACGGCATTATTCCGCGGCTGAGAATAATCGTTCTCGCTGACCTGCAGACCCACGGATGACGTTATAAAATCCCTGCACCCGCTGTCGGGCATTAATAAACCAGGCTAATGCCGTCGTATCGGATTCCCGCTTTACCATTCAGGCACGCCCTTCCCGTTCTCAACCGTACTCATCGCAGTCAGCGTACCGATATGTGCCAGAACGCAGCGTCCGCTCTTCACCGCTATTTCAGATTGAAGCAGGATGACAGAGACCTCTGTCGTACAGCCTGCTACTCCGGGTTCAGTGAACCGCAGAGATAACACCTCGCTCGGTGGATTACGGCTGATGAATTTTTCTTATCCATAACGGGACACGCCTCCAGCCGCTTAGCTGATATGTCTGATTTTAAATGACTCAGCCATAAACTGAGCTAATCCCAACCGCCTGACACCATAAAATCTCAGTCGCCGTTTATTACGCTATACCTTAGCCTAGCCGCCGTCTAACTGGAGCCTGCTATGTTACTGACTGTTCTTTACATCATCGGCATCACCGCCGAGGCCATGACCGGTGCGCTGGCTGCTGGCCGCCGTAAGATGGATCTGTTCGGCGTCATCATCATCGCCTCAGTCACCGCGATTGGCGGCGGTTCAGTTCGCGATATTCTGCTCGGTCACTATCCGCTGGGCTGGGTTAAACATCCCGAATACATCATGATTGTTGCCGCTGCTGCGGTGATCACTACCTTTACTGCGCCGTTAATGACGCATCTGCGCAAAGTGTTCCTGGTACTGGATGCGCTTGGCCTGGTGGTTTTCTCTATTATTGGCGCTCAGGTTGCGCTGGATTCCGGTCATGCAATGATTATTGCCGCCATCAGCGCCGTAATTACCGGCGTATTCGGCGGCGTTCTGCGCGATATGTTCTGCAACCGCATTCCCCTGGTGTTTCAGAAAGAGCTGTATGCGGGTATCGCCTTCGTTTCAGGCTGGATGTACATCCTGCTGCTGAAAACCACGCTGGCGCACGAAGCGGTGATCATCATTACGCTGCTGTTCGGTTTTTTTGCCCGTTTACTGGCGCTGCGTTTCCGCCTCGGCCTGCCGATTTTCAACTATCCCCACCCGGAACACTGAGGCGGCAGGAATGCCCTGCTGCTGCAAAAAGGCGATCAGTGATTGCAGCCCAGCATGGTGAAACTGGTCGACAAGGCGCTGAGCCAGCGCAGCGCCGACGCCCGGTAAAGTTTGCCATGCCGCCGCATCCCGTTGTATCAGGTCGTCCCAGTATTGATCGGGCAGCGCATCCGCGGCTTTGCGGGGCAGTGAAACGCCCAGTGCGCTAATCCAGCGTCGCAGCGGTTGCTGGCGGGTCAGATTGAAACGGTGCCAGAGTTGTCCGGCACGCACGGAAGAGATGCCTGCCGCCATAGCGATCTGTTCAGGCGTTAAGGTGAGCCAGGAAAACAGATGCGGCATGCTGCCGCTTTCCAGCAACTTCAGCCAGGTATTGCGCTGCACATCCGCAATATTCAGCACCGACTTTCGACTCAGCCAATGCAGTTTCGCCAGCATCTGCTTCTGACAGGCGGCGCTAAAGCGATAACAGCTCAGCGGGGAATAACGCGTTTCGTCGGGTGGCTGCGGGTACTGACGCTCCACTACCCGCCAGATAACGCGATCCAGCCGGGGTACCCCCTGGCCGGCCAGGCTCACAATCACCTGATCGCCTGGAATAACGTCGCTTTCCCGCCAGCGACGCAGCGAGCCAATATTCACCCGCCTGACCGTTTTATCATCCAGCTGAACGGGCTGCAGATTCAGTACCACCGCGATTTTCCCGGTGCGGCCAATCGGAAAATCGACCGATAGCACTTCGGTAGCGATCTCAGGCGGCTGGTATTTCCAGGCAACCGCCCATTCTCCCTCTCCGGGTCGCCAGTTTTTGCCGGCAGGCCGTGACGTCTGATGAATCACCACGCCGTCCGTGACAAACGGCAGCCCGTCATGAAACCAGCGCTCACGCCAGCTCGCGACCTGTTCTTCATCCCTGACCGGCTGACTCCACTGCGCGGCCATGCCCAGTCCCCACTGACTCAGCTGTGCCAGCCGATCGCGCATCTGCGCCGGGCCGTCCGGCCATGCCCAGATAAAAATATTCAGGCGCGATAACAGCGGAACAGGCTGTTTACTCATCATGGCTCCGGCGACCTTTGAGCGAGCGTTTTTACCGCCGTCCTCCGCCTGATGGTGATCGGTCATCGTCAGGAACAGTTCTCCCTGCAATACAATCTCCGCGCGATCGCTGTTTATTCGTTGGGGAATGGCAGGAATCAGGGCGGCTTTATTCAGCCACTCCTCACCGCGCAACCCATCGCCACGACTCAACAGTGAAACCAGACGGCCATCGCGATAGACCAGTGAAACCGCCAGCCCATCCACTTTGGGCTGGACCCACAAATCGTGGCGATCCTGCATCCAGTAGGCCACCGCCAGTTTGTCAGGCAGCTTTTTTACCCCCGTATGGGCTACAGGATGCAGATGCTCACCGTTATCAGGCAGCTGCGCCGCGTAACCTGCCTGGGGAGAGCGGAAGCAGTGCAGCCACTGGTTGAGGCGCGACTGCAGATTATCGTAATCCGTATCGCTGACCGCACTAAGGCCCTGCCCATAATAAGCCTGATCCCAGTGCTGAAGTTGCTGCTGCAGCTGGCCGATTTCAGTCGCTGCACGCGCCGGCGTCCAGGCGGGACACATCGCGCTGTAAGCGGGCATCACCGCAAAGAATAGGACAACCAGCAATCCGCCAAATCCTTTCATAATGTGTCTCCTGACGTTTTGCGTCATTCAACACAGAGACGTAAGCGTCAGCCAGAGACAGTGATCCAATCCGGAACAGATCGCCGCGTAATCCGTCACTCATTACGTTCAGTCGACACTGATTTGCGCAGCAACGCGCAAAAGTTTAGCCGTTGCCGCTGCGCAAACGCTGCGTGGCGCCGGGAAGCTGTGTATACTGTGCAGGAAATCGACTCCGCTTTTAATCAATTCAAGAAAACCATGGCTCAAGGCACGCTCTATATTGTTTCTGCTCCCAGCGGCGCAGGTAAATCCAGCCTGATTCAGGCTCTGTTAAAGACCCAGCCGTTGTATGATACGCAGGTGTCTGTTTCGCACACCACCCGCGGCATGCGGCCGGGTGAAACCCATGGCGAACACTATTTTTTTGTTGAAAAACATGAATTTGAGAAAATGATTGCGGAAGACGCTTTCCTCGAACATGCTAAAGTTTTCGACAATTATTACGGCACCTCACGCCAGGCTATTGAGCAGGTCCTTTCGACCGGTGTTGACGTATTTCTCGACATCGACTGGCAGGGTGCGCAGCAGATTCGCGCCAAAATGCCCAGCGCCCGGAGTATTTTTGTCCTGCCGCCTTCGAAAGAAGAGCTCGATCGCCGTCTGCGCGGCCGTGGCCAGGATAGCGAAGAGGTGATCACCCGCCGCATGGCACAGGCCGTGGCGGAAATGAGTCACTATGCCGAATATGATTATTTAATTGTGAATGATGATTTTGATCTGGCGCTGTCCGATCTGAAAACCATTATTCGCGCAGAACGTCTGCGTATGGCGCGTCAGAAGGCGCGTCATGATGCTTTAATCAGCAAACTGTTGGCAGTCTGAATTCAGTTTCAGTATGATGCCCAGTCATTTCTTCATCTGTGGAGTAGCACACCTATGGCACGCGTAACCGTTCAGGACGCAGTAGAAAAAGTTGGTAATCGTTTTGACCTGGTGTTGGTCGCTGCACGTCGTGCACGTCAGATGCAGGTAGGCGGCAAAGATCCGCTGGTTCCCGAAGAGAACGATAAACCTACCGTTATCGCCCTGCGCGAAATCGAAGAAGGTTTGGTCACCAATCAGATTTTAGATGTGCGTGATCGTCAGGAACAGCAAGAGCAGGAAGCCGCTGAATTACAGGCCGTTACCGCTATCGCTGAAGGTCGTCGTTAACAGCCACCTGCAGGTCACCCTTGTATCTGTTTGAAAGCCTCAATCAACTGATTGAAAAATACTTGCCAGAGGAGCATATCAAGCGCCTCCAGCAAGCTTACCTTGTCGCACGTGATGCCCACGAGGGACAGACACGCTCCAGCGGTGAGCCTTATATCACCCATCCGGTTGCCGTGGCCTGTATTCTGGCGGAAATGAAGCTCGACCATGAAACATTGATGGCCGCGCTGCTGCATGACGTAATCGAAGATACGCCCGCCACTTACCAGGATATGGAACAACTCTTCGGTAAGAGCGTCGCGGAGCTGGTCGAAGGTGTTTCTAAGCTGGATAAGCTGAAATTTCGCGACAAGAAAGAGGCTCAGGCAGAGAACTTCCGCAAGATGATTATGGCGATGGTGCAGGATATCCGCGTCATTCTCATCAAGCTGGCTGACCGCACTCACAATATGCGCACCCTCGGCGCATTACGCCCGGATAAACGTCGCCGTATCGCGCTGGAAACGCTGGAAATTTACAGTCCTCTGGCGCATCGTCTGGGTATTCATCACCTCAAAACAGAACTCGAAGAACTCGGTTTCGAAGCTCTTTATCCGAACCGTTATCGGGTGATCAAAGAGGTGGTGAAGGCGGCACGCGGTAACCGTAAAGAGATGATCCAGAAGATTCTTTCTGAGATCGATGGCCGTCTGCAGGAAGCGGGCATTCCCTGCCGCGTCAGCGGTCGTGAAAAGCATCTTTACTCGATCTACCGCAAAATGACGCTGAAAGAGCAGCGTTTTCACTCGATCATGGATATCTATGCCTTTCGCGTTATCGTGAAAGATCTGGATACCTGCTATCGCGTTCTGGGCCAGATGCACAGCTTATATAAGCCGCGTCCGGGCCGGGTCAAAGATTACATCGCCATCCCCAAAGCGAACGGCTATCAATCGCTCCATACCTCAATGATCGGTCCACATGGTGTGCCGGTTGAAGTGCAGATTCGCACCGAGGATATGGATCAGATGGCGGAAATGGGGGTCGCTGCGCACTGGGCTTACAAACAGGCGGGCGAAAGTGGCACCACGGCACAGATTCGTGCTCAGCGCTGGCTGCAAAGCCTGCTGGAGTTGCAACAGAGCGCCGGCAGTTCGTTTGAATTTATTGAAAGCGTGAAGTCCGATCTCTTCCCTGATGAGATCTACGTCTTCACGCCTGAAGGCCGCATCGTTGAGCTGCCGACAGGCGCCACGCCGGTGGATTTCGCCTATGCGGTGCACACGGATATTGGCCATGCCTGCGTTGGCGCTCGTGTCGATCGCCAGCCTTATCCGCTGTCGCAGTCACTGGCCAGCGGCCAGACGATTGAGATCATCACCGCACCGGGCGCCCGACCTAACGCCGCCTGGCTTAACTTTGTCGTCAGCTCCAAAGCCCGCGCCAAAATCCGTCAGTTACTGAAAAACCTCAAACGCGAAGACTCGGTCAATCTGGGCCGTCGCCTGCTGAGCCATGCGCTGGGCGGTAGTCGTAAACTGGCGGAAATCCCACCTGAGAATATCAGGCAGGAGCTGGATCGCATGAAGCTGACCTCGCTGGATGATCTGCTGGCGGAGATTGGTCTTGGCAATGCGATGAGCGTGGTGGTGGCGAAAAATCTGCTGCAGGCTGACAGCAAAGCGATCAGCAACAGCAAACGCGGCAAGCTGCCGATCAAAGGCGCTGATGGCGTGCTGATCACCTTCGCCAAATGCTGCCGACCGATTCCCGGCGATCCGATTGTTGCGCACGTCAGTCCCGGCAAGGGCCTGGTGGTGCACCACGAATCCTGTCGAAACATTCGCGGTTACCAGAAAGAGCCGGAAAAATTCATGCCGGTTGAATGGGACAAAGTGACTGAGCAGGAGTTTGTGGCCGAAATTAAGGTCGATATGTTTAACCATCAGGGCGCACTGGCCAACCTGACGGCGGCGATTAACACTGCCGGTTCTAACATTCAGAGCCTGAACACCGAAGAGCGCGATGGCCGGGTTTACAGCGCCTTTATTCGTCTGACCGCCCGCGATCGCGTCCATCTGGCCAATATCATGCGTAAAATTCGCGTGATGCCGGATGTGATCAAAGTTCACCGTAACCGTAATTAGTGCATGAACGATCAACGTTTTGCCCGAATTCAGGCGATGCTGGCGCTGCGCCAGCACGATCTCACGGTCTGCATGGAGCAGGTGCATAAACCACATAACGTCTCCGCAGTGATCCGCACCGCCGATGCGGTGGGTATTCATGAAGTGCATGCGGTCTGGCCGAGCCAGCGGATGCGCACCCAGGCGTCCGCCTCTGCCGGCAGCAACAGCTGGGTAAAGGTGGTGACGCATCGCACGATTGGCGACGCCGTAGCACAGCTTAAACAGCAGAAGATGCAGGTTTTAGCCACGCATCTGTCAGCCGACGCCGTCGACTTCCGCGAGATTGATTATACCCGCCCCACCTGCATCCTGATGGGTCAGGAAAAAACCGGCATTACCGATGAAGCCCTGGCGCTGGCCGATCAGCAGATTATTATTCCGATGGTCGGTATGGTGCAGTCGCTGAACGTCTCGGTGGCCTCCGCCCTGATCCTGTATGAAGCCCAGCGCCAACGGCAGAACGCCGGCCTTTACCAGCGTGATTACAGCCTGCTGGATGAGGATGAGCAGCAGCGTCTGCTGTTCGAAGGCGGTTTTCCGGTGCTGGCGCGCGTCGCCCGGCAGAAAGGCTTGCCTTATCCGCGCATCAACGCCGAAGGTGACATTGAGGCTGACGCCAGCTGGTGGGCCACTATGCAATCAACCGGTAAAAGTAAAAGATGAAAGGCCGCCTGCTGGATGCCATTCCGCTCAGTACCCTGACCGGCGTCGGTGCCAGCCAGGCAGCAAAGCTGGCCAAAATTGGCCTGCACACCATTCAGGATCTGCTGCTTCACCTCCCGCTGCGTTACGAAGATCGTACCCAACTCTACGCCATTGATGATCTGCTGCCCGGTATCTGGGCCACGGTAGAAGGCGAAGTGCTACATTCCGACATTACTTTTGGCCGCCGCCGGATGATGGTGTGTCAGATCAGCGATGGCAGCGGCGTGCTGACTCTGCGCTTCTTTAACTTCAATGCCGGCATGAAAAACAGCCTGGCACCGGGACGTCGCGTTACCGCCTACGGTGAGATCAAACGCGGCCAGCGCGGTGCCGAGATTATCCATCCTGAGTACCGTATCCAGGGCGAACACAGCAATGTGGCGCTGGAGGAGACGCTGACGCCGGTCTACCCCACCACTGAAGGCATCCGACAGGCTACGCTGCGTAATCTCACCGATCAGGCGCTGACGCTGCTGGAGAGTTGCCCGATTGCCGAGCTGCTGCCTCAGGAGCTGAGCGGCGGCTTAATCAGCCTGCCCGATGCGCTACGCACGCTGCATCGTCCGCCCCCCGATCTCAAACTGAGCGAACTGGAGAGCGGTCGCCATCCGGCACAGCGGCGTCTGATTCTGGAAGAGCTGCTGGCGCATAACCTCAGCATGCTGGCGGTACGCGCCGGTGCGCAGCGCTATTACGCCTTGCCGATGCCGGCGCGCCATGACCTGAGCGATCGCTTGCTGGCCGCGCTGCCGTTCTCGCCCACCGGCGCGCAAAAGCGGGTGGTGGCAGAGATCGAGCATGACCTGGCCAATGACTTCCCGATGATGCGGCTGGTGCAGGGCGATGTCGGCTCCGGTAAAACGCTGGTGGCGGCATTATCAGCGCTGAACGTGATTGCGCACGGTAAACAGGTCGCCCTGATGGCCCCGACTGAACTGCTGGCTGAACAGCACGCCAGCAACTTCCGCCAGTGGTTTGCGCCGCTGGGGATTGAAGTCGGCTGGCTGGCTGGAAAACAGAAAGGAAAAGCACGTCAGGCTCAGCAGGATGCCATTGCCAGCGGACAGGTTGCCATGGTGGTCGGCACCCATGCGCTGTTCCAGGAGCAGGTGCAATTTAACGGTCTGGCGCTGGTGATTATCGACGAGCAGCACCGTTTTGGCGTCCATCAACGCCTGGCGCTGTGGGAAAAGGGCGAGGAACAGGGCTTCCATCCGCATCAGTTGATCATGACGGCAACACCGATCCCCCGCACCCTGGCGATGACCGCCTATGCCGATCTCGATACCTCGACGATTGATGAGCTGCCGCCGGGACGCACACCGGTTACCACGGTCGCCATTCCCGATACCCGCCGCGATGAGATCATTGCGCGGGTCGAGCATGCCTGTCGCGAAGGCCGTCAGGCGTACTGGGTCTGTACGCTGATTGAAGAGTCGGACCTGCTGGAGGCGCAGGCGGCGGAAGCCAGCTGGGAAGCCCTCAAAACCGCACTGCCCGACCTCAATATCGGTCTGGTACACGGCCGGATGAAACCGGCTGAAAAGCAGGCGGTGATGCAGGCGTTTAAAGCCAATCAGCTGCAACTGCTGGTCGCGACCACGGTGATCGAAGTGGGCGTAGACGTGCCCAATGCCAGCCTGATGATTATCGAGAACCCGGAGCGGTTAGGCCTGGCGCAGCTGCATCAGCTGCGTGGACGGGTCGGCCGTGGCGCGGTTGCCTCGCATTGCGTGTTGCTCTATAAAGCCCCGCTGAGCAAAACCGCCCAGAAGCGATTGCAGGTGTTACGTGACAGCAATGACGGCTTCGTGATTGCGCAGTTTGACCTGGAGATTCGCGGGCCTGGCGAGCTGCTGGGCACCCGCCAGACCGGCAACGCCGAGTTCAAAGTGGCGGATTTACTGCGTGACCAGGCGATGGTGCCTGAAGTCCAGCGCGTGGCGCGACATATCCACCAGCACTATCCGGAACAGGCCAGCGCCCTGATTGAACGCTGGCTGCCGGAGAACACCCGTTACACCAACGTCTGATCGGCGTTTTTTATCCTCGCCGGGCAAACGATTGCTTTTAGCCAGCGGATGATTACAATCGCCACACTATTTTTCGGGAACAGTAGAAGATGTCCACCAATCCGCAGCCAGATCAACCCTCTACCCATCACAGTGAACTGATCTATCGTCTTGAAGATCGCCCACCGCTGCCGCAAACGCTGTTCGCCGCCGGTCAGCATCTGTTAGCCATGTTTGTTGCCGTGATCACTCCTGCCCTGCTGATTTGTCAGGCTCTGGGCTTGCCTGCCCAGGATACCCAGCACATCATCAGCATGTCGCTGTTCGCGTCGGGCGTGGCGTCGCTGCTGCAAATCAAAACCTGGGGACCAGTGGGTTCAGGCCTGTTATCGATTCAGGGCACCAGCTTTAACTTCGTCACGCCGCTGATTATGGGCGGGATGGCGCTGAAAAATGGCGGTGCTGATGTGCCTGCCATGATGGCAGCGCTGTTTGGCACGCTGATGGTCGCCTCCTGTACTGAGATGGTGCTGTCACGCGTTCTGCATCTGGCGCGCCGGATTATTACGCCGCTGGTCTCCGGGATCGTGGTGATGATTATTGGTCTGTCGCTGATTCAGGTCGGACTGACGTCGATTGGCGGCGGCTTTGGCGCCATCGCCGACCACAGTTTTGGTGCCCCGAAAAATCTGCTGCTGGCAGGTGCGGTGCTGCTGGTGATCGTGCTGCTGAATCGCCAGAAAAATCCCTATCTGCGCGTCGCCTCACTGGTAATCGCGATGGCGGTCGGCTATTTGCTGGCCTGGGCGCTGAATATGTTGCCCGCCGCCAGCACGCCAGCCGATCAACCGCTGATTGCGGTGCCGACGCCGCTCTATTACGGGCTGGGCTTCGACTGGAACCTGCTGATTCCGCTGATGCTGGTGTTTATGGTGACCTCGCTGGAGACCATTGGCGACATCACCGCGACGTCGGATGTCTCCGAGCAGCCGGTGAGCGGTCCGCTCTACATGAAGCGTCTGAAGGGCGGCGTGCTGGCTAACGGCCTTAATTCCTGCGTGTCAGCGCTGTTCAACACCTTCCCCAACTCCTGCTTCGGCCAGAACAACGGCGTCATCCAGTTAACCGGCGTCGCCAGCCGCTACGTCGGCTTTGTGGTGGCGCTGATGCTGATTGTGCTGGGCCTGTTCCCGGCGGTCAGTGGACTGGTGCAGCATATTCCTGAGCCGGTGCTGGGCGGTGCCACCATTGTGATGTTTGGTACCATCGCCGCCTCCGGCGTGCGCATCGTGTCACGCGAGCCGCTCAACCGTCGCGCAATTATGATTATCGCGCTGTCGCTGGCGGTAGGACTGGGCGTATCGCAGCAGCCGCTGATCCTGCAATTTGCGCCTGAGTGGTTGAAAACCCTGCTCTCTTCCGGCATTGCGGCGGGTGGGATTACCGCTATCGTGCTTAACCTGATTTTTCCGCAAGAGAAGTAAGGCTCACGACGGGCTTCGGCCCGTCTGCTATTTAGTCGGATTTACATCCAGGCTGTTGAGCTGTAACGGTAATTCAGGCATAACAACCTCTCACCGGATTTAACTCGGGAAGGATGCTATGAAATTTCTTGGAAAGTTTTTCCTCACCTTACTTTTGCTGCTGCTGTTCATCCTGGTGGTGATCTATGTGCTGCTGCAAACACAGTGGGGTGCAGGCTGGTTTAGCCGATGGGTGAGCGACAAAACGGAGTGGCATCTCTCCCTGAGTAAAATTGAGCACAACTTCTCCTCACCCTCTCACGTCATTCTGGATGACTTCAGCTTTGGTCACGATGGTCAGCCTGCGGTTCTGGTGGCAAAACGCGTTGATCTGGGCCTGGCACTGGTGCAGTTCAGCGATCCGCTGCACTTCAGCAGCATCGAACTGCGTGACGGCGAAGTTAATCTGGCCAACCTGACGCCCACAAGCGCGTTGCCGATTCAGGCTCAGCGCCTGCAACTCAACAACATGCGTATCGACAGCCCCAACAGTGCGCTGCCGCTGTTCGCGCGGCAGGTGAACGGCGGTATTCTGCCGTGGAAACCCACCGCCAGCGATATGCTGGGCCGTGATGCCCGCTTCCAGATGAGTGCAGGCAGCATGACGCTGAATAAGGTGCCCGGCGAAAATGTGCTGATTCAGGGAAGCGTCTCGCAGGGCCGGATGGTGTTCAACAATGTCGGTGCCGACCTGGCGCGAGGCTCGATGACCGGCAACGGCGAGCGTGACGCGCAGGGCAACTGGAAAATTAACCAGCTGCGGCTGAATGATATTCGACTGCAGACCGCCAGCAGCCTGAAAGAGTTTCTGCGTAATGCAGACGCGGTACCGTCGATTGCGATTACCCGGCTGGATGTTACCGATGCGCGTCTGCAGGGGCCTGACTGGGCGGTGACCGATCTTGATCTGACCCTGCGCAATCTTAACTGGCAGGGCAATGACTGGCAGAGCAATGACGGTTCGCTGGCGCTGAATGCCAGCAACTTTATTAACGGCGGGCTGGAGCTTAACGATCCGATCGTCAATCTGGACTTTTCTCCGCAGGGTATTGCGCTGACACAGTTCAGTTCACGCTGGGTCAACGGTGTGATCCGGGCAGAGGGTGACTGGTCGCGCGCCGATAAACGCCTGACGCTGAAGACCCTTGCCGTCGCCGGGCTGGAGTATACCCTGCCGCAGGACTGGCGCGATCGCTGGCAGGCACCCCTGCCTGACTGGCTCGACAGCGTGCTGGTGACGCGTTTCACCTCAAACCGTAATCTGATTATCGATATCAACCCGGCGTTTCCTTTCCAGCTGACGTCGCTGGATGGCAGCGGCGAGAACCTGTTGCTGGCTCGTCAGCATCAGTGGGGCATCTGGTCTGGTAAACTGAGCCTGAATGCGGCGGAATCGACCTTTAATCGCACCGATCTGCGTCATCCTTCGATTACGCTGAGTGCTGACCCGCAGCAGATTCAGGTGACTGAGCTAAGTGCTTTCAGCGATAAAGGATTGCTGGAAGGGCATGCGACGGTTGGCCAGCAACCCGATCGTCCGCTGGCGTTACAGCTGACGGGCCGTGCCGTGCCGGTGAATGTGTTGCAGAACTGGGGATGGCCGGCGCTGCCGTTAACCGGTGACAGCAACCTGCAGTTGCAGCTGAATGCCGCGTTAAAAGCCGGTCAGCCGCTGCGGCCGACCACCAATGGCAGTTTGTCGGTGACCACCGACAGCCAGCAGTTACAGCAGACCCTGCAGGCTGGTCAGGTGCGATAACAAAACAGGGCCGGTTTTACCGGCCCTGTTCATCAGTTAATCCGCGCGCCGGAACCGCCCTCTTCCAGCGGTCCGTCAGGATCGGCCGGCAGCACGATGTAAACCCCTTCAAACACCGCCCCGCGCTCTTCATCCCCGAACAGCTCCACTTCAAGCTGCACACGCGCTTTACGGCCTCGCGCCAGACGATCGAGATCGCCGCTTAACGAGCCGAGATCGGCGATGGCGCCCGGACGACCGCTGATCGGCTGGCTGTAACGAATATGCGCATCCGCCAGAATGATGGTGCCACCAAGATGACGTTCACGCAGCAACAGCCAGATTAATCCCCAACCGGTGAGCGTCGCCAGAGAGAACAGGCTGCCCGCGAACAGCGTCTGATGCGGATTCTGGTTGCCCGCTTCCGGCATGGTGGTAATAAATTTCTGGCCGGTATACTGCAGAATGCGCACCCCCATTTTTTCGCTTAGCGGGATATGCGCATACCAGGCCTGCTGCAGCTGACCGCACCAGTCGGCGCGATGTAGAATATCGTCCAGCGTCACCACCGGCTTGATCATCAGAAAATGGCGTACCGGCGTGGTCTGTGGAGCGGTGATCTCACCCTGGTTGACGTAGCCCAGCTTGGCGAAAAAGGCGACGGCGTCTTCACGCGCGCTACAGGTAACGCGCTTAGCCCCTTCCTGACGCGCCACCGACTCCAGCGTCATCGCCACCAGCGTACCCAGACCTTTGCCCTGTACCGAGGGATGGACCGCCATAAAGCGAATCGCCGCTTCATTGTCGGCATTGATATACAGACGTCCTACCGCGACCGGCTGCCCCTGTTCATCCACCACCATCTGATGATGGGCTAAGGCATCCCAGGCATCCCGCTCGGAACCCTGCGGCTGGCGCAGCGGTTTTCGTAACATTTCCCAGCGGAACTGGTAATAGATATCCAGCTCTTCCGCCGTCTGGGGCACGCGAAGATGATACATAAAATGTTTCTCTCGTTCGGAGCTTGCGTGGCTCATCCCTTGCCGCTCGGCTGACGATCTCACACCTGCAACCAAAACGTTACAGGACCATCATTCACCAGCGCGACCTGCATATCCGCAGCAAAGCGGCCATTTTCAGTGGTGATGCCCTGCCGACGACAGCAGTCGCTGAAATACTCATACAGGCGTTCAGCTTCCGCCGGTTCCGCGCCGCCGGAAAACGAGGGACGCATCCCCTTTTGCGTATCCGCCGCCAGGGTAAACTGCGAAACCACCAGCACGCTGCCGCCTGCCTGTTTGACGCTCAGGTTCATTTTGCCCTGCTCATCACTGAAGATGCGATAACCCAGTACGCGTTCTGCGAGACGTTCCGCACGCTGTGCGTCATCGCCTTTTTCCACGCCCAGTAACACCAGTAATCCGGCACCGATTTCACCTGTCACCACGTGATCGACGCTGACGCTGGCGCGCTGCACGCGTTGAATCAATGCAATCATGTTTCCTCGCGTTCTTTTTCTCTGTGCTGTTGTTTTAACTGACGATAGTCGGCTAATGCGACAGTAATTTCCGCACCTAACAACACAATACACCAGGTCCAGTAGACCCAGAGGAACAGAATCGGGATCACGGCCAGTACGCCGTAGATCAGCTGATAAGAGGGGAACATAGTAACATAGAGCGCGAAAGCCTTTTTACCCAGCTCAAACAGCGCGCCCGCCACCAGCGCGCCAATCAACGCATCGCGCGGCGGCACCCGTTGGGTAGGAACGATACTGTAGAGCAGCCAGAAGGCGAACCAGGAGAGCAGTAACGGGAAGATGCGCAGTACCTGATCGACCAGGCTGGTCACGCCGGTGGCGTTTATCCAGCGCAGTGACAGCAGATAGGAACTGATGGCCAGGCTGGCGCCCGCCAGCAGCGGACCGAGCGTCAGGATCATCCAGTAAACCGCAAAAGAGTAGACCATCGGCCGCTTCTTATCGCTGCGCCAGATGGTATTGAGTGCAGTATCGACCGAATGCATCAGCAGCAGCGCCGTGACGATCAGGCCGACTGCGCCGACCGCCGTCATCCGATTGACGTTGGCCACAAACTGCTCAAGGTAGCGCTGCAGCGTGTTACCCGCAGCCGGCATCAGGTTAGTAAAGATGAAGTGCTTTAACTGCACGCTGATATCGGAGAACACCGGAAACGCCGCAAACAGGGCGAAGACCACCGCAATCAGCGGCACCAGCGCCAGTAATGAGACGAAGGCCAGATTCCCGGCCTGGGTCGTCATGCCATCCTCATCAACCCGTTTCCACAGCAGTTTGAGCCACAGCCAGAACGCATGTAGCCCGGGACGAAATTTACGTGACGTCATGGGTTAAGGCTGACCTGCGAACCAGTCAGGCACCGTTTTGCTGTCAGTAACCAGCACGCTTTTAATCCCCAGCGCCCGCGCCGCGTCAATATTCTGCTGGTTATCGTCAAAGAATACCGCCTGGTCGGCGCTGACGCCTTCCGCTTCCAGCACGTGCTGATAGATCCGCGCTTCGGGCTTACGCATTCCCAGCTCCTGCGACAGATAGAGCGCATCGGCCGCGTGCTGCACGTCCGGGTACTGAGTCGGCCAGAAGGCGCAATGCAGCTTGTTGGTATTGGAGAGGATCACTACCCGATGCCCCTCCAGCCGCAACCGGTTCATCAGCGCCAGCGTTTCAGGCCGCACGTCGACAAACACCGCCTGCCAGCCGGCGGTGAACTGCTCGTAGCTCAGGGCTATCTCCAGCTTTTCACACAGCGCTAACGCGAAATCCTCATCGCTGATTTCACCCCGTTCATGCTGTTCAAAGGCCTCATCCATCTCGAAATGACTTTGCAGTGACGCCAGCGGCACGCGGCTAAGGTCACTCCAGACACCTAACACGCGGTTAAAATCGATATCAATGATCACATTGCCCAAATCAAAAATGTACAACATGGTGCGCCTCCTTCGGTTCCCTGGAGTATTCACTCTAGCGGCAAAAGTGCAGGCTGAACAGCTAACCTCAGAGAGAAAAACGCAAACGCTGACCGGCGCGTGATGCGCCTGTCAGGCAACACCACTTATCGCTGGCCTGGTGGCAACAGACAGGAATAGCAGGCAAAAAAAAAGCCCCGATAACGGGGCTTTTCATCAATTAAAGGCGCAGATTATGCGTCTTTAGGACCACGTGAAGCACGTTTACGGTCGTTTTCAGTCAGGTGACGTTTACGGATACGCACGGACTGTGGCGTAACTTCTACCAGTTCGTCATCATCGATGAACTCGATCGCCTGCTCCAGCGTCATCTTGATTGGCGGCACCAGAGTAGTCGCTTCATCCGTACCAGAAGCACGCATGTTGGTCAGCTTCTTACCGGTCAGACAGTTGACTGTCAGGTCGTTAGAACGGCTGTGAATACCGATGATCTGGCCTTCATACACTTCTGCACCGTGACCCAGGAACAGCTTACCGCGGTCCTGCAGGCCGAACAGCGCGAACGCAACGGCTTTACCCTGACCGTTAGAGATCAGTACGCCGTTCTGACGCTGGCCCACTTCGCCCGGACGAATATCGTCGTAGTGGCTAAAGGTGGAGTACAGCAGACCGGTACCTGAGGTCATGGTCATGAATTCGTTACGGAAGCCGATCAGGCCACGGCTTGGGATCACGTAGTCGAGACGTACGCGGCCTTTGCCATCCGGATCCATGTTTTTCAGATCGCCCTTACGCTCACCCATGGCTTGCATGACTGAACCCTGGTTGTTCTCTTCGATATCCAGCGTTACGTTCTCGAATGGCTCTTGTTTACGGCCATCGATTTCGCGGAAGATAACTTTCGGACGGGATACCGCCAGTTCGAAACCTTCACGACGCATGTTTTCGATCAGAACAGACAGGTGCAGCTCACCACGACCTGATACGCGGAACGCGTCAGCATCTTCGGTTTCTTCAACACGCAGCGCCACGTTGTGTACCAGTTCTTTGTTCAGACGCTCAAGGATCTGACGTGAAGTCACGTACTTACCTTCTTTACCGCAGAACGGTGAGGTGTTGACGTTAAAGAACATGGTTACCGTTGGCTCATCCACGCTCAGCGCTGGCAGCGCCTGAACATTTTGTGGATCGCAAATGGTGTCAGAGATATTCAGCTCGCCCAGACCGGTGATGGCGATGATGTCGCCCGCTTCAGCCAGGTCGCTGTCGATACGCTCCAGACCCAGGTGAGTCAGCACTTTACCGACTTTACCGTTACGGGTTTTACCTTCGCTATCGATAATGGTGACTTGCTGGTTAGGCTTCACTTTACCGCGCTTGATGCGGCCGATACCGATAACACCCAGGTAGTTGTTGTAGTCCAGCTGCGAGATTTGCATCTGCAGTGGCGCTTCAGCTTCAACCTGTGGTGGAGAAACGTGGTCAACAATCGCCTGATACAGCGGAGTCATATCGTCCGCCATATCGGTGTGCTCCAGACCTGCAATACCATTCAGCGCCGAGGCGAAAATGATAGGGAAGTCGAGCTGCTCGTCGGTCGCGTCGAGGTTAACGAACAGGTCGAATACCTGATCAACAACCCAATCCGGACGCGCGCCAGGACGGTCAACTTTATTGATAACCACAATCGGCTTCAGACCATGCGCGAACGCTTTTTTGGTCACGAAGCGAGTTTGCGGCATAGGGCCATCCATCGCATCTACAACCAGCAGCACCGAGTCCACCATGGACATGACGCGCTCAACTTCACCACCGAAGTCGGCGTGTCCTGGGGTATCAACGATGTTGATACGGTAGTCATTCCACTTAATGGCGGTGTTTTTTGCGAGGATGGTAATCCCACGCTCTTTCTCCAAATCATTGGAGTCCATCACGCGCTCGGTTGCTTCGGTACGGGCATCAAAAGTACCGGATTGTTGCAGCAGTTTGTCAACCAGGGTGGTCTTTCCATGGTCAACGTGCGCGATGATGGCGATGTTACGCAAATTTTCGATCACAGCTTTGCCTCAGGCATTAGAAATAGCGCGCTATTGTACACGGATTAAGCGGAAGACTGAACACGATCACACTTTTCACTGAAAGTTTATTGCATTGCCGCAAATTCGCACTGTTCCCGGTGCAGAAAATGCACTAAGTTGGGCTGTTGCACCACTTTAGTGCTTAACGATCGACCAAAAGCACCATAATAGTGCACTGAGACTATCGTGGTGCAGCGACCGGAGGACAAAAAGGTGCACCACAGGGCGATTTAACCGACACGGAGAAAGTTGGCACAGAATTCGCTTTATCTCTTTTAAGCGCAAACGCCAGTCAGACGACGGTTGAAGAGCGTGCCGGAATAGCCAGGTCAGGGATGGCAGTAGTCAGAAACGCATTCCCGGCAACGACGTTCCCTCACCATGTAGACAATGACCATTTCCAGGAGAGTTGAGTATGTCCGCTGAACACGTTCTCTCGATGATGAACGAGCATGAAGTTAAGTTTGTTGACCTGCGTTTTACCGATACCAAAGGTAAAGAACAGCACGTTACTATCCCTGCTCACCAGGTTAACGCTGACTTCTTCGAAGAAGGCAAAATGTTCGATGGCTCCTCCATCGGTGGCTGGAAAGGCATTAACGAATCAGACATGGTGCTGATGCCTGACGCTACTACGGCGGTCATGGATCCTTTCTTTGAAGATTCTACGCTGATCATCCGTTGTGACATTCTCGAGCCTGGCACCATGCAGGGCTACGATCGTGACCCACGCTCAATTGCTAAGCGCGCTGAAGATTTCCTGCGTTCTTCCGGCATCGCTGACACCGTGCTGTTTGGGCCAGAGCCTGAATTCTTCCTGTTCGATGACATCCGTTTCGGTTCATCGACCTCCGGTTCACACGTTGCTATCGACGATATCGAAGCGGCCTGGAACACCGGCAAAGAGTACGAAGGCGGTAACAAAGGTCACCGTCCAGGTCTGAAAGGCGGCTACTTCCCGGTGCCACCGGTTGACTCATCACAGGACATCCGTTCTGCCATGTGTCTGACGATGGAGCAGATGGGTCTGGTGGTTGAAGCGCATCACCACGAAGTGGCGACTGCGGGTCAGAACGAAGTGGCAACCCGCTTCAATACCATGACCAAAAAAGCCGACGAAATTCAGATCTACAAATATGTCGTGCACAACGTGGCCCACGCCTACGGCAAAACGGCGACCTTTATGCCGAAGCCAATGTTTGGCGACAACGGTTCAGGTATGCACTGCCATATGTCACTGTCTAAAGGCGGCCAGAACCTGTTCTCCGGTGACAAATACGGCGGCCTGTCTGAAATGGCGCTGTTCTACATCGGCGGTATCATCAAGCACGCGAAAGCGATCAACGCGCTGGCGAACCCGACCACCAACTCCTACAAGCGTCTGGTCCCTGGTTACGAAGCCCCGGTTATGCTGGCGTACTCTGCCCGCAACCGTTCAGCCTCAATCCGTATCCCGGTTGTAGCCAGCCCGAAAGCACGTCGTATTGAAGCGCGCTTCCCGGACCCAGCGGCTAACCCATACCTGGCATTCACCGCACTGCTGATGGCTGGCCTCGACGGCATCATCAACAAGATCCATCCTGGCGATGCGATGGATAAAAACCTGTATGACCTGCCACCGGAAGAAGAAGCTGAGATTCCAAAAGTTGCTGGCTCGCTGGAAGAAGCGCTGAACGCCCTGAACGAAGACCGCGAGTTCCTGACTCGTGGCGGCGTGTTCACCGACGAAACCATCGACGCTTACATCGAATTGCGTAAAGCAGAACTGGACCGCGTCCGCATGACGCCACATCCGGTAGAGTTCGAGCTTTACTACAGCGTTTAATTGGTCAGACGTTTTTGTTGCCGTGGAAACTTTCAGCCCATCTTCGGATGGGCTTTTTTCTCCGCGAATTCACCGTTCATTCGCCTTCATTTCGGCTTAAAGACTAAAATGCACTAACTTAGTGCAGAGGAACGCTGTATGGCAACTGGCTCTCTGCCCGATGCAGGGCAGATTCTCAACGCGTTAATCAACAGTATTTTGTTGGTGGATAACGACCTGGTTATCCACTATGCCAATCCGGCGGCGCAGCAATTACTGGCGCAAAGCTCACGTAAATTGTTCGGCACGCCGTTACCGGAACTGACCGGCTACTTTTCGCTGAATATTGAGGTGATGCGCGAGAGTCTTGAGGCTGGCCAGGGATTTACCGACAGTGAAGTCACGCTGGTAGTCGATGGACGCGCGCACATCATGTCGCTGACCGCCCAGCGTTTGCCCGATGGCTTACTTCTGCTGGAAATGGCGCCGATGGATAATCAGCGTCGTCTCAGTCAGGAACAGTTACAGCACGCTCAGCAGGTAGCCGCGCGCGATTTGGTGCGCGGCCTGGCGCATGAAATCAAAAATCCGCTGGGTGGATTACGCGGTGCCGCCCAGTTGTTATCACGCGCCCTGCCCGATCCGTCGCTGAACGAATATACCAAAGTGATTATTGAACAGGCGGACCGGTTGAGAAATCTGGTCGATCGCCTGTTAGGGCCGCAGCAGCCCGGCATGCACATCACCCAAAGCATTCACCAGGTGGCTGAGCGCGTAGTGAATCTGGTGTCGATGGAGCTGCCGGATAACGTCTCTCTGGTGCGTGATTACGATCCCAGCCTGCCGGAACTGCCACACGACCCCGATCAGATTGAACAGGTGTTACTCAACGTCGTCCGTAATGCGCTGCAGGCGTTAGGCGACGAGGGCGGCACCATTATTATTCGCACCCGTACCGCGTTCCAGCTCACGCTGCACGGCACGCGTTACCGTCTGGTGGCGCGGATTGATATTGAAGATGATGGCCCCGGCATTCCCGCCCAGCTGCAGGATACGCTGTTTTATCCGATGGTCAGCGGCCGGGAAGGCGGAACCGGTTTAGGCCTCTCCATCGCCCGTAGCCTGATTGATCAACATTCAGGAAAAATAGAATTTAACAGTTGGCCGGGACACACCGAGTTTTCGGTTTACCTGCCCATTCGCCAGTGAGGTTTCTATGCAACGAGGGATAGTCTGGATCGTCGATGACGATAGCTCCATCCGCTGGGTGCTTGAACGCGCGCTCACTGGAGCCGGTTTAAGCTGTGCCACCTTTGACAGCGCAAAAGAGGTGCTGGATGCCCTCTCGACCAAAACCCCGGACGTTTTATTATCAGATATCCGCATGCCCGGTATGGATGGTCTGGCGCTGCTGAAGCAGATTAAACAGCGTCACCCGATGCTCCCGGTCATCATAATGACGGCCCACTCCGATCTGGATGCTGCGGTCAGCGCCTACCAGCAAGGGGCGTTTGATTACCTGCCTAAGCCGTTTGATATTGATGAGGCGGTTGCGCTGGTAGAGCGTGCCATCAGTCACTATCAGGAGCAGCAACAGCCGCGTAATCAGCCGGTCAGCGGACCGACCACCGATATCATTGGTGAGGCCCCGGCAATGCAGGACGTGTTCCGCATTATTGGCCGCCTGTCGCGATCCTCCATTAGCGTGCTGATCAACGGCGAGTCCGGTACCGGTAAAGAGCTGGTGGCGCATGCGCTGCATCGCCACAGCCCACGGACCAAAGCACCGTTTATCGCGCTGAATATGGCCGCTATACCGAAAGACCTGATTGAATCAGAACTGTTCGGTCATGAAAAAGGGGCCTTTACCGGCGCTAACCAGATTCGCCAGGGCCGCTTTGAGCAGGCAGATGGCGGCACGCTGTTTTTAGATGAGATCGGCGACATGCCGCTTGATGTGCAGACCCGTCTGTTACGCGTGCTGGCCGACGGTCAGTTTTATCGCGTCGGCGGCTATGCGCCGGTCAAAGTCGACGTGCGTATCATCGCCGCAACCCACCAGAATCTGGAGCTGCGGGTGCAGGAAGGCAAGTTCCGTGAGGATCTGTTTCATCGCCTGAATGTGATCCGGGTGCATTTGCCGCCACTGCGTGAGCGCCGGGAAGATATTCCGCGGCTGGCGCGTTACTTCCTGCAGGTTGCCGCGCGTGAGCTAGGGGTGGAGGCGAAGATCCTGCATCCGGAAACCGAAGCCGCGCTCACCCGTCTGCACTGGTCAGGTAACGTGCGTCAGCTGGAGAATACCTGTCGCTGGCTGACCGTAATGGCGGCGGGTCAGGAAGTGTTGATTCAGGATCTGCCTGCCGAACTGTTTGAGTCCAGCACGCCGGAAAATCCGGTGCAGTCGCTGCCGGACAGCTGGGCAACCCTGCTGGCACAGTGGGCCGACCGCGCGCTGCGTTCCGGTCATCAGAATCTGTTGTCAGAAGCGCAACCAGAGATGGAGCGCACGCTGCTCACAACCGCCCTGCGCCATACTCAGGGTCATAAGCAGGAAGCTGCCCGGTTGCTGGGTTGGGGACGTAATACCCTGACGCGCAAACTGAAAGAACTGGGGATGGAATAAGCATCCTGATACGGGCTGAGGGATCTCAGCCCGTTTTCAGATCACCCGTGAAAACTGCTGCTGACGCGCTCTCTGACGCAGGTAGCGATCAAAACACATACAGATATTGCGGATCAGCAAGCGTCCCACCCCCGTCACCTGCAAGCCGGTCGCCGCTTGCACCACCAGCCCATCCGCCACTAACGGTTTCAGCAGCGCCAGGTCTTCGGCAAAGTAGTCGGCAAATCGGATACCCCACTGGGTTTCAACCGCCGCAAAGTCGAGCGAAAAGTTGCAGATCAGGGTTTTAATCACCTCACGACGCAGACAGTCATCATCGGTTAACGCTACGCCACGCCACAGGCCGTTGCCCTGCTGCTCTACGCTGCTGTACCAGCTATTGAGCACTTTCTGGTTCTGGGCATAGCTGTCACCAATCATGCTAATGGCAGAGACGCCAAGCCCGAGTAAATCGCTGTCGCCCTGAGTAGTGTAGCCCTGGAAGTTACGGTGCAGCTCTCCTTCGCGCTGGGCAATGGCCAGTTCATCCTGCGGCTTCGCAAAATGATCCATGCCAATGAACTGGTAACCCTGCTGCGTCAGTGTGGCGATGGTCTGTTGCAGAATATCCAGTTTTTGCTGTGCCGACGGCAGTTCGTCATCTTTGATTTTACGTTGGGCAGCGAACAGCGCGGGCAGATGCGCGTAGTTGAATACGCTTAGCCGATCGGGATTCAGCGCCAGCACCCGCTCCAGGGTGAAGGCGAAGCTGTCCGGCGTCTGGAGCGGTAAACCGTAGATCAGATCGATGCTGGTTGAGCTGAAACCCTGCTCGCGCGCCCGAGCCATCAGTCCGAAGATGACCGCTTCATCCTGTACCCGATTGAC
Organism: Pantoea brenneri; assembly: GCF_038594305.1. NCBI lineage: Bacteria > Pseudomonadati > Pseudomonadota > Gammaproteobacteria > Enterobacterales > Erwiniaceae > Pantoea > Pantoea brenneri. Next base: position 9,308 of record NZ_JBCGBG010000009.1, on the reverse strand, counting down.
CCGCTGCTGCACCGCTTTGTTAAAGTCCTGCACGCCCATGCTCAGGCGATTGAACCCCAGCGCGCGCAGATGATCGATAACATCCAGCTCAATTTCGCGTGGATCGACCTCGATCGACATTTCGGCATCGTCCGCCACCGTAAAATGCTGCTTCAGCACGGCCACCAGCCGGCTAATCTGCGCCTTATCGAGAAAGGTCGGTGTGCCGCCGCCCCAGTGCAGTTGCCGCACCTGACGCTGACGGAACAGCGGTGCCCGCTGAATAATTTCCTGCTCAAGCACATCCAGGTAGCGGTCCGCTTTATGACGCTGGCGCGTGACTATTTTATTGCAGCCACAGAAGTAGCAAAGACGATGACAGAAAGGAATATGGACGTAGAGCGACAGAGGACGTTCTGGATAGCGCGCTACCGCACGCAGGAAATCAGGCTCGGCATACTGCTCGCTGAACTCCAGCGCAGTGGGATAGGAGGTATAACGTGGCCCGGCGTAATTGTATTTCTCAATCAGCGCCTGGTCCCAATCAATCTGCAGCGATGGCATGCTCACTCCTTCCGGTGACGTCGTCTAAGAGAAGGTCGCGATGAAGAAGGGATGAAAGGTGAGCGGGACGAAACCCGACGTAAACGTTGCTTCAGACGCGACAGGCGACGTAGTTTAAACAATAACCACAGCAGATAACATGTCGTCAGCAGCGCGAAAATTGATCCAGGCCAAAACATTGTCGTTTACCTGAGAGGGGCGGCATGCGGAAACCGCATGCCGATCAAATTGGCTTAGTTACCTTTCAGCAGACGGTACATATCTTCTTCCGCCTGCTCGTCATCGCCGTCATCCATGGCGATGCCTAACTGCTCCATCAGTTCGTCGATGCGATCGAGTGCTGCGTCCAGCCAGCCCTGGTCTTCTGCCGACAGCGTTTCGCCATTTTCCAGCCGATCCAGCAGCGCATCCAGACGTTCGTCATTTTCCAGCTTCGCCAGCTCTTCTTCCGGTGTCAGGCGTGCTTTTTTCTCAGCCGCGGGTTTTGCCACGCTTTTCTTCACTTTAGCGGATGCAGTCTGGCCATCGGCAATCAGCGCGACCGGTTTTTTGCTACCGATACGCGGATCTTTAACATTGCTGCCCTGGCGGCCACCGTTGTTGTCCGACGCTGTCGGATTTGCACGGCTGCCTGACGCATGGCCGCGATGCTTTTTATCACGTTTACGATCGCGTGCTTCGTTATTAATATCTTCACGCGATTTGCGTTTGGCTTTGACGGCAGGTTTGCCGTGCGCAGCTCGTGCAGGTTGCTTCATAGTGTTCGGTCCCGGCTTTTTTATTCAGTATAGAATTGCGGCGAAATCTAGCAGAAAGTAGCCAAAGAAAAAAGGCGACAGCTCAAGCTGTCGCCTTATTTCATACCTTCATACGAAGGAATCATGTTTTAAGTCCTTTTCGGCTCGTAACATCCCGGTCAATCCCGCGCCTGCTCAACACCTGAGCTTTTCCTTATCCCTGTCCGGTCCGCAATCCCTGACCATTTCCACTCCATCGCTCTTTGCCTTCCTGACATCCCTGAACGCATCTTCCTGATGTGTGCTGCCGTGCACTGCACACTAATGTAGACCAACTGGTAAAACCCTCAAGTAAGCGGCAGGGTTAGTTGCTGGAAAAAAACACTACATATTCATAATTAACTGAATAGTAATGTTTTTTATTTTTAGTAATTAAAGTAAATAACGACATAACGGGCAACGTCTATGGCAAATCTCTTACAAAAAAGGCGACCGCCAAGCGGTTGAGCACTTTCGCGCCATAACGCGTATAATCGGCGCCATTGCCCTAATGCGTTTTCTGGAGTGTCACTTTGTCTGAACTGAATTATCACGTAACCCATTTTGTCCTGAGCGCGCCGGATATCCGCCATCTTCCCGCCGATACCGGGATCGAGGTCGCCTTTGCTGGCCGCTCCAACGCCGGCAAGTCCAGCGCACTGAACACCTTAACCAACCAGAAAAGCCTGGCGCGTACCAGTAAAACGCCGGGCCGCACCCAGTTGATTAACCTGTTTGAAGTCTCGGAAGGGAAACGGCTGGTCGACCTGCCGGGTTACGGCTATGCCGAAGTGCCAGAAGAGATGAAGCTGAAATGGCAACGTGCATTAGGTGAGTATCTGCAAAAACGACAGGCGCTGAAGGGTCTGGTGGTGTTGATGGACATCCGTCATCCGCTTAAGGATCTGGATCAGCAGATGATTCAGTGGGCAGTGGAAAGCAGCATCCCGGTACTGTTGCTGCTGACCAAGGCTGATAAGCTTGCCTCGGGCGCGCGTAAAGCGCAGCTGACGATGGTGCGTGAAGCGTCACTGGCCTTTATGGGTGATGTGCAGGTCGAACTGTTTTCGTCGCTGAAGAAGATTGGCGTGGATAAAGTACGGCAGAAGCTTGATGGCTGGTTCACCAACCTTGAGCCCGCACGCGACGATCAGGAAGCAGACGAGTAAACCGGACCGGTACATTCCGTCCGTTGAGGCTGTAAAAAGCCCAATAAAAAACGCCCCAGTCACAGAATGACTGGGGCGGCTAAATTCAGCCAAATCCGATTACGTGAAGTAAAAGGTCTGAAAGATAGAACATCTTACCTCTGTACCCTACGCCTCGAACTTTACCTGATTTTTTCTGAGCCACAAAGGCTTTTTTGTCGCTTACTTACATCAAACAGAACTTTTTTTACCATGTACGTCACAAAAACGGCTTCGCGATGTAGTTTAATGACATAAAAAGTGCTTAGCCGATAAGTAGTTAGTGATCTCCTTCAGACTGTGGCGCCATTGCCCGTGGCTGAAGCGATTAAGTAAACGATTTACTTATGCCTCATGCCAGACCCGCAATGACGCCGCAACGCCAGCGCATTGATGCAGATTAGTGGGCTTCATCCCAGTTATCGCCCACCCCAACTTCCACCAGCAGCGGCACGTCGAGCTGCACACTGCCTTCCATCAATGCCTGAATTTTCTTGCTGGCGGCCTCAACGGCCTCAGCCTTGATCTCAAATACCAGTTCATCGTGAACCTGCATAATCATTCTGACGCCGCTCTCTTTTTCCTGCTCTAACCAGCCATCAACTGCAATCATCGCACGCTTGATAATGTCTGCCGCCGTTCCCTGCATTGGCGCATTGATCGCCGCACGCTCCGCGGCTTTACGTCGCATCGCGTTGCTGGATTTAATATCCGGCAGCCACAGCCGGCGCCCTTCGAGGGTTTCGACATAGCCTGTACTGGCGGCCAGCTGGCGGGTATTTTCCATGTAGCGCAGCACGCCTGGATAGCGTTCAAAGTAGAGATCCATATACTTTTTCGCTTCGCCGGCACCGATGTTCAACTGGCGAGACAAGCCAAATGCGCTCATGCCATAGATCAGACCGAAGTTGATCGCTTTGGCGCTGCGGCGCTGTTCTCCACTGACCTTGTCCAGCGCGACGCCAAACACCTCAGCAGCGGTTGCCCGGTGGATATCTTCGCCCTGGGCAAACGCATCCAGCAATCCTTTATCCTGCGAGAGATGCGCCATGATGCGCAGTTCAATTTGTGAGTAGTCGGCCGCAACGATGCGATTCCCTTTGCCAGCAATAAAAGCCTGGCGGATGCGGCGTCCTTCGTCATTACGTACCGGAATGTTTTGCAGGTTAGGATCGGTCGAGGATAAGCGTCCGGTCGCGGTAACCGCCTGATGATAAGAGGTATGAACCCGCCCGCTGACCGGGTTGATCATCAGCGGTAATTTATCAGTGTAGGTGGACTTCAGTTTGGATAAGCCGCGATGTTCCAGAATCACTTTGGGCAACGGATAATCGAGCGCCAGCTCAGCTAAGACTTCTTCGCTGGTTGAAGGTGCGCCGCCCGGGGTCTTTTTGGTCGGTTTAATGCCCTGCTTTTCAAACAGGATAACCTGCAACTGTTTAGTCGAAGAGAGATTAAACGACTCGCCCGCCAGTTCATGCGCCTTGAGCTCCAGTTCAGCCAGCCGGGACGTAAGCTCTTTCGAGTGCTGCGCCAGAATAGCCTGATCGATCAACACGCCATTACGCTCGATACGCGAGATCACGGTGAGCAGCGGCATCTCAATTTGCTCAAATACTTTTTTCGGGCCCGCTTCTTTCTCCAGCTCTGGCCACATCTTCAGATGCAGCTGTAAGGTGACGTCGGCATCTTCCGCGGCATAATGCCCCGCCTGTTCGAGGGCGATTTGATTAAACGTCAGCTGATTTTTGCCTTTGCCGGCAATCTCTTCAAACGTGACGGTTTTGTGGTTCAGCCAGCGTGCGGCCAGGCTATCCATATCGTGTTTGCCGACCACGCTGTTGAGAATGTATGACTCCAGCATGGTATCGAACTTAATACCGGCCAGTTCAATGTCGTAGTTCTTCAATACGCCGCGATCGTATTTGAGATTCTGACCAACCTTCCAGGCGCTGGCATCTTCCAGCAGTGGCTTAAGCTGTGCCAGCACGGCAGCGCGGTCGAGTTGTTCAGGCGCATCCAGATAGTCATGTGCCACTGGCAGATAGGCTGCCTCACCCGGTGCTACCGCAAAACCGATGCCCACGATAGTGGCGCTCAGGGTATCCAGCGAATCGGTTTCCAGATCAAAGGCGAACACCTCGCTGCGCTTTAGTTTCTCCAGCCAGCTTTCAAAGGTCGCCTGATCGAGGATAGTGATGTAGCCATCAGCCGATAAAATGCTGCTGGTCTCCACCACTGCCACCGGCTCATCAGGCAGCCCTTTTTGCGCCTGAGGATTGCTCTTTTTACCCTGCAGCCATTTCCCGTCCTGCAGATCGTTCAGCCAGCGTTTGAACTCATAACGGCTGAACAGCGTCTGTAACGCCGCCACGTCCGGTTCGGTCACCGTCAGTTCTTCGCAAGGCAGCGGCAGCTCAACGTCGGTTTTGATGGTCGCCAGCTGGTAAGAGAGAAACGCCACGTCACGGTTCTGTTCAAGTTTTGCCGCCATGGTTTTGGCACCACGGAACGAGAGTTCGGCCACTTTATCCAGGTTGTCATAGATCGAACGCATGCCGCCCAGTCCCTGCAGCAGCGCCTGCGCGGTCTTCTCGCCCACGCCAGGAACGCCAGGGATGTTATCTGAGCTATCACCCATCATGGCGAGGAAATCGATAATCAAAGCAGGCGGCACGCCATACTTCTGCTCGACCTCTTCCGGTCCGAGGATAGTGTTGGTCATGGTGTTAATCAGCGTGATACCCGGCGTCACCAGCTGCGCCATATCTTTATCACCAGTGCTGATCAGCACCGCCCGGCCTTTTTTCTCGGCCTCAAGCGCCAGGGTACCGATAACATCATCAGCCTCAACGCCGCTGACTGCCAGCAGCGGTAATCCCATTGCGCGCACCATCTCGTGCAGCGGTTCGATTTGCGCTCGCAGATCGTCCGGCATCGGTGGCCGATGCGATTTGTAGTGCTCAAACAGCTCGTCGCGAAAAGTTTTGCCTTTAGCATCAAACACCACAGCAACATGACTTGGGCTATATTGCGTCAGCAGGCTTTTCAGCATATTAAGCACGCCATACATGGCGCCTGTGGGTTCACCTGCACTATTGGTCAGCGGCGGGAACGCGTGGTACGCGCGATAAAGATAGGATGAGCCATCAACCAGAATCAGGGGATTTTCTGCGATTTGCGCCATAAGTCTGTCTATTCTTCGTTGCCATGGATTGGTCTATAAGGATGCCACAGCTTGGCAAGAATGGTGAAATAAGGCGAGCAGCGTCTGGCGTTTTTAACGCTTTTGAGTGAAGGATCGCAACGATCGTTCTGTGGATAACTTTGTGCGTAAAAATTATAACGCGCTGTTTTTTAGGTGTTTAGATAAAAACCGCCCGATTTAAATCATTAAATTTCAATCATTTATCTTATTTCCGTGACCCGATCGCCATTTTTAATTACGTGATCCCTTGTGTGGATATTAAATTTATGCCCAGGAGATGGATAAAAATGCTGTCGCCGATCGCAGGGCAAAAAAAACGCCAGCAGCGCTGGCGTTTAGCGGTCAGGCAGCAGGTTACTTCTGGCTGACCAGGAATTTCACGACGTTCGCGTAATCGGCAACGAAATTATCCATAGAGCTGGTATCGAGACCGCCGTTATTGACCATATATTTGCCATTAACGAAAATCGCCGGTACGCCACGCAGATCAACATCAGCGGCTGCTTTCTGCTGCTGAGCAACCAGCGCTTTTACTGCAAAGCTGTTCCAGGCAGCATCATAATCCGCCGCAGAAATGCCAGCCGCGGTGATAAAGGTCTGTTTCAGGCTGGCAGGATCGGTGATGGTCTGCGTTTTCTGGATACCATCAAAGATCGGCGCGGTGACTTTATCTTCCACACCTAACGCCATTGCAACAGCCCAGGCCTGAGTCACCACCGGTCCCAAATCGCCGCCGAGGAAATCAACGTGGTATTTCACCATCTTAGTCTCAGCAGGCAGATTCTTTTTCACCGCATCATTGACGTGATAAATACGTTCGAACTGATAGCAGTGCGGGCAGAAGAAGGAGAAAAACTCCATCACCTGAGGTTCGCCTGCAACGGGCTTCTGCAGACTGACGTATTGTTTCCCCTCGGTGAATTGTGCAGCAGACGCGCTGAACGCCAGCACTAAACCGATCAGTGCAAACCAAATCTTTTTCATCGTGAAAAACTCTCCTGACTACTTCATTAAAATTGCGGGGTCAGCTGCAAAGGAGGTTCCTGCAACAGCTTCTCCTGCTCGGTAAAAAGCGAAATCTGCCGGCGCCAGAAATCTTCATCTGTCATCCAGGGGAAGGCGCGCGGAAAAGCGGGATCCTGCCAGCGTCGGACTACCCAGGCCAGATAATAAACCATGCGCATCGCGCGTAAAGGCTCAATCAGTGACAATTCATTAATATCAAAGTCACTGAATTCACCGTACGCCTCCAGCAGGATATCCCACTGAATACGCTGTTCCTGCCGATCCCCGCTGATCAGCATCCACAGATCCTGCACTGCCGGACCGTTACGGGCATCGTCCAGGTCGACAAACAGTGGCCCGTCACGCCACAGGATATTACCGGGATGACAGTCACCGTGTAATCGTAGCGGCTGCCACGTACTATGCCAGCGCTGCTGTAACGTGTGCCCCAGCTTGTCGACCGACTGAAGCAGCGCATCTTTCAGTGAAGCAGGTACTAATGCACACTGTTCCAGCACCGCACGAGGCTGATGGAGATATTCATCCAGGCCGATAGTCGGCCGCTGGCTGAACAGCGCTTTACAGCCGGTCTGATGAATCCGACCCAGAAAGCGACCTACCCACTCCATCTGATCTTCATTATCAGTTTCATACTGCCGCCCGCCAAGGCTGGGGAACACTGCAAAAAAGAAGCCGGCGTGACTCTGCAAGGTGTTGCCCTGTAAAATCAGCGGTGCCGCGATCGGTACTTCGTCAGCCAGCAGATCAAGCGCATACTGATGCTCTTCGACAATCTGCTCTGCACGCCAGCGCTGTGGGCGATAGAATTTAGCCACGTAACGGCGTTTCTCATCATCACTAAATTGATAAACACGGTTTTCATAGCTGTTCAGCGCTGTCAGTCCTGATTCGACGCGTATGCCTGTTTCCCACAGCGCATCCAGCAGCACGTCGGGATTCAACGTCTGAAAGTTAAACGCAGCGTCGCTCATCATTTTACCTGTCGTGGCCGGTGTATTTAGCCACCAAGGATAACACTACTCGTCATCTTTAATGACACCCCGTGCGCGTAGCAACGCTGTTTTGAAATCAACTTCGTGATCTTTTTTCAGCCCCGGTATCTCATCATGGCTGCCTGCGTCGCGCATTTTGAGATGGTAAATCAATACGTCATCGGTTAATTCACTTAATGGGCCACGGAATCCAGCTTCCTGTGCCAGTTTCTGTAAGAATGCGATGAGGTTAAGATCGGGTTCTTTTTGCCAGGCGGGTTGTAACAGTTCCATCAATTCGTTCAGACGATGGCATTTCATATCACTTACTCCCGTTTTCAGTATGTCATTAGCGAGGATAATGCCATGACAATGTTAACCGGCGTGATTCTGGCCGGGGGTCAGGGCCGCCGTATGGGTGGTCAGGACAAAGGATTGGTACCACTGAATGGCAAGCCACTGTATCAGCATGTCCTTGAACGGCTAAGGCCACAAGTCGACATTGTGGTGATTAACGCGAATCGCAATATTGATCGTTATCAGTTAAGCGGATGTCGGGTCGTGCAGGACGTGTTTGCAGATTACCCGGGCCCGCTGGCGGGGATCTATAGCGCATTACGCGCTATTGAGGGGGACTGGGCGGTGTTCAGTTCCTGCGATACACCTGCTATCCCGCTTAACTTTGTTGAGCAGCTGGTGCAACAACGCGGCGACGCCCCAGCAGTGTGGGTACGCTCACAGGAGCGCGATCATCCTACGCTGGCGCTGATCCACCGCGATGTTGCTGCGCCACTGCAGGCCTATCTCCAGGCCGGTGAACGCCGCCTGATGCAGTTTTTACGCCATCAGGGCGGACATGCGGTGCTGTTACCGGATGACGAATCCGCCTTTCACAACATCAATACCCCGGATGATCTGGATAAGAGATTTTAATATGTCGCTACCTTTACTGGCTATCACCGGCTGGAGTGGAACCGGAAAAACAACGCTCCTACAGCAACTTATACCGATCCTTAGCCATCAGGGCATACGTAGCGGTTTGATCAAGCATACGCATCATCAGATGGAGGTGGATACACCTGGCAAGGATAGCTATCTCCTCAGGAAAGCCGGGGCGAATCAGGTTATCGTGGCCAGTTCACAGCGCTGGGCATTAATGTGTGAAACACCTGATGAAGGGCACATTGATCTGCCTTACCTGGTGAGCCGGATGGAACATTCTCTACTGGATCTGGTGCTGGTAGAAGGATTCAAAAATGAGGCAGTGCCAAAAATTGTGTTGTGGCGCGCCGGTATCAAAGGTGGCGTAGATGAGCTGCTGGATGAACAGGTGATCGCCGTCGCCAGCGATCAGGCTCTTGCATTGTCGGTACCGGTACTGGATTTAAACCAGCCGGTAGTGATTGCGGCGTTCATTGCTGACTGGCTAAAAGCCCGCTGATGTACGTTTTTGACAGGATTTTAGGATCTGCAGACGTAAAAAAGCCCCGCACTTTCGTGCGGGGCTTCTTCACTCGTTTGATGCCTGGCAGTTCCCTACTCTCGCATGGGGAGACCCCACACTACCATCGGCGCTACGGCGTTTCACTTCTGAGTT
>NZ_JBCGBG010000008.1:0-197560 GCF_038594305.1 Pantoea brenneri | reverse complement strand
GACAGGCGGAAAACTTTTACTTCGGCCATCCCCTGGGTGAGATGCGTCTGGTAAGCAGAGTTTTTGAAATTTAAGGCCTTTCTGTAATTCCAAAGGCTACAGTATCAAGAAATTTGCAACAGTGCCCCTTGCCCTGCAGATTCTGCTTCGGCCGGAAGGTGAGTTGCGAGAAAGGCTGAGTCGGGTTGAGATGATCGCCTTTCGCCGGTCCCTGCGGTACCGGGGTTTCCGGTGCAGGTACCACCGGCTGGCCGGTTTCACGGTTCAGCACAAAAATGTTGCCGGTTTTAGCCGGTACATACACCACCGGTACGCGCTTGCCGCTGCTGTCCGTGATGTCCGCCAGGGTTGGCTGCGACGGCAGATCCATGTCCCACAGGTCATGATGTACTGTCTGATAGAACCAGGCCAGCTTACCGGTAGAGGCGTGCAGCGCCAGCAGGCCGCTGGCATAACGCTCCTGTTCCGGCGTGCGATGACCACCCCAGATATCCGGCGTCGAGACGCCCATTGGCAGATAGATGATGTCACGCTGAGCATCATACGCCGCCGGTGCCCAGGAGTTAGGTGAGTTGGCGCTGAAGGTCTCCCCTTCTGCAGGCAGCGCATTCGGATCTTTCGCGCCAGGATCAAACGCCCACACCAGCTTACCGCTGTCGATATCAAAACCGCGGATCACGCCAGACGGTTCACGGGTTGACAGGTTATCGGTGACCAAGCCCGCCACGATGATCACTTTGTCGGTGACAATCGGTGGTGACGTCGGCTCATAACCGCCCGGATAGGCATTTGGCTGCTGATGTTGCAGATTCAGCTCACCGTGGCTGGCGAAGTTCTCGCAACGCTCACCAGAGGTGGCATCCAGCGCAATCAGACGACCGTCGTCCACCGGCAGGAAGATACGACGCGCGCAGTGGGCAGGCTGTGAAGCGCTACTCTGCTGCGCCGCCGGCATTTCGTGATAGGACACGCCACGACAGGTGATGTGCTGGAATGACGGATCGGATTTGAGCTTCGGATCAAAGCGCCATTTCTCTTTGCCGCTCACCGCGTCCAGCGCCAGCAGAATCTGGTGTGGCGTGCAGAGATAGAGCATGTTGCCCGCCTTGAGCGGCGTCACTTCATTGGTAATCTCACCCGGATCGTTCGCGGTTTTGACATCGCCGGTGTGATATTGCCAGGCCACCTGCAGGTTCTGCACGTTGTGCTCATTGATCTGCTTCAGCGGCGAGTAACGCACGCCTTCCTGCGTCCGGCCGTAGGCGGTCCAGTCTTCCGCCGGTACCGATGAAGCGGCTGGCGCAACATCGGTCAGCGGCAGTTCGCCGTTTATCTCCTGCGGATCGTGCAGTGATGAGCCCACCAGCAGCGCTCCGTTAGCCAGTAAGGCGATAACCATCGCCGCCAGCGGTTTTTTACCGGCCGGGCCAAACTGACGATAGCTGAAAGGCAAAATCAGCCAGATCCCCAGCAGTACCCAGACGTCGAGTCGCGGCACCAGCGTCCAGTAGTCGCTGCCTGCTTCCTGCCACGCCCACAGCGCACTGGCGATCAGAATCGCGGCGTAGAGATAGAGCGCACTGCGTTTTCTGCGCCACAGCAGCACGCTAAAGCCCGCCATGGCCAGGCCGCTGATCAGGTAATACGCGCTACCGCCCAGCGATAGCAACCAGACGCCGCCGATCAGCAGCCAGGCAGAGCAGGCGACAGAGAACAGCAGCGTTAACAAATTGAGTGTTCGGGATACCCGTGACATGTGTTTAACCTTGATAAAAAGCGGGAAATGTAAAGAAACATCAGTGCAAGTGTAAGCGCTATCACATGCCATTTACATTGCCTTTTCGTGGCGGAGTGTAAACAAATCTCTAATAATTCTTATATATCAGCCAATTACATTAGAAATGTGTTAACTAAAAAATTTCAACCGATGCGAACCACGCAGCTCATCGTAAGAATCCCGGTATAAATGGAAACGATACCACAACCGCCGTCTTCAGCGGTGCACGGCTGGCTGGCGAGTTTGACTCCCGCTTCTCCGGCGGCTGTGTTAGCTTGCTGGCATCAACTTTCGCCCTGAAGCTCGGCCTGCAAGGAGTAGCATAATGCAACCTGATGTGATCACCTCTGCGCGGCTGCGTTACCGGCCGTTGAGTCAGCAGGACTGGCCGTTTTATCTGGCGGTCAGTCAGGATCAATCGGTGATGAAATATATCTCTGATCCACGCTCTGCCGACGAAATCAGAACCCACTCGTTTGACGTTCGCTTGCCCGCCTGGCATAAAGGATGTGATCACTGGCTTTGCCTGGTGATGGAAGAAAAAACCTCAGGATTGCCGACAGGATTCAGCGGATTTATCGATCGGGGTAACGGCATTGCCGAGTTTGGTTTTATTCTCGCCGCTGACTTTCACGGCAAAGGTTACGGTCGCGAGTCACTGAATGCGGTGATCGGGTTTTGTTTTGACCAACTGGCGTACCGCAAGCTGGTGGCGACCGTTACCGCTGCGAATATCGCCTCACGGAAAGCGTTAATCTCCGCCGGCTTCGCGCAGGAAGGCACCTTAAGGCAGAACTTTTTTCTGAACGGTAAATGGCAGGATGACTGGCTGTTCGGTCTGCTGAAAGAGGAGTACCAGAGCCGGCGCTAAGCCGTTACGTTCATTCAGCCCCGATGCTGAACCTGAGACGGGCAACAAGGTGGAAAGGGTATGCTGGATTATATGGTGTCGCGCTACCAGAGCCTGCCGGTTTCACCGCACCGGCTCAGGGGCTGGCTGATTAAGTGGCTGACGCAGCAGCAGGCATGGTGTCGTGATGCCCGTTTCTCTGCCGCCTTTCCCTGGCGTGAAACCGGGTTGCCACAGCGTTATTTTCTGCAACGTGAACTCCACATTGACGGTCAGCGTTATCTCACCGGTCCCCGCTATCTCGGCGGCGATCTGGCCCAGCCGTTTATCGATGTCGTCGCGCTGGATGGACCGATTAACCAGCAGGTTGCCTGCGCCATTATGCAGGCGTGGCAGGCGCTGAACCCGCAAACGCTGCGCGTGCTGCTGCCCGCCGACCATCCTGCGATCGGCTTCACCGATCAACTGATCTTTCTTGGCCGCCCGGACTCGCTTTCCGCCCCGACCGGGCAGGATGTTTCGCTGGTGACCGCCACCAGAGAGGATTATCCGGTCTGTCTGACCACTATCAATCGCGCCTATCGTGCCAGCTGGCGTGCCCTGCCGCAGCTCAGACATCTGCTGCTGGCAACCGATAAACGGGAACTGCGTGAGGATATCGCCCAGGGCAACGTCTCGCTGATTGTCAGTCAGGGTCAGCTGGCCGGCTTGATCATTTGCGCGATGCGCCGCGTGGGGTTCATTGAGGCGATTCAGATTCTGGATGAGGTGATTTTGCCCGAATACCGCGGCCGCGGACTGGCAGCGCGAGCCCAGCAGATGCTGTTGCAGCAGCTCGATCAGCGTTACGGCGACAGCGTGCTGCTGACCGGCACTATCCTTCCCGGCAATACGCCTTCGCTGAAAAGTGCAGAAAATGCCCAGCGGCGTTGCGTACTGAAGTATCAGTTTTTCACACCGGCCGACTTAAGTGCAGGTCAGCGGGTGATGGCCGCTGACGGCTAAATGCACTGCCTTACCATAGCGCCAGCTCAATTAATTTATCCTGCACGCTATAAACCCGCTGTTTCAGATTCAGACTCTCTTCTGCACTGATACGTTTTGCATCAAACGCGCGGTTAATCTTTTCCAGCGCCATTTTGGTTTTGCTTTTCAGACCGATGTGCCAGTTTGCCTGCGGGTAACCTGCCACCTGATTTTCTAAACTCAGCACCAACTCAACCACACTTTTACCACCGGTAGAAGTTTCAGATGCAGACATATCTACCTCTATTTGCTGCTAAAACAGATGCCTCTTTGCTGCAGGCATTATACATAATCCCGCCGTCCGCAACGGGGTTTTCCTGCGCCCCGCACCGCGCTGTCCGATACATAACCTGCGGCCAGACCTGCCGTACCGCAACGCTACGGCTTCGCTCGCAAAATTCCGCAGGCTGTTCTTAACTCATTTTCAGTGATTTCCGTTCGACTGAGCCTGCTATCGGAGGACCTTTTGGCCAAAAAACCTCAAACAACCGCCAGCGATAATACGCTTACGCTCCGGCGCTGGATAACCGTCGGTCGTCCGGCGACCGAGCTTTTTTCCCTGTGGCTGGAGCCGGATACTCTGCCGCGTATTATGAGCCACTTTGCCACGGTGACGCCGGTCAATAAAAGCGATGCGCACTGGCAGATCGAAGGCCCGCTGGGTAAACACTACGCCTGGGAGAGCCGGATTGTCGAAGCCCAGCCGGGCGAAATTATTGCCTGGCGATCGCTGGAGGGTGCCGACATCCCTAACGAAGGCGAACTTCTGCTGCGCCCGGCGCCCGGCGAATGGGGCACTGAACTGGCGCTCACTCTGCGCTTCATCCCGCCGGGCGGCGCGCTGGGGAAAAAGGTGACCAAAGTGTTTGATCTGTTGCCGAAAGAGGTGGCCAGCAAAGCGCTGCATCGCTTTAAAAGCCTCGCCGAGACCGGAGAGATCGCCACGCTGGATGGTCAGCCTGCTGGCCGCCACGCCGAACGTCAGGATAAGGAGAAATAAATGCGCGCACTATGCTGGAATGGCGTTAACGATTTGAGCGTTGAGACCGTGGCCGATCCGGGCCTGATAAATCCTCATGATGCGATTGTTCGCGTCAGGCTGACCACCACCTGCGGCTCCGATCTGCACGTAATTGATGGCCTGATCCCGAGTATGCGCGAAGGTGACATCCTCGGTCATGAATTCATGGGTGAAGTGGTCGAAGTCGGCAGCGCCGTAAAAAATATTCGCCGCGGCGATCGGGTGGTGGTGCCCTCATTTATCTCCTGTGGTTCCTGCTGGTATTGCCAGCATCATTTACCTTCCTGTTGTGACAACACCAATCCGCAATGGGAGAAAGGAGAAGCCGTACTCGGTCATCCGACCGGCGGTATTTACGCCTACAGCCACGCCTTTGGCGGCTATGCCGGATCGCATGCAGAATATGTGCGCGTGCCGTTTGCCGACAATGATTGCTTCGTGGTGCCCGAGGGCGTGACCGATGAACAGGCGCTGTTTCTCTCTGATGCTGCCCCGACCGGTTACATGGGTGCCGATTTTTGTAATATCCACCCTGGCGACACGGTGGTGGTATGGGGCTGTGGCGGTGTCGGTCTGATGGCGCAGCAAAGTGCATGGCTGATGGGCGCTCATCAGGTGATTGGCATCGATCGCTATCCGGAACGGCTGGCAATGGCGCGCGATTATGCCGGCAGCCTGACGCTGGATTACACCCAGGTGGATATCAACGAAGCGTTACTGGAATTAACCGGTGGACGTGGCCCGGACAGCTGCATTGATGCGGTCGGTATGGAAGCCCGGGGCGAAGGATTGAGCCAGGTTTACGATAAAACCAAACAGATGCTGCATCTTGAAACCGATGTTGGCGCGGCACTGCGTCAGGCACTCTACGTCTGCCGTAAAGGCGGCAACATTGCCATTCTCGGCGTTTACGGGGTGATGGATAAGTTTCCGTTAGGCCTGATGATCAACAAGAGCCTGACAATCCGTACCGCTCAGCAGCATGGACAACGTTATATGCACCGCCTGCTGGAACACGTGGCCCGCAATGAACTGAACCCGGCTTTTATGGCGACGCATCGCTTCCCGCTGGAACAGGCACCGCGGGGTTACGAGATGTTCAAACACAAAGAAGATGGTTGCGTCCGCGCTATCTTCGTCCCCTGACTGACTGCGCCGCCACGATCGGCGGCGTAGCCATTATCCTCAGCACATCACTGGCAGCCTGATGCTGACCGATCCGGATCGCAACATCAGGCTCCACTGGCGGCCTATTAGCGGGCAGTGGCTTTACTGCACCCGGCCGTAACAACCTTCTTCACCCTGCCCTGTCGCCCTTCGCTTAGCGCATCCCTGTCTGACAATAACTGGAGCTGCGCTGGCGGCAACATCATTAATACCGGCTGTTGAGCAACACCGGCTGCGGCGGGATAAACCTGTCAGCGTGGCATAGCAACATGAAGATTGTGTGACGTTAAAAGACGAAAAACCCATCAGGATTAATCACCTGCGCTAGCGCACTGACACCGTTTGCAATTCATACTTTGAAAACAAAATAATTACCTTCGGCGATTTTTTCATGACTAAATTAGCGCCAGTTTTCATTAACGGAGCGGGCAAATGACGCATTTTACGACGATTCTTTTCTCTTCACTGTTTGTGTGCTGTAACGTTTTTGCCGGGCCGGTCTCTTCCGTTGCGCTCGGCACGCTTTCCACTGCATTAAATGAACGGATGCAGGTGATGAAAGAGGTGGCTGGCTACAAAGCACAGCATCATCTCCCGATCGAGGATTTGCCGCGGGAACAGCAGGTGATGCAAAGCATGCTGAAAAACGCTGAGCAAGCCGGACTGGAACCCCATTCGGTGGAACCGTTTGTTCATGCCCTGATGAATGCCAGTAAGGCGATTCAATATCGTTATCGGGCGGACTGGCTATCAGTCCCGGATAACGCCGCCGTCAGGGATCTGGCTGATACCCGGCAACAGATACAACGGCTGGATAGCCAATTGCTCAACGCGATCGGCCAGCAGCTGTTGGCTGGCGGCTTTCCGCACGCCGAACGGGCATGGCTGGCCTCGCAACTGACGGCGGCCAACCTGAGCGAAGGCGATAAAAATAGCCTGCTCACGTCGCTCGCCAGCATCCGGCGCAGCCAGTAACATTTAATCCGGCCGCTGATTCAGCGCATTAAGCCGCACGACGCCGATCGATAGTTGCCTCTGCCAGCGGGAGTCGCGTTGCTGGCATCGATTAACCTGCGGCGGCGGTTAACAGCGCAGACGAAGCGTCGCAGGCAGAACCAGCTGGCTGTTAACTGGCTCATCGCCGCGGATCAGGCTGGTCAGGATCGCGAAGCAGGCCTGCGCCAGCTGCGGCACGTTTTGCTCGACCGTGTCGATGGGGATGGAGAGGGAATCATACAGGTAGTGATCGTCAAAACTGGCAATGCGGATGTCGCTGGTCAGCAAGCGGTGCTCGCTCATATAGCGCAGAACGCCCTCCAGCAGGCCGCAGGCGGCGGTAAACAGCGCTTTCGGCGGCCGCCCCAGCCGTTCGCACAGGGCGGCAAACATCTCATAACCGCTGGCCGGGTGATAGTTACCCTGAATAATCCATTCCGGACGCAGCGTAACGCCAGCACGCGTGAGTCCCTGGCTGAAACCCGCCAGGCGATCCTGGGTTGGTGACAGATCGGGCTGACCGCCAAGAAAGTAGATCTCATCCGGACTGGCGCGCGCCAGCCTTTCAACCAGATCGGCGGTGGGCGTGATGGCATCGGTGATCACCCAGGGTAAGCGCGTGTCGCTGATGCGACGGTCAAACAGCAGCACCGGCAACTGCTCGCTAAGGGTGACGTAATCACTGTCGCTTAACATGCTGGACGCGACAATCAACCCGTCGACCTGGCGCGATACCAGGTTATTGACCACCGCCATTTCCTGCCCGGCATTTTCATCGGTACAGGAGATCAGCAGCTGCAATCCTGCGGCGCGGCACAGATTTTCCAGCGCATGAGAAAACGCAGCGAAGCCATGGTTGGTGATTTCCGGCACCACCAGTCCCAGCGTATGGCTGCGGGCATCGTGCAGCATCCGGGCATGAATGCTGGGCTGATAGTGATGCTGTCGGGCAAGCGCCAGCACCCGTTCACGCGTCTCCTTCGCGACCCGCAGTTCTTCTCCGCGGCCGTTGAGCACCAGGCTGGCGGTGGCTTTACTCACCCCCGCCAGCGTGGCAATGTCACTGATGGTAACGCGTTTCGTTTTTCTCACGGCAAGGCATCGTCTAAGGAAACAAGCGCTTATTCTACCATGCAGCGACGTAACGACCAGTAGTGAGCCTGCAGTTCTGCGCGGCCACGCAGGGTTAACCACGCCGGCTGCGTCGGAAAATAACGGCTGCTCATCACCCCTTCGCCATCATTGATGAAAATCTCAACGCTGGAGTGATCGCACAGGATCTGTAACCGGCTGGCGGCGCCCGTCCAGTAGCGGTAGTGCCATTCACCCGTGACCAGACTGCGACGCGCCAGCTGCAGTGCATCCTGCTGCCACGTCACGATCAGCGTGTCGGCAAAATTGAGTTCGATTCCGCCCTGGCTTTCCAGCAGCAGTTCCAGCCGCTGCGCATCGATCGGCGGCGCGTCATCAGCACGTCCCTGATAAACCTTTCCGGCTTCGCGCAGCGCCTGCAGCTCGGCGATCGGTTGCTGACAGAGCTTGCCATCCCGGGAACTGAGTTCACGCAGGCAGGTCATCTGGTGGATCCAGTGATGAGCAACGGTGGGCTGGGCCATCTCTTCCCCATCGGGCGTGCCCATCCATCCCACCAGCAACCGCCGCCCGTCAGCGGTCAGCGTGGTCTGCGGCGCGTAAAACTCGAAGCCGGCGTCCAGTTCGTGCAGCGGGCCGTGGCGATAGGCCGGCGTCTGATCATCGAGCGTGCCGCTCAGCCAGGCGCTCGGGTGACTGTTGAGAAAGCGTTTTTCCTCGCGCGCCACGCCCTGCGGGCAGCAGATCAGGTAAGTGCTGTCGCCGAGAGTAAACATATCCGGGCATTCCCACATGTAACCCGCCGGCCCGAGACCGCCCAGCCCGCTGCCCGCTATCTCACCGAGCAGTTGCCACTGCTGCAGATTTTCCGCCCGCAGCAGCAGCACTTTACCCTGCAACTGCCGATCCTGAGCGCCCAGCACCATGTACCAGTGGTTACCCTGTCGCCAGACTTTCGGATCGCGGACATGTCCGGTGTAGCCCTCTGGCAAAGCAATAACCGGCCCGAGCTTATCAAATCCTGCTGCGCTATTTTGCTGAGCCAGGCACTGCCACGCAGTGCGTGTGCCGTCGTCAAATTTCACGTTGCCGGTGTAAATCAGCGTCAGAACGCCATCGTCATCGACCGCACTGCCGGAGTAACAGCCGCTACGGTCATACGCTTCATCCGGCATCAGCGCAATCGGCTGATGTTGCCAGTGCAGCAGATCGGCAGAGCGCCAGTGTCCCCAGCATTTATGTTTATGCTCGCACCCCAGCGCATTCCACTGATAAAACAGATGATAATGACCGTCAAAATGGATAAATCCATTCGGGTCGTTAAGCAGTCCGGTAACCGGCGCCAGATGCCAGCCGGGATAATGATGGTCGTTAAGCGCAGCAGGCATCTTCTGCATCACCGCCTGCAGGATAGCCGGCAAAAGTGTCGATGAAGCCATTATTCAGCATCCGTATTGTATTTAAGCAGGTAAGAGACCACGAACGCCGTGGTGAATGCGATCGCCACGCCGATGCCATAATTGAACAAGGAACCCGCCTTGACGATTGCCATGCCTGGCAGCCCCGTCAGCCCGACGGCTGTCATATAGACATGCACGGAAACCACCCAGGCACCGCCCAGCGCGCCACCGATCAGGCCGGCTATAAAGGGCTTCATGAAGCGCAGATTAATACCAAAGATTGCCGCTTCCGTGATCCCCAGCAGCGCTGAGA
The DNA here is from genome assembly GCF_038594305.1 of Pantoea brenneri. NCBI lineage: Bacteria > Pseudomonadati > Pseudomonadota > Gammaproteobacteria > Enterobacterales > Erwiniaceae > Pantoea > Pantoea brenneri. Next base: position 187,918 of record NZ_JBCGBG010000008.1, on the reverse strand, counting down.
ATGCCGAGGGCAAGCTAATCGCTTTTATCTTCACATCTTTAGTTTTAAACCACACCGCCAGGCAGGCACCGCCCTGAGCCACGTTGGCCATCGCCCAGATCGGCAACAGGAAATTAACGCCAATGGCGGGATTTCCCAGCAGTCCGGCTTCAATCGCATGGAAACTGTGGTGTACCCCGGTAATCACGATCACCGAATAGAGCCCGCCAAACACCAGCCCCGCCAGCCAGCCCGCGTGGGCTATCAGGGTACTGAGCACCAGAGAGATGCCGTCCCCCAGCATACGACCAGCCGGTCCGATGATCAGCAGCGCGATAAAACCGGAGATGATTACCGTCAGGAACGGCGTCAGGATCAAATCCAGTGCATCAGGAATAATCCGGCGCAGCTGCTTCTCCAGTACGCTCATAAACCACACCGCCAGCAGCACCGGAAACACCGTGCCCTGGTAACCGATCATCGCCACTTCGATACCGAAAAAATTCATGGTATGGAAGCCCGAAGCCACGCCCCAGGCGTTAGTCAGTGCCGGGTGGGTCAGAATGCCGCCAAGGGTTGCGCCAAGAAACGGATTGCCGCCAAACTCACGAGCAGCGGTAAAGCCGATCAGGATCGGCAGGATAATGAAGGCGGCGGAACTGCACATATCCAGCATGATGTAGAGTGCGTTATCCGGATTGACCCAGCCGTAGGTTTTCACCATGCCCAGCAGCCCCATCAGCAGGCCGGATGCCACGATGGCCGGGATAATCGGCACAAAGATATTCGACAGCAGACGGGCGATACGCTGGAACGGATTAAGCTTGCGCGCCGCGATATCCGCCGCTTCAGATTTGCTCGACTCGCTAATCCCCGCTTCAGCAATAAATGCGGCATAGACCTTGTTGACCACACCGGTGCCAAAAATCACCTGCAGCTGCCCGGCGTTGCGGAAGCAGCCTTTTACGCCCTCGATCCGGCCAATCGCCGCGGTGTCTGCCTGGCTGTCGTCCGCCAGCACCAGCCGCAGGCGCGTAGCGCAATGCGCCGCGCTGGCGATGTTCTCCCTGCCGCCCAGCAAGGGCAGTAGCGCGCGGGAAATTTTTGCATAATCCATATTAACCTCTATCTTCTGGTTTCATTTTTATTGGTGCGGTTGCCCAGCCCCTGCAGGCTGGGGCTGTCTGGTCAGAACCAGGTTTCCATCTGAACGCCAAAGTTCCATTCCCCTCCGGCCTCAAAACCCTTACTGCCAAAGGCATCATCACTGGCATAGTTATCCAGCCGGTGATCCCAGTTCATCCAGCTGGCGAACAAGCGGATTTCCGGACGTTTCAGGAAGTCGCCTACGTCTCCGGCTTTCAGGGTGGGTGCGACGGTGAGTTTGGTGAAGCTGCCGCTGACGGCATTGCGGTTTCTGTACCCTTCCGGGCGCAGGTCCATGTACTGATAAGAGCCTTCATACTGCATCTCAAAATTTTGAGTCATCTCCTGAATCAGCCGCAGGTTAACGGTCGCCCAGTCGTAACTGTCGCCTTTGACATAGCGATCCTGGCTATGCTGAGCCAGCAGCGCCGGGGCAATATGCCAGCCGTCTCCCAGCGCCGTGATGCCATAGCTGGCCAGACGCCAGCTATCCGCCTGCGGCAGCAGCGCGCCATCTGAACCAACAGATTTCACCTCTGCACCCAGACCGTGGCCATACAGCAGCGCCGTTTTCGCCGAGCCGTCGGTCAGGCCATAGAAGCTGTCGTTATGCAGTCCGAGCAACGCATGTACGCCGGTGTTCGCCGCATCGCTTTTGATCTTATTTCCGTCAATATCCTCGCGATCATCGTTATCTCTGGCCCGCATGCCGCTCATCATCAGCTGAACCGGGCCGACAAAGTTGTTGAGTGACAGGATGTAGTTTTGCGCGCTGTTTTCGTTGTTTTCGATATCACCAAAGGTCCGTCCATACACCGAGAGGTTGCTGCGCGCCCGATCGCCCCACCTGATGTCGTAAAAGCCGGCACCGGTTCCGGCGAGGAACACCACATCGGAGTCGATCCAGTGAATATCGAAGTTGTCACGATCAAAGCGTTTACCGGCCCAGACGGTGCTGTCTTTAAAGGCACCGTCGAAGGTCGGCAGTTGGCCGATTTCGACAAATGCCTGCCGCAGGTTGAGATCGCTGCTGTCAGCCGTCCAGTCGTTGTAGGTACGCTGACCGTCGGCCAGCATCGCTTTAAAGCGGGTGGTGACACCGTTGGTCAGCGTCTGTTTATGTTCCAGATTCAGTTCGACATAGGTGTCAGGCTCATTACCGAGACGCCCGACGTGGCCGCCGGTTTCGCCGGCAGGGGTCAGCGTCGGTCCGCCCTGGGTTTTCGCTGCCGAGCTGTTCATCAGCAGGCCGGAGCGGGCGTAGCCGTGAAATTCAAATCCGCCCGCATCGGCGGAAGGTTTCAGTTCCGGTTTAGCGCTACGTTGCGCAACGTCAGTGGGAGCTGGCGGGGTCTGCTGCTGGACGGTTGCCAGCTGTTGTGCCTGCTTCTCAGCCGCTTCGGCCCGGATTTCAGCCGCGCTTGCGCGTTGCTCCGCGACCTGCAGACGGTGTTCAAGTGCGGCAAGCCGGGCTTCAATCGTGCTGAGGCCCGGCTCTGCCCGGACCGGCACAGCAACGAACAGGGTTGCCAGGGCTAATGCAATCGTGCTTTTTTTCATTGTTTTGCGTCTCTGAGGAAGGGCTATCATCACAAACTTTTTTTGCTAAACCGGTTTAGGCGCGAATCATAATCATGGGTAATTTCATCGCGAAATGAAAATTGCTAAACCGGTTTAGTGAATGTGAGATGGCTCGCAAAACCAGTGATAACAGCCCGGAAAATCAGCCTGTCAGGTCGCTGAGTTGATGCAGCCAGGGTAGTGCCGTCATCGCCCCTTTAGCCGTGGTTGCCAGTGCGCCACAACGCTGGGCGCTGGCAAGACTGACGGCTAACTGTGGCTCATCGGCGGGCAGACCCGACTGCGCCAGCTGCCACAACAGTCCGGCGACAAAGGCATCACCGGCACCGGTGGTGTCAATGCTGGCCACCGGCGTAGTGGGATAGTGATAAATCTGCCCCTGGTGATAAGCCATCACGCCCGCCCTGCCCTGCGTAACCAGCAGCAGCTTAATGGCAAAACGTTCAGCCAGCTGTTGCATGCTGTCGGCAGGATCTGCGGCAGAATGGAGGAACTGAAGTTCCTCTTCTGACAGCTTCACCACATCAGCACAGGCCAGCGCCTGATGCACAACCGCATGCAGCTGTGTCGGGTCAGGCCACAGATCATCACGCAGGTTCAGGTCGAAACTGACGAATCCGCCTGCGGCGCGTATACGCTGCATTGCGGTAAGCGTGGCTGTCCGTGAAGGTTCGGCTGACAGCGCGATTGAACAGCAGTGCAACCATTCCCCGGCGCTGAACTGCGGCAGATCGGTTGTCTCAAGAAACAGATCGGCGCTGGGACGTACCATAAAGGTGAACGACCGCTCGCCGGTGTTATCCAGTCCGACCACCACGGTTGAGGTGCGATGAGCAGGGTCGGATTTAAGGAAGGAGGTTTCTACCTGCTCATCAATCAGCGTCTGGCGCATAAAGTCGCCAAACGGGTCGGCCCCTACCCTGCCGATAAACGCACTCTTCCCCTGCAGGCGCGCCACACCCACCGCCACATTGGCCGGTGCGCCGCCCGGACACTGCATTAAACGTCCCGGCTCTTCTGGCAACAGATCGACTACCGCATCACCCAGACACCACACGCGTACTGACATAGAAATTCCTTAAAGTATATGAGTAAGCTAAACCGTTTTAGCTATAACCGCAAATAAGTCAGGATTCAACAATCAAATTGCAGTAATGGGAGATGTAACGCCGGAATAATGGGAAGGATGGCAGTCTTTAACCTCCCTGTAACGCCGGATGGGTCAGCAATGCAGCGAGTTTTCGAGCGGGAGTGATGAATAGTGAAGAAAGTGATCTGACCGGCCAGGATAAAAAAACCGGCGGCAGGCCGGTTTTAACGATAATCAGGAATTGTTCTGCTTCATCGATGACAAAATCTGTTTAATCGAAGCATCAATCTTCTCGGTGATCTCTTTTGGCAGGCGGCTGAATTCATACTGCACGGTCCGCTTCTCGTCGTTGCTTTTACGGCGCGCATAGGTATTGGCGGTGCTGAAGGTCGCCAGTTTTTCCGTCACCGTCCTGCTGGCTGGCGGCGGCGTTTTAAGCTGCTTCCTGGCGGTTTTGAAGCAGTCGAGAATGGCCGATTTTTTTTCGTCGGCGTTGAGCTGTGCCGGCATCGTATCACGGGTCAGTTTATCCTGAATCTGACTGACCAGGTCATCGACCGCGACCGCTTCGGCTTTGGCTTCTTCCCACACATCAAGCAGCAGCTGATAATCCTGCAGCGTCAGTTCAGCCACCACCGGGAAAAGTTCGATAAATTCAGCCGGAACTGAAGCAGCCTGGAAAGCACGCGTCACTTTGGCATTCGAGATCCCTTCCGCTTTGGCAATCTCCGACTTACTCATGCCCTGCTCGTTCATCAGCATAAAACGCAGTCCCAGCTCGCGCAGGTTATGTTCGCGGGCAGTCTGAATATCGGCGGCCAGCTGACGAGCATCACTGATGCTCAGTTCATCCGCCGTGACCAGCACTTCCAGACTGGCGCCAGAGAGAATACAGGCTGCACGGCGACGGGAGCCATCCATGATTTCGATCCGGTCAGCGGTGATGCGCCCGATGGCCGGGAAGAACTGTTGCAGGGTAATGGTGCGGGTGATCTCTTTGAGCGACTCCGCCGTCAGCGTGCTCTGATCGCGACCGTTGATCTTCGGGTCGACATAGGTCTTTGCTTCGATGTCATCATGCGGAATCAATTGCCGCACAAAGGTCGCCTTCATACCTGACTTCAGGGTAAAGGTGCGCGACTGGCTGCTGCTGTCGATCATGCTGGCAATGGCGGAATCACCGAATTTGCGGCCAATGCGCTGGATGGGTTTGCTCACAGGGTGCTCCTGATATATTCAATGCGATCGAATACAGCCCTTGAGAACTGTTCCGCTTCATATTTAGCTTTGCGTAACGCATCAGCGCTGCCGGGATAGGATGACGGGTTCGCGCTGATCACCGTATCAAACGATTCGCCGCAGCGTTCAAAGCCATCCAGTCGCGGCAGGCCACAATCGAGCATCGATTTGGTAAACACTTCGCGGGCATAACTTTGTGACGTGAGATGGTCGTGCTTGGAGGTCATTTTTGACATGAAGCCAATATTCGCCTTCAGACGTGGCTCAACCCCTTCCGCTTCGATCCGCTCCAGCATCTCTGGCAGACGCGTCAGGTACTTCATGGTTGAATGGAAATCAACCTGAGCCGGCGGCGTTGGCGTCAGCAGCACATCACTGGCAGCAATCGCATTCAGCATAAAGGAATCAAGATGCGGGCCGGTATCGAGGAAGATGAAGTCGTAATCGCCTGCCAGACGATCGATGACGTTACGGCGCAGAACTTCAGAAGGTGCAACGCCAGGCAGATGCTGGGCGACCAGTTCTTCCCAGTCACTGGCGACAAAACCGTCATCAATCGAGGCGGGAATGACATCCACGCCAGGCATCACCGTCGGTTTGATAAACTGCTCACGCAGCTGGTCAGCGTCCAGATCGTTCAGCATTGCCTGAGCGGCGGTTTCCAGCACAGAGCCGACACTGTTGGTGTGGCTGAGAAACATGGTGCTGGATGCCTGCGGGTCGAGGTCGATAACCAGAATACGCAGGTCATTGTGCAGCATCGAAGGATGGGCGCGCATACCGTGGGCCAGCGTTACGGTGCTGACCGTTTTGGAGACGCCACCTTTGAGGCTGACCACAAAAATCACAAACGGGCCTTCGTGCTTGTCGCGGTATTTTGGCACCTTGCGATGCTGATAAATATCGACCACATTCTGGATGGTTAATGCATATTGCGAGGTGCTACCGGTTTGCTTCTTGCCAAACTGATAGCCGGCTTCTTCCATGTCACTGATGGCAGCAACCACGGCATGCTTACTCAGCAATGGCATATTAGCGACGGCATTGCGTGAGAAAGTCTGATAAAAACCGGTCTGGTTAAATTCCTGACGCTGCTGCTCAATGTGATTGCTCAGCCCGTGCAACATAGAGTTGGCACGCGTTGCCATCTCCAGCACACCACCATAGTCACGCTTCATAAGCCCCTCTGCGTTAATGTTTTTTTGCATACTACACAAAAAGCGGCTATCTGCCAATTTTTTAGAAAAATGCCAAAAACCTGGATTTTTTACTATCGGATGGAATGCTTCGGCAGAGTCAGCCAGCGTAACCGGCTTATCATCCAGATCGGGTGACTACAGCAGGGAGTAGCGGGGAAGCCTGGCTAATACACAGTAGCCGAACTCAGGCAGGGATAAGCGGCAGACGAATCTTCGTTGGTGCTGTTATTATAAACTTCTGCGATCTCATTTGTCTGGGCAGGAACCGCAGCCAGCATACAGCGTAATAACAGGACAGGATCCTGGTCAAAATGGTGGGTGAAAAAGGGTGTTTTCATCGTGAAAATTTAAAAAATAATCATTTACTTCAGCATCTTACACGTAAAATTCCCTGGTGAGATTTCGGGAAAGAAACGGTCAGCACAAGTCGGAAGATAGAGTAAAGATCAGGAGAGCGCCGGCGAGGCTTTTAATGGCATCAGTGACGGTAAATCTCTCATATCCACGGTTAATCCGCGCATAAATAGTAACAGGATAGTTTAGCCTGTTGAGATGTTCCTTTACCGACGGTAACAACGCGTCATGGCGATTAAGCCATTTCCGTGAGGAGAGCGGTCGCAAAATTATAATGACAAGACAGATTGCTCACCTGACTATTTGCCCGTTTTCCCGTTTTCCCGTTCTTCCTTTCTCGCTTTTTATACGTTGTATCATCTGGACCGAAAGAACGTGGTTAGCGCCGGGTAGAGAACAAAAGTGGACGAATCAGCAGGCGCGGCAATGAGATGTTGAGGCGTAAACTTCGCCAGAATATCACCGCCGCTGAGATGCAGACCCGCTCATCATCCTGGTTGTATCTGCTTTCAGCCGGCCTCTACCAGGGTGCCCGATGTTGATCGAAGTAGAATCCGCCGGTAATTTCCGCCGGACTCTGTTCTGCCAGCCAGACAATGCCGGCAGCAGCTTCAGTGACGCTCCGATAACCACTGTGTCCATTGAAATCCGAGGCAGTATAACCAGGGTCGACGGCATTAACGCTGATGCCCTGATCCTTTAGCTGTTTGGCAAAGGCGAGGGTCACCGCGTTAAGTGCAGTTTTGGAGCTGTTATAGCCCAGTTCATTGACCTTAAAATAGGGATGGTTCGGGTCGGAGACCCATTCCAGTGAGCCCAGTCCGCTACTGACCATAATAATTTTAGCGCTGCTGACTGCGGCTTTCAGCAGCGGCAGAAAAGCCTGGGTTACTCTTATGGCACCAAACACATTGGTATCATATACCGCCATAACCTCATCGATACTTTGCTCGCTGGGGTGAGTGCCCAGAAAGCCTGAGATACCGGCATTATTAATCAGAATATCCAGCTGCCCTTCTTCTTTAAACATGTATTGCGCAGCCGCCTGAACGCTCGACAACTGCGTCACATCCATCACCACTATCCGGGTTTCGATACCTTCCGCGACCAGTTTTGCCAGCGCAGCCTGGCCCCGCGCTTTATCACGACATGCCAGCCAGATGCGGTAACCACGCAGGCCAAGCTGTCGGGCTGTTTCAAAGCCGATACTTTTGTTGGCTCCGGTAATAAGAACAGTTTTATCTTTCATACAGGCTACGGTTTATTCGGCTTGGGTGCTCTTTCTTCTGCAGAAAGAGACCCGTATTTGCCCTCCCTTTTTAAGCTGATTGATAATGTTTGATAATAGAGGGTAATGTGAATAGGCTGATCGGAAATCCGGACAATAACAGACGGCAACTGTGGATGACCTATCGATCTTCATTACCGTATACAAAGAAAATGGTTTCCGCATGGCCGCGAAGCAGCTTGATTTATTACCTTCTACCGTCTGAGATCGGTGCTGACCGCCGTTTCAAGTACGCAGCAAGCAGTCCGCGGCGTGCTAAAACTGAATGTTACTGGTGCAGTGATGACGGATATCCTGCCCCCCATAATGAACCCTTTCCTCCTGCGATATCCGCTATGGCGAGCAGCTGGCAAAAGATAACATTGCCGTACCGATTGGTCCCCGCCCACAGACGCTCGCACTGGCGGCCGCGCCTTCTTATCTGGCTTTGCAGGGTTTACCGTCACATCCGGCTGATTTAGCAGAGTATGACTGTATTCGGTTGAAGTATTCAAGCGGGGCACTGATACCCTTGCAATTTGGATGGCAGGGAAAGATCGTGAGTGTGAATCCCTCCGGTCGCTTAATCATTGGCGTCAATGGTGCCGCTGCCGCTATTGAATTTGCCAGACAGGGCAGAGGGATAATTGCTACCTTCGAAAACTAATTACAGCCCCATTTCGAAACTGGCGAGCTTGTTGCTGTACTGCCAGAATGGTGGTCTGCATTCGAAGGCCCCTGGCTCTATTTTCCCAGCCGGTTCATGTCTGCGCCGTTGCGCGCATTTGTTGATTTCCTCAAACAAGATGCTGTGGCTCAGTCATCTTGACCGACTTAGTACTGTTTCGTAACGGCAACGTACTGATTGCAGCGTAGAGAGAGTATCGCTTCGCTCTTTTTGCTGTCGGGCTATCTGCGAGTTTCTGCTTAATGACCACTACGCACGCACCAGATCCAAACTGAAATATGCAGACTGTTGAGGTTGATTGATCGGTGTTTTTGCTAATTTCTTGAAAAGCCCCTCTTCTGGCTGATTAAAAAGCTGACTCTTCCAACAGCAGCATTTCACGTATGAACTACCTACTCAAAGGGGAGGGGGAATTGACCTGCTTAAAACGAGCCGGTCTGACAGCAAATATATATTGCCAGCCAGAGAGACCTCACAACCTCATTGAGTGGATGTTCCATCCGACAGTGAACTTATGGCCTTCAGAACTCAAACCTTCATTTCTCAGCCACTGTTTAGAGGGAAGTTTCACGGTTTTACTTATGATGGTTTTTACTCACTGCTATAGCCGGATGGATTAACGTAAGCATTGAGCACAAGTTTTGTGCTGAGAATCGCTTTGTTAAGCCTACAGCGCCCATAATAACGAACTCCGCAATCCTGATTTTCAGGGTAAATTCACGGTGTTTTCATCATGAAAATCCAAAAAAAGTCATTTTTAATCAAATGCTTACATTGATATTTCTATGGTGAAAATTTTGTCTGAGAAGGATGAATAAAACGGTTTAGTTGAGCAGAGGAGAGAGTCGCTAAATGTCGTTAAATACTTCTTACCCATGAATCTGGTGCCTGACTAAACACCGGGCTGGTTATCGATATGGCTGACACCGCTGTTAATGCATCAAACCATGGCATTACGCATGCGTCAGGTTTGACGGTTACCTGAAGTGAGTCAGGGCGAATAGTACAATGCTTCTTTTAACACCTCTGCTGCGAAACGGTAAAAGGTATCAACTTAACCTAATCAAAGCTGTTTTCTCCGCATCTGTTTGCTGGTTAGTTTTATCCAGCGTCAGTACAGTCTCGCCTTATCAGATTTGTGCTTTATTTTCCTTTGATTTGCTCTGGCAGATTAGGGACGGTTTTCACTCTTAACGTTCGCCCTGGCTATTCCTCAAACCTTCTTGCCAGTTCTCCCACTGTTTTCCCGGTATGTTTGCTCTTTTTATCCTCATTATCCACAGGTCAGATCCAATTGTTCGATCCTCTATAGATCAAACTGAGATCCTTAATAGATCCCCGCTACCGCCAGGGCCTTGTAGCATAAGGGCTGAGGAGGTGTTGATAACCACTATAGCGAGAAGAATAACCACTGTGGCAAGTAAAATAACCACTGTAGCGAGATAAACAACCGCGCTGGCGAGTGACCAATAACCACTGTAGCGAGTAAATTCCCTTTTGCCTGTGCATAACCGGTATTTCTATAAACAGGCCATAAACCGCATCATCAGCGGATCGCAGCTGAGAGCAGGGAAGTGGGCCGGAGAGTTCATTTTCTTTATCCACCGCAAAATGAGAGCGATTCAGCCGTTTTATCCACCGGTTAGATCCAATAACAGATCCTCATAAGATCATAATAAGTTCCTAAGAGATCCCTATACGGCCTGAGGCCATGGTATCGCTGCTCTGAGAGCGGATCACTAACCACTGTAGCGAGTAAACCAACCACTGTAGCGAGACAAAAAACCACTATGGCGAGTAGATTAACCGCTATAGTGAGTGCTAGTATCCACTGTATCGAGTAACGGCGACCCTCGCTTGTTCACTTCACGGATCTTCCGCATGCCGAAAAAAGAACCAGATATCCTGAACATAGCTGAAGCGTTTAGCGAAACCGACAAACGTACCGGTGAAGTTGTTACCCTGACGCCCAACAGTAATAACACGGTGCAGCCGGTTGCTCTGATGAGGCTGGGCCTGTTTGTTCCTACGCTAAAATCCACCGCGCGCAGTCAGAAAAACCAGATGAATGCGATGGACGTTACGCAGGATCTTAAACAATTGTCTCTGGTCCGATCGGAGGGGTATGACAATATCAAGATCCTCGGTGCCCGGCTGGATATGGATAACGATTTCAAAACGTGGGTGGGGATCATCCGTGCTTTTGCCACGCACGAGTGTCTGGGAGACACGGTAACGCTTTCTTTTGTCGAATTCGCCAAACTGTGTGGCATTCCCTCTGTTCGTCTCTCGTCGAAGCTCAGGAACCGTCTGGACGCTTCCCTGACGCGTATCGCCTCCAATACCTTAACCTTCACCAGCAAGGGCGGCGAAAACTACACGACGCACCTGGTGCAGTCCGCCAAATACAGTATTAAAAAAGATACCGTGACGTTGCAGGCCGATCCCAAGATCTTTGAGTTGTATCAGTTCGACCGTAAAGTGTTGTTGCAGCTCAAAGCCATCAATGAACTGGCGCGAAAAGAGTCCGCCCAGGCGTTATATACCTTCATCGAAAGCCTGCCGCCGAAGCCTGCGCCAATATCAATGGCCCGGCTGCGCGCCAGACTTAACCTGACCTCTCGCGTGATCACGCAAAATGCGACCGTCAGAAAAGCGATGGAGCAGTTGAAAGAGATCGGCTACCTTGACTACACCGAAACCAAGCGCGGCTCGTCAGTCTACTTCTGGGTCCACTATCGTCATCCGAAGCTGCGGCCGGCAGAACTGCCGCTCAGTCAGTCAGGTTTAATTGACGATGATATGGATGATTATGACGATATCGACAGCGATACGGAGCTCATGGATATGAGTCTGCCGGATATCATTCCGGAAGAGGAGGAGAGCAGTGAGCTGGTGATGGTGTCGCGTGAAGAGAAAGAGCTCCTGAATAAAATCCGTAAAGAAAAAAAAGGCTAACTGTTTTGCGACACCAGCCGCGAGAATGTGAGCAATGTCGCAAACTAACCACTGTAGCGAGAAGGCTACCGTTTCAGGTAACCGCTGTAGTGAGTACTAACCACTATGGTGAGATAGATCACTCGCTATAGTGGTTATTCATTTCCTCCCTGGTGCCTGCTTACCTGCTAAGCCTTACCATGTCTGCTGTTAGTGATCACTGACACGGTTCTCCCCGCTATGCTGCTCTCGTTCAGCCTGCTGCTACCAGCCAGCGCGTTTGCGATGCTCATCACAGTGGTTATCCGTAGTGGTACCACATACGCTGAAAAGGGAGCCTTGCCTGTGGTTCTGCTCCTGTGCAGCTTCACACGTCGCTCGTCAGTCTTAACGTTCTCGCTATAGTGGTTGTCAGCCACATCTGCCTTGTCTAAATCCTCTTTTAACTGCCTGAAAACAGCGATTTCCTCGCCGGTTTACACTTCACAGTGGTTAATTGCTGGTTTTTAAGCCAGATTAGCTACTTTTTTGTTCGGATAATGTTCAGTTACGCTGTTACTTTCTCGCTACAGTGGTTATCAAATGGGAACAAGCAGCGCTGGGCAGACTCAATACTCGCTATAGTGGTTATCAAACACAGCTGGCTTCAAATGATCTCTCCCAACAGGCTGATAACCCGGCTGAAAGCGGATTTTTACTCGCTACAGTGGTTAGCAAAAATATGCGAGGCTTCTCGCTATAGTGGATATTGAGCGGTCAGGATGGTGCTGCCTGAAACCGACAGCTAAAAAAGGCTGCAAACCGGGCAGGGAATCACTCGCTATAGTGGTTAGCTTGCAACGAATGCAGACGATCACCCTGCAGAGCGGGCAGAAAGGGCACGCTGCCGTGTTGAATGAAGGTGTCAATGCGCGTTATAACGCCGAGGTTAGCGGCTACCCGCTTTCAGGCTACTCGCTACAGTGGTTGGCTGAGCGCGAAAAGCAGCGAGGAGGCATAAACAATTGCGATAAGTTGTTGTGTGAGTCAGTGCTCAGCGCTGAGTAAGAGAGTGATAGCGGAGAGAGAAGGACTTCTCGCTACAGTGGTTATGGGTGGCGATGTTGCGGTAGGCGGGCACTCACTATAGTGGTTATCCGCTGAAGAATTGATCGGCTAAGCCTCTTTCGCCGGAAACCCGGATATTTATTGCGCAAAATTACTCGCTACAGTGGTTGTTGATGATCTTTGCAGGCTATTTTTACTCGCTATAGTCGATATCTTTGCCGCAGGTGCTGAGGTTTATCAAAGCGAAACAGCGTCTCAGAAGTGATACGGTCACTCGCTACAGTGGTTAGTCTGGCTTTTTACTCGCTACAGTGGTTATGCAAATTAAAGCGTCTTTGCTGTCCCCTGAATCGAGGTCGCCCGGCTAGCATTGCTTCTCCCTGAGAATAACACCGGATCGCCTATCTTCAGGCTGAACACCATGGCGACTGTTTGATCATCCGGATATCCTTCTCTGCCGCTGCTTCACCCGCCGTAATCCATCCTCTGTGACGATAGAATCCTGCGGCGCGGGTCGCTTCACCGGTTTCCAGCCAGATGAGGTCATGATGGAGAAACAGCTGGTTTTCAGCTTCTTCTGCCAGCCGTTTGCCAATGCCTGCGCCTTCATAATCCGGAAGGACGAAAGCGGCAAACAGACAGCCTTCTTCCGGCAGGATCATAGAGAACCCCACCGCTTTGCAGCCAGACACTGCGATCCATGCGCAGGTTGAGGTATTAATCATCGCTTCAATCGCGGCCGGGGTAATGCCCAGCGCCTGAAGATCCTCGTGAGACAGCACATTTTCAGTCACGGAAGTCCGGATATGAAACAGATCGGCTGTATCGGCGGCGGTCGCGGCTCTGACGTGAAGGTTCAATGTGGTACGCACTCTCGGCAAGGTTGTCGTCTGCGCGCGATCAATAGCAGAACAGGTGCCGCGGATCACGATAAAAAAAGCCCGCCATACGGCGAGCCCCGTTCAGGTGTTGTCCCGCTGTGCGGCGATTACATCGCTTCGCGGTATTCCGGCCAGGCCACCGACTCTGGATCATAACGTCCAGCAGCGGCAAACAGCGTCCCCTGAAAGTTAATTACGCCCGCCGCTTCCAGCCACATCCACTCTTCAGCCTGCACAATACCGGCTGCGATCACCGTAATTTCCAGCGCTGAGCAGCATTTAATAATCGCCTGTACCACCGCTTGCTTTGGTCCGCTGCGGTGAACATCGCGGGTGATGCCGGCATCGATGCGGATACGATCTGGCTGAATATGGGTCAGTAGCGACAAGCCAGCTGAGCCGTCACCAAAGTTGTCGACAGATAAGCTGATCCCCACCGCTTTAAGCTCGCGCACGGCTTGTGAAAATGCATCAAGCTGTGAGATGACAGCAGTTTCGCTGACCCCGATAACCACCTGCTCGGGCACCAGACCCGCTTGCTCAATCGCCGCCACAATCAGCTTCACCGCATCCGGCACCACCACCAGCGTCATCGGCAGCAGGCTGACGTAAAGCGTCATGCCGTCCGGGCAGACCAGGCCGGCATGGGCAAAGGTCTTTTTCACCGTTTCAAGATCGTCAAAATAGAGCTGCTGGCAGGCTGAATCTTCAGACAGCGATCCTGCCGGACGGGTCGTGGTCGCTTCGATAGCGGTGACCTGACGGGCCAGCGGATCGACGACCGGGCGAAAGCTGACCCCTTCGGTGACGGGTCTGGAATCCGGCACATCGCTGCGTTCAGAAATAAACTCCCAGTAGCCTGGCGGGAGAACTTCGTAGTAGTTTTCTTTCTCGCGTGACTCAACGAAGGTACGCAGAAATTGCAGCGCCCGATCGTCATAGGTCAGGCGATATTTTGACGTGCCTTTATCGAGCACCGCCTGCAGTACGGAAGAACGATCGTGCTCGCGCAGATCGAACAGTTCCATGCCGGCGTTACCAAAACGGCGTGAAGGCGCGTAGTCGCGCATCAACTCCACCACATTGTGATGGCGTTTATCAGCGCAAATCCGCCGGTAAACGGCGAGTATTCCCGCTTCAGGGCCTTCCAGCAGCTGAAAGAAATGGGTGCCGTTGAACAGTAAAATACCGGTCACATCGTGAGCCGCATTAATTTTGCTGGCATTTACGACCATTTCGGGCACCGTTTTGATCGGAAAGTCATCCGAAATATGGCTGCGATATATTATTGTGGTCAGCATGTGCAGCTCCGATTTAATGTGATTGTCGGGCACACGCTAACATTGTTCAAATAATGTTGCATCTAACCTTATTCACTGTCGCACACACTGCACCATCACAGGTGGCAGTAAGCGAAACGGCAAATTTGCCGTTAACCTGTTTTTAACCGTAGCGGCTAAACGCTGACCCGATGCGGCCCGTCTGAACCGGCAGTAATGAGGTTTAAGACGGAGTGTGAAAAGGGGGCACAGGCTGAGCGTGGTAAAAGCAGCAGGCAAAAAAAAAGCCGCCTTGCAGGCAGCCTTTATACAGAACAGATGGGCTTATTTAATCAGCTCAGCCGACACATAGGCGCGGTTGTCGACGCGGGCACCGGTAATTTTGTATGACGCGCCAGCATCTTTCGCCTGTGCAGCGACTTTTGCTTCAGCCGCGTCCAGAGTAGAGGCGGTAGCCGTGATGCTCTGGGCAAAACCAGCGAAAGAGATCAGGGAGAGTGCAGTAAAAGCAACGAAAGTTTTGATGGTTTTCATGGTCATTTCCTCAGTTCGTTTTAATTCGGAAGAGGCGTTCTGCCTCGATGGAATGAATAGTAGGCGCAATGACGGTAAAGAAAAATAGTCTTATTTTGCTGTTAAAGGTCAATTATTTTGAATGACTATCGTGGCGCCTGATTTCCCCCGCCTGATCGCCGACAAAAAAAAGCGCTGTCTGTTACAGACAACGCTTTGGCTATTCCCGGCCGGACCTGTGCCGTGCCAGCCTCAACGGCATTCGCCGCGTAGCTTCCAGTGCAGCCAGTGATTGAGGGCTTCTTCGGTTAACGGTTTCGAGTAGAAGTAGCCCTGTGCCTGATCGCAGCCATATTCAGTCAGCGAGGTCACAGCATCCGGGCACTCGACGCCTTCTGCCAGCACCACATAGTCCAGCTCTTTCAGCATGGCGATAATGCTACGGGCGATGATACGGGAAGCGGTATCTGAAGAGAGCTCACTGATCAGTGAACGATCCAGCTTAATCACATCAAGCGGCAACCGTCGCAGATAACTGATATTGCTGTAGCCCGATCCGAAATCATCGAGTGAAATGCCAAAACCACGTTGTTTGAGCATTTCCAGCCCGCGTAACGCCGTGGGACTTTCAATAATGCGTTCGGTTTCGAGACACTCGATACCCAGCAGCGACGTCGGCAATTTTGCCTTCAGCATTTTATTTTCAAGCGCAGCGGCAAAGCCCTCGCGTGAGAAGTCGCGCACGCTGACATTGACGGTTAAAGGCAGCTGGATACAGTTATTCCGCAGTCGCCGCAGACGATCTACCGCCTGATCGATCACCCAGGCCGTCAGCGTCGACAGCAGGTCGGTTTGCTCCGCCAGCGGGAGAAAACTCGCCGGGGAGAGTTCGCCGCGCGTGGGGTGATGCCAGCGGACCAGCGCTTCCAGCCCGACCGGCTTACCGCTGTGCAGACAAATTTTTGGCTGATAGACCAGATAGAGCCCGATATTGTCACGCAGCGCTATTTTGAGATCGGTCATCAGAACGAAAT
The DNA here is from genome assembly GCF_038594305.1 of Pantoea brenneri. NCBI lineage: Bacteria > Pseudomonadati > Pseudomonadota > Gammaproteobacteria > Enterobacterales > Erwiniaceae > Pantoea > Pantoea brenneri. The sequence continues at coordinate 171,683 of NZ_JBCGBG010000008.1, read as the reverse complement.
CTTCGGTGCGCTGCATTTCGGTGGTGGCGTCAAAGCGTTGCGATGGCACTCCCCGGCCCACAGCTTCGTTGAGCGCACTGACGGCGCGACGGAGCACTTCCGGCGCCGGCACGCTGCCCGCAGTAAAGTCGGCTTCGCCGGTATGCGTAGTGAGCGCCACCGATAATCCTTCGTCCATATCGGCACTGATCCCTTCCAGACGCCCGGCGACCCACGCCGCACTCAGGCGGCTGTCCGCCCGGGTCAGGATAGCGAACCGGCCGGTGGCAACCGTATAGATCATTTCACCGACCGCCGGGCGCAGGCGCAGCGGCAGCAGGGTCGCCATATCTTTGAGCAGATTTTCAACCGGCCCCATACCCATGGTGCGAGCCAGTTCGTAAGCGCGTGACATATCGATGCAATCAATCAGCACCAGACGGCGCGGCGTGGTATCGCCCGCCACGGCCAGATATTGCAGATCGCGGATCAGCCGCTGACGGTTTGGCAGGCCGGTGACCGGATCGGCAAAGCCAGCGGAATGCCACGCCTCCAGAAACGACATGACCAGCGTTGAAAGTAATTTCAGCGTAGTGACCTGATCGGCACCAAAAGGGTGGGGATGGGTATCGGTGACGCATAAGGTCCCCAGAATAATACCTTCGCGGTTTTTTAACGGCACGCCAGCATAAAAACGAATAAAGGGAGCGCCGGTAATTAACGGATGAGTAACAAAGCGTGCATCAAGATAAGTATCAGGAACGATAACGGCGCTATCACTGTCGACCACGTGACGGCATAAGGAGTCCTGGCGTGATGAACGCTCAAGGGCAAAATTGTGTGCTGCACGTACCGTCTGATATTCATCATCCAGCACGGAAATAAAACTGCCCGGAATACTCAGCGCCTGGCTGGCTAACCTGACAAATTTCCTGAGGACATCGTCGCGGCTTTCGTCAGGCCGGCTGAGCGCCTGCAAAGCACGGGTACGGCGTTCATCGTCGCCGTTTAAATTTTTTAGCATCTGTGTGTGTCCTTCGTACTGTCTGGTGACGGCACGAAATAAAAAGAGAAATTGTACGGTAACTGACCGGAACCAGGTGCGGTTCGGGCGAAAGGAAATAACGCATATTTATTGTTTTCACAGTGATGATAAGTGACTCGACGGCGGGTGTCTCTTACTATTTTCTTTAACGCATTTCATGCCTGTTTACGATTCGGTAATTTTATCGACAGCCGTTTTTATTTTCACAGTCAGGGCGCAATACTCTGTAAAGGGGCTTAACGATTATTAGCCGACTGATAATCAATTATCATTCATTCTGCAGACAATTAATTTGGGATTATATTAATGGTTAAAAAGTAAACTCAGCGAATAAACCGTCAGCGCCCTGACGGACCAGGGCGGGTAACATCCTAAATTAACAGATAAAACCCCAGCAGGGCAGCCAGACTGACCTCAATTATCCCTCTCAGCCGTCCTCACTGCGGGGCCGTAAACCGCAGAAAGAGCGACGCTGACGTTGACGCTCCGGCGGCCATCCGTTTAACGCTTGCCAGTCGTTTTTGGCTGCTGTGGCTGTCGCGGCGGTGGATTTTTCTCCAGCCAGTCACGCACGTGGTCAGCCTGCGGACCCGTCTCCCGGATGGCGCGTGTCAGCCGCTCCTGGGTAGTTTTCAGTTCCTGAGTCCAGTAAGTGATTTGCCATTGCTCTCGTATCTCCACCCGCGACAGATCTTCAGGTACGCGCCGCTGAATAGGGTTTTTCATCGCTTTATTCTCCTCTGCTTTTTTTGGTTATCGGTCCTGAAAAATTATCCTCAGGTTAAACCGACCATCCTGATGAATGATGGGAAGGCAGAGTAGCGGAATAATCCCTGATTTAACGCACGCGAAAATATCAGGAAAATTCCTGGTGTTGGAAATAACACATTCTAAAAAACTGAAAAATGACGATTTACTGGCAGATTAAGCCGCTTCGCTTATTCACTGACTGCACATAAAAGATAAGCCTGACATTTGACATTTAATTAAAATGGTCAATTATTCTCATGTCAAAACATCCGGGCCGCGTCCGTAACGCTTCGCTTTCGATAAAAAGCGGCGTTGAATTTTTTGCGCGGGTCACTCATTTCAAAGGAGTTTTTTTTGGTTAATCGTCCTTCCCAGCAGCCTGTAGTGGTTCAGAATAATGTCCGTGAACTTCGTCTTGCTGCGGGACTCTCTCAGCAGAGCGCCGCTGAGCGCTTCGACCTCAGCCTGCGCGTCTGGCAAACCAAAGAAGCCGCAGTAAACCCGACGCTGTTAAGTCAGGGCGAATATGAACTGCTGCTGCTGCTGGCCGGCCGACATCCGCACTTTTGCCTCGCTCCCCATTCAAAGAAATAGCGCTTCATCACGGGCGATATTATTTAATAAACGATTGCTTTTATTAGGATAAAAAATTTATTTACGGGACTTGAAAGCGCAGAGAAAGGCATTATTTATACCAGTGACCGGCGATTGATAACCGGTCAGATGAGCTTTTGGATGAACATTATTCAGGAGGTTGTCACCATGTCTTTACATCAGATCTCTGTCTTCCCATCGCTGGCCGATTCCGCGTTATCAGATCGCTTCAGCCGCATTGATAAACTGTTCAGCCAGCTTACCGGCGACCGTCAGGTCGCGTCTGTACCGGCTTACGATCTGCAGCGGCTTGACGATGCCCGCTACGCACTGACGGTGAGCGTGCCCGGCTGGAAAGAGCACGAGCTTGAAATCGAACTGAGCGGCGGACGCCTTTCGGTCGCCGGTAAGAAAGAAACCACGGCATCCGACGGGGCTGAGGAGGCGAAAGATGAGAAAAGCGGCTGGATCTACCGGGGCATCGCGCGTCACGATTTCCGGCTGAGCTTCTCGATCCCTGAACACATGAAAGTGACCGGCGCCAGCCTGGCAGATGGCCTGCTGAACGTAGGATTACTGCAGGAAATTCCGGAAAGCGAGAAACCTCGCCGTATTCCGATTGAGGTTGGCGGGGCACCCCGGACGCTGGAACATCAGGAATAAGCGGTGGGAGCTAAACAGTATGGCGGAAGGCGGCTCAGGAGGCCTTCCGCCTTTTTTGATCGTCAAATCCGGCCGGAGGTTTATCCGACGACGCTGCCGCAGCGGGCGAGGATCAGGCGCTGGCAGTCAGCAGGGTTGTTTCTGCTTCTGCTTTGAGCCGGGTGTCGGTTCCGGTCAGCATCACCGGTTTGCCTGCCTCCAGCATCGATTGATACGCCGCGTTCATCAGCGGAGTGATCCCATCACTGCACCACATCAGGTGGTGCTCAAACCGGTGATGCGCCACGGCGGGTTCGCCAGACGCAATTGCAGCCACCTCAACCCGAAATCCCTGTCCATTCAGTCGAATGGCTTCCATCCAGATCTCAGTTTCATCGGTGACGCTCACCGCCTCAAGAAACAGCGGCACGGTGCTACGCCGCTGGGCAGCCAGCGCCAGATGTTGCCACTGGGTGACAATCGCAGAATGGAAGCGTTGCTGACGTGCTGCTGCCCCTTCACTGGCGTCGCTACGTAGCCAGAGGTTTAGCGGTCGCAGATAGCGATTCACATAATCATCGCCACTGTAGTTCGCGCCCATCGTGAGTAATTCACGTGTGATGTCGTCATCGGCGTCATGCCGTAATAGCTGCAACAACTCTTCTTCCCGACAGGCCCAGCCTCCCTGCAGCTTAAGTGCAGGCCAGCGAAGCGAGGCGTGAATATCAAAAAGCGTATGCCCATCCGAGGTCATGTCGCGCACACACAGCGCACGCGTTAGCTGGCTGTCGGAATAACCGGCCGGGCCAGGAGGCGTCATGAGTCCGGCACGTCGCCAGCGGCGCAGCGTCTCAGGCAGAACACCGACGAGGCCGCAGACCGTGTCGGTAGAGTGTTGGGGCATGATAAATTTCCGGAGGGGATTCAGATCCCGCTGAAAGGGATGACGCCGGCAGTATGCGCGCCGTAACCGAATAAAGAAACAATCATTTCCATAAGAATTGCAGACAGATTAAGCGACTATCGGATAAAGGCAGAATGAAGAAAAAAGCGTGCAGCAGGTGGGGGAAGATGACGTGCCGGGCGCGACGTGGCCCGGCGAGAACAGCTATTACCAGCGGTATTTGTTCGAATCTTCCCACTCTTTCACTTCTTTTTCGGCCCGATCTTTCTCGTAACCGTAGCGTTCCTGAATTTTACCGACCAGCTGATCGCGCTTCCCTTCAACAACGGTCATATCGTCATCCGTCAGATCGCCCCATTTTTCCTTAACTTTACCTTTGAACTGCTTCCAGTTACCGCCAATGCGATCTTCGTTCATGGTGAACCTCCACTTTAAGGCTGTTATCCAGGGGACTAAATCATTACCGGTCAGGCGTTATGCCTGCGGGTGGATTAAGCCTGGCACAGCCTTTGCTGTTTGCAGCGAAGCGGTGTGAGCCAGGTCAAAGTTCGGAAAAAGAGTCGATTATCCCGGAAGACGCCGCTCAGGCCAGCTTACCGGCGGAATGGCATTAAGCGCTGGCCGGGCAAACAGGAAGCCCTGATAATAGCGAACGCCGGCGCTTTCCAGCCACAGCCACTCTTCAATCTTCTCTACGCCTTCTGCAATGACGGTGATTTCCAGCGCGTTGCAGCATTTAAGGATCGCCAGCACGATGGCCTGACGGGGACCACTGCGGTGAATATCCATAATCAGCTTGCGATCGATTTTGACCTTATCCGGCTGAAAATCCGCTAACAGCGACAGGCCGGCAAAGCCCGCGCCAAAATCATCCAGCGCCAGGCTGATCCCGGCGGCTTTCAGCTGCTGAACGGCAAACTGAAACTCATCAAAGCGCGAAATAACTTCATCTTCAGTCACCTCGACCACCACCTGCTCAGGACGTAAACCCTGTCGGGTGATCTGCCGGATTAGTCGATCAACTGCATGCTCAATCACCACCAGCGACATCGGCAGCAGGTTGACCGACAGGGTCTGATGCTGCATGCCCACGTGGCGAGCCAGCTGGAACGCATAGTTTTTTGAATCGAGATCGGCCTGGTAGATCATCTCTTCAGGCAGCGTGGCAAAGTAGTCTGCTGGCGACGCACCCTGCGGGCCGCGGATCAGCGCTTCACAGGAGACAATCCGGCGACTGGCGACATCGACAATCGGCTGTAACGCAAACTCACATGGCTGGCCGGGGGCAGGGCGATAAGTTAACGGTACCTCCGCTGATGGCGGAGTGATCAATTGCCAGGCATCTGCCGGGTCAATCGCAATAAACGTCTCTTTATCGCGCCCTTCAACAAACGAACGTAAAAATTTTACCACCCGATCGCCTTTCACCCGCTCGGCATTCAGCGTGACACGACTAAGCAGCGCATCAACCACGGTGCTGTCCTGGTAGTCGCGCAGATCAAACAGCTCCATACCGGCGTGGCCAAAGCGGCGGGCTGGCGCGTAATCCCGCATTAATTCAATCAGGTTGAAATGCCGATCGTCCTGACTGATGCGCTGGTAGACAGTGAGAACCGCCTCCATGTTGCCTTCCAGCACCTGAAAAAAATGCTGACCATCAAATAACAGGATCCCGGTCACCTGAATGGCCGCATTTTTCGAACCGGCATGATCGACCAGCGCCTGCAATCTCTCAGACGAGACGCAGGACGTCAGCTGGCTGCGGTAAATGATGGTGGAAAGCATAGGCGGACTCACATGGCTGGTGTTGGCTTTGCAACCATAGCACAGCGTCGTTAGCGGTTAGCGGTACAACAGCGGGGTATTCATGCCTCTGCTGGGCGCATGGTTTGCGTCAGTATCGGGGCAGAGGTTCACTATCCACACAGGCAACGGTAGTTTTGTTGGCAGAGCGTCAGCGGGAGGCGGCGGGAACACCGTGAAAAATAAAAGCCCCTGCCAGACAGGCAGGGGCAAGAAAACGGGCAGAACATTTTTTATTGGTTGACGGCTTCCCTGGTGAGGCGCCGGTTAATAGGGTGTTAACGGGATTATTACGCTTTTTTATCGACAGTTTCCACGCCATTACTGACTAATTTTTAGACGCCAAAAAACTGCCGAAACAGTATTAAGGAAAAATTGCATTACTTTCAACGTAATATCATCCGTGATTTCGGCAATAACTCAGATTGTTGAATTATAACGTTACAAATAAATAACCGTTCCTAACTATATCGATCGTTAAATGCGCATTTGACTTGATTCTGCACGTGCTAATCCCCGCAATCAGGCGACGATTCAGCACGTTTCAGCGGATAGCGAAGCGGGAGATAAGGCCTGTATTGTGGAATAACATCTGAGCCAGCGGAAATAACCGGCGAGCAAAAAAGAGCCCCCGGTAAAAGGGGGCAAGGGTAGGAGTTAGATCACTCTGTAAATGAAGCGGATTTCGTTACAGAGCCATTTAAAGATAGGGCAAAACCGCCAGCTTTGCCGTTACGTTTACTCAGTTTTTTAATTAGATATCAAATGATTAAAAAGCGAAGGGTGGGTGATGTTGTTGCTTATCAATGCGTTACGCTTATATGAAAACGTTTTCTAAGATTTGGCTTAAAGTCACCGCAGCAGAAAGGCAAGCGGAGAACAGCGGGCGGAATGTGCTCAGCGGCGAATTAATTAAAAATCAATAAAATTAAAGGATTATAAAATTAATCGCTCGGGGCAGGCGCACCCCCTTTTTCCCGATCTGGCGCGTCAGGCAGGGGCTGACGTCCCGACAGACGCTGGAGCGTTACAGAGGCAGGAAAATACCTTTCAGAACCAGCAATAAAGCAGCGAAAAAGAGAAGCCGCTTGTTCAGATGGGCGATCGGTAATACTGTTTATCTATACAGTCTCTGTGAGAAAAGAAGAATGCCACAGTCAGATGAGATTCATAGCGCGTTCCATCAGGTCATGCGCCGCGGCGGCAATGGCAGGTGGACGGTAAGTACCCGTGATTTTGTCGCTGAACTGGAACGGCGTAACCGGCCGCATACTCTGCGGGCCGCTAATCAGTGGATAGAGATCCACATTACGTTGTTTCGTGACATCTCGATTGAGTCAGGTGACTATCGGCTGTTCGAGCTGCCGGAAACAGCGCTAACGCCAGGCTTTGCAGCAACAGCGATTCAGGTGTCTGACCAGCCTGACCGCTAGCGATCAGGCTGAAGAGACGGCCGCCGCCGCGATCAGAGCTGGCGACTGGCTGAGTGAGCGGCCGGACGATTCAGGCTGGCGGGATAACTCTTTTCACAATTGAGGCGTGCAAGGTTCACCGCCACTTTGCGTTTTTTAAGCCGCAGTTTAGGTAACCACTCTTTAAACTGGGCGGTCAGCGATTCTGCCTGCTGTTCATTCAGTACGCGGCAGATGAACAGCTTACTCTTGGTCTGACGGCTGACATCAATGGCATAAATCTCGACACGATCGCCGCACACTTCATATTCCACATCGGTAAATTGCATATGTGGCCAAAGACCGGTTCTTGCTTCAAAAGTGGCTAAATCCATAATGACTCCTTTTTTTATTTTAAACGCTTTTGCTGTGGACCTGGCCTGAGCCTGGTCGGGCCAGTGAGCATAGACCACTATTCTGTTAATGCCAGCCCGATCACCGGTTTAATTTGGCCCTGACAGAATCAGCCCTGATTACCGGCCTGTTGTTCAGAGTGACTAAAAGAATCCCCCATCTTTTGATCAGATATTCTGATGTAAATCAGCCGCCATCCTCCGTGAGTTTTTTATGCCTTGTGGCGCGTAAGCTGAAAATCACCCTCAAATGCAGGGCTGCTGACTGCACTGGCAGACAATATTGTTTCGCTGTGAGAAATTCCGCACACCGCTAACCCAAATTAAAATTGCACAATAAGCGGGCTAATCATCAGGGGCCAGAAAGTTACTGCTGCACAGATTCTCACGCCCGGCAGATTAATTGTGGCGCTGAGAAAAAAACCAATAATCGCAGATGTAAAATAATGTATCCCATCCGGTATAAATAACGGTTAAATCATCTCCGTTGCATCGTTCAGAATGCGCAGCTTGCAAGTAATAATTAAAATATATAGTGCCGGGGATTAATTAAAGTCAGGTTAAACAGCGCCGATAAGATCGATTCAGCTAATCACCTTGCTCTTTTTTAATCTATTACACAGAGAGCACCTATGACTATTACACAGCGACTGGTATCGCTGTTTTCACTGCTTGCAATGTCCCTGATCGTGCAGGTGATTATTTCTTTATTAGTGATATCGGGCTTCCAGTCTCGTTTTGAATATGTGCAGGTGAACGCGATTCCCGGCATCCGTGATTTAAACAAATCGATCAGTGCCACCAATCAGCTCGGCATTGCGTTGTATCGTCATCAAAGCATGATGGATAGCGCAAAACAGCCGGCGGCGGAGCAGCGAATCGATCAGCTGATGCTTGATATCTTTGCGACGTCAGAAGAGCAAAGCAGTGGCACTGCGCAAATCAACATTGCGGTTAACCAGATGGATTAGGCAACGCAGCAAAATGCGGTACTGCTTGAACAGTCTGCTTCCTCGGCGAATGAACTGCCCGCTGTTTATCCCGGTTCTGCGGTTACTTGTCGCGGTCCTGCAGACAGTCCAGATAGATTTGACCCGATCGCATCACCTTCTCTTTCGCCTGCTGGCGAATATCCTGACCTTCGAATGCGCCGTAAACCTGCCCGAACGTCACGCCCGACAGCCGTTGCATTATACGCTGCACCGCGGCAGCCGGGAGCGGCAACATATTCGGGTAACTCCACATAAATGAAACGCCATGCGCCCCGGGCGTGACCTGCAGAATATCGCCCGCCAGGATCACGCCGTCACCTTCGGCCCAATGCAGCACGCAGCCGCCGGGAAAATGGCCGCCCAGCCGCAACAGCGTCAGTGAAGGCAGCAGCGGCAATGAGTCGCCCTGCCACAGTTTGAGATGCGGGCTGTCACGCACAATCCATTCGCGATCGCGATCGTGCAGATATATCGGTGCGTTAAATGCGGCGGCCCACTCCTGCATCGTGGTGTAGTAGTGCGGATGAGAAATGGCGATGGCGTGCAGGCCACCCAGCGCGTTCACCAGCGCCAGGGTCGCCTGGTCAAGATTGGCAATGCAGTCCCACAATACGTTTCCGTGCGGCGTGCGCAGCAGAAACGCCCGTTGATCGATAGCAAATTTCGGCACAGTTTTGATACTTAGCAGCGCATCGCCGTGCGCCGTCCATTTATTGGCGTGGCGCGCGGTCAGCTGATCGAAATCGATCCAGCTCTGTCCGCCTGCAGGCACGTACTGACGCGGGTCGTCGCAGATTTTACAGCGATCTGTCGGGCTGTGCGGTGGCTGATACGCGGTGCCACAGGCGGTACATAGCCTGATCATGCTGAACTCCTTCTCTCCCGGCTGGGAATGGGTGAATTATGATGCGAATCGGCCACGCCACGCCTGCATCAGTCGCGCGCCATACAGGCCTATCGTCAGACCGCTGACAATAATTAGCAGTGCAGCCAGTTTCAGCGCTGACAGTTGCTCGTCGAAAATCCAGAACGATCCCAGTAAGCCAAACACCGGCACCAGCAACGAAAGCGGCGCGACGGTCGAAACCGGATAGCGTTTCAGTAAGGCGTTCCAGACCCAATAGCCGAACAGGGTGTTGGGATAGACCTGGAAAAGGATCGACAGCAGCGTTGTCCCATGGGCGTGAGTCAGTAAACCGTGAAAGCCACTCAGCCCATTAACAGCATAAGACAGAATGAATAACGGGATCGGGGCGAACAGGCTCGACCAGATTAAAAAAGCGAATACCTGATGACTGTTCGCTTTCTTATACAGGATATTGGCCACGCTCCAGGCGATAGCGCCGAACAACACGCAACCCAGCCCGAGCACTGAAACAGAGCCATCGGTCAGAAAAATGATGCACGACAAACCGGTGAGCGCAATGGCGATACCTGCCGACTGAAAGCGCGACAGCGGTTCGCGAAACGCCCAGCTTCCCAGTAACAGGGTAAACAGCGCGCTGAATTGCAGCACCAGCGAGGCGACGCCGGCAGACAATCCGAGCCGGATGCCCAGATTGACCATGCCCCATAAGCCGACGCCGAATACCAGCCCATAGCCGATCAGCCAGCGCCATTTCACCGCGGGTTTAGCGATAAAAAACAGCGCGGGCAGGGCGCACAACAGAAAGCGAATGCCAGCAAGGACAAAGGGATCAACTTCCTTCAGCCCCAGTTTAATCACTGAAAAGTTAATTCCCCAGATTGCGGTGATCACTACCGCCAGCAGCAGATGGTGCATTTTCATTTTATCGATCCTGCAGGAGAGTGAGCGTCAGCAGAAGAGGGACGTAAAGTCGCCCACCAGAACACCAGTGCCGCCAGGCTGATGGCGCAGCCGAGCAGACAGACTCCCGGCCACTGCCAGCCGGCATAGACCCGGGTGGCGGCGCTGGCCCCGAGGGCGCTACCGACAGAGTAGAAACACATATAGGCAGCGATCAGCCGGTGATTTGCGTCGGGCCGGCCATGAAGCAGCAGGCTCTGACTGCTGACGTGTACCGCCTGCACCGCAAAATCGAGCAGGATCACCCCGGCGATAAACAGCCAGATTGAGTGATGTAGCCACGCAAGCGGCAGCCATGAGAGCGTCAGCAGCAGCAGGCCGATGCCGGTGGTACGTTGGCCATATCCCTGATCCGCCCAGCGTCCGGCCCGGATGGCGGCCAGCGCCCCTGCGATACCCGCCAGGCCAAACAATCCGGTTTCGGTATGGCTAAAGTGAAGCTGGCTTAACGGCAGCACCATGGCGGTCCAGAACACGCTGAAAGCCGCAAAAATCAGCATGGCGAGGATTCCGCGCACCCGTAATAGCGGCTCATCCAAAAATAGCCGGAAGAAGGCACGCATCAGCATTCGCCAGGCGGGCCTTTTCATCGGCACGCTCTGGCCGGGCGCGGTCCGCCAGAGGATCGCGGCCAGCAGTACCAGCAGCGCGGCAGAAGAGAGATAAACCGCCCGCCAGCCAGCGAGATCGGCGATTGCGCCAGCGGTCAGTCGGGCTAAAAGTATTCCCAGCACCACTCCACCGGTAACCATACCGACCACCTGACCGCGTTGCGCCGCAGAAGAGAGTGAGGCGGCGTAAGCCACTACCACCTGAACCACCACCGCCATCAGGCCGACCAGGCTCATGGCGATCAGCAAAGCATAAAAGTCCGGGGCAAGGCTGACCAGCAGTACGGCCAGTGCCAGCATCAGCAGCTGGCAGACAATCAGCAGCCTGCCATTAAAAAGGTCGCCCAGCGGCACGACAAACAGCAGCCCCAGCCCATAGCCGACCTGGGTGGCGGTTACCACCACGCCTGTCGAACCGGCGGAGACGGCAAAGGTCTGCGCCATGGCGGTCAGCAGCGGTTGCGCAAAATAGACGTTGCCCACCGCCAGCGCGCAGGTTACGCCCAGCAGCATCACCAGTTTCAGCGGCACCGGTTTGCTGCGGGTTGATGAGGCCAGACGGTCACCATCTGATACCAGCGAACGGGGTGTGCTGTCGGGCTGAGCCATTTTTACCTCCTGCGGATTTGGTTTCAAATTAAAACCAGGTTGGCCATTATTAACGGTTTTGGTTTTTTTTAGCAACCAGATTACCGCGCTAAGGTATACTCAGACGTAAGCAGAACAGAGCAGGAGAGAAGATGGCGAAGCAAACCGCATTGTTAAACAGTGAATGCCCGGTAGCCCGCACTCTGGAAGCCGTGGGTGAGCGCTGGTGTTTGCTGATCGTTCGCGAGGCGTTCGACAACGTCCGCCGCTTCAGCGAGTTTCAGAAAAACCTCGGGCTGGCGAAAAATATCCTGGCCGCACGTCTGAAATTGCTGGTGGAGCTGGGCGTGTTTGATCTGCGTCCCGCTTCTGACGGCAGCGCCTACAGCGAATACGTGCTGACAGCACGCGGACGCGCGCTGTTCCCGATTATCGTGGCGATGCGTCAGTGGGGTGAGCAGAATATGTTCACCCCAGGCGAGACCCATTCGGTACTGAGGGATAACCGTGACCAACAGCCGTTACAGCCGCTGGCCGTGGTATCCGCCAGCGGAGAGCCGCTGGGGCCGGAGGATTGCCACCGTGTGCGGGTGGTGAAGGGCGGCTAATCACTCTTGCCGGGCCTGCTGCGGCTGTGTCCCGCAGCAGGCCCGACCGGGTGAATCAGGGTTGCCGTCTGAGCGTAATGCGGGTCAGCTCTGACGGGCGGCCCAGCCGAACCGCCATGCCCGGCCAGAGCGCGGTGCCGTTATTGACATAGAGCTGCATTCCGTCCACCTGATAGAGACCGGAAACAAAGCCGCCGTTGGGTTTCGCAAACAGCCGGTCCAGTCCGACGATCAGACCGCCGTGAGTATGGCCCGACAGCTGCAGATCAACGCCCATCGCGGCGTTATGGCGGGCATTACGGGGCTGGTGATCCAGCAGGATCACCGGCGCATTGGCGGGCGCATGCTCCAGCGCTTTGGCCAGATCGGGCCCCTGTGCCTGCCTGGCCGGTGCGGATGCGTCGGGCAAACCGGCCACCACCAGCTTCGCCGTGCCGCGCTCGATCACCGTATGACTGTTGAGCAGTGGCTGAAGTCCCAGTGAAGCCAGATGTTCAGTCCAGATCGCCTGATGAAAGAAATACTCATGATTACCGGTGATCGCCCATACCCCATCAGGCGCCTGCAGGCCGCGCAGCGGAGCGACGTCGGCGCGCCGATGCTCAAGGCTGCCATCAATCACATCCCCGGTCACCACGATTAGGTCAACCCCCAGCGTCATCGCCTTCGCCACCGTGGCCTCACTCCACGCCGCATTAAACAGCCGCGTGATATGTAAATCTGTCAGCTGTAACAGCTGATAGCCATCAAATTCTGCCGGCAGGTCAGGGATCACCAGCGTCAGGTCTTTGACCGGCGGCACCCGTATCGCCTGGTAAACGCCGACGGTGGCCAGTCCCATGGCGAACAGCACCGCCAGATAGCGTACGCCGGGCACCAGTTCCAGCGGATGGCGCAGCAGCAGGGCCACCAGCGTCACCGCGTCAATCAGCATCTGGGTCAGCGCCAGCAACAGAACGGTGCTGTAAGCCCAGTTAAACAGAATAATAACGATCCGCGGCATCTCAGCCGAGAAAATGCCGCCCGAGGTGAAACGGCTGATCAGCAGATACTGGGAAGCCAGCAGCACCAGCATGGACAACAGAATTTTGACGACCAGCGGCAGGGATAAGGGAACAATGACGCGCGCAATAACGTACCAGCTGGGTAAGCTGAAAATCAGGTGAAACATAGCAATCTTCCCTTTGAGCGCTGAAGGTCAGCACAAGAAATAAGACCAGAATGTGCGTTATAAACCGCGAACTTTCACGGAATGCGCCGCTGTGTAGTGTATACGACTCTGGCGCTGCGGTGGCTTCACGACGAATGCTTTATGCAGAGATAACCGCGGGCAGCGGCAGGCGGGCAGAAGGGTTAAAGGAGACGCTGGTACGGGTTACCACAAGACGCCGTTGATAATGGCCGGAAAGCCGGCCATTGCGTTTAGCCGACGACCGGGCGTTTACTCTGCGACAGGGCTGCCATAAAGCTATCGTCCAGATGCAGATGCTGCTTAACCAGTTCCGGTGGCGTACTGGCCAGCCACTGATTGAGCGAGATATCGGCGTAATAGTCGCTCTTAAACAGCTCAAGGAAGCGTAACGGACCCTTGCCGGTATTTTCGATGTAATGACCCATGGCAAACGGCACGTAGCCGACATCACCAGCGCGATAATCAAAGGTGCGGGCCTGGCCTGACGAGGCGAATACGCCCATCCGGCCCTCGCCTTCCAGATAGTATTGCCATTCGTCGTTATTGGGATGCCAGTGCAGCTCGCGCAGCCCGCCGGGTTCGATTTCGACCAGCGCCGCGGCCACCTGCCGGGCTATCGGGAAGTTAGAGCTGTCAGTAATCCGCACCGTTCCGCCAGGTGCCTTTAACGGATCCTGAGCCAGCATCCGGTGGGTAAAACGCAGGGTGGATCGGGTGCCGCCCTGAACGCTGTCGGAGGCGGCGCGGTCAGGTGGCGTAGCGGCGAAAATATATTCGTCTGAGGGCGACGGCAGCTGAGAGAAGACAGAAACCGGGAGCTGAAAGTTTTTGGCGAGGATCTCTGGCGGAATGTGTTTAAACCAGTCTGAGAGCAGAAAGGTGCTGTCCTCATCAAATCCGCCATCGTCAAAGGCCAGCAAAAATTCACAGCCATCCGGTCCCAGCCCCTGAATGGAGTGCGGCACGCCGGGCGGGAAGTACCACAAATCGCCGACGCCGATATCATCGACAAACCAGCCGCCGTGAGTATCGAAGGCGGTCACCCGCGCCGTTCCGTAGGTCATGTAGGCCCATTCCGCTTGTTTGTGCCAGTGGAGTTCGCGGATGCCGCCAGCGTTGAGGCGCATATCGACCCCGGCAATGGTGGTGGAGATACCTAACTCGCGTTGTGTCACCTGCCGCGTCCAGCCGCCGCTGCCTTTACGCACGTGCGCATCGCTGAAGCTGTAACGCAGGTTAGGTAAGGTGCCGCTGTCGGTTGCGGGCGGATCAACCAGGTCGGGATTTTCTGCTTCGCGCATCGGGTCATGCGGGCCGGGATCGCGCCCGCCGGGTTTAGCACCGGCCGGGTAGGCTGCGACCTGATTATCATGGGCATGAACCTGACCCGCGGCCAGCGCCACGGTGCCACCGGCGGCAAAGGCCATAAAGCGTCGTCTGCTTAACGTTGTCATCGGCAATCTTCCTTCCGCTGTGAATAGAGTAGAGACGGTAATAGGTGCTGCCTATCCGTTATAAACAGAGAAGAAAGACGGCGTTTAACAAACTTGTAACGCGATCGGCGGCGGAGCAAACCAGTAAGCCCGGTTGATACATTTCCGGAGCGTCGGAAGAATGGTACATGTTGATTCAGGGTATAATTTCAGCCGGCCAGCCAGCGGGAAAAAGGCACGGAATGTCTAAATGTCAGGCGTACGTTTAACATCGGTTGAAGAAGCAGCAAGCGTTGCAGATGAAATAAAATGTTACGCATAAGGTTAGTGAAACTTATATCTTAGCCTGCTGATCGTGTTGTACCCCCGGCAGGGAGACGGTGAAATTATGCTCATAAAAAAGGTTGCCTGAGTCTCAGGCAACCTTTGCAGTGACGGCGCGGCCTCAATCCACAGCGTTAACGCAGTATGCCTGAGGTGGTTGTCGTCTCGTCGGTTACCCTGGTCATGGTTACCGGGATACTTTTATAGGCAGGAATACCGCTCTGCGTATCATGGCTGTCGAGCGGCACCATCACGTTAGCCTCGGGATAGTAAGCGCCGACCGAACCGGGAGCCATGTCGATGATTACAATCGTCAGGTTTTTCATCTGGCGTGAGGTCGGATTACCGTCCGGATCGAGCGCCATTAAATCGACCCGATCGCCGACGCGCAGCTGACGTTTCTCCGCCTCTTCGGCATTGATAAACAGCACGTCGCGGCGACCGGTGACGCCACGATAGCGGTCGTTGAGGCCGTATAACGTGGTGTTGTACTGGTCGTGGCTGCGTAGCGTAGTCAGCACCAGATCATGGCACTTCAGCGAACGCGGATCTTCATTAATCCCCTGCATCACCTTGAATTGCGCCCGACCGGATGGCGTATTCCACACGCGCTCAGAAGCGGCATTATAGAGCCGGAAGCCGCCCGGTTTTTTCACCCGCTCATTGAAGTTTTCAAACGCCGGGAAGACGGCTTCAATCGCATCACGGATGCGGTTGTAATCGGCCGCCATGGCGCGCCAGTCAACCACGCTGTCCGGCAGCGTGGCCTGAGCCAGCGCGGCCACCAGCGCCGGTTCAGATTTCAGGTGCGGTGAAGCCGGCTCCAGCGAGCCGCGCGAGGCATGCACCATCGACATAGAATCTTCCACCGTTACGCTTTGCGCGCCGGTAGCCTGCACATCGGTTTCGGTGCGGCCAAGAACCGGCAGCAGGTAGTTATGTTTGCCCAGCAGCAGGTGCGAGCGGTTGAGCTTGGTGGCCATATGTACCACCAGATCCAGCTTACGCATCGCCGGGAAGGTCACCTGAGGATCGGAAATGGCCTCCGCCAGGTTACCGCCCAGACAGAGCAGCGCTTTGGCTTTGCCATCACGCATCGCCTGTATCGCCTGAATAGCGCCGTGGCCGTGTTTCTGCGGCGGACGGAAGCCAAAAACGCGTTCCAGACGGTCGAGCAGCGACTGCGGCGGGATCTCGGTGATACCCACGGTGCGGTCGCCCTGCACATTAGAGTGGCCCCGCAGCGGACAGATGCCGGCACCGGGTTTACCGATGTTGCCGCGTAGCAGCAGCAGGTTGGCAATCTGCTGCACATTCTGGGTGCCATACTGATGCTGGGTAATGCCCATGCCATAACAGATGATGGTCCGCTCAGCGCTGGCATAGAGTCGGGCGATGTGCTGGATCTCTTCACGTGCCATGCCCGACACCTTCAGGATGTGCTGCCAGTCGGTGCTCTCCAGATCGGCCTTCAGCGCCTCGAACCCTTCGGTATGTTCATTAATAAAGGCTTCATCGATGACGCCGGGCTCGCCTTTACTCAGCGCCTCCTGATGCATCGACAGCAGGATCTTCATGACGCCTTTCAGCATCGCTGCATCGCCGCCGACCCGCACTTTGTAATAGGTCGATGCCAGCTCGGTCGAGCTGAGGGAGAGCATTTCAATCGGACTCTGGGGCGAGGTAAAGCGCTCGAGGCCACGTTCCCGCAGCGGGTTGATCGCAACGATGGTCGCGCCGCGTTTAGAGACTTCACGTAAGGTACCCAGCATGCGGGGATGGTTAGTGCCAGGGTTATGACCGATGCATAACACCAGATCGCAATGGTCAAAATCTTCCAGCTCTACCGTGCCTTTGCCGACGCCGATCGATTCCGGCAACCCGACGCTGGTCGGTTCGTGGCACATGTTGGAACAGTCGGGAAAATTATTGGTGCCATATTCGCGGGCGAATAGCTGCCACAGAAAAGCCGCTTCGTTGGAGGCGCGGCCCGAGGTGTAAAACTCTACGCTGTCGGGATCGTCATAACTGCGCAGATGTTCGCCGATCTCTTTAAACGCAGTCTCCCACTCGATTGGCTGGTAGGTGTCGGTGGCCGCATCATACTTCATCGGGTGCGTCAGTCGCCCTTCGCCTTCAAGGTGCAATGCGCTGCGCTGCCATAATTCAGTGACCGTATGCGCGGCAAAGAACGCCGGCGTGGTGCGTTTGCTGGTCGCTTCCCACGACACCGCTTTCGCGCCGTTTTCACAAAATTCAAACGAAGAGGCATGCTGAGGGTCGGGCCAGGCGCATCCCGGGCAGTCAAAGCCCTGTGGCTGGTTCACTTTGAACAGGGCAATCACATCCTGTTTGACTGACATCTGACCGCGAATGGCATCGGCAACCGCTTTCAGTGCGCCCCAGCCGCCTGCAGCGCCACCATAAGGGGCAATCCCGGTTGTGCGATTTTGCTCTTTCATAATGCTCCACATGGTCTGTATTGTTATTTTTGTAAGTCTGGTACACAAATAACCAACCCAGGGTGGATTCAGCGCATTATTTACTGAAATTTTTTCTCAAAATGTTTCTGGTATCACGATGTCGATTGCAGAGGTGTTGTTTGCGGATCAATAAAGCTGGCGCAGAATTGCGCCAGCAGAGAAATAAACGCAGCGAGGGAGCGAAACGTATTTACGCGGTTATCGCTACGCTATTATCGGCTCGCAGCAACAGCACGATTTCAGCTTACCGAAACCAGCGCTTTCGCCGGCTTCGCTTTCAGGCCAAAAAGTGTCGACAGGAAACTATTACGCTTGATGAGCATATAGCACAATGCACTCAATCCTGAAGCAATTGCCGTAACTATCAGCACATAGCTGACCGGATAATTATCCGGCAGGTAATCGTCCAGCAGCCAGGCAAAGCCAATCGCGATAGGGTAGTGAAGAATATAAACCACCAGCGCGGAATCAACCACCGTGTTCACGATGCGGCTCTCTTTCATCCGCAGCTTTTCAAAAAAGAAGATCACCCAATAAGAGAAGATCACCGAAAAGACGCTGCTGAGCAGTACCGGAATATATTTCGCTACCCCCTGCAGATTAAATTTCATCGTCAGGAAGAAAGCGCTATAACAGATTATCGCCAGCAGCGTGACAAAGGCGGTATTCAGCAGTGGATGTTTCGCTAATTGCGGAATCGCATCACGATTAAGATAAAGCGCATAGCCGGCTGCGTAATAAACGCAGAAACGTGCGGTCACTGGAATTAAGGTGATCAGCTCGCCCAGATCTTTAACTGCGAACTTCACCACAAACAGACTATTGGCGGCGATTATCAGGGCTGCCAGCCACAGCGGAAAGGGCAGGCGGCGGGCAAATGTCGCCAGCGTCTGGTACAGGCGGGCGGGCACAAAAAAGGAGATGGCCGACAGCGAGACCAGGAACCACAGATGGTGCAGCTGCATGTAGGCTGCCAGCAGTCCACTGGCCGAAGTATCGACCCCTTTTATCGTCGCGCTCAGCCAGTACATGATGCCGGGAATGAAAGCAAAGGCAGCAAGCAGCGGCACCAGCACGCGTTTGCGACGGTTCTCAAAGAAAAAGGACTGGCCTTTGCGTAAAAAAACCATGGCGGAGAACATGCCGGAGAGAAAGAAAAACGCCTCCATCCGGAAAGTATGGATGAATTCAATCAGTGAACTAAAAATCAGCGACGGGTTTTTATCCGCGACGTAATACCAGCTATTGCCACCAGGCAGGCTGCGGGCGGCATGATATAAAACACCTTCCAGAATAAGGATAGCACGCAGAAAATCGAGGCCGATATTCCGGCTCGATAAAAAAGCGGGTGTAGTCATTTTTATTACCTTAATAAATGACGAAGCGATAGTGTATGAAGTGACAGCGGCAGAATATCACTCTGAAGGTTAATTAACATATTGCGCCACACTTTTCAGAATTCCGCCAGTATGCCCTTTTTGTTGATCGTTAAATTATGATAAACCGGCCTGGCCGTTTTTTAGCGTCACTTTTTTATCAGAATAGCACGCACTGCTGCTGCTTTTAATCGCCCATTCTGGCGCAGCCCTTGCGGGACGGGCAACCGGATGCGGGTTAAACCGCGAACCGGGTAAAGCCTCGCTTAACATAGGGTTAAAAAATGTGCAGTGAGTAAGCGTTTTACTGATGTTTATTCGTCGCCGAATCGGCTTTTTTTTCGCGGACGGACATCGGAAGAGATAATCAATAAGCGCCACGGGTTTCGCTTATTGGCGATTTTTTCTGCGCAATACCGATTTAACCCGCATAACGCAGCGGCGACACGGCAAAATAATTTTGCAGCGGGTGAACTCTGGCTGATAATCTTTTTCAATTCGCCCTGCCAGAGTTATGCTCAATGAAGAATATTTTTTGTCATCTGCTTGTTTTCATCGCGTTCTGTTTATCTGCGGGCGTTGCGCTTGCCAGTCAGCAGGAGGATAAATTTATTATTGAAGCCTATGGCGGTTCCAGCACCAAAGGCGCGATGGCAGTCAGAAAAGACGGTAAATTGCGGGCGACCCTCACACCCAATAATGAAATTGCACAGTTAAACCAGATGCTGAAGGCCAGATATGGCACTGAGGTAGAGATTATCAATAAAGGTGCGCTGTCGGCGCAGTCGAAGGATCTGCTGAACGGGCGCAATTTTTACCGCAATAACAAAACCTGGCGTGAAGAGATGGCCGCCTCGCCGGCAGATCTTATCCTGCTCAACTTCGCCACCAATGACGCCCGCCACTATCACTTCAAAGATACTGAATCTGACTATATCGTCAGTCCGCTGCAATATCGGGCGATCATGTCTGAGCTGATCCGCGTGGCGCAGCAGTACGGGAAAGCGGTGATTGTTCAGGAGCCTCATCCATTGTGCGGCCGGGCGGAAAAATGGAACGTTGCGCCTTATGTTGCGCAAATCGACCGCCTGGCACGGGACGAAAATGTGCCGCTGGTCCCTCAGTATCAACGCATTCAGCAAATTAAAAACTGGCAAACGCTGATGTCGCCGGATTGTATTCATCCCTCCGACGCGCTCTATCAGATTAAAGCGCAGGAGACCTTCAGAGTGTTAGAGAGTCATTATGATCAGCAGATTAAGGCCGCAGTAAATGCCTCGCCAGCCGCTGTCCCGCCACGTTCCCAGGCGGGCTCACTCAGCCGGACCGGCAAGCAGGCGGGATAGGCAGCAGTGTAAAGCGGCAATGCGCCGGATAATTGAAAAAATCCGGCTTGCTTTTCCAGCGCGATCAGTCAGCTAGCTAAGCTGATTAGCCTATTTGCCGCTTTGCTTAGACCGCTGCATCAGATGTAGTGCCGGATACCGTAAATCGCCCAGAATATGGCGTTAGCACCGAGGTAAGCCCAACATCCCCAATAGGCAATAGGCTCGCGTTTGGTTCTGAGTTTAGGCAGGAATGCCAATAAATAGAGCGCTGAAGCAATAAGCGAAACGAAGTAGAAAAATTTCATCATTCTCTCCTGTTTAATTTCCTTTATTTTCAGGATAGCCAGGCCTCGCTATTTTGCTTAATCCGTTCCACAGGGTTTCAGACTGAAACGGTTTTACCGTGGCGGCGGACGATCGCGTCACGCTGCAACAGCCTGCCGGAAACGGCTGGATTTGCGCTGGATTAACAAATGATAGCGTCAGGATGTTTAGCGGGAAGGTTACAAACTATAATCAGCGCTGCACCGCTGTTACACAACCTGCAGGAATGCAGGCTTTGCGCCCGCCCTAAAAGGAAGAGACCCCGCTGATGTTTTCTCGTTTTTTTATTTATCGCCCCGTCTTCGCATGGGTCGTTGCCATTTTAATCATGCTGCTTGGCGCGCTCTCCATCACCTTGTTGCCGGTTGAGCAATATCCAGATGTGGCACCGCCGTCAGTGAATATCAGTGCCACCTATACCGGCGCCTCCGCTGAGACACTGGAAAACAGCGTCACCCAGGTGATTGAGCAGCAGCTGACCGGGCTGGATCATCTGCTCTACTTCACCTCCAGCAGCAGTTCGCAGGGCAATGTGACGGTTACGGTGACGTTCAGTCAGGGAACCGATCCCGACACGGCCCAGGTGCAGGTGCAGAACAAGGTGCAGCAGGCGCTGACCCGTCTGCCGAGCGAGGTGCAGCAGCTCGGCGTTACCGTCACCAAGTCCCAGTCCAACTTTTTGCTGGTGATGGGGCTGTATGACACCACCGGCAAAAGTAACAGCACCGACATCGGTGACTGGCTGGTGAGTAACATGCAGGAGCCGCTGGCAAGGATCGAAGGCGTCGGGGATATCCAGGTATTCGGCGGGCAATACGCGATGCGTATCTGGCTCGATCCGTTCAAACTCAACGCCTACGCACTGCAGCCTTCCGACGTGACGGCAGCGATTCGTTCGCAGAACATTCAGGTCTCCGCCGGTAAAATTGGCGGGCTGCCCTCGCCGCAGAATCAGCAGCTCACCGCCACGGTCAGGGCGCAGTCGCGGCTGCAGACGCCGGAACAGTTCCGCAACATCATCGTTAAAAGCGATACCCGCGGCGCCATTGTGCGGGTCGGTGATGTGGCGCGGGTCGAGCTGGGTGGTGAATCTTATGACATGACCACCCGGCTTAATGGTCATCCGGCGGCCGGTATCGGGGTGATGCTTGCCCCGGGCGCCAACGCGCTGGATACCGCCACTCTGGTGAAAAACAAAGTGGAAGAGTATCGCCACTCGATGCCGCAAGGTTACGAGGTGGCGTATGCGCTGGACAGCACCGACTTCATCAAAATCTCGGTGGAGGATGTGGTGATCACCCTGATCGAAGCGATAGCGCTGGTGGTGGTGGTGATGTACCTGTTCCTGCAAAACATCCGCGCCACGCTGATCCCGGCGCTGGCGGTGCCGGTGGTGCTGCTCGGGACCTTTGGCGTGCTGGCACTTTGCGGTTATACCATCAACACCCTGACCCTGTTTGCCATGGTGCTGGCGATCGGGCTGCTGGTGGATGACGCGATTGTGGTGGTCGAAAACGTCGAACGCATCATGCATGACGAAGGCTTGCCGGCCCGCGAGGCCACGGAAAAATCGATGAAAGAGATTTCCGGTGCGCTGATTGCTATCGCGCTGGTGTTGTCGGCGGTGTTTCTGCCGATGGCCTTTTTCGCTGGCTCGACCGGGGTGATCTATCGGCAATTCTCAGTCACCATCATCGCGGCGATGACCTTCTCAGTGCTGGTAGCGCTGACCCTGACGCCGGCGCTGTGCGGCATGTTGCTCCGCCCCGGCACGCCGCATCGCAAAGGATTCTTTGGCGGATTTAATCGCTTCTACGCCGCCACCGAGCGCCAGTATCGTCACAAGGTTGTCAGCACTCTGCGTCGTCCGCTGATTATGGTGTCGCTGTATGCCGCGATGGGCGTGGTACTGTTTGTGATGTTTACCCGCTTACCAGGCAGCTTTCTGCCAACCGAGGATCAGGGCAGCATTATGCTGCAGGCGACGCTGCCAGCGGGCGCCACTGCCAGCCGGACGGAAGCGGTCAATAAGCAGATCGTCGACTGGTTTCTTACTGAAGAGAAAGAGAACATCGACGTGGTGTTTACCATCAACGGCTTTAACTTCAGCGGGGCAGCGCAGAATGCCGGCATGGCGTTTATCAAGCTGAAAAACTGGGATCGGCGTCCCGGCAAGGAAAACTCGGCAGAGGCGATTGCCAGCCGCGCGACGTATGCGCTTTCCGCTATTCGTGATGCCCAGATATTTGCCCTGACGCCGCCGTCGGTGCCGGGCCTCGGACAGAATAATGGCTTTACCTATGAACTGCTGGCCAGTGGCGGCACCACCCGCGATGAGCTGGGCAAACTGCGCGATAGGCTGCTGCAAAACGCGGCGCAAAGCCCGGAACTGATCGGCGTGCGGGCCAATATCCTGCCGCAGACGCCGCAGTTGCAGGTTGATATTGATACTAATAA
The DNA here is from genome assembly GCF_038594305.1 of Pantoea brenneri. Lineage (NCBI taxonomy): Bacteria > Pseudomonadati > Pseudomonadota > Gammaproteobacteria > Enterobacterales > Erwiniaceae > Pantoea > Pantoea brenneri. Next base: position 148,618 of record NZ_JBCGBG010000008.1, on the reverse strand, counting down.
GGCGGTCGCGCTCGGGCTGCAGCTGGATGACGTTACCGATACCCTGACCAGCGCCTGGGGCGGGGCCTATATCAATGACTTTATCGATCGCGGCCGCGTCAAACGGGTGTACGTGCAGGGCGATGGCCAGTATCGCTCGGCACCGTCCGATCTGGATAAATGGTTTATTCGCAACAGTGAAGGCAGCATGACGCCGTTCTCTGCCTTCGCCTCAACCCGCTGGACAATGGGGCCGGAAAGCCTTAATCGCTATAACGGTTCTGCTTCCTATGAAATCCAGGGGCAGAATGCGGAAGGCTACAGTTCCGGCGATGCGATGAACACCATTGAACGGCTGGCCGATCAGCTTCCGGCCGGGACGACCGGCGCGTGGAGTGGACTGTCACTGCAGGAGAAGCAGGCAGGCGGGCAGTCCACCACGCTGTATGCGATCTCTATTCTGGTGGTGTTCCTCTGTCTGGCGGCGCTGTATGAGAGCTGGTCAGTGCCGTTTTCGGTGCTGCTGGCGGTACCGCTCGGCGTGCTGGGGACGGTAGTAGCGGTTGCGTTGCGCGGATTAAGCAACGACATCTATTTCCAGGTCGCGCTGCTTACCACCGTCGGCCTGACCTCTAAAAACGCCATCCTGATTATTGAGTTCGCCGAGGAGGCGGTGCGTCAGGGCAGCTCGCTGAGCGCGGCGGCACTGCAGGCGGCGCGGACCCGTTTACGGCCGATCATGATGACCTCACTGGCGTTTATCGCCGGGGTGATCCCGCTGGCGGTGGCGACGGGCGCGGGTGCCAACAGCCGTATCGCCATCGGTACCGGCATCATCGGCGGAACGCTGGCTGGCACGGTGCTGGCGTTATTCTTTGTGCCGCTGTTCTTCGTGCTGGTGAAGCACTACCTCACCCGACATCGCGCGGCGAAATAACCACAGGCACGTCTGCCGGCTCGCCCACAGACGTGCTGATTTTTACCCACAGGCGTGATGAACCGGTTTACCGGCACGGCACGGCGGGTTTTCGCAATAAAATCGGGGAACGGGCTGTCCGCCGCTTAAGATGAGATGCCATTCCATGGCGTAAAACGTCCTAAGGCGCCTTATTCAGAATTACTGGCAGGACGCCGACTGATCCTGCCCCCTTTCCGACCGGCTTCCCTGGCTTTTTCATGATCGTTTTTGAAATTGCCCCCACTGACTTTGCCTCCTGCACTGCCAGCTTCGCTCGCACGGCCCGGATCGTTGGCAAAATTGCCAGCACCACCTCGGTATTTCTGTTGTGTCATAGAGAGACCTCCTATCAACGTTCCATTAGATAAAAAGGACTAGCTAGTCACACCACGAAGCATAGATGACCGCTTCGTTTATGCCAATACAACCCCGGGAAAATGTTGTTTTCAGGCTGATTATCAGCGCGCACCGGGCGGGAAACGGCAGCGAGCCTGCGATCCCCAGGCTACCCTTATAAGCTCAACGAAAAAGGAGAACGCGATGACTGATGCAACCTTAATCGATACGCTTGAGTTTGGTTCTGACCCCCGGAAGCAAAAATATGAAATTTATGGCGATGATGCTCAGACACCGACCCATGCGGTGATTTATCGTCAACAGGACGGCGAATGGCAGGCGCTGGATGAGACACTGAGCTTTGCTGCCCAGGATGAGCAGGAAGAAGTGACCGGCTCAATGGGCTATGGCGCCGGCGACAGTCTGCCTGACCTGCGCGACTTACCGGCCGAGGCCCGGGAGCGCTGTGAGCAGCACTGGCATGAAAGTCGCGACGAGTAAGCAGTAACGTTGCCGGGATCGCTTCCCGGCTTATTTTATGCTGCTTAAACGCGCTGTTTTCATCGTTTTCACCACCTACAGTAATTGTTAAAGCTTTTCCCGCTATTGGCGATAACGAACAGGCGTTGAGCGTGCCGATCAATGATGATTCCGGCCCTCAGCCATGAGTTCTGAACGCGTACGGACCTGCTTTTAGCCCTCCTTTTAAACACACCAGAAAGCGCTTTCTTTAGCGCAAAATCATTCTTATCACAGCGAAAACAATAATATGTCGATTATTAAGGCGATAAAAAAACGCCTGCCTGCTGCCCGTTTTGGGCGTAGCAGCCAGCCTGCGAATGGCACTTTTGATTGTCGTGCGTTGCCGGCGTCGCTCAGCGCGGCGGGATTAAGCCAGCGCGCAGGCGGTCTGCTGATGACTTTTATTCCGCCTGAAGCGGATTTTCAGCGGGCCAGTCAGGCCTGGCAACGCTTTACGTCCGCTGACCTGACGGTCCTGACGCTCTCCTCTAATGGCGCGCTAAGCAGCAGCGGTCGCCAGACTACCTATTGCGACGGTGCCGGTCAGGAAGGAAGCTGGCTCTGGTTGCCTGACAGCCTGATTGCGCGGCATGAAACGCACATTATTGACCTGCACGTGCAGGATACCCACACCGCCAGCCAGCGGATCACAGCGATACAGCAGGAGCTGGAGCGGTTGCAGTTGCGGATGCCGCTCTCTGCCGATCGGACCTTCGCGATGATCTACTGCGACGGTCTTTCTGCCTCGGAAGGTTTCCTGATGCAGGCCTGGTACAACAGCGGACGTTTCCCCTGTCTGGCGATTGGCGGATCGGCCGGCGGTAAAATCAGCTTTGACGGCACCTGGATTGGGGTTGGCGGCAAGATACTACAGGGCAAAGCGGTAATTATTTTTTGCCAGATGGCAGCGGGAAAATCGTTTGCCCCGTTCAAAAGCCAGAACTTTACGCCGCTCGACAACAGCTGGTTGATCGCCGAGGCCGATCCGATCGCGCGCACCGTCAGTTCGGTATTTAACCGTCAGGGCCAGCAGCAATCGCTGGTTTCCGCGCTATGCACCCACCTGAACTGCAAACAGACCCAGCTGACAGAACGGCTACAGGGGCTGACTTTTGGCGTCAGGGTCGGCGATGAATACTTTATTCGTTCGGTGGCCAAAATTGAGTCTGACAGCGTGCAGTTTTTCTGCGATCTGGAGTTTGGCGACCGGCTGTTCCTGATGCAGGAAAAGGACTTCAAACAGGCGACGCAGCTGGAGTGGCAGGCGTTTGCCCGTCAGCACGGCAAACCGGCGGCGATACTGATGAACGACTGTATTCTGCGTCGCGTCGGAAATGCCGGTCAGTTACACGACGCCCACTTTTTCAAAGGTATCCCGGCGGCGGGATTCTCCAGCTTTGGCGAGATCCTTGGCGTGCCGATCAACCAGACGCTGTCGGCGCTGGTGTTCTTTAATCATGAGGTGAAAGCGATGAGTCAGTTTCCGGTGGAGTACGCCGGGTACGCGGCACACTATGCGCAACGGGCATTACGTCGCTGGGAAGCGCTGAACAGCGTACAGACGGGGGTGCTTGATCGGGTGATCAGCTATCAGCAGGCGCTGACGCCGCTGATGGAGGCACTGCCGGTATTAGAGCGCGCCACCCAAAGTCAGGGCGAAACCCTGAGCCTGGCGGAAAACAGCATTCGCGCCATCAGCGACATCGCCACCCAGAGCCAGCAGGCGCAGGGCCGGCTGGATGACGGGCTGGACGATCTGGAGAAAATTTCGCACGGGATTAACGAGATAACCCACGGCATCAGTAACATCGCCTTCCAGACCAATATTCTGGCACTGAACGCGGCAGTGGAAGCCGCCCGTGCCGGTGAAGCGGGCCGGGGTTTTGCGGTGGTGGCTGGCGAAGTGCGTCGGCTGGCACACTCCTCCAAAGAGCAGGCTGAGGCTACCGCCAGTAACATCAGTGAGGCGGTGAGCACCATCGCACGCATCCGGCTGGTGGCCAGTGACAGTGCGCAGACCGCGACCCAAATGGCCGCACGCAGCATCAGTGCCGCTGACACCCTGGCGACCATGAATCAGCAGACCCGTCATGAGCGCGCCGATATTGCTAAACACCTCGGCAGCCTGCGTGAATTAACCCAGGGTATGGATGCGATGCAGGATGCGGTGGCGCAGCTAAAAGTGTTACAGGTTCTGTCTGGCGGGCAGGTTAACGGCTGATTTTTCAGCAAAAAAGACAACAAAGTGCGGTGCAGGCGTATCGGCCAGGCAAGCCGCGCCTGCAGTTGTTACACTTGACGGTGATTAACCACGCAGAGGTACCAATGAAAATTAAAAGTTATGCAGCCATGCAGGCTGGTCAGGCGCTTGAACTTTATGAATACGATGTTGCTGAACTTGCAGCAGAAGAGGTTGAAGTAGAGGTTGAGTATTGTGGCGTCTGCCACTCTGACCTGTCGATGATCGACAACGAGTGGGGCATTTCACAGTTTCCCGTTATTGCCGGACATGAAGTGATTGGACGGGTTTCTGCGCTGGGCGACGCGGCAAAAAACAAAGGCCTGTCGATTGGTCAGCGGGTGGGCATTGGCTGGACCGCGAAAAGCTGTCAGCACTGCGACGCCTGTATCAATGGTGAGCAGGTTAACTGCCAGCAGGGCAGCATTCCGACCATCATGAACAAGGGTGGTTTTGCTGAGAAACTGCGTGCCGACTGGCAATGGGTGATCCCGCTGCCGGAGAAACTGGACGTTACCACCGCCGGTCCGCTGCTGTGTGGCGGTATCACCGTCTTCAAACCGCTGCTGATGAGCAACATCACCGCTACCAGCCGGGTTGGCGTGATCGGTATCGGTGGTCTCGGCCACATCGCCATTAAAATTCTGCATGCAATGGGTGCGGAAGTGGTGGCATTCAGCTCAACGCCAGACAAGAAACAATCGATTCTGGACATGGGCGCAGACGAAGTGGTTAACAGCCGTGACGCTGAAGCGCTGAAACAGCAGGCGGGTCGTTTCGATCTGATCCTCAGCACTGTCGCGGTCGATCTGGACTGGAAACCGTATTTCGCGGCGCTGGCACCTAAAGGTAAATTCCATACCGTCGGTGCAGTGATGAAGCCGTTCCAGGTGGGTGCGTTTGACCTGATCATGGGTGACAAAGCGGTAACCGGTTCTTCGACCGGCTCGCCGGGTCAGCTGCGTTCGTTACTGAAGCTGGCTTCGCGTGCTGATATTGCGCCGCAGGTTGAGTTCTTCCCGATGTCAGACATCAATAAAGCGCTGGAACACGTGCGCGCCGGTAAAGCTAATTACCGTGTGGTGTTGAAAGCCGATTTCTGATAATCGTCTTATGAAAACCGATGCCGCAGATTTCTGCGGCATTTTTTTTGCTTTCAGCGGGTTACCAGCCCGCAGTGGAGCCCGGCGGCGATCACTTCTTCCGCCGTCACGTTAAGCCATTTTTCCGGCGTTAAGACCGGAAGCTGATCGCGCCACGCGACTACCAGCTGATAGCCCAGCGTGTAACCGTACCAGCGGGGATAGGTTCCGCTGCCAAAGAACCAGGCAGCATGATCGTAATGAGGGTTATTCAACGCCGCCAGCGTGACCGGATTGTCCAGCAGCCACTGCCGTTCAGATGCCCGCTCCCACCGTTCGGGTGGTGAGTCCAGTAACCAGCAAACAAACTGTCCAGCCAGCCCTTCACTTACCAGCGCGTCGCCTGGCGTCCAGCCGTATCCGGGACCCGCCATGCGCAAACAGTGATGTACTTCGTGCAGGATAGTGCGCATCAGCGCACCGCTGCTAAGTGTCTGCGCCAGTTGAGGATTAGCCGGATCGATTGTCAGACCAAACAGCGTCGCACTATAGGCGTAGCCGCCGGTACCGGTTTCCGGAATCACCGCCGCTGGCGCGCACTGAACCAGAATATCGAGGCGCGGTGGCGGCATAACCGCTGACAGGATCTGGCATGCCGCATCAGACTGGTGGGTAATCTCCGTTTGATAATCCTGTAAATCGCCTGACGCTTCCAGCCAGTGCAGTTTCCATTGTTCAGCCATTATTCACTCCTGCAGCGGATCAGATTGAGCCGGAAAAGCGGTCAGGTTTCGCTGCCCGGCCTGAACCTCACCGACGCGGATATCCAAATGCGTCAGCCGATCGGTTTTGCCTTCGTGTCATCCAGCTTAGCTGCGACATGACGACACTGTCATCTCCGACGCGCGCGAATTTTGCCGATTGCGACGAGGGATTTGGCTGAGCCAGCAGGTTGGCCCGATTTCATCGATCACTGTCCATCGAGCCTGTCACGCCAGCGTTCGCAACCGGGTAAAGTCACTCCATCGCAGCAATGACGTCGCCGACGCTGGCTGCACTCGACTGAACACAGACCGGAGCCTGATTATGAAATTGACCCAAGTCCGTAACGCCACGCTGGTGCTGCACTATGCCGGCAAGAAATTCCTGATTGACCCGATGCTGGCTGAAAAAGAAGCCTGGCCGGGCTTTGTCGGCAACGCCCGTCCGCACCTGAGAAATCCGATGGTTGAACTGCCGATGCCGATTTCGCAGCTGCTGGATGTCGATGCGGTTATCCTTACCCACACCCATACCGATCACTGGGACGAGGCCGCGCAGCAGCTGGTGCCAAAAACGATGATGATTTATACCCAGAATCACAGCGATGCTGACCTGATTCGCTCTCAGGGTTTCCTCAACGTTCAGGTGCTGCAGGAAGAAAATGCGTTTGTCGACGGCCTGACGATCTATAAAACTGACGGCCAGCATGGCAGCAACGCGCTGTATGCCGACAAAGTCATGGCAGATCTGCTGGGCGATGCCTGCGGACTGGTGTTTACTCATCCGACGGAAAAAACGCTCTATATTGCGGGCGATACTGTCTGGGTTAAGCCATATGTAAGAAGCCTGCAACGTTTTCAGCCGGACGTGGTGGTGCTGAATATCGGTAATGCGACTAACGATCTCTATGGCCCGATTATTATGGGAAAAGAGGATACACTGCACACGCTGGAGATCGTGCCTGAGGCAACGCTGGTCGCGTCGCACATGGAAGCGATCAACCACTGTCTGCTGACCCGTGCCGAGCTGCGGGCCTATACCGATCAGCAGGGGATAACCGATAAAGTGCTTATCCCGCAGGACGGTGAAACTATAACGTTCTGACCGGCACGCCGGATCAGAGCACTTTTCTCCTGCTCGCCAGCTGGGGGAGCCGACGATTAAGGAGGCGAGATGACTGCGTTGAATGTTGCAGTGGTAGCGACGGCTGGATTCAGTCCGTTCCACTTTTCGGTTCCCTGCATCCTGTTTGGATCAGCGATGCCGCAGCCGGATCTTTTCCGTGTCACAATCTGCGCCGAAAAGCCCGGCACGGTTCTGTCGGAGATCGGCCTGTCGATTAATGTGGAACATGGGCTTGAACAGCTGGATACGGCGGATATTATCATTCTGCCGTACTGGCACAATCCGGCTGAAAAGCCCGATCAGCGGCTGCTCGATAAGCTGGCCGCTGCCTGGCAGCGCGGCGCTGAAGTGGTCGGGCTGTGTCTGGGTACCTATGTGCTGGCCTATGCTGGTCTGCTCGACCAGCATCGTGCCGCGACCCACTGGGAATTTGAACGTGACTTCAGCCAGCGCTTTCCGCAGGTTCATCTCGACAGTAATGCGCTCTATACCCGCGACGATCGCCTGATTACCTCGGCAGGAACCGCCGCCGGCATCGACTGCTGTCTGGATATCATCCGTAAGCACTACGGCAGCGCTGTGGCTAATCGGGTGGCCAGAAGAATGGTGGTGCCGCCGTATCGTGAAGGGGGGCAGGCGCAGTTTATTGAGCGCCCGGTACCGGAGAATACCCGTGACGGCAAAATCAATACGCTGCTGGAGTCGCTGCGGCGCAACCTGCATCAGCCGCACGATCTGGATTCACTGGCGCGTTCGGCTGGTATGAGCCGGCGAACGCTGACGCGCCATTTTTTCAAGGCGACCGGGATGACGCTGGGCGACTGGCTGACGGCGGAGCGACTGCAACGCAGCCAGGAACTGCTGGAAACTACCGATATCAGTATTGAGAGCGTGGCCGAAAAAGTGGGCTTCACCTCACCTATCTCTTTTCGTCAGCGTTTCAAACATCGATTTGGCGTCGCCCCCAGCGAATGGCGGCGAACTTTCCGCGGGCCGTTGCCGGTCACCACCGCAGAACACGGCTAGTTATGACCAGACGCTCGCCATAACATCGACGGCGGATAAAAAAGCGTGCCGGAAAATTCAGCGTGCAGGCGCGGCCAAATTTTCCGGAACGGAATCAGCCAGGATTAAAGCAGAAAATCATCCAGTGACTGGCCGTTTTCGAGAGCGGTTTTAATCGGTGATGGCGTACGGCCCTGACCGGTCCAGTATTTCAGCTCGCCATTTTCATCGCGGTACTGATATTTTGCCGGGCGCCTGGTGCGCTTTTTACCGCTGCGGGTGGCCGGGGACAGGCCCGCTAACAGTTCAGTCGGGTCGATTCCGTCTTCCTTTAGCAGTTCACGGTACATCGCCAGTTTTTCAGCTTTTTCGCGCGCTTCGGCCGCCTGGGCTTCCTCTGCTTCGCGTCGTTCTCTGACCACTGTCTCTAATTTCTGCACCATCTCGTCCAGCACATCTAACGTTATATTGCGCGACTGCGCGCGCAGGGTGCGGATATTATTCAGGCTGCTCAGGTTTTCACTCATAAAAAAGGTCCTTCAGTACTCACATTAATTTACAGCGCACATTCACTGTAAGCGGTAAGGATACCATTCATCCCACTGATTTTTGAAGGGTTGCGGCCGATTCGGGGATGAGATCAAGGCAGACTGAATTAGGGCAGGCGGCTTTATGCACCAGGGTTTAGAATGCGGGCGCAAAAATGAAACACTCTGCATAACACAACAATGATATTTGTACTTTTGCCCTCCATTAACTGTGCTTAACTCAGTGAAAGGGTTTGAATAAGGATGGGCATGAAGTTTCGCAGCAAAAATGCGGCACCCGCGCCAAAGATTTCGCCGCTACTCAAAAGCATTACGTTATCAGGTCTGGTACTCACCGTGGTGGTCATCGGTATCAATCTGTGGACGCTGCGTGAAGACTGGCGTGACGCCGTTAACCAGACTGAAGAGATGGCGGTCAATCTGTCCCTGTCACAGGCGCGACAGGCAGAAGATACCTTTCTGCAGACGGAACTGTCGCTGCGCGAAGTACAGCGCGACCTGCAGAGCCAGATAGTGAACAATCGTGTCGATGGTGATGCGCTGAGTCAGACTATGCGCCTGTTGCAAAATCGGCTGCCGCAGCTGCACGGATTGTTCTATTACGATGCCCAGGGCCGCTGGATCGCTACCTCGATGAGCCGGACGCCGATCGGTATCAATAATTCCGATCGAGAGTATTTCAGTTATCACCGCGCCAGTCTGCGTAGCAGCGTGCATGTCGGGCCGGTGCTCCGCAGCCGTACCACCGGCGATCTGGTGATTCCGGTGTCGCTGCGCGTCAATGATGGCTCAAATGGTTTTGATGGTGTCCTGCTCGCGACCATAAAAGTGGACTACTTTCGCCACTTCTACAGCTATTACGAGCTGGGCGCGCGCGACGTACTGGTGCTGATGCTGGCAGACAGCACGGTACTTTATGCCCGGCCGAAGCCGGACAGCTATATTGGCAAAAACCTCTCCTCAAGCCCTCTGTTCCGCAAAATGCTGGCCGATGCCGATCAGGGCAGCGGGCAGTGGAAGGCCGCGCTTGATGGCGAAAAACGTATCTTCGGCTTTGCACGATCTCAACGTTATCCACTGATTGTCGCCGCCGGCTACGACAAATCTGCGCTGTTTAGCCGCTGGATTAACGAGCGGGTACAGGATGTGATGCTGAGCCTCGCACTGCTGGCGGTGATCCTTTCGCTCAGTGCTTTTTTGCTGCGTCAGGCGCGACATACACTGCGCTACCAGCGGGAACTGACCCGACTGCGTGACGAGCTGACTGCGGCAAATCTTTCTCTGCAGAGCCTGGCAAATAGCGATGGCTTAACCGGCGTCGCTAACCGCCGCTACTTTGATCGGAGACTGTATGAAAGTCTGCAACAGGCCAGAGTTCAGGGCTGGCCGGTCTCTCTGATTCTGATCGATATCGACTATTTTAAACATTACAACGATACCTACGGACACGTAGCGGGCGATGAGTGCCTGAAAACGGTCGCGTCGATTCTGAAAAACTTTGCACTGCGTAAAAATGATCTGCCGGCCCGTTATGGCGGTGAAGAGTTTGCGATTATTCTGCCGCGCTACAGCTCCGAAGAGGCGTCAAAACTGGCCAGGGCGATAGTTGAGGCGGTTTACCGGCTGAATATTCCGCATCTAACCAGCGGACTGCCGGCAAAACGGATCACGCTCAGCGCCGGCTGTGCAACCCAGCGCGGCATTGCCGGACAGCAGGCATTGTCAGACCTGATTGAACGGGCGGATGAAGCCCTGTACCGCGCTAAGCGGAAAGGGCGCAATCGTGCAGAATGTGAAAAGCCAGACGGTTAAGCACCGTTGATCACTTGCGGCGTTACCGCTGTGGCATGGTAGTCGCTCAACCAACTCAGGGAGTGACTATGTCAAACGATACGGGGTTCAGCCATCTTGCTCTGCAGGTCCGCGATCTGGAAAAAAGTGTGGATTTTTACCAGCGTTATGCCGGAATGCAGGTTATTCATCATCGCGAGCCTGGCATTGCGGAAGCGCAGAAAGTGGCGTGGCTGTCAGATTTAACCCGGCCATTTGCACTGGTGCTGGTGCAGTCGGCTCACCTGGAGGATACGCCGCTGGGGCCGTTTGGTCATATTGGCGTCGCCTGTGCCACTCGTGAGGAAATTGATGCCAAAGTAGCGCTGGCGCAGCAGGAAGGTGTATTACGTCGGCCCGCGCAGCAGTCCGGCGCACCGGTGGGTTACTGGGCTTTCTTCGCCGATCCTGACGGGAATACGCTTGAGCTTTCTTATGGTCAACAAATTGGCCTGGAAATTATCATGGCGCGCAACGCCACCTCGCAACAGAACGATTGATTATTGTCCGATGTTGTTTAGCGCTATGGCCGGTTGGGTCACAGAGTAATGCAAGAGCGTCGTCGGAATAGGAGAACAGGCATTCGGGGAGAGCTGACGGCTGGCATTACCGTGTAATCAGATTTGTGTGAGGATAACCTCCTGATTTTCAGCCCGGCAGAATAATAGAAGCCGGATGTTACCGCGTCACTGCGGGTGAGGATAAATCCGCCCGACATCTATCGGGCGGATTTACTGCAAGGGATGCACTGCAATCAGATCAGGAAATCATCCAGTGATTTACCGTTTTCAATCGCAGATTTAATCGCTGAAGGCGTACGTCCCTGACCGGTCCACTGCTTAACTTCACCGTTTTCGTCAGTGTACTGATATTTGGCAGGGCGAGGCGCACGCTTTTTCTTCTCAACCGGTGCCGACTGCATACCACTTAACAGTTCGTTAGGATCGATACCTTCCTGCAGCAGTAATTCGCGATATTTAGCCAGTTTTTCCGCTTTCTCACGATTAGCGGCTTCAGAAGCCTGCGCTTCTTCACGACGCTCACTAACAACAACAGAAAGTTTTTCCAGCATTTCTTCCAGGGCAGCAAGATCAAGTTCGCGTGCGTTTGCGCGAAGCGTACGGATATTATTCAAGCTGCTGAGAGTGTCACTCATCAAAGTCACCATAGTCTTGTTCAGATAATAAAATACAGAGCGGGTTCACGCTGATGCTTTTCGTCAGACCTGCTTTTTAAAATGCTTGCCTTCGAAGAATCTCAATACTGAACCAATAGTTCAACTCTGACATATTAATCGTTTTTTAAGAGAGTTGAAACTGTAATTAACGTGCAATAACACCGCAAAGGTAAAAGAACTTAAACCTGGTGGTAAGGTCGCTCAAAATGACAAAAACACCGCCTGTTTTATCCATGAGTTAAATCGGCCTGTGGCGGCATTATTCCTGCTGAGGCCACGCTTTTTTAGCAATCTATCCACTTAGGCTGTGCCGGATATCACCCGGCTGGCAGTTAAAAATCCGCAACATATTATATCAGGTGAAACAGTAAACGCGGCGTTGTTAAGTGTGATAATGACGCACTGGAGTATCGCAGCGGGTAACGGTTGAATTTATCTTACCGATACTTTTCATTCGGTAAAAATAACTTATCTTTATGATTCGTCTATTTTTTTAAGGAGAGCCTTCTGCTAAAAACCGGCGGCACTTTGGTCATACTCTGCCGCAGATGCTGTGCAGTCGCGGGCGGTGACGGCGCAACGGAGGAGCGACAAAAGGGATTATTGCTGCTTAAGGGAAACGCAGGCGGGTCGCGATGCAATTGAAACTGGTTAATCAGGGTAATAATAACCCTTAGTTCGGTTTTCAGGCAGGCTTATATATGCGCGATAAAGCAGCTAAAGGGGGATTATTGACAGTATACGATAACATTATTGCGTTATACGCATTAAACCGGTTTCCCCGGCCCACCGTTGAACCGATAAGCTGCCAGCAATGGGGCTAATTCGCCGGACTTTATCCGACGTTAACCCGACTCAGCAGGCCATAAACAGGCAGAGAGGGATAAAAAACAGGGCGGATAATGCTTTTTGTGATGCAAATGCGGTTTTACCATTATGGTGCAACAGGATGTTGTCATCGGTTATTAAAATCTCATGGCGAAAAGATTAATCGCTGCAGTGCTGGCGTCCTGAAAGATCGGTTTCGCGCTGAGCAGGTATAACGCGCGTGGACGGCATGCGGGTTATTCTGTCAAAAATGCCGCGCTGGCCCGGCAACTGAGCGCAATGGAACAGCAGAGAGGCGGCGGCTGAGTCTGAACTCTGTGCCTGCATCCACTCAGACTGATGTCCTGATACCGTTTCAGTCCCCTTTGATGAGGTAACCCTGATGACTTTTAAAGGAAATAAACAATCACTGCCGGTCCGCTATTGCCAGACCTGCCATAAACCGATGACCTGGCGTAAGAAATGGGAAAACTGCTGGGATGAAGTGAAGTACTGCTCCGAACGCTGCCGGCGTGAGCGGCGTCAGCTGACCGTCGGGCGGGCGGGCAGTGATAATCGCGAGTAAAACGAGGGCGGGCGAGGCACATTATCAGGCGCGGTTTGAGTGACTGACGCAAACCGCGCGATTTTTACTGCTGGACTTTAATCTGCTGCCAGCCTTGTTTGAACATGCAGTCCTTCACCAGAATCGCCCGCTGCGTTTCATTTGCGCCACGGGTGGAATAATCCGTGTCGGTGGTTTTGTACTTGCTGTCTTTAGCGGTGTATTTACCGCTGACCACGTTGTCAGGGGGTAAATCGCGTAATGCCTGAGCCTGACAGGCGATCTCAGCTCTGTTTTCCTGCTGGTCTGAAGCATCAGGTTTGACCCATTTATATTCTACGCAGCCGCTCAGGCTGAGCGTAAAAATCAGCAGTAATAACGGTTTCATCATTGGTTTCTCAGCGAGTTTACTCTGGAATCAGGCCGGCAGACCTTGCAGCGTACCGGCCAGTTGACAGAAAAAAGGAGGGAGCAGGGTAAGCCGATCAGAAGGTAACACCGCCACCAATGAAGGGACCGTCAATCAGCGTATGACCGGGACGTCCATCTTTACCATCCACGCCCGCATAGCGATAACCCGCTTTCAGCGTCAGTGGCATCATCGGTGTCCAGCTGATTCCGCCATCGGCCTCAACGAAATTTTTAACGCTGTTAGCGAAGGATTCGGGAGCCGAATATCCCTCTCCGTAGAGGGCAAAGTTAGCGGGCAGATTCAGCCTTACACCGCCACCGACCGGGAAGGCGACGCCGTTATCGCCTTTCTTACCGCCGATATAGGTGGCTTTGATGCCAGCGGACAGCATTACCGGGCCTAATTCCAGGCTATAACCGGTGCCTGCCTGTCCAATCTGCACGCCGTCATCGGTGTTTTTAACCCACTGACTATCCAGATAAAGTCCGCCTGAAGATCGCCCGATTTCTGCGTCGAGGGCAGTAAAGTTTTTACCCTGCTCTGCGCTCAGGCCGATGGCCATAGCCGATGACGAAGCACACAGCAGCAGGCTGATGCCAATCACAGTTGTTTTCATTTTTAGTAATCCCTGGTGTAACAATGGCTGCTTTGCAGTCTCGTTTTAAGTCAATAAATCGCTATTTTTCAACAATCTCTTTTACATCCTGCTGCTGCAGTTGATGCGTATTACCGTCGGTATCTTGATAGGAGATCAGACCGGTTTCTTTATCTTTGGCGGGTTTGCCGTGGGTGGAAATCATATGTCCGTCGCGGGTCGAGATGACGTAATTGCTTGAGCATCCTGCGACCAGTATCACCGCAGTGAGCAAGCCAAGGGGAAATAACGTTTTTTTAACGGTTGCTGAGAATTTCATTTTTACTTCCTGATACAGTCTGTTAATGACGCCCGGTATTGTCGGGACGCTGCATTTTCACCCTCGTTTATTAAACCGGTCGTTAACGTTAAGGCCTGAGTTTGTTTTAATAAGCCTGTAATGATCCAGATCATTGTTGATCAATGAAGCCCTTTACTTACCGGCAGAGATGCACTTGCGCTACCGTATTAATGCTGGCGCACCCGCCGAGAAACAAGGCGGCTGAATTACAGTAGTGACGGCTGATGCTGTCAGAACATCACTGAATCGCGCCCATTATTTGCTTCGGTCCAGCAGACCCTAATCCGGGGATAAAGAGCAGCGGAATAATCCCGGCTCGGGCAAATTTCACCGCTTAAACCGGCCAGTTTCTGAACAGCGGCACGGTGAAATAGCGCAGCGTGAGCGACCTGGCCAGCCGGTAATCGGTTTGAAAAGGGTATCTGCGCGGGTTCGGTTAAATCTGCTGGAAAGAGAAATATATTACGGCCATTTTTTTCCGGAAAAATTCGACCAGACAAACGTTTTTGCCGGCGGGCTCAGCCTATTACATCGTCACCTTCTCCGCTTTCTGCTGGTTGGTAAGCGAGGCAGTGACGTTAATTAGCCGAACCGGCTGCCGTAATGGTTACATTAAAAACCGGGTTTTAAGATTTCTGCCAGCATCAATCCGCTGTCCGGCTGCCTAAAATAGCGCTCGTTTAACGCTTCGGTTAATCCCCGAAGACGATTGGCGATAAATTTAACCGGCGGTGTAGCCGACGATGTTGGCTGGCAGATGTGACCCGTGAGCTGCGATACAGCGGCAGAAAACCGGCTGCGCTCGTTTGCCTGGCGGGTCAGCATCAGAGAATCGCCCTTTAGCATCCGGGACAGCTTTCTTCTGCTGCTAACGGTTAAGGACAGGTATGAACAGTTCGGATCAGACAGTTATCAGCGCCACTTCATTCACGCAAGCCGCAACGCTACTGGAGCAGGGCAGTCGGGCGCGCATCCGGCTTAGCTGGAATATTTCAGGCGATGAGTTTTTTCGTCTGGTTAATCTGGTTAAACAAGGCAGCGAGATGTCGATTGAAAAAGAAGAGGATGGTTTCTGGCTGACGCAGAAATAAGCCGCCGATTTCGTTTAGATTAAATGGCAAAACCGAAGCAGGCCTGGCGGGGAGGGGCCTGCGCAACAGATGTCGTATCGCGTTTTGCGAACAACCGCCAGTGACAGGCAAGGTGGTTACCGATAATAGTTACATCATCCTGTAATAAGGTTTTTATTGTGGTAGCCCGGCGTTACCGCTGAGCCCCTCCATACAGAGTCCGCTGCGATGTGAAAGTACGGCGATCGACCTGATCGTTGTCGGGTGCAAACCTTAGACATGCGCCCGGAATGACCTCCTGACGAGGCGCGCCGCCGGGCCGCAGGCCCGATATGTTTATATCGCTTCATTGAATGATGTAACTAAGTATCTAGTAGTTAACTACCTGATCGGCAGCCAACCGCAAGCCCCCGGAAATCCCTGATTTCATGTCGCCAGCGCCATAAAATCAGCTCACCGGGGCGTTGGGCTTAGTGATTGTCTGGTGTGGCGGTAAATCCGTCATGTCTGGCAGGGCACGGTTTTAAGCGGCGGCCGGCACGGGTCGCGGGTATCTGACTACCCGCGAGCCTGTCGGATGCTGACGTTACGGACTCAATCTGCTGTTAGTTGAAACAGAGTTGACGTTTCCTGACATTAATCCGCTTCGCCTGATCTTAGATCAAATTCCGGAATGCTTATCATTTATATAATCACTGCCTCTTACCACCAACCAGATGGTTATATGTCGATGAACATGCACAGTACCTATCGAATCCTCGGCTATCAGCCCGCGGTGAATCCGGCCTGGCGTCAGAAATTACTCACCATGGGCATGCTCCCGGGGGCGGTGATTGAGATTATCCGTGTCGCACCAATGGGCGACCCGGTGCAAATCCGTACCCGCAGGGTGAGTCTGGCGGTGCGTCAGCGTGACCTCGATGCCATCGTTCTTGAGGAAATGGTCTCATGAAAAACATAACCATTGGGCTGATCGGTAATCCTAATACCGGTAAAACAACCTTATTCAATCAGCTCACTGGTGCCCGCCAGCGGGTCGGTAACTGGGCCGGTGTAACGGTCGAGCGTAAAGAAGGACAATTTTTTACTGCTCAGTCTGATGTACGACTTATCGATCTGCCCGGCACCCGGTCTCTCACCACGCTCTCGGCTGAAAGCTCAATCGACGAAAGTATCGCCTGCCAGTATCTGTACAACGATCACGCCGATTTGGTGATTAACGTGGTGGATGCGTCGAACCTTGAAAGCAATCTGTTCCTGACGTTTCAGCTACTCGAACTCGGTGTCCCCTGCATTGTGGCCCTCAATATGCAGGATATCGCCGCCAGCCAGAATATCGTTATTGATGTTGATGCCTTGTCAGCGCGGCTGGGCTGCCCGGTGGTCTCGCTGACTTCGACCCGCGGCGAAGGTATCGCACAGCTCAAGGCGCTGATTGATCATCCGCACCGCTACACTGCACCAGAGCGGGTGCGCTATCCGGAAAATGTTGAAGCCGCGATTACTCAACTTTGCACGCTGATGCCTGCTTCGATATCGCCGCAAAAACGTTACTGGCTGGCATTACAGTTACTGGAAGGCGATATCAACAGTCAGCAGCTCTGCCCGACGCTGGTGCCGCAGTTGCCGGCGATCGTTCAGCAGGCCGGTGGTGATACCGGGGTGCTGATTGCCGATTACCGTTACCGTGCGATCCACGCACTGTGCGCCGCCGTCAGTAACATTCATCACGCCGCGCCCGGCAGCCTGACCAGCCGGATTGATAACATCGTGCTGAACCGCTGGCTGGGTATTCCGATCTTTCTGGCGGTGATGTACGTGATGTTTGTATTGTCGATTAATATCGGTGCCGCGTTACAGCCGCTGTTTGACAGCAGCTCGGTGGCGATATTTATCCACGGTGCGCAGTGGCTGGGCTACGTCTGTCATTTTCCGGCCTGGCTGACCGTTTTTCTGGCGCAGGGGATAGGAGCGGGCATCAACACCGTGCTGCCGATCATCCCACAGATTGGGCTGATGTTCCTTTTTCTCTCGTTTCTGGAAGATTCCGGTTACATGGCACGCGCCGCCTTTGTTATGGATCGCCTGATGCAATCACTGGGGCTGCCCGGTAAATCCTTTGTGCCGCTGATTGTTGGATTTGGCTGCAATGTGCCTTCGGTTATGGGAGCCCGTACTCTGGATACGCCGCGTGAACGGCTGCTCACGGTACTGATTGCGCCCTTTATGTCCTGCGGAGCGCGACTGGCCATCTTTGCAGTATTCGCTGCCACTTTCTTCAGCGCCCATGGCTCCAGCCTGGTCTTTTCACTCTATCTGCTGGGTATTGTGGTGGCGATCGTTACCGGCTTAGTGCTGAAGCACACTTTGCTGGGTGGCGAAGCCTCACCCTTTATCATGGAACTGCCGGTTTATCACCGACCGCATCTGAAGAGTCTGCTGATCCAGACCTGGCAGCGACTGAAGATGTTTGTGGTACGGGCCGGCCGGGTGATTATCCTGGTCAGTATGTTAATCGGCGTGCTGACCAGCTTCTCGTTTAACGGACAGCCGGTCGACGATATTAACCACTCTGCGCTGGCCACCACCAGTAAGCAGATCACCCCCGTTCTGCTGCCTATCGGCGTAATGCCGGATAACTGGCAGGCTACGGTAGGATTAGTGAGCGGCATCATGGCCAAAGAAGTGGTGGTCGGTACGCTTAACAGCCTTTATACCAGTGAAGCCGTGCAGAGTGGCGCATTTGACCCACAGCAATTCAATCTGATTGGCGAGCTGAAGGATTCGCTGACCGAGACCTGGGCTGGTCTGACAGCCGCATTCAGTATCGATGCGCTGGCCCATCCTATCGATGCCAGCAAAGGTGATGGCGAAATGGCGGCGGGCCAGATGAGCGTGATGTCGGCCAAATTTGGCGACGGCATTGCGGCCTACAGCTACCTGATTTTTGTCCTGCTGTATGTTCCCTGTGTATCGGTGATGGGTGCCATTGCCCGTGAAGCGGGCCGTAACTGGATGCTGTTCTCATTCTTCTGGGGACTCAACATCGCCTATACCACCGCCACTCTGTTTTATCAGAGCGTCACGTTTGCCGAGCATCCTGCGTTCAGCGCCACCTGCCTGATCAGCGTGCTCGCAGTGAATGCGCTGATCCTGCTGGCCATGCGCAAATCGGGCAACCGGATAAAACAACATCCGCTTACGCTGCCCGTTGTCACCAGCGGCTCGGGCTGCGGTGGCTGCAAAAGCAGTTGTGGTAAACAGGATAGCTTCGCGCAGTAATCCTGACCTCTCCCGCCGGCGGTGCCGCAAAGGCCGCTGGCGGAGATGGAATCAGCCCTCAGCCGGCTTATTAAGTATGTGCACACGGCAGACCTGAAGTATTTCCTCTGCCAGCGGATCGTCATCCGGACAGGCCCGCGATAACACCATGGCACCGACCATCTGGGCAATGGTGGTGATTAATTCCGCCCGGTCGCTGGCGGCCTGCCCGCTTTCGGTGGTTAACGCGGCCAGTTGATTCTCCAGCCCGGCGGCAAAGGCCTGTTTAACCTCGTCCGGCTGGCGGGCGGTATCCGCGCCCAGCGCCGCCATCATACAACCTGTGGCCATTGAATCACGGTGGCGACGTGACAGGTAATCCGCAATAAACGCCTCCTTGTCTGCCCCTTTCAGCTGCGCGGCTGCCTGAGAAAATCCACCGGCCACCGCCTCCGTCATCAGATCGGCTTTTGACTGAAAGTGTTTGTAAAACCCACCGTGGGTGAATCCCGCCGCTGACATCAGTTCTGCCACGCCAATGCCGTCAAACCCTCGGGCACGAAACAGTTCAGACGCTGTTTTCACGATATGCGCCCGATTTGCCTGTACCTGCTGCTTAGACACTTTCATTGCTGACTACCTCCTGCTCATCGTGACGCCATCATACATTTATGATGATCGTAATCAAAGCGATTGACATTATAGATTATGAACATCATCATTAGTCCAGTTTCTGACCGCTGAATCTCATCATTGCCATTATTTAATCCAAGGATCCCGATATGAATGTTAAACCTGTGGCGCTGGTTACCGGGGCATCATCCGGTATCGGCAATGTCACCGCTGACAAACTGATCGCTGCAGGTTTCCGGGTATATGGGACCAGCCGGCGCGGCAGGCCAGCAGGCGACCACGCTTTTCCATTGCTGATGCTGGATGTGACCAACGATGATTCGGTTACTGCGGCGATAGAAGAACTCCTGCAACGGGAAGGACGCATCGACCTGCTGGTGAACAACGCCGGATATGGCATTGCGCCGGCAGCCGCTGAAGAGAGTTCAATCGGCCAGGCAAAACATCTGTTCGATACCAATTTCTTCGGGATGGTGCGGATGACCTGTGCCGTGATCCCTCAGATGCGCCGCCAGGGCGGGGGACGCATCATCAATATTGGCTCGATTATCGGCCTCATCCCGCTGCCTTATGTCGCGCTGTACGCCGCCAGTAAACATGCGGTTGAAGGCTATTCCGAAGCGCTGGATCACGAATTGCGCACTCAGGGAATACGAGTCTCTGTCATCGAGCCGGCGTATACCCGCACCGATTTTGAGAGCAACAGCCAGCAGGCGGACCTTCCGCTTGAGGAATATGCGGCGATACGCAACAAATTAACCGCCGTTGTCAGTCAGGCGATGGCGAAAGCAGAGCAGCCAGAGAGTGTGGCTGATGTGACTGTAAAAGTGGCGCAAAGCACTCAGCCAAAGCGGCGCTACACGGTCGGCAAATTAGCCGGCAGGCTGGCGTTTCTGCGCCGATTTGCACCCGCCGGCCTGCTTGATAAAGCGGTACGCAATAGCCTTCAGCTCGACGACCGACGGGCCACTGAACCGAAAGGGCAGAGAGCCAATGGAGAATAAAACCCACCGCGCGTTTACCTTTAAACGTTACGGCAAGCAACCTCAGAGCGGTTTTCAGTCGATAACCTTACCGGCGCCGGCGGCAGATCAGTTGCTGGTTGAAGTCTATGCCGCAGGCCTCAATCCCATCGATAATATGATACCTGCCGGTATATTTAAGCTGGTGCTGCCGTTAACCTTACCCGCGGTTATCGGAAGCGATCTGGCCGGGATTGTGGTTGCCACCGGCAGCCAGGTCACGCGCTTTAAGCCTGGCGATGCGATCATTGCCAGCACCTTTGACAGTGATTACGGCTCGCTGAGCGAATTTACCCTGGTGAATGAAACTGCGGCCGCGCTGAAGCCGGTCAATCTCGATTTTATTCAGGCCGCTTCGCTGCCGATGGTGAGCCTGACGGCCTGGCAGGCGTTGATCGAACGCGGCGGACTGCAGCCAGGCCAGAAAGTCTTCATCCCCGCCGGTGCAGGCGGCATCGGTTCGTTGGCTATTCAGCTGGCTAAACTGTCAGGTGCTACGGTTGCCACCACGACCAGCAGCGGCAATGTTGAATGGGTATCTCGCCTCGGCGCAGATCGGGTGCTGGACTACACCAGACAGCCGTTTGAGGCGGAACTGCGGGATTATGATCTGGTGCTGGCTACGTTGAGAGGAGACGAGATTGAAAAGTATCCGGATATTCTCAGGCCCGGCGGCAGGATAATCTCTCTGGTTGGTCCGTTAGACGTCGGGTTTGCCCGGGCACGCCGACTCAACGTCATCATTACCGCGATCGTCGGATTACTAAGCCGCCGGATAAAACGATTGGCGAAAAAACGCGGCGTGGCATATTCATTCCTTTTCGTCCGGCCTGATGGCCAGCAACTTCGTCAGATCGTCCAGTCTGTTGAGGCGGGAGATATCAGACCGGTTATCGATAGCGTATTCCCGTTTGATGAGGCGGCCGCGGCGCTGCTCCATTTGCAGCAGGGACATGCAAAAGGAAAAGTAGTGGTGGCCGTAAAGCCCGACCTGCTAAGCCGCGCCTGACAGAGGATGCGCGGGCGTTATTTCTGCTCATCGGCGGGAAACAGCGCCAGTTAGCCGTTATCGGGCTATGTCGCTGATCTGACAAGAACATCAGGATAGTGAGTACCGGCTTACACACAGGCTGTCCACTTTTTCTGTGGATAACTTCTGGCAGCAAAGCGAAAGACTGCGATCCGTTACCTGCGGTCAGTCTGTGTGCTGTTCCATGAAATCCACCATAGCGCCTTTATGGGCATCGACATGGCGAATATAACGCATCAGGGTTTCCGGTTTTTTCCAGGTACCCTCCTGCATAATCTGGGCGATAGAGTAGCCTTTGGCGGCCATATCCTGCGCTGCGCCGACGCGGGCGCTGTGCCCACTCCAGCCGGTGTAGCGGTTTTTATTGGCGTTAACAGGACCGTTATTTCCAGCGGCAGACCAGGCGCGGGAGAAAATCTGTTCCAGTGCCCGGGTACTCATCGGCGCCCCGGCAGTGATCACCCGACCAGAGCGGTGCACTGCACTAAACAGGTAAGCATCAGGCTGGCTGGCAAGACCCGCCGCATCAATCCATGCTTCAAGCCGTTGCGTTGAACGGGAACTCAACGCTTTAACCAGTCCGCCGGTCTGAACAACGGTTTTGGTCCAGCCGACGTCGAGGATCACTCTTCCATCCGTGGCGTGAGAGACATCCCGCACCCGCAGTCGTGCCAGCTCACTGATACGCAGCAGAGTCGCGTACGCCACGTGTAAAAATGCTAAATCACGCAGCTCCTGCAAGCGGAGTGAACGGCTCCACCGCTCATCCAGCGCCAGCAGATCGGTCAGTCTGAACGGTACGGCTTGTCCGGCTCGTTCTCCTTTCATCACCGCTACCCGATTTATCTTCTTCATGGCACGAAAAACCAGCGGCGAGTGATTAGGGGCCGGCAGTCCGGCGTTACGGTGTAACATTGAGATCAGCGCGGCATGTGACGACACGGTTGAGGATGCCCGCCCGCTCTCTGCCAGAAACGACAGATAATCTCGCAGATCGTCGGCTGCCATGGGCAGAAAACTGCGCTGATTATCCTCTGCCCACTGGCTACAGATCCGCATTACGCTCAGCAGCTGCCGCCAGGTATTGGGTGAAAAAGCCTCTTTGTCCTGAACAAATTGTTTTAGCTGATCCGTGATGTCAGCATGCGGCGGGTTACTCAGATTGGCCAGCGGGATTAACTTCGTCATTTCTGCTCGTTTATTGACCTTTTTTGCCGGTGATCGCGCTACGTCAATTCTGTGATACTGGCAGGGGGATAACCGGACAGAATTCACGTAGCGTTGCCATTTTTTACCCTGAGACTGGCGGGTATCCAGCCTGAGCGCACAGCATTTCATTAATCTGAGTTCGTATAAGTACAATTATACGAACTCAGTTGCGTAATGAACAGCGATCATTGATCCGTACTGCGACAACCGCAGGAGAGGGTTGCCGAAGCCAGCGGGTAGCCAGCTTCAGGCCATTTTGCGCTACGTCTTACCTGAGTCTATTCTGGCATTGGCATTGGCATTGGCATTGGCATTGGCATTGGCATTAGCATTAGCATTGCACTCGTCTCACACCTGCATACCAGGGGGTTGTGCGGCCAAAGTTCTGACATGTTATTTTTTATACTTAACAAACTCGCTAATTAAAAACCCAGAGGCTTTGCTGTACCAGTCAGATTAAAAATAGATTAACAGTGCTGCAAATTTTAATATTCAATTTTTTATTAAAGTAACGTGCATTTTTCAGGACCGCATTAATCTGATTGATAAGGTGATTCTGCCAGGCAGATTCATCATCGATATTAAACCCGTTAAAATTTATATGATGTACGTTACCCTAAGCAGCCAAGATGATATTTCAATCGATCATCCTGCTATTTTTTAGATTAAACGTTCTGATAAAAAGGGAAGGCACCCAGTAACAGGCAGGTTAAAAAGAACACGATACTGGTAATAAATGACCAGCGTAACGTGAATCGCTGCGTCTGGGCGTAATCCAGTTTCAGCATGCCCACCAGCAGATAGGTCGATGCGACCAGCGGACTTAATATATGAACCGGCTGGCCCACCAGCGCAGCACGCGCCATCTCTACTGGCGCAATACCATAATGGCTGGCTGCCTGAACCAGAACGGGCAACATACCAAAGTAAAAAACATCATTTGAAACCAGCCAGGTTACCGGAATACTGATCAAGGCGGTAATCACGGCTAAATAAGGACCTAACGCCGCAGGAATAACGTTCACAATCGCCTGCGCGAGTGCATTTGCCATCCCTGTTTCTGAAAAAATCCCGGTAAATACCGCCGCCGCAAAAATTAAGCTGGCGACAGAAAGAATCGCCGGAGCATGCCGGCCAAGCTGCTCCTGCTGCTGGTCGAGACGAGGAAAATTAACCAGAAACATTATTGCCGTCGCCAGCATAAACAGATAGGCCATTGGCACCAGGTCCAGCACCAGCAGCGTAATGAGTGCAATGGTTAATACCCAGTTTGTCCAGAAGCGCCAGCTTGCACAGGCTTTAGCTTCGAAGACCAGCGGGGGCTTCTCTGCCGAATCGCCGTTCCAGCCAATTCGTTTGCGTTCATGCCGTCCCAGTATAAACGCCATGACAAAAGTCCAGATCACACAAGCCAGTAAGGGCAGCATTAAGGGAACAAACAGCGTGCTGATCTCTGCATGTACGGCTGTTGCAGCACGTGCCGTCGGGCCACCCCAGGGAAACATATTCCCCAGGCCGGTGCACTGTAATAGCAAACACGCTGATTTTAATTTCGACAACCCGATGCGCTCATAGATCGGCAGAAACGCGGAAAGCACAATCATATAAACGGTTGCACCATCGCCGTCCAGTGCGACGATAAAACCCAGCAGCACCGTGCCGAAAAATATTTTCACCGGATCACCATCTACGGCTGAAACAATTTTCTTAATGATCGGATCGAACATACCGGCATCTGTTACGCTCATAAAATAGAGCATGGCGAAAATCAGCATGACGCCGGTTGGCGCAACGGTGCGCAATCCTTTAATTACCATATCGCCCGTCTCTAAACCATTCCCTGCTAATAATGCAAACAGGGTTGGCACCACAATCAATGCCGTCAGGGCAGAGAGCTTTTTGGTCATTAACAGACCAATAAACACGGCTATCATGAGCAGACTGATAATAAGTAACATATTTTATCCTGTTGCAGGGAGATCGCCCGTCCGTCAGCGACAAACAGAAAACGTAGCGGATTTTAATTCAATGCGATGTGCACTAACGTTATTATTAATGATTCAGCCATTATCAGAAAAAAAGGATGCTGTTAACAATCAATAAAAAGATTATTCCTGTGCGCTGACTCATGTTTTTAACAAATTTCAAATCACGCAAAGTGATGATGATTAAAGGCGATACTTACGTCTGAGAACGATTAATTACTTTCTGGCTAAAGCCTGATAATTCGGCCCGAATTAACGGGCCTGTCAATTATTGATGATCGCGCGGTGAAGGCGCGACCGGCAAACTCAGCCGATAGAGCTTAACCGGGTACTCCACCACAGAAGGCTTACCGCCGGTTGTCGCCGGAGTCCGGTTAATCTGCGCCGATGGCATCCAGAGTTGCCCCTCAGAGATCCACATCGCATCAATCCAGACCAGTCGGGGATCCTGAATCACCGTGCTCACATCACCCTGCGGGGTAATACGTTTCACCGAACGCGTGTTGATATCCGATGCATAGAGATTGCCGTCAGCATCAATAGCGGTACCACCGGTGCTCCAGGTTTCAACAAACTTCTGTGTGTGACGGGCAACCTCTTCAGCCGTTAGCGTTGCATCATTAAGATAACGGGTCTCTATTCGCGCCATCGGCCCCGGAATAGCCTGGTAATAGAGCCATTTGCCATCAGGAGAGACTTCGAGCTGATCCAGTCCTACCCGCTTTTCACGCCCGTCGCGTAAGAAAAGCTTTTTCCCATCAGCATAGATTGGTTGATGATCGATGGAGAGCGGGTGATTATCCAGCACGCGCCAGCTTTGGCCATTTTTCAGGTTCAGCACCACCAGCCCGACTGCGCCTGGGTCAGTGATATAGGCAAAATCACCATTAAAACGGACATCATCCAGATAGCTGGCGGGCTTCAGCGTGGGAGCCCTGAAGAGATAGCTCGCCACAACTTTGCGCGTCTGAATATTGATGCGTACCAGTTTGGCGCCGCCTTCTACCGCTTTGTCGCCGGTACCGATCCCTTTATTGCCAGCATCCATGACCCACAGATCGCCATCAGGGCCAAATCGCAGCGCATTAACATGTAAAAAATGATGGGACGGGTCCTTGCTATCCCACTGATTCCACGCCTTGTCTGGCCAGGCTTCGAGTTGCCCGTTCTTCACTTCAGCCAGCTGCAAACCGGTGCCTTCAGACTGTGTCAGCGAAGCAAAAATGCGCCCATCCGCGCTGACCGTAACGCCATTCCAGACGCGCGGTGAAGTTTCAACCTGCTGCAAACGACTGTCCTGCTGCGTCGGCAACTGAACCGGCAGCTGATCCTCGGCAGCGACACAGGTTGTTGTCATCATTGCCGACAGCAGTGTCAGCAGGCTGAGCGAGCGGGTATGTTTTTTATTGATCACAGCGGGCACCCCTTAGCACGTAAAATCGCGTTAAAACGTTCCGGATCGGCGGTGCCCTGCCGGTTATTTTCGCGAATGCGCGCTTCGCGCTGCTCATGTTCACGTACCCGGGGCAGTAACGACGCGAGCTGCTGCTGTGGAATCGCAATCACACCATCCGCATCGGCAACGATTAAATCGCCTGGTGCCACCACCATCCCCGCGCACTGTATGGTGACGTTGATCTCGCCAGGGCCTTCCTTCGAGGGCCCGCGCAGCGTATTTCCCCGGGCCCAGAGAGCGACGCCGCCTTCTGCCCATTCGTTGATGTCCCGAATCGCGCCATCAATGACAAAACCCGCGATACCTTTCTCCAGCGCGGAGGTACGCATCAGCCCACCGATCAGCGCCTGGGTAAGATCGCCCGATCCATCAATGACCAGAACATCGCCCGGCTGGGCCATCTCTATCGCTTTGTGGATCATCAGGTTATCGCCGGGACGGACCTTGACCGTCAGCGCCGGGCCGCAGAGTACATGCTGCGGGTCGTTATGATAAGCCTGTAATCCGGATGCGCCGCAGCTGCGGCCCATGCAGTCTCCGATATTCGGCACCGGTAAACGGCAGAAGGCGTCGATGGTGTCAGCATCGGGCAGGGATCCACGTTGCCCAATAAAATAGCCAGCAGGCCAGCGGTTATCGGTTGTCATGAGCGTTCCTTAAGTACAGTTCGGTTAACACAGGTCACTGGATTTACCGCATGACCTGCCAGAAAATCGAGACACTGACGCGCCGCAAAACGCGCCACCGCATCCAGCGCTTCAGGCGTCGAGCCGCCAATGTGCGGCGTCAGCAGCAGATTGTTCAGCGTGCGAAAAGGGTGATCGGCGGGGAGAGGCTCCGAGGCGACGGTATCCAGTCCGGCTGCGAAAAGCTGACCGTTACGCAGCGCCGCATCCAGCGCGGCTTCATCGATTAACTCACCGCGCGCGGTGTTGATGATCACCGCGCCGGGCGGTAACAGCGCCAGCGTGCGGCTGTTCAGCATCTGACGTGTTGCCGCATTGACCGGGCAGTGCAGGCTGATTACGTGGCTTTGGGTCAGCAGGCTGTCCAGTGAACTGACCTGTTCGCCAGGCAGATTTGTCTGCTGATCGCCAACCACCGGATCGTAAAAGCAGACGCGCATCCCGATTGCGTGTGCAATACGGGCAACCCGCTGGCCAATTTCACCAAAGCCCACCAGACCCAGCGTCTTGCCGCTGAGTTCAATACCGCCGCCGTTGCGGGTCCAGCGACCCGCCTCGATTTCCTGTTGATACCAGCTTATGCGGCGTGCCGCGTTCAGCATCAAGCCGATGGTCAGTTCAGCCACCGACTGCGCATTGGTGCCGGGCGTGGTAAATACCGGAATGTGCTGTTCGGTAGCCGCCTCGACGTCAATATTGGTGACGCCAACGCCGTGTTTACAAATCACCTTCAGGCTCGGGCAGGCGGTGATGGCGCGACGGGAAAGGGCAACCGTGCGGGAAATAACCGCATCAAAAGGGATGCGCGCCATCACTCTCTCAACCTCGGCCTCATCCTGGCTGTCATGCAGGTAATGTACTTCGCATCCTGCCTCGGCCAGTGCGTGTTGTCCTCCGGCCCCTAACGTCGGGGCGGTCATCAGGATTCTCCAGCTCATGTGTTACTCCAGTGTTAATTTTCATTTAGCCTGGCAGGTTGAATTGATAAATAATATTCTCTGTTCTTTATGATTTGATTCCTGCGAGGAATGAATGGAGCTTAAAGACCTGCGTTACCTGGTGGTGGTACGTGAAACCGCTCACCTTGGCAAAGCGGCGCAAGCCCTTGGTATTACTCAGCCGGCGCTGACAAAGTGCATTCAGCGCATGGAAAAATCATGCTCAACGCGGCTGATTCTGAAGGTGGGACGCGGGATACAATTGACGGAAGCAGGGTTACTACTTTGTGAACGCGCTCAAAAAGTTCTGCACCTGATGCAGGTGACGCAGCAGGATTTAAATGCCCTCGGCGCGGGAACCGCCGGGGTGATCCGCCTCGGTGTTGCAGCTACTGCAGCCGAATTTATGCTGCCGCATTTAACCCGTGAATTACTGCAGCATGCGCCTACCGTGGTGCTTGAAGTGCAGGTAGGGCTGAACGATCTGCTGCAGTCACGGCTGCGGGAAAACAAACTGGATTTGATCCTGGGATTTTTACCGGATAAGAGCGATGAATTTATTACCCGCCCGTTGATGGAAGATCCAGTGGTGGTGGCTGCCAGCTGCTTTCATCCACTGGCGGGTTTGCATCCCACGCCTGAACAACTGAACCGTTTTCAGTGGTTATTACCCTCGCCGCAGGTTGCGACCCGGCAGTGGCTTGAACAACGCCTGCTGAGCGGCGGCTATGCCGCGCCAAAAGTGCAGATGGAGAGTAATACTTTATCGCCGCTTCGCCAGGTATTGGCGCAGACTCAGCTGTTGAGTTTTCTTTCGCGCCGCCTGTTGCAGGAGGAGATGACTCCACCGTCGCTGGTAGAAATCACACTGCCGCTGGTGATCATGCCGCGGACTTTTGGCTGGCAATACCGATCGCTGAGCGAACTGACACCAGCCGCACGATTGCTGGTTGAGCTGGCTGAAAAACGCTGGCAGTGGTGAAACCTTTTTGAGCGCGATGGCGATGCGGTGAAATGACTCACCGCACAAAAAGTCAAAAAAAATTTATTGATTGAGGCCTATTTTAAAAATAACAACGCTTACCTCAAGCTAATAAAAAATGAAAAATTATAAAATGTTTATCTGGGCTTTATCGCGCCTGCTCGCTGTCGCACTTTTTTTCACATCCGGCATCGATAAAATAATTCATTACGATGAGAACTTAATTTTGATGCGTCAAAACGGCGTGTCAGATTATTTTCTACCGTGGGTTATTTTGCTGGAAGTTGCAGGCAGTCTCGCCATAACGTTCGGATTTTTAACCCGTTTTGTTTGCATTTTCATGGTGATTTTTTCTCTGCTTTCCGCATTTCTTTTTTATCCCGGTTATTCGCACGCCCATCTGATGGTGTGGCTGAAAAATATATCCTGCTGCGCCGGATTCCTGATGCTAATAATTCACGGTGCCGGCCCCTGGAGCATCGATAAATGGCTGAATCAGCGGATTCAAAATAAAAAATACGCCGTTTAATCCGCATTATTTCTTACCCTACCTACACCTGGAGGAAAAATGAACAGGCGTACATTCCTGCGCATGATGATTTCATCAAGCGTCATTATCAGCGTGCCCGCTATCATGCCTGCTGCGCTGGCCGGGTCCGGCAGTGAAGAGACATTACTTTTTGTCAGCCAGACCTTAACGGGTCGACAGGGACTGGATCCGGCCATCTGTCAGCGTCTCTATCTGTTGCTATCCCGCCAGACGCACGATTTTGACCAGCAACTTACGCGGCTGGCTGAACGCTTACGTCGCCATATCCACCTGTCGCCGGAAGAGCGTCTCGCGCAGCTCTCTGAAGAGGAGGTTACAACCGCGCTGTCCATTATCACGCCGTGGTATCTGGGCTATACCGGTAATCCTGCCACTACCCGCGCCACTGACGACGCGCAGTTTGTCACGTTCCTCTCGGCATTGATGTATGAGCCAACGGCCAGTATTACGCCACGCCCCTCCTATTCCCAGCGCGGACATGATTACTGGCAGGCGGTGCCAGAGGGTGTAACTGCGCCCCCGATGCCGGAAAACATCACCGCCTGGGGCACCGACTCACCGCGTGCAGCCCGCGTTATCACCGAGCCGCAGCCCGAATGGCTGGCGATGGTGGAAGGGCGAGCCAGAACCCATGCCGATGCGGTGCGTCTGCTGAGCCATGCAGAGGACGTAAATCATGACGCAGTATGATGCCGACGTGGTGATTATTGGCTCTGGCGCACTGGGCGCCAACGCAGCCTGTCAACTGGCCAGAGCCGGCAAGTCGGTGATTATGCTGGAGGCGGGACCCTACATTCCGCGCTGGAAAGTGGTAGAAAATTACCGCAACAGCGCCAGCAAGCGTAACTGGTGCGCGCCTTATCCGAACCTGCCCTGGGCACCCAATAGTTATACCGATGGCTACATTGAGGCGCACGGCGATGCGGATTTTCAGTATGTCACCAGCTTTCTGAAAGTGGCTGGCGGCAGTACCCGCCACTGGGCATCCGCCTGCTGGCGGCTGTTGCCGAATGATTTCAAACTAAAAAGCGTTTACGGCGTTGGCCGCGACTGGCCGATAGATTATGACGATCTCGAACCCTGGTATCTTCTCGCCGAGCGTGAAATTGGCGTAGTGGGCAGCGCTGATGAGGATCAAAGCGGTCAGGGCCGGGCGGCATGGCCACCGCGTTCCGCGCCTTATCCTTTGCCACCGGAAGCCAAACCCTACATGGTGCAACGGATGCAGGCCAGACTTGGGCCGCTCGGTTACCAGGTGATACATGAACCGCATGCCCGGATTTCGCAGCCTTACGATGGTCGTCCAGCCTGTGCCGGCAACAACAACTGCGAACCGGTTTGTCCCATCGGTGCCATGTATTCCGGTGATATGCATGTCGATAAAGCGGTGGCGCTGGGCGTTGATCTGCGCACTGAATCGGTCGCCTGGCAGCTGGAGAAGGGCGCTGGCAATCAGATCGTCGCGGTGCACTACCGCAAACCTGACGGCCGTAATGTGCGACTCCGCGCGAAAAAATTCATCGTGGCTGCCCATGGGCTGGAAACTGCAAAATTGCTGTTGATGTCGGAGGTGGCGAACAGTTCCGATCAGGTTGGCCGCAATCTGATGGATCACACCGGTTTAAGCATGACGTTTCTGGCGGATGAACCCCTCTGGACAGGCCGTGGTTCCGTTCAGCACGGCAGTATTGCCACCCGACGCGATGAGCCGAGCCGTGCCCAACACTCTGCCATTCGCTATTCGTTGCGCAATCTGGTGCCGAATATTGACGTGACACCGTCACTGCTAAAGCAAGGGCTGATGGGACGTGAACTTGATGCGGCGATTCGCGATCGCGCTTCGCGCATCATGAACATCAGCACCATGAGTGAAACTCTGCCCAGCCCCACCAATCGCGTGATTCCGCACCCGAGCCGGCGTGATGCTATCGGACTACCCATGCTGCAGGTGAACTATCAGCTGGACGGTTATGTCCGCGGCATGCGTGCACAGGCTTACCGGGATTTCGCTAATTTTCTGATGGCCTTTAATGGCGAAATAGTTGAGGCACCCACAGGATGGCGTAATCAGTATCACATCATGGGCACCACGATTATGGGCGACAACCCACGCGACTCGGTGGTCGATGCGCACTGTCGCAGCTGGGATCATTCGAATCTGTTTCTCGCCACCACCGGGGTCATGCCAACCTCAGCCACGGTGAATCCGACGCTGACCGGCATCGCGCTGGCGCTCCGTCTGGCTGACACCCTGATTCGGGAGTTGTAATGATGCGAATGACGCTGGTCTTTCTGTTGCTGCTTCCGGTGCTGGTGCGGGCAACCCCTGATGAGGCGACGCTTAAGCGCGGTGAATATCTGGCGATTGCAGGTGATTGCTCGGCCTGCCACCGCAATCCCGATAACGGCAACCCCTTTTCTGGCGGTTACCGGATCTCATCTCCTCTGGGCGATATCATCGCCACCAATATTTCTCCCTCACGGCTGAATGGCATTGGCCGTTATTCACTGAGCGACTTTCGGCGCGTAATGCGGGAAGGCCGACGACCGGATGGCGGTTATCTCTATCCGGCAATGCCTTACACCGCCTTCGCATCGATGACCGATGCGGACATTGACGCACTCTACAACTACTTGATTTACGGCGTACCGGCGGAAGATCACCGCGTGCCTGAGACGCAGCTTCCATTTCCGTTCTCTGTCAGATCGATGATGTCCGTCTGGAATGCCCTGTTTCTGTCTCAGGAAGCCCTGCCCGCCGGAAGTCCTGATCAAATCAGCACAACGCGCGGTGAATATCTGGTGAAAACGCTGGGGCACTGCGGCAGTTGCCATTCACCACGCAACCTGATGATGGCAGAGAAAAGCGGGAGCTTTTTGCGTGGAGGCGAAGTCGGCAGCTGGAATGCCCCCGATCTGACTCAGGCCCATTTGTATGACTGGTCAGAACAGGCGCTGACTACCTATCTCAAAACCGGCTCGCTGCCGGGCAAAGCCATTGCGGCGGGTGAAATGGGCACTGCCGTAGAGAATTCCTTCTCACGTCTTACTGATAATGACCGTCACTCTATTGCCCGCTATCTGTTAACGCTGGGAGAAGCGCCGGCAAAACCTCAGGCTCTTTCCGCGCCGGACAAGTTTAACGTGGTGTCGGTTGAATCCGGGCCGGCGGCAACGCTTGAGGATGCGATATCCGGCAATCATCTGAGTGGGGCGCAGCTCTACAATGCCGCCTGCGCCAGCTGTCATGGGGCAGAGGGCGAAGGCACTCACGATAATCCGCAATCCTTTCCGCGATTAACCGGCAGCTCTGCAGTGATTGCGGCCGATCCCGCCAATCTGATTATGACCGTTGCTGAAGGGGTCAATCGTACCACCGAGGCCGGGCACGCTTTTATGCCTGCCTTCGCCCATCAGATGAGCCGTGGCGAGCTGACACGCCTGCTGGATTACGTTTCAACCCGATTTGGTAAGCCCGATCAATCTGTCACCGAAGCGCAGGTAGAAAAGGTATTGCTACAGCCTAAAAACAACCCCTGGCTGCAGCGCGCGCCGTGGATCGTTTTGTGTCTGCTGGTGCTGCTGCTTATCTGCCTGCTGCTGAAGCAGTATCGCGCCAAAAAAATGAACCGGTAAAAGGAGAAACAATGAAGAAAACACTTTGTACCTCGCTCTGCATGCTCGCCACGCTCTGGACAGCGACGGCTGATGCCACCCTGACCCAGACGATCCTCAGCGCTGAAGATGCACAGCACATGATTGCCCGGGCTGAAAAGCAGGCGCAAACCCTGAATGCGCAGGTTTGCATCGCGGTGCTGGATCAATCGGGCCAACTGCTGGCGTTTAAGCGAATGGATAATGCGCCAATCGGCTGTATCGACTCTTCGATCCAGAAAGGACGTGCCGCCGCGCTTTATCGCACCTCAACCGATCGCTACATGGCGCGTGCCAATGGCGCTGAACCTGCCATCGCCACGCTGCCGGGAATGGTGCCGCTGGGCGGCGGGTCGGTGGTCACCCTGAATAGTCAGGTCACCGGTGCGGTTGGCGTCAGCGGCTCAGCCAACCCAAATGAAATTGCCATTGCCAAAGCGGCCAGTGAGGCGCTGAATTGAGGTAGCCGAAGCCGGTCAGCTCACCTGGTGCAGTAACGCCACATCCGGGTGAGCGACATCCATTCCGTCACGCTGGCGGTAATTGTGTCGCAGCTCTGGAATAGCGGGATCATCCAGACGCGATCGCGTGCGGCTGGTATCCAGACGCGATGTAGCTTCAGGGTTGGGTTCAGCATCATCCCAGCCGATACGGCGATTTTCAGTGACGATGGTTATCAATTGTCAGGCTTACACGGTTTGCCCGACAGAACAGCTCTGAATAGTGCACCGGTTTGTCGTGCTGGTCGTAAGCGATCTTACTGATGCGAAACAGCGGTTCGCCCAGTTCGCACTGCAGTCTGAGCGCTTCGGCTTTGGTGGCGGTGAAAATATCGATGGTTTTTTTGTCGCTGACCACGCGGCTGTCATATTTTTCATGGAAAAGTTTATAGGTTGACGCACCGACGCGATAAACCTGATCAAAGCCGGGATACCGCGAGAGGGGGATCCACGAACAGTCGATAAACAGCGGCTCGTTATCAAGATACATCACCCGCAGCAGGCGAAACATTTCGCCATTGCCAGCAATATTAAGCCTTTCGCAGAAGGGATCACTGCTGACACGTTCCTGTTCAATCACCTCTTCACGCGTCGGTTTTCCCTGCGAGACGCCGAAATCAGTGAAACCGCTCACCGTAAGCAGCGCGTTCTCAACTTTTTTGCTCTGCACAAAGGTGCCTTTCCCCTGCCAGCGGATCAATACGCCATCGTTAACCAGCTCGGTTATCGCCTTACGAATGGTAATGCGGCTGACGTTATACAAGCTGCATAAGTCGCTTTCGGTCGGGATTTGCTGGCCCGGCAGGTAAGTGCCCTGCGCAATATCATCCAGCAGGCGCTGACGTACCGTGGCATAGAGCAATTGATGTGAATATCGCGCCGTCGCTGGCATGAGTCGACCCTGACAGTTGGAAACAGTGGAGGTGATTATAGGAGGCTTTAGGGCGGAGTCATAGGGGTTGGCGCGCCCAGCGTCACGCCAACGCAGGGATTACCAGGCGCCATGATAGCGCAGTGTGCGGGCGGCACAGCACGATCCCTGCTGCATGGCCTTTACGATCGGCAGGCCGGCAGCAACCGCGCAGAGAAAGCCAGCAATGTAAGAATCACCGGCCCCCATCGTATCCACCACGCTCACCGGTTCAGGCGGCATACGCCAGAACTGCTTACCATCCCAGGCGAGACTGCCATTTTCGCCCAGCGTGGCAATCGCGACGCCCGCGCCGCACTCTACTACGGTTTGCAGTCGGTCACGTAGCCAGGCCGATTCGACATGCGCCGACGCAAACAGGTAGTCAAGATGCGGCGGTAAACTCTGCCACAGCGGGTT
The DNA here is from genome assembly GCF_038594305.1 of Pantoea brenneri. NCBI lineage: Bacteria > Pseudomonadati > Pseudomonadota > Gammaproteobacteria > Enterobacterales > Erwiniaceae > Pantoea > Pantoea brenneri. The sequence continues at coordinate 114,030 of NZ_JBCGBG010000008.1, read as the reverse complement.
TTCCCATTTATCGGCAAAGTCGAAGGAGACGATCCTGCCCGCCGCTTTTAACGCCGGCAGCGCCGATTCCGCATGCCCCCAGACAGCCGAATGGATCATATCAAAGCCGTTAAGCCATGCCAGATCTTCATTAGTCAGCGTAAAATCCGCCATAACGCCTTCGGTGTAATCGCCCAAAATGCGGTCGTTGTCGCGCAGCTCAACCTGGGTCTGCGCGGTCACGCCAGCTTTAGTGTGAAGATGCGAAATATCGACACCCTGTTGCAGCAGGTCGCGCTTCAGCAGCGCGCCATACGCATCGTCACCGACCCAGCTCACGCAGGCAGACTGCATGGCGTAACGTCTGCTGTAGACCGCGACATTCACCGCGTTACCGCCGGAAAAGGCTTTGTTGAGTTGAGGATAGATATCCACGCAGTTATCGCCTACCGTCGCCAACCGCATAATCCCGTCAGGCTGCGCTGTTGCACCTTCAGCTGCATTATCCTTTTTCATTTCGCTTCTCCTGGTCGCTACGCCCGGCCCTCATCAGGCCGGGCAAAAGGATTAATACTCAACCAATCCGCCGTAATAACGGCGATCGTCCGGGTTATGATCTTTATAAATAGAGAGGTAGTAGCAGAGCCACTCCATCGGGACGAACATCAGGAAAGGTGCCAGCCACGGATGCAGTCCCTGAGAAATCTCCACATAATCAATCACGATCACCTTATCGGTGCGCTCGCGCACGAAGCGAATTGCCCGCTCGGTGGTATGACGACTCTCATCGCTGCCCAGCAAAAACAGGAAAGGTACGCCAGGCTCGACGACTTCAAGCGGCCCGTGACGAAACTCGCCGCTCTCAATCACCGAGCCGTGCGTCCAGGTAAACTCCATTAAGGTGACAATGCCCTCTTTATAGCCGAGTGGACGCAGCGGACCGGCCGATACGGTATAGATCATCGGCCACTGACTCGCCTGTTCGCCAAGCTGACGGCCTTTATCTTCCCATGTGCGCACCAGATGCCCCAGCGCCTGCGGCAACTTACGCAGGTCATTTTTGATTTTGCCGATCTCGGTATGCGGTGAGAGACGGGTAATCATTTCGATCACCACGCTGTAGCAGAGCAGCAGGTGTATCTCCCAGATACAATCCGCTTCATAGGCCAGAACATGGTCAGCCGCCTGGGTAATCGGGCTGTCGTGATGTTTAGTGAAGGCAGCCGTGAACGCACCGCAGGCCGCACCCAACTCCAGCGCCTTAATCACCTCCTCGGTTTTACCGTAATCCGAGACGCCAATAACCGCGCAGCGCGCATCGAGACGATGCGGTGTGTTATCGCAAAATTCCCAGCCGGACAGCGCATAAACCTGCAGGCTGGAGAAGCGATCGGCGAGGTGCTTTGCCGTCTGGGCGGCATTGAGCGGTGACCCGCAGGCAACGAAGTAGATGCGATCGATTCCGCGCTGTACCATCTCATCAACCATGGCGTCAACGCGCGGCACATCCCGTTCCAGAATCTTTTCAACTTCCGGTACCATATTTTCAGTTACCAGAAAATCCACACTGCGTTTATCAATATTCAACATGAAACAACTCTCCAGACAGGGTTAAGAAACGTGAGCCAGACGGCGATTGCGCTTTTCCCAGAAGGCGTAAGCGGGCAGACCGGTAGCGATGACAATCAGGGCGCAGATAAGCCCCGGAACAGGCGCCCATACGAAGGTAGACGCCACAAGAATCAGGCTGGAGGCGATAGCGGCGAAGGTCATCAGACCGAAGGCGGGCGTGCGCCACAGCGGTTTGTAATCGTCGCGTTTGCGACACCAGATGATGGAGCTGAAGGTGAGGGTGTTTTTAAAACACATTACCAGCGTAAAGTAGCCGAGCAGGCTGGTGAGATCGGAAACGAAGATAAAGAAAATACCGAGTGCGCATTGCAAAATGATCGAGACATCCGGCGTGTTGAATCGGGGATGAACGTGAGCAAAGCTTTTGAAAAACAGCTTGTCTTTGGCCATCGCATATTCCAGCCGGGGCTGATACATCACACAGCTGGAGAGCGAGCCGAGGATGACAATAATGGCCGTCACCGCGACAAAAATACCCGCTACGCTACCGAGCGCCGGTATATAGGTGAGGGCATCGGAGATCGGCGTTTCGGATGCAGCCAGTTTGTCGAACGGCATTAGCCCTGAAATCACCAGCGCTAACAGCGAGTAGAGCACCAGAACCAGCAGGCAGGATCCAATCAAGGCGCGTGGCATCGTTTTGCCCGGATTTTTGATTTCGCCGGTCATGTAACAGATCGACGCCATGCCGGTATAGGACCAGCTGGTGGCTGAAATCCCCGCCAGCAGTGCCATAAAGCCTGCTGTCGCGCTGGTCGTTACCGTACTCTGCGCGACGACAAAGTTGTCACCTTTTAGCCAGAAGATACCGATGCCGATCACGATGACAAAAGGAATGATTTTGGCGATGGTGATCAGCGTCTGAAAGGTGGCTCCGCCTTCTACCGAACGCAGATGCAGCAACATAAAAGCCAGAATCAGCCCGGTCGCTACCAGCTTGCCGCTCAGCGGATCGAGTGGGATCAGAAAGCCCAGATTACTGACAATCGCCAGCGCCATGATCGAGAGTGACGGCGCATCATTCGCCCAGAAGCTGGCCCAGCCAGACAGAAATGCCAGCGGACGACTGCCGGCGTTTTTCAGGTAAATATAATCGGCGCCGTTCTCAGGATAGGCAGTAGAGAGTTCCGCATAGACACACATCTGGGGAATGACGATAAGCCCGCCAATAACAAATGCCAGCACGGTAAGCCACGGCGTGCCCGCCGCTTTTGCAACTTCACCCACCGAAACGAAGATACCGGAACCGACGGTGGTTCCGACGGAAATTGCCAGCACGGCCCAGAAGCCGAGCTTGCGTTGCAGATCCTGGCTTTCCATATCGTTACCTTTTTTAATTTTCAGGGTTGTAGGGTTACGAGCAGCTCGTCGAAATAACGCCAGCAGAAAGCCGCATGTCCCTGAACGGCGCGGGTCATGGATAATCAGCCAAATGATTTAGTGACGAGATGACTCATAACCAATATAACAACACATGATGAATGTGATTGGCGAGGCAGATCACAATTTCATCACAATTGGCGACGATGAAAGCTTATTGGCAATCAATGCATTGATTTATATGAATATAATATTTCTGGCGGGTAAAGCCGGGAGCATGCGACTCGTCATTACGCAGCAATGTCGGAATCAGTCGGTAAACCCTGATTTTCGCTGTGGTAGCGATTAAACGTCAAAACCCACCAGCGCCAGGCTGGTACTGTTTTTTGCGCTTTTCAAGGCGGATATTCGCGTTATCTCTACCACTAATCTGTCGGGAGAAAGAAATTCTGGTAAATGATTGGTTAATAATTACAGTAAATTCTGACATCCGATGAAATACCCTCAGCGTAACAATTAATAGTTCACCCAGCGATTCAACAAGTAAGAATATTCAAAACACCTGACTATTTAACTTAAGTAACGACATCCCACTCATTATTTTAGCTGTAAAAAACTATTCTCGTTATTTGTTCATTATCACTTTTATCCGATTGTTGAGATGTTATTCTGCTTTTCATTACAAATGGATTATTTACAATCACAATTACTTAAGCATTTAACTATGATAGCCAAAACAGGGAAGTGGCGGATATTGCTTGCCGCACTAATAACTTTTCAGGTTTCAGCTGCGCCGCTGAGCCCGGCAGACCGCGATCAGATTCAGGAACAACAGCAACAACGCCTGCAGGATAATCAGCAGCAGCGCGATACGCTGCTAAATGCGCATCAGATTACACTGCCTGCACTGTCTAAGGATGATCCACAGGGCCCCTGTTTTCCAATCCCGCAAATTATTATTGCGCACGCAAGCCTGTTATCTGAAGCGACCACTACACGTCTCACGCAACCTTATCTGAATCAGTGTCTGCATTTAAGTGAAATTAAACAGCTCATACGTAATATTTCCGAATGGTATATTCAGCGCGGTTATATCACCAGCCGCGCTTTTTTAACCGAACAGGACCTGACACAAGGTAAGCTCAGTATCACGGTGCTGGAAGGTAAACTGGAAAGTATTCGTCTTGAGGGCAGTGCCTCTCGCCAGCTAAAAATGGCATTCCCGGGTCTGGAAGGCAGGATCCTTAACCTGCGGGATATAGAGCAGGGCATGGAGCAGATTAATCGGGTGCGAAACACGCCGGTACAAATCGAAATCCAGCCTGCGCCACAGCCGGGCTATTCCATTGTGAATCTCACCGCTAAACCGCAGTTTCCGCTATCCCTGATGCTTAACGCTGACAATAGCGGACAGAAGAGCACCGGCACCGGGCAACTTTCCGCGTCACTGACAGGAAATAATCTGCTGGGCATTGCCGATCGCTGGTTTGTCAGTGGAGGGCGGAGTAGCGCCTTTAGTGAGTGGCGTGACGCGCAAAATCTCCAGGCAGGCGTCAGCGTGCCGTATGGCTACGGTCTGCTGGATTACAGTTACAGCTGGAGCAACTACCACAGCAGCTTCGTTAACAACAACTTCAGCTGGCTAAGCAACGGAGACAACGTTTCTCATCGTCTGAATGGATCATGGGTACTGTTCCGTAATGGAGATGTCAAAACCGGGGTGCAACTCGGTCTGAATCACTATGTCAGCCACAACTACCTCAACAGCACACTGCTTCAGAGCAGCAGTCGCAAGCTGACCAGCCTGCAGGCTGGCGTTAATCATACCCAAAAAATCTTTGGTGGCGTCGCCACGTTTAATCCGACGTTTAGCCGCGGAATGCCGTGGTTTGATGCGGAGAGCGATGCGGGTAAATCGGACGCGTTACCAAAAGCAGAGTTTCGTAAATGGAGCCTCAGCGGCAGTTTCCAGCGCCCGGTAACACAGGATGTGTGGTGGCTCAGCAGCTTTTACAGCCAGTGGACGCCCGATCGTCTGTATGGCAGTGAACGCCTGACTATTGGTGGTGAAAGTTCGGTGCGTGGCTTTAAAGAGCAGTATCTCTCTGGCGACGTCGGCGGTTATCTGCGCAATGAACTGAACTATACCCTGCTGACGTTACCGGTTATCGGCCAGGTTAACAGCACGCTGGCGCTGGATGGCGGCTGGCTGAAGCGTGACCAGCAGGATCCTTACGGTTCAGGTTCTTTATGGGGCAGTGCAATCGGCATCGGCACCCGCAATCAAACCGTCTCAACCCAGTTCACGCTGGGCATTCCGGTCAGCTATCCCAGCTATCTGGCCCCGGATCATCTCAACGTTTACGCCCGCGTCACCCTGGTTTTTTAAGAGGCAAAGATTATGGATAATCGTCAACCCGTTTCACTGTCACGCCGTCTGCTCAGTTATCTGGTATGTGGTCTGGTCGCCTTTCAGCCGCTTTTGCCTGCTTTTTCAGCGGCCATTACGCCTGTCACCCCAGGGACAAAACTGGATGCGGCGGCTAACGGCGTGCCGGTGCTCAACATCGCGACGCCGAACGGCGCGGGGATTTCCCATAATCAGTACCAGCAGTACAACGTCGGGCAGGAAGGACTGATCCTGAATAATACCACCGGCCAGCTTAATTCAACGCAACTCGGCGGTCTGATCCAGAACAACCCCAATCTGAAAGCGGGCCATGAAGCGCAGGCGATCATCAATGAAGTCACCGGCGCGAACCGATCACAGCTGCAGGGCTATACCGAAGTGGCGGGCAAAGCGGCCAATGTGATGGTCGCCAACCCTTACGGCATTACCTGTAACGGCTGCGGCTTCATCAACACGCCGAACGTCACGCTTACCACCGGTAAACCGCAGCTGGATGCAAACGGCAATCTCTCTTCTCTGGATGTCACTAAAGGCTCGATCACCGTTGAAGGCAAAGGACTGGACGGCAGTCAGAGTGATGCGCTGTCAATTATTGCGCGCGCCACCGAAATCAACGCCGGTATTCACGCCAAAGATTTAACGGTCACAACCGGGGCCAACCGCGTCGGTGCGGATGGTTCCGTAACGCCGATTGCCGGTGAAGATGCAGCACCGTCGGTGGCGGTGGATACCGGCGCGCTGGGCGGCATGTATGCCAACCGTATTCACCTGGTGTCGAGCGAGAAGGGCGTCGGGGTAAATCTCGGCAATCTGGTGGCTAAACAGGGTGATATTCAGCTGAATGCCAGCGGCAAACTGGTGATCAATAACAGCCTGAGCAGCGGGGCACTTACGGCGAAAGCAACTTCGGTAACGCTGACCGGCGAAAACAAAGCGTCCGGTCAAATCACCGTAGCTGCGCAACAGGATGCCACGTTAAGCGGCACTAAGCTGGTCAGTGATGCCGGCATTACCGTCTCGGCAACGGGAAGTCTGACATCCGGCAACAGCAGTATCACTGCCGGACGCGGCATTAAGCTGAATGGCGCATCCATCACCGCAGATAAGCTCGCTATCGCTAATGCAGGCGACGATATCCAGCTTCAGGCGCAAAGTCAGCTCAGCAATAGCGGTCAGTTTACCGCCGGTAAGACCCTGTCGGCGACGGCACAGCAGGTCAATAATGGCGGCATGCTTACCGGCAGCGCAACCAGCGTAAACGCGGCTACATTGCAAAACAGCAGCGGTGCAACGATCGCTGGCTCCGGCAGCCTGACGTTCAGTGGACATGATCTGCTGAACCAGGGGGTAATTTCAGCCCCTGTGCTGACAATAGACAGCGTCACAACCAGCAACCACGGCCTGCTACAGGGCACAAATGTGCTCAGTTTTACCGGAAACAGCTTCAATAATCAGGCAGGCGGTACGCTTAGCTCAAACAACAGCTTTGCACTCAACCTGCCGGATCTCAATAACAGCGGGCTTATCTCCAGTGGAGCAACGCTGTCACTGGGCGGCCAGAACCTGACCAACAATGGCGAAATAAACGCAGCGGATCTTACAGCGTCTACTGCCCATCTGATCAACCAGCAGGGCGGATCGCTGTTGGCGGAGCATACGCTGCAGCTGACCAACGATTCACTCAGCAATAACGGAAAAGTGACGGCTACGCAGTTGGGCCTTAGCAGTGCAGAGGTGGACAATAACGGGACGCTACAGGCAAAGCAGGCGATCCAGACTGCAGGCGAGCGGTTAACCAACAGCGGCAGGATAGTCAGTGACGGTCAGCTGGCGATCACCTCAGGCAATCTGCTGAACAGCGGCATGCTGCAGGGGCAGCAGCTAACGTTCCGGACAAACGACTGGCAGAATAGTGGCAATGTGCTGAGCCTGGGTGACGCTGATCTTATCGCCGCGACGCTGAACAACACGGGCAGCATCCTGAGCCGGCAAGCACTGCAACTGGCTGGCGCATCCACAGACAACGACGGGCTGATTCAGGGCACGCACGCGCTGCGTTTCAGCGCTGGCCGCCTGATTAACCGCGGCAATGGCACCGTCAGTTCAGACAACAGCTTTGCGCTTAATCTGCCGGAATTCACTAACTACGGATTGATAACCAGTGGCGCCTCGCTGACGCTGGATGGCAATAGCCTGACCAATGCTGGTGAAATCAACGCCACCGATATCACCGCAAATAACGTTAATCTCATCAACCGGCCGTCTGGTCTGCTGCTGGCCGATCACGATCTGAATCTAAAGAATGCCTCACTGGATAATGCCGGCCAGATGGCAGCAGATCGGCTCAGTATTAACAGTGGCGTAGTAGACAACAGTGGGATGTTGCAGGGTAAGCAGTCTCTGCAAACTCACGGTCAGCAGCTGACCAACAGCGGAACGTTACTCAGTGGCGGCCAGCTAACGACCGCGGCCGATCGGCTCGATAACAGTGGGTTGTTGCAAGGTCAGCAGCTAAAACTGACGGCCCGCGACTGGCTGAATCGGGGTAATGCCTTAAGTGCGGCCGACGCTGAACTGACAGCAGAGACGTTAAGCAACAGCGGCAAAATACTTGGTCAGCAGCAGGTTCAGTTGCAGGCTGGCAAGACGGATAACAGTGGCTGGCTGATGGCCCAGGTTCTCACGTTACAGAGTGATTTAATTAACAGCGGCCTGATTCAGGGAAATAACGCGTTTACGTTGAAAGGCGATCGGCTCGTCAACCAGACCAGCGGACAATTGCTTACCGCCGGTAACCTGCAAGCCCAGGCCACCACGCTGGATAACCAGGGTTCACTGCAGGCCAGTCAACTCGGCCTGACGCTGCAAAATTTAAACAATGCGGGCAGCGCGCGGGCGGACGCGCAGTTTACTGCCGACGTTAGCGGATCGCTGGTAAACAGCGGCACGCTGTTAAGCGAACACAACCTCGACCTGCTCAGCAGCGAAATCAGCAACAGCGGCTCCCTGGCTGCAGCTCGCCTCAGCGTTACCGCAGCACAGCTGACCAATGCAGGCTTGCTGCAAGGCAACCGTGCGCTGATGCTGGACAGTAAAAATATTATTAATGCCAGCGGCGGCCAGCTGATTAGCGGCAGCGATCTTGATCTTGCTCCGGCTGAGCTGACTAATAACGGACTGCTTCAGGTCGCTGGCAACTTTAGCCTCACTGGACGCGACTTTAGCAACAGTGGTCAGCTCACGGCCGCCAGCATCAATGCCCAGCTGAACGGCACGCTGAACAACAACGCCGCAGGGTTGTTGTTAGCGCAGCAGCGGGCTGAGTGGCACGCTGACAGGCTGGACAATGCCGGTACGTTTTCGGCTCAGCAGCTTAGCGCAACCGGTGATACGTTGAATAATCAGGGGTTATTGCAGGGTGATGCCGGTGTTTCCGGCGACTTCCGTCAGCTCAACAATCTCAGCGCGGGTCAGATACTTAGCGGTGGCGAACTCATGCTGAAGGGCGTCACTGCCAGCAATCAGGGTGTCTGGCAAGGCAATAATCTCACTTATCATTTCGACTCGTTGACTAACAGCGGCACGGTGAACGGGTTTGCGTCACTGAGTGGATCGTCTGACGGGCTGCTGGATAACCGCGGCGATCTGCGCTCAGGCGGCAGCGCCACGCTTGCGGCATCCACTCTGCTCAACAGCGGTAAAATGATGGCGGATAACCTGGACCTTCGCGGGGATACGCTGGAGAACCGCGGGTTGTGGCAGGGAAGCGCGGCACTGGATATCCAGGCTAACGGTACGTTGGCTCAATATGCCAGCGGTAAAGCACTGACGGCTGGCGATCTGTGGTTGCAGGCTACCCGTCTGGATACGGCAGGGACGTTACAGGGCGATAACCTGCACATCAGCGCCGGTAGCTGGCAACATCAGGGTTCTCTGCTGAGCAGCAGCGGCCTGATGGCGTCGGTTAGCGGTGAGTTAAGTAATAGCGGTGAACTGCTGTCACAGGGAACAGCACAGGTTAATGCTCAAAGCCTGGTAAACAAAGGATCGTTACTGGCAGAAAAAGCCGTAAATCTTAACGGTGGTGCGCTTAATAACAGTGGTACCGTGCAGGGCGATACGCTAACCATTACCCCGGCGAACGTCACTAATCAGGGCAGTCTGATTGGACTGCAATCGCTGACGCTTGCCCCAGCCCAGACCCGTAACTTGCGGATGCTAGTCGCACAGGCTCAGCCAGCGCGCATGATAACCAATAATGCGGGCGGCAAACTGCTAACCCAGGGAACGCTGCAGCTCAAGGGTGACGCGGTCACTAATAACGGAACATGGCAGGGCCAGCAAATTCTGCTGGATGCCACCAGCCTGACTCATGGCGGCGCGATCCAAAGCGCTGACGGCCTGCAACTCACTCTCAGAGATACCCTTACCTCCACTGCAGGCAGTAAAATTACCGCTAATGGCACCGCAGCGCTCAATGCGCTCAACTTCGCTAATCAGGGACAGTGGATAGCCCAAAACCTGTCGTTGCAGGGCGTAACGCTTAATAATAGCGGTGCTATTTCAGGCGTTAATGCACTCGGCGTCACCCTCAGCGGCGCATTAACCCAGCAGCAGAACAGCTCACTATTAACCGGCGGCAAGCTGGCGTTGCAGGCAGCGGCGGTTAACAACGGCGGACAGATACAGGGTAAAGAGCTGATACTGACCAGCGGTGCGGTTGATAACAACGGTCGCTTACAGGGCGACAGCAGCCTGCTGCTGACGGCCAGCGGTCGGCTAACCAACAATGCCAACGGCATTCTGCTCAGTCAGAACGGACTGACCCTCACCACACCTGAACTTTATAACTATGGGCTGATTCAGGGCGCCACCAGCCGCATCACCGCATACGGACTGGCCAACAATAGCGGCAAACTACTTTCTTCTGCCGACATCACGCTGACCACGCCGCAGTTAACCAATAGCGGCTGGTTACAGGCCGCTCAACTGATACTTAATGCCGATAATGCCAGCAACAGCGGTACGCTGCTGGCGGATCAACAGGGTACGCTGACCGGCACACAATTACAGAATCAGGGCACCGCGCAAGGCGGCAATCTGACGGTAAATTATGCGCAGCTGACTAACGGTGGCACGCTGCTGGGCGTCAACCAGCTCAACGTTAAAGCCTCACAGGTGACGCAGCAAGCGAGCGGTAAATTGTTCAGCGGCGGCAATTTGCTGCTTGAAAGCCACGGGTTTGACCAGCTTGGTCAGATTGTGGCGCTGGGCGATGCCGCCCTGCAGTTAGTTAACGGTTTTACCAGCCGTAATATTCTGGCAGCAGGAAATCACCTCTCCATCGTCAGTAACGGTGCGATTGATAATCAGGCAACCCTGCAGGGCCAGGCGGTGACGCTAAGTGCCGGCGGCGATCTGACCAATAACGGTCAAATCACCACCGGCACCGGCGACAGTAGCCTTAGCGGCAGTCGTATTATGATGAACGGCGCAGGTACGCTTCAGGGTGGCGGGAACGTAACCCTTACCAGCCGCAGCGATGTCGATCTTAATGGCTTTACCGGCACGCGCGGCAATCTCACCATCACTTCCCCCGGCAATATCGTCAACACCGCACTGCTGTACGCCGGACAGAATCTGTATCTGTTCGCTAACAGCATTCGTAATCAGCAAGCCGATATCTTAGCTGGCAACAGCCTGTGGATGCAGCGCGATGCAACGGGCAATGCTAATGGCGAGGTGGTTAATAACTCCGGAACGATTGAGACCCAAAACGGCGATATTACAATTAATACCGGACATTTGCTGAATACGCGGGAGGGGCTGAACGTTACTCAGACCAGTCAGGTATTACCCACGCATGAGGGGGTAGGTAATGCCACGATAAGAGTTAATGTCAGTGAGCTTCCTGACGGTTCTTATGGCTACTACACGACTAAAACCTATACAGAGAGTGGTGGTGGTTGCTCCGGCGCTGATGGCGGCTGCTCTGTACACACCACAATCAAAAACTATTACGCACCTTTTGCAGCAGCCACTACTCAAAAGTTCGCCCTGAGTAGTTCAACTATCGATGTTGTCAGTAATGGCGCTGCCGGGCGCATCTCTTCTGGCAGAGATATGTCTGTACATGCACTGAGCCTGGAAAATCAGGCTAGTGACATATTAGCGAACCAAAATATCAGCCTGAGTGGTGACCAACTCAATAATCAGTCCTGGCAAGCCGGTACACAAAACGACTATGCCATTTATCAATACAAGGGGACTAAACCGACTAATGGTTTACCGACTTCAGGTAAATCGTCTTCCGGTGGAAGGCTTAATGTAAATACTGAAAGCAATAATATCATTTACACATTAACGGGTAATGAATCCAGCTTTACGCCAGGTCAGCTTTATCGCGCAGTCATTCAGGCGGGAGGCAACGTCAGTGCCAGCTTTAACGGCGATATCAGCAATACGTCAAATACGGCAAATGCTGGCTGGACAGGAAATACATTGTCGGTACCGAGCGTTAAAGGTTTAACGGCACTGGGTCAGGCTTCAGCGGCACAGCGTCAGACATTAGCCGGCAGTAACGCAGTCGCTGTCAATTCACCTGAATGGCGAGACCAGTTGCGCAATGCATTGCAGCAGATTAACGGTGGCGTTGTGCTGGATAACACCAAATCAGCGGAAATATCCTTGTCTGCACCCTCTGGCTCCAGTAAAGACCTGACCGGCTTTGGCAAAGCAGAGAGTCTTGCAGGCGAGGATATTCACCCAGCCTCACTACATGATTACCAGCTGTCAAACGTTGACACCAGTGCCTATCCGCTGCCAACCAGCGACAATGGTTACTTCGTTACCGGCAATAGCCAGAGCCCTTACCTGATCACTATCAACCCTGAACTGAACGGTCTCGGTCAGCTTGATAGCAGTCTGTTTGGCGATCTCAATGCGCTGTTGGGCAAACAACCGGGCAGTGCCCCGCAAGAGACCCGCCAGCAATATACCGACGTCAATACCTTCCTTGGCTCATCTTATTTGCTTGATCGCCTCAGCCTGAAACCTGACTACGATTATCGCTTCCTCGGCGATGCCGCATTTGATACACGCTATGTCAGTAACACTGTACTCAATCAGACTGGCAGTCGTTACCTGAATGGCATTGGGTCTGATCTTGATCAGATGCGTTATCTGATGGACAACGCTGCAGCGGCACAGCAATCCCTCGGCTTACAATTCGGCGTCTCGCTGACGGCTGAGCAGGTTGCGTCACTGGATAAAAGCCTTATCTGGTGGGAAGCCGCTACTGTTAATGGCCAGACGGTTATGGTGCCGAAAGTTTATTTGTCCCCTAAAGATGTGGATATGCACGACGGCAGTGTGATTTCCGGAAATAATGTCACCTTATCTGGCGGCAATATTATTAACGATGGGAGTACTCTGACGGCTCAAAATGCGCTGTCAGCCAATAGCCAGAACCGCATTGATAATCTCAATGCCGGATTAATAAGCGCGGGCGGCGATCTGCAGCTCAGCGCAATCAGCAATATCAATAATGTCAGTTCAACCATCAGCGGCAAAAAGGTGGCGCTGGAGAGCGTGGACGGCAACATTAACAGCATCACCATTTCTAAACAGTGGACGCTGGATGCAGGTACTAAATCCTTTAGTGATACGTTCAATGGCAATACTGCTGCGATCAGCGCGGACGACACACTTAGCCTGAAAGCGGGCAATAACATTACGCTGACAGCAGCCACGCTCAACGCGGGCGGCAACGTGTTGCTGGATGCCTGGAATGATATTGCGATTAACGCGAATCAGCAGGTGGAAGGCAAATCGCAGAAAGGCGAAAAAGGGATTTGGCTAAGAACTGAAAATACCAGCGACCAGAAAATCAGCAACATCGGCAGTCAGATCACAGCTGGTGGCAACTTAACGCTAAAAGCTGGCCATGATCTCGGCGTAACAGCCAGTACGCTAGAAGGCAAAGGCGATACCACGCTGGCAGCTGGCAATAATCTTAATCTCAATAGTGCAGTTACTGGCCAGAACACCACCAAAGGCAATAAAGAGACGCACGATTCCGGCAGTGACCGCACCTCCATTGTCAGTGGCGGCAATCTTTCTCTCTCCGCTGGTCATGATCTTACCAGTCAGGCTTCGGCACTCGCAGCGAATGACGATATTCACCTGCAGGCTGGCCGCGATATTAATCTCAACGCGCAAGAGAACCGTTCAGGCAATAGTGAGCGTGGCAGTAAGAAAACCATTATTAACGAAATGGTGCGCCAGCAGGGTACCGAAATCATCAGCGGTGGCAGCGCCACGCTGCTGGCCGGTAATAACATTACGAGCCAGGCCAGCACCATGACTGCAAATAACGATCTTGTGGTACAGGCTGGTCACGATGTGAACATCACTTCATCCACTGAAAGTGATTACGCTTACAAAGAAGAGACGAAGACCAAAAAAGGGCTTTTCAGCAAGAAAACGACTCACACCATCAGCGAAGAGAGTTCAACTGTTGAAAAAGGCTCACAGCTGAGCGGTGATCGGGTGTCGATCATTGCGGGTAATGACCTGACGGTAAAAGGTTCATCGGTGATTGGCGAAAGTGATGTGGGCCTGAAAGCCGGTAACGATCTTACCCTCGCAGCGGCTACTGAGAGCCAGACCCGCTATCGTCTGAGTGAAACCAAAAAGAGTGGCATGCTCAGCAGCGGCGGTATCGGCGTCACGTTTGGCAGCGCCTCGTCGAAACAGCAGTTGAAACTGGATGGTACGACCCAAAGCCAGAGTGCCAGCACAGTAGGAAGCACGGGGGGGAATGTCACTCTGGTTGCCGGACGCGATGCGCATGTGGCGGGTTCAGATGTGATTGCGAAGCAGGATATCAGCCTGGTCGGCGGATCGGTTACTATCGACCCGGGCAATGATACGCTGACACGTCGTCAGAGCTATGAGCAGAAACAGAGCGGCCTGACGCTTCAGCTCACCAGCCCGATTACTGATGCGCTACTCAGTCTGGGCTCGCAGGCAAAGGAGGCGGGTCAGGCAGGTGATGATCGCCTCAAGGCGCTTAATGCCGTGAAAATGCTGGAAAGCGGCTGGGCGATGTCAGGTGCTGCCGGGCAGTCCGCCACCGCGCTGGCTAATGGCAACATGAAAGAGGCTGGCATAAAAATCGCTCTTAGCGTCGGTGCCAGCAAAAGCAAATCGTCATCGGAATATAATAGCAATACCGTCAGCGGCAGTTCGCTCAGCGGGGGCGGTAGCGTCGCGGTGGTAGCCACCGGTGGCAACGGTACCAGCGGCAATCTGACACTGGCAGGCAGTGGGATCACCGGCAACAACGTCACGCTGGCTGCCGCGCACGACCTTAATCTGGTAGCCGCCAGTAATAATACCGAACAGCAGAGTAGCAATAATTCATCTGGCTGGAGTGCCGGAGTCCATATTGCTATTGGCCAAAGAACCGGTATTGGCGTGCAGGCTAGCGGATTTATGGCCAGCGGTGCGGAAAACGGCAACAGTACGACGTTCGTCAACAGCCGCGTCAATGCCAAAGATAACCTGACTCTCAGCAGTGGTAACGACATTCTGCTCTCTGGTGCCCAGGCACTGGGTGACAGTATCAGCGTTAACGCGGGCAACAACCTTACGCTGGCCAGCCTGCAGGATACCGATAACTATCAGAGCAAGCAGCAGAGCGCCAGCGGCGGCTTCAGCTTTACCTTTGGTAGCATGACCGGCTCTGCTGGCCTGAGCCTCAGCAAATCTAAAATCAACAGCGAGTACGCGAGCGTCGGTGACCAGAGCGGGCTGTTTGCCGGCGACGGCGGTTATGACATCTACGCCGGCAACCATACGCAGTTGAACGGCGCAGTTATCGCTTCCACTGCGGATGCGGCAGATAACCGGCTCTCCACCGGCACGCTGGGCTGGGACAGCATCGGGAATCACGCTGAATACCACGCCAGCAGCACCGCCATCGGCATCAGCGGCGGATATGACAGCAGCATGGCCTCCGGCCAGCAGTTTGGCGGCGGCGCGCTTCCGGCGGTAGTGAACATGAGCGGCAGCGCCTCCGGCACCACGCATTCGGCAGTAGCGGATGGCTCGCTTACCGTGCGCGATACGCAGCGCCAGACGCAGGATGTGGCGGGCCTGAGTCATGACACGGACAATGCCAACGGCCATATCGACAAAATATTCAATAAAGAAAACGTTGCCAGTCAGATGGCGTTTGCCCAGGGCGTACAGGAGCTGGCGGGCAAAGTCGTCGGCGACGTCAGGGCCTGCAAGCTGGACGCGGCAGCGAAGGAGACCTCTGACCGCCTGCTTAAAGAGAATCCGGAAAACGCCAGTCTGTCAAAAGATGCGTTCAGCGCGCTGGTGCAGAAAGATGCAGGCTATAAAGCCGTGGCGGCTCAGTGGGGCACCGGCGGTACTTACTCGATGGTTGCCAGCGCCGTGGCGGGTGCACTGGGTGGACTGAGTGCGAATAACCTTGGTGCAGCCGCGGGCGGGGCGATGGCTCCTTACATCGCCAACGCCATCAAAAAGGCAACCACCACTCAAAACGCTGACGGCACGGAAAACACCAACCTGGTGGCCAACACCATGGCGCACGCCGTGGCGGGCGCAGTGCTGGCACAGCTAGCAGGCAGCAATGCCGGCGCTGGCGCCGCCGGTGCCGCAGGCGGTGAGCTGGCCGCACGGGCGATCGTGGCGGCAATGTATCCTGACACCGGCATCAGCAAGCTGACGGAAAGCCAGAAGCAGACCGTCAGTACTCTAAGCCAGATAGCGGCAGGGCTGGCGGGCGGTATAGCGGCAGACTCGTCGGCCGGCGGTGGTGCCGGTGCCGGAGCGGGTAAGAATGCGGTGGAGAATAATGCGCTGGGTGCTTTGGTTCAGGGCGGAAAGCTTGCCGCACAAGGCTGTTCTAAGGTTGCAGCCTGCCGGAATGCGCTGGTTGAGAAAGGGCTGGGGGCATTGTTGGGCATCGGTGCAGCGAATACCGTGCTGAACAATCTCTCTGCTTCAGAGCAGGAATATGTCTTTAACGTTGCCATGACGGGCAAGGCTGACCTGATAGAGAAGTTAACGCCAGAGCAGCGTGAAGCCTACGATTATATGGTGGGCCAGGATCAGAAAGGTTTAATCACTATATTCCCACAACCGGACAGGGATCTTACGGGCGGTAAGCTGGTTAATCCGGCGCAGGATGAGAATAAAGGAACCACGCTCACAACACCGGATCAGTCAGGGCAACAGGGCGCGACAAATACTGGAAATGTAGAAGGTAATCCAGATACGGGCGGTAATACCACGGTAACGCCAATTCCTGATGGGCCAAATAAAGATAACTTGGCTTATTTGGCTGAAGGGGGTAAAAATACACCAGAGACGCAAGCTAGTGTTGATAATAAATTAACTAATTATCTACTGGAAAAAGATCACCCTGTTGGAGGAAGCAAGGCTGAATGGTTTGACAAAGCCCTTGGATTTAACAAAGATAATTCAAGCGAACTTGCGAAACAAATTGTCTTTGAACCAAGCAAAGCAGTGGAAACAGCAGAAACTCAGCATGGTGTTAAATATGACCAAGTTATATCTATCACTGGAGCGAATGGAAGAGTAATAGATGTAAAATTTGGTTGGATTAAGAATAATGATGGTGTCGTTAGACTTGTAACAGCTATTCCAGCCAAGAAGTAACAGGTGCTAAAATTATGCTCAAAGAATATGATGTTGTTAAATCTACAAAAGTATTATCTGACTCTATAGTCGTAGGATGTAAGGGAGCTGTGGTCATGGTATATACAGAACCTACGTTAGGCTATGAAGTGGAATTTGTTGATGCTGATGGCGAGACATTAGATGTTTTGACTGTTTATCCCGGTGATATTGAGTTATTGAGCTAACCTTTCGCTCCAACAGATGAAATCCCGGCCACTTCGCCGGGATTTTTTTCGCCTGCTATCTGCCACGCCGTTGTTACGACTGTGCACGGTTTTACCGCTCAACTGCGGGACAGGGTATGTTTTGTAGCACCGCCACGCTGTGGCCGTCCTCCAAAACGTCTGTAGCTATCGGTCAGGGCGCAGCCCCGACACCCGTTAAATAAGGCACTGTTCGTGGCAATGGACGGCCTGGCGGGCCTGACGGTGAACGGCATCACACAGGCAGTGGTGCTGTACCTGAGAGCGTGCGGCATCGATAAAGGAAGCTGCCACCTGCTCTGTCACGCCATGGCGACGCAGATGCTGGAGAACGGCGCGGACCTGCGCTGGATACAGGCGATGCTCGGTCATCGCAGCGTGACGAGTACGCAAATATACACGCATGTCAGCATCCGGGCGTTGCAGGCGGTACATGCCAGTACACATCCGGCAGAGCAGCGGGAGGCAGCAGAGTCGGACGGGACAGACGCGCCGGCAGACAAGCCGCAGGGTTAGCGGGTGGCGTCTTTCAGCCCGTAGGGAAAGTGGAACGGCAGAGCGCGCCTTCCCTGGCGCGATCTGCCTGCTTCAGCGCCGTGCCTCGCGGGGTAAATGGCCGCGCAGCGGCATAAGCCCGTCAGAATATGTTCATCCGGTGCGGCCGCTGCCCGTCCATTGACCATAATGCGGGAGATTAGACGCACTCTCGCGGCCATCCGGGCCGCTCCTTCCTGGCAGTGTCACGCGCTCGTATGCGCCCAGTCTGCATTATGGCTTGCGCCGCCGCGTCAGGCAGCGCGTGCAGGCCGCCATCCCTGGCGGCGTCCGGCCACGTTGCGCAAACTCAGCAAATGGCCTGGTGTTGTCGGTCTCCTGCCTCCGCTTAAAGGGCTTCATGCCCGCCCGGCGTTAACCCGACTGAAACTAAAGGAAATACTAATGGCAGGGTTGTTGCTGGCTGCTAAGATGCGGCGGTGCAGATCGGCTGAGCACGGCATGGCGGTAGCGTGTCCGGGCTGAAAAAGTGTATCGGAGCAAAAAGTGAGTGGCGTGAAAACGCGACAGGAAAACTCACTTCTAACCTACGGAAAGCACAGGGAAAAAGTGGTTGCGGCGGGGGATAGCGCGCCGGGTGAAGTAAGTTAAACCTAATAGAAAGATTGAGGTTTCAGGTGGCGTGGGACTTGCTTTGAAAGGAGGAGCTGAAATGAATAATGATTACTTCTCCATTTCTACAGGATACACGAAAGAGTTTGGTGTTAAGGCTGGAGCTTCGGTCGGTATTGGTTTTGGTCCATATTTCCCAGGGTTATTTGGCGACTTAAATCGTGATTATTTAATCATTATCGGTTTGGGTCCCGGTTCTGTAGAAATGTCAAGCGGAAAAGATGGTGTTGGTTTTTCCTTCTCTGTTGGGCCAGGTATTGTTTTTACAGGTTCAGCCACTGGATCTCATGATGAAAAATTAGATCTGAACGGTGATTCTACTAAGGAAGTATACCACCATGATTTCAAATGATATTATTCTTAATATTTCATCCTGTATGTTGTTGTTTTTTTTGTTGTCGTGGGGAGTGTGTTTTTTTATTTTTGTTTATAAAAAACTTGGTGGTGTTAAGGTAGGTAAGGAACCCTTGCTTTATTTTAATTTTATGTTTTTTAAACGTGATGCTTTATCAAACTATGCATTGGTTTTTCTTGTTCTTGGATATGTGACAGCGGCAATAGCTGAATATCGAAGGGAATACGACAATTTATTGTTAATGGCTGATTTGTCTGGAGGGATATCATTCTTTCTCTTTGCACTATATGGGAAGTATATTTACCAAGGGTTAATTGATGATGAAAAACCATTTTTCTTTATTAGGGTGTTTCTAACAAAATTAGATCTATCCTTTGGTGCAATTTTTCTTTGGCTATCAAGACTGGCATATGTAATATGGTTGATTATATTTATTAGCAATTAAATAATGTAGTGGAGAATAACCCGCTGAGTGCGCCGCAAATAGATGATTTTGCGGCAAGAGCGAAAGGCTGTGACGCTCGTGGTGACTGCGGTCAGATCGTGAAGGAAATGCAAGATCTTAGCCTGAAAAAGCAACAGGAAATGATTGCGGTCTGCTCTGCCAATGCTTTGACCTGTAAGGATAAGTACGATGATATCCCGGCTAATGGAATGCTGGTACGTGAAGCCCGGTGGAAATTTACGAAGCACTGAAGACGCTGTTTAACAGCGGCGATGTGCTGGGTAACGTGTCGGATGCGATGAAGCACTCCTACATTGACCGTATCGACCGGATGGAAGCGCAGTACCAGAAGGCCGGAGCCAGCGGATCGTTTAATGCCGATCATGCTTCTGCCTGCATGATGATTAGCTATCCGCTTTCAACTACCACCTTCGCTTGCTGCCCTGCCTTCAAACCCTGCATCTTCCACTCCTGGTATTTACTCTATCCTGTAGTGAGCACTCAATGCACGTTGATGGCAATGATCCGTAATGAAAAATCTGGACATGATTGTTATTTCACTGACAACAACGAAGCGCAGAATCGATGTTCACTGAGCTAATCACTAAAGTTAAAAAGCAGGGAAATACGATGAATAAAATAACCGTAATTCAGGGTGATATCACTAAAATCGCGGCAGAAGCGATTGTCAATGCCGCCAATTCTTCGTTACTGGGTGGTGGCGGCGTTGATGGCGCAATCCACCGCGCAGGCGGGCCGGCGATTCTGGCTGAGTGTCAGGCAATCCGCAATCGTCAGGGTGGCTGCAAAGTCGGTGATGCCGTTATTACCGGCGCAGGCAATCTGCCCGCCGATTACGTCATCCATACCGTTGGCCCGCGCTGGAGTGATGGAAGACATGACGAAGATGCGCTGTTAAGAAGGGCCTACCTGAGTTGTTTTAAACTCGTCGACCAGCATGACATCAAAACGGTTTCGTTTCCCAACATCAGCACAGGAATTTATGGTTTCCCTAAAGAACGTGCCGCGGCGATTGCCTTAGAAGTAATCAAACATTGCATCGCTGAGAACAGCAAAATCGGCAAGGTTAACTTAGTCTGCTTTGATGCGGGAAATTATAATCTGTATCTTAAACTACTGGCCTGAGGATTGGTGCGGGCAGGTCAGAGGATGCGTTTATTAGCCAGGACAAACGTCCTGAAGATCAGCCGCACTGGCATCCCGCTGAAGAGCAGTGTCTTCGTTGTTGAGAAGGCTCTTCGAGACAGGCTGGCCTGTCGGATGCTGTCTGAATCTTAATCGCCAGGGCAGCTGAAAGGCGCCAGAGCGACAGACAGGGTAAAGGAAATCACCCGGTCACGCTTAAGACTGCTCCCCATGCTGAGGACTATTACTGGCTGCGCGTGGATCCTGGTGTGACGGATCTGCCGGAAAAGAGTTTGGCTAAAACCCGGATATCTCAAAACAGCCTTAATCACCTCCCGCCAACACCAAATCCTCCAAAGCAGAGTAATGCAGTCTCACGCCTGCTAAAGAAGGCTGATCACTGAAGAACGTTTATCTTATGAAGTGATTAATCTAACATGACCTTAGCTAACCTGATGATGTGAGGCTGAGTGTTGCGTTGACAGATAAAAAGAAAAGTACCATCAAAGAGGTGGCGGCCTTAGCAGAGGTCTCTATCGGTGTGGTTTCTCGGGTATTGAACCCCGGTTCAGGTTCAGTATCTGAACGCACCCGTCAGCGTATTCTGGAGGCAATGCAAACGCTGAATTACACTCCTCAAAGTGCCGCTCGTGAGCTTAAAACCAGTCTGAATAACACTATCGGCCTGGTTGTAGCAGACATCGCAAACGATTTTTTTTCTGAGATCTCCGATCTCATTGTCCGTCGCGCCAGAGAAATGGCGATGAATGTCATTTTGGTGACTACCCAGGAAGACCCGCTACTGGAGCGGGAAAGCTTGAGTATGTTAATGCAAAAGCGGGTTAAAGCCATTATAGCAACGCCCACCAGCGCAAATAGCGATATGTGGCAATCCATTAGCGAAATGGGTATCGCTATTGTTTTCATCGATCGCTACCTTAGCGAGGTGACACATGCCAGCGTCATCGGCTTCAACAATGAAGCTTCCGCTTGTGAGGCAACCCGTTATCTTGCTCAGCAAGGCCATCGCCGTATTGGCTGGATAAGCGGGCCGCTGAACACCTCGACCTCTTTGCAAAGGCTGAAGGGTTATAAACAAGGATTGAAAGAGTATGGAATTGACTGGGAAAAACAGTATGCGGTAGTGAAGAACTTTCGTGATCCGCTAGCCAGTCAGGCGCTTGATGAGTTGTTATCGCTTGAGGAACCACCGACTGCAGTCATTATTGGAAATACGTCGATTGCACCGATGATTATGTCGCGCATCCGGCAGTTGAAGCTCTCTGTTCCTGAAGACCTCTCGCTGATTGTTTACCATGACAGCCACTGGAGCCGTCTCCTGAGCCCGTCAATAAGCGTTATCAAACATCCTCTTGAAGCGTTGGCCGATAAGGCACTATTAAGTCTCTCCGTTGAGAAGCAGACGACCTGTGAACTAAACAGCACGTTAATCAAACGTGAGAGCGTGGCCCGGGTTAAATAGTCATGCCGTTTAAACGCTGAATTTGCCTGATAATGGCGCAGTGATCTAAGTCGCCATCGCCAGCTTCAATCATCTGGCTGAAAAGCTGGTTCACCGTCTCAGTCAGCGGCAATGTCAGACCAAATTGCTCAGCCAGCGCCACACTACTGCGCGTATCTTTAAGCTGCCACTTTGCCGCGCCGCGGGCCTTAAAGTCCTGGTTTACCATACGTTCCCCTTGCTGTTGCAGCAGGGTTGAGTCAGCAAAACCACCCAGCAATGCTTCCCGCACTTTTACCGGATCGGCTCCGCCGCGCTGGGCAAGGGTAAAGGCTTCCGACAACAAGCTTAGCGTGCCTGCGACAATAATCTGATTGGCGAGTTTTGTCAGCTGACCCGCGCCCACCTCACCGACCCGCGTGACTTTTCCCAGTTGAGACAGCAGAGGGCGTAACCGGTCAATAGTTTCTGCCTTACCACCGGCCATCAATGACAATGTGCCGTTTTCAGCCCCCGAAGTGCCACCTGAGACAGGCATATCGATATAGTCCGCCTGTGCTGCGTTCGCCTTGTGTTGCTGCTCAATCACAATCTGTGGCGACAGGGTGCTCATCATAATAATGACTGCTTTTTTCTCGATGTGCTTCAGCGCATCATCAGTAAAAAGAACATCGTTACAGGCTTGAGCATCGCTCAATAAACAGATGATGACATTACTGCCTGCTATTAACCGGGCGGGCGTGTCTACCGCCGTAACGCCATACTTTTCCAGCGCATACGCTTTATCTTTAGAACGATTCCACACCGCAACGGAGTAACCGGCAGCAGCTAAGCGCCGTGCCACCGGCTGTCCCATTAATCCGGTGCCAGCCAATCCAATACGTATTTCTGAAGCCATGTTGTTCCTCCTGACATTACCCGCTACTGCAACGTCAATAGCGGGTAATATCACTGTTTATAAGCCTGCCAGACTGACCATCTGCTTGCGCAACTCGACGATATCCAGATTGTTATCAAACTGAACATCTGAAAAACGCACCGCTTTGTCTTTGGCGACATCTTTCACCAGACGAACGTGATGCGCTAATCCCATAGGTAACAGATCCTGCGCCACGCTGATGTTAGCAGGCAGAGCATTGGCCCAGACGGTAAACCCACCTTCGCCATCCAACATTTCGCCCGCTTTGAGGTCTCGTTTAGCCGTTGCGACAGCATCACCCCGGAAGCTTAAAGCCGAACCGGTGGCTTCATTACGCAGCACCGCAGAGAGAATACTGATGCTGGTTTCAAGGCCAATGAGATGGAAAGGGCGCCACATAGAGGCATACCAGCCACTGGGATCGGTCAACAGTCCGTACTGTTTAAAACAGGCGCGGCTGTATTCATCCCGGGCTTTAAAGGTGACAAATACGCCATAGCGAATGTTGTTCAGTACCTCCCTGCCATCAGGCTCCTGGCTGGCAGCAATATCCACCAGACCGCTACGGCTCAGTCGCCCACCGTCAGACTCAGGTGAGAAGACCCGCGCCAGGTCATGCACACCGGCTGGAGGGAAGGCCAGTCCGTTATCAGGACAATCCAGTCCGGTAGCGTTGGCCACCGCCGCCATTTCAATTGCCGCTTTGGTGCCGTCGGTGAAGGAATTGTACATCTTTGGATTAAAGTCTCCGGCCGCCACTTCTTCTTCGCTCCAGCCGAAAAATCCCCATACTGTATCCGGAGTAGAATAGCGATAGCGTGGTTCAAAGTTCATGCCTTTGCCAGCCGCAACAATTTCAAATCCACAGGCTTTGGCCCAATCCACCAGCTCACAAATAATGGCGGGTTGATCGCCGTACGCCATGCTGTAAATCACACCATTTTGACGTGCACGCTCAGCGATTAACGGGCCACACAGCACATCGGCCTCAACGTTTACCATCACCACATGCTTGCCATGTTCAACCGCATGGAGTGCATGACGCGTTCCCGCCAGCGGATGTCCAGTGGCTTCAACAATGCAATCGATCTGCTCGCAGCGGAACAGTTTTTCCGCATCCTCAACCACACAGGTTGAACCTTCACGTAACGCAGCCTCGATAGTTTGTGCCTGATACTGAGATTCAGGCCAGCCCACGCGCGCCAGAGCTGCACGGGCTTTACTCACGTCAAGATCGGCAATGGCGACCACCTGTAAACCGTCCAGATGGCGCAGTTGGGCAAGAACCATCGACCCAAATTTACCTGCGCCAATGATGCCAACCCGGATCGGTTGTGCTGCACCTGATTTCACGGCACAGGCACGCTCAGCTAACAGTGCTGCTAAGTTCATTTTCTACTCCTTGACAGGGTTTGATGCGTGGGATTTAACGCCAGCCAGCGACCTGACGGCGACTTTTACTCAGGAGATAAATCAGTAGCGGCGAGAACAGCACCAGAATCGATAACAGATAGAGGCCGTTTTGTGATTTACCGGTAAGAGAAATAGTGAGACCCACCAGGAAAGGGCCAAAGAAACCGCCAACATTCCCGATAGAGTTGATGAGCGCCAGGCCACCCGCAGAACCCTGGCTGGTAAGGAAGGAGGCGGGCAGAGTATAAAACGTCGGTACACATGCCAGCATACCAACAGTCGAAAGCGTCAATCCCAGCATGGATATGACGGGAGAATCGCTGATAGCTGCGACCACGAAACCAACAGAAAACAGCAGCGAAGGCAGAATGAAATGCCAGGTGCGCTCGTTGGTTTTGTCAGAATGATTTGACCACCAGCACATCACCACGGCACCCACGATATAGGGAATAGTGCCAAGCAGTCCTACCACCGTGTCTGAATAGTCGAAGCGTTTAATAAACTGCGGCATCCAGAAACCGAGACCGGTTAAGCCAATGACCGTAAAAAAGTAAGCCAGACCTAAGATCCACACCCGACGGTCTTTGAACATCGCTTTCAAGCCAGAGTGGCCCACCGCTAATGTTGCCTGCTGCTCTTTTTCCATCAGCTCCTGATAGGCCTGACGTTCCTCAGGCTTAAGCCAGGAAGCTTTAGCCGGTTTATCCGTGAGGTAAAGAAAAACGATGACCGACAAAATTACCGGCGGACATCCTTCAATTAAAAACAGCCACTGCCAGCTTTCCAGCCCACCCACATCATGGAAATTGTCGAGAATATATCCTGATAAAGGATTGGCAATAATAGCGGCCAGCGGTACACCTAAATAGTAAATTGAGAAAACCCTGGCCAGCTCTTTTTTGGGAAACCATGTGGTGAGATAAAAAACAATACCAGGCGCCAGACCTGCTTCGGCTACACCTAATAAGAATCGCAGGATACTGAGACTCACCACACCTTGCGCGAACGCCATCGCCATCGAAATCACACCCCAGGTGATCATGATCCTGGCTAACCAGAAGCGTGCACCATAACGTTCCAGCAGAACATTGCTGGGAATTTCAAACAGGATGTAGCCAAAAGAGAAAATGCCGACAGCGAAGCCAAAATGCTCAGGCGTTAACCCTAAAGACTGGTTCATGGTTAATGCCGCCATGCCGATATTAGAACGATCAATAAACGCCAGCAGATACATCATCAGGATCAGCGGCATTAAGCGCATCCGGGCTTTTTTGATCGCGCCACTGGCCAGTGATGATATTTCTGGCTGAGGATGATCCGGCATCACATCAATGCCGACCAGTGAATTATCGTACTCTTCTACGTGTTTCATGATGTATCCCAGTAGAGTTATAACCCCCGGAAATATCACGGAAAATGCATATATACCGCGACGCCTGAGTCGAAAAGTAAAACGTTTTACTTTTTGCAAGTTTTACGACAGAGCGGTCAACAGTCAAGGGATGAAAGCGTGAAGTTAAAAAATTGTGACTGAGTTAACGCATAGCACTCGCCACGGGTAAAGCGCCTGTCACAAGGACTAAAATGACTCCGCTGAGGTTTCGACAGCGGCAATTATTACGTTGAGTTTTGGCTGCTCTGACGCATTGGCTTTGTAAAGGGCGGCAATCACTCGCCGCCGGTATCCTGACGAGTGAAGGGAGGGGTGTACCCGCGATATCACCTGTGATGAAGACAGATATCCGTATAGCTAACTTCACTGTTATTTAACATAATCTATATTTTGCGCATTTAAATCTCTGGCATATTTCATTCTTCTTTCCAGACAGCAACACCCGTTCAACCAGCCCTCAGCAGCAGTTGCCGCCAGACAAAACATGCCATCACTCCGACGTCACCACTCATCCGCGGCTCTCGAAAGCTACGGCCACGCATACTAAAAAGCCTCCTCTGTTTAAGACTCTGTGCCGCACAGCCATCATTCATATTTTTTGATAAAGCAAAGCAATAAACACGGATTTTCATTGTCAGGCCTGTTCTCTATTATTCATTCCATCGAGGCACAACGCCTCACAATCTAAAAATCAACTTCAGGAACTGACCATGAAAAACTTCAAAAAATTCGTTGTTGTCGCTGTGCTGGCCTTCATCTCATCAGCAAGTTTTGCGCAGACCGTAACCGCGACAGCCTCCACGCTGGATGGTGCGGAAGCACAAATTGCGGCCCGGGCAAAAATGGCCGGTGCGGATTACAGCATTACTGAGGCGTACAGTGGGAATCAGGTTCATATGACCGCGCGACTGATTAAATAATCATGGTCGCAAAAGGATTTGCCAGAAAGGGCTGCCGTCAGGCGGCCTTTTCTGGTTTTGCGGGTTGCTGAAGCGGTATAGAAATTCCACGGCGGATAGGCCTCAGCCAGAGTCTGGCTGCCCGTCACTGTGCCGTTTAAAGGGCTGCCGCAGCGACTGTTTTGTACAGAATCACGTCAGACCTGCGCGTAAAGAGATCCGCGTTTATTTAACTGCAAAATCTCTGAAAGCCACCAGCTGACGTGACAGGAATTGACGGGTAGATTCATCGGTCAGGATGCCGTCTGTAACCTTATCACTCACTTCACCAATGATAGCCTCCGGCTTGTTGAGGATACGGGCATCGAAGTAGCCGAGGATCTGTCGCAAATGCAGTTGCGCCCTTACCCCACCCAGCTTGCCGGGCGAAGCTGACTGAATCAGTACCGGTTTACCGGCGATCGGCTGAGGTGATACCCGGGACAGCCAGTCGAGGGCATTTTTGAGCACGCCCGGAATCGAATGGTTGTATTCCGGTGTAATGATAATCAGCCCGTCGGCTTTGAAAATCGCCTCAGCCATCGCCAGCACTTCAGTTGGAAATCCTGCTGCTTCGGTGTCCTGGCTGTAATGCGGGAATGAACCTGGCGATCCTAACGGCTCAAAAGTGACGCCTTCAGGTCCCAGTTCCGGTAGCGCGGCTGCAGTGGCGGCATTAAATGAACCGGCTCGCAGGCTGCAGGTTAGCGTGACAAACTTCAGGGCAGTATTCATGGTGATCCTCATTATTCAGTAAACAACGGCACAATCAGAACTGATAAACCAGACCGACGGCCAGAATATCATCGGTGGATACGCCGGCCTGTTGAGAAAATTCGCTGTTATCAATCAGGTTGAGTTTGTAATCGACGTACGCCAGCATATTGCGGTTAAACAGGTAGGAGCCGCCAAAGTCGATGAACTTCACCAAATCCTGACTACCGTAGACGCGGCCATTACCTGCCGCGCCAAGGTCTTTTGCCCGGGACTGGCTATAGGCGATAAAAGGAACCCAGCCGGTATCAAAGGTATATTGCGCAAACAGTTCGATGATATCTGACCGGTTAGCGTAGCCATAAATCCCGGTTGCACTGCTGCTGCCAAACCGCGAGGCATTGAATGCCTGCGTATACATCACCGCCAGATAGAGGTTGTGGGCGTCATATTTAAGCGACGCAGAGTAAGCTTCCGCTTTGTCGCCCTCCCCCATAATTCCGGCGTCACTGTTCTGGGCAGCGGTACGACCAGAACGGGTTAACGCTCCCACCGCTTTAAAACCTGCGCCAAAGGAATATGAGGCAGAGACGCCGTATCCCTCACCATTCTGACGCAACACATCCCGTGTACCCGATTCACCAGTGCCGCTATTTTTCCCCTGATACTGCAGGGCAAAATCCAGACCGTTCACCAGGCCAAAGAAATCGGTGTTGCGATAAGTGGCCAGGCTGTTTCCTCGCCGAAACATAAACTGATCGGTGTTATAGGTTTGCGCATCAAACTCGGGCTGCATGTCAGTCAGGCTCAGCGCGTCATACAACACGCCGACATTGCGGCCATAATCAAATGACCCGTAGCGACCGACCTTAATACCGGCAAAACCGAGGCGGGTGAACAGACTGTTGCTGTCACTTTCTGACTGGTTAGTGTTGAACTGACCCTGCCACTGGCCATAGCCAGTGATCTGCTCAGCGATCTGGCTTTGTCCTTTAAAACCTATTCGCATATAAGACTGATCGCCATCCTGGCTTTTGTCATCACTTATATAACGGAGTCCGGAAACCAGACCATACAGGTCAATCTTATTCCCGTGGTTATTATAAATTTCAGCGGCAGACACTGGCAGGGTTAAAAAAAGACAAGACGTCATTAGCGCCAGATAATTCGCTTTCATTTATTCCTCATAGCCTGTTAAGACCACTTATCGGCCTCGTCAGACAGGTTCACGACGCCGCTGATTGCTTAATGTCAGGGCAATAATTTCCACAACAGGAGACCAGGGATTATCAGGCGCGAACGGGGAAAAGAGAAGTTATACAAAGGGATAGGTATACCAATGGATAATAGCTAAAACGGCACATCTGTTTTTTGCCGTTCGCCCAGACCCTTTTCACTGCAGCAGGATATAAAACGCAGGATGTTCAAATTAACTGATTTACTTCAGCATAATCTCTCTGTTTCAAAGTGGGTCCTGAACGCATAACATTCATCTCGACGACACCGGTTATCGCCGTGCTGAATATCAGCGCAAAGATAAGGTGTTGAGAAAATGAAAGTGAGTTTTACACCCGCGCCATCAACAGGTCCGCAGTGCGGATAAATAATACCGCCGCCGGTCTGCCGGCAATTAAATGAGATAATTACCGTGAATATGCTGAAAACCTGGGTTGTGCTGATCGTTGTTGGCCTGTTTTTGCTGATTTTAAAGAAATACGCCAGGCCTGCGGGATGAGGACGGTGATAAACCGGCTCGCGAAGGTGGGCGAACCCGGCCGTTCAGCCTGCCCGCCCACCCTGCCCGGTTCTGCGCTCAACACAACGGGAGCGCACTCAGGCAGTCGTCTCTTTTCCTTCTAAGGGCAATGTGAACCAGAACAGGCTGCCGCCCTGCGGACGGTTTTCTGCGCGTAGCTCACCGCCGTGACGTTTAATAATCTCATTGCTGATGGTCAGCCCCATGCCCATCCCTTCCGCTTTGGTGGTGTAAAACGAGTCGAATATTTTTCCGATCACCGTATCAGACAGACCCGCGCCGTTATCAGCAACCTCGATGCGAATCACCTTAGCGGAAGGATGTGAAGAGGCGATGCGTAAATGACGCGCACCGATGTTATCGGCCATCGCTTCAATTGCATTGATCACCAGGTTGAGCAGCACCTGTTGTATCTGAACGCTTTCACAGAAAACATTGTCGTTATCTGCCGCCAGATCCAGCTCCAGTGAGACAAACCGACGTTCCAGCTCCAGACGCGACAGAACGATAATATCGCGGGTAATCAGGTGCAATTTTGCCGGCGCAACTTCGGCAACCTGATTCCGCGTCAGCGCCTGCAGTCCGCGAATAATATCGCCAGCCCGCCGGCCTTCCCGGATGATCTCATCAAGACTGTGACTGGCATTTTCCAGATTCGCCGGATCACGTTTAAGCCAGCGCTGGCTGGCACCGGCATTGGCCACGATTGACATCAGTGGCTGATTAATCTCATGGGCAATGGAAGAGGTAAGCTGGCCAACGGTGGTTGCCCGCGCGACGCGAGCCAGTTCCGCCTGAGCGATGCGCACCGCATCTTCCGACTGGCGCTGAGCCGTGATATCGGTGAGCGTGCCAAAATATTCGGCCACTTCTGGCCAGTTTTCATTGGGCTCGCCGATGCCTTTGATGTAGCGGCATTCACCGTCATCGCGAATGATACGAAACTCAGCCTGCATCACCGTCCCTTTTCGCACACTGGTCTCGATCAACTCCCTCAGGCAGAGTATGTCATCCGGATGAACGCGACGCTGAAACTCCACCATTGAGGTGCTTGCCTGCTCCTGTGGCAGTCCCATAATGCGTTTATATTCATCGGAGATGTACTGAATATCCGGTTCAAGATGCCAGTGCCAGGTGCCGGTATGACTGATTTTCTCGCCGAGCATTAAAGAGGTCTGGCTGGCACGCAGCTGCTTCTCAATTTTGCGGCGTTGAATATTCTCATCAACCAGCTCGGCGTACAGGCGAGCTGTCTCAAGTGATACCGCAGCCTGCGCTCCCAGCATTGAAACGATCCGCGAGTGATCGGCGGTAAATACGTCTGGCATCAGGCGGTTTTCCAGATAAAGCACACCTACCATCTGCGCCTGTCTGAACATCGGGACACACATTACCGCCGCGCCGGAGGCAACCAGATAGTTATCCTGACTGAAGGGGCTGAATACCTCTGGCTTACCGGTACGGATCTCCTGCCCGGTACGGATCACCGCAGACAGCACTGACAGCGGCAGATCGGTGGCGACCGGCAACTCACGTACGATTTTGACCTTAACGCCGTCGACGGTGGTCGAAGCCCTTGCCTGGATTTCCGGGATATTGCCGTCGGCCAGTCGAATCAGCATGCAGTGCTGGGCACCGGCACGCTCCACCAGCATCATCATCAGCACATGAATAAGCCGGTCCAGATTAATCTCTTCGGTGAGCGCTCGCATCACCGTCACCATACTTTGTAAATCGCCGATCACCGCACTTTGCTCAAACGGAACGGTACTCAGCGCGGTCTGCGTTGCCTGGCTGGCCAGCGCCGGATGCTGCATCTCCAGCTGGCGAACCTTAGCCCCGGCTCCCCAGCGATCCCAGGCGGCGATGGCCCCTTTAATGTAGGCATCGCCAGCAAACGTCATATTACTGGCATAGGCCATCCGTGCAGCCAGTTCGCAGGTCAGCCCGTTAATATGATGAAACTGCCCTTCGCGTGACAACACGATCGCCTTTTCAAATTGCTCAAACGCCGGTGCGGTTTTCCCTTCCAGACGCAGCCACTCGGCGCGCAGCAGCGCCTCTTTATCGGCGAACGTTTTGCTGTTTTCGTTTGACCAGGTCACGATCCTGTCGAGGTGCTGCTTCAGCTGC
Source organism: Pantoea brenneri (assembly GCF_038594305.1). Classification (NCBI taxonomy): domain Bacteria; kingdom Pseudomonadati; phylum Pseudomonadota; class Gammaproteobacteria; order Enterobacterales; family Erwiniaceae; genus Pantoea; species Pantoea brenneri. The sequence goes on along the minus strand of NZ_JBCGBG010000008.1, from coordinate 82,906 downwards.
AGTCGTAACTTATCCGTCATCGCTCCGGTTTTAAGCGGCACGGTCAGCGAAAGCGCGCTGTAGAGATGATAATCGAGCATATGCACATGCCCCGGTATACGTGCGGTGAACGGTTCGGCCTGCTTAAACCATGCCTCTGCCGCCGCATACTCACTGGCAAAGAAGTGGGCCATCGCTTTATAAAGCCGGGACCAGAACTGCATCAGGTAGATAGGTTCAACCGCATGTTCAGGTTTAACCACCGCCAGCACCGGCGGCTGAAAGTCATCACCGGTGAAGATAGTGCTGCGCGGCTTGCGCAGGAAAAGGACGTAGTCCAGCTGCATCCCGAGGATCACTTCCACGTCGCGGTATTGTGCCTTTCTGACAAACTGCATGCCTCGCGCAATCGAGGTGTGTACGCCATCAAGATGATCGCCGCGCGCCAGATAATTCATGACGATGTGCCGCAGTGCCAGACACGCCGACGTCCGGTCGCCGGTTTCAACCCCCACGTCAAAGGTGGCCTTCGCCCGCTCGATGGCATAGGTTAGCGGCATCGTCCAGATACTGACCTGATCGAGCGGGAGCAGCGTCCGGGCTTTAAAGCTGACAAAGTCATGCTTATAGACCAGCTCGCGCGCCAGCAGCGTGCTGGCAAAGCCGCGGCTGTACTCATCATACTGGTCGCCGCACACCACGCCATACCACGAGAGCGCCAGCGTCGAGGCGCCACTTAGCCCACGCTCCATTGTCAGGTGCAGCAGCTGGCACAGGATCATAAAGTGCAGTCGCGGATTGATGAAGGCAGCAAATGTACTGGCGCTGGCCAGCAGATTCATCACCGCTTCGGTATTTTTACAGTCGACCCGGGCCAGCGAACGGAAGCGGGCATAGGGATTTTTCCCCACCGCCTCCTTCAGCTTCACTCTGGCCGCATCGCACTCCGCCTGGTCCGGATGACGGTTCAGATGAATGCCAAACACCGCCAGCCAGGCGAGCGCGGTCTCCAGCGCCAGCTTACTGTCCGACTGACGCATATGAATTTCAGCAATCAGGCACGCCGCACCGGCTTTATCGGCGGCGTCGCCGGGTGAAGACTGGACCCGGGAGCTTAAGGTCAGTGCGGCGGGCAGATTGCCATTAAGAAATTCGCATTCCGCCTCTTCCAGCAGAAATTCGCTGCTTCCGGCATCACCGGCACCGTCGTGCAATACCCGGGCGGTCTGCAAATAGCGCAGCGCAGAGAGATAATCGCCGGTGGTTTTTGCCCGCCGGCTGGCGCTGAGCAACAGCTGGCAGAACGGCCCGGTTTCATATCGGAGGAGCGTAAGCTTTTTAACCGCCAGCAGGTGATGCGCCGCCCGGAACAGCACCGCATTGGTGATATCGTGCTGCGATTGATGCATGTAAAAGCGTGCCGCGGCGCAATGGAAAGCATCTTTATCTGCATCCGGCAGAAGATTAAGCGCCGCCTCATGCACGCTGTCATGCATAAAGGCGTAGCCCTCCTCATTGCGGGTGACCAGCCTGGCCGTCACCGCTGGCAACAGTATCGCCTCTATCTCCGCGCTGGAGACGGCAAGAATCTGGCTCAGGACCTGCAACTCGCCGGCACTGCCCAGCAATGCCAGCTTACCCAGCATATGCCGGGCCGTCAGCGGTAGCGAGGCGAGGTGCAGCAGCACGCTGGCCGCGACGTTAGCGGTGTAGTGGCTGTTTTTAAGCGCCTCTGCATCGTAGGTCCATCTGAACGGCGCATGGTGGGTAATCAATCCCTGCTGCACCGCCTGGCGGAAAAAGTTATGAGTGGCGAGCGGATTACCGCCGGTTTTTTCGTGGATGACCCGTGCCAGCTCAGCCGTTGCCGAACTGCGGGTATGAAACTGCCCCGCCAGCCAACCCGCAATACTCTTTTCCGACAGCGGCTCGGGCGTGATCGCCATAATGCGCGGGGTGCTCGCGCAGAGCTGGTTCAGATTACCCGCAATGAGCGGACAGGGTAACGAGGTGATATCCCGGTGCGCGATCACCAGCAGCAGCGGGATCTCTTCACCCTGACTCAGCAGATTTTGCAGCAACAGCAGCGTCGCCTGATCGGCCCAGTGGCCATCATCAATAAGAATAACCAGCGGCCGCCCCTGGGCCGTAAACGCTTTAACCAGGCTACAGGCAACCAGATTAAAGCGATTTTTCGCATCAAGCGTATGCGAGTGCGGCAGAACCGCCGCTTTCTGATTAAGCAATATTCCCAGTTCTGGCACCAGGTTTACCGCCAGTCCGGCATAGGCACCGAGCAACCGTGAAATATGTGCTTTCCACTGGGCCATTTCTTCAGCGGGCAGACCCAGCACGTGCAGGGTCAGCGTCCTGAAGGCTGCAGTAAAAACCGTATAGGGTAACACCGGCGCATGCTGATCGACTTTCACCAAGGTGAGCAAGGTTTTCCGGGTGCGCAGCAGTTTGAGCGCGGAGGCAATCAGGGAGGATTTCCCGGCACCGGCAGCACCACTGATGGTCACCAGGCTGTGTTTGCCGCTGTTGCTGACCTCATCCAACGCCGCCAGGATCCTGCTGGCCTGCGGATGATCGCTACACAGCGAATCAGCAGACAGACTGGCGGCAGGTGAATCCTGCAGTCCCAGCGTAAACGGCTCAATCATGCCATCCGGCTGCAGCGTGGCCGCACAGCGACGAAGATCGGCCAGCAGCCCATCGGCGGTCTGATAACGGTACTCCGGCGATTTGGCCAGCAGTCGCAGGATGATGGAGGAGAGGATCACCGGCACGTCAGGACGCAGCAGATGAGGCGGCAATGCTTCCGAGGCGATGTGATGGTGCACCCACTCCGCGTGGCCGCCCTCAATGCTGCCATAAGGCAGTCTGCCGGTCAGCAGCTCATAAAGCACAATGCCGAGACTGTACAAATCACTGACGTGACTCACCTGATGGGCTGAACGGGAGGTATGTTCTGGCGACATATAGGCAAGAGTACCGCCCGTTACAGGCAGGCGCTGCTGCTCCGGCAGCGGATTATGCAGCGAGGAGAGCCCAAAGCCCCCGAGATAAACGCCATCCTCATCGCTCAGAAAGAAGTTTGCCGGTTTGATATCACCGTGCACCAGTCCCTGTTGATGTAGCTGGCTCAGCGTACTGCACAGCATCGCGGCAGATTTGAGAAACTCAGAGAGGGGGCCAGGCGGCATGCACAGCACATCCGTCAGGGTGCGATAATCAAAGGCGGGATAAACCAGCGCATAGCGTCCCTGGTAATGGGTGTGCCATTGCGGTTTCAGCGCCCAGCTTTCCGCTAACCGGTCACGAAGGGCATATTCATTTTTCAGCAGCTGCGTGACATGAAAGACCGACGCTTCATTGCCTGCGGTCGCCAGCACAAAGGTGTCACCGGAGGTGGTGTGCCGGCACAGCAGCCAGTCGATATTGCCCTCCTGCGCCAGCGGGCTGAAGAGAATATCCTCTGATAGTGCGATTTCATCGTTTTCTGCTGAATGTAACGCCTGCGGATTAGTACTCATTGGCGGGCAGCCCTTGAGGAGAATTCCTGTCGGATATGTTCAAACAACGTATCAATTTCGATCGGCTTTGGCAAAAAGGCAATCGCCCCCAGGTTGATGGCATACCGCAACATGGTGTCGTCACCGTTGCCGGAAATGATAATCCCCGGCGGATTTTCAATGCGCTGGGTCAGGTTGATAAACAGCTCAAACCCATTCATCCCCTTCAGTTGCACATCAATGATAAAAAGCGCGGCACTCGCTATCGCGGCTTCATCACCAAGCAGAGATTCTGCCGACTCGAAGGCATTGGTCAGATAGCCCTCAGACTGGAGCAGGTTGGTCAGACCACTACGAACAGAACGTTCATCATCGATGACGACAATACGCTGCGACAGCTGCATGCTGTTTTCCTTAAATAAAGCTCAGGCCTGTGTCAGGCACGTCCGTAGCAGGATTTGTCACCTGAGAACGGTGGAGAGTTGCCGATGTCAGCGGAAGAGCCGTGACGAAACGGCTGGCGGTTCATTCCGCTTGCCGTCCGCCTTTGCTGGGCAGCAGAGCCGGTCACGAGCGCGGATTGGTCAGCTGAATCAAACCGATCCGCCCTGAGGCCAGCCGCTTTCGCGTTGCGCAACGGTCTGGCGCCATTGTAAGAACCTTTTTTTCTTCGGACTATTATCTTTAGGTATAACTATACCGACCCGGACTGTCTGTCTGGCTGACGCCGGGTTACCGGAAAATCGCATGCATCAGTTTTTTTGATTTACTTCAGCATATTTTCGGGATTTTCATCGCCGCCTTTCCTGCGTAATCTTCACTCCATCGAGGCAGTCCGCCTCACAAACACAGATTAACGCCGGGAAAATCGCCATGAAAAACGTCAAAAAATTCGCTGCAGTCTTCGTTCTGTCACTGATTTCAACCACCAGCTTCGCGCAGACGGTGACAGCCACTGCCTCCACGCTCGACGCAGCCGAAGCGCAGATCGCCGCCAGAGCGAAAATGGCGGGTGCCAGCTACAGCATTACGGAAGCCTACAGCGGCAATCAGGTGCACATGACTGCCCGCCTGACTAAATAATCCCTGCTTCTGCACCAGGGCTGCCCGCGGGCAGCCCTTTGCTGTTCAGCTTTTTGTTGTGATTACTGACTCAGTGTCAGTGATAGCGGGCATCAGACGCTGGCCAATGACGCTTTCAATGACCATGGCTGCCTGCAAAATAGCTGCATCCTGGCCCGGCGCGGCGTATACCGTAACGCCGAACGGCAAGCCTGCCGAATCTGCGCCTGCGGGTATCGCCACCACCGGCGCGCCCGCTTTTCCGGTGCATTTTGCCGCTGCCGACATCGGCGACAGCAGCACATCTGCCGGTCCGGCGTTCAGCGCAGCCAGAATGCCGGCATTCAGGCTGAGGGCAATGTCCTGCCGCCGATCGTCAATATAGGCTGATGAGCGAAGATCCGGCGCGGCATCCGTCGCTTCAAGCAGAGACTGACCATAGGGAATGCTCTGCGGATGTGCGCTGTTCCACGCGATAATGTCCTGCAGAGAGCGCATGCCGCACGGCTTAAGCGCCGTAAGCAGGCTGTTAAGACCGGCACGAAACTCCGCGCGAAAAACGCATGAGCGCACGCCATTCAGCTGTTCTGCCGAAGGCAGATCGCAGGGATCGACAATCACCGCCCCCGCCTGGGCCAGGGCGTGCAGCAGGCGTTCAAACACTGCCTCGCGGTCGGGCGTCAGCACCGTGTCGGCGATAAAGCGCCGCGGGATGCCGATTCGCAGCCCCTGCAGGCTTTGATTACCCCGGGTTTCAGCCGGAAAAACGGTAAGCGTGGCGGTATCTTTGATATCCGCCCCGCCGATCGCCTGATAAACCAGCTGCGCGTCATCAACGGTCCGGGTAAGCGGACCGGGCGAATCCTGACTGGCAACCAGCGGAATAAAGCCGTGACGACTGACGCGGCCCACCGTGGGTTTAAAGCCGACGACCGCACTGTGAACCGCCGGAGCCTGAATCGAATTTTGTGTTTCCGAGCCAATAGCAAAACCGCAAAAACCGGCTGCCACCGCGGCCGCCGACCCGACGCTGGAACCCATTCCCCGATCGTATCGCCCGCCCAGCGGATGCCGCACCACACCGCCCGCTCCGCTAAACTCAGCGGGCATGGTTTCGGCAACGAAGTCGGCAAATTCGGTCAGGTTAGTTTTACCCAGCAGTACAGCGCCCGCCTCGCGAAGACGCGCCACAACCGTCGCTTCATAAGGCGGGATAAACTCTGCCAGCGCACTGGCACCTGCCGAGGCAAAGCTGCCGTCGAGGGTAAACGCATTATCTTTGATCAGATAAGGCACGCCATGCAGCGGTCCTGCCGCCTGACCGGCAGCCAGCGCGGCATCGGCACGTCGCGCCTCTTCCCGCGCCAGACGGGATACCGTTCTGACGCAGTTAATGCCCTCTTTACCCTGATCTAATCGCTCAATACGATCCAGGTACCATTCGGTAGCTTCAAGCGCGCTGATTTCACCCGCCGCAATCGCCGCACCGATCGCCCGTGCTGAGCCCGAAGCCAGCAATGCTGTTCTCTCTTTCATTATAAATTCCGCCCATTCCGCGCGAACACGAGGTGCGCAGTACTTTTCCCGCCCTCAGGATGAGGCGGCTGAGATCATCCTGCCACGGGACGGGCCGGCCGGTTTTTACAAATTGGTTCAGTTGAGTTCACGTGAGGCAAATCGCGCCAGCGCCGGGCCATCCAGCCGGTAGCGCACCCATTCACTCAGCGGAAGTGCATCAATACTCTGATAAAAATCTTTCGCGGATTTATCCCAGTCCAGCACATTCCACTCAATCCGGCTGCATTGCCGGCTGACTGCCAGCTGAGCAACGTAATGGAGCATCGCTTTGCCCGCACCTCTGCCGCGATAATCAGGCGTAAAGTAGAGGTCTTCCATATTCAGGCTCTGGCGGCCAATCCAGGTTGAAAAGCTCATCGAAATGACGCAGTAACCTGCAATCACCCCCTCAATTTCACAGATGTAGGCTTCTGCTGTGCTGTCAGCTCCAAACAGGGCGTGTCTGATTTCGTCAGCGTCCGGTATCGCCTGCAGGGGGGCTTCGCTGTATACGGATAAGCCGTTGATCATGTTATAGAGGGCATCCGTATCTTCCGGGCTGGCCTGGCGAATAATCACGCTCATAAATATTCTCTGATCAGTACTGTTTGATGCCCGTAAGGATAATCGCTATTCTTTAATGAATTAAGTGCAATAAAATCAATTACAGGTGAATTTCATGCATCATGTGCTGAGACGTCTCGATCTCAATCTTCTGCCTGTTTTCGATGCCGTCTACCGCCACCGCTCTGTCAGGCTGGCTGCGGTTGAACTCTCTATGAGTACTTCTGCGTTAAGTCATGCGTTAACCCGCCTGCGTGAATTCCTGAAAGATCCGCTGTTCTATCGCGAAGGGCATAAGATGTGTCCCAGCGTCTTTGCGCACCAGCTGGCACCGCATATTGCTGCCTCACTCGCGGTGCTCAATCAGCATCTCAGCCCGGTACAACCCTTTGATCCCCGGACCAGCACCCAATCTTTTCGGGTTGCCGTAACGGACTACACCGCTTTTTGTATCTTTCCGGAACTGATCAAAGCGCTGGAAAAAACCGCGCCCGGCGTTAATTTCGAACTCTGCCACCTGCCGCACAACCCGGCGCTGACAGAATTACTGGCCGGTGAGGTTGACCTGGCGTTGAGTTTTAGCGAGCCGGATGATGTCCGGCATCAGGATCTGGATGAGGTGGATTTATTCAGCGATGAATTTGTGGTGATCGGTAACATCAATCGCCAGAGCCTGACGCTGGAGGAGTATCTGGCCGCTGGTCATCTGGTGGTGACGCCGTGGAATGAAAAAAAAGGGCTGCTGGATACGCATCTTGCCCGGCTGGGGCTGACGCGCCGGATCGCGCTCAAAACCCCGTCAATGCTCAGTTCTCCGCACATTGTGGCGGAGAGTGAATTGCTGATGGCTATTCCCTCCTTTGTCGCCGGTAAAATTGCGCCGGTCGCGCAGGTCAGAATCTTCAGATTGCCCTTCCGTGCGCCCCCTTTTACGGTAAAAATCTTTTCCCACCAACGCAGCGGCAAGAAATCCTCTACCGACTGGCTGAAGAACAATATTTTTCAGAGCATCCAGCGACAGAATCTGACGCTTAACCGGCAAGCCCAGCCGGTCGGCTAATGGCCTGATAGCCCTGCCACAGACGCTGCCGCCTAGCGCACCGGCTCTTCAAACGCCGATCTGACTGCCGCGATAATCCGCTGGGCTTTTTCAGCATCATCAAGCTGCGGGAAGGCCTTTTTCAGTTTGCCGGAAACCTGCCAGCCATTCTCTTTCAGCGAACGGATGATGCGGCTGGCGTCCTGATCGGGCATCTCAATCACCTCTTTCAACCGCTCCTGCGCCCGCTGAAAAATCACCAGCACTCTGGCCTCATCTGCCATTTCGGTTCGCACCGTATGCTCGACCACCCGGGCGGTATACAGCACCTGTTCGGTCAGGTCGGGATAACGCCAGGCAAAACGCGCATCGTCATAGTCAGTGAAAACAAAGTTACTCAGCGTGCCATCTTCATAGGTGATCAGTTCAGCAAACCGATAGCTGCCGGCGTAGCGCCGCATCAGCCGTTTTGAAAAAACGTCCAGCGTGCGATCGTAGCCAGCGCGGAAATCAAGTGAACTGGTGATGGTAGCCGAGACCGGCAGAATAACGCCCTCCGGCACGGCATGGTCGCGGATCAGCGTATCGTTGATTAAAAAGCGGTGGATGCGGCCATTACCATCGCGCATCGGATGGATATAGACAAAACCAAAAGCGATCACGCCAGCCCGCGCCAGCGGTTCTGCCCCGCGCGTTGCCTGCTCGAAGGCTTTCAGGCCCTGCATAAAACGTGGAACATCGCTAAACTGCGGCGCAATGTAATGGACGATATCTTCGCGTATTGTCGCCTGACCGACAAATACCGGCGAGCGGCGCAGCCCCAGTCCGAGCGCATCGTGACCGAGAATGCCCTTCTGCAGGGTGTGCAGACTGGCATCGCTGAGCGGGTCGTCAAGCTGGCCGCAATATTGCGCAATGACGTGCGCAAAACGCTGAATACGATCGGCCTGGCTGGCCTCTTTCTCTATCAGAAAGCTGGCGCGGGATTCCTTAAACGTCAGCCAGCTGGCGGTACGCAGCAGGATATCGGCACCAAACGCATTATCCAGCTCAGCGAGGGCACTCTGCAGATCAAAAGCCAGCGCCTGTTCGGTGGCGGCCGTCCGACGCACTATCGGGCAGAAATCAACGCTGCCAGGCAGATTGTCATTGATGCGCCAGCGTTTTGACCGCTTGAGGCTGGTGCGGGTCAGGTAGGCCTTGGGTGAAATCGCATCCACATAGCCGCCGTTGGTCACATCCGGCACTGCCAGCGTCTCGCCGGTCAGCCACTCATAGAAAAAACCGGCGCGGCGCGCATATTGCCCGTAAGGCTCACGGCGGCACCAGTTCTCCAGCGGTTCGGGGCCGATGGCTGCAAACAGGCGGGCAAAAAACTCCAGATGGATCTCTTCATATTTGAGACCAAAGGCGAAGTGACCAGCAATATCGTCTTCCGGGCGGTAGCTCGGCGGATAGCGGTTCTCTATCTGCCCCTGACTCTCGTGGCGGGATCGTACGGTGCCGATAAAGGACGCCACACGCAGCGGTTGCGCCAGTTCAATAGCATAACGTTCAGACAGCGCTTTAAAACCGACCAGCATGGGTTAAATCCTTTATCAGAAGACGAAAAACGATAATAAAAAGCAGATTTAACACGGAAATGATAATTTCGCCAGCTGCAGAACGTGAATGCGCGCGCGAAAAGGGTAATCAAAACCACATTAGCAGTGAAAATGATAACCGGCAGGCGTGGCGCAATTTCATCACCGCGCCAGTCGGGACAGCAGAGTAACCACCGGGAATGGGGATGGACGTAAGAGTAGAGAGGGAACGGACCGGCAAACCTTTCCCCGCCGATAATCTGCGAAAGGCCAGCATTGCCTGGTCAGACGGCAGATGCGTCCGTTGCCGTCTGACCACAGTAAGGTGACGCGAGTGGCCGGGGTGGTGAAGGTTTTATTCCTCCAGCACCAGACACGTTACCCCGAGAATGATAACGGCGATACCTGCCAGCCCGCGCCAGCTAAAAGGTTCATGGAAAAATGGCAGGCTGACAGCCGCCAGCCACACCAGCACATAGCTCAGGCTCAGCAGGGGATAAATCCGGCTGAGCGGAAAACTGTGCAGCGCCCGTAGCCAGCACAACATCGACAATCCGTAGGCCACGAGCCCGACCATCAGCAGCAGAACCGGCAACAGGGCAAACGGATTGCCGGATGAGATCGGTCCATACAGATCGGGTAGTTGCGGCATTGCCCAGCGCATCATCAGTTGGGCCGCTGACACCAGCAGCACGCTGCCCGCTATCCAGCCGTAGCCTTTCATAGCTGGCTGCCCATCAGCGTCACCCCAATTACCACCAGCAGCGTGCCGCCGATCTGGCGCAGCGTCAGGCGCTCACGCCAGATGATGCGCGCCGCCAGCGCAACAAAGATAAAATTGAGGCTCAGCATCGGATACGCCTGGCTGACCGGCACCCGCTGCAACACCGCCAGCCACAGGATCATGGCGATCCCCAGCAGCAGTACGCTGCCCGCCAGCCAGCCAGAAACCGCCAGCCGGGAACCGCTGACCCGCGTGGCCTGTTTCTGACACAGCTGCGCGCTGCAGCTGAGCAGGCTCACCAGCACAATCAGCAGCACCATCAGGGAGTCTGACCATAATAGAGGCTGACCAGTCTGCCCTGACGATAAACCGCATCCGGTACCGGGATCGCCGCTCCGATATCGCTGTGCACCGAGTCAACCAGCAATAGCAACGACACGCTACCGGTACGGCGATGCGCCGCGAGCCAGCCGCCCAGGGCGGCTTCGCTGACAAAGCGGGATTGCGCATCCGGATAGCCCAGCCCATATTCCAGTTCGCCTTTCTGGTCATAAAAACCGATATCGCTGCGCCGCAGATGCCAGGCAACCGCCGCGGCGACGCCCGGATTATCCGCCAGAATATAACGGCTGCCAGCCAGCCGATCGCTGATTGCCACCACAAAATGCTGTGGCTGTTTGGCGTCACGTATTTTATCCGGGATCACAGGGCCGATCGTCAGCGCAACGACTAACGGGCAAAGCGCCGCTGCCTGCCAGCGATGGCTGGCGTAACGGGTGCTGTACAGGCCGATCAGCGACCAGCTGAGGAACGCCAGCGCCGCCAGCGCCAGCTTGCTGTTTTCATCCGGCGCAAACAGCGGATGGTGTGTCAGGCTCCACGGTGCCAGCACCAGTAGCAAAGCAGCCAGCATCACCACGCCATACAGGGCATTAAGCCAGCCGTTGATCTTCAGCGCCCGCCCCGCCCGCTGCGCCGTCTGTAGTCCGTAGTGCGCCATCAGCAGCGACAGCGGCACAAAACAGGGCAGGATATAGGTCGGCAGTTTGCCTTTTGCCAGGCTAAAAAACAGCAGCGGCATCACCGTCCAGCTCAGCAGATAACGTGCGGCAGCCTGATACTGACCTTCGCGCCAGCCCGTCATCAGCGCACCGGGCAGCAGTCCCAGCCAGGGTAACGTCCCCAGCAGTAAAACCGGCAGGTAATACCAGAATGGCGCTTTGTGTTGCGCATTCGGTTCGGCAAAACGCTGAATATGCTCAACCCAGAAGAAGTAGTGCCAGAAATCGGGCGCCTGATGCCAGATCGCCAGCGCCCAGGGTGCGCTAATCGCGGCAGCCGCCAGCACCGCCAGCGGACCATAGAACAGCAGTTCAGTGACCCGCCGACGCCAGACCGCCCACGGCAGAATCGCCAGCACCGGCACCGCCAGCGCCAGAAATCCTTTGGTCATGAATCCCATACCGCAGGCGAGGCCGAGCAGCAGGTAGCCACCGACCCGGGTGGTGCGCGCGTCAGATTGGGTTGCCAGCCAGTAGCTGCACATCGCAGCCGCCAGCCACAGCATCAGCATCGGATCGAGCACCGCATAGGTACCGATGCCGTAAACCAGCAGAGAGCTGAGGAAAATCACCGCGCCCACCGCTGCCGTACGCCGTGAATCAAACAGCCGTTTGCCCAGCCAGTAAATAAGCGCGGCGGTCAGCGTGGTAGTGATTATCGATCCGGCCCGCACGCCAAAAAGAGTGTGACCAAACAGCCACTGGCACAGCGTGTTGACCCAATAGCCCGCCACCGGCTTTTCAAAATAGCGCAGGCCGAAAAAATGCGGTACCACCCAGTCACCGGTCGCCAGCATCTCGCGGCTGATCTCAGCATAGCGGGTTTCATCCGGCTGCCAGAGATCGCGAAACATCGGCGGGATCAGGTAATACAGGGCAAAAAAACCGAAAAAAAGCAGCCATTTGCTGGTTATCCGCATCGGGGCTCTTTCACCTCATCAATCAGTTTCTGATAGCCCAGCCACCCTTCCCGCCCGGCAATTTCGCCTCTCACCACTTTGCCGCGCGGCAGGGTTGAGAGATCGGCAGGCAACAGCGCGCTTAACGGGCAAAACTCAATGCCGTTGCGGCCCGCCCACGTCAGCAGCGTGGCAAAGTCCTGATAGCCGACAATGCCTTCCACCTCGGCATGAATGGTGTAAACCGGCGTTTCCCCGGCGGAGAGCATCTGCTCGAGGATATAGCCATTGAAACCGTTCGCACTGACCTGTCGGCCCACCACTTCATCCCAGGTGGGCAGCGTGACCGGTATCTGTACCGTGCCGGGCTGCCCGTCAGGCAGTATCGGCAGGAACGGGCCGCTGCCACGGCAGTCGCTGTTGTAGTGAAAGCCAAAGTTCTGTTTAGCAGCCATCACCCGCCCATCGGCGCGCCAGCCTGCGGCGGCCGAGCAGCTGATGGGCTGACCCAGGATCTCGCTCAGCGTCTGGTTGCCGCGGGCTATCTGCTCAATCAGTTTCTCTTCCGGCCAGACACCGGCCCAGGTTTGCCAGGCAAAATGATCCCAGGCGTGCAGTCCGACCTCATGCTGCCGGGCCGTCTCCTGCATAATGCGACTCAGGCCGCGCCCAATCGGCTTGCCCGGCCAGGCGGTGCCGGCCAGCAGGATGTCCCAGCCGTACAGCGAGGCGGCGCGCGAACGCATCATTTTCCACAGAAAAGCCGGCTTAATCAGACGCCACAGATGGCGTCCCATGTTGTCGGGTCCGACACTGAAGAAAAAACTGGCGCGTATGGCGTGCTGCCTGAACAGCGCCAGCAGCGCCGGTACGCCCTGCTGCGTGCCGCGCCAGGTATCCACGTCAATCCGCAGACCGATCCTTTTCATCGATGATCAGCCTGCTGCTCAAGGGTTCGCAGGAAGAAGTCGAGCGTATTATCGATGGTGGTATCCATCGTCACGGTCGGCGTCCAGCCCAGCAGCCGGCGCGCGTTGCGGATCGCCGGTTTGCGGTGCTCGACATCCTGATAGCCTTTGCCGTAGTAGCTGCTGCTCTCCACCTCACGGAAACCGGCAAACGGCGGGAACTGGTGACGCAATGGATGACGTTCGAAGCTGGCCAGCAGCTGCTCTGCCAGCTCTTTAATGCTGGCTTCGTTATCCGGGTTGCCAATGTTGATGATTTGTCCATCACAGTTCTGCTGCTTGTTTTCGATAATCCGGAACAGCGCTTCCACCCCATCCTGAATGTCGGTAAAGCAACGCTTCTGCCTGCCGCCATCTATCAGCTTGATCGGAGAACCCTCGACCAGGTTGAGGATCAACTGGGTGATGGCGCGTGAACTGCCGATGCGCGCCGCATTGAGGTTATCCAGCCGCGGTCCCATCCAGTTGAACGGACGGAACAGGGTGAATCGCAGCCCTTCTTTCTCGCCGTAGGCCCAGATCACCCGATCCAGCAGCTGTTTTGATACCGAATAGATCCAGCGCTGCTTGTTAATCGGTCCGACCACCAGATTGGAGCAATCCTCATCAAAGCTGGCGTCGGTACACATGCCGTACACCTCCGAGGTAGAGGGGAAGATGATGCGCTTTTGATACTTCACGCAGTCGCGGATGATTTTGAGGTTCTCCTCGAAATCCAGCTCAAACACCCGCAGCGGATTACGGGTGTATTCGATCGGTGTCGCAATCGCCACCAGCGGCAGAATGACGTCACATTTCTTAATGTGGTACTCAATCCACTCGGAATGGATAGCGATATCCCCCTCGACAAAGTGAAAGTGTGGATGATCGAGAAAACGGCTGATGGCATCGGAACTGATATCCAGTCCATAAACCTCAAAGTGGTCATCCTGTAATAGCCGTTCGGTGAGGTGGTTACCGATAAAGCCGTTTACGCCGAGGATCAACACCCGGGTACGGCGCTGCAGTACCGACTGCGGTTGCGAGTAGAGCAGCGCGCCCGGCACCATCCCTAAGCTTTGCGCCAGCTGGCTGCCGTTCATGTAGACGCCATGCTCAGACTGCCCGGTCTGGATCTCCAGCGCGCCGTCACCACAGGCGATCAGAAAAGGGTGTTTCGACAGCACCGTGCCCGGCCTGGCGTGGTGTTGTTGCGGATGAACCCGGCTCTTCCAGACGATAAATTTTACCGAGCCGGCAAAGGCGAAGGCGCCCGGCCAGGGATCGGTGACTGCCCTGACCAGATTGTGAATCGCCTGCGCCGGCTGATGCCAGTCGATGCGGCCATCTTCGGCGGTGCGCCGTCCAACCCGGCTAGCCTGGCTCTCCTCCTGCGGCCATTCGCTGATTTGCCCGTGACGCAGATCGGGCAGCAGATCGTTCAGCAGCTGTTCCGCCGCCGCCGACAGTTTGCGGTGCAGGGTCAGCGCCGTGTCCTGATCCTCAATCGCCACCCGCTGCTGCGCCAGGATATTACCGGCATCGGCCCGTTTCACCATCCGGTGCAGGGTGACGCCGGTCTCGCGCTCGCCATTGATCAACGCCCAGTTGAGCGGTGCCCGGCCCCGATATTTTGGCAGCAGCGAACCGTGCAGATTAAACGCGCCATGACGGGCGCACTGCAAAATCTCGTCGCTCAGCAGATGCCGGTAGTAGAACGAAAAAATCATGTCGGGTGCCAGAGTGCGGATGCGGTCAAGCCAGATCGGATGGTTCGCCTCGTCCGGGGCATAGACCGGGATACCATGCTCAGCCGCCAGCCGCGCCACCGATCCGAAAAAGTGATTTTCGGTCGCCTCATCGTTGTGGGTAAAAATGGCGGCGATCTCATAGCCAGCATTCAGCAACGCCGTGATACCAACACAGCCCATGTCGTGGTAGGCAAAAACGAGGGTCTTCATAGTGAACTTTCCTGTACTGATGGCTGTACTGAAGGCGCTTGCGGAGCCTTAACAACCCGTTGAACGAAATAGCGCGGACGCGCCCGAACATCGTTATAAATACGCCCGATATACTCACCGAGCAGGCCCATACCGACGAACTGCGCGCCGATGAACATGAACAGCACGGCGAACAACACGAAAACGCCGTCGCCCGCCCAGGCGGCACCAAAGAACAGCCGCAGCACAATTAACACCAGGGAAAAGGCGAAGCCGGTCAGCGCAATCAGGCTGCCGACCACGCTGAGCAAGCGCAGTGGCGTGGTGGTCAGGCAGGTCACCAGGTCATACATCAGGTTGATCAGCCGCATGAAGCTGTATTTCGAGTCGCCAAACGCCCGTTCGGCGTGGATGACCGGCAGCTCAATGGTGTGGCGGGCAAAGGTATTCGCCAGTATCGGAATAAAGGTGCTGCGTTCGTGGCAGTTGAGCATCGCATCGACAATATGACGACGGTAGGCGCGTAACATGCAGCCGTAATCGCCCATCGCCTGGCCGGTCACCCGCTGGATCAGCCGATTGAGGGTGCGGGAGGCCTGACGACGGAACCAGCTATCCTGCCGCTGTTGCCGCACGGTCCCGACCACGTCATAACCCTGACGGGCGGCGTCAACCAGCCGCGGGATCTCTTCCGGCGGATTTTGCAGATCGGCATCAAGCGTGACAATGACGTCGCCGCGGACGTGGCTGAAGCCCGCCATGATGGCGGAGTGCTGACCATAATTACGGTTGAGCAGCACCCCAATCACCGGGCTATCCGGAAGGGCTGCCGCCTGTTCAATGACCTCTGCTGAGCGATCGCTGCTGCCGTCATCGACCAGCAGGATTTCATACTCCAGTTCCAGCGGATCGCAGGCTGCGCGGGTGCGGCGAATCAGTTCAGGCAGGCTCTCCTGCTCGTTGTAGACCGGGATAACCACGGACAGCAGGTTGATGGGTTTTACGTCACGCATTACAGGCTCCCGCAATGTCATGCAACGCCGCGATCACCCGTTCCACATCCTGATCGGTCATGCCGGGGAACAGCGGGATCGAACACATTTGCTGGCTGTTGCGTTCACTGGCAGGCAAACGCAGCTGCGGGTAGTGCTCACGGTAATATTTGTGGGTATGGGCAGCGCGGAAATGCAGTCCCGATCCTATCTCCCGCGCTTTCAGCGCCTGCATAAACGCATCGCGTGACAGTCCGCAGCGCGACTCATCGATGCGCAGAATAAACAGATGCCACGCATGCTGATGCGGCCAGTCGGGCAGCGACAGTGGCGTGAACGGCAGCGTTTGCAGGGCATCCAGATAGCGCCGGGCAATCTCACTGCGGCGCGCGATAAAACCCGGCAGTTTTTTTAACTGCACCAGCGCTATCGCGGCGCTGATGTCAGGCAGGTTGTATTTAAAGCCCGGCATCATCACTTCAGCCTGCGGCTGGCGGCCGTGAGTCTGGCGGTCGAAGGCATCAACCGCCAGACCGTGAAACTTCAGGCTGCGGATCCGATCGGCCAGCGCGGCGTCATCCGTCACCACCAGGCCGCCCTCCGCGCAGGTGATATTTTTAATCGCATGAAAGGAAAAAATCGCGGTGCCCTGATGCCCGACATGCTGGCCATGATAAGTGGTACCGACCGCATGGGCGGCGTCTTCGATCACCGCAATGCCGTGCTGGCGCGCCAGCTGATAAATCGGCTCCAGATCCACCGGCACACCGGCGTAGTGCACCGGTATAATGGCGCGGGTGCGCGGCGTGATGGCGCGGGCAATCTGCCCGGGCATCACCATCAGATGATCCGGGTCCACATCAATCATCACCGGCGTTGCCCCAAGCAGGGTGATCAGATTGAGGGTGGAAACCCAGGTCATCGACGGGGTAATCACCTCATCGCCCGGCTGAATGCCGAGGGCCATCAGCGTGACGTGCATCCCCGCCGTCGCCGAACTGACGGCGATTGCATGCTGATTGCCGGTCAGCTGAATAAATGCCTGCTCCAGTTCGGCGCATTTCGCGCCGGTGGTTATCCAGCCGGAGTCAAAAACCGCTTTTACGGCGGCCAGTTCCTCATCGCCAAACGCGGGGCGTGAAAAAGGCAAAAATGCCATGGTGAAGCTCCTGCAGTTCTACACAATAAACAGGCACGCACGGTTAATCATGCGCAACGCCAGTAATAGCGAGGAAATAGCGAATCTCCCGCCGACACCCTTTCAAAACAGAGCACGTTGATCTTCTTAATAAATTAAAAATATCAGACTGGTGATACACGCTAACGCACAAAAGTTAACTAAACATTAAATGAAGTGGGTTAAATCCAATAAAATAAAAACAGTTTCATTTAATCATTTCTGGAAAAGTTCAGTTATTTAATATTAATAATCATGTCGATTGCCACTCTCTCCACTTTATTGACAATACGTTTATAATCGATGAATATCAGGAGAGTTAATGGCTTTATCATAAAATTGAATTAATGACCAGAAATCGATTAAAAAGCGTTTATTTTCATAATGATAAAAACGGTTCCGGCACGAAAAAATGAATTAAAATCGCTGTGACTCGCACGGAAGAATAATTTGAGAAGAAATGTTATCAGCTTAAGGTTTTCTTAATATTAGCCATGCCGGTTTACGCACGCACTGTACTCACCTGTTAACCGTGCGTGGAGATCGATGTTGTTAGCACCCGGCTATTCCCCTGCAGGCCAGCGGTTGCAGTTGCGAAAATATGCTGATGGCGGTCAGGCGCGGTGCCGGGCAATAACGCTATTCGCGCTACTGGCCGGTGTTATTCAGGCGATAGTAAAGCTGGCCGTGCGATAAAATGAATACATACAGCCCGACAGACGTTAACACCTTACCTGCACGTATAAAGAGAGCCATCTGATGATCCGCACCGCCTGTCTGTTAAGCCTGAGCTGTTTCTTAAGCGCGTCGCTTCACGCCGCGCCAATCACCTACGCCATCGCCACCGATAAAACTGCCATCGGGCTGTCGTGGCGTGCCTTTGGCCACAGCTTTTCACAGGCGCATCTTGAAGGCGTGACCGGTACCGTGACGCTGAACCCCGATCAGGACAGGGACGATCGTGTTGAGGTGAATATTCCAGTCGATACGCTGGTCGCCTCAAATACGTTATTAACCTGGCAGCTAAAAAGTGACATGTTCTTTGATGCGCAGCATTACCCGGGGATTCGCTTCGTCAGCAGCCGGGTTACCGCGCTGGGAGCGGGGGAATACCGAATCTTTGGCGTCCTGACGGTGAAAGATGTCAGCCGTCCGGTGGTGATGCTGGCGACACTGGAGAGTGGCCAGCCGCTCACGTCTTCATCACAGTCGCTGACGCTGCATGCCAGCACCGCGATATCCCGCACCGCCTTCCGGGTTGACCGGCTGGTCGGGATAGTCGATGACCGCGTGGCGATTGCCCTTACCATCACGGCTCAGACGAAGTCCCCGTTATAACCGCTGTGCAATCAGCCTCAGCGCAGCGCTGACCGTAATGCTTCGGCGATTGCGGCCAGTTGCCGCGGTGGATTACGGCCGATCAGTACAAACTGATGTCGCTGATCTGCCCACCAGGCGAGCTGCATACCGTGGCGCTGCTCGCGCTGAACGACATGGCTTGCCTGCGTTTCGGGCGAGATACAGAGCGCCAGCGGGCCGAAATCGGCGTGTAGCCAGGCAATCTGCGCAATTGAGGTGCGCTCATAGCGCAGCATCCGCACCATTTTCAGCTCAGCCTGCGGCAGGTGCAGCTGCTGTTGCGTAATCTGCAGGCCCAAATCGAGCCGGGTGCGATCCAGGCCACGTTGCAACAGATCGGGATCGCCCGGCGTATCCGCCAGGGTTTCCGCACTGTAAAGCGACATGTAGCGCGCCTCAAGATCGCGGACATTCTGGCTTTCGTCGGCGCTTTCAGGCGCCGGGCGGGCCAGTAAACCGAGACCACTTCCCACCAGCAGAAAGCTCACCGAGGCGGCAATCAGCGCACGGCGACTGTAGCCAGCCACGGGTGACGCCGGCGACAGCGCCGCCAGCCGCTGCGCCATTATTTGCTGCGGCGCCTGTTCCAGTAACGGTGCAAAAGCCTGCTGAAAATCGATGCTGCCATTACGCAGTTCCTCAACCCGTGCTGCCAGCAGCGGATCACGCACGATATCCTGTTCAAACTGCACCGCATCGTGACGGCTCATCTCACCATCCAGCCAGGCGACAATCGCTTCGTCGCGCCACGGCGGCATAAAATTCCCTGTGGTCATAGCCGTTTCTCCTGCGGGACGGGCGGGGCCGTGGTTGTTTTCGCCAGCGTGGCGCGGGCGGCGGCCAGACGGCTCATAATAGTGCCAATCGGTACCGATACCGTATCGGCCGCTTCCTGATAGGAGAGCCCTTCCACGTAAACCAGGAACAGGGCATTCCGCTGCGCTTCGGGCAGCGCGTTGACCTGCTGCATGATGCGCCGGAAATGGCGGTTATCATCATCTGCGGGGTGCGTATCGGCAGCCAGCAGCAGATCGGGATCGACAAAACCCTGTCCCTGCCGGACTTTACGCGCGCGCAAATCACTGACCCAGATAGAGTGCAGAATAGAGAACAGCCACCTGTCAATGCGGGTGCCCGGCGTATACTGCGCGCTCCGCTCCAGCGCGCGCACGCAGGTCGACTGCACCAGCTCTTCGGCCAGATCGCGGTTGTGCGACAGCACATAGCCATAACGCCAGAGGCGCGTCAGGTGCGCCGCAAGGTGCTGTCGGACGTCGCTATAAGTAATTTTGCTCTCCCCCACCGATCAGGTTTCAGGATGCCCGTTGATGGCTGCCTGCAGATCACGATATTCCTCGCAATCTGTACCGCAAATTCCGGCAATGGTTTTTAACTGCTCGCGCGCCAGATCGGGACGCCCTTTGATCATCCAGGCTTCACCAAGATATTCGCGCACTTTAGCGTAACGCGGATCGATCGCAATGGCGCGCTGGTAATAACCAATCCCTTCATCGGTGCGGCCCAGCTTGCGGGTGGCATAACCGCGATAATTCCACGCCTCGCGCGTATCCGGATTTTTCAGCGTATCCAGCAGGTTCAGTGCCGCCTGATATTCGCCTTTTTTCGCCAGATGGTAGGCGTAGCGCGTTTTATCCTCATCGCTGAGCATGCTGGTCTTTTCCGGCACGCAGGCTTTGGTTTTACCGTTATAAACCTGCCCTTTGGGGCAGTCCGGCACCTTTGTATCACTGTCATTATCGCCCATCGCCATACTCAGCGGCGCGTGCAGGGTGAGCAGCAGTACGGGAACGGCAAACAGGCGGACGCCATAGCACTTTTTCATGATTGATCCTTGAATCGCTGAGTTAGCACGACGAGGCAGTACTCTGTCGCGAGGGTGAAAATATTGACGGTGCGCGGCCAGCGCAGGCGGGCCTTCAGCGTCTGAACGATTTCACGTTGCCGGCTGTCGTGCTCAGGCAGCGCCCGGCGAAGCGCAGTGCCACGCGCGGCCGTCAACATGGAAAAAGAGACCTGTCGGGCCGGGAAGAAACGAACAGAGGGCATCGTCGTTGTCCTGAAAAGGTTCACTGAGCAGTAAACACTTCACCGCCGGTTTCTATTCGATAATTTTTTTGTCACTGCGGTGGAGGGCGGCAGCGAGTCAGGCGCATGCCAGGCACGGGATAATCAGCAGCGCGGGCGGAAGCTGTTACCACGCTCAAGCCGCGATGGCGGCAGACGGCAAACTCAACAGCGCATCAGTGACCGGCAGGCAGATCGTCCTGCCGGTCCGAATTACAGCGAGACTTTTTCAACCGGACAGAAGCGATGTTCGGCCAGCGAAATCACCGCCGCCTCAGCAATCGCCTGGGCTTGCAGACCATCTTCCAGCCCAGGCAGATCGGCAACCGACTCGCCATTCAGCGAACGGACAAACGCATCCAGTTGCGCATACCAGGTCGCCTTTACCCGGCTGAGCCAGTCAGGCAGCAGCCCGGGCTGCTGGATCTGCTCGCGCTGATAGCAGGTCACGCCCTGCTGCTGCTGACTGCGGGACTCCAGCATACCAAGCGGCCCCATCACGCTGATCCGCTCGTCGTAGCCGTAGCCGGTGCGGCGGGCGTTATCCAGTTGCGCCAGCCCGCCACGTTGCAGCCGCAGCAGCAGCGTGCTGGTGTCTACGTCTGCAAAATCGCTGATGGCCGGCAGCGCCAGCGCCGCCCCCATGGCGGCCACTTCCGTCACTTCGTCATCGGTCAGCCAGCGTAGCAGATCAAAAAAATGGATCGCCTGGTCACGCATCTGTCCCCCGGACGCCTGCAGATAGGCCAGCGGCGGCATCTCTGAAGAACGGCAGACCATCTGAATCAACTCAGCTGGCCCGACTCTGCCCTGCCGGAGCTGCTGTTTAAGCTGCTGGTGGCTGATGTCGAAACGGCGATTGAATCCGACCGTTACCGGCACATTACAGAGCAACACCTGAGCCACCACCCGGCGCGCGCGCTCCAGAGACAGATCGATAGGTTTCTCACAGTAGATCGCTTTGCCGGCACGCGCCGCCGCCACCAGCAGATCGGCATGGGTCGGTGTCGCACTGGCGATGAGCACCATATCGATACTGTCATCGTTCATTACCTGGCTGACTGGCGCGGCGTGAGCAGCAAAACGCGCAGCAAATGCAGCGGCGCGTGCGCTATCGGTATCGGTTACCGAGACCAGTTCTGTGGCCGGATGCGCCTGCAGATTGACGGCATGCACTTCGCCTATAAATCCACAGCCCAGCAGGGCAACACGTTGCTTTTTATTCATTTATTTGAACTCCATCATAGTCCAGTGGAAAGCGCCGTTTGCAGCTTAGCCTTGCTGGTTACACTGGTGACATCGCGTTGTTGAGGTCTTTACCTCAGGGGAGAAAAGAATGTCACTGAAAGAGATCGCCCGGCGTGCGGGTGTCGGTCTGGCGACCGTGGATCGGGTGCTCAATGAGCGCGGTGGCGTGTCACCCCAGACGGTGCGTAAAGTCCTGCAGGCCGCGCGTGACAGCGGTCTGAAACGCATTTTGCCGCAAGAGCATCGCCAGCCGTGGCAGATTGAGGTGTTAATCAGCAGCAACGATGCCTTTTTCTTCCGCCAGCTGGCGCAGGATTTGATTGAAGCGGCAATGCATCCGGGCTATCAGCGGCTGACGCTGCACCGTACCTTTGTGCCTGAAGCGCAGCATGAGCGACTGGCACAGCGCATTATGGCTGGCAGTGAAACGCGGGACGGCCTGATGGTGTTTGCGCAGGCACATCCGGCGATTTACGCTGCGCTGGCGCACTGTGAGGCGCGTGGCGTGCCGGTTATCACGCTGGTGACCGATCTGCCTGACGCGGCCCGGCTCTGTCACGTCAGCATAGATCAGCGAAAAGCAGGACGCACCGCCGGTCAACTGATGGGCAAAATGCTGCAACAGCCGGGTGAGGTACTGATGGTCAGTGGACGGATGGATTACACCGCGCACCGGGAGCGGATCGACGGCTTTCGGGATGTGCTGAGCGCGCGTTTTCCGCATCTTCATTTGCGGGAGGAGCTGGCGGCTGAGGAAAATCGCGATGTCATCAGCAAACTGCTGGAAAAACAGCTGATCTGCGGCGGCAATCTGCTGGGTATTTACAATACGGGACTGGGAAATACCGAAATAGGCCAGGCGCTGGCGCGCCATCGCCGCCTGAATCAGTGCGTGTGGATCGCCCATGAGCTCTATTCCACTACCCGCACGCTGCTGGCGCAGCAAAGTCTTGCCCTGACGCTGGACCAGAACACCCGGCAACATGCGCAGCTGGCACTGCAACTGATGCTGAACTATCTGGAACAGGGAGAAAAGCCCGACACCTACGCTGCCGGAAAAGTTGAGTTCGTCATTTACACCTCTGAAAATAGTGTTTAAGCAACAGGCTATCAATGCCTGCCCTCCCACCCTGCACGCCAGCTTCAAACCAGCTGCGGGATTAGCGGATGAGCCATTTATGTCACCACTTTACCCTTTAGGGTTTGCGGCTGCGCCTTCCAGCACGCGCACTACGGGTCATCATATCCTCCCGGTCAAACTTATTTTATTTTTCCATTTTATTTCTGGACCAGCCGTTGTCTGGTTATTTAGGGTTTGTTGAAATCAGGTTAATAATAAAACCAGGAATATTTACCCGAAAAAGAAAATACCCTTTAATTACAGATAAATAGCATTCAGTAGTAGAACACACTTAAGTATTAATTTTATTTAACCTAAATAGCACTGATTAATAAACAACCAGACCCGATCACTATGACGATTTATATCAACTTTATCCTGGCTTGAGATGTCTGATAATGACGGCGCTTACAGATACCTCTTACGGTTCTGTTAACACCGGAACGCGTCACTATTGCAGCTGAGCCAGAAGAATCTGCTTACCGGGCTTTAGAATCATAAAACGTCCGGTGGGTTGAAAATCAATTACCTTTCTGCCGAACAAGGAGAGCAATAACGAGAATCTGTAACGCGCCCGGAGGGTATCGATGCATCAGCGATGCGGGAGACGGCACCGCGACCCGCAGGTTAATGCCCTGATGCACACGATTACTCAGGCCGGACCTAAGCAGTGCGCCTTACATTAAACTTATCAGCCAGATTGCCGAATGATTGGCGTCTCATGTTGAGACGTCGCGAATTTTTACGCATTGATTTTACGAGGATATATGGAAAAGATTGATTATTTAATGCAGCTGCGACATTGTCCCTGCACAGACATTCTTGATATTGTCACCAGTTATATGCGCTATCGTGTTCCGGCAGAGGATCTTTCCTCGTTTGAAGGTGCTTACGATCATCGCAAAGCGGAACTGGTGATGAACGAAATCTATAACCAAGTACCCATTGAAGCCTGGCGGTATGTCAGTTAACCCCGTTCGTTTCTGTATCACATCAGGTTATGACTATTTCCGGCCGTCATTATTGAATGAATAATCGTCTGGCCGAGAGAAAAACAGAGCAGCACCGCACAGGGTGATGCTCTGTAAAAATGATCCCCTGGCCGCTAGTCGATATCTAAGTCAGCGGCTCTCTGACTTTGCTTTTACGCAGGCATTAATGCGCATGTTGTCTGCAACCGCCACGGCGAATCAAAAGTGAGCAACAGACACGCTGCCGCTTTTACTAAGGTGCTTAACACTGTGGCACTGCAGCCTTTTCCTGGTTCTGGACACGCCAAAGCAACAGCAAAATGGCGTCACGCTCAATCGCGCTGCATCGGCCCCGGTGCGGTCAAAAGAGATAACCGTCGCGTACCCACGTCAGAAATGACATTAACTGCGTTGCCGGCAACGCCTATTTATTTAATTCAAGTGAGTTTATTAAATTCATCCGATTTGCGCCTGCTGCTTAACTTCAGATGCCTCTGTTTCAATGGTTGCGAAACAAATGGCAATATGTCTGCCACTGCGCGCCATATGTTTCTGCAGTTTAAGCAGAGAAGTAAGTTATTTAATTAACAGATGAACCTTCTGCCAGCCACGCACTTACCAGAAAAAATTTAATTAGCGGCATTACTATTAAAAAGCAATTAATCCGGGAAGCTGAATTTATCTTATCCACCCTGCCTTTAGCTCTCGCCGATTTTAAACATAATCAAAATGCAATGCAGGTGAATTATTTTAACATTTCTAACCTGCGGACTAATGCCGCATCGCCTTAATTTTTAAAGAAGAATGTTTCCGACAGATGTTCTTAACCTGCTGGCGGCCTGAAAATAGCGCATGGCATTATCTTTACATAATTCGGCCCTGCCCGGCATAATCCCGTCACCTGCACTCAGGATGGGAGCGTAAATTAATTCATTTCTTTCAATCTGACCCGTTTTTATTCAGCCGGTTAATTCATCACGCCTAATGACATACTAAAGGTGTTCGGGATTAATTGCGCTGAATTTGGGTCATCAATAAAATCTTAAGGAAGAGTTACGGGCATGAATAATCAATTCAGAATAAGCAGAGTCGCAAAAATGCTAATGCTGGCCAGTGGTGTGAGCGTTATGCCAGGCTTCGGCTATGCAGCAATGTCAGGCAGCCTGACGGGCAGCGATATTACCCTGCCTGACGCGACCATGCTGATAGCCGACCAGACCCTGAATGGCGGACTGTACGGTATCATGGTGCCCAGCACCGTTCCCGGTAAGGTGGTTATCGGCACTGGCAGTACCGTTCGCGTTACCGATGCCGAACACTATGCCCAGGGCATTTTTATCAAAGGGCCGAACAGCCTTTTTACGGCAGATAAACTGATTGTGAGCGTGTCGGGCATAACAGCCAGCGCCTTTGAGCTTACCGGTAAACAGTCCACGGCTGATTTAGGCACCGGCAGTTCGCTAAACACGGCGGCAACCGGCATTGCCTATGCGGAAGGCCTGACGGTGAGCAATGCTTCCAGCCTCACAGCAGAACAACTACAAATCTCTACCCAGGGCATTAATGGACTTGCCCTGCATATTTCCGGCTACGATACGCAGGTCAGCCTGGGGAATAACAGCGCCATTCAGACCAACGGCAACAACAGCGATGGCGTGCGGATTGATGCCTTTACAGGCAATCCCACCGGCAGCTCGCCGTTACTGACAGCCAATCATCTCACTATCAATACGCTGGGCAACAGTTCGCCCGGCATCAATATTCAGTCAGACAGCGAGGTCAGGCTGGGCAGCAATTCAACCATCATCACCTCAGGCGTTACCTCTGTCGGCATCGTGAACATGGGGACTGTCACGGCAGATCACCTGACCATCAGCACCGCCGGTGATGATTCGGCGGGTCTGTCTGTCAGAGGAAGCGGGCTTGCCAACATTGGCGCAGGTAGCCAGGTTGCGTCAGCGCAAAGCGGTGCCATCGTGGCTATGGATGAGGGTTCCACGTTAAATTTTTTCGGCACTGAGGCAGAACGTAGCACGCTAAAATCCGCCGGATTATATGGTGCGATGGCGCAGCTGGCAGGCGCGACGGTAAATCTGCGTAACACCGATATTGCCATTAATAGTGTCAATATTATTGGGCATGGCTTGCTGGCAATCAGCGGGCAGATCACCGGTCAGAACCTGACTATCAACGGCCTGGCGAAAAGTACCTATGGCGTTTATGCCGTGGCCGGCGGTCAGATTCATCTTCAGGGCGACCTGAAGATTGATATGGGTTCGCCAGATGGCGTTGCGATGGCTACCGAGCACTTTGATGGCTTTGCACCCGGCGCGATTGATGCTGACGGCAGGATGAACATCACCGGTAGCGTTGGGTCGCTGGGCGGATTAATCGACCTTAACTTTGCCCCAGGTTCGCTCTGGTCTGGCAGAGCGGTCAGCGATAACGTGAACGGCGGCCATCTCAACATCCAGCTGACCGATAGCCAATGGCGGGTTGCCGGTGATTCCGTAGTCGATAAGCTGCAAATGCAGCATTCTCTGGTCGATCTGACTGCCGCCAGCGACGATAGCCGCTACGCCACGCTGAAGGTTGCTAACCTGAGCGGCAGCGGGGATTTTGCGTTGCGCACGGATCTCGCGGGTGACGGCAATGGAGTTAATAACATTGGCGATAAGGTGGTGGTGACCGAAAGCAGTGCCGGTGATTACCGGTTGTTAATCCAGAACCGGGGCAGTGCTGCCACAAACGGTGATGAAGTATTGACGGTGGTCGAAACGCCGGATGGCGTCGCACGCTTCACCGGAGATTCGGCTGTTGAACTGGGCGGTTATGTTTATACCGTCAATCAGCAGGGCACTCATTGGGTACTCTCTTCACCAGCGGCTGAAGCCGAAGCGCCGGAAATCATCCCCACCGTTCCGGCTGAGAAGCCTGAAACCGTTCCCGTCGCGCCGGCTGAGGATACCGAAGCCGCACCTGCCACTCCGCCAGACAGCGCAGAAGCCGCACCGGTCATCACCGGAGATAACGAAAGTCCCTCACCCGCTACCCCGGCAGTTATTCCGCCCGACGCCAGCGGCCCATCGGTGATCAGCAGCAGTGCCAATGCTGGCGCGAACTTCCTTAATATTGGCTATCTGATCAACTACGCCGAAACGCAAACGCTGATGCAGCGTATGGGTGATATTCGTCAGGGTAAAACGGATGGCAATGTCTGGCTGCGAGGGATTGATGGCCGTTTCAGCGGTTTTGCGACGGGCAAATTAAGCCACTTCAGCCTGAACTATACCGGCTATCAGTTCGGGGTGGATAAACGCTTATCCGATGAGGTGCCGGTTTATCTCGGTCTGTTTATGGGAGCGACGACAGGCTCGCCCCACTATCAAAGCGGCAACGGAACCACCCGCTCCAGCCATTTTGGTCTCTACAGCAACTGGATGAATGAGGAGGGTTTCTACATTGATGGTGTGGTGAAATTCAACCGACTGAAAAATCAGTTTAGCGTCAACGATACGCAGCAGAACCGGGTGGCCGGGAGCGGCGTCTCGTCCGGTTTCAGCCTGTCGCTGGAAGCCGGTAAGAAGTTCAGCTTCTCCGATAATGCCAACGGTTTTTACCTGGAACCTCAGATGCAGATGACGGCGGGACACCAGAATGGCAGTTCGCTGCGTGCCTCGAATGGTCTGAACATTGATCTGTCGAACTATAAATCCGTTCTCGGCCGGGCAAGCGTGCTGGCGGGTTATGAGATTAATCAACGGGGCTACCAGTTCAACGGCTACCTCAAAACCGGCATGATGCGCGAATTCGCCGGCGACGCAAATTATGCGCTGAATGGATCTCGTGAAACGCTGTCATTCAAAGGGAACAGCTGGAATAACGGCATTGGCGTCAGCGCTAAGCGCAATAATCACACCCTGTTTATCGAAGCCGATAGCGATGATGGAAGCCGTTTCAGACAGCGTCAAATCAATGCGGGTTATCGTTTTAGTTTTTAACCTGCAGCCCCGTTAGCTTATCTCCCTCGCAGCAGCGGGTAGTCAGGAAAACGGGTTATGCGCAGCGCCTTCTAAGGTTCATCCTCCTGTTGGGCACAACAGGAGGATGATTAAAGCAAAAACAGGGGCGACGGTCGGCACGTCACGTTAACGAATATCATGAGCGGACAGGGTGATTGCAGCTGCCGGACGGAATGCTACGACATAGCCATCAAAACCCGATGCTGAGTGCGGTATAGCTCAGCATCCGGGTTGCCGGAACGGCTTAACCTATCGCATCACTTATTTCAGGCAGTGTTCATTGCCAACGCTAAACAATCTCAGCAACTGCGGTTTCTGATTAAACAGTGCGTTATCTGCCTCTTTTTCAGACACCCAATGTGCCGATATCCTTTCCAGCTTGTTCAACATAATCCGATAGAAATAGCGCTTTCCTGCCTGCAGGGTAGGCGTAATCGCTGGCATATTTTCAGATCGCCCGAAGCGATGTTTATCCAGCTGGCCGATAGCGATATCAAGCGTGCCGATTCCAGGACAGAGGATAAGCTCCACCGCACGGTTGTGGGGAAGAATACTGGTATGGTATTGATTGTTAATAAAGATACTCACCACTTTATTTGAAACCGGTGAGTTATCTTCATCTACCCGATAGACAATAACATGCGCATAGTTATCCGGTTCGTTCACTGCAGGTTCAGGTTGTACCGGAGGTGCAGCGACGGCATAGTTGCAGTAAAGATAGCTCCCTAAAACGATCAGCATAACGATGATGATAACGGTGACGAACCTGACAGGAACAGCAAGGGGAGTGACGTTTATTTGAGAATGATCTTTCATAACAGGATCTCAAAGAATTCGAAAAGAAACTGATCGGTACTGCGCCAGAATGGCGCCTGGTGGTGAACGCTGATGAAATGTGGATAGCGGATGCACGTTTAACAACGTGCATCCGCGCTACGCATCTTTTATTACACCTTTATATAATTCGATTAAAGAAACAGTATTGAGGAAAGCATGAAACTCGTAATCTCCCTTGATATTGTATTTTTTCATCACGTTATACTTATGCGCGTAAACCGTTTTCACTGACAGGCCGAGGAACTGTGCCGTATGCTGAACATTGTTCCCTTTCTTGAGAAAACTCATTACCTGTAACTGCACCAGTGAAATCCGGGAAAAGCAGCAGCGTTTACAGTCTGATGGATGATAGTCATGCGTTGAATCATCATGCGCCTTCAACCAGGCTTTAATGATCTTATTTTTGATATTGGTGACGTTCTCAGTCCATGAGATCACGGTTAATGACTGATAGCACACCGGCATATGTTCAGCGATAATTTTGTCAGGCTGCTCGGTAAAGACCAGCAGTACACTCCCGCTTTTGCGGTACTGGTAAGCAGGCTGACACAAATAAAGTCGCCATAGCGAGACACTGATGATTACTATGTCTGCCTTTGCCAGGTTCTCACTATCAAAGCCGGTCAGAAAGCCGACGTTCGCGCTAAAAAGGAAAGCCTCATTAATCAGCTCAGATATGCCGAATCTGAAATAATAGTTATCGTCCTTGCAGATAATCTTAACATCCATTTTTTTTCCTTTAACATCCAGATATCCGAGCCTTAAGGCGTCCTGCTAGGTAAACTTACCGTTAATCAATTCCAGCTCCCCTTTCTCTTTCAGATCCTTTAAAACCCGACAGATAGAACTTTTTGAAAGGTGAGAGCTATGCTCAATCAGGTAAAGTGCAGAGAAACGCCGCTTCAGGTGCGGAGGTAATTTCGTCCAGCGGCCAATTAAAGAAAGCACTTCATCGTAAGAGTTGCTTTTCGGTAACTGGATGTAGCTCATCAGATCAGAATACTGACCCGAGAGAATTGACATCGCATCGTTGAACAGATTTTTTTCAAAAACCAGCATCCAGAACTTTTCATAGTCAATAAAGCTTATCTTGCCGTAATCAACCCTTTCAAGATATATCGGGGGCTCATCCAGCGCCGGTGTTACCCCAACTACCGCCGGCGCGGATAAGATGTTGAGGACTTTATTCTCTCCTTTAATTTTAACCAGAAAATCGCCATCCAGAATGAACATTACCCGGCGAACGTTATCCTTCGTTAAATGATAGCGGCGCTTTCCACGCGATATCTCATCGGGATTAGCGATTTGGGTATAACCCGCCAATGCGTCGATGATTCGCTCATGATTTTCAGTCACTCTATGCATATCGATTAACTCAATCCAATTGATAGACAAGGCAAGGCTGACTACCTCGTTATCGGTATTTCAATTATAAAAAAACCAGTCTGCGCTGTTCTCTTTGCTTAGTGCTGGCGAATCGATTTCTATAGCTACTTATCCTTAAAATCCGAATTATGAGAAAAGTGGGTTATCGGTTTCGCTATAATAAAATCAGTCCGGTAAAATTCAATCCCACAAACCCGTGAAAAGGAAGGATCAAATTCCAGCAACAAAGAAAACAACCACACCATACACTGCTAACAACTTATTTTTCAGATCATATATCCGCGAAACTGAGATATAATTATTGTGTTATAACTTTTTTCTGAAAATTTGTATTTTACATCATCATATGAATACCTATGTTACCTGGTCGGTGTGTAAAACATTTAATATCACAAACATTTAATTCTAAAAGTACATTTGAAATACCCCTTTCATTTCTGGAACCAATGTTAATACGCGAACAAAAACAATTCCTGGTCTGAAAGAGTCATCATTCTTAAAATTAACCAGGCGAGTCTCAAAACAGAGATTTAAAGAGTCGAATCAAATTTACTTAGGGTTTTATTCTGATAATTTGAGATCAATAAGCCTAAAACACCAAACAGGAGGCAGGCAGGCTGTAAAGTTATGTGGCATTAAGAAAGGATGATTCAACTAAAGGGATTAACTTGTCAGGGACCTGCCTGGCTTAATGACAAATGTAGTTGCATTTAACGTGGCCCTACCCTCGGTGAGAACAGACATTAATGACTGCTAACGAAAGCGGTAATAATAGCTGACCAATAAACCGCAGATATTACCTGGAAAAAGTAGCGCTTATGCCAATACCCCATAAGCATTATATTATCATCATGAAGGTTAAATTTTTGTAGTCAAAATAACAGGAATATTACTCAGCATTAAAACCCATTAAATTATGGATAATTTACTATTTAAATTGAGTCAATTAATCCATTTAATAACGCAGCTCAAATGAGAGGGCAAAAAAATAAATATAGGGAGATAGGTAAGTGAGAGAGTTAACTTCTTTTGAAATGCAGCATGTTTCAGGCGCAGGTTTTTTTGATTTTGTTGGTGCAGTTGTTGTTGGCTCATTGGCTGGCGTCACCGCTTTCGGTTTGAAGTGGGCAATGAGCGGCGGAAGCGCGGGCGGCGTCCTGGGTGTAGGTCTTATTTCCGGCGCCGCAGGCTTAATTATCGGTGCCTCTGTCGGCCTGGTGATGGGTGCGATGTATGGCGCGCTAAATGGCTGGGATCCCACAGTCGCCTGGTTTAACCAGATTGTCGAAAATCAGTTTGATTTAGATACCAAGCCCGTTACCTGATAAGGAAATAACATGCGTGAATTAAAACAAAATGAGATTTCAACCGTCAGCGGCGGATCACTGACCTCAATGATCCTCGACTTTTTTAAAGGCCTGCATTCCCCTTCGCAGGAGGAATCCACCGAACGGACCCGTCCGGAAGGTATTCCTCCGGTGAACACCATCAGTGGTGAAGCCTTTGGCATGGGTATTGTCGGTGTAGTTACTGCGCTGGTGTTTGGCCTGCTGTTTTTTTAATTTACAGGAGAGGGTTATTTCTCCGGTAAATCCGTTATGAGCAGTTACGGCTTATCGTAACGACTCATTGTTAGTGCAATTCATTTTTTTATTTTTATACAAAGGAAAGTATATGAAAAAGGTATCAATGATTTCTCTCGGTCTGTTGCTGGCAGCGGCTCAGGTTAATGCAGCAGAAGCGTCTGATGGCACCATCAGCTTTAATGGTCAGATCAACAGCCAGACCTGTACCGTTAGCGTCAACGGTGGCTCAAGCACCGGTACCGTAGTACTGCCAACCGTTTCTTCTAGCCTGCTGAAAACAAAAGGTCAGACGGCAGGAAGCACCCGCTTCACTATCGATCTGACCGAGTGTGCTACCAAGACCGGTAACGTTTATGCCTACTTCGAACAGGGTGCTAACGTTAATGCCGATGGCCGTCTGATCAACACCGGCACCGCAGCAAACGTTGATCTGCAGCTGCTGGATAAGGTTAACAATGCGCTGAACGCCGGTAGCACCGAGCAGACTACTTCTCCGACCACGGCAGCACTGGATCAAGGTGCGGCAACCCTGACCTATGCCGCTCAGTACTATGCAACGGCTGCTGCCTCTTCAGGTACCGTTGCTTCATCAGTGACTTATTCAATCAATTACCTCTAATTGATCAGGGTGGGGAGTCATCCTCCCCGCCTTTTCTCTTCTTTTTTAGATATTCATTCATCTTATGAAAAAAAAAAGTTTTAACCTCATCGCTTCACTGCTGCTTGCCGGCTCCCTTTCTGCGCCCTCTCTCGCCAGTGTGACCATTATCGGTACCCGGGTAATTTACCCTGCTGCCGAAAAAGAGGTGACGGTGCGGCTGGATAACCGTAGCGAGCGTCCTGCGCTGGTTCAGGCATGGATCGACGATGGCGATGTAAATCAGGCAATGGATAAAATTAACGTTCCTTTTGTCTTACTGCCGCCGGTATTCCGTATGGAAGCCAATAAAGGACAAACGTTACGCATCGTATTTACCGGCAGCGATCTTCCTGCCACTAAAGAGTCAATATACTGGCTCAACGTGCTGGATATTCCCCCCCGCGATAAAAGTCTGGCTGATAAAAACCAGCTGCAAATGGCGATCAGAAGCCGTATTAAACTCTTTTATCGACCAACTCCTTTAGACTACAAAGGCGCGCTAGCCGCGGCTAATATGCTGGTCTGGCGTAAGGGTAATAAAACCAACCAATTAACCGCAGTAAATAACTCGCCTTATTACATAAACGTGGCGCAAATTACCGCGGAAGATACGACCGGCCGTAAAATCGCCAGTGAAAAAGGCGACATGCTGGAACCCGGTGGAAGCAAAGATTTCACCCTGAAAGGGGCAAACGTAAACCTTATAAAATCCACGTTCCATTACCAGTATCTGGATGATTATGGTGCCGCGCAGGAAGTCGAAGGAAAAATCAGCCAGTAATCCGGATGGTGATCATTAAGGGTAATCATGATGGCAAGGACAGTCTCTGTAAAACCGCCAGTGGGCAGACATTTCTGTCGCTCTTTTTTAGCGCTATGTCTTACCGCAGTAACAACCTCAGCCCTGGCTGACAATAATTTCGACTTTGACGAATCCTTTGTAAAGAATTTACCTGGGGTGAAGATTGATGTATCCCGTTACGCCAATGGTAACCCGATTGACCCCGGTATTTATACGCTGGATATCTTTCTTAATGGCCGGCAGGTCAGCCGTGATAATGTCCGGGTTGTTCGAGAGGGTAACGCGGCACGGGTGTGTCTTTCGTACCAACTGGTAAAAAACCTTTCCCTCAGGGAGAGCATTTTTAATTCGAAGCAAGCGGAAGCGTTACGATCCGGAAAAGATTGCCTGTCACTCGAAGACGTTATCGAAGACAGTAATGCTGCAATAAACAGTGCGGATATGCAAATAGATATATCTATTCCGCAAATCTATTTAGTGCGTTCGGCACGCGGCTATGTCGCACCTGAATTCTGGGATAATGGTGAAACGGCTTTAACCCTGAATTATAACACCAACTACTATCGTTCCGTTTACAGCGGCGGCCGTGAATATGACTCATTCTATGGTCGGGCGCTGGCAGGTTTCAACGTGGGCGGCTGGATGTTCCGTCACGATGGTGCGCTCAGCTGGCAACGTCAGCAGGGTAGCGAAAATCACCATTACGACGACATCAATACTTATGTACAGCGTGATATTCCCCGATTGAAATCGCGTTTACTGCTGGGTGAAGGCAATACCAGCGGTGACATTTTCGATACCCTCTCCTTTCGGGGCGTGCAGATTTCAACGGTCGATCAGATGTGGCCCGATTCACAGCGTGGCTATGCGCCGGAAATTCGTGGCGTAGCCCGAACCAATGCTCAGGTCACCGTCAGCCAGAACGGCAGCAAAATCTACGAGACGACCGTCTCACCGGGTGCTTTTAGTATTACCGACCTTTACCCGACCGGATACGGTGGAGATTTAGAGGTTACCGTTAAAGAAGCTGACGGCAGTGAAAGCCGTTTTTCGGTTCCTTACGCAGCGATGGCGCGATTAAAACGTCCCGGCATGACCTATTATTCCCTGACCGGTGGCGTATCACGGCGCGATAATATGGCGTATACCCCGTCAGTTTATCAGGGCACCCTTCAGCATGGCTTCAGTAATATTCTGACCGGCCACACCGGATTTCTGGCTTCGGATAATTATGCCTCACTGTTAATCGGTGGCGCGCTTGGTTTACCGATTGGCGCCCTTTCGATGGATATCACCACCGCGCAGACAAAATATGCCGATGAGAAGAAGCAGGGTGTCAGTTATCGCGCGACATACAGTAAGAAAGTCTCTGAGACCAACACCAACTTCACCCTCGCGGCTTATCGCTTTTCATCATCCGGCTATTACAGTTTTGACAATGCGTTGCAAATTAACAGCTATTATAAAAAACGCCGCAAAAATGGCACCGCAAATTACCTTTCGCGTCCTAAGCAACGTTTTTCAATGACCGCCAGCCAAAACTTTGAAGATTCATTTGGGAGTCTCTATCTTACTGGTTTCATTCAAAACTACTGGAATGATACCGGTACCAATACGCAATTTCAGCTGGGCTACAATAATATAATTGGCCGTGTCGCCTATACAATTTCCGCGAACCGATTATTATATTCAACCGGCGGACAGGACACACAACTATCACTTGATTTCTCTGTTCCATTAGGCAGCGATAACCGACATTATTTAACCGGCAGTGCGACGCAAACAAAAGATGGCGTCAATGCACAAACGGCAATTAATGGTGTTCTGGGCGATCAGAATCAGATTAATTATAACGCTGGCGTTGCCCGTGATGTTGAAAATAATCAATCGGCCTCGGTTGGTGGACAATATCGGTCGCCTTACAGCACGCTGACCGCCTCTTATACCAAAGGGGAAAACTATTATTCCGCATCAGGTGGAGCCAGCGGTACCGTGATTGCCTTACCGGATAGTCTGACGTTCAGTGCTTATCAGTCATCAACCTATGCCGTAGTGAGCGCAGATGATGCAGAGGGGGCGCGGGTTCTGGGTTATCCCAATATCGTGCTTAACAGCCGTGGTCGGGCGATTGTACCCAATCTGAACCCGTATCGGATAAACGAGCTGGCAATCGATCCGAAGGGCATTCCGCTTGATGTCGAACTGGAATCAACGCAGCAGCGGGTCATTCCGGTAGAAGGCGCGGTGGTCAGACTGGATTATAAAACCAGTAAAGGTAAGCCGCTGCTAATCCGCGCGAATCAGCTCAACGGAAATGCATTACCTTTTGGCGCTTCGGTTAATGATGAAAATGGCAACCTGGTTACCACCGTCTCTCAGGGTGGACAGATTTACGTCAGGTTGAACAAAGATGTCAGCCGCCTGCATGTCTCATGGGGTAAAGCGCCAATGGATAATTGCCTGGTAAACCTTGAATCGGGTGCAGTGCAGACCAGCGATAATAAATCACTGGCCAGACTCACCACAATATGTAGCAGCGATCAGAATCAGCCTGTTCGCTATGTTTCCAATAGCGTAAACGAAAATGACAGTCAGGGTTAAGCGGGTGAATCATGATGAATTTTATTAACACGATAAAAAAAGTGGCCGGAATATTTACGCTAACCCTGACTGCATTCACTGGCGTTATGCTGTCGGCTACGAATACCTACGCGGATGCAGATACCGAATTAATCTGTAAAGCACCGATGACCACCAACGCATTGGATTTGAGAACCCTCGGGATTACGCTGTCATCTGCCATTCCTATTGGTACCGTGGTTTATCAGGGGGAAATGAAAGTTGATGTGCAATGCGGCATCAACTTCCTCGACTACAGAGACGGTCTGACGGGTGAAGTTTATTTCAAACGGTTGAATATTGCTGAAGGATCGCTGGGGTATGGGCTAACGCTGTATCTGGGATATGGCGGTGAATATTCTAATGAAGCAGGCAACATCCCGACAGGACAGATGGTCAGCACCTATGCTGGGATCACCGGTGGCGGTATTCTGAATAATTATACCGAGTTCTCACTGACCGTCCCATTCAAAATTGTGCGAACCTCCTCCTCACTGACGCCGATTACGCGCACCACCCTCAGTATGTTCCGGGTAGGTTCACTGGTGACAGGCAGCGATGAACAATATGTCGCTACTAATCTCAGAAATAACGCGATTACGGTAAAAGATGAAACCTGCTCGGTCGCCGGTAATGTCACTCAGCAAGTCCCCTTAGGGAGTTATTCCCTGAGTAAAAGCGGTGGATTAGGCGCCGGTGTTGGACAGACCAGCAAGCTGGTTTCTTTTGATGTCCAGCTCAATTGTGAATCGCTGTTATCAGGCACCTTTGATGTACTGATGCAGTTCGATGGCGATGCGGTCAGTGGTTTAGCAGATTCCGGTGTGGTGGCCCTGAATAGCAGTTCAACAGCGCGTGGCGTCGGCGTGCAGATACTGAATGAAAGCCAGCACCCGATTCCCCTGGCCGTACCTTTTACCGTTGCCTCGTATCCGATCTCCGCAGCGTTAATCAACGTACCTTTATATGCTCGTTATTATCAGACGGCGGAGACGGTAGGTCCAGGAAGTGCTAATGCAGTAGCGACTTATACATTAAGTTACCAGTAAACAGGCGCAGGGCATTTATCTGCCCTGCTTTTATCCCGCTCTGACTGATCAAAGGATTCTTCAGTGGTTTCACCCCCAACAAAAAATACGCTACGGATTGGTGTATCTGATGAGAGTCCATTCATTGTATACGCAGTCCAGTCGATTTTCTCAACCGAATTTGTTCAGCATGAAATTCATGCTTATCCGGTTGAGAAAGAAGGTTTACTTTTACATCTTAAGGAGGACACACCCGATATCCTGATTACCGATTTTAATTTTGAACGCTATGATTTAAATGGCGTGAAGAAAATTGAGGAGATCCATAAGCAGCTACCTGAGCTGAACATTATTATCTTTACTGCGCAGAACAGCCAGGCGGTATTAAACAAGCTTTTGCAGATACCCGTCATCGGCATTGTGAGTAAACGGGATGACTGCAGGCAACTGGTCGATGCTTTCAGGTGGATATGCTCATCCAACAAAGGGATTTATTATTCTGAAAAAATGAAATGCCTGGCCCATGAGATGAAAACAGGCACAACCAACAGTCTGCTATCGCCGTCAGAAAACGAAATAATTCGATTATTCGCGATGGGGCATAGCCTGATGGATATTGCCAAAATACGAAAGCGCAGCGTCAGCACCATTGCCACGCAAAAATATAATGCAATGAGAAAGCTTCACCTGCACTCCAATACCGAGTTGATCAAATATGTTTTTGCCCAGGAATTAATTTAACCCAGGCATTTTTACTGTATGAAACAGCGAATAATATGAAAACTTATTACTTAAACAGACTTGTGCTGGCCGTTATCTGCATGCCGGCTTATACGCACGCCGCAAATTTACAACAAGCCGCGCAGGCGGCGTTAAATTACGATTCGGCATTACAGGCCAGTAAGCAAACCAGCGAAGCTGATAAACAGAAATACTGGCAGGGAATGTCAGGAATGCTGCCGACACTCACGCTTGAAGGAAGCTGGGATCGTCAGGAGCAGCCGGACAAGAAATACCAGAGTGGCGTGACATCGCATAATTATAATGTTCGCGTCAGACAACCGCTGTTTGACATGAGCAAATATGCGGGCTGGCGAAAAGGCGCGGCGATTGCCAATACCGCCGACGCTCAGGCCCGTCAGGCTGAAGAAAAACTGCTGGGCACGGTGGCTAATGCCTATTTTACCGTGCTGTATCAGCAGGAAGTTTTACAGGCCGCGCAAGCGGCAAGTCATAACTTCAAGCAGCAGATGGAAAAGCTGCAGGCCGGTTTGAACAACGGCCAGAACACCCGTACCGAGGTAGATGAGGCGAAAGCGAACTACGCTATCGCACAGGCGAAACAGATCGAAGCCAGCAATCAGTTGTTACTGGCAGGTGAAGCAGTGCGGCGGCTGTCAGGCGTTAATCCGGATACGCTGGAGCCGGTTAACTTTCAGTGCCTTAACGCCGCCCCCTATTCCACCTTATCTGAAGCGATCAGCGCCAGTCAGCAGCGTAACAACGATATTAAAGTTGCCATGTTCCAGCACGATCAGGCGGATGCCGATGTGCTGGCCGCCGATGCGGCGCACCTGCCAGTGGTGTCGCTTTATGCCAGCTATGGCACCAACTGGAGCCGCAACGATAATGATCAGAACTTCCTCTATGACGCTATTTTCGGTACTAACTCGAAAACGAATAACCTGCAATATGGAGTAAACGTCTCTGTGCCGCTGTTTGCCGGCGGCAGTCAATTGTCACAATCCTTTGAGGC
Source organism: Pantoea brenneri (assembly GCF_038594305.1). NCBI lineage: Bacteria > Pseudomonadati > Pseudomonadota > Gammaproteobacteria > Enterobacterales > Erwiniaceae > Pantoea > Pantoea brenneri. The sequence goes on along the minus strand of NZ_JBCGBG010000008.1, from coordinate 44,408 downwards.
GGCCTACCGCCGCGAGTCCTCGCGATTCAGCATTATTGAAGCCCAGCGCAAAGCGGTGCAGGAAACACGTTCCGCCTGGCTTAGTCTCACTAATGGCAAAGCGCTGATCAATGCTGAAAAAAATGCAGTTTCATCGGCGTGGGAAAAAGTCGTCTCGGTGAAATATGGCCGCGAGATGGGTTTTCGCACGGTTAACGACGAAATGGATGCTCAGCAAAAATATTACAGCGCGCTGAAAGATCAGGCGGAAGCTCGATTTAATTATCTCAATGCTCTGCTTAATCTGGCCCAAAGCACCGGATCGTTATCAATCGAAATGCTGAATTTTTTTCAGTGTCGTTAATTCACCCTCTTACGATGAATAGTTAAATGGAACAGTCACTTTTTCGCCAGGAAGCACTTGATGCTGCCAATCGCGGCAGTCTGGGCACCGTCGCACTTTATTGTCCGCCCTACCGATGGCTGGTTATTTCCATCGTGGTCGTCATTACTGCTGCGACAACGCTCTTTTTTATTTTTGGTAGCTATACCAAATATGAGTCCTCTACCGGGGAGTTATTACCTAAAAACGGCATGTTGATCATCCCGCCGCCCGTAAGCGCAACGGTTATCGATATTCCGGTTAAAGAAGGCCAGCGGGTCGAGAAAGGCGATGTACTGATGGTGTTGTCATCAGAAGTCTCGACGCAATTTGGCCAGACCCGCCAGGTAGTGGCTGAAAACCTGTCGGCACAACGTGAACGTCTGCAGCAGGATCTGAAAACCCTCAGCAAGCTGCATGAGGTTGAAATGCAGGGGCTGAAAGAGACCATCAACAGCCTGAAATTACAGCAAGAACAGCTGCGGCTGCAGATGACCCATCGCCGAAAACAGGTTGAGCTGGCGCGCTTGCAGCTAACCAAGCTGAATGCGATGCATGACCAGGGCTATGCCTCGAATCGTCAAATGGAAGAGCAGGAGTCGGCCTTGCTCGACAGTCAGGCCCGCTACCAGGAGTATCAACGGCAGCTGCTGGATATTGCTCAGAAGATCCTGCAGGCGCAGCAGCAACTGCACGAGAAGCCGCTTGATGACGCGAAAAAGCGTAACGATATTGAGCGACAGCTGGCGGACAACCGTCAGTCACAGGTTGAAAATGAAGCGCGCCGTTCGTTTGAATTGCGTGCGCCGAAAAGCGGCTACGTTGGCATGATTATGATCAAGAACGGTCAGATGCTGAGTGCAGGCCAGTCAGCCATGGCGATCCTTCCCAGTGACAGTGAACTGGTGGCGCGCATCATGGTAAACACCCAATCGATCGGTTTTATCCAGGCCGGACAACGCGTTGTGCTGCGTTACAAAGCCTTCCCATATCAAAAGTTCGGTCAGCAATATGGCAAAGTCATCGAAGTCTCACGCACAGCCCTCACCCCGCAGGAAGTTTCAACCTTAACCGGGAAAAACAATATCCAGGAACAGCAGTACCGGGTACTGGTGGCGCTGGATAAGCAGACCATTAAAGCCTACCTGCAAAACGAACCGCTGAAACCCGGTATGGCGCTGGACGCCGATTTTATTGTCGACAAACGTCGTCTGTACGAGTGGGTCCTGGAGCCGTTATTCGCGCTCGGCCACAAAATTTCGCTCTGATTAAAAGGTCTGTGCTGTGTTGTTAAAAGATAAACTTAATTTCAGATGGTTTAACCGTCTGCCGATGATCCGCCAGTCACAAGCGACCGAATGCGGGCTGGCCTGCCTGGGGATGGTTGCCAACTACCACGGGCATGAGATCGATATGATCACCCTGCGCCGGCGGTTTGCTACCTCGCTCAAAGGCGCCACGCTGGCCGATGTGATTGCAATGGCACAACAGCTGAATATGAGTTCGCGCGCGCTGCGGGTCGATCTTGAAGAGCTGTCTAAGCTGCGCATGCCCTGTATTCTGCACTGGGAACTGAACCACTTTGTGGTACTGAAAAAAGTCCGCGGCAATAAGATCACGCTGCACGATCCCGCACGCGGAATCCGCGAGCTGACGTTCGCAGAGGCCTCGAAAGCGTTCACCGGCGTGGCGTTAGAACTGATTCCCTCTTCAACCTTTGAAGTGAAGGAAGAAAAAGCCAGCATCTCAATGATGAAGCTGGTCGGCAGCGTCACCGGCGTCAAATCGGCATTCTGTCAGGTGCTGATTCTGTCGGTAGTGCTGGAGCTGTTCGGCGTGTTATCCCCGTTCTTTATGCAGTGGGTAATGGATATGGTGCTGGTCTCGGCCGATTATTCGTTGCTTACCCTGCTGGGGGTGGGCTTCATTATGATTGCGCTGTTCCAGACAATGATTTCCGCCCTGCGCTCCTGGGTGATGAGCTGGTTCTCCAGCCAGCTTAGCGTGCAGTGGACGGTCAACGTCTGCCAGCATATGTTGAAGCTGCCGCTCGACTGGTTTGAGTCACGTCACGTCGGCGACATCCTGTCACGCTACGGTTCACTGAATACCATTCAGAGTACCCTGACCTCGCGTTTTATCAGCACCGTGCTGGATGGGGTCATGTCGATCGTCACCGTCATGATGCTGTTTATCTACAATGCCAAACTGGCCTGGTTAGTGATCGCCCTGTTCGTTGCTTATGGATTATTGCGCTTCCTGGCCTATGATCCGGTGCGCCGTGCTAATGAGGAGCAGATCATCAGCTCAGCGCGCACCCAGTCGTCGTTGCTGGAAACGCTACGCGGTATCCAGGCGGTTAAAACTAACAACAAGCAGATCCCGCGTCTCTCTGCCTACATGAATTTTTTGGTGGAGAGTACCAATAAAGGGATCGTGATGCAGAAGCTCAATATCCTGTTTGGATCGGCGCAGGGAATACTGACCTCAGTGGGTCGGGTGGTGCTGGTGTGGCTGGCGGCATTGCAGGTGCTGGATGGCAACTTTTCTGCCGGTATGCTCACCGCGTTCATCAGTTTCTCTGACCAGTTCATGAGCCGCGGGGCGGGTTTAATCAATGCAATTATTGATTTTCGCATGTTGCGCATGCACGGCGAGCGTCTGGCCGACATCGTACTGTCGGAGACAGAACCCTGCGAAGAGGCCAGCCCGAGTCTGCTCGATCACAGCGACGAACCCGAGATCCCTCAGGATATCGCACTGGAGCATATTTGCTTTCGCTATGCACCCACCGAACCCTGGGTTATTGACGATATCAGCCTGACAATCAAAGCCGGTGAAAGCGTGGCGATTGTCGGTCCGTCTGGTCAGGGTAAAACCACGCTGGCGAAAATTATTCTCGGTTTATTGCATCCGGAGAGTGGCGTCATCACCGTTGGCGGCATGGATATAACCAAGACCGGCTTACAGCATCACCGCAACCGTATTGGCTGTGTGATGCAGGATGATATTCTGTTTTCTGGTTCGATCAGTGAAAATATCAGCTTTTTTGATAATGAACCTGACCATGCAAAAATCACCTGGGTTGCGCGTCTGGCTCAAATTCATGGCGATATCATGAAAATGCCGATGAATTATCAGAGTCTGGTAGGCGATATGGGATCTTTCCTGTCCGGCGGACAGTTACAACGTATTTTACTTGCCAGGGCACTCTATCGGGAGCCGAAGATCCTGGTGCTGGATGAAGCGACCAGCCATCTGGATATTTATAATGAAAAACAGATAAATAACGCCATTAAGCGGATGAACATCACGCGCATAATTATTGCGCACCGCCCGGAAACTATCCGCAGTGCAGACCGAATCGTTATGCTGAACAACGGTAAATTCAGCGAAATAACTGCCGACCAGTTATTTTCACCCGCAGACAATGAAAGAAAAGTGGAAAAAGAAAATGAACAACCAGATATGTAAATTTAGTGAAGGTATGGTTACGATTCCGGAAGGCTATACAGAAAGAACACTTAATACGCTGGCGGATAAGCGATCGGTTTTGCCGCCGATTACGCTGTCACGCGATGCATTAGGCAATCATAACTGCACCGAAGAGTATATAGAGAGCCAGCTTGGCATGTTAAGCAAACAGGTTAAAGACTGGCAGCAGGCACCGGGTGAGAGCATCACATTAGGCGATAACGTCGCGACCGGCCTGCTCATTAGCTATAACTTTTTACGCCCTGATAACCATCGTCAGTACCAGAAACAGGCCATCTTCACCTTTAATACAGATGATTTACTTATTTTCACCCTCTCGAAAGCGTCACCGATTACTGACAAAGAGATGCAGTGTTTCACTGACACCTTAAACAGTTTCAGAACGCACGATTAACGGTTACCCGGCATCACGCCGGGTAATATTGGTTTATTTTTGTTTTTCAGTTGTTTCATGCCTGTCATGAATTTTGCCGCTTTTAAGCGGCTTTTTTTTTATGCTTCCGGCTGTGCCGCTGTTATCACGCCTCAGAAACACGGGCAGGTAAACAGGTCAGACACGGCTTCAGTCAGCATAACGCCAGCTGACGGCTGCCGCATTATGCTGAAATAGCCGGATAGCCTGATTAACACGCCACGCCGGAATGGGTAAGCCAGCGCGCCAGACAAAATATCAACATGCCTGGCGCGGGGGATAAACAGATAAAAATCGGTAAACGGCCAGAATCTATTGCGCACTGGCCGCCGCAAATTCCGTATAATTGTCGTGCGTAATGGTTTTATAAGGGATCCAGTTAATCTCATCCACTTTCTGTTTATCCAGCAGCGCCTTCGCCACTTTTACCGCGCCCGTCGCCTGTCCTTTTGCATCCTGAAAAATGGTCAGCGCCATTTTGCCGGTTTTCACGAACTGCTGACCATCCGGAGTACCATCAATCCCGGCTACCAGGATATGGCTGTTTTTAGCCTGATTCAGCGCCATAATCGCCCCGATAGCCATTTCATCGTTATTAGCGGCAATCGCATCAATCGGACGCTGGTTGAGCAACCAGCCCGACACCACATCCACCGCTTCATTACGCTGCCAGCGTGCGGTCTGCTTTTCAATAACCGCCATCTGCTGGTACTTTGCGATGACCGCTTCTACTGCGCGCGTGCGCTCCCGCGCCTCTTCGTTCGACAGCGCGCCCATCAGGATGGCGACGTTACCGCGATAGTTCATCCTCTTTGCCAGCGCTTCCATCTGCATTTCACCGCCCAGCGCAGAATCTGAGCCGACATAAGCCATATTTTCCGGCAGCTTAACTTCCGGCTTGCGGTTAACAAACACCAACGGAATGCCTGCTGACCGGGCCGCTTTAATCATCGGTAACACGCCCTGCGTATCCACCGGGTTGAGAATAATGGCATCCACGCCCTGGTTAATGAAATCCTCAACCTGTTGTACCTGTAGCGCAACATCGCCTTTGGCATCAACGAACTGCCCGTCCATCTTCAGCGCGCTGATTTCCCCAATCATCTGGGTGCGCAGGATCGAGACAAAATTGAGGTCAAAGTTTGCCAGTGCCACGCCGATTTTGGGCGTTTTAGCACCGGCTGACACGCTGATCAGCATGCCGAGGAACATCGCAAATAGTCTGGTTTTCATGATCTTATCCTGTAGGGTTTTTTATTATCATAAGTCCGTCGGGCAACAGACAAATACCCGACGGGGAGGTGATTACACGGTAAAATGATCGCGGAACTGGGCCAGTGCCTGTTCGCTGTCACCGGCGGCCCAGCCTTCCAGCGCCACGACGCCGCGATAGCCGACCTGCTCCAGCACGCGGGCAATCGCACGATAGTTGATTTCGCCGGTGCCAGGCTGCATCCGTCCCGGCACATCCGCGACCTGTATTTCTCCGATCGCCGGACCACATCGGCGGATCAGCTCAATCAGATTGCCTTCGCCAATCTGGGCGTGATAGAGATCCAGATTCATCTTCAGCGCCGGACTGTTGACCGCCTCGACCAGCGCCAGCGTATCCGCTGCGCGGGCAAAGGGGGTGCCCGGATGGTCAACCGCCAGGTTAAGGTTCTCGAGGGTAAAGACGCGTCCGGCCCGCTCACCGAGTGCGGCGAGGCGGCGCAGCGTATCTGCCGCTTTGAGCCACATCGCCCCGGTCACTCTCTCCACCGGCCTGATTGCCTGGCCATTCTCGTCCAGTCCGGTGCCGTGCAAATTCAGGCTCGGGCAGTTAAGCCGTTCCGCAATCGCCAGCGACGTTTCAGCACTTTGCAGTAGCGGCTCGATTTGATCCTCATCCGTCAGGTTACCGCTCAGATAGCCGGTCATTGAGGTGAAGCGCGCACCCGTCGCCACCAGCGCATCGATATCCTTATTGGCCCAGTTCCAGATTTCGACTCCAAACCCCAGCGCATGAATGCGCTCAACCCGGCGGATAAACGGCATATCGAGAAACACCATCTCGGCGCAGACAGATAACTGATAACCGGCCATTAGCGTGCTCCCAGCAAGACAGGCTTGCGCTGCTGCACCGACTCAATACAGGCCAGCGCGATCTCCAGCGCATTGCGGGCATCAATGCCGGTAGCGCGTGGTGTCTCACCGTGCAGGATGCAATGCGCAAACTCGGTCATTTCCGCCACGTAGGCGTCACGCAGCAGATCGGTATCCATCCGTGAGGTTGCTATCGCAATACCGTCGGCGTGATAGCGGACGCAGTTATCCTGATTGATGTTGCCGGCCTGCAGCATGCCTTTGCTGCCAAACACTTCACCACGCACGTCATAACCGTAGACGGCCTGGAAATTGGCTTCGGCCGTGGCAATCGCCCCGTTATCGAAACGGATGGTCACCACAGAGGTATCCAGCAGCCCCTTATCTTTAAAATCGGGACGGACCAGCGCATCCGCCAGCGCATAGACTTCAACCGGTCGGGCACCGGGGTTGAAATGCAGCAAGGTATCGAAGTCGTGGATCAGCGTTTCCAGAAAGATGGTCCACTGCGGGATCGGAGCCGGATCGCGTAAGGCGGGGTCGCGGGTCACCGAGCGGCTTAGCTGGGTAGTGCCGTTTTCACCGGCTTTGACTGCGCTGATGGCGGCGGCAAAGCCGGCGCTGAAGCGACGATTGAAGCCGACCTGTAAAACCACGCCCGCTGTTTTCGCGGCCGCAATTGCCCGGTCAGCTTCCTCCAGCGTCACCGCCATCGGTTTTTCACAAAAGACATGCTTACCGGCCTGCGCGGCGGCAATCACCAGCTCAGCATGGGTGCGGGCCGGAGTCGCAATGGCCACCGCATCAATCTCACTGTCGTTGAGTAATGCCTGCAAGTCGGTATAGGCCTTCTCAACCCCCAGCCGATCGGCCAGGCGCTGCGCGGCACCAGGCTGCAGATCCGCAACGGCGGTCAGGCGGGCACCGGGTACCCGCAGCGCCAGATTCTCCGCATGAAAACTGCCCATTCGGCCTGCGCCAATCAATCCCACACGCACAGTTTTATGATTCATAACAGCTCCTGTTTATTTATTGTTTGCCCAGTCAGGCTGGATAGAGGGTCCGGATGTCTGCTGTGCCTCAGCGGCAAAGCGACGGGATTTCGATAACATCAGCGGCTCGATGTGCTCCAGCGAGACGCCGCGGGTTTCCGGCAGAAAACGCTGCACGAACCAGAAGGCCACCAGACAGCCAACGGCGCACAGCATCAGCGGAAACGCGCCGTGGAAGTGGTCCATCAGCAGGCTGTTGCGATTCATCATCGGGAAACTCTGGGTGACAATGAAATTGGCCAGATACATTGATGAGAAGGCGTATCCCATAGCGACGGCGCGGATGCGGTTGGGAAAGATTTCTGAGATCAGTAACCAGGCACCCAGGCTCCACGACATGCCGAAAATCAGCACGAAGGCCACCAGCCCGATCACCGGCAGCAGCCCGCCGGTTTGCGCAATAAAGGCCCACGAGGTCACCATCAGACAGACGGCACAGCCCAGCGCGCCCCAGCGCAGCAGGCGGGTACGTCCCCAGCGATCAACGGCGTTGAGGCAGAAGGCCACGCCGGCCAGCAGCGCTACCCCAAGGAAAATGCTGTGGAACAGCGACGTTTGCGTATCAGAGGAGATGTTCTGCAGCAGTGACGGTGCGTAATAGAGCAGGATATTAATGCCGGAAATCTGCTGCAGGATGGCGATGGCGCAGCCAATCAGCAGGATGTAGCGCGCCCGGGCATCACGCAGTAACGCGGGCCGGGCACCGCCGTCGCGCTGATCGGCAGCGGAAGCACTGATCTCTGCCAGCAGGCGGGCGGCATGCTGTGGCGTAGACAAACGGGTCAGCACCGTCAGCGCCCGATCGCGCTTGCCGTTCAGCGCTAACCAGCGCGGCGATTCCGGCATAAACGGCACCAGCGCCAGAAACAACAGGCAGGGCACCACGCCGGATGCCAGCATCCAGCGCCAGCCTTCGCTGACGATCCAGCTGTGAGTCATGCCGCGGGCGATAAGATAGTTGACCACATAAACCGTAACCTGACCGCCCACCATCAGCATCTGCTGCAGGCCAAGCATGCGGCCGCGCCAATCTTTTGGTGACACCTCGGCAATATAGAGTGGCGTAATCGCCGAGGCCATGCCAACGGCCAGCCCGCCAACCAATCGGTAAAGCACAAACTGGGTCAGGGTATCGGCCAGCGCCGAACCCACCGCTGACAGCGTAAATAACAGGGCGGTGATCACCAGCGTCGGCTTACGGCCGATCCGGTCAGAGAGTGCGCCAACACACCAGGCACCGGCCACACAACCGAGGATCACATTTGAAACAGCCCAACCGCTTTGCCACGGCGACAGAGACAGATGTTCGGTTAACGGCTCTATCACTCCGGAAATAACCGACGCGTCATAGCCAAGGATCACCCCGCTGAGCGAGGCGATGGAACAGATAAATAGCAGCAACTTCAGATTATGTTTACGCATAACAGCTTAACTTTCCCGTTAATTTTTACCGGTGAGCGTTAGCCTGAAGATTGCAAAACAGGTGCCAGTTTTTAAACCGGGTTTTATGTGAACGACCTCTCAGATAACCGCGGCCGGATGAAAATAAAATTTACATGTCAACTTAACATGTCATTAAAATGGACATTCCATTCTGACCCGGAGGCAGAGATGCCCACGCTGCACGATTTATTGCCGAATAAAGAAGAGAGCGACGCCATTTTCAGCCTGCCTGAAGGCAGCGATGCGGCACGCTGGGAGCAGCTGCTTGCGCAGGGATGGCAGGCCTTTGTGGCGGGTGAACAACCGCACTGGATCCGCAGCAGCATCCTGCAATCCTGGACACGCTCCCGGCAGCGCGGCATCGATCCGACCCGGTTCAGCTACAGCGCGCCGGCCTCGGACGAGGTGGCCGCGATTCTCAGCCTGAACAGTGAACTGATTGCGGTGGCACGCAGCGTGATGGAGAACCTGCTGGCCTACAATCCGGATGGCCACATCAACCTGACCGATGCGCAGGGCGTGGTGCTGAGCTTTTGCGGCAGCGATCTGACGCCAGTCGGCAGCATCCTGCGTGAAGAGGTGCTGGGCACCAACTGCACCGCACGCTGTTTACGCGAACAGCGGCTGGTCTATGTGCTGAGCGGAGAGAACTGGAAGATGGCCCTTCGCGAGCGTAACCAGCAGTGCGCGGCGGCACCGATTCGTGATGCCAGCGGGCGGATGATCGGCGTCCTGACGCTGACGGCAACGCCTGACAGTTTCAACGTTCACACGCTGGGCACGGTGCAGGCGGCGGCCGAAGCGATTGGGCAGCAACTGACCCTGCGCCGCCTGCTGGCTGAGCAGCAGTCGATTCTGGAAACCCTGAATGAAGGCGTGGTGGTCTGCGATCGCGACGGCCGTATCAAAACCCTGAATCGTTACGCCCGTCAGATTTTTGCCGGCATGGCGACGGACGGTGCGCTGATCGACCAGCTGCTGCAGCCGCAATCGGGATCGCTGCTCACCCTTCCCTGCTGTAACGATCGTGAGATGGTGTTTCGCCCGGATGGCCGACGCAGCGTCTCCTGCCTGGTATCACTGATGCCGGCACCGGATGGCGGACGTATTTTATCGTTGCGCGAAAACCAGCGAATCCGGGCGATCACCCGGCGGGTGCTGGGGGTCAGCGCCAGTTATACCTTTGACATGATTCGTGGCAATGCGCCCACGCTGCAACAGGCGATACAGCATGCGCGAGCCAGTAGCCGCAGCGACAGCACGGTGCTGCTGACCGGCGAAAGCGGCACCGGTAAGGAGCTGTTTGCTCAGGCGATTCATAACGCCAGCAGCCGGTCACAGGAGTCATTCGTGGCGGTTAACTGTGGCGCACTGCCGCGCGATCTGGTGCAGAGCGAACTGTTCGGCTACGTTGACGGTGCCTTTACCGGCTCGCGCCGGGGGGGTTCAGCCGGAAAATTTGAGCTGGCCGACGGCGGCACCCTGTTCCTCGATGAGATTGGTGAAATGCCGCTCGAGGCACAGACCAGCCTGCTGCGCGTACTGCAGGAGAATGAGGTGTTGCGCATCGGTGCTGCCCATCCGGTTAAGGTGGATGTACGCATCGTGGCGGCCACCCACTGCGATCTACAGAGCGCAGTGGAACAGGGGGCTTTCCGGCGTGACCTGTTCTATCGTCTCAACGTCATTTCGCTGACCATTCCAGCCTTACGGGATCGTCGAAGCGACATCCCCGACCTGGTGAATACCTTTATCAGCGCGCTATGTCAGCGACTGAACAAACGCCCGCCGCAGGTGACGACAGAGGCGATGCACTGCCTGCAGGCCTGGCACTGGCCGGGCAACGTCCGTGAGCTGGAAAATCTGGTCGAGCGGATCGTCAACCTCTGCCAGAGCAGCACCATCGGGCTGACCGATCTGCCCGCCGAATTTGTTGCCAGCGCCTCCCCTGCCGTCGTCGAGGTGACCAGCCTGCTGCAGGATAATGAGCGGGCCTGCATACTGCAGACCATCCGCGCTCAGGGCGGTAATCTGCGGCAGTCGGCTAAGCTGCTGGGGATTTCACGCACTGCGCTCTACAACAAGCTGAACCAGTGGAACATTCCGATCGACAGCCTGCGCCAGTAACCTGCCGCGTCAGGGCACGTGCAGGTTAGCCGCCTGGTCATCGCCACACAGCGGGAATCATGGCTTTTGCCGGCTAAAAGGCCTAAAATGTGACCATCTAACCCAGTGGTCACTGAATAACCCACTTCACTTATCAGGCGGTGAAAATGTCAGAACAGCATACCGATGCCGGCGTCCGCGGCCCTGCCGAGCACAACGTGCGCGACCAGATTGTTGATGCCGCGATGCAGCACTTTGCCCATTACGGCTATGAGAAAACCACCGTCTCTGATCTTGCCAGGGCAATTGGCTTCTCCAAAGCCTATATCTACAAGTTTTTTGAGTCTAAACAGGCGATTGGCGAAGTGATCTGCTCCAGCCGGCTGACGATGATTATGCAGCGGGTGGAGGCGGCGATAGCCGATGCGCCCAGCGCTTCTGAACAGTTCCGCCGCCTGTTTCGTACCCTTTCGGTGACCGGCACCGAGCTGTTTTTTCACGATCGTAAACTGTATGACATCGCCGCAGTGGCCTCGCGCGATCGCTGGCCCTCAGCCCAGGCGCATGAAGAACGTGTGCTGAACCTGATTCATCAGATTCTTCGTCAGGGCAGAGAGGCGGGCGAATTTGAACGTAAAACCCCGGCTGATGAAGCGGCAGAAGCCATCTATCGGGTGATCAAACCTTATGCCAGCCCGGTGCTGCTGCAGTATAACCTCGATGAGGCAGAAGCGGCCTCAGTTCAGCTGGCGGCACTGGTATTACGCAGCCTGGCGCCCTGAACTGTGACCATTGACTAAATCGGTTACTTGATCAAAGATAGCGATGACTTTGATCGGCCGATCAGATCATTGCTGTCGTTACGCTCACCGGTTTTCTTCCCGTTAAGCCTGATGGCCTGCAGGCGACGCTCTGCGCCAGGTGCGCAGGGTTGCCTCATCCACGCTAAGGTTGAAAGCGTGCATTGATAAAACTCACGCGTCTGTAGCAGATGAATTGCCACAGCACAGACTGACCACAGGAGGAAACACATGAGTCATTCAGCGGCGTCTGAACGCATTGTCATTACCGGTATGGGCATCGTCTCGCCTCTTGGCTGCGGCGTGGAAACGGTCTGGCAACGCTTAACAGCAGGTCAGTCGGGGATTCGTGGCCTGTCCGACGAGATGAGTGCCGGCACCGGCATTTCGGTTGGCGGTAGCGTCCCAACGGTCGATGAAGATCCGCTGGCAGGGTACGATCCTGAAGCCTTTATCCTGCCTAAAGAACGCAAAAAAATGTCCCGCTTTATCGAGTTTGCGCTGCTGGCGGCGGACGAAGCGCTGAAGCAGGCGGGCTGGCATCCTCAGCCGGAAGATGAGGCCGCGCGCGAACGCACCGCCACCATTATCGCCTCAGGCGTAGGCGGCTTTGGCGCTATTGCTGAAGCAGTGCGTACCACTGACGCTCGCGGTCCGCGCCGGCTTTCCCCTTTCACCGCCCCTTCCTTCCTCGCCAATATGGCGGCGGGTCATGTCTCGATCAAACATGGATTTACCGGGCCGCTTGGCGCCCCCGTCACCGCCTGTGCAGCAGGCGTGCAGGCGATCGGTGATGCCGCCCGACTGATCAGAAGTGGCGAAGCGGATATTGCTATCTGTGGTGGCACGGAGGCAGCGCTGGATCGGGTGACGCTGGGCTGCTTTGCGGCCGCACGTGCGCTGTCGGTGGGCTTTGCCGATGATCCGCATCACGCCTCGCGGCCGTTTGATCGCGACCGCAACGGTTTCGTGATGGCTGAAGGCGCGGGCCTGCTGGTGATTGAGTCGCTGGCGCATGCCGAAGCGCGCGGTGCTACCCCACTGGCAGAACTGGTTGGCTACGGAACCAGCGCCGATGCTTACCACCTGACCGCCAGCCCGGAAAATGGCAGCGGTGCCGCGCGGGCGATGAAACTGGCCCTGCGCCAGGCCGGGATTGGGCCGGAAGCGGTGCAGCACATCAACGCCCATGCCACCTCGACTCAGGTCGGCGATCGCGGTGAACTCGCGGCAATTCGCTCGGTATTTGGCGACGATTCATCGGTAGCCATTACCTCGACCAAATCAGCAACCGGGCATCTGCTGGGCGCGGCGGGCGGGTTAGAGGCAATATTTACCCTGCTTGCGCTGCGTCATCAATGCGTTCCACCGACCCTCAACCTGCATCATCCCGATGAAGCGGCGGGCAACCTCGATCTGGTGGCGCTGAACGCCCGCCCGATGGAGTTGACCTATGCGATGTCGAACGGCTTTGGATTTGGCGGGGTAAATGCCAGCATCCTGCTGCGTAAGTGGTAACCACGTCTGACTGAGTCGGGTCCCGCTGCCGTGCGGTTGTCTGTTGCACGGCAGCGGGTCCTCTTACCACGCTTAACGGTTTCGGGACCCGCCTCACCGCTTACGCGCCCGACAGATCGGGTGCTGAAACCCCGGTCGCCTGCCGATCTCTGCCTGACGATGCAGACCCCGGTGGGCCTGCACGATTATCTTTATACTTCTGTACCTTTCCTGACAATATCGCCCGCCCGTCGCCGCTTACGGTTAAATTTCAGCGCTACAATTAGATCGACCACAATAACCTCAGGGAAAGCGAATGAATATTGCAGCCTTCGATATTGGCGGGACCTCATTAAAAATGGGCGTAATCGATCGTCAGGGAAATATTCTGGCGAGCGACAGTAGCGATATCTCCCATAATGACCGGAATAAGATTCTGGAGCAGATTATCGCCTGGCTAAAGAAGAACCCGTCCTGCAGCGGCATTGCGGTCAGCACGCCGGGTTATATCGATCCGGATAACGGCTATATTGCGATGGGCGGGACGGTGCGTGACTTTGATCGGTTTCATCTGAGCCAGTGGCTGACCGAAAAAACCAGCCTGCCCGCTACGGTTGAAAACGATGCGCACTGTGCATTGCTGGCAGAGCGCTGGCTGGGAAAAGCGAAAAAGCTGAATGATTTTCTGATGTTAACCATTGGCACCGGACTCGGTGGCGCAGCGTTCTGTAACGGCGCACTGATCCGCGGGGGACGCAATCGGGCCGGAGAATTTGGCTGTCTGCTGACCTCGCGTCCGACCGACAGCAATATCGAGCCGCATACCATGGCCCAGAGTTGCACCATGACCGCGCTGCGCGAAAATTACGCTCAGCTCAGCGGCCAGCCCGCCGATGATATCAGCGGTAAAGATGTGTTCGATGCTTTTGAGCAAGGTGATGAGTTAGCACAAAAAGTGGTTAATACCTTTTACCAGCATCTTGCCGCCGGTTTATATAACCTGTTCAGCGTGTTTGACCCGCAGACCATTTTCATCGGCGGCGGTATAACCGAACGCGAATCCTTTCTGCAGGAGCTTTCACAGCAGCTGGAAAAATATCAAATCGATATCCGCATTGATACCGCCACCTACGGCAACGACTCCGGCATGCTGGGCGCAGCCTATCACTTTTTGCAAAGCCAGCAGAGTGAGCTCTCTTAGCGCTGTCGCCAGTCCGGAATGATTAAATCGCCGCGTAACACCGAACTACCCAGCATCTGTTGGGTAGTGGCAGTTAACCAGCCGACAATGCGTGATGCCAGCAGGTCGAGTGAATATTCAATAGCCGGAATGGTCGGTAACCCGGGTAAATTAACCGATCCCGCCAGGCTGAATACCATCACGTCCTTCGGCACCGCTTTATTAAACGCCTGCAGCTGCGCCATGGCGTTTTGCGCTTCCTGCTCGTTAGCCACCAGCAGCGCATTAAAACTCCGGCTGCTGGCATTATTCAGCAGCATCTGAATTGCCACCGACGAGGAGACCGCTTCGGTGATCACCAGATTGCGGTTAAAGGGCAGAAGATTGTTTTCCAGCGCCAGCTTGTAGCCCAGTAATAGCTGCCCTGCGGTGCCCCCGTTCTCAGGCTGAATTAAGGCGATCTGCCGGCGGCCCTGATTGATCAGGAAATTGCAGGCCGTCTCAGCGGCAAACGCGTGGTCGAACTGAATACTGTTCGGCCCTTCGGCTTCGGCACAGTCAACCAGAATGACATGTTCATCATCGATGTTAAGAGGAAAGCGCGCGCCGATGATCAGCACATCATCGCACAGGCCACAACTCAGCTCGTCCAGCGCGGTCAGAACCTCACTTTTGCTGCGGGCAAAGCGCAACAGCAGATGTTTCTGATGCTGGCGCAGCTGCTTTTCCAGCGCAAAAAGCCAGGCGGTGATCTGGTTTACGTTTTCCTGGGCACAGATAACGCCGATGCAGTGGGTAGTCTGGCTGAATAACGATTGAGCTATTACGTTAGGCCGGTAATTCAATTCCTCGACTGCCTTCAGTACCGCCAGCCGGCTGGCTTCTTTCACGCCGCGTGAACCGCTCAACACCCGGGAAACTGTGGCTTTCGATACCCCAGCTAACCGTGATACATCGTTGATAGTAGACATGTTATTCCCCTGAAAACGGCGCTATGCCAAAAAAAGCCAACCTGTGCTTACTGCCCATTTGTTCGCCGGGCAAAGTATAGCCATTTCAGCATTCTATGGAAACCGATTTTCCAAATGCCCGAAAAGGCTGCGCTATTACAGCCATTTTTGTGACCGGAATCCAATAAAAAAACCCCGCATCATCGGCTTATTGACCGACATCACACTTCTGAGCACCGCCAATGGAAACCGGTTTCCATATGATATCCAATCAGCCTCACTTTGGTGTCAAAGGTGAGGAACAGTAACCATGTACAGAATCATGTTGTGTTGTTCAGCAGGAATGTCTACCAGCATGCTGGTGCGGAAAATGGAAGAAGCGGCCGCGCAACGGGCGCTTGAAGTTGAAATTAAAGCGTTTGGCGTGGCGGAGTTTGATGAGCAGTTTTCCCGCTATCAGGTGGTGTTACTCGGGCCGCAGGTGAAATACATGCTGAAAAGCCTGGCCGACAAAGCGGCAGGCCAGAATGTGCCGGTACAGCCGATCGATATGATGGATTACGGCATGCAACGGGGTGACAAGGTACTGGACTTTGCGCTGTCGCTGATTACGACTGCCAATGAAAAGGCGGCCCTATGAGCTCACTTTATCAATCGATGATTGCGGTGATCGAGCAATCGATTACGCCGCTGGCCGGCCGGCTGGGCCAGCAAAAATATGTCATCGCCATTCGTGACGGCTTTACCGCCGCGCTGCCGTTTATGATCATCGGCTCCTTTATGCTGGTGTTTATTTTTCCCCCATTCTCAGCCACCAGCACCAACAGTGTGGCCCGGGCCTGGCTCGATTTTTCCGCTACCTACCGTGACCAGCTGATGCTGCCGTTTAACCTCAGCATGGGGGTGATGACCTTCTTTATTTCGGTAGGCATCGGCGCCAGCCTGGGACGACAGTTCTCGCTGGATCCGGTGATGTCCGGCCTGCTGGCCTTTATGGCCTTTTTACTGGTGGCAGCACCTTACTCCAATCACACCATCTCTACCGAATATCTTTCCGGTCAGGGGATTTTTACCGCGTTGCTGACCGCCATTTATGCCACCCGCGTTTACGCCTGGCTGAAACACAACAATATCACTATCCGCCTGCCGAAAGAGGTTCCGACCGGGGTGGCGCGATCGTTTGAAATTTTGATCCCGGTGGTGGTGATTATCGGCACCCTGCATCCGCTCAATCTGTTGATTGAGGCAAAAACCGGGATGATCATTCCGCAGGCCATCATGCATCTGCTGGCACCGCTGGTCTCCGCCTCTGATTCATTGCCAGCGATTCTGCTGTCGGTGCTGCTGTGTCAGATCTTCTGGTTCGCCGGTATTCACGGTGCGCTGATTGTGACCGGCATTATGAACCCGTTCTGGATGGCTAACCTCTCCGCTAACCAGGCGGCACTGGCGGCGGGCACGGTATTGCCGCACATCTATCTGCAAGGCTTCTGGGATCACTACCTGTTGATTGGCGGTGTCGGTTCTACCCTGCCGCTGGCTTTTCTGCTGCTGCGCAGCCGCGCCACCCATCTGCGCACCATCGGCAGAATGGGTATCGTGCCGAGCTTCTTTAATATCAACGAACCGATCCTGTTTGGCGCGCCAATCATCATGAATCCGCTGATGTTTATTCCCTTTGTCTGCGTACCCATGCTGAACGCCGTGCTGGCCTACACCGCCACCCGACTCGGCTGGCTGGCACAGGTGGTTTCGCTGACGCCGTGGACCACGCCCGCACCGATTGGCGCATCCTGGGCAGCCAACTGGGCCATCAGTCCGGTGGTGATGTGCCTGGTCTGTATGGTGCTTTCCGCCCTGTGCTACCTGCCGTTCCTGCGCGCCTACGAACGATCGCTGATGAAAACCGAACTGGAAAAGGCGCAGTCGCAAGCCCCCCTGGCTGAAAGCGCCAGTACTCACTAATCCCGCAGGAGAGAGGCACCATGCACTACACGTTTCCCGATAACTTCTGGTGGGGCAGCGCCAGTTCCGCCCTGCAAACTGAAGGCGATAGCTTAACCGGCGGCAAAAGCGCCACCATCTGGGATCACTGGTATACGCAACAGCCATCGCGTTTCCATCAGCAGATTGGCCCGGCTGACACCTCGACCTTTTATCAGCACTGGCGTGAAGATATCGCCTTGCTAAAGCAGCTGAATCACAACAGTTTTCGCACCTCAATCAGCTGGTCGCGACTGATCCCGGACGGCAATGGCGACGTCAATCCGCAGGCGGTGGCGTTCTATAACAATGTGATTGACGAACTGCTGGCACAGGGCGTCACGCCGTTCATCACCCTGTTTCATTTTGATATGCCGATGGCGATGCAGCAGCTGGGCGGATGGGAGAATCGTCAGGTCGTTGCAGCGTTCAGTCGCTACGCCCGCCTCTGTTTTGAGCTGTTCGGCGATCGGGTGCAGCACTGGTTTACCTTTAATGAGCCGATTGTGCCGGTTGAGGGCGGATACCTGTATGACTTCCATTATCCCAACGTAGTCGATTTCCGCCGGGCGGCAACGGTGGCTTATCACACTGTACTGGCCCATGCTTCGGCGGTCCGCGCCTTCCGGGACGGCCGGTTTGCCGGTGAAATCGGCATTGTGCTCAATCTGACGCCCTCTTATCCACGTTCGCAGAACCCGGCCGATCTGACTGCGGCGCATCACGCCGATCTGCTGTTTAACCGCAGCTTTCTCGACCCGGTGTTGCGCGGCGAATTTCCGGCGGATCTGGTGGCGCTGCTCAGGCAGTATGACCAGCTACCGCCAACCCAGCCGGAGGATCAGGCGCTGATCGCCGACGGCGTCATCGACCTGCTCGGGGTCAATTATTATCAGCCCCGTCGGGTAAAATGCCGCGACAGCGCAATCAATCCCGCTGCGCCGTTTATGCCGGAATGGTTCTTTGACAGCTATGAGATGCCAGGGCGGAAAATGAACCCTTACCGCGGCTGGGAAATCTATGAGCCCGGCATCTATGACATTCTCACCAACCTGCGGCTGAATTACGGTAATCCACGCTGCTTTATCTCAGAAAACGGCATGGGCGTAGAGAATGAACAGCGTTTTGTTGAGGACGGACAGATCAACGATCAATACCGCATCGACTTTGTCGCCGAACACCTTAAATGGGTTCACCGGGCGATTGCCGAAGGCAGCCAGTGTCTCGGTTATCACATGTGGACCTTTATCGATAACTGGTCATGGTGTAACGGCTATAAGAACCGTTATGGCTTTGTTCAGCTGGATATCACCACTCAGCAGCGCACGGTGAAAAAAAGCGGTGAATGGTTTGCGGCGACCTCGGCCCGTAACGGTTTTAACCACCCGGAGAATTTATCATGATCGATCAGGAAGAGGCGGTAATGGAGATTATTGTTAATGCCGGCCAGTCGCGCAGTCTCTGCTTTGAAGCATTGCAGGCGGCGCGTCAGGGGGAGATCGAGCAGGCGCGGGAACTGTTGCAGCAGGCCGATACCTTCACCCGCCAGGCGCATAAAATGCAAACCCGGCTGATTGAACAGGATGCCGGTGAAGGCCGCCAGCCGATGACCTTAATTATGGTCCACGCCCAGGATCACTTAATGACGTCGATGCTGGCGCGCGAACTGTCTGAAGAGATTATTCATCTGTATCAGCGGCAACCGCGCGCCTGATAGCGGGCAGCCCGATGTGCTGCCGGGTAAACACCGTTATAAACTGGCGGCGTGGCGCAGCCCCTCTGCGCACGCCGCCCGTCACCGCAGGCTTCGCCATCTGTTCATCGGGCATTATCCCCGCGGTGCATCAAACAGGCTGATCGCCAGTCCGAGCAGCCCAAACACCAGCAGATACAACAGCAGCAGTGCGGCAAGCAGCGTTCGATGGCTGCGCATCTCATCCTCCCCGCCATGTCGTCATCAGAAGGTGTAACTCAGTGCAAGGGTGGCGGAGACCCCGTTGCGCCGTGCAACGATCGGGCTATCCGAGGCGTGTTTATCCAGCCAGGTGTAATCACCGATCACGCTGGCGGCCCACGCCGGCGTGAACTGATGGCTCCAGGTCAGGCTGGTGTCAGTGCCGTAAAATCCACCGGCCGCGTTATAGCGTGCAAAACCGCTGCGCGCACTTTGCTGGCTGTTAACGCCATAAAAGGTATTGAGGTAACGCCCATCGCCGAACAGGCCTGCTGCCTGCAGGGCGACCGTGTCGCTGTCGGTCTGCCAGGGAATAAGGGTGACAGAGGGGCGATACTGCACGCCCTGACTGTCGCTCAATGGCAGGGTCGCCTTGCCTTCTACCGTCAGCCAGGATGTGATCGACCAGCCCACCGCCAGGGACGTATTAACCGTGGCGTCAATCTTGCCCATGCCTTTGAGTCGATCATCGCCGTCACGCCACGAAGAGTGGCTATCAGCCCGCCCCAGCCCGTAACCCAGCGTATGTTCAAGATAGAGACCGTTATCCGCCTGCAGGTCATAACCGACACCCTTTTGCGTATCGAGAAAGAAGGCGCCGTCACGCGCCTGAATCAGCGGCATTAACTGCCAGTGGCGTTTATCCGCCCCGCTGTAGCGCGGCGCATTGATACCCGCGATGCCCAGCGTCAGGCTGGGCGCGGGCGTTGTACCCTGATCGGCCATGGCTGCCGCTGCGCTTATGCTCAGCGAAAAACAGACCATGTGAAGCTTTATTTTTCCGGTTATCATCACCTTTCCTCATCATCACATCACGTTGCGGAACTGAGGGGGTCAGTGCCGCGTTTCTGGCCGGAGTATGCGAGGCACGTATCAATGAACGGCCAGGGATTTATGAAGAAACAGTCAAGGTGGTGCGAAAATGCAGTCAAAACGTGTACTGATTATTGAAGATGATGCGGATGCGGCCGGCGTGCTTGAGGCCTATCTGAAACGTGAAAATTATGACGTTACGATTGCCGGAGATGGCCTGAGCGGTCTGGATGCGGCCCGACGCTGGCAGCCCGATCTGATCCTGCTGGATATCATGCTGCCCGGCATGAACGGCACCGAAGTGCTGGCGGCGCTGCGGCGGCGCGACGACACGCCGGTGATTATGGTCACCGCGATGGGCGATGCACCGGACCGCATCGGTGCGCTGCGCTATGGCGCGGACGACTACGTCGTTAAGCCCTACAACCCAGGCGAAGTGGTGGCACGGGTTCAGGCGGTATTACGCCGCAGTCAGAACCCAACACCGCAGCCGGAAACCTTACGCTGGGCCGGGTTAGAGGTCGATCCGCTGGCGCTGATCGCCGTGGTAAAGCATGACGGTGCCGAACCCCGCCGCCTCGATCTGACCCCAACCGAGTTTTCTCTGCTGGTAACAATGATGCGTGCGCCAACCCGCCCGTTTACCCGCCTGTTCCTGCTGGAGCACTGCCTGCCGGAAAGCGATGCGCTGGAGCGGGTGGTGGATACCCACGTCTATAACCTGCGGCGCAAGCTGGAAGTGGCGGGTATTACCGACGTGTTACCGGCGGTACGCAGCGTGGGCTACCGGTTCAGACAACCATGAAAAACACTTCTCATCCTTCACTCTGGCGCTGGATCTGCCTGCGGGTGCTGTTTCTGGCGATAGGCAGCGTTGTGCTGATCGCCATCTGCATGTGGCTGCGATTCGCGGTACAGGCATTCTGGGTCTATTACCGTATGCCGCCCGCGGTGCTGGAAGAGTTCACCCAGCTGCGGCAACATCCCGCCAGCGATCCGGCCCGCTTCCATCAAATTATCGATCAGTGGTGGGGCATCAACTTTTCTGATCCGTCGCTGGCTTCGTCAGACTGGCTTACGGTGATCGTGCTGGTGGTGGTGACGATCCCGTTTATGGTGCTGATGGCGCTGCGTTTCGCCCGTCCGCTGTCTGCGCAGTTCAGCCAGCTGGCAACGGCGGCGCGTGCAGTCTCAAAAGGGGAATTTGGTCGATCGGCAGCGCTGGTGAAAGAGGCACCGCAGGAGCTGGTGCGCTTCACCGAAGACTTCAACCAGATGACGCAACAGCTGGCGCGCTACGAGCGCGAACTGCGTGCCTCGCACGTTGCGATGGCGCACGAACTGCGATCGCCGCTGACGGCCGCTATCGGCCGGTTACAGGGAATTCTCGACGGCGTGTTCCAGCCTGAGCCGCAGCAGCTGGCGATGATCATGAAACAGCTGACGCAGCTCAGTCGTCTGACCGATGAGCTGCATCTGTTGTCACTGGCGGATGCCGGCCAGCTGACCCTGAACCGCGATCGCTTTAATCTCAGTGAACTGCTGCGGGAGCGGACCGGCTGGCTGATGCCACAGGCGCGGGAAGCGGGTGTCGCCATCAGCGTGACGCCGGCGCAGGATCTTTACCTGACTGCCGATCCGTTTCGTCTGGGTCAGGTGGTGACCATCATCTGCGAAAACGCCCTGCGCTACGGCGCGGAGGGCGGACGGCTGGAGATCCACGCCAGCCAGAGCGATCGCGCCACGGTTCTGACCTTCCGCGATTACGGCCAGGCAGTGGATCTTAATTTCCTGCCGACGCTGTTTGATCGCTTTACCCGGGCAGATTCGTCACGTGCCCGCCACTCCGGCGGCAGCGGCCTCGGCTTATCGATCGCCAAAGCGATAGTCGACGCGCACGGCGGAACCCTCCACGCCAGCCTGCCCGCCGGAGGCGGTCTGTTAATCGGTATGACCCTGCCGGTGAGCTGAATCGGCGCAACTTGACCGTTTCTTGACGGATCATCGAAGGATTCTGGACACAAGCCGGGTTCAATGAGCACAACTCATTACAGGAACCCGGTTATGACAGACTTACTTCCGGATGCTGCCCGACAGCTGTGGCGTCATCTGCTCAATGTTCACATCTTTGCCCCGATAGTGTTGGTGTTGCTGGGCGTACTGATCATCACCGGCTGCCGTGATGATAATTCCGCCCCGCCCGCTGCCCCGCTGCGGCCGGTTAACACCGTGGTTGCGCCGCCCTTCAGCAATGATGCCTCTGCCTCCCTGACCGGTGAGATCCATGCCCATCAGGAGGTGGCGCTGGCCTTCCGGCTCGACGGCCGCGTTATCCGCCGGACGGTCGAATTGGGTGACAGCGTCACAGCCGGTCAGCCGCTGGCCATGCTTGAGGACAACCCGGCGCAAAACCAGTTGAGCAGCGCCCGGGCCGATCTGGACAGCGCCCGCGCCGCCGAACGTGTTGCCGCCCTCAATCTGCACCGGATGCGGTTGCTGATGCCAGGCGGTGCTATCGCCCGCAGCCAGCTGGACAGCGCGCAGGCGGACTTTCAGAGCGCCCAATCCCGTCGCCTCAGCAGTGAAGCAGCGCTGAAAAATGCCGGAGATCAGCTCAGCTGGACCCAGCTCAGGGCACCAGCCGCTGGCCGGATCACGGCCGTCAACGTTCAGCCAGGTCAGGTCGTCAGCGCCGGGCAAAGCGTGATGACGCTGGCGGCGGGCGACGCCCGCGATGCGGTGTTTGATCTGTCAGAGCCGGGTCTGCTGCGGCCTGGCGACGCCACGCCGCTGAAGGTGACGCTGCTTGCCGACCCGCAGGTGCAGGTCAGCGGCCGGGTGCGTGACATCAGTCCGCAGGCCGATCCGCGGACCCGGACCTGGCGACTGCGGCTCAACCTGACTGACCCACCGCCCGCGATGGCGCTGGGTGCCACGGTGATGGTCAGCCTGCCCGATGGTCAGCCGCCGGTGATCGCCTTACCCGCCAGCGCCCTGACCCGCGCCGGTGAAAAGCCGGCGCTGCTGGTGGTGGATCGCCCGACCCGGCGGTTGCAGCTGCGTCCGGTGGTACTGGCCCGCTTCACGGCGGATCAGATTTTCATCAGCGGCGGGATCGCGCCGGGTGAGCAGGTAGTGACCGCCGGCGTCAGTACGCTGCAGCCGGGCGAACAGGTCGCGTTACAGCAGGAGCAGCCATGAAAGCGCACGCCTCTTCATCCGGCTTTAACCTGTCAGGCTGGGCGCTGGCACATCAGCAACTGGTGATCTTTTTCATGCTGCTGGTGATGGCGGCAGGCGTTCTGAGCTATGAGCACCTGTCGCGTAACGAAGACCCGGCATTTACCATCAAAACGGCGGTGATCTCCGCCCAATGGCCGGGCGCGGACGTGGACACTACCGTGCAGCTGGTCACCGACGTGCTGGAAAAAAAGGTGCAGGAGATCCCGTCACTGGACGCGGTTGAGAGCGAAACCCGGGCCGGGCAGACGGTGATTTATGTCAATCTGCGCGATGACACCTCACCTTCTGCGGTAGCAGGCATCTGGTATCAACTGCGTAAAAAAATGCAGGATATCGCGCCTTCGCTGCCGCAGGGCGTGCAGGGTCCTGCCGTCAACGATGAATTTGATGACACCTTCGGCACCATTTATGGTTTTACCGCCGAAGGCTTCACCTCGCGGGAGCTGCGCGATCGGGTCGATAATCTGCGGCGCAGTCTGGCCGATCTGCCGGACATCGGCAAAACCCGCTTACTCGGAGTACAGGAGCAGCAGGTGGTGATTGCCTTTTCTCCGCGCCGGCTGGATGGGATGGGGCTGGATTTACAACAGGTCAGCGATGCGCTCAGGTCGCAAAATGACGTAGTGCCTGCCGGCAGCCTGCGTACCGATCGCGAAAACATCGCGCTGCGGGTGAGCGGGACTCTGACCTCGGTCGCCAGCCTGCAGGCGGTGACGCTGCATATCGGCCAGCGTTTTATTCCGCTGACCGATCTGGCGACCATCAGCCTGCAATCCGCCGAGCCGCCTGCGCCAGAATTTCGGGTTAACGGCGTACCGGCCATCGGACTGGCTATTTCCATGGCCGCGACCGGCAATATGCTCGACTTTGGCCAGCAGCTGGATCGGCGGATGACCCGATTAGCCAGTCAGCTACCGCACGGCATTACCCTGACCCGGGTGGCCGATCAGTCTGCGGTGGTCAAAACGGCGGTCAGCGGCTTTGTCCGGGTGCTGGGTGAGGCGATTGTGATTGTGCTGGCCGTCTCGTTTGTGTCACTGGGGCTGCGGGCCGGTCTGGTGGTGGCCGCAGCGATCCCGCTGGTGCTGGCGATGACTTTCACCGGCATGCTGCTGGCAGGGATCGGGCTGCAACGCATTTCGCTCGGTGCGCTGATCATCGCGCTGGGACTGCTGGTGGATGACGCCATGATTACCGTGGAAGCGATGGTCGCGCGGCTGGAAGCGGGCGACAGCAAATGGCAGGCCGCCACCTATGCATTTAAAACCACCGCCTTCCCGATGCTGACCGGTACGCTGGTGATGATAGCCGGCTTCATTCCGGTCGGATTCGCCGCCTCCAGCGCAGGCGAATATTGCTACTCGCTGTTTGTGGTGATCGCCCTGGCCCTGCTCTGCTCGTGGGTGGTCGCCATTCTGTTTTCACCGCTGACCGGTAGCTGGCTGCTGTCAGTGGGCAGCATCAAGGCACACCGGCCGCCGGGTATCCTGATGCGTGCCTACCACCGGCTGCTGGCGGCGATCCTGCAGCGACGGTTCATTACCCTCGGCGCAGCGCTGGCGGTATTAGCCGTCAGCCTTTACGCCACCACGTTTATGCAGGGTGAATTTTTCCCCTCCTCCGATCGCCCCGAACTGCTGGTCAGCCTGACGCTACCCGCCAATGCCGCCCAGGCCGAAACCGCGCGCCGCACTGAACGGCTGGAACAGAGCCTCCATAACGACCCTGACGTCGCCAATTTTACCAGCTACATCGGATCCGGTGCGGTGCGCTTTTATCTGCCGATGGATGTGCTGCTGGATAATGAAAATACCGCCCAGCTGGTGGTGGTGGCGAAAGATCTGGCGGCACGCGATCGGCTGCGCAGGCGGCTCGAAAGACGACTGGCAAACAGCTTCGGCGACATCACCACCCGGGTCTCGCCGCTCGAACTTGGTCCGCCGGTCGGCTGGCCGCTCAAATACCGCATTACCGGTACGGATAATGCCCGGGTGCGTCAGGCTGCTGATCAGCTGGCGGCCGTGATTGCCCGCTCGCCGCTCACCCGTGAGGTCAATCTCACCGCCGGCGAACCGGAACGGGCGATCACCCTGGCGGTCAATCAGACCGCGGCCCGCGCGGTCGGGGTCTCATCCGACAGCATTGCCCGCACGCTGAATACCGTGATGTCCGGAAGCGTGGTCACCACACTGCGCGACCGCAACCGGTTAATCGATGTAGTGCTGCGCGGCAATGATGCCGGTCGGCAGGATACGGCGGTGCTGGCCGGTCTGATGCTCACCACCGCCAGCGGGCAGAAAATTCCGCTGAGTCAGGTGGCAACTCTGCAGTGGGGCGTCGACGATCCGGTGATCTGGCGACGCCAGCGGCTGGCTTACATTACCGTGCAGACCGATATCGCTCCGGGCCAGCGTGCTGAAACGGTGTCAGCGCAGCTCGCACCGCAGGTCGACGCGCTGCGTGCCACCCTGCCCGCCGGATACGGTATTGAGGAAGGTGGCGTGGTGGCGGAATCGGACAAAGGTAACGGTTCGGTGTTCGCGCTGCTGCCGGTGACGATCTGCGCCATGCTGGTGCTGCTGATGATCCAGCTTCAGCGCTTTTCCAGCATGCTGCTGGCACTCTGCATGGCACCGTTTGGCCTGCCGGGCATCGTGTTAGCCATGTTGCCGGCGGCTACCCCGCTGGGGTTTGTGGCCCTGCTCGGGATTATCGCGCTGGCCGGTATTATCATCCGCAATGCGGTGATCATGATCAGTGAAGTGGACGCCAGTACCCGCGCCGGACTGGCGGCTGATGAGGCGATCCGGCAGGCGGCACACCATCGCGTCCGGCCAATTCTGCTGACCGCCTGTGCCGCGATCCTTGGCATGATCCCCATTTCGCATCAGGTTTTCTGGGGACCGATGGCGTTCGCGATTATTGGCGGACTGGTAAGCGGCACGCTGGTCACGCTGACGGTGTTGCCCGCCGCGCTGAGCCTGTTAATGAACAGAAAACCGGGCTGATTCAGTCAGGAACGCCGATCCCGCCACGCGACGGCGGGATCGGCCAGCAGGCTTACTTCATCACTTCAACCAGAATCAGCGGGCACTTCCGGACCTTACAGGCCTGGCTGTAGGCCAGTGAGCAGACTGAACAGAGATCGCGGATGTCAGATTGATACTCATACTCCATAAAATAGCGGAACCTGCCGCTGGCGGACGCTGTTCTCCAGAATCGCTGCGGCTCCAGAATCTCATCCAGTTGCCTGAATGTCAGGGCTGACGGGTTGTGAAACCCGACTCTTACGCGGTATGTAGTCATGGCTCGATTATTCGCAACCCGGACCCGCGTAGCCAGTCGGTTATTGTGTTCAGTTCAATAGCCTGCGCTTATCAACGCCGCTTCGCCTCAGGCCGGTGGTTTTTCCGCCAGCATCGACAGCAAATGCAGCACCGCTTTTGACGGATGGTAGCGCCGCCAGGCGAATGCCACGTCGGTGAATAAGGTGTTATTTTCGATTTCGCAGAAGCAGATTTGGGGATTATCAACGCAGCGCATCGACTCCGGCACCAGCGCGATACCGCATCCGGCACCGACCATTCCCAGTGAAGAGGTGATTTGCGGTGCCTGCTGAAAAGCCTGGCGCGAAAAGCCGGCCCGCAGGCAGGCGCTGACGATCAGTTCATACAGGCTGGGTGCCACCTCGCGCGGGAAGATCACCAGCGTTTCTTGTGCCAGTGCCGACAGCGCCACCGCCGGAGCCTGACTGAGTGGGTGCTGGCGCGGCAGCGCGATCAGCATTTTCTCGGTGGAAATCACCCGCAGGTTAAACGCCTTGCTGCTCTCGCACGGCAGGCGGATAAACGCCGCATCCAGCAAGCCTTCCTGTAAATCCTGCATCAGCAGCGCCATGTTCTCTTCACGCGTCAGCAGCTCCATTGCCGGATAGCGCGCGGTGAACTGACGGATCAGCGCAAATATGCGGGGATTAAACGCCACCGAACTGGCAAACCCCAGCGACATCTGTCCACTGATCCCCCGGGCAATGCCTCGCGCATTTTCCAGCGCATGATCGGCCAGCTGGACAATCTGCTGTGCCTCTTCGAGGAAAGCCTCACCCGCTTCGGTAAGCTCAACGCCGCGCGTCAGCCGCTTCAGCAGCGGCGTCCCGATCTCCTGCTCCAGCCGCAGGATCTGCTGACTCAGCGGCGGCTGTGATATCCCGAGCATTTCAGCAGCCCGGGTGAAGTGAAGCGTCTGGGCGACGGCGACGAAATAACGCAGATGGCGAAGTTCCATATCAAAAACGTCTCAAAGTTAACAGGTTTTGCTATTGGACCCACCGACTGAATCGGTTCAACCTTAGGTTAACACGGCTTAACGGTTAACTGATGAGGCACCAAATGAGCAATTATGTAACTGATTGTTCCTGTGAGGATCAACTAAAGCATACCGTGCGAAAACTGGCACAGGATGCACCAGAAAGCGTTATCTATCAGACCTCACTGATGAGCGCCCTGCTGAGCGGCGTTTACGATGGCAGCACCCGGATTGCCGATCTGCTGCGCAAGGGGGATTTCGGTCTGGGCACCTTTAACCGGCTGGATGGCGAACTGATCGCCTTTGACAGCCAGGTTTATCAGCTGCATTCAGACGGCACGGCGCACCCTGCCGATCCGGAACAAAAAACCCCGTTTGCGGTAATGACTTTTTTCAAACCGCAGCATCTGTACGAATTTGAACGGCCGGTCTCACGTGAAGAGATTCACCGGGTGATCGACAGCGAAATCACTTCTGATAACCAGTTCTGCGCATTGCGGATTAGCGGACGCTTTAGCCGCGTCGAGACCCGCACCGTGCCCTGCCAGTGCCGCCCTTACCGTTCGATGCCGGAAGTGCTTGGCAATCAGCCGACCTTTACCTTCAGCCAGCGCGGCGGCGAGCTGATTGGCTTCCGCACGCCGCAGTATATGCAGGGCATCAACGTAGCGGGCTATCACGAACATTTCATTACTGACGATCGCGAAGGCGGCGGCCACATTCTCGATTATGCGCTGGAAAAAGGCACCCTGACCTTTGGCGCCATCAGCAAGCTGGTGGTTGATTTGCCGCAGGACAGCGATTTTCTTAATGCCAACCTGAATCCCGCCAATCTTGACGCCGCCATTCGTGCAGTTGAAAGCTAAACAGAGGAATGAAGATGAAAAACCCAACCGATAACACACTCTGGACCTGCGGTGCCGACCTGGTGGTGGCGCAACTTGAAGCACAGGGCGTGAGCCACGTGTTCGGTATTCCCGGCGCAAAAATCGATAAAGTTTTCGACTCGCTGCTGGATTCCTCGATTCAGACCATCCCGGTGCGCCATGAAGCCAATGCGGCCTTTATGGCGGCAGCGGTGGGCCGGCTGACCGGCAACGCTGGCGTCGCGCTGGTCACCTCCGGTCCCGGCTGTTCTAACCTGATCACCGGCATGGCAACCGCCACCAGCGAAGGCGATCCGGTGGTGGCGATTGGCGGTGCCGTGAAGCGTTCTGACAGCGCCAAGCAGGTGCACCAGAGCATGGACACCGTTTCGATGTTTCGTCCGGTCACCAAATATGCGGTTGAGGTAACCGACCCGGCCGCGCTGTCTGAATGTCTGTCGAATGCGTTTCGCCACGCCGAACATGGCCGCGGCGGCGGTGCGTTCATCAGCCTGCCACAGGATATCGTTGATCAGCCGGTCACCGGTAAGGCGCTCAGCAGCAAAGGCCGCCCGGTGCTTGGCGCAGCGCCTGATGCGATGATCGACACCGTCGGCCAGGCCATTGCCGCGGCGAAAAACCCGGTGATCCTGCTGGGCCTGATGGCGAGCCAGCCAGAAAACAGCGAGGCGATTCACCATCTGCTAAACAGCAGCCATATTCCGGTCACCAGCACCTATCAGGCGGCAGGCGCGGTCAGACAGGAACATTTCTCCCGCTTTGCCGGACGCGTCGGATTGTTCAACAACCAGGCGGGCGACCGGCTGCTGCAACAGGCGGATCTGATTATTACCATCGGTTACAGCCCGGTGGAATATGAACCGGCAATGTGGAACACCGGCAACGCCACCCTGATCCACATTGACGTGATGCCCGCCGAAACCGACAACCGCTATCTGCCGGACGCCGAGCTGGTCGGGGATATCGCTGCCACATTGCGCAAACTGGCAAGCCGGATCACGGCACCGCTTCAGCTCAGCCCGGAAGCGGCCAGCGTGCTGGAAGATCGGCAACATCAGCGCAAATTACTGGCGATGCAGGGTGCCAGCCTTAATCAGTTTGCTCTGCACCCGTTACGCATCGTGCGCGCCATGCAGGACATCATTAACAGTGACGTCAGCCTGACCGTCGATATGGGCAGCTTCCACATCTGGATCGCCCGCTATCTCTACAGCTTCCGCGCCCGCCAGATCATGATCTCCAACGGTCAGCAGACCATGGGCGTGGCGCTGCCGTGGGCGATTGGTGCCTGGCTGGTCGACCCGCAGCGTAAAGTGGTGTCGGTATCGGGCGACGGCGGTTTCCTGCAGTCCAGCATGGAGCTGGAAACCGCGGTACGGCTGCAAGCCAATATTCTGCACATTGTCTGGGTCGACAACGCCTACAACATGGTGGCGATGCAGGAACAGAAAAAATACCAGCGCGTCTCCGGGGTGAATTTTGGCCCGATCGATTTCAAAGTCTACGCCGAAGCGTTTGGTGCCGCCGGTTTTGCAGTCAACAGTGCGGCAGAACTTGAACCGACCCTGCGTAAGGCGATGGATGTTCAGGGCCCTGCCGTGGTGGCGGTACCGGTCGATTATGCCGACAACCCTCTGCTGATGGGCCAGCTGCATCTGAGCCAGCTTCTTTAATTTCAACCTGAAAGGATATGATGATGAAAACCAACGTAGCGTTTGTTACCGGTGCAGGACAGGGAATAGGTGAAGCTATCGCCCTGCGGCTGGCCCGGGACGGTTTTGCCGTGGCCGTGGCCGATTTCAATCCTGACACTGCCCACCAGGTGGCAGAAAAGATCATTCAGAGTGGCGGTAAAGCGGTGGCGCTGAAAGTTGATGTCTCCCAGCGTGATCAGGTGATGCATGCGGTTGAGGAGGCTCGTCAGGCGCTGGGCGGCTTCGATGTCATCGTCAATAATGCCGGCATCGCGCCCTCAACACCGATCGCCGGGATCACCGAAGAGGTGGTGGATAAAGTCTACAACGTCAACGTGAAAGGGGTGATCTGGGGCATGCAGGCCGCCATCAAGGCGTTCGCCGCGGAAGGACACGGCGGTAAAATCATCAACGCCTGTTCACAGGCTGGCCATGTCGGTAACCCGGAACTGGCCGTTTACAGCTCCAGTAAGTTCGCGGTACGGGGCCTGACCCAGACAGCGGCCCGAGACCTGGCTCCGTCAGGCATCACGGTTAACGCCTACTGCCCTGGCATTGTCAGAACACCGATGTGGGATGAGATTGACCGGCAGATCTCCGATGCGGCCGGTCAGCCCGCCGGTTATGGCACCCGTGAGTTTGCCAAACGCATCACCCTTGGACGCCTCTCCGAGCCGGAAGATGTGGCGGCCTGTGTCGCCTACCTCGCCGGTCCCGACTCCGATTACATGACCGGACAGGCGTTACTGATTGACGGCGGCATGGTGTTTAACTGATTGCCGCATCGCCCTCCCCTGCTGCGCCCGCGCGTAGCAGGCTTTCCCCTTGCTGAATCGTTAAATTTTTTTATCAAAAAAGCCCACTGCCTTCAGCCACTTGCCCGTACGACCGCTATAACAGCCACAATATGCGTCTTCGCAGGTTAAAGCTGCTAATCGTCATGCCGATAAAACACAGACCCTACTCCCTGTTCGAAGCGACTATGTTAACGATCAACCATAACGAAACCGCCGCATTTACGAACAATATGCGGTACAGCACTGAGTCAGTTCTGGGAAGAACGATTGAACGGTTATCATCAGGGATGCGGATAAACAGTGCCAAAGACGATGCAGCGGGCCAGGCGATTGCCAACCGCATGACGGCCAACATTGGCGCCGATAGTGTGGTCGCTCGCGGCCTGAACGATGCCATTAGCTATGCCCAGACGGCAGGCGGTGGCCTGGGCAGCATAGCGGACCTGTTGATTCGGGCTAAAACGCTCTCTATCCAGGCCGCGACCGGTACGCTGTCGGATGCCGACCGCCAGAGCGTCAACGGCGAATACCAGCAGATTCTGGCCGGCATTAACGAGATTGCCGACCAGACGGAGATTTTCGGTAAATACCCGTTAGCCACTAACGATCCGGACCTGCCGCCAGCGCTGCTCGGCAACGTCCAGCCGATCAACACCAAATTCCCGGTTGCGGGAAAGAGCTATTCGTTTACTTCCGGGGTGATCCCGCTGGCCTATATCCCGGCCGGCTCGACCGCCATCACCATCTCCATTGACTCACTGGGTCAGGATGATGATCTGCAGCTGTTTACCCGCGACGGTAAGCATCTGGCCGGCACCCCGATTGACGGCAGCGCGCCCGATTATACCTGGATGAGTAAAGGCATCACCGATGACGCCACCGCGCAGTCTCGCCTGCTGACCAGTAACAACGGCTTCGCCAGCGGCGCGGCCTATGACGGTTCGCAGCTGCTGGAAGGCGGAGCCAGCTGGTCGCTGGCTGGCAGTAACAGTGGCAGCTATAACGGGATGAATATCACCTACAGTGGTGACGGCGATCGCTATGAAGATGTCGCCAGCGGCGATTTCAACAACGGCACCAATACCGGCACCCGGCTGGAGCGCATTACGCTGGATACCGTCAGCGAAGATCTGATTGTGGTGGTGGTCGGCAATGGTTCATTCACCAGTAACCTGACCTGGGGAAATCTGCCTGAGCCAAAAGCGAGTCCGGTTACGCCGCCGCATCAGAGCGAGCCATTAGAAGTGATCACCAGCGCCGACTTCGGTCAGCCGATACAGTCTGATCATATTCCGGCTACGCCGTCGGATACCAAAGCGCTCGGGCTGAATAACACTACTCTGCTGACACCGGGTGATATCAGCAGCACCATGCACGCGCTGGATAGCGCGCTGGACAAAGTCAGCCGCTATCAGTCGACCTATGGCGCGAAAATAAATCGCTATGAGTCCAACCGCACGGTGCTGTCTCAGCAGAGCGTGGATACCTCGACGGCCCGCAGCCGGATTCAGGATGCTGACTATGCAGAGGAAGCCAGCCAGCTGGCGCGCAGTCAGATCCTTCAGCAGGGCCAGAATGCGGTCATGAAAATGGCGAATAAGTCGCCTGAATTGATCATGCAGTTGTTAGGCAGTTAACGCCGTTACTCTCCACCTGATAGCTGAGCTTTCCGGCTCAGCTATGCTGCCGTTCCCTCTCCCGTCATCCAGACACTCACCCGTTGCTTTGCGCCTTCTCTGGCCCTGAAAAGCCGGTAAATCGCGCGCCTCAGTTGATCGCAATCACACAATCTCGTTTAACAACCGTTTAATAACGATCGGGATCACTCTTTTTTGTTAAATAAATGCTAAATCCTGATAACTAATTATTATCATCTTTAGGTGCATGGTTAATTAAAACAACAGGTTAACCATTAATGCGCTAAGTATAACGTGAGTTTTTATCGCACTACGTAACTTTTCTATTACTTTTTAGCCATGACGAGGGCCATTAATTTGCTGACCATACTGGGATTTTCGATGGTTGTTTGCTTCATGTATCTGATCATGACCAAACGCATGTCAGCCTTGATTGCGCTGATCCTGATCCCGACCCTGTTTGCGCTGATTGGCGGCTTTTATCAGGGCCTGGGCACCATGATGCTGGACGGTGTCAAAACGCTGGCCCCGACCGGCGTGATGCTCACTTTCTCTATTCTCTATTTCGGGCTGATGATTGATGCCGGCCTGTTCGATCCGCTGGTACGCTTTATCCTGAAAATCGTGCGCGGCGATCCGCTCAAGGTGCTGGTCGGTACCGCGGTGCTGACCCTACTGGTCTCACTGGATGGCGACAGCTCCACCACCTACATGATTGCTATCGCCGCCTTCTTACCGCTCTATCAGCGGCTTGGCATGAACGTGCTGGCGATGACCTGCCTGGTCAACCTGGCCAGCGGCATTATGAACCTTTCGCCGTGGGGCGGACCGACGGCGCGCGCCGCAGCCGCACTGCGCATTGATGCGCTCGATATCTTCATTCCGATGCTGCCCGCGATGTTGATGGCCTGCATGAGTCTGGTGGCGATGGCGGTGCTGTTTGGCCTGCGTGAACGTAAGCGTTTAGGCGTGATGACCCTGAAAGATCACCATCTGGATAATATCGAACTGGGGCTGGGTGATGCCGAAGAGTGTGCCGCTAATCGCCGACCGAAAATGTTCTGGCCTAATTTCATCCTGACCACCGTGCTGCTGGTGCTGCTGGTGATTGGCTTGATGCCGATCCAGATCCTGTTCATGCTGGCGTTTGCGGTTGCGGTGATGCTCAACTATCCGTCACTGGAAGAGCAGAAAGCGCGTATTGGTGCCCATGCCGGTAACGTGCTGGCAGTCACCGCGCTGATTTTTGCCGCTGGCGTGTTCACCGGCATTCTCTCCGGCACCGGCATGGTCGATGCGATGGCGAAGAGCCTGCTGGCGGTGATCCCGCACAGCTTCGGGCCTTATCTGGCGCTATTCACTGCGCTGGTCAGCCTGCCCTTCACCTTCTTCATGTCCAATGACGCGTTCTACTTCGGTATCCTGCCGGTTATCGCCCAGACCGCCGCCAGTTACGGCATTTCGGCAGAAGAAATCGCCCGCGCGTCGATTGTCGGACAGCCGTTCCACCTGCTCAGTCCGCTGGTGCCGTCGGTCTACCTGCTGGTCGGACTGGCGAAAGTTGATATCGGCGATCACCAGCGCTTTGCGATTAAGTGGGGGATTCTGGTCAGCCTGGTGCTGATAGCTGGCGGTCTCCTGACCGGCGCATTCCCGCTGTTCCACCGCTAAATCACAGATTTCTGGCGGATAACCGGCAATTTTGCCCGGTTATCCGCTGCACCGCTCCGCCTACTGCGTCATCCCTTTCTACACTCTAAAGCCAGACAGACGTGCCACGCGCCAGGCTGGCCGGGCCGCGTCGTATCTTGTGTATTGACCTTATGGAGGCCAGATGAAAATTCACCACCTCAACTGTGGCTGTATGTGCCCGCTGGGCGGCGTGCTCTATGACGGATTCAGCAAAGGCCTGACGGCCCAACTGGTGTGCCACTGTCTGCTGATTGAGACCGACCGCGAAGGTCTGGTGCTGGTCGATACCGGGTTTGGCCGTCAGGATATGCGGGCACCCGGCAGCCGCTTGTCCGGTTTTTTCCGCGCCATGAATAACATTCAGCGCCGCGATGAGCTGACCGCGCTGGCACAGATTACCGCGCTGGGTTTCAGGGCAGAGGATGTGCGCCACATTATTCTGACCCATCTCGATTTTGATCACGCTGGCGGCTTAACGGACTTCCCGCAGGCGCGCATTCATCTGCTTCAGCAAGAGGTTGATACTGCCCATCAGCGGCATAGCTGGCTGTCGCGTGAGCGCTATCGTCCCGGCCAGTGGGGCGGGATCAGCAACTGGGAAACCTATCAGCCGCAGGGGGAAAAGTGGTTTGGCTTTGAGGCAGTGCACGGATTGCGCGATCTGCCGCCGGAAATTTTGCTGGTGCCGCTGGCGGGACATACGCCTGGCCATGCCGGTATCGCGATTCAGCAACCCGATGGCTGGCTGTTGCACGGCGGTGACGCCTGGTTTTATCGCGGTGAAATGCGCCAGCCGACGCGCCACTGCACGCCGGGGCTGCGTTTTTACCAGTGGATGATGGCGATGGATAACGCGACACGCCGGCATAATCAGCAGCGGCTGCGCGAACTTTCCTGCCAGCGTGGCGGCGAGATCACCTTTTTCTGCAGTCACGATGCGCGCGAACTGGACGCGTTGCGGGTTAACGCTCCGCTGCGCTAAGAGCATTAAACTGCCGAAGTAGTGGATACTCCCAATGATTAAGCAAGACACCAGGATTACCAGCAAACTCTCCATCTGATCCGTGATGAGAAAGCAGGCTGGTGTAATGATAAAAACGCCATCCGTAAAGATGGCGTTTATGCAGCAATGATTTACTCGATACCGTATTTTTTCTCGGTCACGAAAGCCGGGGCTTTCCAGTCAGGGCCTTTCCGACATCCAGAACCATAAGATCGGTCAGAGAAAACTTGCCCACTTATCTCAAGTTTTTTTATCTCATGAATTAATTTAATATTATACGACCCATACTTTTCGGCAGCATTATGCCTGCCAAAAAAACGATCTATAGATGGATACGCCATGCCGTTTTCTCCACGACTAACCAAAAACAAAATAACATCCGCCATATCCTCATTTTTGACCATCGTGTCAAAATCAATCATTTTAATACCTCAATATTTATTCTGTGAATTTAAGGATTCAGGCACATACAACAGCTTTTCATCAGAACTCAACTTGAAATCTTCTAACGTCGCCGTGTGGGTGTTGTTCCAGACTTCATAGCAATTTTCAGGAACCGTAACATCTGCAATACCTAAGGCCCTGTAACGTTCCAGCTCCCGGATTTCGTGCGTATAAAAACGCTTGTCCGTATCGCTAACCTGTAATTCTCCTGTCAGAATCTTTTCCAGTCTGTCGATCATCACCGCATTTTCCGGTGCTTCTTCAAACCGTCCGACATGCAATTTCACTTTATCCACACCTTCACGTTCAATTAAAGCCGTTTTCCAGTCCAGTTCCTGGATGGGTCCTCCGGCTTTATCGGTGTTGTAGTCACGACCGCTATATTTTCCTGTAGCATTGGTTTCACCATAGGGGTTACTCAGTA
This sequence comes from Pantoea brenneri, assembly GCF_038594305.1. NCBI lineage: Bacteria > Pseudomonadati > Pseudomonadota > Gammaproteobacteria > Enterobacterales > Erwiniaceae > Pantoea > Pantoea brenneri. The sequence continues at coordinate 8,151 of NZ_JBCGBG010000008.1, read as the reverse complement.
CCACGTAGACCGGTTCAACGCCCGTTCCGGCCGCATCAGGACGCCAGTAAATAAAGTCCTGTAATCCTTTGATGTCTGCAATCGGTGTTGCGGTTATCAGAGGCGTCTGTACGAAGTAATTTCTATTCCCTATGCGTATCGATTCAATTGTCGTGTTGAAATCGACCGGGTTTACTGTCACCCCGGCAAGTATAGGGTTCGATGGTACTTGTGGATTTTGGTTACCAGTATCCCACTCTCCTTCTGACATGGGGGCTGGGTTTACAAGGATAGTACGCGACGGTGCGCCGGGTACGGCTGGAACGGTAATAAGATCCAAGCCTGTAATGTTATCCCGTATTGCATTCAGAACAGGTACTGTGGCTGAAAGAGATATATCATCTGTTTTCAGTAACTGAAGCGCCAGCTGTTGGTTTTGCCAAACCAGATTTCCGCGTACCGGCATGCTGACACTTGTGACACCCGGCTCTATTTTTATATTTTTATCGATAAGATTCTGCGCGTTAAGCGCAAACATTGCCCCTATATCCCTGTCTGGCACTTTAGCGGAACCTTCTCCTGCAGGTGTCGACCAGAGCAGCAAAGAAACGGAGGGTAATGTTACGCCAGCTATACCTATAAAACTATTCGCTATTAGTCGCCTTAACGCGGAACTAATACTCGCCTCAATAAAGCCAATGGTGTCACCCGTCCCCCCCCATACTCCTCTGCCTGCCAGGGAAAGCTGTACAGTAGCTGGAGCTTTGTTTAGTGACATCACACCCGCAGCATTCAATGCATCTTCAGCAGCACTGACCATTTCCGGCGTATAAGAAGGTGCTCTTATCACACTGGCTGTTTCAAAGAGTTCATATTTGGCATCCATTTCGGCTCTGATCCTTTCTCTTTCAACGTATCTGGCCGCCATTTCTGCATCTATTTTATTCATTCTTTCTATATAGGAGAGCAATGCTTCCAGCCTGGCGCGGGCTTCTGCCTCGGCTTTGGCACGGGCTTCTGCTTCGGCTCTGGCGCGGGCTTCTGCCTCGGCTCTGGCGCGGGCTTCTGCTTCGGCTCTGGCGCGGGCTTCTGCCTCGGCTCTGGCGCGGGCTTCTGCCTCGGCTCTGGCACGGGCTTCTGCTTCTGCTCTGGCGCGGGCTTCTGCCTCGGCTCTGGCACGGGCTTCTGCTTCGGCTCTGGCGCGGGCTTCTGCTAAGGCCACTTTTTCATGACGCTTTTGGCGGACAAAATGAATAATTCCGAGTTCGTTTTTTGCTTCCCAGGATTTGTTCCGGGCTGCAGTAATCCTCCTGCCTGCCTGTGTGCTGTTTGCCAGGTTGGCATTATCGTCAATAATTTTCTTTAAGACTGCTATACGTGTGTCTGAAATATCGGCCTGGTAAGTGTCACTGATACTGCTGTTAGCTTGCGCTATTATATCTTTACTATTACTGGTATTTCTCAGGTCTGCCGGGACAGGCCCTAACTCGACCCAGGCAGGCGAAATATCTCCGTTAACTTCCACTATGGCAACTTTACTCAGCCCATACATTATGTTCTCTTCGATAAAATAAGATATAAACTCAACGGGCTGTAGGCCTGATGATCTCGCCATTTTATCTCCGATAGAGCGCAGGCTTGCTGAATTAATATTCCCCGACGTATTCCCTCCACCAGAATGGGTATTACCAGAACCACCACTATTTCCGCGTGGACTTTGTGAGCTAGGATCAGATGTAGATCCGCTAACCGTCATCGAACCCTTGTCGTTGCTGTTACTCATCTTACTTTACCTCTTCCTTATGGTTGATAAGAGCATTAAATCCATAGAGCATCGACTGAATATATATCAGTTATTACTCCTATGCCGGGTATTCTGAAGCACAGCAGGGCCTCTCCTGAAAATCGTCACAAAGAATAGTTCCCCTCGCCGGAAATTATTAACCTTCACTAATTGTCGAAGGAACCTTCATATTAACCACTATAGCCCTTCACTGATTAATAATCACAGATGATATGCCATTACCCTTTAATCATAGCCGTTCACACTTTGTCTATTTGCGATCGTCATTCCGTTATTTATTCTGATCGTTATGCTCACCTTAAAATTCCATCCATTTAATAACCAACATCGTCAATAAGTTGCTACTTTAGTTATTCATGGGGTTTAATTGTATATTTGATGTTAAATCTCACTTTTTTTTAAATAAAAAGGGGGCAGGCTGATAGCTGTAATAAACGCGTTTTGCGGTAGCGGCTGAGACAGACAGGTAATCCTGGCCCGCTGAAGACCGATAAAAAAACTCAATGCGCAGCAGCGCCATGATTAGCCTGATTACTCAGTAAGAGATTACGAACGTTGTAGGAATAATGCTGAATATGATGAACCAAAGCGCAGTCGGAAATGCTATAGCGATTCAGCAACCTGATGGCTGGCTGTTGCACGGCGGTGACGCCTGGTTTTATCGCGCTGAAATGCGCCAGCCGACGCGCCACTGCACGCCGGGGCTGCGTTTTTACCAGTGGATGATGGCGATGGATAACGCGGCACGCCGGCATAATCAGCAGCGGCTGCGCGAACTTTCCTGCCAGCGTGGCGGCGAGATTACCTTTTTCTGCAGTCACGATGCGCGCGAACTGGACGCGTTGCGGGTTAACGCCCCGCTGCGCTAAGAGCAAACCAATTATTGTATTGATCAGGTTGGCCAGCAGACTGAGCCGGATAAAGCCCGCTATTTATCCACGGAGCGATTAAATAGCGGGCTGGAAAACCCATGCTTACTTCACCCAGTCTTCGAACACCAGGCCCGGTACCCGCTCAAACTCCCTGACATTATTGGTCACCAGAATGGCCCCTGTCGCAATCGCGTGTCCGGCAATGGCGGTATCGTTAGGGCCGATTGGCGTTCCGGCCGAAGCCAGTGCCGCTTTAATTTCCGCAGTGGCGTCCACCGCTGCCCGATCCCACGGCAGGATTGCATCAAGGCGGGCGCAGAAGGCATCAACCAGCTTTCCATGGCGCGGAGAAGCGTTTTTCCCGATCGCCCCGAAACGCATTTCGGCATAGGTAATCGCCGATACCACGATACGATGATTACGCAGCACCGCCTGCTCCAGACGTCTGATCACCGCTTCCGGCTGCTCGCGCATAATGAACGAACAGATGCAGGTGTCCAGCATGTAAGTCTTACTCATAAGTCAACGCGGCCTTCATCACTGATAACGTCTTCACGCTCTGTCATAAAGTCAGGGTCCGCTTTCTCTTCCTGAATAAATGAGCCCCATGTTGGACGTACCGGGCGAAGAATGATGCTGTCGCCTTCACGGATGATCTCCAGTTCGCTCACCCCCTCAAAGTCCATATCACGCGGCAAACGGATGGCGCGATTATTGCCATTTTTAAATACTGATACGGTTCGCATGATTTTTCTCCCATAGAGTAAATGCTGTACAAAGCGGGTGCATCAATACCAGCAAGCACCCCAAGCATAGGCCAAGTATATGCAGATGCAAAGCATATGTATAGCTGGCACACCTGCAGATTGCAGACACCACCGGAACGCTTTATTGGTAAGGGAAGAGTGGGCACAGGCAGACAAGCCCTCTTTACGGCAAAGAACTGTCTGAAATCAGATCAGCGGCTGCCGGAACATACAACAGCCAGAATAGCTCTAGTGAGCCTGCCAGCCTTGCTGAACGAGGCGCGAGGCCAGATGCTATCGCGGGGTAATTTTTGTCGTCATGCACAAACTGGACGCGTTGCGGGTTAACGCCCCGCTGCGCTGAAGGCAAAAAAATGCCCGTATTCACTAATACGGGCAGTGGACTAAGCCGGATACAGCCGCAGCCTTATGGCTTTTTGAATTTGTCTTCAACCTTATCTTTGGCTTCGGCAATTTTATCGCCTGCCTTCTCGATTACGCCCTCTTTATGCGCTGGATCCCGGCCAGAGAGGCCACCCGGCGATACAGCCGGACTGTCGTGACCGGTGCGGGCCTGCTGCGTAGCGTCGAGCAGCGGATCGGTCGCAGTGCGGTTGCCGGTCACGTTATCCGTGCTGGCACGGTCAATATCCACTTCCTGCCGACGTACCGAGTCATTGATGGTTTCAACCCGATCGCTCTGCTCTTTACGCAACACCACTTCTTCAATGATTTGCGCGGTTTTATTCACCACCGGTTGTTCATGGGTCTCTTCAACTTCGATGGTTTTTTCCGACCAGTCGACCTGATCCGGCGCGCCGGTTTCGCTCAGCGGACGGCGGAAAATCTCCGCATGCTGCTCACGCAGCGACACATTTTCTGACACCTGATCGGTGACCGTGTAGCGGCGTACCCGGGTTGAGCCTTCGCTGACCAGGCGTTTTCCCACTTCCAGTCGCTCTTCGGCCAGACGCAGCACGTCTTCTTCACTTTCATCGCCGGTCAGCGAAGGACGTACGGTCGCGCTATGGGCCGGATTGCCGGTGAGATCGCTGCCCGGCGTCGGTTGATTCAGCGAGGCACCCGGTGCGGTGGTCAGGCCATCATCGGCGGCGTAATCTTCCGGCAGGGCGGCGCTGCGCTCGGTGAGCTCTTCATGTGCATCAAGAATGCCCAGTGCCCGCGGCAACTGATCTTCATCTGCACGTAGCGACAGCACCACGCCGCCAGTCCGCATCGCATCTTCATAGACTTCGGCCTGATCTTCTTCCAGCGTATTGCCGAACAGACGCTGCCAGAAGCCAGGATGACGCGCTTCCTGACCTTCAGTACGCAGGCGCTCTCCGGAAATAATATCAATGTCATCGTCCAGGAAGCCCGCTTTGATCAGGTTGCGCTTTGCGCCTTCTGCCAGTGAGACATTGCTGAACATCGTTACGATTGTTTCACGCGCCATAGTTTTCTCCTCGGTGATGGGTTCAGACTGTTTTGGTTGCAGATGTCTGTCTATCTGAGCGTGCTGTTTTTTCAGGGTGACCACCTGTTCCAGCGGAACCTGGTTAACCACTTTGCGGATATGCAGTTCCTCTTTCAGCACCAGCCGGCGGATAATCTCAACTTCCTCTTCAACCACAGGAATGATGATCACGCCGTTTTCTTCGCGGATTTCCGGCATTGACGTCAGCCGTTCCGATTTAGGGACTCGCTCTATTTCGGCTGTCTGCTGCCTGAGTAACAGGGCGATTTTTTCTTCATGCTCCGTCACCCGCCGGGTAACCCGGACATGGCCGTCACTGACCTGCTGCTTCGAAATCTCAAGCTGCTCTTCCGCCAGCCTGAGTCGCTGGTCATTTTCCCCTGCCTCCGGTTTTTCAGGCGGTCGATCGTTCATGGTTAACCTGCCCGTAGTCCTGAGAAAGTTATGCTGGGATAAGCGTGCAGAGAAATAATGGTGACTTTTCCTGTCATGAAGCATAAGTGACTGCTTCATGAGAATTTAAAGCCTGGCACAAGCGAAGCTAAAAGATAGGAAATAGCGTAAAAAGATGGAAATATGAGGATAACGTGGCGCTAAAATCCGTTAAGCGATGCGGCAGATAAAAAAATGCCAGCGCAGCGGCTGGCAGTGAATATGACATCATTAACGGTGGCTCGCCCAGGCTGTGGGGTTGCGGATTAATCAGGCTGTTTTTCTTCGGCAGAGGTCAGGAAAGCCTGCAGTTCCGCCAGCAATGCTGATGGCACCTCTTCCTGCGGCGAATGGCCGCACGGTAACGCCCGCCCCCGAATATGTGAGGCTTTGTCAGCCCAGGTTTGCGGCACATCATACAGCTGGCCGACCGTGCCTTGCTCTCCCCACAGTAACAGCAGCGGGCAGCAGATTCGCTCTCCTGCGCTGGCAGCATCATCCTCTAAATCTATCGTCGCACTGGCGCGATAATCCTCACACACCGCGTGCACCATTGCCGGATGCTGATAGCAGCGCAGGTAATCTTTCAGAATCGCTTCAGGCGTGGCATCAGCGACTTTGAGTTGCGCCCGGATATGCTGACGCAGGAAGAATTCGGTATTTGACCCGATCAGCGTTTCCGGTAATGGCTCAGGCTGGATTAGGAAAAACCACCAGAAATAGCGGGTGGCGAATTCCCTGTCTGTCTGCTGGTACATGGTGGCTGTCGGTGCAATATCGATAAAGGTACAGGCGCTGACGCGATCCGGATAATCGAGCGCCAGCCGATGGCCTACCCTGGCTCCCCGATCGTGTCCGACAAAAGCAAAGCGCGGGTGGCCAAGCGCAGTCATCAGCAGCGCAATATCCTGCGCCATCGCCCGTTTTGAATAGGGCCGGTGCTGCGCATCGCTGGCCGGTTTCTCACTGTCGCCATAGCCGCGCAGATCGGGCAGCACCACGGTATAATGCTGCGCCAGCACTGGTGCCACCTTATGCCAGCAGAGGTGATTCTGCGGATGACCATGCAGCATCACCAGCGCCGGCCCGCTGCCGCCAGTGGCGACGCGCAGCGTGATGCCGTTATCCAGCGTGACATCCTGCAACTGAAAACCCTGAATAAACGGGGACGGACCCCGATTGCTGATTAAACCCACCCTGACCTCGTCGTTTCAAAAAAGTCTGTTCAGTCAGTGTAGACCGGGATTAAACCCGTCTGCTCAGGGGGTGATCTGCTGGCCACTGACCAACGCACCGTCAGTGGCGTAGATCAGCAGCGCCCGCTGATTGTTCTCCCGGTGTAACTGATACCAGTCCAGCGCACTGACCCGCATCACCACTACGCCGAAATGCTGCCTGCCGGCATCGTCATCCGCTGGGGGCACTGCAGCCTGCTCATCACTGTCAGACACCTCGCCCGGCGGGCCGCCGGTGTAGGTGCTGCGGGTCCGCGCCGGTAACCGGGACCACGCAGCATCCGCAATATCGCTCTCCCCGGCATACAGTCCGACCTCTCCCTGCAGGCGCAACTGCAGCCGGGTCTGCAGGGCATATCCCAGCACCGTCACCTGCGGATTGGCGCTCATCTCCTGCCACTTCGGACTGCGGAGATCGGTATGAAAGGTCAGGGTGCGCAGGCGGCTATCAACCTGACGTAAAACCACGGTACGCGCCTGTGGCCGACTGGCGGCATCAACCGTACACAGCGTCAGGTAGCGGAATTCCGCCTGCGGATCAGCGGCAGCATCGCTCAGTGTGGTCCAGGCAGAGGCGTCAATCTGTTTCAGATCCATCCGTTTTGCTCTCTCAGTGGCAAGGGGGGCGGCTCAAGCGTAGCAATGAAGCCACGGCTTCACCTGTCAGCGCGCTAATGTCAGCAAAAAAAAGCCCCCGCAGGCGAGACCGACGGGGGCGTGATTTTACAGATTAACGCAGGTTACGGCAGCGCATAAGCGATAAGCGTATCGCCCATTTTAGTGCCGAACGAGCCGTGTCCACCGGCCATGATCACCACATATTGCTTACCGTTGACTGCATAGGTCATCGGCGTCGCCTGACCACCCGCCGGCAGTCGGGCCTGCCACAGCAGTTTGCCGTCACGCACACTGTAGGCGCGCAGGTAGTTATCCAGCGTTCCGGCAACAAAGAAGACATTGCCAGCGGTGGTCACCGGGCCGCCTAACATCGGCACGCCCATTTTGAACGGCAGCGGAACCGGCGCACTGTCGCGTACCGTACCGATGCGTTTCTTCCAGACAATCTGATGATTCTGCAGATTGATCGCCGAGACAAAGCCCCATGACGGCTGCAGGCACGGCAGACCTATAGGTGACAGGAACGGATTCAGTTCAACGCCATAAGGTACGCCATACATATGCTGCACGCCGGATTCCGAACCGGAACCGGCAGCACCCGCCGCACCAGGCTCAATCGGGTTGCCCGGTCCGCGTGGGACCAGCCGTGAGATAAACGGCATCGCCATCGGGTTCGCAATCGCAATCTGACGGTCGGTATCAACCGCAATACCGCCCCACTCGAACATGCCGAAATCACCCGGGAACACCAGCGTGCCCTGCTCTGAAGGTGGCGTAAACGGGCCTTCATATCGCAGGCGATGGAACATTACGCGGCACGCCAGCTGGTCGAACATCGTCGCGCCCCACATATCCTTGCCCGGCACTGTTGCAAAGATTTGGCGATGGTAAACTGATGCCACTGTTTAGCGGAAGGAGCAGCACATGAATCCTTTCAAAGGCCGACATTTTGAGCGTCATATTATCCTGTGGGCAGTCCGCTGGTACT
>NZ_JBCGBG010000007.1:0-199330 GCF_038594305.1 Pantoea brenneri | reverse complement strand
GGCGTCCGCAGCGCTGAGGAACAACCGGAGGCCAGGATGAGCCGACAGGAGGTCGGCGAAAGGACGGATCGCGCCACGGATGGCGCGTCCGGCCGGTCCGTCGGCCGCAGGGCGTGACGAAGGAACCGCGCGCAGCGTGGCGCGCAGGCAGCCGGACGCCGGGATTGTGAAGGGGCGGGCGGCCGCCCCTTGACGCGACCGCCTGCTCAGGCAATCTGAAACTCCCCACCGCCCGGCGGGCGTAACCTCACTCAATGTCAGACCGCAGCAGGTCTAACTAACCCCCTGGGCACCAGCCAAAACCAGTCCATATACAAGTCAGAGAGATTACAGACGAGGGGTTTACCAGAGGCGTCCGCAGCGCTGAGGAACAACCGGAGGCCAGGATGAGCCGACAGGAGGTCGGCGAAAGGACGGATCGCGCCACGGATGGCGCGTCCGGCCGGTCCGTCGGCCGCAGGGCGTGACGAAGGAACCCCGCGAAGCGGGGCGCGCAGGCAGCCGGACGCCGGGATTGTGAAGGGGCGGGCGGAACCCGCTCAGTGCATACCCGCTGCTAAGCGAACGAAACCTTCTCATAGCGCGTTCGCGCAGCGAACACTCCCCGCTTTAGCGCTGAGCCTATCAGAACCCACGATAACTGCGCTGCGCAGTGCTCACCTTATACAGATAGCGACGTGACTCCGCCGAAGGATGCTGGCTGGTCAGGGTCTGGTAAACCTTGTTCGGTGACATGTTGTTGATTATCGAAAACGCGCGATCTTTATCACTGGAGAAGACCCGCAACACGCTGCCCGCGCCGCCATTGTAGGCGGTGATCACCGCATAACGGCGTGATACCGGGTCCTGAATGCCGCCCAGATAACTGCGTTGCAGCAGCGACAGATAGGCAGTACCGGCATCAATATTATTCTCCGGATCCAGCAGATAGCTGCGACTCGGTTTACCCCATTTCCCTTTCATGCGGAACACATCGACCCCAGCGGTATGCTGCACCACCTGCATCAGACCCAGCGCATCGGCGTGGCTGACGGCGTAGGGGTTAAAGCTCGACTCGGTCTGCATGATTGCCAGAATCAGCGAGGCGTCGACGCCATACTGTTCCGACGCTTTGCGCACCATCGGCAGATATTTGTGCGCACGTTTATCCAGATGGTTAGGCACCATCGGAATTGAGACCGAGTAGATCACATGCAGACCCGAGGTGCGGCGCTGCAATTTATTCTGGATCAGATAATCAGCAAAGGCTTCGGCACGACCCTGCCAGCGGATCGGCTGACCGGTATTGTCGAGCACCTGACCGTAAAGCAGCGGCTCTTTACTGATCACAATGTCATTGGCGTCGGAATAGAGATCGACGTTGCCCGGATCTTCGCCAATCAAAAGGGTGGTCACAATCGCCTGGCGCAGGCTGGCCATCGGATCGGTGCCCGCGATGGTCTCAATCGTCAGCTTACCGCTTTCGAAGTTGATGTGGCTGCGGGTGTAATAGTTGTCGCTATATTTGACGTAGTCTTTCGGTCCGGCGATCAGGACCTCATTAATACCCCAGATATTCTCAATGTTGTGGGCAAACTGACCCATCAGAATATCGAAACCGTTGGTGTCTTTTACCCAATCTTCATGAAACTGCTGTTTTTTTTGTCCGGAGCAGGAAACCAAAAGTGGTGCCATCACCAGCAGGGCGATCAATTTTTTATTCATTGGGAATGCATGCCTGACCTGGATAAAGAGCCTCAACGCTGAGGCCCAAACTGTTTACGCTTCTGGCGGTGTATAGCCTTCGATATGAACTTCTTTGCCTTCAAACAGGAAATTGATCATCTCCTTTTCCAGCACCTTGCGATCTTCCGGATTCATCATGTTGAGCTTTTTCTCATTGATCAGCATGGTCTGTTTCGCCATCCACTTCTGCCAGGCTTCTTTCGAAATCTCGTTATAAATACGCTTGCCCAGGTCGCCAGGATAGAGCTGGAAATCCTGCCCTTCCGCGTCGCGTTGTAAAAAAGTACAAAAAATAGTGCGGCTCATTATTCTTCCTCATTGATCTCACAACTGTCTAAAGCCAGTTGTTGGGGATGGCGCAATTCGTGTAACAGGCGCTCAACGGGCGCGGCTAATCCCACAGATGGTGGCAGCGCTAAGTTATACCAGAGACCGCCCGCTTCATCCATCGCCGCCCCGACAGAAGGCCACGCCAGCCACATAGGCACAATGTCCAGATGGAAATGGCTGAAGGTATGACGAAAGGCGGTGAGCTGCTGCGGTCTGGCGTGGATACCGCGTGCTGCCAGCCAGTCAGTCAGCGCCTCTTCACTGGTAAACTGCGGAAAGCAGAACAGGCCGCCCCACAATCCGACCGGCGGACGCTGTTCCAGCCAGACCTGCTCACCATGCTGCATCATCAAAAACCAGCCGCTGCGCTCCGGTAACACCTGCTTCGGTTTTTTACCGGGATAGCTGGCCCAGCTGTTATGAGCATAGGCTTCGCAGCCGCTGTTCAGCGGACAGATATCGCATTTCGGTTTCGAGCGGGTACAGACGATCGCCCCCAAATCCATCATCGCCTGATTAAACTGGCTGACGCCCTCGGCGGGGGTGACGGTTTCGCTGATCTGCCATAAGCGTTTCTCTACCTCTTTTTTACCCGGCCAGCCGCCGACGGCGTAACACCGCGCCAGCACGCGTTTCACGTTGCCGTCGAGAATCGGGAAGTGCTGACCCAGCGATAACGACAGGATCGCGCCAGCAGTAGATCGACCCACGCCGGGCAGGGCGGCGACGTCATCGAAATTACGCGGGAACTCGCCCTGATGGACCTCAACAATCTGCTTTGCCGCCTTATGCAGATTACGCGCCCTGGCGTAATAGCCGAGGCCGGTCCATAAATGCAGCACTTCATCCAGCGGTGCAGCCGCCAGATCGCCAACCGTGGGGAAGCGCGCCATAAAGCGTTCGAAATAGGGAATAACCGTGGCAACCTGGGTTTGCTGTAACATCACTTCGGACAGCCACACCTTATAAGGCGTCTTTTCCAGCTGCCAGGGCAGGGTTTTGCGGCCAAAGCGCTGATACCAGTCCAGCACTTGTTGCGCGAACTGCGGCGCTTGCATCATAAGAAGGAAATTTTCCGTGTTTACTCTACACTCAGGCAGGAATTCCAGCACATGCGCACCTGGGTGTAAACCGGAAGATTGCAAAGGCTTGCTTCTGCTTATGAACTTTGCATAATGCCCGTTTCCCAGAACAGGCTAACCAGCAGGCTTCGACATGATTAATGACGTCATCACCCCAGAATTTGATGAGAACGGGCGGCCATTGCGCCGGATCCGCAGTTTTGTACGCCGGCAGGGCCGCTTAACCAAAGGGCAGCAGCAGGCCGTTGACACATACTGGCCGGAGATGGGGGTGGAATATCAGCCGGAGCCGATCGATCTGCCCCAGCTGTTTGGCCGTGACGCGCCGGTCACGCTGGAAATCGGCTTTGGCATGGGCGCCTCGCTGGTCACCATGGCGCAAAATACGCCACAGCAGAATTTCCTCGGCATTGAAGTACACCTGCCGGGCGTCGGTGCCTGTCTGGCTTCGGCGAAAGAAGCGGGCGTCGACAACCTGCGTGTGATGTGTCACGACGCGGTGGAAGTGCTGGAGAAAATGATCCCGGACAACTCGCTGCGTATGGTCCAGCTGTTCTTCCCGGATCCGTGGCATAAAGCCCGTCACAACAAACGCCGTATCGTGCAGGTCCCGTTTGCCGAGCTGGTGATGCGTAAGCTGAAGCTGGGCGGCGTATTCCACATGGCAACCGACTGGGAAGCCTACGCGGAACATATGCTTGAAGTGATGAACAGCATTGATGGTTTCCGCAATCAGTCAGAACAGCAGAATTACGTGCCGCGTCCCGAGACGCGTCCACTGACCAAGTTTGAGCAGCGCGGGCAGCGTTTAGGCCATGGCGTATGGGATTTAATGTTTGAGAGGGTGAAATAATGGCCACACAACGCAGCCGCCGTTTACGTAAAAAACTGCACATTGATGAGTTTCAGGAACTGGGTTTCTCCGTCGCCTGGCGTTTCCCGGAAGGTACCAGCGAAAGCGAGATCGATGAGACGCTGAATCAGTTCATTGATGAAGCGATCGATCCTAACGGTCTGGCCTTTGATGGCAGCGGTTATCTGGTGTGGGAAGGTCTGATCTGCCTGCAGAAAACCGGCAAATGCACCGATGAGCATCGCGAACTGGTGCGTAAATGGCTGGAAGAGCGCAAGCTGCAGGACGTGCAGGTGACTGAACTGTTTGATGTCTGGTGGGACTAAGTAACACGACGCCGGGCAGGCTGACGCGGGATGAAGAGATGATCTATCACGGCGAGGCCGCCCGGCCCTTCAGGATCCGGTTCAGACAGAAGGTGAGGGAGATTCAATGATGCGTAAAGCGCTTCTTGCTGTGCTGCTGGTGGCAGCGACTCAAGCCCAGGCTGCCTATGAATGCAGCGTTAAGCCACAGGATGATGTGGTGATCACGCCGCAAAGCGTGCAGGTGGTCGGGACCAACGGCAATCTGCAAATCAGCCCACAGGGCGACGTGCAGTTCAACGGCCAGAAAGTGTCACTGGATACCGCCGATCGTCAGAAAGCGATCGACTACCAGAGCGCATTGCGGCGCGATCTGCCGTGGATTGACAGCGGGGCGACTTCGCGGCTGGAAAAAGGGCGTGCAGCGCTGGATCGGGTGATTGTTGAGAAGCTGGGCGAGAACAGTAATGTGCGTAATCGCCTGACCACCCTGAACGGCCAGCTGAAACAGCAGATGAACCGCATCATCGAACACCGGCCGGATGGCCTGGCCTTCCATCATCAGGCGATCGACAAAGTGCGTGCCGATGGCGAACAGCTGGTGCAGTCAACGCTCGGTGGCGTGATGCAGGACAGTCTGAACGAGATGGGCAGTCAGCAGGCCAGCGGCGGCAGTAATCCGTTGCAGGCCATCATGGGTAATCTGGGTGGTTTACAGCAGTCTATTCAGGCGGAATGGAGCAAGCAGGAGCAGGATTTCCAGAACTTCGGTCACGAAGTCTGTAATCGCGTCATTTCGTTAGAAGATCAGCGTAAAGGTTTGGTTGCCGGTCTGAATAAATAAACCTGTGCCTCAGCCCGCGGACTGAGGCACAGTTGTTACTCTTCTGGCAAAAACAGCTCTAACAGCGAATTCAGGAACAATTTCCCTTTCTCACTGATCTGCCACTGATCAGCGGTTTCCACCACATAACCTGCCGCAATTGCCGCATCCATCTGCGGACGAATCACCTGTTCCGCTAAACCGGTATAACTGACAAATTCACTGCGCGGCGCGGCTTCCAGCAGCCGGAAGCGGTTCATGAAGTATTCGAACGGCTTGTCGATATCGGCGACGTCGTACTGTTTCTCGCGATAATTGCCCTGCATAAAGCCACGCGGATGACGGGTCTTCACCGTGCGGACGATGCGGCCGTCGGGCTGAGTCAGCTTGCCGTGCGCACCGCAACCAATGCCGAGATAGTCCCCGAAGCGCCAGTAGTTGAGGTTATGTTCACAGCGGTAACCCGGTTTGGCGTAGGCGGAGGTTTCATACTGCTGATAACCGGCGGCGCTCAGCAGTTGGTGACCCTGCTCATAAATATCCCACAGCGCATCATCATCCGGCAGTACCGGCGGCCGTGAACCAAACAGGGTGTTGGGTTCGATGGTCAGCTGATACCAGGAGAGATGCGGCGGATTAAGCGCGATCGCCTGACGCAGATCGTCGAGCGCTTCGTCCAGCGACTGATCGGGCAGGCCGTGCATCAGGTCGAGGTTAAAGCTGCGTAAGGCTAATCCCTGCGCCAGCTTAGCGGCACGCTTCGCCTCGTCCGGACCGTGAATACGCCCCAGCCGCTGCAGTTTTTGCGGACTGAAACTCTGCACGCCAATTGAGATCCGGTTGATGCCGGCCCGCTGATAGGCGCTGAAGCGATCGGCTTCAACGGTGCCGGGATTGGCCTCCATGGTGACTTCCGCGTCTGGTGCCAGCGCCAGACGCGAACGTACGCCATCCATCAGCAGCTGCATCGCACTGCCGCTCAGCAGGCTGGGCGTCCCGCCGCCGATGAAAATGGTGCGTACTTCACGGTCAGCGATCAGCGGTAAATCCTGCTCCAGATCGCGCAGCAGGTGCTGCACATACTCAACGTGCGGCACCTCATCTTTCAGTGCGTGGGAGTTAAAATCACAGTAGGGACATTTCTGTACGCACCACGGAATGTGGATATACAGACTTAACGGCGGCAGATTAGGCATTACGCATCGCTTCCAGCAACAGCGTCAATGCTTTACCCCGGTGAGAAACTTCACCTTTTTCCGCTTTGCTCAGTTCGGCTGCGGTTTTACCCAGTGCCGGAACGTAGAAAATCGGGTCATAACCAAAGCCACCTGCGCCGGCCGCCGCACGGGTGATCTCACCCTGCCAGCTGCCGTGGAACACCAGCGGCGTCGGATCGTCGGCGTGACGCAGATAGACCAGCACGCAGTGGAACTGCGCCTGACGCTGGCCGTCTGGCACGTTTTCCAGCGCCTGCAGCAGCTTCTCCAGGTTCTGCTGATCGCTGGCCTCTTCACCGGCGTAACGCGCAGAGTAGATTCCCGGCGCGCTGCCCAGCGCATCCACCGCCAGGCCGGAATCATCAGCGATCGCCGGTAAACCGGTGATCTGCGCCGCGTGACGTGCTTTGAGAAGGGCATTCTCAATAAAAGTCAGGCCGGTTTCTTCAGCCGATTCCACCCCGAGCTCGGTCTGGGCGACGATATCCAGGCCGAAGGCGGAGAGCAGATCCGCCAGTTCACGCACTTTGCCGGGATTGCCGGTTGCGAGCACAACTTTTTGCATAACAGTTCCAGTTTGGTTCATTTACAGCAGATACCAGAGACCCGGGAACAGGTCCATGCCGAGGAAATTCAGGGCATACAGTACCAGGATGACGATCATGGCGGAGAAATCGATGCCGCCCATCGCCGGCAGCACGCGGCGAATCGGTGCCATCAGCGGTTCGGTCAGCTGGATCAGCACATAATCAATCGGGCCGCGACCCTGACTGATCCAGCTCATCAGTGAACGGATAATGATGACCCAGAACACCAGATAGCCGGCGGATTTAACCAGCGACAACAAGCCGACCAGCAGGTTGGTCGGATCGACCGAGAACACCCCGACCTGAATCAGCAACAGAATCGGATATTTCAGCGTCGTCAGGACAAACGCCAGCAGCAGCGAGGCGGTATCGATCGGACCCAGCGCCGGCAGCACGCGACGCAGCGGCTTGACGATCGGCTGTGTCACTTTCACCACGAACTGTGCCAGCGGGTTATAAAAATCGCAGCGGGACCACTGCATCCAGATGCGTAACAGCAGCACCATGACGTAGAGATCGATCAGCGTTTTTACTAAAAACGTCATTGTTAACATGAAGTTCCTCTATTATTGTTGTGAATTGCGCGCATAATCGCGTGCGCCAAAAATGGCGGTGCCGATGCGCACCATCGTACTGCCTGCGGCGATTGCCGCCTCCATGTCATCGCTCATT
This sequence comes from Pantoea brenneri, assembly GCF_038594305.1. Lineage (NCBI taxonomy): Bacteria > Pseudomonadati > Pseudomonadota > Gammaproteobacteria > Enterobacterales > Erwiniaceae > Pantoea > Pantoea brenneri. The sequence continues at coordinate 191,736 of NZ_JBCGBG010000007.1, read as the reverse complement.
CCCAGCGAGAGCGTGTCGATAGCCGGATAGTCCTGCTGCAACTGCCGGAAGGCCTCAGCCATCTGCTGGCACACCGCCAGTTGCCGGTCATAGTCACTTTCCGCTGCCGGTATCGCCATTAGTCCGCGCAGGCGCAACTGCGGCAGCGCAGCGATTTGCTGTGCCAGCCCGGAAACGGCATCCAGCATGATGCCAGATTTGCTGTTCTCGTCACTGATATTTACCTGAATTAACACATTAAGCGGCGGCAGCGTCACCGGACGCTGATCGTTGAGCCGCTGTGCAATGCGCTGACGGTCAATGGTGTGACACCAGGCAAAGTTTTCCGCGACCAGACGACTCTTGTTCGACTGCAGCGGGCCGATGAAGTGCCACTCCAGCTGAGGATGTGCGGTCAGTGCCTGAACCTTTTCAACCCCTTCCTGAACGTAATTTTCGCCAAAGGCGATCTGACCGGCAGCGGCAGCTTCTTCGACTGCGCTCGCAGGTTTGGTTTTACTGACTGCAAGCAGCGTAATTTCTTCTGGTGCGCGGCCGCAACGCGCGGCGGCGGCGGCGATTCGCTGCCGCACTTGCTGTAGGTTGTGCTGGATTGAGGTCATAGTCAGGAGAAATTATGAATCTGGATGAAATGGTGGAGCTTAGTGTAAAGCATAATGCCGCCGATCTGCACCTTTGCAGCGGACATTTGCCCTACTGGCGACGTCAGGGAAAGCTGGAGACGATGCCGCAGCAGGCCAGACTGTCGGCCGCGTGGATGGCGCAGTTTATTGACCACCGGCTCGATGACCCGCAGCGCCAGCAGCTGGAGCGCGACCGGCAGCTCGATTTTGCCCTGACGCTGTCAAACGGGCAGCGAATTCGTGCCAGCCTGTTTATGCAGCGTAACGGCCTGTCACTGGCGCTACGCATCATTGCCGCGCAGTGCCCGACGCTGGAAAGCCTGCGGCTGCCGCCGATAGTGCCGGCGTTGCTGGAGCAGCGCGATGGGTTGATCCTGATCACCGGCGCGACCGGCAGCGGCAAATCAACCACGCTGGCGGCGCTGGTGGATGCGCTGAACCGCCAGCAGGCGCGCCATATTATTACGCTGGAAGATCCGATTGAGTTTATCCATCACAGCCAGCAGTCACTGATTCAGCAGCGCGAAATAGGGCTGCACTGCAGCTCTTTCAGCCTCGGGGTCAAAGCAGCGCTGCGGGAAGATCCGGATGTGATTCTGCTGGGCGAACTGCGCGACAGCGAAACCATCCGTCAGGCGCTAACCGCGGCAGAAACCGGCCATCTGGTGCTGGCTACGCTGCACACCCGCGGCGCGGCACAGGCGGTCGATCGGCTGGTTGATGTGTTTCCGGCAGAAGAGAAACCGCTGGTGCGCAGCCAGCTGGCGGGCAGCCTGAAAGCGGTGATTGCCCAGCGGCTGGTGCCGTCGACCGATGAGAAACGCATCGGCCTGTTTGAGGTGCTGGTGGCGACGCCCGCCATCGCTAACCTGATCCGTGAAGGCAAGATGCACCAGATCCCGGCGCTGTTGCAGACCGGCGCACAGGCCGGTATGCAGACCTTTGAGCAGAGCCGGCTGGCCCGCCAGGCAGAAGGGTGGCTTCAGTAATGGTTCTCGAACCAGTCCTGCAGAATGATGGCGGCAGATTGTGAGTCGACCGAACCTTTGTTTAACGCGCGATAGCCGCCGCGTTCGAACAGTCCGGCCCGCGCTTCGACCGTGCTGAGACGCTCATCCTGCAGCTCGACCTGGATACCGAAGCGGCCGTGCAACCGGTTAGCGAATTTGCGTGCCCTGGCAGTCAGCGGCTGCTCGGTGCCATCCATATTCAGCGGTAAACCCACTACCACAAAATCGGGTTGCCACTCTTTCAGCAGCTTTTCGATTTGCAGCCAGTCCGGCACGCCGTCCTGCGCTTTGAGGGCCGTCAGCGGACGAGCGGTACCGGTCAGTTGCTGACCTACCGCGACACCAATACTTTTGGTGCCGAAGTCGAAACCTAACAGAGTTTGTGTTGACATCAGGCGTGTCCGGCGTCGCTGGCCATGTTGTGAATATCGACGCCAATACTGCGCGCCGCTTCGCGCCAGCGCTCTGAAATTGGCGTCTGGAACAGAATGTTGCTGTTGGCCGGCGTGGTCAGCCAGGCATTTTCCATCAGCTCATTCTCCAGCTGATCTTTTTCCCAGGCGCAGTAACCCAGCGCCACCAGCACGTTGCTCGGCTGAGAGGTGGTGCCAATCGACTCCAGTACGTCGCGGGAGGTAGTGATCACCGTATTGTCTGAAATACGGATGCTGGAGGTAAACGTGCGTTGAGCCGAATGCAGTATAAAGCCGCGATCTTCCGCCAGCGGGCCACCGGTAAATACCGGCTTATCCAGTTTGATCGTTGGATCGCGATCCTCGGCAGAGATTTTGAGCTTCTTCAGAATGCCTTCAACCGTCAGATTTTCCATCGGTTTGTTGATGATCAGACCCATTGCGCCTTCTTCGTTATGTTCGCAGAGATAGACCACGGAACGTTTGAAGAAAGGGTCCTGCAGTGAAGGCATGGCAATCAAAAAGTGATGCTGTAAATTCATTCTCACACGATGTACCAAAAAAATAACCGGCACGCGACGGCCGCACCGGTATTGGGTTGATCTCGGAGCATGGCCCCGGCGTCATGCTCAGCCCAGGCGCTTCTCAATGGCATCCATCAACATGCCGGTGATGGAGATGGGGAAGGCTGCCTCAATTTCACGCACGCAGGTCGGGCTGGTCACGTTAACTTCTGTCAGTTTATCACCGATGATGTCCAGTCCGACAAAAATCAGCCCTTTTGCTTTCAGGGTCGGGCCGACGCGACGGGCGATTTCCCAGTCACTCTCACTCAGCGGACGGGCTTCACCGCGGCCACCTGCTGCCAGGTTACCCCGGGTTTCACCGCCCTGCGGAATACGGGCCAGGCAGTAAGGCACCGGTTCGCCATCCACCACCAGCACGCGTTTGTCGCCTTCTTTGATCGCCGGAATATAGTTCTGCGCCATGCAAAACAGGCTTTCATGCTCGGTCAGGGTTTCGGTGATGACGCCAAAGTTCGGATCGTCTTTCTTCACGCGGAAAATAGAGGCGCCACCCATGCCGTCCAGCGGCTTCATGATGATGTCGCCATGCTCCTGCCAGAAGGCACGCAGTTTCTCTTTGCTGCGGGTCACCAGCGTGTCCGGCGTGAACTCTGCAAACCAGGCGGTATAAAGCTTTTCGTTACAGTCGCGCAGGCTCTGCGGTTTGTTCACGATCAGCGTGCCCAGCTCTTCTGCGCGCTCCAGAATGTAGGTCGCGTAGATGAATTCGGTATCGAATGGCGGATCTTTACGCATCAGTACTACGTTCAGGTCGGCGAGGGGGATCTCCTGCTCGCTGCCAAACTGATACCAGCTATCCGGATTCTGCTCAACGCTTAACAGACGGGTGCGGGCAAACGCCACACCACCGCGCAGGGAGAGATCGCGCATCTCCATGTAGTGAATTTCATAACCACGGCGCTGTGCTTCCAGCAACATGGCGAAGCTGGTGTCTTTTTTAATATTGATGGACGAAATGGGGTCCATCACGATGCCAAGTTTAATCATTATTATCTCCTCAGGGAGGCGGCGGTTACCGTCTCGTCTCGTTCGGTCAGCAGTGGGCCGTTCAGTCAGCACGTCAGAGAACTGGCGTCTGTGACTGCCCGCTGGCAGTATCGCTTAACCCAGGTCGCCAAACCTCACCTGAAGTGCCGTAATGGCGGTCAGCGCGGTGGTTTCGGTACGCAAAACCCGTGGGCCAAGCAGGATGTCAGTAAATTCGTACTGCGCCGTCATGGCGATTTCGTCAGCGGAAAGCCCGCCTTCAGGACCAATCAGCAACCGCACCCGTTCAACCGGCTGCGGCAGCGTATTGATACTGTGGCTGGCGCGCGGATGCAGATTAAGCTTCAATCCGCTCTCCGCTTCAGCGCACCAGGCTTCCAGCGTCATCGCCGGACGGATTTCCGGCACGCGATTACGGCCGCACTGCTCGCAGGCGGCAATAGCAATCTTCTGCCACTGCTGAATCTTTTTAGCCAGGCGTTCAGCGTCCAGCTTCACGCCACAGCGCTCGGAAAATAGCGGCGTAATGACGTTCACTCCCAGCTCAATTGATTTCTGGATAGTGAACTCCATTTTTTCACCGCGCGACATCACCTGACCCAAATGCAGGTGCAACGGCGACTCGCGATCGTCCGGCTGGCTCTCTGTGACCGATACTTTTACACGCTTTTTATCAACATGCGTGATCTCTGCTGCAAAAGTCAGATTAGTGCCATCAAAGAGTTCCAGATGCTGTCCCGGCGACATGCGAAGCACCCGGCCGACATGATTGGATGCATCTTCATCCAGCGTAATGTCACTGCCAACGCTCAACGGCCCGGCGTGATAGATGCGAGGTATGCGCATAAGGTTCCTGGAACTAAGCGCCGTGTGGAATGACACGGCGTCATCGGGAAAAGAGCTAGTTTAGGGCAGGCTTTTTAGCGCTGGCAAGCCTGCTGCACATAAGGATTGTGATTGCCCTGTACCCGCGCGATACGCTGGTCACGTTCACACTCCCATTTCGTCACCGGATAGAGCTTATCCCAGGCGGTAAACAGCTGGGTTTGCTGGCGCGAAATTCGCAGATGATACTGGTCACGCATATAGAAGTAGGTGCGGGCAATGGCGCCGCGTGCGCGCGCCGGTGGCTCTGCCTGCTTAAGTTTAAAATCCACCTTCATCTCACACTGACCATACTGCTTTTCACTGCCATTCCATTGACTGTAGGCGAAGTTACCGCGGTCGCCATTCACTTCGCCGATAGCCGGTTGCAGGTTGTGCAGATCGGTTTCGATGCGACGATAGTCCGGATCTTTACTGCAATTTTTACGGCCGCCGTTTTGCCAGCATTGACGCTGATGACCAAATTCCCACGCCGGCATAACGTGTTCCCACTCAATGCGCGCCGCACGATTGGCGTTTTTACGCGCCTGATAGCCACAGCTGTTCAGGTCCGGCACGCCTTTTTTTCCCTGCCAGTTAATTTTACAGCCGCAGTAAAAGGATCCCGGCGCATCGGCGTTGATTTCAGCGGCAAAGGCTTTGGCCTGCTGGAAATTGTTTTGATGGTAATTATTCAGGTTCAGGGCGTCAGCCGCAAAAGGAACCCATAACAGCGCAACGGCCAGACTAATTATGCGAGACATATTCCAGATTTCTACTCAGTGCTCTAAAAAGGGCGGCAGGGTAACAGAATGCGGAATAACGCGGAATGGGAAATCGGCTCAGGCGGGCACAAACTCACCGGCTTTCAGCAGGCTGCCGCAGTGAACGCAGCGATATTCGCTCTCGCCGCGCAGTATCCGATTGTGACGGCGTACCGTGAGCTGATGCTGCTGGCACTGGCAGCGATAAGCAAAGGTGCGGCTACGGACGGACTGCACCTCGAACTGATGGGTACGTCGCGCCGGTACGCCCAGCACCTGCTCCATCATCCACTTCCACTCTTTGCCATGCGGCGCCACGCGACCGAATTTCTTCCACACCAGCAGATGCGCCAGTTCGTGCGGAATCACCTCCTCAATGAACGCCTGCTGGTTTTCCAGCAGCAGGATCGGATTAAGGCGGATTTCCCACGGCTCCAGCCAGGCGGTGCCCGCAGCGGTGCCGCGCTGCTGATAGAGCAACGTCGGTTCAGGATAGTTCGTTTTCAGTGCCAGATTGGCGCGCTCCAGCGCCTGACGCAGCGCGCGCATCACGGCCTGTTGCAGAGCTATGGGGAGACGAGGTGTTTTCATGGCGCTCAGAATAATCGGCGTCACGCGGGAACTCAACCGGGCAGAACAGATCGCCGCTTACCGATGCCGTTTATGCGCCGGCGGCCGGTAGACGGATGCTGCTTCGTCAGGCCTGTGCGCACCGCGACGGCCGGGCTGAAACCGGCGCTACCGCCCGCATCGGCTGTCAGGTGATAATTTTGGTTTAAATATTGTTATGCTCTTTTTTAGAATATCCTATGGTTAAAATTCGCCGCAGGGTGGATGGAGGTCAGGTGAAAGGCACAGGGCACGGATAAAGCGATGAAAGATAATAATAACCTAAAGAAACAACGGATTGTGCTGGTCACTGATTTGATGGCGGGACGCGGTGGGATGGAGAACGTGACCGGTCAGCTGATCACGGCGCTGAATGCCGATGCGGAATGCGAGGCCGGGCTGTTTATCATCAACAGCGGCGAAGAAAGTCATTCACGCGCCTGGACCGCTAATGCGGTGTTACAGGAAAGCGTCTGCACCCTGCGTAATAAAAAAATAAAGAACTTCATTCATACGCTGCGAATGGCGGCTTTTTTTCGTCGCTACCAGCCCGATCACGTCATTACCTTAAACACCATTCCCTGCCTGATGACGCGCCGGGCGATTACCCTCTCCGGCCGCAAAATCGTGCTGTCGAGCTGGATGCACCTGCCGCCGCGTGAGCGTTATCGTCCTCACTATCTGTTGCGCGCCGATCACCATTTTGCCATCAGTCAGCAGATCCGGCAGCAGCTGGTCGAGCTGGGTGCCAGCGCGGCGGATATTGACGTGATTTATAACCCGGTAAAACGCAACGACAGCGTGATCGGCAGGCCGGCGGAACTGAAATTTTTATATATCGGCCGGGTCCATTTCGAGCGTCAGAAGCAGCTTAAAGATCTGTTTGATGCGCTCAGCCTGCTTGAGGTGCCGTGGACGCTGGAGATTGTCGGCGACGGAGAGGATCTGGCGCGTTGCCAGGCGTATGTGGCGCAGCGGGGAATTCAGGATCGCATCACCTGGCATGGCTGGCAGGAGAATGCCTGGGATTACGTGATCCGCGAGATTAAACAGGTCACCTGCCTGGTGATGACCTCCAACTTTGAAGGCTTCCCGCTGATCCTGCTGGAAGCGATGTCACGCGGCGTTTACTGCGTCTCCTCTGACTGCGTCAGTGGACCGGCGGAAATCATTAAGCCAGGCATCAACGGTCAACTGTACCAAAAAAATGACAGCGTAGCGCTGGCTGCCATTCTCAGTGCCCTGAGCGGGGAGGTTCACTTTCCCGATCACCAGCTTATTAAACAGAGCATTACCGGTTTTTATGAGGAGAATTATATGAAGCATCTGAAGGACGTGCTTAACCGCCTCTCAGAGGTTAAGCATGACGAATAAGACCGAACTCAATGGATTGTCCTTAGCGGTGAATTTTTCTGTCATCGCGCTCTGCCTGGCGCTGGCGCTGAATATGTTCGTCACCGGCCTGCCACAAAAAATCTTCTACATTGTCTCTTACCTGTCCGTGGCGTCGATAGCCTATGGCCTGGTGCGCCGGAAAATCGCTTTTCAGCCAAACCGCTTTTTTATCGCCCTGTTTATCGTGCTGATTATCTTTTCACTGATTCGTCTGGTCTGGGCGATTCAGGTCAAAGCGATTGAGACAGCCCCTTCGGGCGACAGTATCACCAACATCAGCAACTATCTGCTGGGTGCTAAACGCCTGCTGCTTGGCGCATTTGTCCTGTTGAGCCTGGCGATTTACGGCCAGCAGGTGTCGCTCAATACGCTGCGGGCAGGGAAAGTTTTGATCCTGCTGGGATTGCTGATCTCCCTGGGCTTCGGCATTCATGAGCATCTCTATACCGCCAACGTGCGGATTAAGCTCACCACCGAAGCGGCGTCAATGTCCTCCTACATGATTCTGTTTATCTACTGTGCCTGGCTCTGGCTGAGCCGCTTTGAGACCCAGGCTTACTGGAAGATTGCTGACGTGGCCGCCTTACTCGTCACCTTTGCGTTGCTCTATCTGTGCGGCACCCGGGTCACCATTATCGCCCTGGTGGCGGTTGGCCTGCTGTTCCTGTTACAGACCTATCGTCTGTCGATGCTGAAAAACTGGCGCATCAGCGTGCTGGTGGTGGGTTTGCTGGCTGTTCTGGTGCTGATGACCAGCAATCGCTGGGTGGAAGGGGTGCAGGATATTGAGAACTACGGTTCCAATAGTTCAACGTCGCTGGGCGCGCGGGTCGCGATCTGGGGCGGGGCAGTTAACTTTATTCAGCATCATTCCGGTTTTGCGACCCCGGATGAGCGGACTACTCAGGCGCGTCAGTTTATTACCGCGCATTACCCGAATAACCTTGAAGGCTACACCAACGTTAAATACAACATGCACAACGAGTTCCTGGAAGTTACCACCTTGCAGGGATGGCTCGGGACCGCGTCGCTGGCGTTGCTGTACCTGGTGGCACTGGCGGGGGGATTAAAGCGCTGCGATCTGCGTGGGGTGGCGCTGCCGCTGCTGGCGCTGTTTGTCGCCGGACTGACCGATTCGGTGCTGCCCTATAACCAGACCGCCACCATTTTCATTATGGCGCTGGCGCTCTGCTGTTTACGGCTACCGGTAGCACCATCGCGGATCTAGCGTGAGGCGAGGGATAAAATAAAAACGGCGGGGTTTCCAGAGAAACCCCGCCGTTTTTTTTACGCTTGATGATTAATTCTGTGAACCGATGTCGCGCAGTTTTTTACCGGCCATCAGGTTACGTTCGATGTGCTCCAGCGAGACGTTTTTGGTCTCAGGAATCAGCATCACCGTCAGCAGAATGAAGAACAGGTTCAGCAGCGCGTAGACCCAGAAGGTATTGGCGTTGCCCAGCGTGTTCAGCATTGTCAGGAAGGTCGCACCGACAATCATGTTAGCGATCCAGTTGGTGGTGGTGGAAACGGTGATACCGAAGTCGCGGCCTTTCAGCGGCTGAATTTCGGAACACAGCACCCAAATCAACGGACCGGCTGACATCGCAAAACCAATGATAAACATCAGCAGCATACCCACGGCGAAGTACTGCGCGCCCGGTGAATGGATGCCGAAATGCAACATGGTACCCAGCACGCCCATACCGGCTGCCATCACCATAAAGCCGAGGATCAGGGTTGGTTTACGACCCCAGCGATCGACCAGACCGATAGCGATAAAGGTTGCCAGTACGTTGATCAGACCAACAATTACCGTGCCCCACATCTGCTCAGTGGTATTGGTAAAGCCGGCGATTTCGAAGATTTTCGGTGCGTAATACATGATGACGTTCATGCCGGTAAACTGCTGCATGACCTGCAACAGAATGCCGAGGTAGACCGCACGACGGAAGTGGCTGCTGCTGGTAAACAGACCCCAGCCAGACTGCTTAATCTTCAGGCTTTCACGAATCTCGTCCAGTTCACGCTTCGCCTGTTCGCTGGTGTCACGCAGACGATCCAGCACCCGTTGTGCATCGCGGAAATTGCCTTTCGCCGCCAGCCAGCGTGGGCTGTTTGGCAGGAAGAAGACGCCAACCAGCAGCAGCAGAGCAGGAATGGTGATGATGCCCAGCATCCAGCGCCAGTTGCCGGTAAAGCTGAATGCGGTATCGGACAGGTAAGCGCCCAGGATACCGATAGTGATCATCAGCTGATAAAGCGAAATCATACTGCCGCGAATTTTTTCTGGTGCAATTTCAGAAAGGTAAAGCGGGGCGGTGTAAGACGCGATACCGACAGCCAGACCCAGCAGGACGCGGGCGCTGATCAGCATTTCCGGGTTAGGTGACATTGCCGACCAGAGTGAACCAATCACGAACAGAATCGCACCGGCCATCAGGCTTTTTTTACGGCCCAGGCGGGAGGACATCCAGCCGCTGCCGATAGCACCCACCGCGGCACCAAACATCATGGAACTGACGATCCACTCCTGCTGATGGGCGGTAACGTTAAAGTCTTTTGCGATAAACGGCAGTGCACCGGCAATCACGCCGATATCCAGACCGAACAGCAGACCCGCAAGGGCCGCCAGAAAGCAGACAAATAAGGTCATCGCCTTATTTGATGTTCTGCTCTTGTGTGTATTGCCAGGCATTTTAGCCTCCAGGTTTATCCATCATTGTTTTTATCAATGTTAAAAAACTCTTTGCGCGAAAAAAGTGAGTCCGATCACATCAGTGTAATCGTTTACACACGCTGAAACCCTGAAATTCAGCATTTTTTGCCCGGAAAGGTTAATTAACCAGTGAGGTATAGCACTCATTAAGTTTCTGACAAGGCTCTATTTATTGGCTATCAGACGACGCTGAAAATAACGCATTTTCAGCAGAATAACTACGTAGAGTAAATCCTAAATAGCAGATAAACAAAGCGTTTCAAATTGTAATCGTTAACATCTTGTTGTCAGAAAAGGCGAAAAGAAGTGTAGCTGAGATCAGAAAATTTGCTGCAGGCAGGGCGCGTAACAGTGGATTTGAGGCTGACTGAACGGCATCAGGCATAAAAAAACCCTGCCACGGCGGCAGGGTTTTGATCATTCCGGCTTAAATCAGAGGCCAGCGGCTTCGCGCAGCTGTGCCGCTTTGTCGGTTTTTTCCCATGGGAAATGTTCACGACCAAAGTGACCGTAAGCAGCGGTCTCTTTGTAGATTGGGTGCAGCAGGTCGAGCATCTGAATCAGACCATACGGACGCAGATCGAAGAACTCACGCACCAGCAGCGTCAGCTGCTCAGTTGAAATTTTCTCAGTGCCGAAGGTTTCAACCATGATGGAAGTAGGTTCCGCCACGCCAATCGCGTAAGAGACCTGGATTTCACAACGATCTGCCAGACCGGCCGCCACGATGTTCTTCGCGACGTAACGGGCTGCGTAGGCTGCTGAACGGTCCACTTTTGACGGGTCTTTGCCTGAGAACGCGCCGCCGCCGTGACGTGCCATGCCGCCGTAGGTATCAACGATGATTTTACGACCAGTCAGGCCGCAATCGCCCATCGGGCCACCGATAACAAAACGGCCAGTCGGGTTGATGTGATATTTGGTCGAGGCGCTCAGCCATTCTGCAGGCAGAACCGGCTTGATGATCTCTTCCATCACCGCTTCCTGCAGATCTTTCTGGCTGATGGATTCGGCGTGCTGAGTCGAAAGCACCACCGCATCGATGCCCACAATTTTGCCGTCGTCATACTGGAAAGTGACCTGGCTCTTAGCATCCGGACGCAGCCACGGCAGGGTGCCGTTTTTACGCACTTCAGCCTGACGCTGCACCAGACGGTGCGCATAGGTCACCGGCGCAGGCATCAGCACGTCGGTTTCATTGGTGGCGTAACCGAACATCAGACCCTGGTCACCGGCGCCTTGCTCCAGCGGATCGCTGCGGTCGACGCCCTGGTTGATATCCTGAGACTGTTTACCAATCGCGCTTAATACTGCGCAGGAGTTGGCATCAAAGCCCATATCGGAATGAACATAGCCGATTTCACGTACGGTGTTACGGGTGATCTCTTCGATATCGACCCAGGCGCTGGTGGTGATTTCACCGCCAACCAGAACCATACCGGTTTTAACGTAAGTTTCGCAGGCCACGCGTGCTTTAGGATCCTGTTCGAGGATCGCATCCAGCACCGCATCGGAGATTTGGTCGGCGATTTTATCAGGATGTCCTTCTGATACGGACTCAGACGTAAAAAGGTGTTTAGCCATTCTGTTCTTTACCTTACAAATGGTTTGAATTCGACTGCATAGCGCAAGTGAGTATCATCTGACTTAACGCCCCTTCAGGCAAAGCCGCGAGCAGTGAGGTTGTGTCAGCACAGCAGGCCAACACCGCCTGGATATTAACCTGTTTAGATGGAAAACCATCTGGACGGCTATTTTAGGTTACAGGATGAGCGAATTACCAGCCCTTTTTCTGTTTCAGCATTTTACCTGTTGGGCCTATCGGCATAATTTCCTGACACTCCACGCATTTCCCCGATAATCTTTTTGCTTTTTGCAGCTGTAAACTGTATAAAACGCCGCTGCTTTGGTAGCAGCAATCAGGATGACGCCACAGATCGCGTCGCGCCCGTCAGACTCGCGTCTGGCTTTCACCCAGTTGTGTTCCATGTGCCGCTGGCATGTGTGGAGGTGATACGAGTAATGAACCACGTTTTCTCTTCTTGCGGTTCTGCGCGCTGCGGCGCTGCGCTGGCTGTCTCCTGCCTCCCATCTCTTTCTCTGTCCTGCCGACAATATGTTCGATGCGGTAATTTTACCGACACGAGCGCCGGTTAATCTGTACCACTATCCTTACGGTTTTGTCTCTTCTCTGCGCGTGCGCAGCTGAACGACGCACGTTATCCGTGGTCCTCTTATACAAATCTGTTAAATGCGTTCGGTTTCAACGGATATGGCCAGGGTGTTTTACACTTAACTCTCATGCGTGAATCGCGCTGACGGCAACGTCAGGTGAACAGGACATTGCGTTTAATGTGGCAACGAATTTCCAGATTAGCGGCCAGAAAGCCGGTTAACAGTTTCATCTTTCAACGGAAAATTGAGGTTCGCGATGTCTGACGACATAAAGAATATCAAGGGTTCGTCAGCTGGCGAACAGGGTGCACTCCGCTCAATGCAGGAGGTAGCAATGAACGATCAGGATGCGAGCAAAATGTTGCGTACCTACAACATTGCCTGGTGGGGCAACAACTATTACGACGTCAACGAACTGGGCCACATCAGTGTCTGCCCCGATCCGGATCGCCCGGACGTGCGCGTCGATTTAGCCAGGCTGGTCAAAGAGCGCGAAGCGCAGGGCCAGCGTCTGCCTGCACTGTTTTGTTTCCCGCAGATCCTGCAACACCGTCTGCGCTCAATTAACGCCGCGTTTAAGCGTGCGCGTGAATCCTACGGCTACACCGGTGATTACTTCCTGGTTTATCCGATCAAGGTGAACCAGCACAAACGCGTGATCGAATCGCTGATCCACTCTGGCGAACCGCTGGGACTGGAAGCAGGCTCGAAAGCTGAGCTGATGGCGGTACTGGCGCACGCTGGTCAGACCCGTACCGTGATCGTCTGTAACGGCTATAAAGATCGCGAGTACATTCGTCTGGCGCTGATCGGCGAGAAGATGGGCCACAAGGTCTATCTGGTGCTGGAAAAAATGACCGAAGTCCGGCTGGTGCTGGAAGAGGCGGAGCGTCTGAACGTGGTGCCGCGTCTTGGCATCCGCGCCCGTCTGGCCTCTCAGGGCTCGGGTAAATGGCAGTCGAGCGGCGGCGAAAAGTCGAAATTCGGCCTGTCGGCGACCCAGGTACTGAAGCTGGTAGAGATTATGCGTGAAGCGGGCCGCATCGACAGCCTGCAGCTGCTGCACTTCCATCTCGGTTCGCAGATGGCCAACATTCGCGACATCGCCACAGGCGTGCGTGAGTCGGCGCGCTTCTACGTTGAGCTGGCGAAGCTCGGCGTTAACATCAAGTGTTTCGACGTGGGCGGCGGTCTGGGCGTGGATTACGAAGGAACGCGCTCGCAGTCTGACTGCTCAGTCAACTACGGCCTGAACGAGTATGCCAACAACGTCATCTGGGCGATTGGTGATGCCTGTGATGAGCACGGCCTGGAGCATCCTACGGTGATCACCGAGTCGGGACGTGCGGTAACCGCGCACCACACGGTTCTGGTTTCTAACATCATCGGTGTTGAGCGTAACGAGTTCAGTAACCCGGAAACGCCGGATGCTGATGCACCGCGCCCGATTGTCAGCATGTGGGAAACCTGGCAGGAGATGCACGAGCCGAACACCCGTCGTTCGCTGCGTGAATGGCTGCACGACAGCCAGATGGATCTGTTTGATATCCATACCGGTTATTCGTCCGGCACCTACGATCTGAAACAGCGCGCCTGGGCTGAGCAGCTCTATCTGAGCATCTGCCACTACATTCAGCAGCATCTTGATCCGAGCAACCGTGCGCACCGTCCGATCATCGATGAACTGCAGGAACGGATGGCGGATAAGATCTACGTTAACTTCTCGCTGTTCCAGTCGATGCCGGATGCCTGGGGTATCGATCAGCTGTTCCCGGTACTGCCGCTGGAAGGGCTGAACAAGAAGCCGGAGCGCCGCGCCGTGCTGCTCGACATCACCTGTGATTCCGATGGCACCATCGATCACTACGTTGATGGTGACGGCATCGCCACCACCATGCCGATGCCAGAATATGACGTGGATAATCCGCCGATGCTGGGCTTCTTTATGGTCGGCGCTTACCAGGAAATTCTGGGCAACATGCACAATCTGTTCGGTGATACCGAAGCGGTGGATGTCTATGCCCGTGAGAATGGCGACGTCGAAGTTCAGCTGTCGGACGAAGGCGACACCGTGGCGGATATGCTGCGCTACGTGCAGCTCGATCCGAACGAACTGATGGCACTGTTCCGTCATCAGGTGCAGGCCTCCGATCTGGATGACGAGTTGCGTGCGCAGTTCCTCGAAGAATTCGAGAGCGGCCTGTACGGTTACACCTATCTGGAAGACGAGTAATCGGTTCAGATCGCCGGCAATCTCATATTGCAGTTGCCGGTGAAATGTCGATAATCTGACGCATACAATCCCTTCCTCGTCGGGCCTAACGACGCGGAGGGGATTTTTTTCATCTATAGCTTAATGGCTCGCGGGCCTGGCCCGACTGATGCCAACAGAGAGGACGATCTATGTACAATACCCTCGGCAACCAGTACGACAACTCCCTGGTCTCAAACGCCTTTGGTTTCATGCGCTTCCCGCTCAACTTCCAGCCTTACGACAGCGATGCAGAGTGGGTGATCACCGGCGTTCCATTTGACGCCGCCACATCGGGCCGTCCAGGCAGCCGTCTGGGCCCAGGCGCTATCCGTCAGATCTCAACCAACCTTGCGTGGGAAGGCTGCCGCTGGCCGTGGGATTTCGATCTGCGTCAGCGCCTGAAGGTGGTTGACTGTGGCGATCTGGTCTATGCCTTTGGTGACTCGCAGGATCTTTCTGACAAACTGCAGGCGCATGCCGAAAAACTGCTGGCGAACGGCAAACGCATGATGACCTTTGGCGGCGACCACTACGTGACGTTGCCGCTGCTGCGCGCGCATGCGAAGCACTTCGGTAAGATGGCGCTGGTTCACTTTGATGCGCATACCGATACCTATTCCAACGGCCCGACCTTTGACCACGGCACCATGTTCTTCACCGCGCCGAAAGAAGGTCTGATCGATCCACAGCACTCAGTTCAGATCGGTATCCGTACCGAGTTTGATAAGAGCCTTGGCTTCAACGTGCTGGATGCGGCGCAGGTTAACGATCGCAGTGTCGATGACATTCTGGCCGAAGTGAAACGCACCGTGGGCGATCTGCCGGTCTATCTGACCTTCGATATCGACTGCCTCGATCCGGCACACGCGCCGGGCACCGGTACGCCGGTCATTGGCGGACTGACCACCGATAAAGCCACCAAGCTGATTCGCGGTCTGCAGGGCATGAACATCGTCGGTATGGATCTGGTGGAAGTGGCGCCAGGCTACGATCACGCCGACCTGACTGCGCTGGCCGCGGCCACTCTGGCACTGGATATGCTGCACGTGCAGGCGGTAAATAAAGGCTGATGCGCCACGCTGGCCGGACTGCGTAAGCCCGGCCAGCTTGTCAGCACTGAAAGCGGCGTTCTGCCTGTCGGGTGGACGCCGCTTTGATCGTCACCACACGTCACGCCCTCTGCACCATCCCCTGCTTTAAACCCCGATTATCTCCTTCAGGTCCGCCAGGCGCGAACCGTTATCTGCAACTAAACTTACAGCGTAAAAATCGCAGAGTGGAGATGATCATGGGCTTTCTTGATGAACTGGCAGGCGCACTGGACGGCGGTCAGAGTGAAGGGCACCCGCCCGGGCAGTTGCAGGCGGTCTGGCACTGGGTGCAGGAGCAGGGCGGTATTGAGGTACTGCTGCATAAGTTCCAGCAGGGGGGATTAGGCGAGATATTCAGCTCGTGGATCGGCACCGGCGATAATCATCCGGTGGGCCACAGCGAGATTCAGTCGGCCTTTGGTCAGGAGGAACTGCAGTCACTGGCGGATAAGCTTGGCACCGACGTCAAAGGCGCATCGGGCACGCTGGCGGCGCTGCTGCCACAGTTGATCGATAAAATGTCGCCGCAGGGACGGATGGATGAGCAGGCGCTGCACGACAATAAGCTGGATTTAGGCTCGATGGTGGATCAGATATTCAAGCGTTAGCGATCTGCCTGACTCAGCGGGCGAAAGCGCGCACCGGGTACGCGCTCCGCAGGTGAAGATTATTTGCTGTCTGCTGCAATGCGCTCGCGGATGTGCTGGGCGCGCGCCTCAGACGCCGGGTGCGAATCAAACATCGAGCTCTGGCGTCCCTGCTCAAGTTTTGCCAGCTTCTCGAAACTGGTCGCCAGACCCATTGGATCGATGTTGCGCTTCTTCATCAGATCATAAGAGTAATCATCAGCCTGGCTTTCCTGCGTCTGTGAGAACTGAGCATTGACCAGTTTTTCGCCCAGTTCGCCGAGCTGCGACTGCGACAGCGAACCGATCACACCACCGACAGAGGCCGCAGCCGTGCGGGCGGCGGTGGTGGCATACGCCAGCTGCATCGCTTTGCGGGTATGGCCCAGCGCCACGTGGCCCATCTCATGGCCCAGCACGCCTTCCACTTCATTATCATCCATCATATCCATCAGGCCGCTATAGACGCGAATACAGCCATTGGCCATCGCCCAGGCGTTAACGTCTTTGGTCTGATAAACCTTGTAGTTAGCCGGCACGCCATTGATGTTATCGCCCAGCGCGGCGGCAATTTTATTCAGACGCTGCTGATATTCACTGTTGGCGGGTGCAACCTGATTCTCTTTGTCCATCTGCTCACAGGATTGATCGCTCAGCTGCTTCACCTGATCATCGCTCAGGGTGTAGGCCTGATAGGCCTGGGCGCCCGACTGCATCAACGCGTTATTATCTAAACCCTGACAGCCACTCAGCAGCGTTGCCAGCCCAAGAGCTACTACCGTTTTTTGGATTTTCATTCCGTATCCCATTCATAACAAGGTAAGAAAAACAAACACCTGAAACACTGCCAGGTGATTAAACCCTTCGGTTATAGCGCGCCACTCAGCGCTTTGCTAGCAGACATCGCCGGAAAAGCCAGACGAAGCGGGCACATTTAGCGTTTTACAGCATGTACTTTTGCCATGTTTTTCATGTACATTGATCTGCAACTTTTTCCTTGTTTTGCCCGATAACTGATTAATAACAATAAGTTAAGGCGCGAAGCATTAATCCGACCTGGAGTAGAAAATGCCCTCTCGTAAAGAGCTTGCCAACGCCATTCGCGCGTTAAGTATGGATGCAGTACAGAAAGCTAAATCGGGACATCCGGGTGCCCCGATGGGCATGGCGGACATCGCTGAAGTTCTGTGGCGCGGCTACCTGAATCACAACCCAACTAATCCGCTGTGGGCCGACCGCGACCGCTTCGTGCTCTCCAACGGTCACGGCTCCATGCTGATTTATAGCCTGCTGCACCTCACCGGCTACGATCTGCCGATCAGCGAGCTGGAAAACTTCCGTCAGCTGCACTCAAAAACTCCAGGTCATCCAGAATATGGCTACACCGCAGGCGTTGAAACTACCACCGGTCCGCTGGGGCAGGGCATCGCTAACGCGGTCGGTTTCGCCATTGCTGAGCGCACGCTGGCGGCACAGTTCAACCGTCCGGGCCATGACATCGTAGACCACAATACCTATGTCTTCATGGGTGATGGCTGCATGATGGAAGGTATTTCACACGAAGTCTGCTCACTGGCCGGTACCCTTAAACTGGGCAAACTGGTGGCGTTTTATGATGACAACGGTATCTCTATCGACGGTCATATTGATGGCTGGTTCACTGATGACACGGCAAAACGCTTTGAAGCCTACGGCTGGCACGTGGTGCGTGGCGTAGATGGTCATGATGCTGATGCGATTGCTAAAGCGATCGACGAAGCGAAAAGCGTCAGCGATAAGCCGTCGCTGCTGATGTGCAAAACCGTTATTGGTTTCGGTTCACCGAACAAAGCGGGCACCCATGACTCGCACGGTGCCCCGCTGGGCGATGATGAAGTGGCACTGACCCGCAAACAGCTGGGCTGGGAACATGCTCCTTTCGTTATTCCCTCTGATATCTACGCCGAGTGGGACGCTAAAGAAGCGGGCCAGGCAAAAGAAGCGGCCTGGGATAAGAAATTCGCCGCTTACGCTCATGCACACCCTGAGCTGGCTGCCGAGTTCAAACGTCGCGTCAGCAATGAGCTGCCGGCTAACTGGCAGCAGGAGTCGCAGAAGTTTATCGAACAACTGCAGGCTAACCCGGCTAAAATCGCCAGCCGTAAAGCGTCACAGAATGCCATCGAAGCCTTTGGTAAAATCCTGCCAGAATATCTGGGTGGATCAGCCGATCTGGCGCCAAGCAACCTGACTATCTGGTCTGGCTCTAAGCCGATCAACGAAGACGCCGCGGGTAACTACATCCACTACGGCGTGCGTGAATTCGGTATGACCGCGATTGCTAACGGTCTGGCACTGCACGGCGGTTTCCTGCCGTACACCGCTACTTTCCTGATGTTCGTTGAATATGCGCGTAACGCGGCGCGTATGGCGGCACTGATGAAGATCCGTCAGATCATGGTTTACACCCACGACTCAATCGGTCTGGGCGAAGATGGCCCGACTCACCAGCCGGTAGAGCAGATGGCCAGCCTGCGCACCACGCCGAACATGAGCCTGTGGCGTCCGTGTGACCAGGTTGAATCGGCGGTGGCATGGAAATATGCCATTGAGCGTAAAGATGGCCCGACAGCGCTGATCTTCTCGCGTCAGAATCTGGCGCAGCAGGAGCGCAGCACTGAGCAACTGGCTAACGTGGCGCGCGGTGGCTACGTACTGAAAGATTGCGACGCGACGCCTGAACTGATTCTGATCGCTACCGGTTCAGAAGTTGAACTGGCGGTCGGTGTCTGGGATAAACTCACCAGCGAAGGTCGTCAGGTGCGCGTGGTCTCTATGCCATCAACCGATGCGTTCGACAAGCAGAGCGATGCTTACCGTGAATCTGTGCTGCCGAAAGCGGTCAGCGCACGCGTAGCTATCGAAGCGGGTATCGCTGATTACTGGTTCAAATATACCGGTCTGAACGGCGCTATCGTCGGCATGACCAGCTTCGGCGAATCAGCACCGGCCGATCAGCTGTTCGAAATGTTCGGCTTCACCGTCGATAACGTTGTCGCCAAAGCGAAAGCGCTGCTGGCGTAACATCAGTCAGGCGGGTTCACACCCGCCTGATTCAAATCAGGGGATGCCTCAAGCGTCCCTTTCGTTTTTATTCCTGTAGTAATAACTATCTTTTGCGTCGTTTTGTGACACAGATCCAAATATACGCAGTCCGATTGATCACAATCATTCCTGTTATTCCTCCCATCCTTTATTGTGGCTGAACCGTTTCAGTTGCCGGGCAGATCGCCCCGGTTTCAGACAATGCCGGGTAAGAATCTCCTGTACAAACTACAGCGAAGCGCTCAGGCTAACGGCACGTTTTTTCCGTCTGACGTGGCAGGAGAGAGATGACCATACGGGTAGCAATAAATGGTTTTGGCCGTATTGGACGCAACGTATTGCGTGCGCTGTATGAAACCGGCCGTCGTGCTGAGATCACCGTCGTTGCCATCAATGAGCTGGCCGAAGCGACCGGTATGGCGCATCTGCTGAAATATGACACCAGCCACGGCCGTTTTGCCTTTGATGTGCGGCAGGAACGCGACGTGATGTGGGTCGGCGGCGATACCCTGCGCATTTTACACCGTGCTGAGATTGCCGATCTGCCGTGGCGCGAACTCGACGTCGACGTGGTGCTGGATTGTACTGGTGTCTACGGTTCGCGCGCCGATGGCGAAGCGCATCTGCAGGCGGGCGCGAAAAAAGTGCTGTTCTCGCATCCGGGCGGCAACGATCTCGATGCCACGGTGGTGTATGGCGTCAACCAGCAGTGGCTGAAAGCGACTGACTGCATCGTCTCGAACGCCTCCTGCACCACCAACTGTATTATTCCGGTGATCAAACTGCTGGATGACGCGTTTGGCATTGAGTCCGGCACCGTGACTACCATCCATTCAGCGATGCACGATCAGCAGGTGATCGATGCCTATCACAGCGATCTGCGTCGTACCCGGGCTGCCAGCCAATCGATCATTCCGGTGGATACCCGTCTGGCGGCCGGCATTACCCGTATTTTTCCGAAATTCAACGATCGCTTTGAGGCGATTGCCGTGCGCGTGCCAACGATTAACGTGACGGCGATTGATCTCAGCGTTTCTGTACGCCAGTCGGTCAGGGCGTGCGAAGTTAACGCCTTGTTGCAAAGCGCGGCAGAAGGGGCATTTCGTGGTATAGTTGACTATACGGAATTACCGTTAGTCTCAGTCGATTTTAATCATGATCCGCACAGTGCCATTGTGGACGGCACCCAAACGCGGGTCAGTGGTCAACACCTGATCAAGACCCTGGTCTGGTGTGATAACGAATGGGGCTTTGCTAACCGAATGCTCGACACGACGTTAGCAATGGCCGCAAGCGGTTTCAGGTAGGGCGCGGTTTGCGCCTGGCAAAACTTATGAGAATCAACGAGAGGGTTCACCATGTCTGTAATTAAGATGACCGATCTGGATCTTGCTGGCAAACGCGTTCTGATCCGCGCCGATCTCAACGTACCAGTGAAAGAAGGGAAAGTGACGTCAGATGCACGTATCCGTGCTTCTCTGCCTACCATCGAAGCGGCGTTGAAACAGGGCGCGAAAGTGATGGTTACCTCTCACCTGGGTCGTCCGACCGAAGGTGAATACACTGAAGAGTTCTCGCTGCTGCCGGTAGTTAACTACCTGAAAGAGAAGCTGAGCGGCACCAATGTGACCCTGGCAAAAGATTACCTCGACGGCGTTGAAGTCGGCGCTGGCGAACTGGTGGTGCTGGAAAACGTTCGCTTTAACAAAGGCGAAAAGAAAGATGACGAAGCGCTGTCTAAAAAATACGCAGCCCTGTGCGACGTGTTCGTGATGGATGCGTTCGGTACCGCACACCGTGCGCAGGCTTCTACCCACGGCGTCGGCAAATTTGCCCCAATCGCCTGTGCCGGTCCGCTGCTGTCTGCAGAACTGGAAGCACTGGGTAAAGTGATGAGCAACCCGGAGCGTCCGCTGGTCGCTGTAGTGGGCGGTTCTAAAGTGTCGACTAAATTCGACGTACTGCAGTCGCTGGTGAAAATTGCTGACACCGTCATCGTCGGTGGCGGCATCGCTAACACCTTCGTGGCTATCGACAACAACGTCGGTAAATCGCTGTATGAGCCAGACTTCGTTGAAGCGGCTAAAGGCCTGCGTGACCAGTACGGCATCCCGGTTCCAACCGATTCACGCGTTGGCACGGAATTCTCTGAAACTGCCCCGGCAACCGTGAAAAAGGTTTCGGAAGTGGCGGATAACGAAGAGATTATGGACTTCGGTGATGAAACCGCTCAGGCAATGGCCGCCATTCTGAAGGAGGCAAAAACCATCCTGTGGAACGGTCCGGTTGGCGTCTTTGAGTTCCCGAACTTCCGTAAAGGCACCGAAATCGTGGCGAACGCAATTGCCGACAGCGAAGCGTTCTCTGTCGCAGGCGGCGGTGACACCTTAGCGGCCATCGACCTGTTCGGTATCGAAGATAAAATTTCCTACATCTCGACCGGCGGCGGCGCGTTCCTCGAGTTCGTGGAAGGCAAAAAACTGCCAGCCGTTGCCATGCTGGAAGAGCGTGCGAAGCAGTAATCCTTTGGGGGCGATGCCGGGTGGCATCGCCTGAAGTCTTGCCCGTCAGGGCGTTTAAATCGAGGTCCCCACAGGGGATCAACGGTCACGAAACAGGACACAATCATGTCTAAAATTTTTGATTTCGTAAAACCCGGCGTTGTCACTGGTGATGACGTACAGAAGATCTTCAAAGTTGCGAAAGAGAACAAATTCGCACTGCCAGCGGTAAACTGCGTCGGTAGCGACTCAATCAATGCGGCACTGGAAGCAGCGGCGAAAGTGAAAGCGCCGATCATCATCCAGTTCTCTAACGGCGGTGCCGCGTTTATCGCCGGTAAAGGTTTCAAAACCGACAAGCCACAGGGCGCAGCCATTTTCGGTGCTATCGCTGGCGCACACCACGTGCATCTGATGGCAGAACAGTACGGCGTGCCGGTTATCCTGCATACTGACCACTGTGCCAAGAAACTGCTGCCGTGGATCGACGGTCTGCTGGACGCAGGCGAAGAGCACTTCAAGAAAACCGGTAAGCCACTGTTCTCTTCTCACATGATCGACCTGTCTGAAGAATCACTGGAAGAAAACATCGAAATCAGCAGCAAGTACCTGGCGCGCATGGCGAAAATCGACATGACGCTGGAAATCGAACTGGGCTGCACCGGTGGTGAAGAAGATGGCGTCGACAACAGCCACATGGACGCGTCTGCACTTTACACCCAGCCAGAAGATGTTAACTACGCCTACGAAAAACTGAATGCCATCAGCCCGCGCTTCACCATCGCGGCATCATTCGGTAACGTGCACGGCGTTTACAAGCCAGGCAACGTGAAACTGACCCCAACCATTCTGCGTGATTCGCAGAAATACGTGTGTGAAAAACACGGTCTGCCGCACAACGCGCTGGACTTCGTTTTCCACGGTGGTTCAGGTTCTTCTGCTGCAGAAATCGAAGAGTCTATCAGCTACGGCGTGATCAAGATGAACATCGATACCGATACCCAATGGGCGACCTGGGACGGCATCCTGCAGTATTACAAAAAGAACGAAGGCTATCTGCAGTCGCAGCTGGGTAACCCGGAAGGCGCTGACAAGCCGAACAAAAAATACTACGACCCACGCGTCTGGCTGCGTTCAGCCCAGGCCTCTATGGTGGTCCGTCTGGAGCAGGCTTTCAAAGAGCTTAACGCTGTCGACGTACTGTAATAGTCAGTGAGTTAGCGTACAAAAAAGGCCCGAAAGGGCCTTTTTTTATGCATCTGCGGCAGAAAATTGCGGTTAAACGACCCGCTGTTTGGCGCTTCAAACAATAATTGATTACCCTAGATCACGGGGTGTCGGATTACATCTGGCAGTTTTTGTTTATTCCCGGCGGGAATCCAATTACAGGGCTTATTAATGGAAGATTTACACGTCGTCGATGGCTTAACGAACGCAGGCAGCTGGCTGGTGCGCAATCAGGCACTGATCCTCAGCTATGCCGTCAATATTGTGGCGGCTATCGCCATCATTATCGTCGGGATGATCATCGCCCGCATCATTTCTAACACCGTAAACCGTCTGCTGCGCGCACGACACATTGATGCCACCGTGGCTGACTTTCTCTCTGCGCTGGTCCGTTACGGGGTGATTGCCTTCACCATTATCGCGGCATTGGGACGGATTGGGGTCCAGACCGCTTCGGTGATTGCGGTACTGGGTGCGGCGGGTCTGGCCGTTGGTCTGGCGCTGCAGGGATCGCTCTCTAACCTGGCAGCCGGCGTATTGCTGGTGACTTTCCGTCCGTTCCGCACCGGCGAGTTCGTCGATCTGGGCGGCGTAATGGGCACGGTACAGCAGGTGCAGATCTTCTCAACCACCCTGAAAACGGCCGATGGCAAAGTGGTGGTGGTGCCGAACGGCAAGATTATCAGTGGGAACATCGTCAACTTCTCTCGTGAACCGATCCGCCGTAATGAGTTCATCATTGGCGTTGCTTACGATGCGGATGTTGATGAGGTGATCGCATTACTGCAGCAGGTAGTTGAAGCCGATAGCCGGGTGCTGAAAGAGATGGGCATTCAGATTGGCCTGAACGAGCTGGCTGCCTCTTCAATGAACTTTGTGGTGCGTTGCTGGAGCAACAGCGGCGATCTGCAGAACGTCTACTGGGACCTGCTGAAGAACTTCAAGCGGGCGCTGGATGCCAAAGAGATCGGCATTCCTTATCCGCAGCTGGATGTGCATCTGCATCAGCAAACACCATCTGACGCGGTGCCATCTCCGGCTCAGCCACAGTAATCTCTCTCAATGGGCGGCCACCGTCGCCCATTAATTTGTCTAATCACAGATTAATTATTTCAATTTCCGCTAATCATCCAGCCTCTTTATACTGCGTCCCATCTTAACTTTCTCGGGACTTAATCTGGTGCTGACTCTCTATTTTCAAGGGCTTGCTCTTGGTGCTGCGCTCATCCTGCCGCTGGGGCCTCAAAACGCGTTCGTGATGAATCAGGGCGTAAAACGCCAGTATCATTTGATGACCGCCTCACTGTGCGCACTGAGCGATATTGTGCTGATCTGCGGTGGTATCTTCGGCGGCAGCGCCTTGCTGAACCAGTCGCCATTGCTGTTGATGCTGATCACCTGGGCCGGGGTGGCTTTTCTGCTGTGGTATGGCTGGGGCGCGCTGCGTACTGCTTTTAGCGGCAGCGTTGATTTAGCCGACGGCCAGCCGCTGAAGCAGGGAAGGGCGCGGATTATCGCCACGCTGCTGGCAGTGACCTGGCTGAATCCGCACGTCTATCTCGATACCTTCGTGGTACTGGGAAGTCTGGGCGGTCAGCTACCCACCACGACCGCCCGCCAGTGGTTCGCCATGGGCACCATCAGCGCCTCTATCCTGTGGTTTTTTGGCCTGGCGCTGCTGGCCGCCTGGCTATCACCACGGCTGCGCACCGCCAGAGCACAGCGCATTATTAACCTGCTGGTCGGGGTGGTGATGTGGTTTATTGCCCTGCAACTGGCGCGTCAGGGACTCGCCGGTTTTTAAACTTCACCCGAACAGGCTGCGGTAATTGCCGCGCTGAGGGCGAACTTTTGCCATAATGACCACTCAAAGCATGGCGCATACCGATGCGCTTTTGGGCTTCGCCGGTTGGAAGCCGTCATATTGACCTTTTCAAGGAGGACTTTCATGAAACTGAAAGCATTGGCTTTGGCCGCAATAATGAGCGCAGGGGCACTGCCCGGCGTACAAGCTGATGAGCTGCCGAATGGGCCGCACGTCGTGACCTCTGGTAAGGCAACGGTCGATGCCCGTCCGGACATCGCTACCTTATCCATCGTGGTTAACGTGTCATCAAAAGATGCCGCCGATGCGAAAAAGCAGGCCGATAGCCGGGTTGCGCAGTATTTCGATTTTCTGCAGAAAAATGGCATTGAGAAGAAAGATATCGATGCTGCTAACCTGAGTACCCAGCCAGAATACGATTACACCAAAGAGGGTAAATCGGTACTGAAAGGCTATCGTGCCGTGCGTCAGGTGCAGGTGACTCTGCGTCAGCTGGACAAACTCAACGATCTACTGGATGGCGCGCTGAAGTCCGGCCTGAATGAGGTTCGCAGCGTTGAGTTAGGCGTGGCCAATCCGGAGAGTTATAAGCAGCAGGCCCGCAAAGCGGCAATCAAAAATGCTACTCAGCAAGCTTCAGAGCTGGCAGCCGGTTTCAACGCCCAGCTGGGCTCGATCTACAGCATTCGCTATCAGGTCGCCAACTACCAGCCGATGCCGATGAACCGTATGTATAAGGCCGCCGCTGCTGCCGATACGTCGGCTCAGGAAACCTACGATCAGCAAAGCATCAACTTTGACGATCAGGTCGATGTGGTGTTCGAGATCAAACCGAACACGCCATAATGAAAAACGGGGCCTGCGCCCCGTTTTCTTTTGTGGTTACGCGGCGACGTCATCCTGACGCAGCACGCGATGTCCGTGCGCGATCAGCGCATCGGTCACCCGCCGCATCAGACGGCTCTCCGGCGCGAAGCGATGCCAGTAGAGCATCCGGCGCTGATAGAGGCCGGGCGTCAAATCAATCAGCTCACCGCTCGCCAGCTCGCGCTCAATCTGCAAGTGCGGGATCATACAGCAGGTCGAACCCTGTCGCGCCATCTGCACAAAAGCTTCCGATGAATTGACGATATGGCAGGGCACGCTGCCCGGCGACAGATCGAAGTTTTGCTGCAGAAACGCCTGATGCATATCATCCAGATGGTCAAACGCCACGGCAGGCGCTTTCAGCAGGGCAGAACGGGTGACGCCGTTCGGGAAGAAGCGGTCGGCAAAGTCACGTGATGCGACGAACAGATAGTCGAGCGCACCCAGTTGATCCACCAGGCAACTCGGTAACGGCTGGGGCTGAATACTCACGGCACCGACCACTTCACCACGGCGTAAACGCTCCTGGGTACGGGTTTCATCTTCTACCTGCAAATTCAGCCGTACCGGTGAGTCGGCCAGCACATCTTTCAGCGCAGGCAGCAGCCAGGTTGCCAGACTGTCGGCGTTGACCGCCAGCGACAACAGCAGCGGTGTAGTACCGCTGTTTTCATCGCCCAGCCACTCCTCTTCCAGCAGCTCTACCTGATGCAACAGCGCCAGCAGTTTCTGGCCCTGTTCGGTCGGGCGAGGCGGGACGGTACGCACCAGCAGTGGCTGACCAAACAGATTCTCCAGCTGCTTGATACGCTGTGAAACCGCCGACTGCGTGATACATAATTTCTGTGCGGCGCGTTCGAAACCGCGTTCACGAATCACTGAATCCAGCGCCTGAAGCGTACGATAATCCGGGCGTTTCATTGTTATTTTCTCTCCTTCAGGGTGGACGTTACTATGCCACAAAAGTGTCACCTGTGAGCGACCGCGTGTTTTTTGTGGTCTGGCTTCCAAAGCGATAAATCCGCGTCTGTCACCCGAGCATTTTCAGTCAGCCTTGTTTTATACTACGCGCACTTCGTTGTCGCACAGGTTTTAAACATACCATGACCCAGGATGAACTGAAAAAAGCCGTAGGCTGGGCTGCACTCGATTATGTGCAGCCTGGTACGGTTGTCGGCGTTGGCACCGGATCGACCGCGGCCCACTTTATTGATGCGCTCGCGACGGTCAGGCATCAGATTGAGGGCGCGGTCTCCAGTTCCGACGCCTCAACCCAGAAGCTGAAAAGCCTGGGGATTCAGGTGTTCGATCTGAATGAGATCGACATTCTGTCGGTTTACGTCGACGGTGCCGATGAGATCAATCCTCAGATGCAGATGATCAAAGGCGGGGGAGCCGCGCTGACGCGTGAGAAAATCGTCGCCGCGGTGGCTGAAACCTTTATCTGCATTGCTGACGCCTCCAAAGAGGTCGACGTGCTGGGCCGTTTCCCGCTGCCGGTTGAAGTGATCCCGATGGCGCGCAGCTACGTGGCGCGTCAGCTGGTTAAACTCGGAGGATTACCGGAATACCGTCAGAACGTGGTCACCGATAACGGCAACATTATTCTCGACGTGCATAATCTGCGCATTCTCGATCCTATAGCGCTGGAAAAAACCATTAACGCCTTGCCCGGCGTGGTCACCGTCGGTCTTTTTGCCGCTCGGGGTGCCGATATCGCACTGATTGGCGGGCCTGACGGGGTTAAAACCATCAAAAAATGATCTGTCCGGCGTCATTACGGCGCCGGTTATTTCTGCCCGCAAAACATCTTTTCTCGCCAGGGTGAAATTTGGTGACTTATGTCACATTAGCGTCATCCACAGCGGGTTCGTTCTCCCTTCATCGCAGACATCACGATTTTGTACGGCAATGTGCTGTTGCTGAGCCTTGCCGTGCTGTCGGGCAGGCAATCGTTTGTATTGCCGGACGCGTATTTTTTGATATTTTGACAGAAGGCTGGCTTATGGCAGTCCTCAATGAATTCTGAATAGGGTCGGGAAATGGCAAAGGTATCACTGGAAAAAGACAAGATTAAGTTCCTGCTGGTGGAAGGTGTCCATCAGAGCGCGGTGGAAAACCTGCGGGCTGCAGGCTACACCAACATCGAATTCCACAAGGGCGCGCTGGACTCCGACGCGTTAAAAGCATCGATCCGTGATGCACACTTTATTGGTATCCGTTCCCGCTCCCAACTCACCGAAGAGATCTTTGCCGCAGCTGAGAAGCTGGTCGCGGTCGGCTGTTTCTGCATCGGGACTAACCAGGTTGATCTGCAGGCTGCTGCCAGCCGTGGTATCCCGGTGTTTAACGCCCCGTTCTCCAACACCCGCTCGGTGGCGGAACTGGTGATTGGCGAAATGCTGCTGATGCTGCGCGGCATCCCGGAAGCCAATGCCAAAGCCCACCGCGGTATCTGGAACAAGAATGCCAAAGGCTCGTTTGAAGCGCGTGGCAAAAAGCTGGGCATCATCGGTTACGGCCATATCGGCATGCAGCTGGGCGTGCTGGCTGAAAGCCTGGGGATGCACGTTTTCTTCTACGATATCGAAAACAAACTGCCGCTGGGTAATGCGACTCAGGTACGCCATATGGCGGATCTGCTTAACATGAGCGATGTGGTCAGCCTGCACGTGCCGGAGACGGTCTCCACCCAGAATATGATCGGTGCTGAGCAGCTG
Organism: Pantoea brenneri; assembly: GCF_038594305.1. Taxonomy (NCBI): domain Bacteria; kingdom Pseudomonadati; phylum Pseudomonadota; class Gammaproteobacteria; order Enterobacterales; family Erwiniaceae; genus Pantoea; species Pantoea brenneri. The sequence goes on along the minus strand of NZ_JBCGBG010000007.1, from coordinate 163,395 downwards.
GCGCAGATGAAGCCTGGCGCACTGCTGATTAACGCCTCACGCGGTACGGTGGTGGATATTCCGGCGCTGTGCGAGGCGCTGGCCAGTAAACAGGTTGGCGGCGCCGCGATCGACGTCTTCCCGGTTGAGCCTGCGACTAACAGCGATCCGTTCATCTCGCCGCTTAGTGAGTTTGATAACGTGATCCTGACGCCGCACATTGGCGGATCGACGGAAGAAGCGCAGGAGAATATCGGTATTGAAGTGGCCGGTAAGCTGGCGAAATACTCCGATAACGGCTCCACGCTGTCAGCGGTTAACTTCCCGGAAGTGTCACTGCCGATGCATGGCGTCAGCGCCAGCCGTCTGCTGCACATCCATGAAAACCGTCCTGGCGTGCTGACGGCGATCAACCAGATTTTTGCTGAGCAGGGCATCAACATTGCGGCGCAGTATCTGCAGACATCGCCATTTATGGGCTACGTGGTGATTGATATTGATGCTGAGCCAGAGCTGGCTGACAAAGCGTTACAGCTGATGAAAGCGATTCCGGGCACCATCCGCGCCCGTCTGCTTTACTAAGCAAACTGCACCGCAGGTAACGCAACGCGTTGGCCCGGCTACGGGCGTACCTCAGGGATGAGGTGCGTAATCGCGTGGGCCGGGCGTGTCATGGATGGCAGCTTTTGCGTCTTTCCGATCTGGCCGTGTTCCCTGCGCTGGCCCGATCTCACCACTCATCGGACAGACTTGGCCAGAAATATCAGGCGCTTCATTGCGCCTCCTTCATTCCAAACGTCTACTCCCACTGCCAGAGTTTTGACGGCGTCATTATCGCTGGCAAAGGCACATCCCAGTCGGCCACCGGCAGGCTATCGACGCGCTGACAGTCGTGCGCCAGGCCCACCGGCAGGAAACCGTGCTGCCGCCAGTTTTGCAGGGTGCGATCGTAAAAACCGCCACCCATCCCCAGGCGCTGTCCATACTGGTCGAAAGCCACCAGCGGCACCATCATCACATCAAGCTGATCCAGGGTAATCAACTGCCGGATGTCCAGCGGCGGCTCGGGAATGCGCAGCTTATTGCGCACCAGTTGGGTTTCGGTTGAGTAGCGCAGAAACAGTAAGTTGCCGGGCGAGAAAGGGTGTAAAACCGGCAGGAAGACCTGCTTTTTCTGCTGCCACAGTCGGGCAATCAGCGGGCGGGTGTTGAGTTCGCCATCGACCGACAGAAACAGTGCAACGTTTTGTGCGGCAGTGATCGGGGCGTAATTGAGGGCGTGTTCAGCGAGTTGCTCTGCCGCCTGTTCCTGCTGCTCATCGGTCAGTGCGTGCCGCAGATGACGGACGTGCTGGCGAATCGCCTGGCGATGGCCTTGAAGCTGGAGCTGAGAAGAGTCAGACATGGTTTCCCCGCCGGATAAGTCGCTGTTGAAGCAACTATAACATGACAGTTGGGGAAAGATACCGGGACCACAAGAGGACGCGCTGGGAACTACAGAAGAGAGATCTCCGAGATGCCGCCGTAGGCTGTAACCCTTGAACCCTTGGTTCAAGGTGAACATGCCGTCGTAACCATCAGGCTTCTCGGACGAACCGAGCATGCACACAGGTTACAGAGCGTCACATTCTGTTTTTTCGAAATATCGGCTCAGGGGACTGGCCCACATGCAAACATCTCAGAGAAAATTTACCTCACCGTTACCTGATTATAGCAACCATGAAGTTTTATTCGAACTTCGCACCCTCACGCTCAGAGATGCGACCTTGCTCAACCAGTGCCTGTTCAATCGTCTGCTGCAACATACGGATACGCTGTTCCATATTAGCAGCATAATCGCGCGTTTTCACTTTCTCTTGCGCCAGCTCGTGGCAGACGTTTAACGCGGCGATGAACACCAGTTGTTCTGTATTGGTGACTCTAGTGCGAACTTTTAGATCTTGCAACCGTTGATTGAGATCTTCAGCCGCTGCATTCAGCGCATCTTGCTGTTCAGGCGGACAATTCACTCTCAACGAACGACCAAAAATTTGTAAATCTACCGGTTGTGCAGACATGCCACCTTCCTGACTGATTACTTCGCCCGCAACTCCCTTAGCAGTCAATGGCTTGGGAGGCGGGCAACTATATAGACCCGCGAAATAAGTTACAACCCCTTTTCTGGAAACCTTGAGGCAGCTAGTGGTAGCATAACACGAACTTATTCTGCCAACGACGATGAAAACTTATGTCCTTACAGAACGCAACCCCCGATTACAACGCGCTGGCGGCGGCGCTCTCACAGCAGGGCGTAGGAATGACCCCCGCAGAAATGCATGGCTTGCTGAGCGGCATCCTGTGCGGCGGCAATCAGGACCCCAGCTGGAAGACTCTGGTGCACGATCTGGCCAATGAAGGCATGGCGTTTTCACAAAGCCTGTCGATGCCGTTACAGGCACTGCATGAAAATATCGCCACCACCCTGGAAGATGAGGGATTCCTGTTTCAGCTGCTGTTACCCAGCGATGATGACATCACGGTATTCGATCGCGCCGACGCGCTGGCCGGCTGGGTGAATCATTTTCTGCTCGGCCTTGGCGTGACACAGCCTAAACTGGATAAAGTCACTGGCGAAACCGGTGAGGCGATTGATGATTTACGCACCATCGCCCAGTTGGGTTACGAAGAAGATGAAGATCAGGAAGAGCTGGAGCAGTCGCTGGAAGAGGTGATTGAGTATGTCCGTGTTGCAGCGCTGCTGTGCCACGATACCTTTACCCGTCCACAGCCGACCGCGCCAGAAGTTCAGAAACCGACGCTACACTAAGCTTACGATAACGGGTCACCTGGTCAGTTTAAACAGGTCAGATTACAGGGAGTGCAGAGATGATTTCACTGGACAGATTCCAGCAGCGTCGACAGGCGCTGTTAGCGAAAATGGTTCCTGGCAGCGCCGCGTTGCTGTTTGCCGCGCCTGAAGTGACGCGCAGCAACGACACTGAATACTCATTCCGTCAAAACAGCGACTTCTGGTATTTCACCGGCTTCAACGAGCCGCAGGCGCTGCTGGTGCTGATTAAAAGTGATGAAACGCACAACCATAGCGTCCTGTTTAACCGGGTGCGCGATCTGACAGCAGAAGTCTGGTTCGGGCGTCGTCTGGGTCAGGATGCGGCACCGGCAACGTTGGGTGTCGACCGCGCCCTGCCGTGGAACGATATTGGCGAGCAACTGCACCTGCTGCTCAACGGTCTGGATGTGGTTTACCACGCGCAGGGTGAATATGCGGAAGCTGACACGCTGGTGTTTAACGCGCTGGATAAACTGCGCCGCGGTTTCCGCCAGAATCTTAGCGCACCGGCCACGGTGACAGACTGGCGTCCATGGGTGCATGAGATGCGCCTGTTCAAAGATGCGGATGAGATTGCGCTGTTACGCCGTGCTGGCGAAATCAGCGCGCTGGCCCATACCCGCGCGATGCAGGCCTGCCGCCCAGGGATGTTTGAATATCAGCTCGAAGGCGAAATCCATCACGAATTTAATCGCCACGGGGCGCGCTTTCCCGCCTACAACACCATCGTTGGCGCCGGTGAAAACGGCTGCATCCTGCACTACACCGAGAATGAAAGCGAACTGCGTGATGGCGATTTGGTGCTGATCGACGCTGGCTGCGAATTCCACGGCTATGCCGGTGACATTACCCGCACCTTCCCGGTTAACGGCAAATTCAGTGCCCCGCAGCGCGCACTCTATGACATCGTACTCACATCGTTGTATACCGCGCTCAGCCTGTTCCGTCCGGGGATCAGCATCCGCGAAGTGAATGATGAAGTGGTGCAGATTATGGTCAGCGGTCTGGTAGAGCTGGGTGTACTGCAGGGGGAGGTCGACACACTGATTGCCGAAGAGGCCCATCGTCAGTTCTATATGCATGGCCTCAGCCACTGGCTGGGGTTAGATGTGCATGATGTCGGTCACTATGGCACGCCCAGCCGCGATCGCGTGCTTGAGCCAGGCATGGTCCTGACCATTGAGCCAGGTCTCTACATCGGCCCGGATGCCGATGTACCGGCAGAATATCGCGGCATTGGTATTCGTATCGAAGATGACATTCTGATCACCGAAACCGGCAATGAAAATCTTACCGACAGCGTGGTGAAGGATGCCGCAGCGATCGAAGCATTAATGGCGGCGGCAAAAACAGCATGAGCATTCTGATTGCCGGTGGCGGCATGACCGGCGCGACGCTGGCGCTGGCAATATCCCATCTGACCCAGGGCCGGTTGCCGGTGACGCTGATTGAAAGCAGCGAACCCGCCAGCCGGGCACACCCCGGCTATGATGGTCGCGCCATTGCGCTGGCGGCGGGCACCTGCCAGCAACTGGCCGATATCAACCTGTGGCAGCGTATTGCCGGCTGCGCCACGCCAATTACCCGGATTCATGTTTCCGATCGCGGTCATGCGGGCTTTGTTTCGCTGGCGGCAGCTGATTACGACATTCCGGCGCTGGGGCAGGTGGTAGAGCTGTTTGATGTCGGACAGCGTCTGTTTACTGAACTGAAGAAAGCGCCGGGCGTCACTCTGCGCTGTCCGGCTCGCGTTACTCAGGCCAGCCGCAGCGAGCAACAGGTAACGGTAACGCTTGATAATGGCGAGCAGCTAAATGGCGATCTGCTGGTGGCGGCAGACGGCTCACGCTCTGCGCTGGCCGCCTCCTGCGGCATTCAGTGGCAAACCGATGACTATCAGCAGCTGGCGTTGATTGCCAACGTCACTACGGCGTTGCCACATCAGGGGCAGGCGTTTGAACGCTTCACCGAGCACGGTCCGCTGGCTCTGTTGCCGATGTCAGATCATCGCCTGTCGCTGGTGTGGTGCCACCCGCTGTCACAGCGTGACGCGCTCACGCGCTGGAGCGAAGCCGAATTCCTCAGTGAACTGCAGCGGGCGTTTGGCTGGCGACTGGGCAAATTTACCCATGCCGGTCAGCGGGAATACTACCCGCTGGCGCTGCAACGGGCGGTGCAGCCGGTCACGCATCGTGTGGCGGTGGTCGGCAATGCGGCGCAGACGCTGCACCCGATTGCCGGACAGGGCTTTAACCTTGGCCTGCGTGACGTAATGTCGCTGGCCGAGACGCTGGCGTCAGCCCATCAACAGCAACAGGATCCCGGCAGCTATGCGGTACTGCAACATTATCAGCAGCGCCGTGAGCAGGATCGCGCCGCGACCATCGGTATTACCGACGGCTTAGTGCGTATCTTTGCCAACCGTCATACGCCGTTGGTCATCGGGCGTAATCTGGGTCTGCTGGCGATGGATCATCTGCCGTGGCTACGAAATCAACTGGCTGAGCGCACGCTTGGCTGGGTTAAGCGTTAATAAAGAGGCTTTGATGCAAACTTTTGATGTGGTGATTGCCGGTGGCGGTATGGTCGGACTGGCAGTGGCTTGTGGCCTGCAGGGCAGCGGACTGCGCATCGCGGTACTGGAAAAATCTCCCGAGCCGCCAGCCAGCCTGAGTGATACACCCTCGATTCGCGTCTCGGCTATCAATGCGGCCAGTGAGCGTCTGCTACAGAAGCTGGATGTCTGGTCGACCATTCTCTCGCTGCGTGCCAGTGCGTATCACGGTATGGAAGTGTGGGATAAGGACAGTTTCGGTACCATCGCCTTTGGCGATCAGCAGCAGGGGCTGTCTCACCTGGGCCATATTATCGAAAATCCGGTGATTCATCGCGCCCTGTGGCAACGCGCCAGCGCCTGCAGCGACGTGACGCTGATGGCATCCGCCGAGCTGCAGCAGGTGGCGTTTGGCGATAACGAAGCCTTTATTACCCTGCAGGATGGCAATATGTTAACCGCGCGTCTGATGATTGCGGCTGACGGAGCCAACTCCTGGCTGCGTAACAAAGCCGATATCCCGCTGACCTTCTGGGATTACGATCATCACGCGCTGGTCGCTAACGTCCGCACCGGGATGCCGCACGATGCGGTAGCGCGTCAGGTGTTCCATGGCGACGGTATTCTGGCTTTCCTGCCGATGCAGGACCCGCATCTGAGTTCGATTGTCTGGTCGCTGTCACCGCAGGAGGCGAGCCGGCTGGAAAGTATGCCGGAAGCGTTATTCAATCAGCAGCTGTCGGTGGCGTTTGATATGCGGCTTGGTCTGTGCCAGCTGGAAAGCGAGCGCAAATCGTTTCCTCTGACGGCGCGCTATGCCCGAAATTTTGCCGCGCACCGCCTGGCGCTGGTCGGGGATGCGGCCCACACCATTCATCCGCTGGCAGGACAGGGCGTGAACCTGGGCTTTATGGACGCGGCTGAACTGATCGGTGAAATTCGCCGGCTGCATCAGCAAGGCAAAGATATCGGACAGCACCTCTATCTGCGCCGCTACGAACGCAGCCGTAAGCACAGCGCCGCGCTGATGCTGGCCGGCATGCAGGGCTTCCGTGAGATGTTTGCCGGTAACAACCCGGCAAAAAAACTGCTGCGCGATGTCGGCCTGAAGCTGGCAGACAGCCTGCCGGGCGTTAAACCGCTGATGCTGAAGCAGGCGATGGGCCTGAATGACCTGCCGGCGTGGCTACGCTGAACCCGCTCTGACCCGCTCCCGAGCCAGCATTTGCTGGCTTTTTTTCTGTCCGAAACCCACTCCCGAGCCAGCATTTGCTGGCTTTTTTTCTGTCCGAAACCCACTCTGCACCATCACAAGGCAGCGCCGCACCACTATCGCCCCTCGTTTGATTTATTCTAATTTTGCCGCTCAATTCGCATTACTTTTTCTTATTCGGTGCATCGGCGAGTACCGCATTTTTTTAACATCCTGAACGGCTTCTCGCATAAATTTGCTGCGTTTATTTAACCTTCCTACATTTATTGCGTGATTAATCACAAAATTGCAGTTTTTTATCCTGTCGGTGATTAATCCTGGTTAGGCTGTGCATCAGCTTTCGACCCCGGTTTGCTTATGGTTAATCGCCAGGTTCGGTGGTAACGTCAGCCTAAAGAGAACGTTTGCGTCGGCAGGGTTTGCGGCGCGCTTTGGTACTCACTCGCTTCTGCACAGGATGGTTATGACTCAGCAAACACCTCTGTTTGAACAGCATCAGGCCTGCGGCGCTCGCATGGTGGATTTTCATGGCTGGATGATGCCGCTGCACTATGGCTCCCAGATGGATGAGCATCATGCGGTGCGTAATGACGCCGGCATGTTTGATGTCTCCCACATGACCATTGTTGACCTGAAAGGCCCGCGTACCCGCGAATTTCTGCGCTACCTGCTGGCAAATGACGTGGCAAAACTGACTCAGCCCGGCAAGGCGCTCTATACCGGCATGCTGAATGCATCAGGTGGCGTCATTGATGATTTGATTGTTTACTTTATGAGCGAAGACTTTTTCCGGCTGGTGGTGAATTCCGCAACGCGGGAGAAAGACCTCGCCTGGATCGCTGAACATGCGCAGGGCTACGGCATTACGCTGACCGAACGTGACGATCTGGCGCTGATTGCCGTACAGGGGCCGCAGGCCCAGCAGAAAGCGCAGACGCTGTTCAGCGAGACACAACGGCAGGCGGTATCCGGGATGAAGCCGTTCTTCGGCGTACAGGCGGAGGCGCTGTTTATTGCCACCACCGGCTACACCGGCGAAGCGGGATATGAGATTGCGTTACCGGCAGACGAGGCGGCCGATTTCTGGCAGCGGTTGCTGGCCGCCGGAGTAAAACCTGCGGGTCTCGGTGCACGTGACACGCTGCGGCTGGAAGCCGGCATGAACCTGTACGGTCAGGAAATGGATGAAAGCGTTTCACCGCTGGCTGCCAACATGGGCTGGACGGTGAGCTGGGAGCCGGCCGATCGGGCCTTCATCGGACGTGAAGCGCTGACGTTACAGCGTGAACGCGGCACCGAAAAACTGGTCGGGCTGATCCTGACCGAAAAAGGCGTGCTGCGTAACGGCTTGCCCGTGCGCTTTACCGACGATCAGGGCGAGCCACAGGAAGGGATCATCACCAGCGGTTCGTTTTCGCCCACTCTGGGTTACAGCATTGCCCTGGCACGCGTGCCAGCCAGTATCGGCGACACCGCCATCGTTGAGATCCGTAACCGCCAGATGCCGGTAAAGGTTACCCGACCGATTTTTGTCCGCGCCGGTAAACCGGTCGCCCAGTAAATTTTATTCAGGAGAAATGGCCAATGAGCAATGTGCCAAATACGTTGAAGTACCGCGACAGCCACGAGTGGGTGCGCAAAGAAGAAGATGGTTCTTATACCGTAGGCATCACCGAACATGCGCAGGAACTGCTGGGTGACATGGTGTTTGTCGATCTGCCTGAAGTCGGCGCAACCTTTGCTGCTGGTGAAGAGTGTGCAGTCGCCGAATCAGTCAAAGCGGCCTCCGACATCTATGCACCGATCAGCGGTGAGATTGTTGCGGTTAACGATCTTCTGTCCGATTCGCCAGAGCAGGTCAACAGCGAACCTTATGACGGCGGCTGGTTATTCAAAATCAAAGCCAGCGACGAGTCTGAAATTGACACGCTGCTGGACGCGGATGCTTACAAAGCCTCTATCGACGAGTAATCGTCAGGCGGCCTCGCGCAGAGGCCGCAGATTTCTGTTTGCACTCTCTGTTCCCCAGCCCGATTCAGGATTTACTGCTAATGACTCAGACTCTCAGCCAGCTTGAACACAACGGTGCATTCATTGAGCGCCATATCGGTCCTTCACCCGAGCAGCAAGCGATGATGCTTGAGGCGATTGGCGCCCCCTCGCTGGAGGCGTTAATCGGCACGATTGTCCCGGCCGACATTCAGTTGCCCGGCCCGCCAGCCGTGGGTGAAGCGGCGACGGAACAACAGGCGCTGGCTGAACTGAAAGCGATTGCCAGCCAGAATCTGCGTTACAAATCCTGGATCGGGATGGGATATAGCGCGGTGATCACCCCACCGGTTATCCTGCGCAATATGCTGGAAAACCCAGGCTGGTACACCGCGTATACTCCGTATCAGCCGGAAGTTTCGCAGGGACGACTGGAGGCGTTGTTAAACTTCCAGCAGGTGACCCTCGATCTGACCGGCATGGATATCGCCTCGGCCTCGCTGCTGGACGAAGCGACCGCTGCGGCAGAAGCGATGGCGATGGCCAGACGCGTCAGCAAGCTGAAAAATGCCAACAAATTCTTTATTGCCGATGATATTCATCCGCAAACGCTGGATGTGGTGCGGACCCGTGCCGAAACTTTTGGCTTTGAACTGATTATCGATCGGGCTGAAAAAGCGCAGGATCATGACGATCTGTTTGGCGTGCTGCTGCAACAGGTTGGCACCACCGGTGAAGCGCACGATTACAGCGCGCTGATTGCCGGACTGAAAGCCCGCAAAGTGGTGGTCAGCGTCGCAGCGGATTTCATGTCGCTGGTCCTGCTGGAAGCGCCAGGCAAGCAGGGTGCCGATATTGTCTTTGGCTCGGCACAACGCTTCGGCGTGCCGATGGGGTACGGTGGCCCTCATGCGGCCTTCTTCGCCAGCCGCGATGAGCATAAACGTTCAATGCCGGGGCGCATCATCGGCGTCTCCCGCGATGCCGCCGGTAATACCGCGCTGCGCATGGCGATGCAGACCCGTGAACAGCATATCCGTCGTGAAAAGGCCAACTCCAACATCTGTACCTCACAGGTGCTGCTGGCGAATATCGCTGGCCTGTATGCGGTATTCCACGGTCCGGCCGGACTGAAACGCATTGCCTCACGTATTCATCGTTTTACCAACATTCTGGCGGCGGGCTTGCAACAAGGCGGCCTGACGCTGCGTCATCAGCACTGGTTCGATACGCTGACGGTTGAAGTAACAGACAAAGCGGCGGTCCTGAACCGCGCTCAGAGCTTTGGCGTCAACCTGCGAAGCGATATTCACCATGCTGTTGGCATCACGCTGGATGAAACCACCCGTCGTGAAGATATTCTGGCGCTGTTCGCCATTCTGCTGGGCGATGCGCACGGCCTGGATCTGGATAAGCTCGACAGCGAAGTCGCACTGGAGAGCCAGTCGATTCCAGCCGGTTTGCAGCGCCACAGCGATATTCTGACCCATCCGGTGTTCAACCGTCATCACAGTGAAACAGAGATGATGCGCTACATGCACAGCCTGGAGAAAAAGGATCTGGCGCTGAATCAAGCGATGATCCCTCTGGGCTCCTGCACCATGAAGCTCAACGCCGCGGCAGAAATGATCCCGATTACCTGGCCGGAATTTGCCGAACTGCACCCGTTCTGCCCGGCAGAACAGGCCAGCGGTTATCTGCAGATGATCGGTCAGCTGTCACAGTGGCTGGTGCAGCTCACCGGTTACGATGCGCTTTGCATGCAGCCGAACTCTGGTGCACAGGGCGAATATGCCGGTCTGCTGGCAATTCGTCGTTATCATGAAAGCCGCAATCAGGGCGACCGTCACCTCTGCCTGATCCCCAGCTCGGCGCACGGCACCAATCCGGCGTCGGCCCAGATGGCCGGCATGGATGTGGTAGTGGTGGCCTGTGACAAACAGGGCAACATCGACCTCGGCGATCTGCGTGAGAAAGCGGCACAGGCGGGCGATAAACTCTCCTGCATCATGGTGACCTATCCGTCAACGCACGGCGTTTATGAAGAGACCATCCGCGAAGTCTGCCAGATTGTGCATCAGTACGGCGGTCAGGTTTATCTCGACGGCGCAAACATGAATGCCCAGGTCGGTATCACCACGCCAGGCTATATTGGCGCGGATGTCTCGCACCTTAACCTGCATAAAACCTTCTGTATCCCGCACGGCGGCGGCGGACCGGGAATGGGGCCGATTGGCGTAAAAGCGCATCTGGCACCGTTTGTTCCGGGCCATAGCGTGGTGCAGATCGATGGCGTATTAACCCAGCAGGGAGCGGTGTCAGCGGCCCCGTTTGGCAGCGCCTCTATTCTGCCGATCAGCTGGATGTACATCCGCATGATGGGAGCAGAAGGGCTGAAGCAGGCCAGTTCAGTCGCGATCCTGAATGCCAACTATATTGCCAGTCGTTTGCAGTCCGCCTATCCGGTGCTCTATACCGGCCGTGATGGTCGGGTGGCGCACGAATGTATTCTTGATATCCGGCCACTGAAAGAGCAGACCGGCATCAGCGAACTGGATATTGCCAAACGCCTGATCGACTACGGTTTCCATGCGCCAACCATGTCGTTCCCGGTCGCGGGCACGCTGATGGTGGAGCCGACCGAATCGGAAAGCAAAATCGAGCTGGACCGCTTTATTGATGCGATGCTCTCTATTCGTATGGAGATCGACCGGGTCGCGGCGGGCGAATGGCCGCTGGAAGACAACCCACTGGTGAATGCGCCGCATACCCAACTGGAAATCGTCAGCGAGTGGACGCATCCTTACAGCCGTGAACTGGCGGTTTTCCCGGCGGGCAGCCACAACAAATACTGGCCGACGGTAAAACGTCTGGATGATGTGTTTGGTGACCGCAATCTGTTCTGCTCCTGCGTACCAATGAGCGACTATCAGTAACTCACGCCAATCGCATAGCCGCTAAGCAAATCTGAGCAGGGCCGATTCGTCGGCCCTTTTTTATCTGGAGGCGAAATGAAATTAGCACTGGTTACCGGCGGCAGCCGCGGTATCGGACGCGCCACGGCGTTATTACTGGCGGCCAGAGGCTATCGGGTGGCGGTCAATTATCGCCAGCGCGAGGCAGAAGCACAGCAGGTGGTGACAGAGATTCAGCAGCAGGGCGGCGAGGCCTTTGCGCTGCAGGCAGATATTGCTGATGAAGCCCAGGTGATGGCGATGTTTGCGCAGCTCGATCAACAGCCAGCGCCGCTGACGCTGCTGGTCAATAACGCCGGGATTCTGTTTCAGCAGTGCCGGGTCGAGCAGCTGGATGCAGCACGCCTGCACAAAGTGTTTGCCACTAACGTCATCGGCACCTTTCTCTGCAGCCGCGAAGCAGTAAAACGTATGGGCACCCATCACGGCGGTCAGGGCGGCGCGATTGTTAACGTCTCGTCAGCCGCCTCACGGCTTGGCGCACCGGGAGAGTACGTCGATTACGCCGCCTCTAAAGGGGCGATGGATACGCTGACCAAAGGGTTATCGCTGGAAGTCGCGCAGCAGGGGATTCGGGTAAATGGGGTTCGTCCGGGATTCATTTATACCGAGATGCATGCCGACGGGGGTGAAGCAGGCCGGGTTGATCGCCTCGCCAGTGTAATCCCGATGGGCCGCGGCGGGCAGGCAGAGGAGGTGGCAGAAGCGATCGTCTGGCTGGCCAGCGAGGCGGCCTCTTATGTCACCGGCAGCATCATTGATGCCGCCGGCGGACGCTAACCGACAGCGCCGCCGCTTTTCAGCCGCGGCGTCATCCGTTACAGGTTTTCGCCGTTGCTGGCGATGACCTGCTGATACCAGTTAAAGCTTTTCTTCTTCGAACGGGAGAAATCGCCGCTGCCGTCGTCGTTTTTATTGACGTGAATAAAGCCGTAACGCTTATCGTACTGGCCGGTGGTAAAGGAGACGCAATCCAGGCAGCCCCACGGCGTATAGCCCATTAATTCCACGCCGTCGTGCGTCACCGCCTTTTTCATCTCTTCGATGTGGGCGCGCAGATAATCGATACGGTAATCATCTTCAATCACGCCCGCGGCGTTTGGCTTGTCGATTGCGCCAAAACCGTTTTCTACGATAAACAGCGGTTTCTGATAACGCTCATACAGCTCGTTAAGCGCGTAACGCAGGCCGACCGGGTCAATCTGCCAGCCCCAGTCTGACGCTTTAACGTGTGGATTTTTTACCACGCCTTCGAAACCGGTGATCGGATCGTCCACGCCGCTGGCATCAGTCTTCACGGCATTACTCATGTAATAGCTGAAACCGACGTAGTCCGCACAGCCTTCACGCAGCGTGTCGGCGTCCTCCGCTTCCATCTGGATCTCATAGCCTTTACGCGCCCACTCTTTCAGCGTGTAGGTCGGATAGTAGCCGCGCATCTGCACATCACTGAACACGTAACGCTGATGCATCGCTTCCTGCGCCAGCACCACATCATCAGGATGACAGGAGAATGGGTAGACCGGCACCATGGCGATCATACAGCCAATCCGGAAGTCAGGATTAATAGCATGACCGAGTTTGACCACCTTAGCGCTGGCGACAAACTGGTGGTGCATTACCTGATACATCGCCTGCTCAGGCTTCTCATGCTCGGTAAAGATCACCCCAGAGCAGCAGTAACCAAACAGCGGATATTGCCAGTTGCGCTGGTTATTGATCTCGTTAAAGGTCATCCAGTATTTCACTTTGTTTTTATAGCGATTCAGCACTACTTCGCTGAAACGCACAAAGAAATCGACCACTTTGCGGTTGTGCCAGCCGCCGTACTGTTTCACCAGGTGATAGGGCATTTCGAAGTGGGAGAGGGTGATGACCGGTTCAATGCCGTACTTCAGCAGTTCATCAAACAGATCGTCGTAGAATTGCAGGCCAGCCTCGTTTGGCTGTTGCTCGTCGCCATTCGGGAAGATGCGGGTCCAGGCAATTGAGGTGCGGAAGCATTTGAAGCCCATTTCGGCAAACAGCGCGACATCCTGTTTATAGTGTGAGTAGAACTCAACGGCCTGATGGTTAGGATAGAAATTGCCGGGCTGGACACCGTCGGTAATCACCCGATCGACGCCGTGTGAACCGCCGGTCAGCACATCAGCGATGCTGACGCCTTTGCCGCCCTGATCCCAGCCGCCTTCAACCTGATGCGCTGCCACCGCTCCGCCCCAAAGAAACCCTTTTGGTAACTGCAATTCTGCACTCATGCTTCACCCCATTACGGATATTGAAATTGGAATGAGTTTAGCAAGGCAATAATGAAAGTCACGATATAACAGCGCGCCAGTAATGTGATCTGTTACATCAGAAAAACAGGCTGTTTTATTTACCCAGTTGGCGGCCAATCGCTTCAATAATATAGGTGACCGGCACCTGCGTCGTAATGTCTGAATTATCAGCCATCCGAATAATCGGGACGTGATAGCAGAGGCTGAAATCACTCATTTTCGCCAGCGAGCAGCTCTCGGTGTTAGTGATGGCAATGATTTTGCACTTGTTGAGGCTGAACTGGCTGGCAATGCGCAGAATCTCTTCGGTCTCGCCGGAGACGGATAAAATAATCGCAATCGCATTTTCATACAGATCAGGGCTGACCGGATAATAGGGATCGTCAATCGCGTGGCTGAATTTACCCAAATTGGAAAAGAAACGGGCGCCATATTTTGCCAGGCTGCCTGAGGTGCCGACGCCAATAAAAAATACCCGCTCCGCCCGATTAATCTTTTGCGCCGCCTGGGCAATGATCTGCTCGAACTCCGGGTTATTAATACTTTTAAAAAAACTCAGCATCTCATTGACGCTGGCGGTATTAACCTGCGGCGCAGTCTGCTGCTCGGTTAACCGTAGCCGGATACGGAATTCCGACCAGCCTTCACAGTGCATCTTGCGGCAAAATCGCAGCACGGTAGTGGTGGAGACCGCGGCCTGCTCGGCCAGCTCGCGAATGGTCATATAGCTGACACGTTCACGATGTTTGATGATGAACTGATAAACCTGCATTTCCAGGTCGTTAAGGCGGGCGAGATCGCGGTGCGAAAACATGGGTGGCTCATTGTACAGTTGACCAGCCCGCAGTTTACCAGATTCATCGGCTGGTTTGCCCGTTACAAGGTTTCACAGATTAATTTCAGCGTACATGTGTACACCGAAACCGATGTTGGCTACTCTGGATAAGGTTTTTTTTGTATCGCTTCACTTTCAGGACACCTTATGACCACCACGCGTTTACCCTCAACGGGCTACTCACTGACCGAGGAAATTGCCAATAGCATCAGTCATGGGCTGGGCTGTCTGTTTGGCGTTGTCGCACTGGTATTAATGCTTAACCAGGCGAGGGAGACGGGCGCAGATGCCATGGCGATCACCAGCTACAGCCTGTACGGCGGCAGCATGATTTTGCTGTTCCTGGCCTCAACGCTCTATCACGCCATTCCCAACGGACGGGCCAGACCCTGGCTGAAAAAGCTGGACCACTGCGCTATCTACCTGTTGATTGCCGGCACCTATACGCCTTTCCTGCTGGTGGGCCTGAGGTCGCCGCTGGCCTACGGTCTGATGGCGGTGATCTGGAGCCTGGCACTGGCCGGCATCATCTTTAAGCTGACCATTGCGCACCGCTTTAAAGTGCTGTCGCTGGTAACCTATCTCTGCATGGGTTGGCTGTCGCTGATCGTGGTGTATCAGCTGGCGATGACGCTGGCACCCGGCGGTATCTGGCTGCTGGCAATCGGCGGCATCATCTATTCGCTTGGGGTCATTTTCTACGTCGCGCGCCGCATTCCATTCAATCATGCTATCTGGCACGGGTTTGTACTGGGCGGCTGTGTCTGTCACTTCTGCGCGATTTACTTTTATGTCGGATAGCCAGGCGGAGCGATCCTCCGCCTGGCCGCGATCAGAGCTGTGACGCGAGCATATCTTCCAGCTTTTGCTGATCGAGTGCGAACTGGCGGATGCCTTCTGCCAGCTTATCGACCGCCATCGCGTCCTGATTATGCAGCCAGCGAAATTGCGCTTCCGTCAGAGGCGAGGGCGGATTCGACACCGCAGTCGAAGGCGTCAGCTGGCGCGTCACCGGCAAATTACTGTTTTCCAGGCTCTGCAGCAGCTCAGGCGAGATGGTCAGCCGATCGCAACCGGCCAGGGCCAGGATCTGTTCGGTTTTACGAAAGCTGGCCCCCATAATCACCGTCTGATAGCGGTGAGATTTGTAGTAGTGGTAAATATTGCGAACCGATACCACGCCCGGATCGTGCTGCGCTGCGTATTCCGCCTGCGGATTGCGGCTGTGATGCCAGTCAGAGATGCGTCCGACAAACGGCGAAATCAGGAACACCCCCGCTTCGGCACAGGCCTGCGCCTGAGCGAAGGAAAACAGCAGCGTCAGGTTGCACTGAATGCCGTTGCGCTCCAGCGTTTCAGCCGCACGGATCCCTTCCCAGGTTGATGCCAGCTTAATCAGAATACGTGAGCGGTCGACGCCTTGCTGTTCATACATCCGCACCAGCTTTTCAGCCCGGGTGACGCACATGCCGCGGTCAAATGAGAGCCGCGCATCGACCTCGGTCGAAACACGGCCCGGCACGCTTTTCAGGATCTCCACGCCCAGATTGACCGCCACCCGATCGCAGGCATTGATGATCTGCGTCTGTTTACTGCCGCCCTGTGTTCTGGCGTAATTCACCGCCTCTTCAATCAGTGGCTGGTAGCGGCTCAGGGTCGCCGCTTTCAGAATCAGTGACGGATTAGTGGTGGCATCCTGCGGATGATAGCGACGTATCGCCTCGATATCGCCGCTGTCGGCGACCACGGTGGTGTACTGTTTCAACGCCTCTAAGGGGTTCATTTTTCACTCCATAATCAGGTCTGCAGCGCCATGGCGGGCACACTTTTCCCTGCGAAAGCAGCGTCGCATTTCTGGTGGTGTCGGTAAGGGGGATCGGGCGAAGCCCTGAGTTGACTGACTTCGCCCGCACAGCAAAGGCGGCTTACTTATTCAGGCTGGCCTGCTCGTAGTACTCAATTTTATCGACTTTAGCGCTCGAGCCGCCGGCTTCAAATTCTGACGCCAGCCAGGCGTTGACGATACTTTTCGCCAGCTCCGGCCCGACCACGCGTGCGCCCATCGTCATCACCTGGGCATTGTTACTTTTACGGGCGCGCTCAGCAGAGAAGGTGTCGTGGCACTGGGCCGCACGGACGCCGGGGACTTTGTTGGCGACAATCGCCACCCCGATTCCGGTGCCGCACAGCAGAATTCCACGCTCATATTTCCCCTGCTGGATAGCGGTTGCCAGCGCAAACGCCACATCCGGATACATCGGCCGGTCATTACGGGCGTCATTGCTGTAATCCACCACTTCGTACTGCTTCTCTTCCAGATGACGTTTAATCAGGTTTTTCAGCTCAATCGCCGCATCATCGGCGCCAATCGCGATCGTTTTCATCGTCTTCTCCAGCAAGTTACCCGCTCAGCCCGCCATGCAACAGCAGGCGCAAAAATGTTCAGCATCAGCCTGACACACTTCTGTTCATATGTTCAAGTCTATTTCATTTGTTTGGAAAGGCAATTCGACCGTGAAGCGCAGGCAAAGGCGGCCTTCACGCCGCACAGCGCGGCGCATTCGGCGTTTTATCTGAAAAGTGCACCAGATTTAATTCGTTTGAAGAGGATCACAGATCTCATTGTTGCAGTTGAGAGCTGCTCAATTATACGTGTACTGTTCATTTGTTCGCGTAGTGATACCAATGTACAAGAAGACCCATCGAGGACTCGCACATGGATTACCCAGGCTCTGTTTTTTGCACCTGCTTCGACAATGCACCGCGTGCGTTGCCAACACCTGACACTCTCTTTAATCGCGCCCGGACCGGAGGTGCGTCGTGACCCAAACCACAATGACCGCAGTGGAGCAATCCGCGATTCGTAAGATCTCCTGGCGACTGGTGCCGTTCGTCGCCCTGATGTTTTTTATCAACTTCCTCGACCGTACGGCAATTTCGTTCGCCGGGCCGAATGGCATGACGCAGGACCTCGGCCTGACTGCCGTACAGTTCGGCCTCGCCTCCGGTATCTTTTTCATCGGCTATATCCTGCTGGAAGTGCCGAGCAACCTGGCCCTGCATCGCTTTGGTGCCCGCAGATGGCTGGCGCGCATCATGATCAGCTGGGGTATCGTGTCGCTGCTGTTCACCTGGGTCAGCAGCATTAATGGGCTCTATACCCTGCGCCTGCTGCTGGGCATCGCCGAGGCGGGCTTTTTCCCGGGCGCAATCCTCTATCTCAGCATGTGGGTACCGGCGCGCCATCGCAGCAAAATTCTGTCACTTTTTTACCTGGCGCAGCCGCTGACCGTGGTATTTGGCGCACCGCTGGCAGCGTCCTTCATTGAACAGCATGGCCTGTTTGGACTGGCTGGCTGGCGCGTGATGTTCCTCGGCGTCTCGATTCCGGCGATTTTGATCGGCATTGTGGCGCTGTTCTGGCTGGTGGATTCACCGCGGCAGGCGAAATGGCTGACGGCGGATGAGAAAAACTGGCTGACCCGTGAGCTGGATGCTGAGCATCAGGCCAAGCAGCACACCGGACACCAGGGCGTCCGCAGCATTCTGGGTAATGGTCGGGTCTGGATGCTGTGTCTGATCTACTTCGGTTTTATCTATGGCCTGTACGCGCTGGCTTTCTTCCTGCCGACCATCATCGGCGGCTTCCAGCAGCAGTTCGGCACCACCTTCAATGTGATGCAGAAAGGGTTGATCACCGGCGTCCCTTATCTGATTGCGGCGGTCGTGATGTTCTTCTGGTCCCGTGACGCCTCACGTCGTGGCTGCAAAACCTGGCATATCGCTATCCCGGCGGTGACCGGTGGTATCAGCGTGCCGCTGGCGCTGTTCATGGACTCACCGTTCACCACCATCATGGTGATTGCGATTACCGCCAGCTCGATCTTTGCCGCCTTACCCAATTTCTGGACCTTACCGACGCAGTTTCTGACCGGTGCCTCTGCCGCGGCCGCTATCGCCCTGATCAATACGCTGGGCAATGTCGCAGGCTTCTCGGCGGGCTATATCACTGGCGCGCTGCACGATGCAACCAGCAGCTACACCGTACCGATGTTTGTGGTGGGCGGATTTATGCTGCTGTCAGCGGTGCTGATGCTGTTGCTGAATCGCAGTCGCCAGCAGGAACCGACCTCTCTAGCACAGGAGCAATTACCATGACTTACCTGTTTAACCAACCTTCAGCCTTCGCGGCTGAACTGATTGAAGGCTTTGTGGCCGCCAATGCCGATAAAGTGCGTCAGGTGCCTGGCGGAGTGGTACGCAACACCCGCAGCCAGCCGGGCAGCGTGGCGGTGGTGGTCGGCGGTGGCTCCGGCCACTATCCGGCGTTCGCCGGGTTGGTTGGGCAGGGTCTGGCGCACGGCGCGGCAATGGGCAACCTGTTCGCCTCGCCGTCGGCGCAGCAAATTTATAATGTGGCCCGCGCGGCAAACAATGGCGGCGGCGTATTACTGATGTTTGGCAACTACGCCGGTGACGTGCTGCATTTCGGTCAGGCCTGTGAGCGTCTGCGCGGCGAGGGTATTCCGTGCGACATTCTGGCGGTCACCGACGACATTTCCAGCGCCGGCATCGACGAGATTGAAAAGCGGCGCGGGGTGGCGGGGGATCTGACGGTATTCAAAGTCGCCTGTGCCGCCGCAGAAGCAGGCTATGCGCTGCCGGAGGTGCTGCGGGTGGCGCAGCATGCCAATAACCGCACCCGTTCATTTGGCGTGGCATTTTCTGGCTGTACCTTACCCGGCGCATCACATCCGCTGTTTGAAGTTGAAAAAGGGCGGATGGCGCTGGGCCTGGGGATTCATGGCGAACCGGGCATCAAAGAGACGGAGGTGCCAACCGCCGATGAGATGGCTGACATCTTTGTCAGCCGGCTGCTCAGCGAACTGCCGCCGGGCGTCAGCCAGACGGCGGGACAGCGGGTGGCGGTAATTCTTAACGGTCTCGGCACGGTGAAATATGAAGAGCTGTTTGTGGTCTACCGGCGGGTGGCGCAACTGCTTGAGGCGGCGCGGCTGCAGATCGTCGAGCCGGACGTCGGTGAATTCGTCACCAGCTTCAATATGGCCGGTGCCTCACTGACCTTGATGTGGCTGGATGATGAGCTGGAAACCTTCTGGCGCGCCCCGGCGAATGCGCCGGCCTATCGCAAAGGCAGCGTTATCGTTGCCGAACCGCTGGGTCAGGAGGCCACGCAGGCGCAGGCGGAAGAGAGTCTGCCTGTCGCCAGCGCCGCCTCACAGCAGAGCGCACAACAGGTGCTGCAACTGCTGGAGGCGGTGGCCACGATGCTGCAACGCAACGCCGAAAAACTGGGAGATATTGATGCGGTCGCCGGCGATGGCGATCACGGCATCGGCATGGAACGCGGCGTGTTGGGCGCGGTGGAAAAGGCGCGTCAGGTCGCAGCCCGGGGCGCCGGTGCCGGCACGCTGTTATGCCGTGCTGCGGATGCCTGGGCAGACAAAGCGGGCGGCACCTCTGGCGCACTGTGGGGCGTAGCGCTGACCGCCATCGGAACCGCTATCGGTGATAATCAGACGCCGGACGCTGCGCGAATCGCCAGAGGCGTACGACAGGCGCAGGAAGGGATTCAGCACTTTGGTAAAGCGCGGGTCGGCGACAAGACCATGGTTGATGTGCTGGTGCCGTTCAGCGACAGCCTGAATGCGGCCGTCGCACGCGGTGCCTCGCTGACGGACGCCTGGCACGAAGCTGCGCGCGTGGCTGACCAGGCGGCGCAGGCCACGGCACAACTGCTGCCTAAAATGGGTCGCGCCCGTCCGCTGGCCGAAAAAAGTCTCGGTACGCCCGATGCAGGCGCCATTTCGCTGGCAATGATTGTTAATACGGTGGCTGATTTGTTGAAAGATCACGCGACCGCCGGGCAGGGAGTCTGAGCATGACACAACCTGCTCTGTGGCTGGGTGTCAGCCTGAAAATGTACTTCAGCTACCAGCAAACTCTCGACTGGTGCCACGAAGTCGCCGCGCTGGCGCGTCGACATCCGGCGATTCAGCGTGGCGATATCGGGCTGTTCGTCCTGCCTGCCTATCCGGCGATTCCGGCGGTTGCCGCTATCTTTGCCGATACCCCGGTGCGCGTTGGCGGCCAGGATGTTTGCCAGGCCGAAAACGGTGCCTGGACCGGCGAAGTCAGTGCCAGCATGTTGCAGGAACTCGGCTGCAGCCTGGCTGAGATTGGTCACGCCGAACGCCGCCGCCATTTCCATGAAGATGCCGCGCAGATTGCCGCCAAGGTGGCGATGTCGCTCCGCCACGGCCTGACCCCGGTGTTGTGCATCGGTGAAACGCAACAGTGTGAGCCGTCACAGGCGATCGCCCTGTGTCAGCAGCAGCTGGCCGAGGCGCTGTCGCTGGCGCAGCAGCAGGGGCTGACCGGTACGCTATTTTTCGCCTGGGAACCACAGTGGGCGATTGGCGCACCGCAACCTGCTCCGGATCACTACATCCGCGCGGTCTGTGAAGGGCTACGCGAGCTGCCGTCGCCTGCGGGTATTACCCTGCAGGTGATCTACGGCGGCAGCGCCGGCCCCGGCTTGATTCAGCGCCTTGGCGGCGCGGTTGACGGCCTGTTCCTCGGCCGCTTTGCCCATGATCCTGCCGCGCTGGCGCAGATTATCGATGAGGCCAGCGCGTTGCTGGCGGAGCGTCTCTCATGAGCCAGATCGGACTCAGCACCTATGCCTTTTTCTGGCGCATGTCAGAGCGTGTCCCGCAGCCGCTGACGCTGGAGCAGATGCTGGAGCAGACCGCCGCGCTGGATTTGTCGCTGTTCCAGATTTGTGATTATCCGGCGATTGAGAGCTGGTCGGATGCTGACCTGCAACGGTTGCGTCAGCGGGCTGATGCGCTGGGCATCACGCTGGAGCTGGGGACTCGCGGGCTGGATACCGCCCATCTGCAACGCTATCTGCAGCTGGCACAGCTGCTCGGCGCGCAGGTGGTGCGCTCCATGTTCTATACCGCCAGCCATCGACCGTCGCTGGAGCAAGCGGCACAGCTGATCGCCAGCGTGCTGCCGGACTACGCACGTCAGCAGGTGTGCCTATGTCTTGAAACCTACGAGCAGGTCAAAACCGCTGACCTGATGTCTGTGATTAACCGCTTTTCATCGCCGTGGCTGGCGGTCTGTCTCGATCCGGCCAACTGCGTCGCCGGGCTGGAGTTACCTGAACAGGTTATCGCGCAGACTGCGGCACGTGTCGGCAATCTTCACATCAAAGACTTTGCCTTTACCCGGCGTGACGGCTGGGTTGGCTTTACCTATGCCGGTTGCCCGATGGGCGAAGGCTTACTGGATTATGACCAGATGATCGCCAGCGTGCGCCCGGCCGAAAGGGGCATTAACCAGATTATTGAACACTGGTTGCCATGGCAGGAGGACGCCGCTACCACCTGTCAGCGTGAGGCGGAGTGGACAGCGCGCAGCGTGGAATTCTTACGTAGTAAACAAAATCGGGAGTAATAATAATGAAACAACTGAAAACCCTTACTGTGATTGGCGCCGGCGGCAAAATGGGCATGCGCATTTCAGCCAACTTCCAGAAAAGCGATTACCAGGTCTTTTACTGCGAGAATTCACCCGCTGCACAGCAGCAGGTTACTCAACAGGGCCGTGAGCTTTCAGATGCCGATTCGGTGGTGCCGTTAAGCGACGTCGTCATTCTGGCGGTGCCGGACATCGTGCTGGGTAAGGTCTCTGAAGCGGTCGTGCCGCAGATGAAGCCAGGCGCGGTACTGTTAACGCTCGATCCGGCGGCCGCTTATGCCAACCTGATCTTCCAGCGTGACGATATCGACTATGCGGTGGCGCATCCGTGTCACCCGTCCGTCTTCCTTGAGCGCTACACCAAAGAAGAGCACGCCGACGCGTTTGGCGGAATTGCAGCTATTCAGCATGTGGCCGCCGCCTGGGAAGCGGGCAGTGAGGCGCAGCGCGACGAACTCAGCAAGGTTATCCGCGTGATGTATGGTCCGGTGGAGCAGGTGCACTGGGTGACCGTAACGCAGCTGGCCTACCTTGAGCCGACGCTGGTGGAGACCGTTGCCTGCATGGTCGGGGCCTTTATGAAAGAGGCGCTGGACGAAACGGTTAAGCACAGTGGCGTACCGGAAGAGGCCGCAAAGGCAATGCTCTACGGGCATATCCAGATTGCGCTGGCGGTGGCGTTCCGCGCCACCAATCCGTTCTCTGATGCCTGCATGATCGCCATGGAGTATGGACGCGAGAAGATTGTGAAGCCTGACTGGAAGCAGATTTTCGAGCAGAAAGAGCTGGATATCGTGATTGCCCGCATGCTGAAAATCGACGCGATTCGTCGCTAATCTGTGACACTGCTAGCGGCTCGCCGCGTCAATGCCTGGCGAGGTGAGCCGTATCAATGGTATAAATTCCCTCCTGAAACGCCTGTGCTTAGTCAGGTAACTCACTGCGAGACAGATAACGCATGGAAAAACACACGCTTTCTCAGGACTCCGAACTGCTGACCGAAATCGCAGTCGCCTATTATCAGGACGAAATTACCCAGGAAGAGATTGCGCGTAAGTTTGGCATTTCACGCATCAAAGTCGGACGGCTGCTGAAGCGCGCCAGGGAAGAGGGCATTGTTGAAATCAACGTGCGTTACCACCCGGTGTTCAGTACCCGTCTTGAGCAACAGCTGCTAGACCGCTTCCCCCACTTACAGCGCGCGCTGATCGCCCTCGACCTGCAGGACAACGATGAGCAGCGACGTCAGGTGGCGGCGCTGGTCTCCTCCTGGCTGGAGCAATCACTTAAAGAGAATTCGGTCGTGGCGGTCGGGCAGGGACGCAATGTGGCGGCTGTCGCCGACCATCCGGGTCAGGTACCGACGCGTAACTGTCACTTTATCAGCGGTATCGGCGGCACGCACCGCCCCGGTGATGCGATCAATGCCGACCATATCAGCCGTCGTCTGGCGAAGAAATTTGGTGGCATCAGCGAAACGCTCTACGCCCCGGCTTATGTTGAAGATCGGGCGCTGAAAGAGGCGTTTATGCAAAACGGCACGATTAAAGAGACGCTGGATCGGGCGCGCAAAGCCGACTTTGCCCTGGTCGGCATTGGCGACATGAATGAAAACAGCTATATGGTGAAATTAGGCTGGTTTACGCCGCATGAAATTATCGACGCCAGTCTGAATCAGGGCGTGACGGGCGATATTGCCGGCTATGATTTTTTCAATTCGCAGGGACAGCACGTCGATACCGTAATGAACGATCGGGTGATTGGTCTGAGCATTGATGAGCTGCGCAAGATCCCCTGCGTTATCGCCATCGCCTCAGAGAACACCAAAGCCATGGCGATTCTCGGTGCGTTGCGTACCGGTGCCATCGACATTATCGCCACCACGGCGCAAAACATCCGCACTCTGCTGAACATGACGCAGAAAACGGAGTAATCGCCGGGCAGGCACGCAGCTTATGCGGCTGCGTGCCTGAGTGGTTACTCTTCCTGCAGCGAGTAGGGCAGCGGCTGAATCGTCAGCTGTCCGCCTTCATCACCCTCAACCCGCAGCACGCTATCCGGCTCCAGATCGTTATTCATCACCACCTGCACCCAACTGACACCGTCATCCAGCTGCACTGCCGCCAGCACGCTGCCGGTACGACGCCAGCGCTCACCCATCCGGAGTTCCAGCGCCGTATTTGCCGCTGGCAGATGGCTGGCCTGGCCCGCCAGCCAGTAGAGCGCGCGTTTGTTCGCACCGCGGTATTTGGCCCGCGCCACCATCTCCTGACCGGTATAGCAGCCTTTTTTAAAGCTGATGGCGTCCAGCGCCTGCAGGTTGGTGGCCTGGGGAATAAACTGCACGCTGGTGGCGGGATCAATCACCGGAATGCCGGCTTCAATGTCCAGCGCCAGCCACTGCTGACTATCATTTAACTGTGCATCATCCGCCAGTTTCTGCTGCAGTGATTCGGCCTGGGCCAGCGAGGTAACGATCAGGAAACGCTCTGCCGGATGCGCGAACCACAGCAGCGTCGTTTCTCCCTGCTGCACCACCGGGGTTTCGCTGTCGGGCAGCTGTTCAAACAGGTTGGCCAGCGCAGCGCGTGCCTGAAAACCAGCCACGCCGAGTAACACTGCCTCATCGTCGGCCGCCAGCGTCACTTTAGAGAACACCGCATATTTCTTTAATTCGCTCAGTTGGGTGTCGCGCAGTTCACGACGAACCAGGTAGGCGTAGCCTTCGCCACGATGGAACAGACGCAGGTTGCTCCACATCTTGCCTTTAGCATCACAGTGGGCGGCGGGCAGATGGTGCGCAGCATCCAGTGCGGCGACGTCCAGCGTCAGCTGACCCTGCAGGTAGGAGGTACTGTCGGGACCGAAGACGGAAACCAGCGCCCAGGCATCCAGTGAAATCAGCGTTAACGGCAGACGGGACGAGGCTGCAGGCTGGCGCGGCGGTAAGGTAAAGGTTGGCATGGAGATATCCTGAGTAAGAGGGTTCATCCGAAAAGATATCCTCAATGTTAAAAGAGCCGACTGGCAATGCAACCTGTTTACCGATAACGGCGCACAAATCGCGTGATAACCCTGAAAAAATGCGGCTTGCTTTGCGGCCGATTGCACAGTGTGTTGCGCTGCGCCTGCAGCCCGCCACAATCCAGGTTACACTAGCCGCCATGTTGTGAACTGTGGAAACTGACGCATGGATATCAATGATAAATCACGAATTCAGTGGGCCTGCCGCCGTGGCATGCTGGAGCTGGATGTCGCTATTATGCCGTTCTTTAAATATGAATATGACAGCCTGAACGACACCGATAAGCAGGTGTTTATCGCGCTGCTGAAGAGTGACGATCCCGACCTGTTTAACTGGTTGATGAACCACGGTGAACCCAGCGATCCTGAGCTGAAGCGGATGGTTAACCTGATTCAGCAGCGTAACCGTGAACGCGGCCCCGTGGCAATGTAAGCTGCGGCCATCCCGCCTGGCGCGCGGCCTGCTGGGCGTCTGGCTGGGGGTGACGGTAACGGCTCTATTGCTGCTGACGCTGCCGGTCAGCGGATGGCTGATTAAACTGGCGATGATCGGACTGCTGCTGGCCGAAGGCTGGCGTAATCATCGACGGCTCAGTCAGCGGCGCGGTTCGCTTCAACGGGAAAGTGCGCAAATCTGGTGCTGGCAGGGTACACGCTGGCGGCCGACTCAGCCGCTGCGCTGGTTGCCGTTTGGCGTGCTGCTGGTGGCGAAAAGCGAGCAGGGCAAGACGCTGCGCTGGTGGCTGATGCAGGACAATATGCAGCCTGGCGAATGGCGGGCGTTACGCGCCTGCTGTTTCAGCGAGGTGCAACACTGACGGCGTCACTAGCGGCATCAGTTGCGGCGTCAGGGCCAAAAGCCACCTGCCGGACCACACCGTTTTGCGATTACAGCAGTTCGGCGGTTTCCGTTAACACCTGCTCGCACCACTGCTCGACGCGCTCGTCGGTGACCTCAAACTGATTCACATCATCGAGCGCCAGACCGACAAACTGCTTCCCATCGGCACTGAGCGGTTTCGGGCTGGTGAACTCGTACCCTTCCAGCGGCCAGTAACCCACAAAACGCACCCCCATCGGCTGCAATAGCTCATGCAGCATACCGAGCGCATCAAGGAACCATTCACCGTAGCCAATCTGATCGCCCATACCATACAGCGCCACAATCTTATTGCGCAGATTCAGGGTCGACAGCTGTGGCCAGATCGCTTCCCAGTCCTCCTGCAACTCGCCAAAATCCCAGGTCGGGATGCCCATGATCAGCAGATCGTACTGTTCCATCAGGCGCGGATCGTCATCTTTGACGTTGTGCAGGGTGACCAGCTCTTCGCCAATAAAATCGCGAATTTTCTCCGCTACGATTTCGGTGTAACAGGTGCTGGAACCGTAAAAAAGGCCGATTTTCATGCAGATAACACTCTGTAAATACTGACTTTGGCGCAATTGTACCAGAAGCGCCGTTGAATCAGGCATAATGAGCATGATTTTACAGCGAACGGCGGGGATAACGTGCAAGACAGCGAACTGACTGAACAGTTTCTCGATGCGCTCTGGATTGAACGCAATCTGGCGCAGAATACTCTCTCCTCCTATCGCCAGGATCTCCAGACGCTGACCAGCTGGCTGGCGCATCATAACCTGACGCTGCTCAGCGTGATGCCGCTGGATCTGCAGCAGTTTCTGGCCGAGCGGCTGGAGGGCGGTTACAAGGCGACCAGTTCAGCCCGGCTGCTGAGCGCTATGCGCCGCCTGTTTCAATACCTCTACCGCGAGAAGCTGCGCGCTGACGATCCCAGTGCGCTGTTATCGGCACCAAAACTGCCGCAGCGGCTGCCGAAAGATCTCAGTGAAGCGCAGGTTGAACGCTTGCTACAGGCACCAAATATCGACATCCCGCTGGAGCTGCGCGACAAAGCGATGCTGGAGTTACTCTACGCCACCGGTTTGCGTGTTTCTGAGCTGGTCGGCCTGACGCTGAGTGATATCAGCCTGCGCCAGGGTGTGGTGCGGGTAATCGGCAAAGGCGATAAAGAGCGACTTGTGCCGTTAGGTGAAGAAGCGGTTTACTGGCTGGAGCATTATCTGGAACATGGGCGTCCGTGGTTGCTCAACGGACAGACGCTGGACGTGATGTTCCCGAGCAACCGGGCGCAGCAGATGACGCGGCAGACCTTCTGGCACCGCATCAAGCATTACGCCACGCTGGCCGGCATCGACAGTGAAAAATTGTCGCCCCATGTGATGCGCCATGCGTTTGCTACCCATCTGCTGAACCACGGTGCCGATCTGCGTGTCGTACAGATGTTGCTGGGACACAGCGATCTCTCCACCACCCAAATTTATACGCATGTCGCCACCGAGCGCCTGCGTCAGTTGCATCAACAACATCATCCGCGGGCCTGATCTGCGGGAATAAGGAAAGAGATGAACAAGCATTTTGCCATGCTGGCGCTGTTAGCCAGTGCCTTTTCCGGTCTGGCGCAGGCCGATGACAGCGCCATTCAGCAATCATTGAAAAAGCTCGGCTTAAATCAGACTGAGATTACCTCATCGCCGCTGCCGGGCTTTAAAACCGTGCTGTCGGAAAGCGGTGTGCTCTACGTGACCGATGATGGCAAACACATGATTCAGGGCCCGCTGTATGACGTCAGCGGTGCGCAACCGGTCAACGTAACCAATAAGCTGCTCGATAAAAAAGTCGAGGCGCTGGTGCCGGAAATGATCGTCTACAAAGCACCGAAAGAGCAGCATGTGGTGACGGTGTTTACCGACATTACCTGTGGCTACTGCCGCAAACTGCATGAGCAGATGGCGGACTACAATGCGCTGGGTATCACCGTGCGCTACCTGGCGTTCCCACGTGAAGGACTGCATGGTCAGATTGAAGGCGCGATGAAAGCGATCTGGTGCAGCGCCGATCGTAATAAAGCCTTTGATGATGCGATGAAGGGCGATGCGCCGAAAATGACCGCGCCTGACAGCTGCAAAATCAATATTGAACAGCATTACAAGCTCGGGGTGCTGTTTGGCATTCAGGGCACGCCAGCCATCCTGACCGACAGCGGCATGATGATTCCGGGCTATCAGGGTCCGCAGGAGCTGAAGCAGGTACTGGATAATCAAAAACGTGGTGGTTAATCGGTGGTAAAAAACGAAGTGGAACTGCGTCGCCGTGAGGTGACGGTCGAAGATGCGCTGCCGGCAACCCTGCCGCCGCTGCTGAAACGTCTTTATCTGCAGCGCGGGGTACGCGACGCGGCTGAGCTGGAGCGCGGCGCGAAAAACCTGCTGCCGTTCCAGGCGCTGAGCGGAATCGATAGCGCGGTAGCGTTGCTGCATCAGGCGCTGCTCGATGGCCGTCGCATTATGGTGGTGGGCGATTTTGATGCCGACGGCGCGACCAGTACCGCGCTGACGGTGATGGCGCTGCGCAGCATGGGCGGCAGCAACGTGCAGTATCTGGTGCCGAACCGCTTCGAAGATGGCTATGGTCTCAGCCCGGAAGTGGTTGAACAGGCGCGTGCGCGCGGTGCGGCGATGATCCTGACGGTGGATAACGGCATCTCGTCGCATGCTGGCGTGGAATGTGCACATCAGCACGGCATTCCGGTGCTGATCACCGATCACCACCTGCCGGGTGAGACCCTGCCGGCGGCGGAAGCGATCGTCAATCCTAACCTGGCGGACTGCAATTTTCCTTCCCGCGCGCTGGCCGGTGTCGGCGTCGCCTTTTATCTGATGCTGGCCCTGCGCGCTTATCTGCGGACGCAGGGCTGGTTTGGCACAACCCGCAGCGAACCCAATCTGGCTGAACTGCTGGATCTGGTGGCGCTTGGCACGGTGGCCGATGTGGTGCCGCTCGACGTCAATAACCGCATTCTGGTGTGGCAGGGACTGAGCCGGATTCGCGCCGGTAAATGCCGTCCCGGCATTCGTGCGCTGCTGGAGATTGCCAACCGCGATGCGCGCCAGCTGGCGGCCAGCGATCTCGGCTTTGCGCTTGGACCACGGCTCAATGCGGCAGGGCGGCTGGATGATATGTCAGTCGGGGTGGCGTTACTGATGACCGACGATCTCAGCCAGGCGCGGATGTTAGCCAGCGAACTGGATGCGCTGAATCAGACGCGTAAAGAGATTGAGCAGGGCATGCAGAGCGAAGCGCTGGCGCTGTGTCAGGCGCTGGAACGTGAGCAGAGCGACCTGCCGCTGGGGCTGGCGTTTTATCATCCGGAGTGGCATCAGGGCGTGGTCGGGATTCTGGCCTCGCGGCTGAAAGAGCGCTTCCATCGCCCGGTGATTGCCTTTGCGCCAGCCGGTGACGGCACGCTGAAAGGCTCCGGCCGCTCGATTGCCGGTCTGCATCTGCGTGATGCGCTGGAGCGGCTCGATACGCTGAATCCAGGGCTGATGCTGAAGTTTGGCGGCCATGCAATGGCGGCGGGACTGTCGCTGGAAACCGCACGCTATGAGGAGTTTCGCCAGCGTTTTGCCGAACTGGTCGGCGAATGGCTGGATGGCGAATCGCTGCAGGGCATCATCTGGTCCGATGGCGCGCTGCAGCCGCAGGAATTTTCCCTGCAGACCGCTGAGATGCTGCGTGAAGCGGGTCCCTGGGGCCAGGCGTTCCCGGAGCCAGCGTTCGACGGCAAATTTAAGCTGTTACAGCAGCGGCTGGTCGGCGAGCGGCATCTGAAAGTGATGGTGGAACCGCTGGGCGGCGGCCCGCTGATTGATGGCATCGCCTTCAATGTCGATACCACACTGTGGCCCGACACCAGCGTACGTCAGGTCGAGCTGGCCTACAAACTGGATATCAATGAATATCGCGGGAACCGTTCGGTGCAGCTGATCATTGATCATCTCTGGCCGATTAACTGACCTCTGGCGGCGGTCCTGCGGCAGCGCGCGGCCGCCCGCCGGGCTCAGGACCGCCTTCTTTTCCTCTGGTGAAACGCCACTCGCCACGCGGTTAATCGATCGCCGCGCCACCACCGCATCAGCGCTACAAACTGTCGTCAGTTTCGGGTAAACTTATGCGTTAATTTTCCTGTCCCATCGAACGCAAAAAAGACGCTAAAGCCATGTTTGAAATCAACCCGGTCAAAAACCGTATTCAGGACCTCAGTGAGCGCAGCGACGTTCTTCGGGGGTATCTTTGACTACGATGCCAAGAAAGAACGCCTCGAAGAAGTAAACGCCGAGCTGGAACAGCCAGACGTGTGGAACGAACCGGAACGCGCCCAGGCACTGGGCAAAGAGCGCTCCTCGCTTGAAGCGATTGTTGACACTCTCGATCAGATGACGCAAGGCCTGGAAGATGTCCAGGGTCTGCTGGAGCTGGCAGTTGAAGCGGATGACGAAGAGACGTTCAACGAAGCGGTGGCCGAGCTGGATGGCCTCGAAAGCAAACTGGGCGAACTCGAATTCCGCCGCATGTTCTCCGGTGAGTACGACAGCGCCGACTGCTATATCGATCTGCAGGCGGGCTCCGGCGGTACCGAAGCGCAGGACTGGGCCAGCATGCTGATGCGTATGTATCTGCGTTGGGCTGAAGCCCGCGGCTTCAAAACTGAAATTATTGAAGAGTCTGAAGGCGAAGTGGCGGGTATTAAATCCGTGACCATTCGTGTGTCAGGCGATTACGCCTTTGGCTGGTTGCGTACCGAAACCGGCGTGCATCGCCTGGTGCGTAAGAGCCCGTTCGACTCCGGCGGTCGTCGTCACACCTCCTTCAGCTCAGCCTTTATCTATCCGGAAGTGGATGACGATATTGATATCGACATCAACCCCGCCGATCTGCGCATTGACGTCTATCGCGCCTCCGGTGCCGGCGGCCAGCACGTTAACCGGACGGAATCTGCGGTACGTATTACCCATATTCCGACCGGCACCGTGACCCAGTGCCAGAACGACCGTTCTCAGCACAAGAACAAAGATCAGGCGATGAAGCAGATGAAGGCGAAGCTGTACGAGCTTGAGATGCAAAAGAAAAATGCTGAGAAACAGGCGCTGGAGGACAACAAGTCCGACATCGGCTGGGGCAGCCAGATCCGTTCTTACGTGCTCGACGATTCGCGCATTAAAGATCTGCGTACCGGTGTGGAAACGCGCAACACCCAGGCGGTGCTGGACGGCGATCTGGATCGATTCATTGAAGCTAGTTTAAAAGCAGGGTTATAAGGAACCGACATGTCTGAACAACAACCGCAGAGCGCTGACGCCGCACTTGAGTTAAACAACGAACTGAAAACGCGTCGCGAAAAGCTGAGCGCGCTGCGTGCAAATGGCGTGGCGTTTCCTAACGATTTCCGTCGTGACACCCTCTCGAACCAGCTGCATGAACGCTATGACGAGAAGAGCAACGAAGAACTGGAAGATCTGGGCATTGAAGTCAGCGTTGCCGGACGCATGATGACCCGTCGTATCATGGGTAAAGCGTCATTCGTTACCCTGCAGGACGTTGGCGGACGCATTCAGCTCTATGTCTCGCGTGACGATCTGGCCGAAGGGATCTACAACGAGCAGTTCAAAAAGTGGGACCTCGGCGATATCCTTGGCGCGCGCGGCAAGCTGTTCAAAACCAAAACCGGCGAACTGTCGATTCACTGTTCTGAGCTGCGTCTGCTGACCAAAGCCCTGCGTCCGTTACCGGATAAGTTCCACGGCCTGGCCGATCAGGAAACCCGTTATCGTCAGCGCTACCTCGATCTGATCGCCAACGATGAGTCCCGTAACACCTTCAAAATTCGCTCGCAAATCATGGCCGGTATCCGCCAGTTCATGGTCAGCCGCGACTTTATGGAAGTGGAAACTCCGATGATGCAGGTGATCCCAGGCGGCGCATCGGCGCGTCCGTTTATCACCCATCACAATGCGCTGGACATCGATATGTACCTGCGTATTGCCCCGGAACTCTATCTGAAGCGTCTGGTGGTAGGGGGCTTTGATCGGGTGTTCGAGATCAACCGTAACTTCCGTAACGAAGGCATTTCGCCACGTCATAACCCTGAGTTCACCATGATGGAACTCTATATGGCGTATGCGGATTACAAAGATCTGATCGAGCTGACCGAAAGCCTGTTCCGTACGCTGGCACAGGATGTGCTGGGTACCACCGTGGTGCCGTATGGCGAACATCAGTTCGATTTCGGTAAGCCGTTTGAAAAACTGACGATGCGCGAAGCGATCAAGAAATACCGTCCGGAAACCGACCTGGCCGATCTGGAAGACTTTGATAAAGCGGTAGCGATCGCTGAATCGCTGCACATTAAAGTCGAGAAGAGCTGGGGACTGGGCCGTGTGGTCACCGAGATCTTCGAAGAGACGGCAGAAGCGCATCTGATTCAGCCAACCTTTATCACCGAATATCCGGCTGAAGTATCACCGCTGGCGCGTCGTAACGATCAGAATCCAGAGATCACCGATCGCTTTGAGTTCTTCATCGGCGGCCGTGAAATCGGTAACGGCTTCTCCGAGCTGAACGATGCGGAAGATCAGGCTGAGCGTTTCCTGCAGCAGGTGAATGCCAAAGATGCGGGCGATGACGAAGCGATGTTCTACGACGAAGATTACGTCACTGCGCTGGAACACGGTCTGCCGCCTACTGCGGGTCTCGGTATCGGTATCGACCGTATGGTCATGCTGTTTACCAACAGCCACACCATCCGCGACGTGATCCTGTTCCCGGCGCTGCGTCCGGGCAGCAAGTAAGTCACTTTGCGTTAAGCAGAATGCAGAAAGGCCGGAGACTCCGGCCTTTTTTTTCGTCGCTGTCCGGTTCAGACAACGGCGGTCACGACTTCACTACGCCATCCAGCCACTGCTGAAACCGCGCATAAGGTACATACAGCGCCACGTTCTTATACAGAGTTTTGCCGCTGGTATTGTCATTAATACGGTCGCTGTAGCCGATGATTACTCCCGCCAGCGTATCGTCAGAGGCGTTATACACCGCGCCGCCCGACATCCCTTTCACCACTCCAGCATTGGCCGCCACCACCACGCAGTCCGCCTTGTTCCAGCTGTTCGCCAGCGTGGTATTGATCAGGTTCTGGCCGCTGGAACTGACCGGCATCGCCGAAATAAAGCTGTAGCCGTACAGATTGACCCGATCGCCGATATGACTGTTGCGAAAGCTGGGTGGCAGGCTTGCCTCGCTGTTTTTGTGGTAGACCACCGCCAGATCGCATTGCGGATGCCAGGCTTTGACCCGGTAAAGTGAAAATTTCGCCACGTGCGCGGCGGTCAGACTGTATTCCGCCGTCAGCGGAATCGTGGTACCCAGCGTGCCTAAGCCGAGCACGGTAGGAATGCCGGTCACGGTCATATCGACCCGCTTTTCGGCCTCTTTACTGTACTCATAGTGGCCAACCGAGCAGCCGGTTAAAGCAAAAACCATCAAGGCAATGAGCCGTTGCATTCTTTCTCCCCGCGTCAGAATTCGATCACATCACCTGGCGTTTCATAATGGGGTTATCGGCAACGCTAAAATTTTATTTATTGCTGACACATTAAAAAGGGTAACGGGTGACGGGCAAATGACAACCAGAGATTGCCTGCGGCGGTGATTCCTGGATTTTTCCACCGTGCCGGAGATGAGCGTCTGGCGGATTGATGACAGAAATTATTGCTGGTGTGGCAATAAACCTTTGCTGCTATTGGGGTATATGGGCTCCAGCGGCTGTGCTGTAATAGCCAGCGTGACGCAGATCAAATTTTAATAAGCGTCGATTGGGCCACGCGTTCGCGCGGTTCACCTGCATTTTCATGGTATTGGGAGAAATGTTATGCCTGTAGCGTTACTGGCGCTGGCGTTGAGTGCGTTCGCCATCGGCACCACCGAGTTCGTCATTATGGGGCTGCTGCCGGACGTGGCGGCCGATCTTCAGGTGTCGATTCCGTCAGCGGGCTGGTTAATCAGCGGCTATGCGTTGGGCGTGGCGATTGGCGCACCGATTATGGCGCTGCTGACCGCCCGGTTGCCGCGTAAAAAGACGCTGACGCTGCTGATGGTGATCTTCATCGTCGGCAACCTGCTGTGCGCGCTGGCGTACAACTATAACCTGCTGATGCTGGCGCGCATTGTAACCGCGCTGTGTCACGGTGCTTTCTTTGGCATTGGTGCGGTGGTCGCAGCCAGTCTGGTAGCACCAGGTCGTCAGGCTTCTGCCGTGGCGCTGATGTTTACCGGTCTCACGCTGGCGAACGTGCTGGGCGTGCCGCTTGGCACCTGGTTTGGTCAGCTGTTTGGCTGGCGTGCTACCTTCTGGGGCGTAGCGGTCATCGGCGTACTGGCCTTCATCGCCCTGATTGTCAGCCTGCCGAATAACAAGCAGGAAAAACCGGTCGACCTGGCGAGTGAAGTGAGCGCGCTGGCCAACGGTAAACTGTGGCTGTCGCTGCTGATGACGGTGTTTTTTGCCGCGGCAATGTTTGCCTTGTTCAGTTATATCGCGCCGCTGCTGTTACAGGTGACCGGCATCAGCGACCGTGGCGTCAGCTGGACACTGTTCCTGATTGGCGCAGGCCTGACGGTCGGCAATATTCTGGGCGGCAAGATGGCGGACTGGAAAGTCTCCTTCAGCCTGATCCTTAGCTTCTCGCTGATTGCGATCTTCTCCCTGCTGTTTAGCTGGACCAGCCATGCGCTGTGGCTGGCGGAGATCACTCTGTTCCTGTGGGCGATGGCCACCTTTGCTACCGTGCCGGGTCTGCAGATTAACGTGGTACGCCACGGTAAAGAGGCTCCCAATCTGGTGTCGACCCTGAATATTTCAGCGTTCAACGTTGGTAATGCGCTGGGTGCCTGGGTCGGTGGGGCAGTGATTGGTCGGGGCTACGGCCTGACGGCGGTGCCGGTTGCCGCCGCCGCGCTGGCACTGATCGGTCTGCTGGTTTGCCTGATCACCTTCCGCAAATCGGGTGGCGCAACGTCTGCGGTGCGCGCTTAAGCTAAGCGGGCGGCGATGCGCGCCGGGAAGTCAGCCACCTGCTGCTGCAGATGTCTGACAAACGCATCGACCAGCGCCGAGGCGGGGCGGTGATGCGGTCTGACCAGGCTGACGGTAAACGGTACCGAAACGCTGAATCGCCGCATCACCACACCGCTGTCGGCATAATCGAGCGCCGTCAGCGGATTAACGATCGATACCCCGACGCCCGCCCTGACCATCGCGCAGACGGAGGCGGCGCTGTGGGTCTCCAGCACCAGACGACGCTCAACATCCTGCTCATGAAACAACGCATCCAGCAGCTGGCGATAACTGTCGGTGCGCGACAGGCTGACATAATTCTCACCGGCAAAATCCTGCGGCGTCAGCACGGCCCGCTGGCTCAGTGGATGCTGAGGCGGCAACACGCAGACTTCATCGCAGGTTAAGAGCGCATGGCGGTCAGTGCCGGCCGGCGCATGCTGAGTTTCGGTTAAGCCGAGGTCATAGCGCTGCGCCGATAACCACTCCTCCAGCAGCGGCGACTCCTGCGGAATCACATTCAGGCTGACATCCGGGTAGCGCTGCAAAAAAGGCTGACACAGCGGCGGCAGCAGCGACTGCGAAAACACCGGCAGACAGGCGACAGAAAGCTCACCCTGACGAAACTGACGCAGATTATCAGCCGCCTCCATAATGCGATCCAGCCCGTACCAGGAACGCTGAACCTCTTCAAACAGGCGCAGCCCCTGTACCGTAGGCTGCAGACGTCCGCGTACCCGACCAAACAGCTGTAGCCCCAATTGCTGCTCCAGCCGCGCCAGTTCCCGACTGACCGTAGGCTGAGAGGTGTGCAGCAGAGTCGCGGCCTGCGTCAGGTTACCGCTGGTCATCACCGCGTGAAAAATTTCGATGTGTCGCCAGTTAATGTTCGCCATCAGGTGATGCCATATCAGTTTTGCATAGATGCTATTAAAACAGATATTTTTCGCTATGACACGATTCTGGCTTAATGCGGTTATTGCCACAGGAGATCCCTCATGCCCCGTTCCTTACAGACCACCGAAACCGCGCTCAACGTCACGCAACTGCTGCCGCTGGCACGCCGCTATGCTGGGCCTTTCTGGGCCTACGATGCGCAGATCATTCAGGCACGCATCGCCCAGTTACAGGCGTTTGATGTGGTGCGTTTCGCCCAGAAATCCTGTTCAAATATTCATATCCTGCGCCTGATGCGGGCGGCCGGAGTAAAGGTAGACTCGGTATCGCTGGGTGAGATTGAACGTGCGCTGGTGGCGGGGTATCAGCCGGGCGGAGATGAGATCGTCTTTACCGCTGATCTGTTTGATCAGCCGACGCTGGAGCGGGTTGCGGCGCTGCAGGTGCCGGTTAATGCCGGTTCGGTCGATATGCTGCATCAGCTGGGCGCTGTCTCGCCGGGTCATGCGGTATGGCTGCGGGTTAATCCCGGTTTCGGGCACGGCCACAGTCAGAAAACCAATACCGGCGGCGAAAACAGCAAGCACGGAATCTGGCATGGCGATCTGGCTTTAGCGCTGGCGGCGATCCAGCAGTACGGTCTGCGGCTGGTGGGGATTCATATGCACATCGGTTCCGGGGTCGATTACGCCCATCTGCAACAGGTGTGTGATGCGATGGTCAGTCTGGTGGTGGAGTTTGGTCAGGATCTGACGGCGATCTCAGCGGGTGGCGGCCTGTCGATTCCTTATCGCTACGGTGAAGAGGCGATCGATACCGATCACTATTTTGGCCTGTGGGATGCTGCGCGTCAGCGCATTGCTCAGCATCTGGGCCACGCCGTCAAACTGGAGATTGAGCCGGGCCGTTTTCTGGTGGCCGAATCGGGCGTGCTGGTGTCGCAGGTGCGGGCGGTCAAAGCGATGGGCAGCCGCCACTTTGTGCTGGTCGACGCCGGATTCAACGATTTAATGCGCCCATCAATGTATGGCAGCTATCACCATATCTCGCTGATGGCGGGCGACGGGCGTCAGATTGATGAGCAGCAGACCCTCGACAGCGTGGTGGCGGGGCCGCTGTGTGAGTCGGGCGACGTCTTTACCCAGCTGGAAGGCGGCAAAGTCGATACCCGTGCGATTCCGGCTGCGCAGGTCGGTGATTATCTGGTATTTCATGACACCGGCGCGTATGGCGCATCTATGTCATCGAACTACAACAGCCGTCCACTGATCCCGGAAGTGCTGTTCGAACAGGGGCAGCCGCGCGAGATCCGTCGCGCGCAGACTATCCAGGAATTACTGGCGCTGGAAGGCGGCTAACCGCTTGCACAGGCGGTACCTGCTGCCGCCTGTGCGTTAAACAGCTCTTTACGCAGCATCACCATCTCCTCCGCCAGATCGCGACACAGCATCGCATTCATTAAGTGATCCTGAGCATGCACCAGGATCAGCGTCACCGGCAGTTTGCCGCTGCCTTCATCCGCGCCAATCAACTGCGTCTGAATCTTGTGCGCCTGTTTTGCTGCGGCATCGGAGGCGGTCAGCGCCGCGTCGGCAGCCGACCAGTCACGCTGGCGCGCAGACTGGATCGCCATCATCGCTGACGATCGTGCTTCACCCGCATTGATCAGCAATTCCATCATGGTTTGTTCGAAATCCATACAATCCTCGCTATTGGTATGCCAAATTGGCTTTTTTAATCATACTGGAATGCCAAAAAACGTTTCCGGGAGCTTTGTCACAGAAAGAATGGTTAAGAATCGTCATTTTGGTATGCCACTAACCGGGAAGATACCGACCACTACTGGAATGCCGATCTTACATCTCTGAGGGTTGACCCATGTCTCTACAGGACCGCCTTATCGATTCCCTGGGCAGCTTTGCCACCCGCTTCAATAGTTATCGCTACATCATGGCGATCAAAGCCTCGTTCATCACCCTGATGCCGGTGATCATCGTTGGCGCTTTCTCAGTGCTGATCTCTAACATGGTGCTGGACAGTAAAAATGGCCTCGCCAGCTTTGCTGCACTGGGATTTTTAGCCGACCTGAAACCGATCACCAGCAGCATTAACTACGCCACGCTCAGCTTCCTCAACATTGGCGCGGTGTTCCTGATTGGCATCGAGCTTGGCCGCATCAACGGCATCAAAACCTTGTTCCCTGGCCTGCTGGCGATCATTTGCTTTGTGTCCGTGACGCCGACCACTTTACAGATGATGGTCGACGGTCAGATGCATCTGGTCACCGACGTGCTGGCTAAACAATTCTCCGATACCAAGAGCCTGTTTCTCGGCATGTTTATCGCCATCCTGTCGGTAGAGATCTATTGCCGGCTCGAGCAGGTTGAGCGGCTGAAAATTAAGATGCCGGACACAGTGCCGCCCAACGTTGCCGCCTCTTTCTCCGCGCTGATCCCGTCGATTATCACCGTGACGCTGGTCGCCACCTTTGGCTTTATTTTCCATCGCGTTACCGGCATGTATCTGTATGACGCGGTCTATCAGGTGGTGCAGCAACCGCTGGAGTCGGTGGTACAGAGCCTGTGGGGAATTCTGATTCTGATGTTCGTCGCCCAGCTATTTTGGGTGATCGGCATTCACGGTAATCAGATGGTGAAACCGATTCGTGAACC
This sequence comes from Pantoea brenneri, assembly GCF_038594305.1. Lineage (NCBI taxonomy): Bacteria > Pseudomonadati > Pseudomonadota > Gammaproteobacteria > Enterobacterales > Erwiniaceae > Pantoea > Pantoea brenneri. The sequence continues at coordinate 124,665 of NZ_JBCGBG010000007.1, read as the reverse complement.
GCTGCTGCTGGGGGCGATTATGGTCAATATGACCGCCTTTGAGCAGGGTAAAGAGGCGCCGAATATCATCACCATGCCGTTCTGGGATGTCTATATGAGCATTGGCGGGTCCGGCCTGACTATCGGCCTGCTGACCGCGGTGATGCTGGCGACGCGCCGCAAAGAGATGCGTGAAATCGCCAAACTCTCGTTCGGTCCCGGCATTTTCAATATCAATGAGCCGGTAATATTTGGCATGCCGATTATGCTCAATCCGATCCTGGCGATCCCGTTCATCATCACGCCGCTGGTAACCGGCTCAATCGGCTACTTCGCCACAGTGATGGGGTTTGCCGGCAAAGCGGTGGTGATGGTGCCGTGGACCACGCCGCCGATCATTAACGCCTGGCTGTCGACAGCGGGATCGATGGGCGCGGTGGTGACCCAGATTATCTGCATTATGGTGTCGGTGCTGATCTACCTGCCGTTTGTCAAAGTGGCAGCCCGTCGCGCCGATGCCGCCGAAGCGAAGAATCAACAACCTGAACTGGCCCGAAACCAATCGGAGGTGTTATGAGTCGCCAGCTTATTCAGATCCCGCAGAATTTTATCCTTGGCGCCGCCGCGTCAGCCTGGCAAACCGAGGGCTGGAGTGGCAAAAAAGCCGGGCAGGATTCGTGGCCGGATGCCTGGTATCAGCAGGATCGGCATGTCTGGCATCAGGGCTATGGTCCGGCCGTGGCGACCGACTTCATTAACCGCTTTGCTGAAGATGTAGCGCTGATGAAGGCCAGCGGGCTGACCCACTACCGCACCTCAATCAACTGGTCGCGCTTTCTCACCGATTATGAAAGCGCCACGGTGGATGAGGAGTACGCGGCTTACTATGACCGGCTGATTGATGAAATGCAGCGCCAGGGCATTGAACTGATGCTCTGTCTGGAGCATTACGAGCTGCCCGCTACGCTGCTGGAGCAGTATGGCGGCTGGCAGTCAAAGCACGTGGTTGAACTGTTTATCCGTTACGTCGAGCAGGTATTTAAACGCTATGCCGGCCGGGTAACGCGCTGGTTTGTGTTTAATGAGCCGATTGTGGTGCAGACCCGGGTCTATCTCGACGCGCTGCGCTGGCCGTACGAGCAGAACACCCATAAATGGATGCAGTGGAACCACCACAAAAATCTCGCCACCGCGCGGGTGGTGCAGCTGTTTCGCCAGCAAGGCTATGCCGGTCGTATCGGGACCATCCTCAACCCGGAGGTGACCTATCCACGCTCGTCGGCCGCGCATGACCAGAAGGCGGCGCAGATCTACGACCTGTTCTATAACCGGGTGTTTCTCGATCCGGCTATCAAAGGCGAGTACCCGGCGGAGCTGCTGGCGCTGCTGGATAAACATCAGATTGAGTGGCAGGCCACAGCGGAGGAGCTGGCGATCATCGCCGCCAATACCGTCGATGAGGTCGGGCTTAACCTTTACTATCCGCACCGCGTGAAGGCACCGTCCCGTGCCTGGCATCCCGATACGCCGTTCCATCCTGCCTGCTATTACGAGCACTTTGAATTGCCGGGCCGGCGGATGAACCGTTCACGCGGCTGGGAAATTCAGCCGGAAATCATCTGGGATATGGCGCAGCGGATGCGTGATGAGTACGGCAACATCCCGTGGTTTGTCGCCGAGAGCGGAATGGGCGTCGAAAACGAAGCGCAATTTAAAAACGCTGAGGGGGAAATTCAGGACGACTACCGCATTCACTTTATCAGCGAGCACCTGCATCAGGCGGTCCGTGCGCATCAGGCGGGCATCAACTGTCAGGGCTATATGCTGTGGGCCTTCACCGACAACGTCTCGCCGATGAACGCCTTCAAAAACCGCTATGGCCTGATCGAAATCGACTTAGATAACCAGCGTCAGCGTCGCATGAAGAAATCCGCCCACTGGTTCCGGGCGCTGCGCGACAGTCAGCAATTTACCCTGTGGCTTGATGATGAGCCGAAATAACAAGAGGAAGCGAGGATGAAACGTATTGTGCTGGCCTGTGCCGCAGGCATGTCGACCTCAATGGTGGTAACGCGGATGGAAAAAGAGGCCGCCGCGCGTGGATTAGCCTTCCACATCTACGCCATTCCCGAGCAGAACCTGCAAGAGGAGCTGCAAAATTACGGCCACGAGGTGGTGGCGGTGCTGCTGGGGCCGCAGGTGCGCTTTAAGCTGGAAGCGAACAAAAAACTGACCGACAGCTATCAGTTGCCGATTGCGGTAATCGATTCTGTTGCCTATGGCACCCTGAATGGCGCAAAGGTACTCGATCAGGCGCTGGCTTTGATACACTGAGTCTCAGTTTGCGGGTCACTTCTCTGGCTCGCGGGCATTGTCGCGCAGGGAACGGCGGCAATGCCGTTAGCGCAATGATTGCAAAGGGTGACAGCGTGGACAAAGCCGAAGCGCCGCAAGAAAAAAAACAGTATCAGGAAATTGGTCAGCATCTGCGCCAGCAAATCTGCGACGGACACTATCCGGTGGGATCGCGCCTGCCGCCTGAACGCCAGCTGGCTGAAACCTGGGGCGTCAGCCGGACCATCGTCCGCGAAGCGCTATTAATGCTGGAGCTGGAAGGAACGGTGGATATTCGCCAGAGTTCCGGCGTCTACGTGATGCGCATTCCCTCCGCCAGCGATGATGAAGAAGAGGCCTTTTTCCGCAGCGATGTCGGTCCGTTTGAAATGCTGCAGGCGCGCCAGTTGCTGGAAAGCAACATCGCCGCGTTTGCCGCTAAAATGGCCACCAAAGCGGATATTGAAAATCTGCGCCGCACGCTGGAGCAGGAGCAGCGGGCCATCGCCGCCAACGACAGCAGTCAGGATAACGACAAGTTATTTCATCTGCTGCTGGCGGGAGCCAGTCAGAATCAGATGCTGCTCGACACCGTCACCAGTATCTGGCGTCATCACGACAGCAGTCCGCTGTGGCAGCAACTGCGCCCCCAGTTTGAAACCCGCGCCTACCGCCTGAAATGGCTGGGCGATCACCAGACCATTCTGGCCGCTCTGCGTCGTCGCGATGTGATGGGCGCATGGCAGGCCACCTGGCAGCATCTTGAGAATGTGAAGAATACGCTGCTTGAGCTGTCCGATGCGGATGCGCCTGACTTCGACGGTTACCTGTTTGATTCAGTGCCGATATTCCAGGGGAAACTGATGTAATGGAGATTGTGCCGCTCAGCGCTGTGCCCCATTTTGCCGATCAGATTACCGAATGGCAGTGGCGCGCTTTCGGCGAACCCAGCAGCCGTGACTTCTTCGCCAGCATCGTCGCCAGCAGCCTGAGCGGCGCCGATTTCCCGGTCACTTTTGTCGCCGTTGAGGCAGGCAAGGCGATCGGCACGGCAGGTTTCTGGCGATGCGATCTGATCAGCCGTCAGGATCTGTTCCCGTGGCTGGCCGCACTGTATGTCGATGCGCCCGCGCGCGGCAAAGGCGTCAGCGACGCGTTGCAGCAGCGGGTGATTGCACACGCCCAGGATCAGGGGTATTCGCGGTTGTGGTTATGGTCGACCTTCAGCGGCTACTATGACCGTTTTGGCTGGCAGTCGCAGGGCGAGGCGCTGGAGTATCCCGATAAGCGCGTGCAGCTCTATTATCGGGATATATAAGGTGTGCCAGCCGCACTCGTGGCGGCCGGCAGCGGAGGACTCAGGGTGCCGGATAGGTATAACGGCGGTGGATCGCCTCAATGCCTTCCAGAATCTCTGCATTTAACGTCAGATTGAAGCTGTCGATATTGGTCTGCAGCTGCTCAAGCGTGGTCGCACCGAGCAGGGTGCTGGCAACAAACGGCTGCTGACGCACATAAGCCAATGCCATCTGTGACGGATCAATCTGGTGCTGGCGGGCTAACGCCACATACTCGGCAATCGCCTGCTGCGACTGCTCGCCGCTGTAGCGGGTAAAGCGACTGAACAGGGTATTACGGGCACCGGCAGGCTGCGCGCCATTCAGATACTTACCGCTCAGAGTACCGAACGCCAGGCTGGAGTAAGCCAGCAACTCAACCCCTTCATGCTGGCTGATTTCGGCCAGGCCCACTTCAAAGCTGCGGTTCAGCAGGCTGTAGGGGTTCTGGATGCTGATGATGCGCGGCAGTTCATGCTTCTCCGCCAGTTGCAGATAGCGCATTACGCCCCATGCGGTTTCATTCGACACCCCGATATAGCGAATCTTACCGGCGCGAACCTGCTCGGTCAGCGCTTCCAGCGTCTCCAGCAGCGTCACCTGGGCGGTGGTTTCACTGTACTGATAGCCCAGCTTGCCAAAATAGTTGGTCTGACGCTGCGGCCAGTGCAGCTGATAAAGATCGAGATAGTCGGTATTCAGGCGTTTCAGGCTGGCATCCAGCGCTTCACGGATGTTCTTGCGATCCAGCGCCATGTTAGGACGAATCGACGCATCATTACCGCGCGACGGGCCCGACACTTTGCTGGCCAGAATGATTTTGTCACGGCTGCCGCGCTGCTTCAGCCAGCTGCCAATGTACTGTTCGGTCAGACCCTGGGTTTCCGGACGCGGTGGTACCGGATACATTTCGGCGGTATCAATAAAATTAATGCCGGAACGAATAGCCAAATCCAGTTGGGCATGGGCGTCGGCTTCACTGTTCTGCTCGCCAAACGTCATGGTGCCCAACCCCAGCTGACTCACTTCCAGCGTGCTATGGGGAATACGATGATAGTGCATTGCCAGCTTCCTTTTCTTTATGGAATGGAATGTTGTGTCCTCAGGGACTATAGCGCGAGCAATGGCGGGGAAGGAAGGGGGAAAAGTCGGGGAAATCGCCTGCCAGCGGGGAATCTGTGGCAGGCGAGACAATTTCGCACTTAGCGTTCAATGATGGTCGAGACCTCATCGCCGTTAATCTGTACTGCGTGACCCGACTGATCGGTGTACTGCACCAGCCCGGTCTCTTTATCAATGGTCGGCTTACCTTCGGTCATAATCATCCGGCCATCTTTCGTTGCCATTACATAATCAGAACTGCATCCGCTTAACATCGCTGCGGTTAGTGCCACAATGGCGATACCTGCCCATCCTTTCATCACGCCTCATCTCCACACATCATCGACTGCAAAAAGTGTAGTAATAAATCGTTTTGCCGGCCGGGTTAATCGTAGGAATCTGAAAATTTGCGGGCGAGCACGCTCGCCCTTGACTTTTCTATGCGGTTTTTTTCTTACTGCGCATCAGGTTAAGGCATTCAACCGCCATTGAGAAGAACATCGCGAAATAAATGTAACCTTTTGGTACATGAACCGCGAAACTCTCCAGAATCAGGGTGAAACCGACCAGAATCAGGAAGGCTAATGCCAGCATTTTGACCGACGGATGGCGCTCAACGAACTCACCAATGCTACGGGCTGCGAACATCATCATCAGCACCGCGATCACTACCGCAGCCATCATGATAAACAGATGATCGGAGAGGCCGATGGCGGTAATCACCGAATCGAGGCTGAAAATAATATCCAGCAGCATGATCTGCACGATTGCACCAAGGAACGAATGGACGTTAGATTTTTGTTCCGCTTCGTTACCTTCAATGGTTTCGTGGATCTCCATGCTCGATTTCCACAGCAGGAACAGACCCCCAGACAGCAGGATCAGATCGCGGGCAGAGAACGCATGGTCCATCAGGGTAAACAGCGGATTCGTCAGTCGGGCGACCCAGGCAATAGAGGCCAGCAGGGCCAGACGCATTAACATTGCGCCTAACAAACCGATACGGCGCGCGCTGGCTTGTTGATGCTTTGGCAGTTTAGCGACCACTAACGACAGGAAAATAATGTTATCAATACCCAGCACCACCTCAAGGATGGTCAGGGTTCCCAGTGCCAGCCAGGCATTGGGATCGGCAATCCACTCAAACATACCTACATTCAATCCTAAACGAAAATTAAACGGGGATTATACGCACTGAATTTGCTTCTCTCCCACAAAATTGCGCCACGTCAGATCAGAATGTCATTGTTAAAGCAGGAAGTGGCGCGCCAGCAGCGGTCCGGTAAAACTCTTTTTCAGGTAGAAACCGCGCGGTAAGGTTAGGATCGGTTGGCCGCGATCGCCAATTCCTTCGGTCAGGGCTTTACTGTTGGCCGCTTTGGGGCGGATTTGTAGCCAGGCACCGTGCCGTGCCGTGATCTGCTCAACCCGACCCAGCACGATCATGTCCATCAGCTCTTCCCAGTCCTGCCGCAGCATCTCATCTTCCTCCGCGTCGGGGCTCCAGAGTAGCGGCGCGCCGACCCGGCGCTGGCGCAGCGGAATGTCCCGCTGACCCTCGACCGGGATCCACAACACCCGCGCCAGTTTGTGTCGCACGTGGCTGGTCTGCCAGGTAACGCCACTGTTACCGGTGAGCGGCGCGACGCAGACAAAAGTGGTTTCCAGCGGTTTGCCACTGGCATCAATCGGGATGGTTTTCAGCTCAATGCCGAGATGGGCGAAATCCTGTTCGGCTTTGCTACCGGCGCTGGCCCCGAGATGCCATTCCAGCAGCATACCCACCCAGCCTTTATCGCGTTTAAGATCGGCAGGCATCGTCAGACCTGCCCGTTCGGCCAACGTTTCCAGCGTTAACCCGGCTAAATCCTCTGCCCGGGCTAACAGGGTGGCTTCATCTTCAGGCGGTGCTGGCAGGTAGTTCATAGTGAAGACTCGCATTGCTCAAAAAATATACAGTATGTTGCACAGTGGGTTTACCCGAAATATTCACCGTGCTGAGTGGGGATAATAACATGATAGATCGTGCTTTTTTTACCGATTGGCCCTGGCAATATTATCGGACGCTTCAGGTTATCCCAACTTACTCGCAACAATGAACAGGATCTCATACCGGGTTATCCACAGAAAAATGGGATAACCGGCCTGACTGTGCGGTACTGGTTCCATTTACAGCCTTGACTTTCCCACTTTTGACCATAATTTGCCCGCTCTGGCCTAAGGCTGAACGATTCGTTGTGGATAACATGCTGGGTGGTTAAAATTCGCCCAACTGTAAAGAGTGGACAGTTTAATCGGCTATTTAACCTGAGCGTATTTTGTTAACTCATCTATTTTTGTCTTTATAATCATAGTGATAGTTAATTATCGCTTTTTGACGATGCAGACGCGCCTGACAGGGTTATTCAGTTAACTCCCGCGTTCTGCACAAAGCTATCCACAGAAAAGGTGAATAAGATCGGCTTTTCTGACCCCGATTGTTTATAACTAATGGCTTCTCTGTGAGTTATCCCGAAGTTTTACGCTTAACACCCCGTGAATCCAGTGGTTTACCGCCTGTAAGGAGTGTGAAACAATCAGGCTATTCAAATTTAGCTTTGAGGTAGTCCGGTGATCGATGATGATGGCTACCGCCCGAATGTTGGTATCGTAATTTGTAACAGGCAAGGACAAGTGTTATGGGCCAGGCGCTTTGGACAGCACTCCTGGCAATTTCCTCAGGGAGGCATCAATCCCGGTGAAACCGCTGAACAGGCGATGTATCGCGAACTGTTCGAAGAAGTGGGGTTACACCGTAAAGATGTTCGAATACTTGCATCTACCCGTAACTGGTTGCGCTACAAGTTGCCAAAACGTTTGGTGCGTTGGGACACAAAGCCGGTATGTATCGGCCAGAAACAAAAGTGGTTTCTTCTGCAGTTAATGTCTAATGACGCGGATATCAATGTGCAGCACAGCAGCACGCCTGAGTTCGACGGCTGGCGCTGGGTGAGCTTCTGGTATCCGGTGCGTCAGGTTGTCTCCTTCAAGCGCGACGTCTATCGCCGGGTAATGAAGGAATTCGCTGGCGTGGTGATGTCTATGCAGGAGAGTGCGGGGCAGCGAAACAATCCTGCCCATCGACGTAAGAGAGGATAGGCCACGCCCTTTATGCTCACTCAGTTGCGCGAAATTGTAGAAAAAGTGGCGAGTGCGCCGCGTCTGAATGAAGCACTCGACATTCTGGTCAATGAGATCTGTCTGGCGATGGAAACGGAAGTCTGTTCCGTTTACCTCGCCGATCACGATCGTCGCTGCTATTACCTGATGGCGACGCGCGGGCTGAAAAAGCCGCGTGGTCGCACCGTAACGCTGGCGTTTGACGAAGGCATTGTCGGGTTAGTCGGCCGTCTGGCCGAACCGATCAACCTTGCCGACGCGCAGAGTCACCCCAGCTTTAAATATATCCCCGCAGTTAAAGAGGAGCGCTATCGCTCCTTCCTCGGCGTGCCTGTTATCAGCCGTCGCCAGTTGCTTGGCGTGCTGGTGGTCCAGCAGCGGGAACATCGCCAGTTCGATGAGAGTGAAGAATCGTTTCTGGTGACGCTGGCCACGCAGATGGCGGCGCTGCTGTCGCAATCGCAGATGGGCCAGCTGTTTGGCCAGTTCCGCCAGACCCGGGTGCGCGCGATTGCGGCAGCACCCGGTGTGGCGGTGGCACCGGGCTGGGTCGATGAGACGCAGCCGCTGCTCGACCAGGTTTCCGCCGCGTCAACGCTGGATGTTCAGCGTGAACGTGAACGCCTGTCGCTCGCCATGAGCGAAGCTGCCAGTGAGTTCCGCCGCTTCAGCAAACGGTTTAGCGCCAGCGTGCAGAAAGAGAGCGCGGCGATCTTCGACCTTTACTCGCACCTGTTAACCGATGCCCGACTGAAGAAAGATCTGTTCGATGAGATCGAACGTGGATCGGTGGCAGAGTGGGCGGTTAAACAGGTAATCGAGAAGTTTGCCGAACAGTTCGCCCGGCTGACCGACAGCTATCTGCGCGAACGCGCAGGCGATCTGCGGGTGCTGGGTCAGCGGCTGTTATTTCACCTCGATGATTCGCTGGTGGGCACCAATGCCTGGCCGGAGCGCTTCGTGCTGGTGGCCGATGAGCTGACCGCCACCTCTCTGGCCGAGCTGCCGCACGAACGGCTTGCCGGGGTGGTGGTGCGCGATGGTGCCGCCAACTCCCACGCGGCGATCCTGACGCGCGCTATGGGTATCCCGACGGTGATGGGTGCGGATATTCTGCCGCATCAGCTGAATAAACGGCTGCTGATCGTCGATGGTTACCGTGGCGAGCTGTTAATCGATCCCGAACCGGTGCTGGTGCAGGAGTACCAGCGTCTGATCAGCGAAGAAAATGCGCTGAGCAAGATGGCGGAAGGAGTAGTCGATCAACCGGGTGAGCTGAAAAGCGGCGAGCGCGTACAGGTGATGCTCAATGCCGGTTTAAGTCCGGAACATGAGCAGGCGCTGGGCAGCTGGGTTGACGGCATCGGTCTCTACCGCACTGAAATTCCCTTCATGCTGCAAAATGGCTTTCCGTCAGAAGAGGAGCAGGTGGCGCAGTATCAGGGCATGTTGCAGCTGTTTCACAACAAGCCCGTCACGCTGCGCACCCTCGATGTCGGAGCAGATAAACAGCTGCCGTATATGCCGATCAGCGAAGAGAATCCCTGCCTGGGCTGGCGCGGTATCCGCCTGACGCTTGACCAGCCGGAGATTTTTCTGGTGCAGGTCCGGGCGATGCTGCGGGCGAATGCAGCATCCGGCAACCTCAGTATTCTGCTGCCGATGATCAGTCATATTGATGAAATCGACGAAGCGAAACGGCTGATCGATCGCGCCGGTCGTGAAGTGGAAGAGATGCTGGGCTATGCAATTCCCGCGCCGCGCATAGGCATCATGATCGAAGTGCCGTCGATGCTGTTTATGATCCCGCATCTGGCGTCGCGCGTAGACTTTGTTTCAGTCGGCACCAACGATTTGACCCAGTATCTGCTGGCGGTGGACCGCAATAACACCCGAGTGGCCAATCTTTACGACTCGCTGCACCCGGCGATGCTGCGCGCGCTGCATGCCATTGCGCATGAAGCCCGTCTGGCCAATCTGGAACTCTGCCTGTGTGGTGAAATGGCGGGCGATCCGATGTGCGTCGCGCTGCTGGTGGGCATGGGTTATCACCACCTCAGCATGAACGGTAAAAACGTTCCGCGGGTAAAATACCTGCTGCGCCATCTGGATCATGAAGAAGCGCAAAAGTTGAGTGAGCAGGGAATGAATGCGCATACCGCCACCGAGGTTCGTCATCTGGTTTCGACCTTTATGGAGCGTCGTGGACTGGGCGGGCTGATTCGGGGAGGCCGCTAAGCGCCACTTCAGGCTATTTTATTTGCCATTCTGGTCCTGGGCAGTGCTCACAATCCTCACGTACCAGGTGTACGCTCCGGTTGTTGCGCGCTGTACATGACCAGACTGGCTGCAACAATGTACGCCTGACGGGTCAGACTCTGGGCGTTATCCGCGTTTACATTTGCGGGACAATTCACAAAACCGGCTGTGCTATGATGCGCAGCCTTAATTTATGTGCCTGACAACGCCCCTTTTTAGGGTTGAAAAATAGACGGTGAATGATGAATAACGGCTATATTGCATTTCCGCAGTTCGATCCGGTGATCTTCTCGATCGGACCGGTTTCGCTGCACTGGTACGGTCTGATGTATCTGGTAGGCTTCGTTTTCGCCATGTGGCTGGCGGTGCGCCGTGCCAATCAGCCCGGCAGCGGCTGGAAAAAAGAGGAAGTGGAAAACCTGCTGTATGCCGGTTTCCTCGGCGTGTTTCTGGGCGGGCGTATCGGTTACGTGCTGTTCTACAATTTACCGCTGTTCCTCGAAAACCCGCTCTATCTGTTCAAAGTCTGGGATGGCGGCATGTCATTCCACGGTGGCCTGATCGGGGTGATTGTGGTGATGCTGGTGTTCGCTCGCCGTACCAAACGTAACTTCTTCCAGGTGGCTGATTTCATCGCGCCACTGATCCCGTTTGGTCTGGGTGCGGGCCGTCTCGGCAACTTCATTAACGGCGAGCTGTGGGGCCGTGTCGATCCGGGCTTCCCGTTTGCCATGCTGTTCCCGGGTTCACGCAGCGAAGATGTGGCGCTGGCTGCCACTAACCCACAGTATCAGGCGCTGCTCAATACGTACGGCGTGCTGCCGCGTCATCCTTCGCAGCTTTATGAACTGATCCTGGAAGGGGTGGTGCTGTTCATCATCCTTAACCTGTTTATCCGTAAGCCGCGTCCGATGGGCAGCGTCTCTGGCCTGTTCCTGATCGGTTACGGTGCATTCCGTATCATCGTTGAGTTCTTCCGCCAGCCGGATGCCCAGCTTGGCCTGTTTGAAGGCGGGATCAGTATGGGACAGATTCTCTCCGTTCCGATGATTATCGCCGGTATTGCCATGATGATTTGGGCCTATCGTCGTCGTCCACAGCCACAATTTCGCGAGGAAAAATGAAACAGTATCTGGACCTGATGCAACATGTGCTGAATGAAGGCACGCCAAAAGCTGACCGCACCGGTACCGGCACGCTTTCAATTTTTGGTCACCAGATGCGTTTCAATCTGCAGGAGGGTTTCCCTCTGGTCACCACTAAAAAATGCCACATCCGTTCAATCATTCATGAACTGCTGTGGTTCCTGAAAGGTGATACCAACATCGGTTACCTGAAGGAAAATAACGTCTCAATCTGGGATGAGTGGGCTGATGAACAGGGCGATCTTGGCCCGGTTTATGGCAAACAGTGGCGCAGTTGGGGCACGGCGAGCGGCGAGCAGATCGACCAGATCAGCAAGGTGATCGCGCAGCTGAAAAGCGACCCCGACTCACGCCGGATTATCGTTTCAGCCTGGAACGTCGGTGAACTGGATCAGATGGCGCTGGCACCGTGCCACGCGTTCTTCCAGTTCTATGTGGCTGATGGCAAACTCTCCTGTCAGCTTTACCAGCGCTCCTGCGATATCTTCCTCGGCCTGCCGTTTAATATTGCCAGCTACGCGCTGCTGCTACATATGGTGGCGCAGCAGTGCGACCTGCAGGTCGGCGACTTTGTCTGGACCGGTGGCGATACCCATCTCTACAGTAATCATCTGGAGCAGGCACGCCTGCAGCTGACCCGCGAGCCGCGTCCGCTGCCGAAGCTGGTGATCAAGCGCAAGCCAGCCTCGCTGTTTGACTACCAGTTTGATGACTTCGAAATTGAAGGTTACGATCCGCATCCGGCGATCAAAGCGCCTGTCGCAATCTGATACCTGCTGTGAAAAAGCCCCGGTGCTGCCCTGCACGCCGGGGCTTTTTTTTACCTGTCTGCGGCAAAATATGCGGCATGGCTCGCAGCGTCATGCCACCAGATGTCCGATGATCGTCCTCTCTGTGACCCTTTTTCCAGCCGCATAACAACCCGCTTGTCCCCGCTTTCTCCACCCGGCACGCTAGCCCGATGAAAACACACTTGTTACGCGGCTTTACCCTGCCGGAACTGCTGGTGGTGATGGTGATTGCCGGAATACTGAGCCTTGGCGCACTTCACGGCTGGCAGCGCTGGCAGCAACGGCAGCAGCTACGCGACACTGCCCAGCAACTGCAGGGGTTTCTGTTGCGGCTTCGTGCGCAGGCTTACCGGCAAAATCGCGACCTGGTCCTGTGGTCGCGTCCGGGAAAGCCCTGGTGTATTGGCGGCGGCAGTCTGCCGGTCGGGGCGTGTCAGTCAGGAAAGCGTCTGCATTTCATTGCACCCCATGCTGGGGTGATGTTAAACGGGCTACGCGGTGAGCCGGGCTTTTACGGCCGTCGCAACGTCGCCCGGGCAGGCAGCATTGAGCTAAGGAATGAGGCAGGAGAGCTGCGGCTGATTATTTCCACCCGGGCCCGGATCCGCTTTTGTTTTACCGACGCCGGAGCGTGCCGTTGAAAACCGCCGGGTTCAGCCTGCTGGAAATGCTGATGGCGATGGCGATCGGCGCCGTCCTGATGGTCAGTGCCGGACGTTTTTTACCGCTGCTGCTCGGCGAGAATGTCGGGTTGCTGCAGCGGGCGCAGCTGCGCCAGGAGCTGCAGCAGATTATCGCCACGCTGGAAAAGGCGGTGCGACGCGCAGGCTATTGTCACGGTGAGTGCGGCAACAGCGCGCTCACCCTCAGTGAAAACTGCCTGCTGCTGCGCTGGGATGAAAACAGCAACGGTCAGTGGGACGGCGTTAACCAGGCGGCTAGCGATTACTATGGTTATCGCCTGCGGTTGCAGCAACTGGAGATGCAGCGCGGGGTTAATGACTGTCGCGCGGGTAGCTGGGAACGGCTCTCCGATCCGGCTTTCCTGACGCTGGAGCAGTTCAGTGTGACCCGCCAGCAGAGGCAGATCCATTTGCGGCTGCAGGGACGTGCCGGGCGCTGGCTGGAAACGGTAGAGAGCTGGGTGGAGGCTGAAAATCTGTGAGGCAGCACGGCAGCAGTACGCTGGGTATGGTGTTGATGCTGTTAGTCATCGGCAGTCTCACGCTGCACGCCAGCCGGAAAATGTTAGAGCAGGGGATGCTGCTACTGGCTGATGAGCAGCAGTTTATTCAGGATTTCTGGCGGGCGCAGTCGGCGCTGCAATGGGGCCTCTCCCTTAGCTGGTCTGCGGGCGAAACGGTCGGTTGTCAGCATGATGAACGTCAGGGATGGCGCAGTTGCTTACAGCGAGGTGAAGATGGAGAAGGTCTGCTTAAAGGTGAAGCCAGTGGCAGCGGAACGGCAGTGTGGCAGTGGGTCTCGCTCCATCAGAGTCGTATTCAGCCGCTACCGCATGGCTGGATCGACTACTGCCCGCGAGCCAGAACGGACGACTGTCTGTGAGGCGGCGGGATTCAGCCTGCCGGAAGCGTTATTTGCTCTGCTGTTAATGGCATTAAGCAGCAGCGCGCTGCTGCAGTATCATCGCGCGCTCACGTTCGGGTTCAGCCAGCAGTGGAATCAGCGAGAGGCGTGGCGGGTGGCGGAACAACGGCTGATTGGGCATGAGAGTGCTGGCTGGCGCACCACCCTGCAAATCCAGAACGGCCCGGCGGGCTGCCGGCTGGAACGCGCCGACATGCTGGGACCGCAGCAGCGCAGCGCCAGCCTGACGCGATTACGCTGTTAAACCGCCCGAATGACGCCCTTTTGATGGGCTTCAACCGCGATACGCGGTAGAGTTACCGGGCCGCAATACCGCAGTTATGTTATGAGTCGCCACAGGAGTTTTCATGTTTCACGTTTATCACTCTAATCAGCTTGATGTGCTGAAGATTCTGGCGGCTGCGGTGATTAAACATGATCCTCTGGATGATCCTTTCGCCTCTGAAATGGTGCTGGTGCAAAGTCCGGGTATGGCGCAGTGGCTCCAAATGGAGCTGGCGCAGACCTTTGGTATCGCGGCCAACATTGAATTCCCGTTGCCGGCCAGTTTCATCTGGGAGATGTTTGTCCGGGTGCTGCCCGATATTCCGGTCGAGAGTGCGTTCAGCAAAGCCAGCATGAGCTGGAAGCTGATGCATCGTTTGCCGGTGATGCTGGAGCACGAGGAGTTTATCTCGCTGCGTCACTATCTGCACGACGATAGCGACAAGCGAAAACTGTTCCAGCTGAGCTCACGAGTGGCGGATCTGTTTGACCAGTATCTGGTCTATCGCGCCGACTGGCTCAACAGCTGGGAGCGCGGTGAAACCATTGACGGGCTGGGTGAGGCGCAGCGCTGGCAGGCGGCGCTGTGGCGCGATCTGGTCAGTTATACCGAAACGCTGCGTCAGCCAAAATGGCACCGTGCCAATCTCTATGCGCGATTTATCCAGACGCTGGAGCAGGCGCAACACACGCCGGAAAATCTGCCGAAACGGGTATTCATCTGCGGCATCTCCGCGCTGCCGCCGGTCTATTTACAGGCGTTGCAGGCGCTGGGACGCCACATAGATATTCATTTGCTGTTTACCAATCCCTGCCGCGATTACTGGGGCGATATTCAGGATTATGCCTTTCTGGCTAAGCTGCAAAGCCGCCAGCGTCGGCGTCATGGTGCGGATGAGCAGCGCGGATTATTCCGCGATGTGGAGCAGGCGCCCGCGTTATTCAATGATGCTGGTGAACAACAGCTGACCAATCCACTGCTCGCCTCATGGGGCAAGCTGGGACGCGATAATCTGTTTCTGCTCAGCCAGATGGAGGCCAATGACGACATTGACGCCTTTGTTGAGGTGGAAGAAGACAACCTGCTGCACTGCCTGCAGTCCGATCTGCTTAATCTGCAGGACAACGCCGTGATCGGGCTCGACGCCGCGCAACTGGCGCACAGCGATCAGAAACGCTGGCTCGATCCGCAGGATCGTTCGGTGGCGGTGCAGGTATGCCACAGTGCTCAGCGTGAAGTCGAAGTATTACAGGATCATCTGTTAGCGCTGATGGAGGCTGACCCGACGCTGAAAGCGCGTGACATTATTGTCATGGTGGCCGATATCGACGCCTATGCGCCGTTTATTCAGGCGGTTTTCGCCAATGCCTCCGCAGACCGTTATTTACCCTTCGCCATTTCAGACCGCCGCGCCAGTCAGGCGCATCCGGCCATTGTGGCATTCCTGCATTTGCTGGCGCTGCCGGACAGTCGGTTTGTCTCCGAGGATGTGCTGGCGCTGCTGGATGTGCCGGCGCTGGCCAGCCATTTCGCCATTGATGAAAGCGGGCTGCGTCTGTTGCGGCGCTGGGTCAGTGAATCGGGCGTACGCTGGGGGCTGGATGACGCCAGCGTAGAAGCTTTATCATTACCGATAACCGGCCAGCATACCTGGCGTTTTGGTCTGCAACGCATGCTGCTGGGCTACGCGATGGAGAGCCACAACGGGGACTGGGAAGGGATTCTGCCGTACGATGAATCGAGCGGCCTGGTGGGTGAACTGGCTGGCCATCTGGCGGAGCTGTTGTCCCGGCTTAACCACTGGCGGCAACTGCTGGCCGAGCCGCGGCCACTGCAGGCGTGGCTGCCGCTGTGCCGGGAATTGCTGAACGCATTTTTCAGCCCCGATGCCGAAACCGAAGCGGCGCTGCTGCTGGTGGAAGAGCAGTGGCAGACACTGATTGAATATGGCATGGACGCCAGGTTTGAAGAGGTGATTCCGGTCACGCTGCTGCGTGACGACCTTCGCAGCCGGCTGGATCAGCAGCGTATCAGCCAGCGATTCCTGGCCGGGCAGATCAACTTCTGTACCCTGATGCCGATGCGTTCGATCCCGTTCAAAGTGGTCTGTTTACTGGGCATGAATGATGGCGTCTATCCGCGCACTTTAGCGCCGTTAGGTTTCGATCTGATGCAGCAGCAATCACGTAAAGGCGATCGCAGCCGCCGTGATGATGACCGTTATCTGTTTCTTGAGGCGCTGATTTCTGCACAACAGCAGCTCTACATCAGCTATATCGGCCGGGCAATTCAGGATAATACGGAACGCTACCCGTCGGTGCTGGTCACAGAACTGCTGGATTATATCGGGCAGAGTTTTTATCTGGACGGCGATGAAGAGCGCGATCTGGATGAGAGCGCTGCGCGGGTACGGGACCATCTGCAACATCTGCACAGCCGGATGCCGTTTGCTGCCGAGAATTTCCAGCCTGCCGCCAGGCTGCAGAGCTTTGCCCGCGAATGGTTACCTGCCGCACAGGGCGCAGGCCAACCGCAACCCGATTTTGTTCAGCCGCTGGAAGCGCCGTCGATTGAGGCGTTGACGCTGGAGGCGTTTCTGCGCTTCTGGCGCCATCCGGTGCGGGCGTGGTTTCATCAGCGGCTCGGGGTAAATTTCTGGCTGGAAGAGAACGAACTGCCCGACAGCGAACCGTTCGCTCTCGACAATCTGGAGCGTTATCAGATTAACGCGCAGTTGCTGAATGCGCTGGTGGAAGGGGAGGATACCCAGCGGCTCTATGCGCATCACCGTGCGGCGGGTAATCTGCCTTACGGCGCATTTGGCGAACTGTTCTGGCAGGCGCAGCGTGATGAGATGCAGGAAGTGGCGGCAGAAGTGGTGACGCAGCGCAGTGAAGGCGAGAGCTGGGAAGTCAATCTGCAACTGGAACAGGTCAGCCTGACCGGCTGGCTCACCCAGGTGCAGGATGACGGCCTGTTGCGCTGGCGGCCTGGGGTGCTGAACATGAACGACGGGCTGCTGCTCTGGCTGGAACATCTGGTCTATTGCGCACTGGGCGGCACCGGCAGCAGCCGGATGTTTGGCCGACAGCAGAGTCGCTGGCGCTTTCTGGCGGTAAACCCGCCGGCGGCCGTCGCGGCACTGAATGACTATGTGGCGGGCTATTTCGCCGGCATGCGTCAGCCGCTGATGCTGCTCAACAAAAGCGGCGGTGCCTGGTTAACGGCCAGCTATGACAAAAAAAGTCAGCAGCTACTGACCGATGAAGCGACCCAGCTTAAAGCGCGCAATCGCCTGCTGACTGCGTGGTCAGGCAGTTATCAGGTTGAGGGAGAAGGCAGCGATCCTTACCTGCAACGCCTGTGCCGCGTGCTGGATGAAACACAGCTACAACAGATAACTGAGGCGGCACAACGCTGTTATTTACCGGTGCTGGCTGCACATCAGGATGATGAATAGCAGGCCAGACAGCAATTTGCTCACTGGCCAATTACATAGAAAGTTTGCTCTGCTTTGAGCCGCGGTGTCAGGCACTGGCGGTTTATTGGGTAACGTAAGGGGTTTACATGCGGACATACGCACGCTGGTTTGCGGCGCTTCTGATAGGCCTGGTGGCTTGTACTGCCATAGCGCAGACCGAATCGGGCTGGCAACCAATTAACGACATCATTCGCAAGAGTGAACACGATCCCCGTCAGTATCAGGCTATCCGGCTCGACAATGGCATGACGGTATTACTGGTTTCCGATCCGGTTGCCCCCAAATCGCTGGCGGCACTGACCTTACCGATTGGCTCACTGGACGATCCTGACCAGCAGCTCGGCCTGGCGCACTATCTTGAGCATATGGTGCTGATGGGATCAACCCATTACCCTCAGCCGGACAATCTGGCTGAGTTCCTGAAAAAGCACGGTGGCAGCCACAATGCCAGTACCGCCTCTTACCGCACCGCCTTTTATCTGGAAGTGGAAAATGCTTCGCTGGAGCCGGCGGTGGATCGTCTGGCAGATGCGGTTGCCGCGCCGCTACTTGATCCGGTCAACGCCGATCGGGAACGCCATGCGGTCAACGCTGAACTGACGATGGCGCGCTCGCGCGACGGGTTACGCATGGCGCAGGTCGGGGCAGAAACGCTCAACCCGGCCCACCCGGCGTCGCGTTTTTCCGGCGGTAATCTCGATACGCTCAAAGACAAACCCGACAGCAAACTGCACCAGGCGCTGCTGGATTTCTACCATACCCATTACTCCGCCAATCTGATGAAAGCGGTGATCTACAGCAACAAAACCTTGCCGGAGATGGCGTCAATTGCGGCCAAAACCTTTGGTCGGGTGGCTAACCATAACGCCAGCGTACCGGCAATCAGCGTACCGGTGGTGACGGCTGAGCAGCAGGGCATTCTGATCCATTACGTTCCGGCTCAGCCACGCAAACAGCTTAAGATTGAGTTTCGCATTGCTAATAACAGCGACCGTTTTCGTAGCAAAACCGACACCCTGATTAGCTACCTGATCAGCAACCGCAGTAAAAATACCCTGACCGACTGGCTGCAAAAACAGGGCTTAGCCGACGGGGTGAATGCCGGGGCTGACCCGATGACCGATCGCAACGGCGGCGTGTTTGCGATTACCGCCTCGCTGACCGACAAAGGTCTGGCGCAGCGCGATGAAGTGGTCGCAGCCATTTTTAGCTACATCAACCTGCTGCGTGAGCAGGCAGATGATAAGCGCTATTTCGATGAGGTCTCTCACGTGCTGGCGCTCGACTTCCGCTATCCCTCAATTACCCGGGATATGGATTACATCGAATGGCTGGCGGATACCATGCTGCGGGTGCCGGTTGAGCACACGCTGGATGCGCCTTATCTGGCGGATCAGTATGATGTCGCGGCCATCAAGGCACGGCTGGATCAGATGACGCCACAGCAGGCGCGTATCTGGTATATCAGCCCGCAGGAACCGCACAATAAACAGGCGTACTTTGTTGATGCGCCGTATCAGGTTGAAAAAATTACGCCGGCGACCTTTGCCGACTGGCAACAACGCAGCAGCCAGATTGCGCTTTCGATGCCCACGCTGAATCCTTATATTCCGGATGACTTCACCCTGCTGCCGGCGGACGATAAACACTATTCACATCCGGTCAGGCTGGAAAATGATGCCGGTATGCGTATCTACTGGATGCCCAGTCAGTTTTACGCCAGCGAGCCAAAAGCTGCGATTACCCTGGCGCTGCGTAACAAGAACGCCATCAGTGATGCGCGCCAGCAGGTACTGTTTGGCCTCAATGACTACCTCTCCAGCCTGGCGCTGGATGAGCTGAACTCGCAGGCATCGGTCGGTGGCATCAGTTTTTCAACCGGCGAAAATGAGGGGCTGGTGTTTAGCGCCAGCGGCTTTACTCAGCGCCTGCCAACCCTGCTGAAGAAGCTGGTTGAAGGCTATGCTCACTTCCAGCCGACGCAACAGCAGCTGGAGCAGGCCAAATCCTGGTATCGGGAACGGCTGGAGGCAGCGGACAAAGGTAAAGCTTTTGAACAGGCGATTCAGCCGATGCAGTTGCTGTCGCAGTTGCCCTACACCCAGCGGGAAACGCGTCGCAAGTTGGTCAGTGCTATCACACTTAAGGATGTCACCGCCTATCGCGATGAACTGTTCCGCGCGGCAACGCCGGAAATGATGGTGGTGGGTAACCTGAGTGCCGACAGCGTGATCCAGCTGGGGCGTGAACTGAAGCAGCAGATGCAGAGCACCGGCACTGACACCTGGCGCAGTAAGTATGTGACGTTCGAAAAACCGCTTAAAGCCAACCTGCAACAGAAGGGCAGCAGCACCGATTCTGCCTTAGCGGCGCTCTATATACCGCTCGGCTATGGCGAATACCAGAGTATGGCGAACAGCTCGATGCTGAGTCAGATTGTGCAGCCGTGGTTCTACAACCAGCTACGCACCGAAGAGCAACTTGGTTATGCGGTGTTTGCCTTCCAGATGCCGGTAGGCCGTCAGTGGGGGATCGGTTTCCTGCTGCAGAGCAACAGCAAACAACCGGCCTGGCTGCTGCAGCGCTATCAGGCCTTCTATCCGCAGGCGGAGAAACGCTTACGCACGATGAGTCAGGCCGATTTTGCCCAGTATCAGCAGGCGATGATCAATGATCTGCAGCAGCGTCCTCAGACACTGGATGAGGAGGCGGATCGCTATAGCCGCGACTTTGACCGCCAGAATGACGACTTTGACACGCGCCAGAAAGTGATTGCGCAGATTAAACAGCTGACTCCAGCCAGCCTGGCTGATTTCTTCCAGCATGCGGTGATACAACACACCGGTATGGTGATGACCTCGCAGATCGCGGGAAACAGCAACGAAAAAGTGGCCTTTGCCCAGCTGCCAGGCTGGAAAACCTGGAATGAAGTGGCGCAGTTGCAGCAGTCGCTGCCGGTAAAGAGTGAGACCCAATGACGCAGTTACCTGCAGAATCCCTGAATCCCTTAACGCTGCCGCTCAGAGGTGAGCGGCTGATTGAGGCCTCAGCGGGGACCGGAAAAACCTTTACCATTGGTTTGCTCTATCTTCGTCTGCTGTTGGGATTGGGCGGCGAAAATGCTTACAGCCGTCCGCTGTCGGTTGAAGAAATTTTAGTGGTGACCTTCACCGAGGCCGCGACCGCTGAACTGCGCGGACGTATCCGCGAGAATATTCATCAGCTGCGGCTGGCCTGTATTCGCGGTAGCAGCGGCGATCCGATGCATCAGCTGCTGCTTGACCAGATACCGGATTTAGCGCACGCCGCAGCGCAACTGCTGGCGGCCGAGCGGCAGATGGATGAAGCGGCGATCTTTACTATCCACGGTTTCTGCCAGCGGATGCTCAACCTCAACGCGTTTGAATCGGGCATGCTGTTTGAGCAGGAGCTGATTGAAGATGAGCAGGCGCTGCTGAAGCAGTCGACCGCCGATTTCTGGCGGCGGCAGTGCTATCCGCTGTCGCTTGATGTGGCGCGGGTAATTGCGGCGGAATGGAGCGGGCCGGACAGCCTGCTGACCACGCTGCGCCCCTGGCTACAGGGTGAATCGCCCAGCCTGAAGCGGCCACCTGCTGCCGATGAGACTCTGGCGTCACGTCACGCCCGCAATCTGGCGCGCATTACGTCAATCAAGCAGCAGTGGCAGTCGCTCAGTGCCGACGTGGAAGGCATCATCAGCGCATCCGGCGTCGATAAGCGCAGCTACAGCAGTAAAAACCTGCCGGTCTGGGTGGCGAAAGTCACGCAGTGGGCCAACAGCGAAACGCTGGATTACCAACTGCCGAAAGAGCTGGAGCGTTTTGGTCAGCAGGTGCTGGAGGAGAAAACCAAAAAAGGTGAAGCCCCGCGCCATCCGGTGTTTGACGCAATCGATCAGTTTCTGGCGGAACCGCTGTCGCTGCGGGATGTGATCATTGCACAGGCGCTGACTGACGTGCGCGCCACCGTCCAGCGTGAGAAACGGCTGCGGGCGCTGTTAGGCTTTGATGACCTGCTGAGCAAGCTGGATGAGGCGTTGCAGCAACCGGGCGGCACCCTGCTGGCTGAGACCATTCGGGCACGGTTCCCGGTCGCCCTGATCGATGAATTCCAGGATACCGATCCGCAGCAGTACCGCATTTTCCGCACGCTCTATATCAACCAGCCAGAACAGGCACTATTGCTAATCGGTGATCCTAAGCAGGCGATTTATGCCTTCCGCGGCGCGGATATTTTTACTTATCTGCGCGCGCGAAGTGAAGTTAGCGCTCACTACACGCTCGATACTAACTGGCGCTCGTCACCGGAAATGGTCGATAGCGTTAACCGGCTGTTTTCTCAGCTGGAATCTCCGTTTCTGTTCTCCGCTATTCCTTTCCTGCAGGTCAAACCGGCGGCACCGAATCAGGCGCTGAAACTGATCTATGACGATCGGCCGCAACCGGCGCTGCGTTTCTGGTTACAACCCGGTGCAGGCGTCGGCAGCAGCGATTATCAGCAGTTTATGGCGCGTCAGTGTGCGGCGGATATCAGCCGCTGGCTGGTGGCCGGACAGCAGGGACGCGCCTGCTTAGGAAAGGGTGACTCGCTGCGTCCGGTGCGCGCATCCGATATCACCGTGCTGGTGCGTAGTCGTAACGAAGCGGGTTTGATCCGCGATGCGCTCAATGCACTGTCGATTCCCTCGGTCTATCTCTCCAGTCGCGACAGCGTCTATACCACGCCTGAAGCGCGGGAACTGCTGTGGCTGCTGCAGGCGATCCAGGCACCGGAGCAGGAGCGACTGGTGCGCAGTGCGCTGGCGACCTCTATCTTCGCCATTGACGCCGCCACGCTCGATGCACTGACCCAAAATGAGCGCGAATGGGATGCGCTGGTCGAGCAGTTTGCCGTCTGGCAGCAGCTCTGGCACCAGCGTGGCGTGTTGCCGATGCTGCGCGACGTGATGATCAAGCGTCAGCTGGCTGAAAATATGCTGGCCTCCGAAAACGGTGAGCGCCGCCTGACCGATCTGATGCATCTGGGCGAACTGTTGCAGGAAGCCTCAGTGCAGCTCGACAGTCCGCATGCGCTGGTGCGCTTTCTGGCCCAGCAGATTGCCCGGCCCAATAGCCAGGCGGCAAGCCAGCAGCTGCGGCTGGAAAGCGATCGCCATCTGGTGCAAATCGTCACCATCCATAAATCGAAAGGGCTGCAATATCCGCTGGTCTGGCTGCCGTTTGCCGCCGGCTACCGTGAGGCGGCCAGTGCGCTGTATCACGATCGTGAAAGTTTTGCCGCCTTGCTGGATGTGCAGGGTGATGCACAGAGCATGGAACTGGCTGAAGAGGAGCGACTGGCAGAGGACTTGCGACTGCTTTATGTGGCGCTGACCCGTTCGGTTTATCACTGCAGCGTCGGTATTGCGCCATTGATCAAAGGAACGCGTAAAAAAGAGGGCGACAGCGATCTGCACAAGAGCGCGCTCGGTTATCTGGTGCAGCGGGGCGAAGCGGCCGATGCACAACAGCTCAGCCAGCGGTTAGCGGCGTTAAGCGGCAACGGGATCGAGGTGATCGCTGACGATCTGCGGCCGGGTGAAGTCTGGCAGGATCGGCCGACCGGCGATGAAGCCTTAAGCAGTCGTGAGGTGACGCGCGCGCTGGCCGATGCCTGGCGGGTCACCAGTTACTCGGGCCTGCAACAGCACCACAGCTCCGCACTGCTGGATGCGCTGCCGAATTTCGATATTGATGCGGCAGGCGAAGAGGAGAGCGGCGAAGAAGCGGCTCTCACGCCTCACCACTTTCCACGCGGTGCCGCACCGGGAACCTTTTTGCACGGTCTGTTTGAATCGATCGACTTTGCCGAACCGCCGGATGCGTTCTGGCTGGAAGATCAGTTGCAGCATCATGGCTATCCGCTGAGCTGGTTACCGGTGATCCAGCAGTGGATTGAGCGGGTACTGCATACGCCGCTCAATGATGACGGCCTGACGCTGTCAGCGATAAACAGCAGTGACCGGCTGATCGAGATGGAGTTCTATCTGCCTATCAATAATCTGCTGACCGCTGCCGAGCTTGACGATCTGCTGCGCCGTCACGACCCGCTATCACAACAGGCGGCGGCACTCGATTTTCGTCAGGTGCAGGGCATGCTAAAAGGCTTTATCGATTTGGTGTTCCGCTGGCAGGGAAAATATTATCTGCTCGACTATAAGTCGAACTGGCTGGGCGAGAGCCACGCCGCGTATACCCCACAGGCGATGGCGCAGGCAATGATCGACCACCGCTACGATTTACAGTATCAGTTGTATACTCTGGCGCTGCATCGCTATCTTCAGCACCGTCTGCAGGATTATGATTATCAGCGCCACTTCGGCGGGGTGTTTTATCTGTTTTTACGCGGGATGGATGGCAGTTCGCCGGATAACGGTATTTTCGCCACCCGTCCCAGCGAAGCCTTTATTGAAGAGATAGATGCGTTGTTTGGTCATACCAGGGAGATGTCATGAGTGAAATGCTGAGCTTACTGCTTCAGGCGGTAGAAAAGCGTCTCCTGCGGCCGTTAGATATTCAGTTTGCCCGCCTGCTGGCGGATGAATCACAACCGGCGTTGCTGCTCGCGGCGGCCTGCGTTAGTGCGGAAGCGGGAGAAGGCCATGTCTGTCTGCCGCTGGATAACCTGAGCGAAGCGGGCCTGTTTGCGGGCCGTCAGCCCGCGCTGGCGCAGGCTCTGTGGCAGGCTGCCGGCGCGCCGGATGACTGGCCATCGCTGCTGGCCGGCTGGTCTGCGGTCAGTGACGGCAGCCTGATTACCCCCCTGGTACTCAGTAACCGCCGTCTCTATCTGCATCGTCTGTGGCACAGCGAGGGCAGAGTGGCGAGCTTCTTTGCCCTGCAGGAAGTGAAATCGCCGTTTGACGCCGAGGCGGCCAGTGAGGTGCTGAATACCCTGTTCGGCAATCGTCCGGATGACTGGCAGAAAATCGCCGCCGCTGTAGCGCTGACCCGCAAGACCGCCGTTATTTCCGGCGGGCCCGGCACCGGAAAAACCACTACGGTCGCCAAACTACTCGCCGCACTGATACGGCTTAATCCCGGCAACTTACGGATTCAGTTAGCCGCTCCAACCGGCAAAGCCGCGGCGCGGCTCACCGAATCGCTTGGCAACGCGTTGCAAAATTTAGCCGTCAGCGAGGAAGAACGTCAGCGCTTTCCGACGGAAGCGACCACGCTGCATCGACTGCTGGGCGCGCAGCCGGATACCCAGCGTCTGCGCTATCACGCCGGTAACCGGCTGCATCTCGATGTGCTGGTGGTCGATGAAGCCTCAATGGTCGATCTGTCGATGATGGCGAAGCTGATTGCCGCACTGCCGGCCCATGCGCGGGTAGTCTTCCTTGGCGATCGTGACCAGCTGGCTTCGGTCGAGGCGGGGGCCGTGCTGGGCGATATCTGTCGCTGTACCGAAAGTGGCTACAGTCTGGCACGTGCGGAACAGCTCGCATTGCTGACCGGGTGTGCGCTGCAGGGCAGTGAGGATCGGCTGGCGCCTGCCGTTCGCGACAGTATCTGCCTGCTGCAAAAAAGTTACCGTTTTGACGCAAAATCGGGCATTGGCCAGCTGGCTCAGGCAATTAACCTCGGCGATGCACAGCAGGTGAAAGCGGTGTTCGCCGCAGGCTATCAGGATCTCAGCTATCAGCCGTTAACCAGTGGCGAAGCCTATCAGGCGATGCTGGATGATGTGGCGCAGGGCTATCAGCCTTATTTGCAGCTGATCCGGCAACAGGCATCACCGGCCGAGGTGCTGGCCGCCTTTGGCCGCTATCAGCTGCTGTGTGCGTTACGAGACGGGCCCTTTGGCGTTCAGGGTCTTAACCAGCGGGTTGAACAACGGCTGATGCAGCTGCAGCGAATCCGTCGCCCCGCGATCGGCGGGCGCTGGTATGCCGGACGACCGGTGATGATCACCCGTAACGACAGTGCGCTGGGGCTGTTCAACGGCGATATCGGCATTACGCTGCGCGACGAAGAAGGCAACCTGAAAGTCTTTTTCCCGTTGCCGGATGGCAGCATCAAAGCGATTCAGCCGAGCCGCTTGCCCTCGCATGAAACTGCCTGGGTGATGACGGTACACAAATCGCAGGGGTCGGAGTTTGAACATACTGCGCTGGTGATGCCAACCCAGTTTTTGCCGGTATTGACCCGTGAGCTGGTCTATACCGCGATTACTCGCGCCCGCAAACAGCTGACGCTCTACAGCGATCCTGGAGTGTTCCAGCGAGCCGTACAGCTGCAAACGCAGCGGCGTAGCGGTCTGGTTGAGCGGCTGGGCGAGGCAGGATAACCGGCAGGCAAACAGGGCCGGCGGTATTAACCGTCCGGCCCTGCTGGCGATTACAGCGTGTTTCGGCTCAGATCGGCCATCAGGACTTTTGAGCGGCGCTGATAGTTGTACATCTCTTTTTTACTCTCCGGCAGCGACTCAATATCAACCGGCGTAAAGCCGCGTTCCTGGAACCAGTGAATACTGCGGGTGGTTAACACAAACAGCTTTTGCAGCCCCATCTGACGCGCCTGCAACGCCACGCGCTGCAGCAACATTTCACCACGCGATGAACTGCGATAGTCGGGATGGACCGCCACGCAGGCCATCTCACCGATCTTCTCATCCATAAAGGGATAGAGCGCGGCACAGGCGATAGTCAGATTGTCGCGCTGAATGATGGTGAATTTATCAATCTCCATTTCCAGCTGTTCGCGTGAGCGACGCACCAGAATGCCCTGTTGCTCCAGCGGCCGGATCAGTTCGAGGATGCCGCCGATATCATTGATATTGGCACGACGGATTTGCTCAGCTGACTCCATCACAATCTGGGTGCCGATACCGTCGCGTGAGAACAGTTCCTGTAACAGCGCGCCATCTTCCTGATAGCTGATCAGATGGCTGCGACGCACGCCGCTGCGGCAGGCTTTAACCGCGCCGCGCAGGAAACGGACGGTGCCGGAAAGGTAATCACCGCTGCTTTCAATCTCGTCAATGCGCGCCTGGGCATCATTCGGGAACAGTTCGGAGATGATATTCCCTTCGCTGTCCAGTGCACCCTGTTCAGAGCAGAAGCCGATCATCTTTTCCGCTTTGAGTTTAATCGCCAGTTGGGTCGCGACCTCTTCCGAAGTGAGGTTGAAACTCTCACCGGTCACTGACACCGCCACCGGACCAAGCAGCACAATCGCATCGTTATCCAGCTGACGATGAATCGCCTCTTCATCGATACGACGAATACGCCCGCTGTGACAATAATCGACGCCATCATCGACACCCAGCGGCTGGGCAATAATGAAGTTGCCGCTGACCACATTGATATGCGCGCCCTGCAACGGGGTGTTGTTGAGACTCATCGAAAGACGGGCGGTGATATCTAACTGCAGACGACCGGCCGCCTGCTTCACCAGCTCCAGCGATTGCGCGTCGGTGACCCGGGTAAACTTGTGGTAGACCGGCTCAAGCTGGTGTTCAGCGAGGCTGGCATCAATTTGCGGACGGGCGCCATAGACCACGACCAGGCGGATACCGAGGCTGTGCAGCAGGCCTATATCGTTAACGATGCCCGAGAAGTTCTCATGCTCGATCGCTTCGCCGCCCAGCATGATGACAAACGTCTTACCCCGGTGGGCATTGATATAGGGAACGGTATGGCGAAAACCCTGAACCAGTTCAGTACTACGTTCCTTCACAGCCAGCCCTCAGTGAATGTTTATTCGGATTTTTTGTATTTTTATTCTTTTCGCTGCAATTTTGCAAGCGCTAATCCTGACGAAAATTTACGTTTTTTCGGGTGTCAAAGCCGCTAACAGCCTGCATTATTTAGGGTTTCCGGGGTGACATCACCTTCTGGATTGGATAAAGTTTTCGCCGCCATTTGATTAACTGGCGCTTTTTTAGACATTACACAGCAGCTGGAGCGGCATGTCGGATTTTAATTCCCACTTTTCACGCAGACGATTTTTACAAGGAACCGGCGCGTTACTGTTGTTAAGCGTCAGCCGGGTCGGTATGGCCGCTAAAAACCATATCGTCGCGGTACGCATCTGGCCGTCATCAACCTATTCCCGTATGACGCTGGAATCGAATGTGGCACTGAAGTACAAGCAGTTTGCCCTGAGTCATCCGGAACGGCTGGTGATCGATATTGAAGGTCTGCATCTCAATACGGTACTGAAAGGCGTCGATAAGCAGGTGAGGGTGGATGACCCCTTCATCAAAAATGCGCGTGTCGGCCAGTTTGACAGCAATACGGTGCGGGTGGTGCTGGAGCTAAAGCGCAGCGTAGCGCCGAAGATCTTTAACCTGTCGCCGGTGGCGGGGATCAATCACCGGCTGGTGGTGGATCTCTATCCGAGCAAGGATCAGGTTGAAGACGATCCGCTGCTGGCGTTGCTGAGGGATTATAACCAGGGCGATCTTGAGAAAGATGAAACGGTGCAGGCACCGCTACCGGGTAAAGCCGGGCGCGATCGTCCGATCATTATCATGATCGATCCCGGCCATGGCGGCGAAGATCCGGGCGCGCACGGCAAATATAAAACCCGTGAGAAAGATATTGTGCTGAAGATCGGCCGGCGGCTGAAAGCGTTAATCGATAAAGAGGCCAACATGAAGGCCTACATGACGCGCAATGAAGATGTGTTTATTCCGCTGCGCGTCAGAGTGGCCAAAGCCCGCAAGCAGCGCGCCGATCTGTTCGTCTCAATTCATGCCGATGCGTTCACCAGCCGGGCGGCGCGTGGTTCCTCGGTATTTGCACTCTCTACCAGCGGCGCGACCTCAGCCGCGGCCCGTTTCCTGGCTCAGACCCAGAATGAATCTGACCTGATTGGCGGCGTCAGTAAGAGCGGCGATCGTTATCTCGACCATACCATGTTCGATATGGTGCAGCGGCAGACCATCCATGACAGCCTGAAGTTCGGCAAAGAGGTGCTGCACCGTATGGGGCGGATCAACCATCTGCACAAGCGTACGGTGGATCAGGCCGGGTTTGCGGTTCTGAAAGCGCCGGATATTCCATCTATCCTGGTGGAAACGGCTTTTATCAGTAACGTGGAAGAGGAGCGTAAGTTGCGCACCACCCGTTATCAGCATCAGGTGGCAGAGGCGATTTTGCAGGGAATCAAGGCATACGTGCAGAGTGGGGCGGCGCTGGCGCACCGATAAAGGTTTGCGGGTAGCCTGTGCTATCCGCTGCTGCTTAACGTCAGGCAGCGATGAAGATGAAATCAGGAACGGCAGAAACAAAAAAACACCCTTTCAGGTGTTTAAATGAGTGGTTGCGGGGGCCGGATTTGAACCGACGACCTTCGGGTTATGAGCCCGACGAGCTACCAGGCTGCTCCACCCCGCGTCCGTATTACTCTTTGCACTTATTTTTGCGCTTAGCGTCTTTCACATTTCTACTTCGGTAAACTGCTACAGAAGTATTGGTTGCGGGGGCCGGATTTGAACCGACGACCTTCGGGTTATGAGCCCGACGAGCTACCAGGCTGCTCCACCCCGCGTCCGTATTGCGCTTAGCGACTTTCACATTGTCACTTCTGTAAACTGCTGCAGAAGTATTGGTTGCGGGGGCCGGATTTGAACCGACGACCTTCGGGTTATGAGCCCGACGAGCTACCAGGCTGCTCCACCCCGCGTCCGTGGATGCGCACTATACTCCGCGCGTTATTTGATGCAACCCCTTTTTGCACATAAAGGTCAAATTTACAGTCAGTTGCTGAAGGAATCAACCATCTGGCGAATTATTGAACTGATGGCAAAGAGGAGAAAGCGGATGGATTTCATTCTGTCGGGCGCTTTGCTATCGTCGCGGGACGAACATTTATAAAAAGAGACAACAATGAAAGCACACTGGGCCAGGATTGCACTGACCGGCGCATTGATCGCGCTGCTGGCGAGCTGTAGTTCTAAACCGACCGATCGCGGTCAGCAATATAAAGATGGCAAACTGGAACAGCCGCTGGCGCTGGTTAATCAGCCGAATGCCAAAGGCAGCCCGGTGAATGGCCGGGACTTTGGCGAGCAGGTGCGCCAGATCCAGACCGCCTCGTCAGGGCTGTACAGTCGTCAGAATGGCACCTACAGCGCCATCGAAAGCTGGCTGATGGCCGGTGCGGATACCCGTCAGCTGCAGCAGTTTGGCCTGAATGCCTGGCAGATGGAAGGAACCGATAACTACGGTAACGTGCAGTTCACCGGCTACTACACGCCGGTGGTTGAAGCGCGCTATACCCGCCAGGGCGAATTCCAGTACCCGATTTATCGCATGCCGCCGCGTAAGCGCGGAGAAAAACTCCCGAGCCGCGCTTCTATCTATAGTGGCGGCCTCGACGATCGTTACGTCATCGCCTACAGCAACTCGCTGATTGATAATTTCATGATGGATGTGCAGGGCAGTGGTTACGTCGACTTTGGCGATGGTCGCCCGATGAGCTTCTTTGGTTACGCTGGCAAAAATGGCTGGGGCTACCACAGTATCGGCAAAGAGCTGATCGATCGTGGCGAAGTGAAGCGTGAAGATATGTCGATGCAGGCGATTCGCCAGTGGGCGCAGGAACACTCGCCGCAGGAAGTTCGTGCACTGCTGGAAACCAATCCGTCATTCGTCTTCTTTAAGCCAGAGCCGTTTGCGCCAGTACGCGGTGCCAGCGCGGTGCCGCTGGTGGCAAAAGCGTCGGTTGCGTCTGACCGCTCAATCATTCCGGCCGGTACGGCCCTGCTGGCGGAAGTGCCGCAGTTAAATGAGAAAGGCAAATTCAACGGCAAATATGAGATGCGCCTGATGGTCGCGCTGGATGTGGGTGGGGCGATTAAAGGCCAGCACTTCGACATCTATCAGGGGATTGGGCCGGATGCCGCCCATCTGGCCGGTTTCTATAACCACTATGGCCGCGTCTGGGTGCTGAAAGCCGCACCGGGTGCCGGACAACCGCTGTTCTCCAGCCCGCAAAACGGTAATAATGGTTCACTGCTACTCGGTTCCAACTAATTTCTTCTCTGCGGGCCTGCTGGCCCGCACGACGTTACAGGTTCAACTATGAAAGTGTTAAATGACGCCTGGCACCAGCGGTTTGGTGGCACGGCGCGTCTGTATGGTCAGGATGCGTTACAGCGTTTTGCGGATGCGCATTTCTGTGTCATCGGCATTGGCGGCGTCGGCTCCTGGGCGGCTGAAGCGCTGGTGCGCACCGGTATTGGCAAAATCACCCTGATCGATATGGACGATGTTTGCATCACCAATACCAACCGACAGATTCACGCGCTCAATGGCAACGTCGGCAAAGCTAAAACCGAGGTGATGGCGGAACGTCTGCGCGCGATTAATCCCGATTGTGACGTGATCTGCATCGACGATTTTATTACGCCGGACAATACTGCAGAGCTGATGGCGGCCGGATTCGATTATGTGATCGATGCTATCGATAGCGTGCGGCCTAAAGCGGCGCTGATCGCCTGGTGCCGCCGTAACAAGATCCCGCTGATCACTACCGGTGGCGCGGGCGGTCAGATCGATCCCACCCAGATCCAGGTCGCCGATCTGGCTAAAACTATTCAGGATCCGCTGGCAGCAAAGCTGCGTGAGCGGCTGAAAACTTTTGGTGTGGTGAAAAACAGTAAGGGCAAACTCGGTATCGACTGCGTCTTTTCTACCGAGGCGCTGGTCTATCCGCAGCCGGACGGCAGCGTTTGTGCCTCACGCAGTACGGCAGAAGGGCCGAAAAGAATGGACTGTGCCGCCGGTTTTGGCGCGGCCACCATGGTGACCGCCACCTTTGGCTTTGTTGCCGTCTCTCACGCGCTGAAAAAATATCTGGCGCGCGCTGCCCGTCAGGCCTGATCGCGCGCCTGACGCGCCGCCTGCTGTACCGCCGTAGAGAGCGCCTGCAAACCACTGCTGCGCGAGGCGCTGAGCTGGGCGCGCAGGCCCAGCTGATCGAACAGCGCCAGCGGATCGTTTTCAAGCAGCGCTTGCGGTGTCTGGCCTTCCACCGCGGTTAGCAGCACGGCCAGCAGACCGCGCACGATGCGGCCTTCACTGTCGCCATAGAAGTGCAGGGTGCCATCCGGACGCAACTGGCTGCTCAGCCAGACCCGATTTTCGCAGCCACTCAGCTCAATCTCCGCTTTTTTTAGCGCTTCGGGTAATGCCGGGAGCTGGCGGCTCAGCTGAATCAGCTGACGATAGCGATCCTCCCACTGATGAAAGCGGCTAAACGTCTCCTTCAGGCTGGCAACCGTAATCAGATCGCCAAACGGGTGTGGCGCTAACAGCGGTGAACTCATGATTAAAACTCCGATAACAGCGAAATGGCGCTGCGCATAGCGCGCACCAGGGCATCAACATCCTGCAAATTATTATAGGGCGCAAATGAGGCGCGAAGCGTCCCGCTAACGCCGAGCGCCGCCAGCAGCGGCTGAGCGCAGTGCTGACCGGCACGTAAAGCGATACCCTGCTCAGCCAGCAGAGTGACGATATCGCTGTGGTGCAGGCCGGTGAATTCAAAGGCTAACAGGCTGGCATGGCCGCAGCGGAAACTGCGAAAGCCGGGTAATTCAGCCAACTGCTCCTCTGCCAGACTGGCGAGTTGCTGGCTCCAGCTCTCCGCTTTGGCCCGATCGTGCTGGCCCAGCCAGCTTAGCGCTGCGCTTAATCCCACCACGCCCGCCACGTTAGGCGTTCCCGCTTCGAAGCGCCACGGTACCGGCTGAGGGGTAAAACCGTTGAAATCGACTTCAGTCAGCATCTTGCCGCCACCCTGCCACGGCACCATCTCCTCCAGCAGCGCAGCTTTGCCATACAACACGCCAATTCCCATCGGACCATAGATTTTATGACCGGAGAAGGCGTAGAAGTCGATATCCAGCGCCTGCACATCGGGTGGGCAGTGCACCACGCCCTGCGCGCCATCCACCATCACTTTGGCACCGACCGCATGCGCCAGCTGAATGGCCTGAGCGATATCGGGGCAGCCGCCGGTAACGTTGGACATCTGACTCACCGCCAGCAAGCGGGTACGGCCGTTCAGCAACGCCGGCAGCCGGGCGATATCCGGTAACCGATCGGCACCCAACGGCCATTTAACTACCCGGGCGCCGCAGGCCTGCGCCGCCATCAGCCACGGCACCAGATTCGCGTGGTGTTCTGCTTCGCTCACCACGATCTCATCGCCTGGCTGTAAGCGAGGTCGCAGCCAGCTGTTCGCCACCAGATTAATGGCTTCAGTGGTACCCCGCGTCCAGACAATCTGATGGCCATCAGCGGCGTTCAGCCAGCGCGCCACCTGACTACGCGCCTGCTCATAACGCTCGGTTAAGGCACGTGCGGCCGCAAACTGACTGCGGTGCACGGTACCGGCGCTCAGGCTGTAGAACTGCTGAATGCTGTCGATCACCGCCTGCGGCTTCAGCGTTGTCGCTGCGCTGTCGAGGTAGACGCCAGCATCGGCCAGTGCGGGAAACTGCTGGCGAAACGCGGTTGGGTTAAATACGGTCATACGCGGCCCATGATGAGAATAAATAGGACCAGACTGAAAGAGTGGTCTCTGTCTGGCAAAGCTGGAAAAGCGCGTTATGCTGATTATTGCAAGGTTTGAACCAAACCCGCACAACGATCGAACAATATTTGGTCGATCACACTTATCTGCTGCCTATGGTTAGCGTAACGCGGGTGGTTTGATGCAATCAATCTGCAAGGAGATAGAAGATGAAAAAACTCACCGCAGTGCTGGCCGTGTGTACTCTGGCCTTTACCCTGACTGCCTGTTCCAGCAACTATGTCATGCACACCAATGATGGACGCACCATTGTTGCCGACGGCAAACCTAAGGTAGACGATGAAACCGGTATGATCAGCTATAAAGATGCCAATGGCAACGAGCAGCAGATCAACCGCACCGATGTCAAAGAAATGGTTGAGATGGGTCAGTAATTAAGCAAAAAAAAGCACCGCAATTTGCGGTGCTATTTAAAAATCACTATGGACAGACAGGGTAAATCTACAGGAATTAAGAGCTTGATCCGCAACAGTCGGATCAAAAATTGCAAACACAACATCACGACCACAAGCCAAAAGCTTTCAGAAAATCTGCGAACTCACTCACAACTCTAAAAACTTTTCGTTCCGGCTCAGGAAGTGCGGCAACTATAGGTATTTGCTGGAGGTTCCTCAACGGACAAATTATAATGCCTCGGATTAAAAATTCTAATACGTAAAGGCTGCATATAAGCCCGCGTATTTTTCGCCGATCCGGATACGGAAAACCATGTCGAAACGCCTTCCTCCTCTCAACGCACTGCGGGTATTTGATGCCGCCGCGCGCCATTTAAGCTTTACCAAAGCCGCTGAAGAGCTTTTCGTTACCCAGGCAGCTGTAAGCCATCAGATTAAATCTCTGGAAGATTTTCTCGGTCTTAAGCTGTTTCGCCGGAGGAATCGTTCGCTTTTGTTGACCGAAGAAGGGCAAAGCTACTATCTGGATATTAAAGAGATCTTCTCGGCGCTCAATGAAGCCACCCGCAAACTACAGGCACGCAGTGCCAAGGGTGCGCTGACCGTCAGCTTACTGCCCAGCTTTGCGATTCAGTGGCTGGTGCCACGCCTCTCCAGCTTTAATATGGCTTATCCGGGGATCGACGTGCGTATTCAGGCTGTCGACCGTGATGAAGAGAAGCTGGCCGATGATGTCGATGTGGCGATTTTTTATGGCCGCGGTAACTGGCCAGGCCTGCGGGTTGAGAAGCTCTATGCAGAATATTTATTGCCGGTCTGCTCGCCTTCGTTGATGACCGGCGAAAACCCACTTAAAACGCCAATGGATCTGTCGCGATTTACGCTGCTGCACGATGCTTCACGACGTGACTGGCAATCGTATATCCGCCAGCTTGGCCTGCAGCACATCAACGTTCAGCAAGGTCCTATCTTCAGCCACAGTGCCATGGTACTGCAGGCGGCCATCCACGGGCAGGGCGTAGCGCTGGCCAATAATGTGATGGCGCAGAGCGAAATTGAAGCTGGCCGATTGATCTGTCCGTTCAACGACGTATTAGTCAGTAAAAACGCTTTTTATCTGGTTTGTCATGACAGTCAGGCAGAACTGGGTAAAATAGCCGCCTTTCGACAGTGGATCCTGGCAAAAGCTGCAACCGAACAAGAAAAATTCCGCTTTCGATATCAACAATAACGTCTTGATTTAATTGCATTGCGATGCAAACGCACTCTGAGGATCGTTTCATGTCCAGTCGTGCCATGTTTATTTTTGCTGCCATTAGCGGATTTTTGCTGGTGGCGTTTGGCGCTTTTGGTGCCCACGTATTGAGTAAATCGCTCGGACCGGCGGAAATGGCCTGGATTCATACCGGGCTGGAATATCAGGCTTACCACACCTTAGCGGTGATGGGGCTGGGTGCGGCAATGTTACGCCGCGCCAATATCTGGTTTTACTGGAGCAGTGCGCTGATGGCGCTCGGCACCGTACTGTTCAGCGGCAGTCTCTACTGTCTGGCGCTGTCACATCTGAAATTTTGGGTTTTTATCACGCCAGTGGGAGGATTATGCTTCCTTGCGGGTTGGGTATTGATGTTGATTGGCGCGCTGCGTCTTAAACGAAGGGCAGAACGCCATGAATAAAGTTTTACTCTATTGCCGTCCCGGTTTTGAAAAAGAGTGTGCGGCAGAAATCAGTGCGAAAGCCGCTGAACGCGAAGTCTACGGTTTCCCGCGGGTTAAAGATGACTCGGGCTATGTGCTGTTTGAGTGTTATCAGTTTGAGGACGCCGAACGACTGGTGCGTGAGTTGCCGTTTGACGACCTGATCTTTGCGCGTCAGATGCTGGTGGTCGGCGAGCTGCTGCGCGACCTGCCGCAGGAAGATCGGATCACGCCAATCGTCGGCATGCTGACCGGCGTGGTTGAAAAGGGCGGCGAACTGCGCGTTGAGGTGCCAGACACCAACGAAGCGAAAGAGCTGACCAAATTCTGCCGCAAGTTCACCGTGCCGCTGCGTTCCGCGCTGCGTGAAAGCAAAATTCTGTTGAACTACGAAAGCCCGAAACGTCCGGTGGTGCACGTATTTTTCATTGCGCCGGGCACCTGTTACGTGGGCTATTCATTGCCAGAAAACAGTTCGTCTTTTTATATGGGCATTCCGCGGCTTAAGTTCCCGTCCGATGCGCCGAGCCGTTCAACCCTTAAGCTGGAAGAGGCGTTTCACGTCTTTATCCCGGCGGACGAATGGGATGAGCGTCTGGCCAGCGGCATGTATGCTGTCGATCTCGGTGCCTGTCCTGGCGGCTGGACCTACCAACTGGTGCAGCGCAGCATGATGGTGTATGCGGTCGATAACGGTCCGATGGCGCCGAGCCTGATGGAGACCGGGCAGGTGATGCATGAACGCGTTGATGGATTCAAATTCCGCCCGCCGCGCACCAACATTAGCTGGCTAGTGTGTGACATGGTTGAGAAACCGGTACGGGTAGCGAACCTGATGACAGACTGGCTGGTCAACGGCTGGTGCCGCGAGGCGATCTTCAACCTCAAGTTGCCAATGAAAAAGCGTTACGAAGAGGTGACGCAGAATCTGGCGATGATTGAAGAGCGACTCAGTGAGAACGGCATCAATGCGCAGATCCGGGCGCGTCAGCTCTATCACGATCGCGAAGAGGTCACGGTACACATTCGTCGTATCTGGGCGGCAGTCGGTGGTCGTCGCGACGAACGCTGATCAAACGGCTGAGTGTTTCGGCACTCAGCCGCTGTAACGCAACGTATTCAGATTACCCTGCAACACTAAATCCCGCTTCAGCGTGGCCACCTGGCGACTGATCTCAGCCATCCGCTGGCCGCTGGCTAATTTGTCACGCCATTTTGTCGGCACCTGATCCAGTTGCTGATAGATCCCGTCCAGCGAATGAAACTCTGCCAGCAGTTGTTTTGCGCTTTTAGGGCCGATACCAGCAATGCCTGGGATCTTACTGCTGCTGATGCCACACAATCCCCAAAAATCGGGTAACAGCTGCGGCGCAACGCCATATTCAGCTTCGATAAACGGCAGATCGAGCCAGCGCTTCTGGAAGTAGTCACGAATACGGATTTCCGGCGCCAGTAGCTGACAGTAGCCTTTGTCCGTTGACACGATGGTGGCCTGATGTCCGGCCTGCGCCATTTTTACCGCCAGCGTCGCGGCTAAATCATCCGCCTCATCCTGATCGGCAATCCAGCAGCTGACGCCTGCGGCGCGAAAAGCCTGTTGCAGCGCCGGCATCTCCGCCTGTAAATCTTCCGGCATCGGCGGACGGCCGCTTTTGTAATCCGGTAATAACTGGTGACGCCAGCCCTGATGCCGGGTTTCACCATCAAACACCGCCACTACGTGGGTCGGGCGGGTATGCCCCAATAGTTGACGCAGTGCCGCCACGCAGCCATCGACGCACGGCGATCCTTGTACCGCATGCAGACGGCGTATCAGGTTTAACGCATCTACGATAAGAAGATGAAAAGCCATGAGAATATCGGCAGCCCAATGGCTGCCTCCTGGTTTATTTGATGATTTCGTAGCAGGGGATGTAGGCGGTACCCGGCAGCTTCATACGTTGCTGCGCGACAAATCCCTGTAGCAGTTCGTCCATGCGATGCATGATGTCGGCGTCGCCATGCAGCTTATAGCGGCCTTTCTCGCGAATTTCGCGGATACCCATCTCTTTCACGTTACCGGCCACGATGCCTGAAAAGGCGCGACGCAAATCGGCGGCCAGTTTTTCCGGCGGCTGGTTGGTGTAGAGGTTGAGGTTGGCCATATTTTCATGGGTCGGCAGGAAGGGTACCTGCAGATCCGGCGCAATACGAATCGACCAGTTAAAGCTGTAGGCGTCGCCGGTTTCGCGTCGATACTCTTTAACCTGCGGCATCGCCTGCTTCATCAGACGCGCCACTTCAGCGGCATCGTTAATGATGATCTGATAGTGCTTGCGCGCCTGCTCGCCCAGCGTACTGACGATGAAGTCATCCAGCACCCGGAAGTAATCCGCACTCTCTTCAGGTCCGGTCAGGATCAGCGGTAACACCTGATCGCTGTTGTGCGGATTCATCATGATGCCGAGCAGATAGAGCAGTTCTTCTGCGGTACCGACCCCGCCTGGGAAGATAATGATGCCGTGCGCGATGCGGACAAACGCCTCAAGACGCTTTTCGATGTCCGGCATAATGATCAGCTCATTCACCAGCGGATTCGGCGGCTCGGCGGCAATGATTGACGGTTCTGTCAGACCAATAAAACGGCTGTCACGGTAGCGCTGCTGAGCGTGGCCTACCGCCGCTCCTTTCATTGGCGCTTCCATTACGCCCGGCCCGCAGCCGGTACAGATGTTCAGTTCACGCAGCCCCAGCTGGGTGCCGACGTTACGGCAATACTGATATTCAACGGCGTTGATCGAGTGGCCACCCCAGCACACCACGGTGTTGGGATACTCGCCAATGTGCAACGCCCGGGCATTACGCAGAATTGAAAAGACGGTATTGGTGATAGCGGCGGAATCATTCTCTTCGGCTGCGCTTAAACGGCCTGGAGCGTTGAGCTGGCCGCTGACAAACAGAATATCGCGCAGCACCGCAAACAGGTTGGCCTGCAGCGAACGGATGATGCGTCCATCAACAAACGCCTCTTCCGGTGGATTGATCAGCTCCAGTTTGACGCCGCGTTCACGACGCAGCACGTTGATATCAAAATTCTCAAAGCGGGAGAGTAATTCGTGGCTGCTGTCGGTCTGGCTGCCAGAGTTCAGCACCGCCAGCGAGCAGTTGCGAAACAGTTGGTACAGGTCGCTGCTGGCCGTGCGTTTCAGCATATCGACTTCCAGCTGCGAGAGCAGATCCATTGAGCCAAGAGGGCTGATATGGGTAATCAAATGAACTCCTTTACACCCGCCTGGGTGACAGTTGACACTGCAAACGCAGTGACGAAAATCCCTGGTCGGCAACCCGCAGATTGCCGCCATCTCCAGAGTAGCCTTGTCGGCCAGCGTAGCTCAAGTGGAACCGCGCCTGCAGCGCACAGCCTGCGAGAGATCTCGCAAACTACTGGCGAACCAGACGCGAATAGCCCGGAGTGAAGGGCACATTGCTCCGCCACGGATTAATATCGAGCCCGCCACGGCGCGTATAGCGCGCATAGACCGTCAGCGCCTCAGGGTGGCAGAAACGCAGCACGTCATTAAAGATGCGCTCGACGCACTGTTCGTGGAATTCGTTGTGCTGACGGAACGACACCAGATAGCGCAGCAGCGCTTCACGGTCGATACGCGGGCCGTTATAACGAATCATCACTGAACCCCAGTCAGGCTGATGGGTAATCAGGCAGTTCGATTTGAGCAGATGGCTGACCAGCGTCTCTTCGACGATCTCGCTGCCGGTGGCATCGGCCAGGTAGTCGGCATTGAAGCGGTAATCGTCAATCGCGATATCCTGCTCATCGATGCAGTAGCCGTCGAAATGGCCGATCGGCTGTCCTTCGACTTCATTCAGCCGGAACAGCGCGACCCGCACCTCACCTTCAGCGCAGGCGCTCAGATCGCGCTCCAGCGTCTGGCGTACTTCGCCCCAGTCGGCGAAGCGGGTCTGGTTGAAACTGTTAAGATAGAGCTTAAAGCTTTTCGATTCGATCAGATTGCGGCTCTGCGCATCCAGCACCACTTCACCGACGGCGACCTGTGGCAGCCCTTTGCTGTTAAGCCACGACAGTTCATATAAGGTCCAGATGTCACCGCCGGTAAACGGCAGGCTATCAGGATACAGGCCGAGCGGTTCACGGTTCAGGCTACGCGGCACCGCCTGCAACAAACTGTTGTCATAGCGATCGTGATAGGCTGTGGGTTTGCCCAGCGTCAGGTTGCTGAGGGCCTGATCCTGTTCGTGAGTAGTCATTGCGGTTACCACCAAAATTAATCAAAGTGGCTAAGTGTAACCTATCAGAAGTGAGAATATGAATGACGGAGCAAACTGCCGCCGCACTGCGCGACTTTACTAACCGCTATTGCCAGCATTGGCAGCAGCAC
Organism: Pantoea brenneri; assembly: GCF_038594305.1. Lineage (NCBI taxonomy): Bacteria > Pseudomonadati > Pseudomonadota > Gammaproteobacteria > Enterobacterales > Erwiniaceae > Pantoea > Pantoea brenneri. The sequence continues at coordinate 85,102 of NZ_JBCGBG010000007.1, read as the reverse complement.
ACGGGCCATGCGCCAGCCAGCAGCGATCTGTATGGCGTGCCGTCGCCTTGTGCGCTGGAAGATCGTGACCAGCGTGTCCTGTGGCAGCCACAGCCCTTTAGCCTGCCGCCCAGTCTCGACGCGGTAGGACGGGCGATCGACCTCCAGTTGCAACCGCAGATCACCACGTTTTACACCACTCAGTTCGCCGGAGACATGCAGGCCCGTTTCCAGCAACGGAAGCTGACGCTTTTGCAGGTGTGGAGTGAAGAGGATTTCCTGCGACTGCAGGAGAATCTGATTGGCCATTTACTGATGCAGCGCCGCCTGCGCCAGTCGCCAACGCTGTTTATCGCCACCACGGAATCAGAACAGGAGATCGTCTCTTTATCGAACCTCAGCGGGGAAGTGGTTCTGGAGCAGCCGGGCCGTAAACAGCGTGAAGTTTTAGCCGGAAATATTGAGATATTTCTTAAGTTATTACAGCCGGTTACCGAGTGACTTGCAGTGATCGCCTGGCTTGCTTGTGAGATATCTCTTACAAGGCGTGTGCGAGATCGTCAGATGTAGCTTGAGACATCTGGATGGCCGGGATGTAAAAATATTGTGAATCATCGACTTAATGGCATTAGTCTGAAATTGTTTCGCTAAGATGCTGAACTTACGCTTTTAGTCACTTGTATGCACAATTAGTTCTGTCAGAATATCTCGCACTGGCAGGATGCTGGGGACAAAGATATCGTCAGGATGAGGATAAGCCAGGAGGCGGGAACGTAACGGAGTTTACGGCACACGGAAGGTTTCAGGCTGAAACAGGACCGCTCAGGATTGAGCAAGGGACACCTCCAGGATGGAGAATGAGAGCCCCTCAGAAGAGGTGGTGGGCCAGGAGGCTAAGGATTCATCAGGATGATGCGCGACAGGAGTTCGCACTGGACAAGTTGTCACGGAAGAGCAGGGAGCATTAACGTAGCGGGATGGCTGCAAACGAACCGGGAGCACTGTTTTTACAGTGCTCCCTTTTTTTGTGCCTGCGCCAACAAGTGATATGCTTGCCGCCTGTTTTTTTACTGTCCGCTGGAGGTGGCGCATGACGCCCGAACAATTGATTACGCAGCGGCTGGAGCAGGTTGAAGCGGTGTTGCGTGAGCACGATCTCTGGCAAAGCACACCCCCTGATGCCAGCGCTTTCGACAGCCGCGAGCCGTTTTGCCTTGATACGCTCGAACCGCTGCAATGGCTGCAATGGGTGTTGATTCCCCGAATGCACGCCCTGATTGCGGCCCGGCATCCACTGCCGCAAAACTTCGCTGTTGCCCCCTATTATGAAGTGGCGCTGGTGCCTGACCAGCCCGGTGTTGCGCCGCTGTTACTGACGCTGCGTCAGCTTGATGCGTTACTGAAGGATGCGGCGGTCTGATGCTGGAAATTATTTATCAGGACCGCTGGCTGGTGGCGGTGAACAAACCGAGCGGCTGGCTGGTGCATCGTAGCTGGCTGGATCGGCATGAGACGGTGTTTGTCATGCAGACGGTGCGCGATCAGATCGGTCAGCATGTGTTTACCGCGCATCGTCTGGATCGTCCTACCTCCGGTGTGCTGCTGATGGGATTGTCCAGCGAAGTCGGACGGCTGCTGTCGCAGCAGTTTGAGCAACATCAGATGCAAAAAACCTACCATGCGGTAGTCCGCGGCTGGCTGGAAACCAGCGGTACGCTGGATTATCCGCTGGTAGAAGAGCTGGACAAAATAGCCGATAAGCATGCCACTGAAGAACGTACGGCGCAGCCGGCGGTCACCGACTATCAGTCACTGGCCACGGTGGAGATGCCGGTGGGTATTGGCCGCTATGCGACATCGCGCTATAGCCTGGTTGAACTGTCGCCGAAAAGCGGTCGCAAACATCAGCTGCGCCGGCACATGTCGCACCTGCGTCATCCAATCATCGGCGACTCTGCACACGGCGATCTGCGGCAGAACCGCGGCGCGGCGCAGCACTTCGGCGCTAACCGCCTGATGCTGCATGCCAGCAGCCTGGCGCTGACCCATCCGGTCATCGGCGAGCCGTTGCTGATCCGTGCCGGGCTGGATAGTGTCTGGCAGAATCTGATGACACAGTTTGGCTGGCAGGATCGCATTCCTGAGGTGCCGCGGGTTGAGTTTGCGGCGGCGCCAGGACAGGATAACGTTTCAGAATAAGGGAGAAGGCAGATGGCAAAGATTGGCATTTTTGTGGGCACGGTATACGGCAATGCGTTGCTGGTGGCGGAAGAGGCAGAGCCGATTCTGCAACAGCAGGGCCACAGCGTGACGGTGTTTGAAGATCCGACGCTGGCAGACTGGCAGGCCTACGCCAGTGATGTAGCGTTGATTGTCACCTCTACCACCGGACACGGCGATTTTCCCGATACCATTTCGGGGCTGTTCCACGCGGTAAAAGATAAGCTGGGTCATCAGCCGACGCTGCGTTATGGCGTCATTGCGCTGGGTGACAGCAGTTATGATCATTTTTGTGGCGCGGGTAAAACCTTTGATGCGTTGCTGCAGGAGCAGAGTGCCCAACGGGTGGGTGAAGTCCTGCTGGTTGATGCCAGTGAAAATCCCGAGCCGGAAGCGGTCACTTCTCCGTGGGTTGAGGCCTGGGGCGCGCTGCTGTAATCCGTAACTGCTTTGCGCCCTGCGCCGGCCTCAGGCGTTTTATTGCCGTGGTAGCGGACGAGAACCGGCCCGGATCGCCGCCGTGGCAATCCGGGCGCAGCCTGTGATCAGGTAATCGGTGCCGGGTTAAACACCGCCAGCTGGTTACGTATTCCCCAGCGATCTGACCAGGTCTGTTTGCGGCCGCTGGCAATATCCAGAATCAACTCAAACAGTCGCCAGCCAACCTGCTCAATACTCTCCTCGCCGGTTGCGATAGTCCCGGCATTAATATCCATCAGATCGTGCCAGCGTTCGGCCAGCGCATTACGCGTTGCCATCTTGATCACCGGAATGGCCGCCAGTCCGTACGGCGTACCGCGCCCGGTGGTAAACACCTGCAGGGTAATGCCGGAGGCCATCTGTTGGGTCCCGCAGACGAAATCACTGGCGGGGGTGGCGGCGTAAATTAATCCGCGACGGGTAGGGCGCTGTCCCGGTGACAGCACTTCTACAATCGCGCTGCGGCCCGATTTCGCAATGGAGCCGAGCGCTTTTTCGACCACGTTGGCCAGCCCGCCTTTTTTATTGCCGGGCGAAGGGTTAGCGCTGCGGTCAGTCTGACCCTGGTTGAGATAGTCGTCATACCAGGCCATCTCCTCCAGTAAGCGCTTACCAACCTCTTCATTAATCACCCGCGGCGTCAGCAGATGAATCGCATCACGAACTTCCGTGACTTCAGAGAACATCACCGTGGCACCACAACGCACCAGCAGATCTGAGGCAAAGCCCACGGCGGGATTGGCGGTCACGCCAGAGAAGGCATCGCTGCCGCCGCACTGCATGCCGACGATCAGCTCTGAGGCGGGACAGGTTTCGCGCTGGCGCTGATTCAGTCGCTTAAGGTGGCGCTCGGCGACCTGCAATATTTCGTCAACCATTGCACCAAAGCCCACCAGCTTTTCATCCTGCAGACGCACAATGTCATGTTCCTCCAGCGAGATCGGCTGTACGTCTGGCGTGCCGGTCAGCAGCCGTTCCGGCTGTAATTTTTCGCAGCCCAGACTCACAATCATCACTTCGCCGCCGAAATTGGCGTTCAGCGCCAGGTTGTGGATGGTGCGAATCGGCACTACAGCCGCCGGGGCATTGATCGCCACGCCGCAGCCATAAAGATGATTCAGGGCGACAACGCCATCGACGTTGGGATAGCGCGGCAGCAAATCACGCTCAATCAATTGCACAACATGATCCACCACGCCCGCCACGCAGTGCACGCTGGTGGTGATGCCGAGCAGGTTACGCGTTCCGGCGCTGCCATCGGCGTTGCGATAGCCTTCGAAGGTATAACCTTCCAGCGCAGGCAGTTCGGCAGGGACCTGAGTCGCCAGCGGCAGGCTGGCAAGCGGCGGCGCTTCCGGTAACGTCACCAGGGACTCATCAATCCAGCTGCCCTCGGCAATATCGCGCAGCGCATAACCAATGATTTCGCCGTAGCGCACAATTGCTGCGCCCTGCGCAATCGCGCTCAGCGCAACTTTATGCCCTTGCGGCACATGCTCAGTCAGCGTCAGGCCATCAGCAAAACGGGTGCCGGCTGGCAGTCCGAGGCTGTTAACCACAATTGCGACGTTGTCGTGCTCATGGACTTTGATATAGAGCGGTTGTTCGGTTGTTGTTGGGGTCATCGCTCACCTTCCCGTCTGTCGTACCGTACTTGTGCGGTGCGTTGTTGTCGTGGTGTTACCTGTCAGTCGCTCACTGTTTGCCAGCTTCAGTATAGGGAGGCGCTGTGGGCTGTACATTGTGCAATTGACCGGCTTTGAAAAGATTTATAGCCCCGTTTTGGGTCGATTAACCAAAAGCAAGTGAAGACCCTCACAAACAGCGTGGGAAACCGGCTTTCTGGCCGGTTACGCGTCCGATATTTACAGGTTCCGTGAGCCATGCCGCAGGATTCTGTGCAAACGCCAAATAATCCCGCAAACATCAATCCTATTCCAGGGCGATACTCCAATGTCATCGCGGCAGGCTGTTCTTATACTGATTTTCGTTAACCCAGGTCAGGTTATCCGTCACGACGCTTTACCCGGTTTGTTGCCTGTTGCACCGGCCTTGTCCGCCCATCGCTGATGAGGTGCTGTTAACCGGCAGGCAGTCGCTGAAACAGCGAAGGGGTAATAAAGATTTGCCAAAAAAAAAAGATCGCCGTGTTTAACCTCATTTCTCTCTGATACCCAACGCGATGTGTATGCAGTCAGAGCGAATGTAGCTCACGCTATATTTCAGGAGTGCATCATGAATAGTTTCAGCCAGACAGCGGAAGCGGTGCAGAAGCGCACCAATGCCCGTTACTGGATTGTGGTGATGTTATTTATTGTTACCTCATTCAACTACGGTGACCGCGCAACCATTTCGATTGCCGGTTCGGCGATGTCCAAAGATATAGGCCTCGATTCAGTCGGACTTGGCTATATCTTCTCCGCCTTCTCATGGGCGTACGTTATTGGTCAGATTCCGGGCGGCTGGCTGCTCGACCGCTTCGGCTCAAAACGCGTCTATTTCTGGAGCATCTTTACCTGGTCGCTATTTACCTTCCTGCAAGGGTTTGTCGACCTGTTCAGCGGCTTCGGTATCATCATGTCATTGTTTATGCTGCGTTTCCTGGTAGGGCTGGCCGAAGCACCTTCCTTCCCTGGCAACAGCCGCATTGTCGCGGCCTGGTTTCCGGCGCAGGAGCGCGGCACGGCGGTGGCGATCTTCAACTCGGCACAATACTTCGCTACCGTCATCTTCGCGCCGATCATGGGCTGGCTGGTCTCTTCAGTGGGCTGGGCACACGTATTCTGGTTCATGGGTGGACTCGGCATCATCCTCAGCTTCATCTGGCTGAAAGTGATCCACGATCCCACCGATCACCCTGGCGTGAATAAAGCCGAACTGGAGTATATGGAACAGGGCGGTGCGCTGATCAATATGGATGTCAAAAAGGATAGCCGCAAAGTGAGCTGGAGCGAGAAGTGGTTCCAGATCAAACAGCTGCTGACCTCACGCATGATGTTAGGCATCTACCTCGGTCAATACTGCGTTAACGCCTTAACCTACTTTTTCATTACCTGGTTCCCGGTCTATCTGGTACAGGCGCGCGGCATGTCGATTCTTAAAGCGGGCTTTATTGCCTCGATTCCGGCGGTGTGCGGCTTCCTCGGCGGCGTCCTGGGCGGGGTGATTTCCGACTGGCTGATGCGCAAAACCGGCTCGCTGAATATCGCGCGTAAAACGCCGATAGTGCTCGGCATGCTGCTCTCCATTTCGATGGTGATGTGTAACTACACCGATACCGAGTGGGTGGTAGTGTTCTTCATGGCGCTGGCGTTCTTCGGTAAAGGAATCGGTGCGCTGGGCTGGGCGGTGATGGCAGATACCGCGCCGAAAGAGATCAGTGGCCTGAGCGGCGGTCTGTTCAACATGTTTGGTAACTTTTCTGGCATCGTGACGCCTATCGCCATCGGTTACATCATCGCCACCAGTGGATCCTTTGAAGGCGCGCTGATTTATGTCGGTATTCACGCCTTTGTCGCCGCATTCAGCTTCCTGGTGATAGCGGGCGATATCAAACGTGTCGAACTGAAAACCTGGTCCGGTAAGGATGCCTCATGAATACACAAAGTTCACCGGTGATCACCGGGATGCAGGTTATCCCGGTCGCCGGTTATGACAGCATGCTGCTCAATATTGGCGGTGCGCACAACGCCTGTTTTACCCGCAACATTGTGGTACTCACCGACAGCGCCGGTCACACCGGCGTCGGTGAAGCGCCAGGCGGCGACACCATCTATCAGACGCTGGTTGAGGCGATTCCGCAGGTCAAAGGCCAGCAGATTGCGCGAATGAACCACCTGGTGCAGCAGGTGCACAAGGGCAATCAGTCGGCTGACTTCACCACTTTCGGTAACGGTGCCTGGACCTTTGAGTTGCGGGTCAATGCGGTGGCGGCGCTGGAAGCGGCGCTACTCGATCTGCTGGGACAGTGCCTCGGCGTGCCGGTGGCAGAGTTACTGGGGCCCGGCAAGCAGCGTGATGAGGTCACGGTGCTGGGCTATCTGTTCTACCTTGGCGATCGCCGCAAGACCGATCTGCCTTATCTGAGCGGTGAACAGGCCAGTCATGAGTGGTATCACCTGCGTCATCAGGAAGCACTGAGTAGCGAAGCGGTGGTGCGACTGGCAGAGGCGGCGCAGGACAAATATGGCTTTAAAGATTTCAAACTCAAAGGCGGCGTGCTGCCAGGCGAACAGGAGATCGCAACCGCCGCGGCGCTGAAGCAGCGCTTCCCGGATGCGCGCATTACCGTCGATCCCAACGGGGCCTGGCTACTGGATGAAGCGATCGCCCTGTGCAAAGGAATGGCGGATGTCCTGAGCTATGCCGAAGATCCCTGCGGTGCAGAACAGGGCTACTCAGGACGCGAGGTAATGGCGGAGTTCCGGCGCGCCACTGGCTTACCGGTCGCCACCAACATGATCGCCACCAACTGGCGCGAGATGAACCACGCGGTGATGCTCAACGCAGTCGATATTCCGTTAGCCGATCCGCACTTCTGGACGCTGAGCGGTGCCGTGCGGGTGGCGCAACTGTGCGACGAATGGGGCCTGACGTGGGGCTGCCATTCCAATAACCACTTCGACATTTCGCTGGCGATGTTTACCCACGTTGGCGCAGCGGCACCGGGCAATCCGACCGCCATTGATACCCACTGGATCTGGCAGGAGGGCGATCAGCGCCTGACCAAAAATCCCCTTCAAATCCGCAACGGCAAAATCACCGTGCCGGATGCGCCAGGCCTCGGCATCGAGCTTGACTGGGACCGCGTGCATCAGGCCCATCAGCTTTTCCAGTCACTGCCTGCGGGTGCCCGTAACGACGCCACAGCGATGCAATATCTGATTCCCGGTTGGACATTCGACCGTAAGCGCCCGGCATTTGGCCGCGCAACAGCATAAGGAGCAGGAGATGAGTTCAACACCGAAAGTTACCGCCATGCAGGTCATTCCGGTTGCCGGCCACGACAGCATGCTGCTTAACCTCAGCGGCGCGCATTCGCCGTTCTTCACCCGCAACATTGTGATTATCAAGGATAACGCTGGCCACACCGGCGTCGGCGAAATCCCGGGCGGTGAAAAAATCCGTCAGACGCTGGAAGATGCGGCTTCGCTGGTAATTGGCAAAACTGTGGGTGAATACAAAAACATTCTCAGCCTGGTGCGCAGCACCTTTGCCGATCGGGATGCCAGCGGGCGCGGCACCCAGACCTTTGATCTGCGCACCACTATCCATGTGGTGACCGGCATTGAAGCGGCGCTGCTCGACCTGCTGGGTCAGCATCTGGAGGTGAATGTGGCCTCGCTGCTGGGTGACGGACAACAGCGCGACCGCGTTGAGATGCTCGGCTATCTGTTCTATATCGGCGACCGCCGCAAGACGTCCCTGCCTTATCAGAGCCAGGAGAGCGATCCCTGTGACTGGTATCGCCTGCGCCACGAAGAGGCGTTAACCCCGGAGACGGTGGTACGGCTGGCGGAAGCGGCTTATGAAAAATACGGTTTTAACGATTTCAAACTGAAGGGCGGCGTACTGCGCGGTGGCGAAGAGGCAGAAGCAGTTACCGCACTGGCGAAGCGTTTCCCCGAGGCGCGTATCACCCTCGATCCTAACGGCGCCTGGTCGCTGAACGAAGCCATCATGCTGGGTAAGCAACTGAAAAATGTGCTGGCCTACGCTGAAGATCCCTGTGGTGCAGAGCAGGGCTACTCAGGACGGGAAGTGATGGCGGAGTTCCGTCGCGCCACGGGTATGCCGACCGCCACCAATATGATCGCCACCGACTGGCGGCAGATGGGCCATACGCTGTCATTGCAGTCGGTCGATATTCCGCTGGCCGATCCGCATTTCTGGACCATGCAGGGCTCGGTGCGGGTTGCGCAGATGTGCCATGACTTTGGCCTGACCTGGGGTTCGCACTCGAATAACCACTTCGATATTTCGCTGGCGATGTTTACCCACGTTGCCGCCGCCGCGCCGGGCGCAATCACCGCGATTGATACCCACTGGATCTGGCAGGAGGGCAATCAGCGCCTGACCAAAGAGCCGTTCCAGATCAAAGGCGGCATGGTGCAGGTGCCGCAGAAACCGGGTCTCGGCGTTGAGCTGGATATGGATCAGGTGATGCAGGCCAATGCGCTGTATCAGAAGCAGGGGCTGGGCGCACGCGATGATGCTCAGGCGATGCAATTTCTGGTGCCGGGATGGACCTACGACAATAAACGTCCCTGCCTGGTACGTTAACCTTTTCGGCTCCCCCCGGGGAGCCACCGCCACAGGAGTTAACCATGAGTAATGCAGCCTGGCCGAATGGATTTCGTCGTCGTTTGTTAGCGGGTGAAACCCTGATCGGCAGCTGGTGTGCGCTTGCCAGCCCGATTTCTACCGAGATTTTAGGTCTGGCCGGTTTTGACTGGCTGGTGCTGGATGGCGAACATGCGCCAAACGATATCACCACCTTTGTGCCGCAGCTGATGGCGCTGAAGGGCAGTCACAGTGCGCCCGTGGTGCGTCCTCCCTGCAATGAGCCGGTAATCATCAAGCGGCTGCTCGACATCGGCTTCAGTAACTTCCTGGTGCCGTTTGTTGAGACGGAAGAGGAAGCGCTGCGCGCGGTGGCATCAACCCGTTATCCTCCCGCCGGCATCCGCGGCGTGTCGGTTTCGCATCGCAGCAACATGTACGGCACCCTGCCGGACTACAACAGCAGCATCAACGACAACATCACCGTGCTGGTGCAGATTGAAACCCAGCAGGCAGTGGACAACATCGACGCCATCGCAGCGGTAGATGGAGTTGACGGCATCTTTGTTGGCCCGGGCGATCTCTCCGCCGCTCTCGGCTATCTCGGTCAGCCAGCACACCCGGAAGTGCTGAAAGTGATTAAACACATCTTCGAACGCGCCAAAGCCGCGGGCAAACCCAGCGGCATTCTGGCGCCGGTGGAAGCCGATGCGCGCCGCTACCTGGAATGGGGCGCAACCTTTGTCGCGGTCGGCAGCGATCTCGGTGTGTTCCGCAACGCCACACAGGCGCTTTGCGACAAATTTAAGCGCTAATCAATCAAGGGGAAACGCAATGAAAATTGGATTTATCGGCCTGGGAATCATGGGCAAACCAATGAGTAAAAATCTGGTGAAAGCCGGTTATTCGCTGGTGGTCCGTGACCATAATCCTGAGAACGAAGCGGAACTGGTTGAGCTGGGCGCGACCGTTGCGAAATCAGCCAGAGAGCTGGCTGAGCAGTGTGACGTGGTGATCACCATGGTGCCTAATTCGCCACAGGTCAAAGAGGTCTGTCTCGGCGAAGAGGGCATTATCGCGGCGGAAAAACCGGGCCTGATTGTGATCGACATGAGTTCAATCGCCCCGCTTGCCAGCCGCGAAGTTCACGATGCGCTGGCGACAAAGCAGATCAAAATGCTGGATGCGCCGGTCAGCGGCGGCGAACCCAAAGCGATCGAAGGCACGCTGTCAGTGATGGTGGGCGGCGACAAAGCGGTCTTCGATCACTGCTACGACATCATGAAAGCAATGGCGGCCTCGGTGGTCCATACCGGCGATATCGGGGCAGGCAACGTGACCAAGCTGGCTAATCAGGTGATTGTGGCACTGAACATTGCCGCGATGTCCGAAGCGTTATCACTGGCAACCAAGGCGGGCGTTAATCCGGATCTGGTTTATCAGGCGATCCGTGGCGGCCTGGCGGGCAGTACCGTGCTGGACGCCAAAGCGCCGATGGTGATGGATCGCAATTTTAAGCCCGGCTTCCGTATTGATCTGCATATCAAGGACCTGGCGAATGCGCTGGATACCTCACACGGCGTTGGCGCGCACCTGCCGCTGACGGCGGCGGTGATGGAGATGATGCAGGCGCTGCGTAATGATGGTCAGGGTTCATCCGACCACAGCGCGCTTGCCTGCTATTATGAGAAGTTAGCGAAGGTTGAAATCGCCCGCTAAAACCCGGTGCCGGTGTCTGCGGATGCCGGACTGGTTTCAGAGCATTTCAATCCCTTAACAGCGCTCGGATTGCCTATGAAAATCGTAATCGCACCGGATTCATATAAAGAGAGTTTATCCGCCCTGGATGTGGCATCGGCGATAGAAACGGGTTTCCGTGAAATTTTCCCCGATGCGCATTATGTGAAAATACCGGTCGCCGACGGTGGTGAAGGCACGGTAGAAGCGATGGTGGCGGCGACGAAAGGAAAAATCGTCAGGTTAAAGGTTACCGGGCCGCTTGGCGCGCAGGTCGACGCTTTTTATGGTTTGTCCGGTGACGAGCGCACGGCCTATATCGAAATGGCGGCTGCCAGTGGCCTCGAACGGGTGCCCGCCGCGCAACGCGATCCGCGGGTGACCACCTCCTTTGGCACCGGCGAACTGATTAAAAACGCGCTGGATAAGGGCGTCGGACATATCATTATCGGCATCGGCGGCAGCGCCACCAATGACGGCGGGTCTGGCATGATGCAGGCGCTCGGTGCCCGACTGCTGAACGCCCAGGGCAGTGAAATCGGTTATGGCGGCGGCGCACTGCCTGACCTCGCCTCGATTGATATCAGCCAGCTGGATAGCCGCATTTCACAGTGCCGGATCGAGGTGGCCTGTGATGTGACCAATCCGCTGACCGGCGAAGAGGGTGCCTCGGCGATTTTCGGCCCGCAAAAAGGGGCGACGCCGGCGCTGGTGCAGCAGCTTGACCAGGCGCTGGCCCACTACGCGGCGATTATTCACCGCGATCTGGATATCGATGTGTTGCATATTCCCGGCGGTGGCGCGGCGGGCGGTATGGGAGCGGCGCTGCATGCGTTTTGTCAGGCTGATTTACGCCGCGGTATTGAGATTGTCACCGAAGCGCTGGGGCTGGCGGAACAGGTCAGGGACGCCGATCTGGTGATTACCGGTGAAGGGCGCATCGACAGCCAGAGTATTAATGGCAAGGTGCCGATTGGCGTCGCCAGCGTGGCAAAACGCTTCAATAAGCCGGTAATCGGCATCGCTGGCAGCCTGACGGCGGATGTCGGCGTGGTGCATCAGCACGGTATTGATGCGGTATTCAGCGTGCTCTACAGCATCTGTTCACTGGACGAGGCGCTGGCCAGCGCCGGCAGGAACGTCCAGCTGACCGCACGTAACGTCGCGGCGACGCTGAAGCTGGCCGGTTTCCGCTAACCGGGCGGGCAATTCAGCGCGTCGGCATTGCTGATGACGCGCTGTCTGATGAAGGCTGAGTCACCCGCCGGTGCGGCAGCAGGGCAATGCCGTGCCGGTATTATTCGACGCCCAGTATCCGCCGGGCTTCTCTGGCGACATTCTCCATCTCATCCTGCAACTCCAGCAGTTCAGGTTCCAGCGCGGCAATATCGCTGGCCTGAAGCAGTTCGCGCTCCAGCTGATGGCAAAGTTGCTTCATGCGTGGCACGCCGCTGTAGCTGGCGCTGCCGTGCAGCTTGTGAATGATCTCACGCAGCGCGCTCACCTCATTACTGGCCATAAACTGCGCGATTTTTGCGTGGACCTCAGGTAAAAACTCCAGCAGCATCCGCAGCAGATCGCGCGCCAGATCCGGCTTGTTAGCTGCCTGTCGCAGCGCCAGCTGCCAGTCGAGCGTCGGCAGAATGTGCGGCAGTTCCGGAACTGCGGCGGCTGGCGGTGGCGTGTAGCGCGCCAGGAGCTGGCTTAGCTTACTTTCATCAATCGGTTTGGCCAGATAGTCATTCATCCCCGCTTTAATCAGCTGTTCGCGCTCGCCGTCAATCGCATGGGCGGTGACCGCGACAATCGGCGTACTGGCATGATGTGGCAGGCTGCGAATGATTTCGCTGGCGCGGATACCGTCAATATCAGGCATCTGAATATCCATCAGGATCACATCCAGCGCCTGCTGGCGGGCTTCGCGAATCGCGTGTTCGGCACTGTTACACAGCACGATGCGTTGTACCTGCTCCTCAAGTAAAGCGCCGATCAGCTTGAGATTGGCCGGATTGTCATCCACCGCCATCACCGTTAACGGCAGGCGCGGCGAAAGCGGCAGTTCACTGCTCTGACGGGTGTGCAGATCCAGCAACATCGGCAGCAGGCGGGTCAGGGAGATCGGTTTAGCGATACAGCTATCAATGCCGCGCACCTTCAGCTCATCGGCCAGCAGCATCATCGGGCTGGGCAGTGCCATCAGCACATGATCGGCCCGATCCAGCAGGGCATTAATCTGGCTTTCCGCCAGTAACTGATGCTGGCTGACATTAACCGGCATCGCCATCAGCAGCAGCGGATAGTGCGCCTCGCTTAAGCCCTCCAGCGTCTCGCTGTAATCGATCTGCAGCGGCGTCGCGCTTAACATCTCCAGTGCCGCCCGGGCTACTGCAGGATTGGCTTCCACATAGGCGATACGCGCATGCGACAGCGCCTCCAGCACCCGTGGCATACCTGGCGCATTCGGGTTGAGATCCAACTGCACCCGAATCACGAAGGTGGAGCCGTGATCGGGCTGGCTGCTGAAGGTGATTTCCCCGCCCATCTCCCGCACCAGTTTCTGGGTGATCACCAACCCCAGTCCGGTCCCGCCGTGACGGCGAGAAATGCTGGCGTCCGCCTGACGGAACGCCTGGAACAGCTGGGTCTGCTGCTGCTCAGAGATGCCGATACCGGTATCCTCGACCTGAATTTCCAGCTCGACCCGGGTATGGGTGATTACCCGCTGTCCGACGCGCAGGCCAATGGTGCCTTTTTCGGTAAATTTAATCGCGTTGCCAATCAGGTTGATCAGGATCTGCTGCAGGCGCAGCGCATCGCCAATCACGTTATCCGGTACGCTGCTGTCGCACACTACCGTCAGCTCCAGACCTTTGTCATGGGCCGACGGTGCCAGCAGCACCAGCGTTTCATCCAGCGTGGCGCGCAGCGGGAAGGGGATCGCCTCCAGCATCAGCTTGCCCGCTTCCAGCTTCGAGAAGTCGAGCACATCGTTGATAATGCTGAGCAGGTTATTGGCCGAGCGCTCAATGGTCTGCATGTAATCGCGCTGGGTGGCGCGCAACTGGGTCTTCAGCATCTGACGGGTAAAGCCGAGTACGCCATTCAGCGGCGTGCGCAGTTCATGCGACATGTTGGCTAAAAATTCGGACTTGATGCGGGCGGCTTCCTGTGCCCGTTTTTTCGCCAGATCCAGCTCAACGTTCTGTATCTCCAGCTGCTCCAGCGTCTCGCGCAGGTCGTAGGTCGCCTGATCGATATTATGCTGCATCTCTTCGTGGTAGGCAGTAAGCGACATCGCCATCGCGTTGATGCCGTTTTTAAGAATGCTCAGCTCCCCCAGCATGTAGCCTTCGACCCGGCTGTCGAGCTGACCCCGACGAATCCGGTCCACGGTGGTGACCATATTGCGGATCGGGCCGGTGACGTCGCGCATCAGGCGGTAGGCGAACAGCATCGCAATACAGAGACAGAACAGCAGCATCAGCGTCGCGACAAACACTTCTTTGTACTGCTGCAGCCGCACCGACTGCAGATCCAGCTCAATCGCCACATAGCCCAGCGGATTACCCGCCGGTTTGGCATCTTCATCCGGTAATTCGTCCACGTCATAGCGTTCGGTGGTAATCGGGGTACGCAGAATCAGCAGACTGCCGTGCCGTTCCATTGAGACATCATCGGGCAGGGCGCGAATATCATCCTGCTGCAGCAGGCTCAGGTTCTGCTTGTGGTTGGAGGTGACGTAGAGTTGGTTATGGTTGTCGAACACCGAAATCGCCCGGACAATACCGGAGTGGCGGCGGTGCAGCAGACTGACCAGTTCGCGCATCGCATCGCGATTATGCCAGGTCATGCTGTATTCGCTGGAGATCGCCAGCGGTTCGATGATGTTGGCACCGGCATCCATCACCTGCCGTTGCAGTTCGTTGTAGCGATGCACCACAAAAAATGAGCTGAGCAGCAGGCCAACCATCAGCGTGGGTGCCAGGATTAAAATCATCATTCGCGCCCGCAGGCTGTATTTGGTCATAATAGTCGCCTGGCTACTCCGGCTTAACGTCCCTGTGCATCCGTCGACAAACCTGTGCACATCGTTTTTAGAGAAAGAGAATTAACAACACTATGGCGCAATTTTACGCTGCAAAACAGCGCGTGGCGACGCAACAACGCCTTACCGTCACCATTGAAGAGCTTGATCCGTTCGGGCAGGGCGTGGCGCGTCATAAAGGCAAAACCATTTTTGTCAGCGGTGCGCTGCCTGGCGAACAGGCAGAAATTACGCTGACAGAGGATAAACGGCAATTTGCCCGAGCGAAAGTGACGCGGCTGTTAAACACCAGTCCGGCGCGCGTCACGCCGCGCTGTCCGCATTTTCAGCGTTGCGGTGGCTGCCAGCAGCAGCATGTGGAAGTGGCACTGCAGCAGCAGAGCAAAGCCCGGGCGCTGAGCCGGATGCTGAGCCAGGCGGCACAGCAGCCGGTGGCGGTTGATGAGGTGATTGCCGGTGAGCCCTGGGGCTATCGCCGTCGCGCCCGGCTGGGCCTGCAGTGGCACAACAAGCAGCAGCGCCTGCAGATGGGCTTCCGCCAGGAAGCGAGCAACGATCTGGTCGATATCCAGCAATGCCCCATTTTGATGCCCGAACTTGAGGCATTGATCACGCCGCTGCGCCAGTGCCTGAGTGGCTTACGCGCCGTCAGGCGCCTCGGCCACGTTGAGCTGGTGCTGGCGGACAACGGTCCACTGATGATCCTGCGCCATCTTGATGCGCTGCAGGCGGAAGACCGTGAAAAGCTGGAACAGTTTTCGCATAAGCATCAGCTGATGCTGTTACTGGATGCAGGTGATGAGACATTAACGCCGTTAACCGAAGCGAAGCCGTTTTATCACTCTCATCAACTTAAGCTAACCTTCAGTCCACAGGATTTCATTCAGGTAAATGATGCGGTGAACCAGCAGATGGTGGCACAGGCGCTAAGCTGGCTCGATCTGCAGCCGGAAGACCAGGTGCTGGACCTGTTTTGCGGTATGGGAAACTTCACACTTCCTATCGGAATCTTCGTACAAAATGTAGTTGGTGTGGAGGGCATTGCAGCATTAGTACGGCAGGCAGCGTATAATGCTGAGCTGAATAATCTTAAAAATGTTCGCTTTTTCCAGCATAACCTGGAGGAAGACGTGTCGCGCCAGCCGTGGGCGGCACAGGGATTTAACAAGGTATTACTCGATCCGGCTCGTGCCGGGGCTGCTGGCGTTATGGCGCATGTGGTTAAACTTGCACCAGAACGCGTGGTCTATGTTTCGTGTAATCCCACCACACTCGCGCGTGACAGCCAGACATTGCTGTCAGCGGGCTACCAATTGGAAAGGGTCGCGATGCTGGATATGTTCCCTCATACCCGTCATCTCGAATCCATGGTGCTGTTCAGAAAAACAGAAGCGATGGGCTAAGTCGCTGTGCAGGAGAGGATATGGTTGCGGTCAGAAGTGCGCATTTAAATACTGAGGGGGAATTCGCCCTCGACCAGTGGATCGCCAGTCTCGGTATTGCTAACCCGCAATCATGTCAACGCGTCGCCGAAACCTGGCGCTACTGTGAAGCGCAAACCCAGGGCCATCCCGATCAGTCGCTGCTGCTGTGGCGCGGCATCGAGATGGTCGAAATCCTCTCGATGCTCAGTATGGATATTGAAAGCCTGTGTGCGGCGCTGATCTTCCCGCTGGCTAACGATGAAGTGGTGAGCGAAGAAGATCTGGAAAAAACCATCGGCAAAGGTATTGTCTCGCTGGTGCATGGCGTGCGCGATATGGACGCGATCCGTCAGCTGAAAGCGATTCACAATGACTCGATGGCGTCTGAGCAGGTGGATAACGTCCGCCGGATGCTGCTGGCGATGGTGGAAGATTTCCGCTGCGTGGTGCTCAAACTGGCCGAACGCATCATGAACCTGCGCGAAATGAAAGACGCGCCGGAAGATGAGCGAGTGCTGGCGGCTAAAGAGAGTACCAATATCTATGCGCCGCTGGCCAACCGGCTCGGCATTGGTCAACTGAAGTGGGAGCTGGAAGATTACTGCTTCCGCTATCTGCATCCCGACGAATACAAACGCATCGCCAAACTGCTGCATGAACGACGCATTGACCGTGAGCAGTACATCGACAACTTCGTCAACAATCTGCGTAAAGAGATGGCCAAAGAGGGCGTTCGTGCCGAAGTCTATGGCCGGCCGAAGCATATCTACAGTATCTGGCGCAAGATGCAGAAGAAGTCGCTGGCTTTCGATGAGCTGTTCGACGTGCGGGCGGTGCGCATCGTCGCTGAGCGCTTACAGGATTGCTACGGCGCGCTGGGCACGGTCCACACGCTTTATCGTCATCTGCCGAGCGAGTTTGATGACTACGTGGCAAACCCCAAGCCAAATGGCTACCAGTCAATTCACACCGTGGTGTTAGGCCCGCAGGGTAAAACGGTGGAGATCCAGATCCGTACCCGCCAGATGCACGAAGATGCCGAGCTGGGCGTAGCGGCGCACTGGAAATATAAAGAGGGGCCGACTTCCAGCAGCGCACGCGGCGCAGCGGGGCATGAAGAGCGTATCGCCTGGCTGCGTAAGCTGATCAGCTGGCAGGAAGAGATGGCGGATTCCGGTGAACTGCTGGAAGAGGTGCGCAGCCAGGTGTTCGATGACCGGGTGTACGTGTTTACACCGAAAGGGGATGTGGTGGACTTGCCCGCCGGCTCAACGCCGCTCGACTTCGCTTACCACATCCACAGTGACATCGGTCACCGCTGCATCGGCGCAAAAATCGGCGGCCGTATCGTGCCGTTTACCTATCAGCTGCAGATGGGCGATCAGGTTGAAGTGATCACTCAGAAACAGCCGAACCCGAGCCGGGACTGGCTCAACCCTAACCTCGGCTATATCACCACCAGCCGCGGCCGGTCAAAGATTCACAACTGGTTCCGCAAGCAGGATCGCGATAAGAACATCATCGCCGGACGGCAGATTCTGGATAACGAGCTGAATCAGCTGGATATCAGCCTGCGTGAAGCGGAGAAGCTGCTGCTGCCGCGCTATAACGTTACTTCTCTGGAGGAGTTGCTGGCGGCGATTGGTGGTGGTGATATTCGCCTTAACCAGATGGTTAATTTCCTGCAGGCCCGGCTCAACAAGCCGAGCGCCGAAGAGCAAGACCGCGAAGCGCTGCGCCAGTTGACCCAGAAGTCCTACACGCCACCGTCGCGCAAAGAGAGCGGGCGCGTGGTGGTCGAGGGCGTGGGCAACCTGATGCACCACATTGCACGTTGCTGCCAGCCGATTCCGGGCGACGATATCGTCGGCTTTATCACTCAGGGACGCGGTATTTCGATTCACCGTGCCGACTGTGACCAGCTGGCTGAGCTGATCTCCCATGCGCCGGAACGCATCGTTGACGCGGTATGGGGTGAAAGTTACTCCAGCGGTTATTCGCTGGTGGTACGGGTGACAGCCAACGATCGCAGCGGGCTGCTGCGCGATATCACCACCATCCTCGCCAATGAAAAAGTCAATGTACTGGGCGTGTCGAGCCGCAGCGATACCAAAAAGCAGCTGGCAACTATCGACATGGATATCGAGATTTATAACCATCAGGTGCTGGGACGGGTACTGGCACGCCTGAATCAGGTCTCTGATATCATCGACGCCCGCCGTTTACACTGATACCACTGGCCGCCGGTCCGGTTTTCGCCACTGAGGCGAACGGCCGGGCTGGCGTGCTGCACTTCAGGCGCCGTATACGCGCCACCTCAAGACCAACCGCAAAGGATTTTCCTGAATGAACGCCATCGATCGCCTGCTTGGCATTATGAAAACCCTGCGCGATCCGCAACACGGCTGTCCGTGGGATCGTGAGCAGACCTTCGCCACCATTGCCCCGTATACGCTGGAGGAGACCTATGAAGTGCTGGACGCTATCCAGCGCGAGGATTTTGACGATTTGCGCGGCGAACTGGGCGATCTGCTGTTCCAGGTGGTGTTTTATGCCCAGATGGCCAGCGAGCAGGATCGCTTTACCTTCGAGGATATCTGCCACGCCATCAGCGACAAGCTGGAGCGCCGTCATCCGCATATTTTTGCTGACGCCAGCGCGGAAACCAGCGGCGAGGTGCTGAAAAACTGGGAAGCGATAAAAACCGCCGAGCGGGCGGAAAAAGCCCAGCATTCGGCGCTGGACGACATTCCCAGAGCATTGCCGGCGCTGATGCGCGCCCATAAAATCCAGAAGCGTTGCCACAATGTCGGCTTTGACTGGGACACGCTGGGGCCGGTGGTCGCCAAAGTGCACGAAGAGATCGATGAAGTGATGCACGAGGCGCAGCAAAGTGTGGTGGACAGCCAGAAGCTGGAGGAGGAGATCGGTGACCTGCTGTTCGCCACGGTGAACCTGTCGCGCCATCTTGGCAGCAAAGCTGAAACCGCGCTGCAAAAGGCTAATGACAAGTTTGAGCGTCGCTTCCGCCAGGTTGAAGCGATCATTGCCGCGCAGGGGCTGAGCATGCCTGGCGCCACGCTGGAACAGATGGAAGCGGCCTGGCAGCAGGTGAAAATCAGCGAGAAATGCTGATTATTCCAGCGCTGTGTATAAAATCGCCGCTTGAGCTTACACGATTCAGCGCGGCGACAACTTTGTGACGTACATCAACATTTCATTAACGGCTATCCGCTATGTTAGCCGCAGCACTGCGTTGGAGGATGGCTGTGATTCATCAATTGTGGCTGATAGCGGTTTCCAGTATACTGTTTTCCCGTCCTGGTTATTCCACCGTCTTTAAACCTAAACTCTCAGGTTCAGCATGACAACGAATTATATTTTTGTGACCGGCGGGGTCGTATCCTCTCTGGGTAAAGGCATTGCCGCAGCCTCCCTCGCAGCCATTCTCGAAGCCCGTGGTCTTAACGTGACCATCATGAAGCTGGACCCGTATATCAACGTGGATCCAGGCACCATGAGCCCGACTCAGCACGGTGAAGTTTTCGTCACTGATGATGGGGCTGAAACCGATCTGGATTTGGGTCACTACGAGCGCTTCATTCGCACTAAAATGTCGCGTCGTAATAACTTCACCACTGGCCGTATCTACTCTGAAGTGCTGCGTAAAGAACGTCGCGGCGACTATCTGGGTGCCACTATTCAGGTGATTCCACACATCACCAACGCCATTAAAGAGCGCATCATTGAAGGCGGCGAAGGCCACGATGTGGTGCTGGTCGAAATCGGCGGCACGGTCGGCGATATCGAATCACTGCCTTTCCTTGAAGCCATTCGTCAGATGGCGGTGGATGTAGGCCGTGAGCACACCATGTATATGCACCTGACGCTGGTGCCGTATATGGCAGCAGCCGGTGAAGTGAAAACCAAACCGACCCAGCACTCGGTCAAAGAGCTGCTCTCTATCGGTATTCAGCCTGACGTGCTGATCTGCCGTTCTGACCGCGCCGTTCCAGCCAACGAACGCGCCAAAATCGCGCTGTTCTGTAACGTGCCGGAAAAAGCGGTTATTTCGCTGAAAGATGTCGATTCGATTTACAAGATCCCGGGCATGCTGAAGTCGCAGGGCCTGGATGACTACATCTGCAAACGCTTCAATCTGAATGCACCGGAAGCCAATCTGGCCGAGTGGGAGCAGGTGATTTACGAAGAAGCCAATCCGGGCGGTGAAGTCACCATCGGGATGGTGGGCAAGTACGTTGAATTGCCGGATGCCTACAAATCGGTGATTGAAGCGCTGAAGCACGGCGGCCTGAAAAATCGCGTCACCGTGAACATCAAACTGATCGACTCGCAGGATGTCGAATCACGCGGTGTCGAATTACTGAAAGATTTGGATGCGATTCTGATTCCTGGTGGCTTCGGTTACCGTGGCGTCGAAGGCAAGCTGATGACCGCGCAGTACGCACGTGAAAATAACGTGCCGTATCTCGGCATCTGTCTTGGCATGCAGGTGGCACTGATGGAGTTCGCCCGTAACGTCGCCGGGATGGAAGGCGCCAACTCCACTGAATTTGTGCCAGACTGTAAATATCCGGTAGTGGCGTTAATTACCGAATGGCGTGACGAAAACGGCAACGTTGAAGTGCGCAGCGAGCAGAGCGATCTGGGCGGCACCATGCGTCTGGGCAGCCAGCAGTGTCAGTTAACGCCGGGCAGCCAGGTTCGCCAGCTGTACGGTTCTGACACCATCGTTGAGCGCCATCGCCATCGTTATGAAGTTAACAACATGCTGCTGAAGCCGATTGAAGCAGCCGGTCTGCGGGTTGCGGGTCGCTCAGGGGATGATCAACTGGTTGAGATTATTGAAATCCCGAACCATCCGTGGTTTGTGGCTTGCCAGTTCCACCCGGAGTTTACCTCGACACCACGTGATGGCCATCCGTTGTTTGCCGGCTTCGTGAAAGCGGCACATGAGCATCAGAAGCGTTTAGCGAAGTAAGATTCACGAGCAGCGCGCGAACTTTTCGCGCGTTGTTTGTCTTAGGATTGACTAACTTGTACTGAGGAAAAACGTAATGTCCAAAATCGTAAAAGTCATCGGTCGCGAAATTATCGACTCACGTGGTAACCCGACTGTTGAAGCAGAAGTGCATCTGGAAGGCGGTTTCGTTGGTCTGGCAGCAGCGCCATCAGGAGCTTCTACTGGTTCACGCGAAGCACTGGAACTGCGTGACGGTGACAAATCTCGTTTCCTGGGCAAAGGCGTGACCAAAGCTGTTGCTGCGGTAAACGGCCCGATTGCTGAAGCGGTAAAAGGCAAAGACGCGAAAGATCAGGCGAACATCGATAAAATCATGATCGACCTGGACGGTACTGAGAACAAATCCAACTTCGGTGCTAACGCCATTCTGGCCGTGTCACTGGCGGCGGCGAAAGCGGCGGCAGCCTCTAAAGGTCAGCCACTGTATGAGCACATCGCTGAACTGAACGGCACCCCAGGCAAATATTCTATGCCACTGCCAATGATGAACATCATCAACGGCGGCGAGCATGCCGATAACAACGTTGATATCCAGGAATTCATGATTCAGCCGGTTGGCGCTTCAAACGTGAAAGAAGCGATCCGTATGGGTTCTGAAGTATTCCATAACCTGGCGAAAGTGCTGAAAAGCAAAGGCATGAGCACTGCGGTAGGTGACGAAGGTGGCTATGCGCCAAACCTGGGTTCCAACGCTGAAGCGCTGGCCGTTATCGCTGAAGCGGTAAAAGCAGCAGGCTACGAGCTGGGCAAAGACATCACGCTGGCGATGGACTGTGCGGCCTCTGAGTTCTACAAAGATGGCAAATACGTGCTGGCCGGTGAAGGCGGTAAAGCCTTTACTTCAGAAGAGTTCACCCACTTCCTGGAAGATCTGACTAAGCAGTATCCGATCGTCTCTATCGAAGATGGCCTGGACGAATCTGACTGGGATGGCTTCGCGTATCAGACTAAAGTTCTGGGCGGCAAAATCCAGCTGGTGGGTGATGACCTGTTCGTGACCAACACCAAAATCCTGAAAGAAGGTATCGAAAAAGGTATCGCTAACTCCATTCTGATCAAATTCAACCAGATCGGTTCTCTGACCGAAACGCTGGCAGCGATCAAAATGGCGAAAGACGCGGGCTACACTGCCGTGATCTCTCACCGTTCAGGCGAAACCGAAGATGCAACCATCGCTGACCTGGCGGTAGGTACTGCAGCGGGCCAGATCAAAACCGGTTCAATGAGCCGTTCTGACCGTGTTGCTAAGTACAACCAGCTGATCCGTATCGAAGAAGCGCTGGGTTCTAAAGCGCCATTCAACGGTCTGAAAGAAGTTAAAGGTCAGTAATGACTGTGCGTTGATGTCGCGTTAAGTGACATTATCGGCCTCTGAAGCCCCGCCTTGTGCGGGGCTTTTTTGTTGGTGGCGGTGTGCGGACGCGGATGGCAAGGCCCGATCGCAAAGACGCAAAAGCGTCATCCCTGCCGGCTCGGCCCGCGCGATTACGCACCTCATCCCTGAGGTGCGCCCGTTACCGGGCCAACGCTTTGCGTTGTTCAAAAACGCTCCCGACATTTTTGTCCTTTGCGCGGGACGCTTTGTTATTCGATCCTTGCCATCCACCTTTTGAGCCTGTTAGCCGTCTGAAGTCTCTCTTTGTGACGTTTTAGCTTTTGTCCGGCGCGGAGAAAAGGCACAACGCGTGGTTGAGCTGCGCGGCAAATCTGCCATAATCAGCGCCCTGTTTTTTTCAAGCGAGTCCGTAATGCAATACCCGATTAACGAAATGTTCCAGACGCTACAGGGCGAAGGTTTTTATACCGGCGTACCCGCCATCTTCATCCGCTTACAGGGATGTCCGGTGGGCTGTAGCTGGTGTGATACTAAACATACCTGGGAAAAGCGGGCGGATCGGGAAACGTCGCTGGGCGATATTTTAATTAAAACCGTGGAAAGTGATGCCTGGGGCGATGCCGATGCGGCAACCTTGCTGAACGCCATCCAGCAGCAGGGCTGGACCGCGCGCCATGTGGTGATCACCGGCGGTGAACCGGCGATTTACGATCTGCGTCCGTTAACCACGGTGCTGGAGCAGCACGGCTTCCAGTGCCAGATAGAGACCAGCGGCACCCATGAGATCCGCTGTTCTGAACAGACCTGGGTGACGGTTTCACCCAAGGTTAATATGCGTGGCGGCTATGATGTGCTGCCGCAGGCGCTGGTTCGGGCCGATGAAATCAAACATCCGGTGGCGCGCCAGCGTGATGTCGAGGCACTGGATGCGCTACTGGCCGGCCTTGATGACGCGAAACCGCGCATCATTGCCTTACAGCCGATCAGCCGCAAAGATGAAGCGACCCGACTCTGCATCGAGACCTGCATTGCGCGCAACTGGCGTTTGTCGATGCAAACCCACAAATATCTCAATATCGCCTGACAGAAGCGGGCGGTAGGCAGCGGCACCTCAGCCATGGGGTGACCGGGCAGGCGTGCGGTCCGCAGGGGAGTTAACCGTTTCGGGGAATCAGGGGAGCAGCAGCGCCGGATCGAAGGGTTCGATCCGACAGCGTTAACCGCGGTAGACGCAACCGGCAGTACAGGTCTCTTTGATCATCACTGCGCTGAGCAGCGGCAGGCGAGGCTTCATCTGATCCCAAATCCATTTTGCCAGCACTTCGCTGGTCGGGTTTTCCAGCCCAGCAATATCATTGAGATAGTAGTGGTCGAGACGATCGTAGACCGGCTTAAACGCCGCTTTCAATTCGGCAAAGTCGATCACCCAACCGGTGTGCGCATCCACTTCGCCGGTAATCTCCAGACGAACCAGGAAGGAATGACCGTGCAGACGACCGCATTTGTGTCCGGCCGGCACATTAGGTAAATGGTGTGCGGCTTCGAACTGGAACTCTTTAAATAAAGTGGTAGACATAGTGGTTCTCAGACATTAAAAAACCGCTAAATTCTACCTGATAACCGTATTTTTCGCACTCAGATCACACAATGCGCCCGCGTTGTGGCCCATTTCCTTCCCCGGT
This sequence comes from Pantoea brenneri, assembly GCF_038594305.1. Classification (NCBI taxonomy): domain Bacteria; kingdom Pseudomonadati; phylum Pseudomonadota; class Gammaproteobacteria; order Enterobacterales; family Erwiniaceae; genus Pantoea; species Pantoea brenneri. Next base: position 60,873 of record NZ_JBCGBG010000007.1, on the reverse strand, counting down.
CCCAGCTAATTAACTGATATATCGCCGCTTTACTTACCACTTTTGCCGATTAATCCTACCAGGAAAACCATTTAGTCATTTTGGTTATTTGATATGTCGAAGGTGTATTTAATCGTTAATATACGGGCCGGTAACCTACGCACTCTTCCGCCATTTTACGGTCCGGACTTCTGATACTGGAATTTTTAACGCGATGACGACTCAGGCACCAGGTTCACTGCTTCCGCTCTCCCCGGAACAACTCGCTCGCTTACAGGCGGCGACGACCGATTATTCCCCCACCCAGCTGGCGTGGCTGTCAGGTTATTTCTGGGGCAGGGTAGAACAGACCCCGGGTAACGCAGTGGCCAGCGCCCCGGCACCGGCCGCAGCAGAAGCGCCAGCGATTACGTTGCTCTCGGCTTCGCAAACCGGCAATGCCCGCCGCCTGGCTGAACAGTTGCGTGATGACCTGCAGGCAGCCAGACTGAATGTAAACCTGGTGAATGCCGGCGATTATAAATTCAAACAAATCGGTCAGGAAAAGCTGCTGGTCGTGGTGACCTCCACCCAGGGTGAAGGGGAGCCGCCGGAAGAGGCGGTGGCGCTGCATAAGTTCCTGATGTCGAAAAAGGCCCCGAAAATGGATGGCACCGCGTTTGCGGTGTTTGGCCTGGGCGACACCTCTTATGAGTTTTTCAGCAAAGCAGGCAAAGATTTTGACAGCCGGCTGGCGGAACTGGGCGCAGAGCGGTTGCTGGATCGGGTGGATGCTGACGTTGAGTATGCCGATCAGGCCACGGCCTGGCGCAGTGCGCTGACAGAGATTTTAAAGCAGCGCGTGCCGACCGAATCACCGACGCAGGCCGCCGCCACTGCCGCGGGCAGCGTCAATGAAGTCACTACCAGCCCGTACACCAAAGAGGCGCCGCTCAGCGCCACGCTGGCGGTGAACCAGAAAATTACCGGTCGCGATTCTGACAAAGATGTCCGCCACATCGAAATCGATCTTGGTGAGTCAGGTCTGCGCTACCAGCCCGGCGATGCGCTGGGTGTCTGGTATGAAAACGATAGCGCCCTGGTCAGCGAACTGCTGGAACTGGTCTGGCTGAAAGGGGACGAGCCGGTTGAGGTACAGGGCGCGACCCTGCCGCTGGCCGAAGCGCTGCAAAAACATTTTGAGCTGACGGTTAATACGGCGCAGATCGTCGCGCAGTATGCCCAGCTGTCGCGTGATGCCGAGCTGCTGGCGCTGGTCGATGATAAAGCCCGGCTGCAACAGTATGCGCAGCGCTATCCGATTGTTGACATGATCCGGCTGGCGCCGGCGGAACTGAGTGCAGCGCAGCTGACCTCACTACTGCGTCCCCTGACGCCGCGGCTCTACTCCATCGCTTCTTCGCAGGCGGAAACCGATACTGAAGTGCATATCACCGTCGGTGCAGTACGCTTTGATATTGAAGGTCGCCAGCGCGGCGGCGGCGCCTCAACCTGGCTGGCCGATCGGGTCGAAGAAGAGGGCGAAGTGCGGGTGTTTATCGAGCACAACGATAATTTCCGCCTGCCCGCTAACCCGGACGCACCGGTGATCATGATTGGACCAGGCACCGGCATCGCGCCGTTCCGCGCCTTTATGCAGCAGCGCGAAAACGACGGTGCCAGCGGCAAAAACTGGCTGTTCTTTGGCAATCCACACTTCACCGATGATTTCCTCTATCAGGTGGAGTGGCAGAAATATGTGAAAGAGGGTCTGCTGACCCGAATCGATCTGGCCTGGTCACGCGATCAGGCAGAGAAGGTGTACGTACAGGATAAGATCCGCGCCAACGGAGCGGAAGTGTGGCGCTGGTTGCAGGAAGGCGCGCACCTTTACGTCTGCGGCGATGCGAATCGCATGGCGAAGGACGTTGAGCAGGCATTACTGGATGTGGTGGTCGAGCACGGCGGAATGGATCGTGAAGCGGCCGACGAATTTTTAAGTGAGCTGCGCATTGAGCGCCGTTATCAGCGAGACGTTTACTAATGAGCGAAAAACACCCTGGACCGCTGGTTGTAGAAGGCAAATTAGCCGACGCTGAGCGCCTGAAGAAGCAGAGTAACTATCTGCGCGGCACCATTCGTGAAGATCTCGAAGAGGGCCTGACCGGCGGCTTTACCGGCGACAACTTCCTGCTGATCCGTTTTCACGGTATGTACCAGCAGGACGACCGCGATATTCGTGCCGAGCGTGCTGAGCAGAAGCTTGAGCCGCGTCATGCGATGATGCTGCGCTGCCGTCTGCCGGGCGGGATTATTACCCCAACGCAGTGGCTGGCGATCGACAAGTTTGCCAGCGAGAAGACCCTGTATGGCAGCATCCGTCTGACCAACCGTCAGACCTTCCAGTTTCACGGCATTCTGAAAAAGAACGTTAAACCGACTCACCAGATGCTGCATGAAGTCGGACTGGATGCGCTGGCAACCGCCAACGATGTTAACCGCAACGTGCTTTGCACCTCTAACCCGGTGGAGTCGGAACTGCATCAGGAAGCGTACGAGTGGGCGAAAAAACTCTCTGAGCACCTGCTGCCGCGGACCCGTGCCTACGCTGAGATCTGGTGGGATCAGGAGAAAGTCGCTACCACCGATGAAGAACCGATCCTCGGTGAGACCTATCTGCCGCGTAAATTTAAAACTACCGTGGTGATCCCGCCGCATAACGATGTGGATCTGCACGCCAACGATCTTAACTTCATCGCCGTGGCCGAGAAGGGCAAGCTGGTGGGCTTCAACCTGCTGGTCGGTGGTGGACTGTCGATTGAGCACGGTAACAAAGCCACTTACGCCCGTACCGCCAGCGAGTTTGGTTACTTCCCGCTGGAGAAGATCCTTGATGTGGCCGAAGCGGTGGTGACCACCCAGCGCGACTGGGGTAACCGCACCGATCGTAAGAATGCCAAAACCAAGTACACCCTGGAACGCGTCGGCGTTGATACCTTCAAAGCGGAAGTGGAGAAGCGGGCTGGCGTCACCTTTGAACCGATTCGTCCATACGAATTCACTACCCGTGGCGATCGGATTGGCTGGATTAAAGGCATCGACAATAAATGGCACCTGACGCTGTTTATTGAGAATGGTCGTCTGCTGGACTATCCCGACCGTCCGCTGAAAAGCGGTGTGGCCGAGATTGCCAAAATCCACCAGGGCGATTTCCGCCTGACGGCCAACCAGAACCTGATTGTGGCGGGCGTGCCGGAAAGCGAGAAAGCGAAGATTGAAGCGATTGCCCGTGCGCATGGGCTGATGGAAAACGTCTCGGCGCAACGTGAGAACTCAATGGCCTGCGTCGCGTTCCCGACCTGTCCGCTGGCGATGGCTGAAGCTGAACGTTTCCTGCCTGCCTTCGTGACCAAAGTCGAAGCGATCATGCACGGTCACGGCGTGGGTGATGAGCACATAGTGTTACGCGTTACCGGTTGTCCCAACGGCTGCGGCCGTGCCATGCTGGCTGAACTCGGTCTGGTTGGCAAAGCGCCAGGCCGCTACAACCTGCATATCGGCGGCAATCGCATCGGCACACGCATTCCGCGGATGTACCGTGAAAACATTAACGAAAACGAAATTCTCGCCACCATTGATGAACTGGTGGGACGCTGGGCCAAAGAGCGCCATGCCGCTGAAGGCTTTGGTGACTTCGTGATCCGCGCGGGCATCGTTGCGCCTGTGCTGGACCCGGCGCGCGATTTCTGGGAGGAGGCAAAATGAGTCAGATTGACCTCGCAGCACTGAATGAAATGTCCAAAGTCCAGCGCGCGATGGCGCTGGCGGCCACCAATGCGCAGCTGGAGAAGTCGTCTGCTGAAGCGCGTGTGAGCTGGGCGCTGGAGAATCTGCCGGGCGCCTATGTGCTCTCCTCCAGCTTCGGCATTCAGGCGGCGGTGTCACTGCATATGGTGACGCGTCAGCAGCCCGATATCCCGGTGATCCTCACCGATACCGGCTACCTGTTCCCGGAAACCTATCGCTTTATTGATGAGCTGGCAGACCAGCTCAATCTTAACCTCAAGGTGTTCCGTGCTGAGACCTCACCGGCCTGGCAGGAAGCGCGCTACGGCAAGCTGTGGGAGCAGGGCGTTGAGGGAATTGAGAAGTACAACGACATCAATAAAGTGGAACCGATGAATCGTGCACTGGAAACGCTCGGTGCGCAGACCTGGTTTGCTGGCCTGCGTCGCGATCAGTCCGGCAGCCGGGCCAATCTGCCGGTGCTCGGCGTGCAGCGCGGGGTGTTTAAGCTGCTGCCGATCATCGACTGGGATAACCGCCAGATTCATCAGTATCTGCAGCAGCACAATCTGAAATACCATCCGCTGTGGGATCAAGGCTATCTGTCGGTAGGCGATACCCACACTACCCGCAAATGGGAGCCTGGGATGGCAGAAGAAGAGACGCGCTTTTTCGGCCTCAAGCGCGAGTGCGGTCTGCACGAAGGGTAACGGTTTTGTGTCCGGCTTCTCTGCGGTTATGCCGCCAGAGAAGCCGGTTGTTTATAGATCTTTCAGGCCCGCAAACTCGGTCGCCGCCCGCGTAACGTTCACGCGGGTCACCGTGTAGTGCGCCACCGCAACAAACGGATCTTCCGCCAGCAGCGCATCCAGCTGCTCGCGCGGCATCTCTTTCAGCAGCAGTAACCCGCCGGTCCGCGGATCTTTGCGTCCCGCTGCGATCACTGCTCCAGCATCAAAATAGCGATCCAGCCATGCAATATGCGCTGCCAGCAACGCTTCTACTTCTTCCATCGGACGAAAATAATCGAGAGACACGACGTACATAACCGTTCCTTAGACTTTAGGGTTAGTGAGCTCACTCAGCAGCGGCAGCAAAACGTTAACGCTGTCGCGGGTGCGGACGGTAATCCGGCCGGGCAGCCAGCGGTCGAGGTAACTGAGGTTATCCCGATCGGTCTGATGTCGGGTGGTACCCTCAGGAAAATGGCTGCTGCGATGACGCTGCTGCGCCCCGTCCTGGTTGCCCAGCGTCCAGTTGCTGGCCGTCACGTCAAGCAGCGGAAAGCCCGCTTTATCAAAGGCGTTCAGGCCGTCGGCATCCTTGCGGTTTAACTGATGACTGGCGGCAGAAATGCCGTGCTGGCGCGCCAGTAGTAGGGCGCGTTCGCTGGTCTGCTTGCGTACCGCTCGTGGCGTATTCATTCCGCTATTGAAATAGAGGTGATCGCCGGTAATCAGGCTGTTGAGATCGATCACCAGCAGGGTGTTCTTCTTCTCTCTGGCGCTCATCCGTTCAACGTAATCGTCCATACCGTGCATCTCCGCCTCACCGGCACTGAGCGCCACGAAGCGCACGCCGTAGTGCAGTGGTCGCTGACTGAGCTGTTGCGCCAGTTCCAGCATCACGCCGAGACCTGAGGCGTTATCATCCACCCCCTGCAGGCGAAGGCCGCCGAGGTTCTGGTTAGTCTGACTGCTGTTGTGCGGCGTCCAGGTATCCAGATGCGCGACGATCAGAATCTCCTGCGGTTCACTGCCGGCGCGGGCCGCAATCACCGAGGTCGCCGTCAGCTTACGCCAGCGTAACTTGCCGTCGTTTTCCTGCCAGTTATAGCCGGTGTTGAACTGCCGGGTATTGGTCTTGAAACCGAGTGCGGTAAATTGCTGTTGCAGATAGTCGGCCGCCATCAGTTCGGCTGGACTGCCGGTCATCCGGCCAGGGAACCAGGTGGCGATGTGGCGAACCTGCTGTTCGGCAAAGTGGCCGGGCTGGCTGGCAAGTGCCAGCGGGGAAATTAGCGCGCCAATTAAAACCGCCGCCGCCCTCAATCGGAGGGAAGAAAACATAGTGCATCCTTTTTCATTTTTCAGATACCGGTCCGGCATGCTGCACCGGGCCCGTCATGCCGGGCGCTATTATAGCCTTTTTGCTGCGGTGCACTATCGACAGAATCAGGCCGGCTGGCGTAGCGAACGGCGCTTCGGCTGGCCATTGTCTGTTTTTGATGGAGGACGGCCGGTTTTTTGCGGCTTCCGCCAGCCGATAATCTGTGAGCACGGTCACGGATAACCCATTAATTATCCGTCGTTAAGATCAAATTGTTCTGTGCTTAGCGGGGCCGTTATTCCATTCGGTAACTACTCATTCCAATTCGTAATTTCATCTGGATAAACTCAGGGACGTATAGTCGCGTTAACGCAAAGTTACAACACTAAGGTTAACGTGGACTATCTGCCCCTTTTTGCCGATCTCTCTGGCCGCCCGGTTCTGGTTGTCGGCGGTGGAGATATCGCAGCGCGAAAAATTGAACTGCTGCGTCGTGCGCGTGCGCGCGTGCAGATTGCCGCGCGCGAACTCTGCCCTGAACTGCAGGCGCTGCTCGAGACGCAGCAGCTGGAGTGGCTGGCGACCGCGTTTGATCCTGCCCAGCTCGACGGCGTGTTCCTGGTGATCGCCGCCACCGATGACAATGCCCTCAACGCGGCGGTCTTCGAGGCTGCCAACGCGCGCCAGAAGCTGGTGAACGTGGTGGACGATCAACCGAAATGCAGCTTTATCTTCCCCTCGATTGTTGACCGCTCACCGCTGGTGGTCGCGATCTCCTCCAGCGGCACTGCGCCGGTGCTGGCGCGTATGCTGCGTGAAAAACTGGAGACGCTACTGCCCGCTAACCTCGGCCAGATGGCTGAGGTGGCCGGACAGTGGCGTGACAAAGTTAAACAGCGTTTTCACCGCATGTCTGACCGCCGCCGTTTCTGGGAGCGGGCATTCAACGGCCTGTTTGCCAGCCAGATGTCGGCTGGCAATGTGGATGAGGCGAAACGCACGCTGGACCGTGAGCTGCTCGATGAACCAGGCCGACAGGGTGAAATTATTCTGGTGGGGGCCGGTCCGGGCGACAGCGGTCTGCTGACGCTGCGCGGCCTGCAGGTGATGCAACTGGCCGATGTGGTGCTGTATGACCATCTGGTCAGTGACGAGGTGCTGGAGCTGGTTCGCCGCGATGCCGATCGCATTTGCGTCGGTAAACGGGCGGGTGCGCATTCGGTGCCGCAGGAAGAGACCAATCAGATGCTGGTTAAGCTGGCGCTGCAGGGCAAGCGGGTTGTGCGCCTCAAGGGTGGCGATCCGTTTATCTTTGGCCGCGGCGGCGAAGAGCTGCAGGCGGCACAGCAGGCTGGCATTCCGTTCCAGGTGGTGCCGGGCGTCACCGCCGCCGCCGGAGCCACCGCTTACGCCGGTATTCCGCTGACTCACCGCGATTACGCGCAGAGCGTGATGTTTATTACCGGTCATTGTCGTCCGGATGGTGACGACATTGACTGGCCGTCGCTGGCGCGTGCGCGTCAGACGCTGGCGATCTATATGGGCACGGTGAAGGCGGCGCTGATTAGCGAAGCGCTGATTCAGCACGGCCGCGCGCCGTCGACGCCGGTGGCGGTGATCAGCCGCGGCACCCGTCAGGATCAACAGGTAGTGACCGGTACCTTAGAACAACTCGAGGCGCTGGCCGCCTCGGCACCCACTCCGGCACTGCTGGTGATCGGAGAAGTGGTCAATTTGCACGGGCAACTCGCCTGGTTTCAACATTCGGCACAGCAGGGGGCTCGCGAGTCCGCCGTTGTCAATCTGGCTTGAGGGAAAATCATGGACCAAAAACGACTCACTCATCTGCGTCAGCTGGAGGCGGAGAGTATCCACATCATTCGCGAAGTGGCGGCGGAGTTCAGCAACCCGGTGATGATGTACTCAATCGGTAAAGACTCCTCAGTGATGCTGCACCTGGCGCGTAAAGCCTTTTATCCTGGCACGCTGCCGTTCCCGCTGCTGCATGTGGACACCGGCTGGAAATTCCGCGAAATGTACGAATTTCGCGATCGCACCGTCAAAGCGATGGGCGCGGAGCTGCTGGTTCACCGCAACCCGGAAGGGGTGGCGATGGGCATTAACCCGTTTGTGCACGGCAGCGCCAAACATACCGACATCATGAAAACCGAAGGGCTGAAGCAGGCGCTGAACAAATACGGTTTTGATGCTGCTTTCGGTGGCGCACGTCGTGATGAAGAGAAGTCGCGCGCTAAAGAGCGTATCTACTCGTTCCGTGACCGCTTCCATCGCTGGGACCCTAAAAACCAACGTCCGGAGCTGTGGCACAACTACAACGGGCAGATCAACAAGGGCGAAAGCATCCGCGTTTTCCCGCTGTCGAACTGGACTGAACTGGATATTTGGCAGTACATCTTCCTGGAAAACATTGAGATCGTGCCGCTTTACCTCGCCGCACCGCGTCCGGTACTGGAACGCGATGGCATGCTGATGATGATCGATGACGATCGTATCAACCTGCAGCCGGGTGAAGTGATCAAACAGCGCATGGTGCGTTTCCGTACTCTCGGCTGCTGGCCGCTGACCGGCGCGGTGGAATCTGAGGCGCAGACGCTGCCGGAGATCATTGAAGAGATGCTGGTCTCCACCACCAGTGAGCGTCAGGGTCGGGTGATCGACCGCGATCAGTCCGGTTCGATGGAACTGAAAAAACGTCAGGGTTATTTCTAAGGAGACGCCAGATGAATACCGTAATTGCACAACAGATTGCCGACCAGGGCGGCGTTGAAGCCTGGCTGACCGCACAACAACACAAGAGCCTGCTGCGTTTTCTCACCTGCGGCAGCGTCGATGATGGCAAAAGCACCCTGATTGGACGCCTGCTGCATGACACCCGTCAGATCTATGAAGATCAGCTCTCTTCGCTGCATAACGACAGTAAGCGTCACGGCACCCAGGGCGAAAAGCTCGATCTGGCGCTGCTGGTCGACGGTCTGCAGGCGGAGCGGGAACAGGGCATCACCATTGATGTGGCCTATCGCTATTTCTCTACCGAAAAGCGCAAGTTTATCATTGCCGATACTCCGGGCCACGAGCAGTACACCCGTAACATGGCGACCGGTGCGTCAACCTGCGATCTGGCGATCCTGCTGATTGATGCGCGTAAAGGGGTGCTGGATCAGACCCGTCGTCACAGCTTTATCTCGACGCTGCTGGGCATCAAACACCTGGTGGTGGCGATCAACAAGATGGACCTGGTGGATTACAAACAGGATATCTTCGAGCAAATCAAACAGGATTACCTCGATTTTGCCGCCCAGCTGCCGGAAGATCTCGATATTCGCTTTGTGCCGATGTCGGCGCTGGAAGGGGATAACGTGGCGTCAGCCAGCCAGACCATGCCATGGTACAGCGGCCCGACGTTGCTTGACGTGCTGGAGACGGTTGAACTGAAGCGGGTGGTGGATCATCAGCCGATGCGTTTCCCGGTCCAGTACGTTAACCGTCCGAACCTCGATTTCCGTGGCTATGCCGGTACGCTGGCGTCGGGCAGCGTGCAGGTTGGACAGCGGGTCAAAGTGCTGCCATCTGGTGTCGAATCCAGCATTGCCCGCATTGTGACCTTTGATGGCGATCTGCAGGAAGCCGGGGCCGGTGAAGCGATTACGCTGGTGCTGCAGGATGAGATTGATATCAGCCGTGGCGATCTGCTGGTGGATGCCAGCGCTGAGCTGAGTGCCGTCCAGTCCGCCAGCGTGGATGTGGTCTGGATGGCAGAGCAGCCGTTGCAGGCTGGCCAGAGCTACGACGTGAAAATCGCCGGCAAAAAAGCGCGTGGCCGGGTTGAGAAAGTGCTGCATCAGGTGGAGATCAACTCGCTGGAAACGCGCCATGTCGATTCGCTGCCGCTCAACGGCATTGGCCTGATTGAGATGACCTTTGATGAGCCGATGGTGCTCGACAGCTATCAACAGAACCCGGTGACCGGCGGCATGATCTTTATCGATCGCCTGAGCAACGTCACTGTGGGTGCCGGCATGATCCATCAGCCGAAACAGGATGCGCCGACCCATCAGGGACAGTTCAGCGCCTTCGAGCTGGAACTGAATGCGCTGGTGCGCCGTCATTTCCCACACTGGAACGCGCGCGATCTGCTGGGCGGTCAATAATGGCCGGCCACGATGATAATGTGGTGTGGCATGACCATCCGGTGACCCGCGCCGCACGTGAACAGCAGCATGGCCATCAGGGCGTGGTGCTGTGGTTTACCGGGCTGTCTGGCTCGGGAAAATCAACCGTGGCGGGCGCGCTGGAGCAGGCGCTGCACCGCATTGGCGTCAGCACCTACCTGCTGGATGGCGACAATGTGCGTCACGGGCTGTGCCGCGATCTCGGCTTCAGCGATGACGATCGCAAAGAGAACATTCGTCGGGTCGGCGAAGTGGCGAAACTGATGGTGGACGCCGGACTGGTGGTCCTGACCGCCTTTATTTCGCCGCACCGCGCCGAGCGTCAGATGGTGCGCGATCTGCTGGAGCCGGGCCAGTTTATTGAGGTGTTTGTCGATACGCCGCTGGCGGTATGCGAAGCGCGCGATCCCAAGGGACTCTATCGCAAAGCACGCGCTGGTGAACTGCGTAATTTCACCGGTATCGATAGCGTATACGAGGCGCCAGAAAGCCCGGATATCCAGCTTGAGGGCGAACAATTGGTTACAAAACTTGCCGCCCAATTGTTAGACCTGCTGCGTGACCGCGATATCATCAGATCCTGAACAGACAGCGGCAAATCGAAGCTGATTTGCCGCCTTCGCGTCAACAGGACCCCTATGCAAAACATTACCCCCATGCTGGCTCGCAAAGATGAACGCACCCCGGATGAGCCGCACTCATCACTGCCGGGCGGCATCATCGGCTTTGTTGCTTACTGGTGCGCCCTGGCCATACCGTTCCTGTTGTACGGCTCTAACACCTTGTTTTTCTTTCTCTACACCTGGCCGTTCTTCCTTGCGCTGCTGCCGGTATCGGTGCTGATGGGTATCGCGCTTAACACCTTACTGCGTGGACAACTGCTGTGGACCACACTCGCCACGGTGATTCTGGTGATTTGCCTGTTCTGGTTAATGTTCGCCTTTCTCTCCGGCTGGTAACCGCCATTGCCGCCACGCTGATGTGCAAACGCATCGGCAGGTTACAAAACTTTTCCCGCCTGGTTTACCCCACTGATTCATATTTTGCGCAGACGCGCAGCAAAGCGCGCCATTTTCGCCGCTGGTGTGGAGTCCTGCGCAAAGTTATGGGATGATTGGGCCGTTTTTAGGGGGCGGGATGGGAAAACTGACGTTACTGCTATTGGTGCTGCTTGGCTGGCTGCAATATTCATTGTGGCTGGGAAAAAATGGCATCCATGACTATACGCGCGTCAACGATGACGTCGCGGTGCAACAGGCGAATAACGCCAAACTTAAATCGCGTAACGATCAACTGTTTGCCGAAATTGACGATCTCAATGGCGGCTCTGAAGCGATCGAGGAACGCGCACGCAATGAATTGGGCATGATTAGGCCTGGTGAAACCTTCTATCGCCTGGTGCCTGACCAGAACAAACGCAACGCGCAACAAGCAGCGCTTAACCAACAACGATAAAACATGAACAATCTGTCCTCCCTTGCGGATGTGATTGCCGTGGTGCCCGCTGCCGGGATCGGCAGCCGGATGCAGGCAACCTGTCCTAAACAGTATCTGACGATTGGTCAGCACACCCTTCTGGAACACAGCATTGCACGCCTGTTTTCCCATCCCGCTATCAAACAGGTGATTGTCGCCCTGAGTCCCGATGACCAGCATTTTGCCGCGTTGCCGCTGGCACGCGATCCGCGTGTGGTGCGGGTCATCGGCGGAGAGACGCGCGCTGAATCGGTACTGGCCGGACTGCAGGCAGCGAAAGGCTCCGCCTGGGTGCTGGTGCACGATGCGGCGCGTCCCTGCCTCCATCCGGACGATCTTCAGCGTCTGCTAAACGTGCGGCATCAGAGCCACGTTGGCGGGATTCTCGCTGCCCCGGTGCGCGACACCATGAAGCGGGGCGAGCCGGGCAAAGCGGCCATCGCTCATACCGTGGAGCGCGAGGATCTGTGGCACGCCTTAACCCCGCAATTTTTCCCGCATGCATTGCTCACCGCCTGCCTGACGCGCGCGCTGAATGAAGGCGCGACCATCACGGATGAGGCGTCGGCGCTGGAGTACTGCGGCTACCATCCGGAGCTGGTGAGCGGACGCAGCGATAACATCAAAGTCACCCGGCCAGAAGATCTGGCGCTGGCGGCTTTTTATCTGAGTCAGATTCAATTAAAGGAGAGCGCATGATGCGTATCGGTCACGGTTTTGACGTTCACGCCTTCGGTGGCGAGGGTCCGCTGGTGATTGGCGGCGTGCGAATCCCGTTTGAACACGGTTTTATCGCCCATTCTGATGGTGACGTGGCGCTGCATGCGCTGACTGACGCGCTGTTAGGCGCGGTGGCAATGGGTGATATCGGGAAGCTGTTCCCGGATACCGATCCCGCCTTCAAAGGCGCAGACAGCCGCGGCCTGCTGCGTGAAGCCTGGCGACGTATTGAAGCCAAAGGCTACCGCATCGGCAACGTCGATGTCACCCTGATTGCCCAGGCGCCGAAAATGCTGCCACACGTGCCGCAAATGCGCATCAATATCGCTGAAGATCTCGGCTGCCATATGGATGCGGTCAACGTAAAAGCCACTACCACCGAAAAGCTCGGCTTTACCGGTCGTGGCGAAGGGATCGCCTGTGAGGCGGTGGCCCTGCTGCTCAAAGCCGACAGCCAGTGATGCTGCATTATCTGCACGGCGTGCCCGCCGTTACCGGCGTGATCAAAGCTAAGCCGGAAGATTTTGTGGTGGTTGAGGATCTCGGCTATGGCGCGGATGGGGAAGGCGAGCATCTGCTGGTGCGCATCCGCAAAGTGGGTGCCAATACCCGTTTTGTCGCCGAAGCGCTGGCCAAATACCTCGGCATTCACCCGCGTGATATGAGCTACGCCGGCATGAAAGATCGGCATGCGGTTACCGAGCAGACGCTCTGTTTTCGCCTGCCGGGTAATGCGATGCCGGATCTGCGCGGTTTTGCACTGGAAGGGGTAGAGATTCTGCAGGCGGTGCGCCACAAGCGTAAGCTGCGCATCGGTGCGCTGGCGGGCAATGCTTTCCGTCTGGTCATTCGCCAGATCAGCGATCGGCAGGCGGCGGAAGCCCGGCTGGCGCAGATACGCGATGCTGGCGTGCCGAACTATTTTGGCGAGCAGCGTTTTGGCCGCAACGGCAACAATCTGATCATGGCGGAGAAGTGGGCGCGCAATGAGATTATGGTGCGCGACCGGAATAAGCGCAGCCTGTTGCTGTCATCTGCGCGCAGTGCACTGTTTAATCAGGTCACCAGCGCGCGCCTGCAACAGCAGGGTAGTCTCAGCCAGGTGATGAACGGTGATGCGCTCCAGCTTACCGGTCGCGGCAGCTGGTTCGTCGCCCAGCCCGATGAACATGTATCCTTACAAACTCGCGTCGATCAGCACGAGCTGCGCATTACCGCTCCGTTGCCCGGCGATGGTGAAGCCGGGCCACAGGCCGATGCGCTGGCTTTTGAACAGCAGGCGCTGGCTGATGCCACCACCTTGCTGAGTCTGATGACGCGCGAACGTGTCGATGCCGCCCGCCGGGCGATGCTGGTGGTGCCGCGGGATTTGCACTGGAACTGGTGTGATGAGGCGACGCTGGAAATGACTTTCTGGCTGCCTGCGGGTAGCTTTGCCACCAGCGTGGTGAGAGAACTGCTCACCCACGCCGATGCGCTTGATAATATTGACGAGTAATCCCTGCTGCAACATTACCCCGATTGTGGGTATTGTTGCGGCAAACCCCCGCAGTAGTATGATTTACGCCTACCACTTCGTTGCGTGCCTCGCTAGAATGCAAAAATCGCTGTCCGGTCTTCACCTGTTGCCATGCAGTTCAAACGGGTCCAGTCACGGCGACCAGTCGAATAAAAAAAGGTCAGAACAAAATGCGGATATTGCTCAGCAACGATGACGGCATTCATGCGCCAGGTATTCAAACGCTGGCGAAAGCCCTGCGGCACTTTGCTGACGTGCAGGTCGTCGCGCCCGATCGTAACCGAAGCGGTGCCTCGAACTCCTTAACCCTGGAAACGCCGCTGCGCACCTTTACTCATGAGAATGGCGATATTGCGGTGCAGATGGGCACCCCGACAGATTGCGTCTATCTGGGCGTCAACGCGCTGATGCAGCCGCGTCCCGACATCGTGGTATCCGGTATCAACGCCGGTCCTAACCTGGGCGATGATGTGATCTACTCCGGCACGGTGGCGGCGGCGATGGAAGGGCGTCATCTTGGCTTACCCGCCGTCGCGGTATCGCTTAATGGCCACCAGCACTATGCCACTGCGGCTGCGGTCACCTGCGCTATCCTTAAGGCCCTGACTCAGCAACCGCTGCGCACTGGCCGCATTCTTAACATCAACGTGCCGGATCTGCCGCTGGCCGAACTGAAGGGCATCCGCGTTACGCGTTGTGGTAGCCGGCATCCTGCCGATCAGGTGATCGCCCAGCAGGATCCGCGCGGCAATACGCTTTACTGGATTGGCCCGCCGGGTGAGAAACTGGATGCAGGCCCGGATACCGACTTTGCCGCGGTTGATCAGGGCTATGTTTCGATCACGGCTCTGCATGTCGATTTGACCGCGCACAGCGCGCAGGATGTGCTGAATGACTGGCTGGCTAAAGCTGAGGTGAATCTGGCATGGTGAATCGGCGTATTGAGACATTGCTGTCACAGCTGCGTCAGCAGGGGATTGATGATGAAAACCTGCTGAAAGCCATCAGCGATGTGCCACGTGAACGTTTTATCGACGAGGCTTTTGAACACAAGGCCTGGGATAATGTGGCTCTGCCGATCGGCTCCGGCCAGACCATCTCGCAACCTTATATGGTGGCGCGAATGACGGCGCTGCTGGCGCTGAATCCGCATTCACGGGTGCTGGAAATCGGCACCGGTTCCGGCTATCAGACCGCGATTCTTGCCCATCTGGTGGATCATGTGTATTCGGTTGAGCGCATCAAAGGGTTGCAGTGGCAGGCCAAGCGCCGACTGAAGCAGCTCGATCTGCATAATGTCTCGACCCGACATGGCGATGGCTGGCAGGGCTGGCCGTCACGCGGGCCGTTCGACGCCATCATCGTCACCGCCGCCCCGCCTGAAATTCCGATTGCGCTGATAGCGCAACTGGCAGAAGGCGGCATTATGGTGCTGCCAGTTGGTGAAGACCAGCAGGTGCTGAAACGTCTGCGTCGTCAGGGCGAAGAAATTATTGAAGAGACGATTGAGCCGGTGCGGTTTGTGCCGCTGGTTCAGGGCGATCTCGCCTGACCCGCTTCGTATTTCTTCACAACTGTTTCATGGCACCACGTACTTGATATTGTTACTATCCATTTTAATCAACGAAAACGCATATTTTATCGCGCCGTGCAGAGTATTCTGCTGGCAAGTACAGTGAAACAGGTACATCAGGGTTGCCATCACGGGGGATCAATGAGCACGGGAAGCACAATTTTTCAGTTACGCCGTCTGGCGGCGCTTTCACTGGTAGGTTTTTGGCTGGCAGGCTGTAGCTCCAGCGACAACACACAAGCACCCATTAGCCGCGTTGGTGATGGTGGCGGCATGAACAGCAGCCAGAGTGGCGCGGCAAGCGCCTCAGGCGGTGTTCCCACTATGCCGGGGCAGGGAGGAATGTTAAGCGGAAATGCAGCATCTGCGCCCAGCAGTGGTGGAATGATTAGTACCAATAATAATGTTGAGACGCAAAACGGCCGAATTGTGTACAACCGCAGTTATCAGAATATTCCTAAAGGTAGCTACTCCGGTGAAACATATACCGTAAAACGCGGCGACACGTTGTTTTACATCGCCTGGATTACCGGCAACGATTTCCGTGATTTAGCCCAGCGTAACAACGTTCCTGCGCCTTACAGCCTGAATGTCGGGCAAACTTTGCAGATCGGCAACGGTTCCGGCCAGCCGATTACCGGTGGCAATGCCATTACCGTTGCTGATGCAACGCAGGGCGGCGTCCCGACCGCGCCACAAATTAAATCTGCCGCTGTTGCACAGCAACCTGTTATTACGTATTCTGATGATTCGGGTAGTTCGGGCGGCAGTAAACTGCTGCCTTCGAAAGGAGCAAATGTTGCATCGACAACAGCTCCAGTGGTTACCGCACCGCCAACGGTCAGCAGCACAACCAATAGCTCTACGCCGGTAGGAAGCTGGCGTTGGCCGACCGATGGTAAGATTATTGATAACTTCTCTGCCGCCGAAGGGGGCAACAAGGGTATCGATATCGCCGGAACGCGCGGACAGTCTGTCGTCGCCACCGCTTCAGGAAGGGTGGTTTACGCAGGTAACGCACTCCGGGGTTACGGTAATCTGATCATCATTAAACACAATGATGATTATCTGAGTGCTTACGCCCATAACGATACAATGCTGGTCCGGGAACAACAGGAAGTTAAGGCGGGGCAGAAGATCGCGACCATGGGTAGCACCGGAACCAGTTCAGTAAGATTACACTTTGAAATTCGTTACAAGGGGAAATCCGTAAACCCGTTGCGTTATTTACCGCAGCGATAATCCGGCAGAACGCACCTTTTGATGTTCTGCCCTGGAATCACGGGTAGGAGCCGCTTATGAGCCAGAATACGCTGAAAGTAAACGAGTTACATGAGAACGCGGAATTCGAGGAGAATGGAGCTGAGGTTTTTGATGAGAAGGCTCTCGTCGAAAACGAACCTGGTGATAACGACGTAGCGGAAGAAGAGTTGTTGTCCCAGGGGGCGACGCAGCGTGTATTAGATGCGACGCAGCTCTATCTCGGGGAGATTGGCTATTCTCCGTTGTTAACGGCCGAGGAAGAAGTGCTGTTTGCTCGCCGTGCATTGCGAGGTGACATTCCTTCCCGCCGCCGCATGATCGAAAGTAACTTACGCCTGGTAGTGAAGATTGCCCGTCGTTACAGCAATCGTGGTTTAGCCCTGCTGGACCTGATTGAAGAAGGTAACCTCGGCCTGATTCGTGCCGTTGAGAAGTTTGACCCGGAGCGCGGGTTCCGTTTCTCAACTTATGCTACCTGGTGGATTCGTCAGACTATTGAACGGGCGATCATGAATCAAACCCGTACCATTCGTCTGCCGATTCATATTGTTAAAGAACTGAATGTTTATCTGCGTACTGCGCGTGAACTCTCCCACAAGCTTGACCATGAGCCAAGCGCGGAAGAGATCGCAGAGCAGCTGGATAAACCGGTTGATGACGTAAGCCGTATGTTGCGTCTCAACGAACGCATTACGTCAGTCGATACGCCGTTAGGCGGTGATTCTGAAAAAGCGCTGCTGGATATTCTGGCCGATGAGAAAGACAACGGTCCGGAAGACACCACGCAAGACGATGACATGAAACAAAGCATCGTCAAATGGCTGTTCGAACTGAACGCCAAGCAGCGTGAAGTGCTGGCACGTCGTTTTGGCCTGTTAGGCTATGAAGCGGCAACGCTTGAAGATGTGGGCCGTGAAATCGGTTTAACCCGTGAGCGTGTCCGTCAGATTCAGGTTGAAGGTTTGCGTCGTCTGCGCGAAATCCTGCAGGCGCAGGGCCTCAACATCGAAGCACTTTTTCGGGAATAATCGCGTCGTGAGTCTCTGATTCAGATGTGAATCTAAAAAGCGGTGGTGAAAATCACCGCTTTTTTTATGCCTGCAGAAAGGTGATTTGCCGGTAGAAAGGTGATTTGCATTCAGGGAGCTGATTTGCGTGCAGATAGGTGATTTTTTCGCAGAGAACTGATTGAACTACAGAAAAATATTTTGCCAGTCGATAAGCGATTTGTGTTCAGATAACTGATTCTGCGGCAGAAAATCGATCTGCGCGCAAAGAACTGATCTGCCTGCAGGCAACGGATTTCCATTTAAAAAATGGTTGCCCGCAGATAAGCGACTCACCCGCAGAAGAAGTGCTCAGCGCCTTACCCTGGCGCGCCTGCAAAGCCTGCGCGCATCGGGCTTCAGCCCGATGCGCGCAGTTATTACACCAGAGACTTAAGACGATAAATCCAGTCCAGCGCCTGACGTGGGGTCAGGGTATCCGGGTCCAGCGCTTCAAGGGCTTCCACCGCTGGCGAGGTCTCTTCAACCAGCAGCGGCAGTTGCGAACCATCCACCGTCGATGAGGCGGTATGGTTTGAAACCGTCTCCAGCTCCTTCAGCTTGTTACGTGCCCGCTTGATCACTTCCTTCGGTACGCCCGCCAGTGCGGCGACAGCAAGACCATAACTCTTACTGGCCGCGCCATCCTGTACGCTATGCATAAAGGCGATGGTGTCACCGTGCTCCACCGCATCAAGATGCACATTGACTACACCTTCCATTTTTTCCGGCAGGGTGGTCAGCTCAAAGTAGTGCGTTGCGAACAGCGTCATCGCCTTGATGCGGTTTGCCAGATTTTCGGCACAGGCCCAGGCCAGCGACAACCCGTCGTAGGTTGAAGTACCGCGGCCAATCTCATCCATCAGCACCAGGCTGTTTTCAGTGGCGTTATGCAGAATGTTGGCCGTTTCGGTCATCTCTACCATAAAGGTCGAGCGGCCGGACGCCAGATCGTCAGCCGCGCCGACACGGGTGAAGATACGGTCAAGCGGCCCAATCAGCGTCTCATCAGCTGGCACAAAGCTGCCGATCCAGGCCATCAGTGCAATCAGCGCGGTCTGCCGCATATAGGTACTTTTACCGCCCATATTGGGGCCGGTAATGATCAGCATCCGGCGCTGCGGTGCCAGCGAAAGCGGGTTAGCAATGAACGGCTCTTTCAGAACCTGTTCAACCACCGGATGGCGGCCGCCGCTGATTTTTATCCCCGGTTTGTCCTGCAACACCGGACGGCAATAGTTGAGTGACCAGGCGCGTTCCGCCAGGTTGCTCAGCACGTCCAGCTCTGCCAGCGCGGCGGCGCTAAGCTGCAACGCTTCCAGATGCGGCAGCAGCTGGTCAAACAGCGCCTCATACAGACTTTTTTCCAGCGCCAGCGCCTTGCCTTTCGAAGTGAGCACCTTGTCTTCGTACTCTTTCAGTTCCGGAATGATGTAGCGCTCGGCATTTTTCAGCGTCTGGCGGCGGACATAGTGCATCGGCACCTGATGGCTCTGACCGCGGCTGACCTGAATGTAGTAACCATGGACCGCATTGAAGCCGACCTTAAGGGTATCCAGCCCCAGCTTTTCGCGTTCGCGTATCTCCAGCTTGTCGAGATAATCGGTGGCACCGTCGGCGAGGGCGCGCCACTCATCCAGCTCGGCGTTGTAGCCGGGCGCGATTACCCCGCCGTCGCGGATCAACACCGGCGGCGACTCAATCACCGCCTGCTCCAGCAGTTCGCGTAAAGCGGTAAACTCGCCCATCTGGGTACGCAGCTGTTTTAACTGGGTCGACTCAACTTCCGCCAGCAGCTGATTCAGCTCAGGCAGCTGCTGGAACGCATGACGCATCCGCGCCAGATCGCGCGGACGCGCGGTACGCAATGCCAGACGCGCCAGGATACGCTCGAGGTCACCCACCTGGCGCAGCACCGGTTGCAGGGTTTCGCTGAGATTTTGCAGCTCGGCAATCGACTCCTGACGCTGATTGATGATGCGCGCATCGCGCAGCGGCATGTGCAGCCAGCGCTTCAGCATCCGGCTGCCCATTGGGGTGACGGTTTTATCCAGCACCGCCGCCAGGGTGTTGTCGGTACCGCCGGCCAGGTTCTGGGTGATCTCCAGGTTACGGCGGGTCGCCGCATCCATAATGATGCTGTCCTGCTGCCGTTCCATACTGAGGGAACGGATGTGGGGCAGGGTAGTGCGCTGGGTATCTTTAACATATTGCAGCAGACAGCCCGCCGCACTTAAGCCAAGATGCGCGTTTTCGACGCCAAAACCGTTCAGATCACGGGTGCCGAACTGCAGATTGAGCTGCTGACGTGCGGTATCGATCTCAAATTCCCACAGCGGACGACGACGCAGGCCACGACGCTGATCGATCAGCGACATCGCCTGAAAATCTTCCGGATAGAGCAGTTCGGCAGGATTAGTGCGCTGCAATTCTGCTGCCATGGTTTCCGCATCGCCCGGTTCACTCAGACGGAAACGGCCAGAACTGATGTCCAGCGTTGCGTAGCCAAAGCCGCGCGGGCTCTGAACAATCGCCGCCAGCAGGTTATCGTGACGCTCCTGCAGCAGTGCTTCGTCACTGATAGTGCCGGGCGTGACGATGCGTACCACTTTGCGTTCAACCGGCCCTTTGCTCAGGGCGGGATCGCCAATCTGCTCGCAGATGGCGACGGATTCGCCCAGCTGCACCAGCTTCGCCAGATAACTCTCAACGGCGTGATAGGGCACGCCAGCCATCGGAATCGGTTCGCCAGCCGAAGCGCCGCGTTTGGTGAGTGAAATCTCCAGCAACTGCGAGGCGCGTCTGGCGTCGTCATAAAACAGCTCGTAGAAATCGCCCATCCGGTAAAACAGCAAAATGTCAGGATGTTCCGCCTTGAGTCGCAGGTATTGCTGCATCATCGGCGTATGGGAAGGAAAATCCTTTTCGGTTGGCTCTTGCATAGGGTTTTAACTCATTTTTAAAGCGGTAAGATTCTGGCTGCCGACGTCGCTGAACCGAAGCGGCTCAGCGTCAGCGTGCAGGATAAGCAGATGATAACGAATAGGGCGGGGCATATACCAGTCTGATGCATCGCCGTTACCTTCAGCCGTTGTTGCCTGACCGGCACCCTATCAAACACCAGGCGCGGCTGGCGACTGAAAAAAACGGTTTTTCCGGCTGTTTAGCTGCGGCTGCGAGCCTGCTCGCGAATTCTGCTGCCTGAATCCTTATCCCGCCGGTCTCCTGTTTAGATCGCGGCTACTTAACGTTGTCCGCTCTGTAATGCCCAGACGGCTGCCTCCAGCCGGGATTTCAGGTTCATCTTTTTCAGCAGGTATTTGACGTGAACTTTGACCGTGCTTTCACTGATGCCCAGTTTGCGCGCAATGGCTTTATTGGTCATCCCGGCGCTGATCAGCTGCAGAATATCGCGCTCGCGGCGGGTCAGCTGATTGATATCCCGGGCCGGGGCCGGGCGATCTTCCCGTAAGCGGGCCACCAGTATCGGGGTTAAGGTTTCGCTGAGGACAGTCTGCCCGGCCGCCGCCTGGTGCAGGGCTTTCAGCAGCGCTTCCGGCTCCATATCTTTCAGTAAATAACCGTCGGCACCGCGTTTTAAGGCGGTGACCACATCTTCCTCATCATCAGAAACGCTGAAAACCACTACCCGACCCGAGAGCGATATCTCGCGCAGCCGGCTCAGCGTATCCAGTCCGTTGAGGCCCGGCATATTCAGATCGAGCAGGATCAGGTCAGGATCGTGCTGCTGTGCCAGCGCCACCCCCTCTATGCCGTTGCCTGCTTCGGCCACCACTTCCAGCCTCTCATCCAGCGCGATCAGCTGTTTCAGCCCGTTACGCAGCATCGGATGGTCGTCGATAAGTAAGAGCGTAAACTTTTCTGTCGTCACATCTCTGCTCCTGCTCAGTGGATTCGCGCGCATCGCGAAGTGAAGTAAAGGCGGTATCTTACCGGGGAAGACGGGTGGCTATATACCCCTTATGGACTACTCCTTTATTTCCCACTGCCGGCGCGCTTGTGACAGGTTTTATGCAACTGTTTTAAAAACCGCTGATTCACAAAGGTTATTTGCTGGCTGTTCATCTACTTAACCGGGATATCTGCGCGCCAGTGTCGCATAACTACCTGCTTTGCCGTTGATTTGTATCAAGCTGCTCATCAGGTCGGATGCGCAGGATATGCACAATTAATATCCTGTAGATGAGAACGCTATGACCCAACCTGTCCCTCTGCAAACCGACACCCGCCGCGCGGTAATCCAGGACTGGCAGCCTGAAAATGAGGCTTTCTGGCAGTCGCACGGCAAACGTATCGCCAGCCGTAACCTGTGGATTTCCGTCTTCTGTCTGCTGCTCGCCTTCTGCGTCTGGATGTTGTTCAGCGCCGTTGCGGTCAACCTGAATAAAGTTGGTTTCAGTTTCACTACCGATCAGTTGTTTCTGCTGACGGCACTGCCGTCGGTTTCCGGCGCGCTGCTGCGCGTTCCATACTCTTTCGTCATCCCGCTGGTTGGGGGACGTCGCTGGACCGCCTTTAGCACCGGCATCCTGATGATCCCTTGCCTGTGGCTCGGTTTCGCGGTGCAGGATAGCCAGACGCCGTTCAGCACCTTTGTGATTATTTCTCTGCTGTGCGGTTTTGCCGGGGCTAACTTCGCTTCCAGCATGGGCAACATCAGCTTCTTCTTTCCAAAAGCCCGTCAGGGCGGCGCGCTGGGCATCAATGGCGGCCTCGGTAACCTCGGTGTCAGCGTGATGCAGTTTGTCGCGCCGCTGGCGATCTCCTGTGCCATCTTCGGTTTTTCGGATGCGGGTCAGACTACCGTTAATGGCGAAGCGATCTGGCTGGAAAACGCCGCCTGGATCTGGCTGCCGTTGCTGGCGGTCGCCACGCTGGCCGCCTGGCTGGGAATGAACGACCTGGCGGCGGCGAAATCTTCGCTGCGTGAGCAATTGCCGGTACTGAAACGGCCACACCTGTGGGTGATGGCGCTGCTCTATCTGGCGACGTTCGGATCATTTATCGGATTTTCTGCCGGTTTCGCCATGCTGACCAAAACGCAGTTCCCGGACGTAGTGATTCTGCACTACGCCTTTTTTGGTCCGTTTATTGGCGCGCTGGCCCGCTCAGCGGGCGGCATCATTTCTGACCGTTTCGGCGGTACCCGCGTCACGCTGATCAACTACGTGCTGATGGCGCTGTTTGCCGCACTGCTGTTTTTCACCTTACCGGGCGCTGACGGCCACGGCTCGTTTATCGCTTTCTTCGCCATCTTTATGGGGCTGTTCTTCACTGCCGGACTGGGCAGCGGCTCAACCTATCAGATGATTGCGGTGATTTTCCGCAAGCTCACTCTGGAACGCATTAAAGCCGAAGGCGGCGACGATGCGCTGGCGCTGCGTGAAGCCGGGACTGAAACCTCCGCCGCGCTGGGCTTTATCTCCGCGATTGGCGCGCTGGGCGGCTTCTTTATTCCGCAGACCTTTGGCCTCTCGCTCTCTATGACCGGCTCGCCAGCCGGCGCGATGAAAATTTTCCTGGTGTTTTACCTCTGCTGTATCGCCATTACCTGGCTGGTTTATGGACGCAAGTCCCGCGCCTGATAACAACAATGCCGGCGTGGCGCGCCGGCCATTATTCACTTTCTGCGTCCTCACCGACGCAGAGTTAGCAATGTCACATTAAGCCTTCAGGAGTATTCCGGATGAGCAAGTTTCTCGATCGGTTTCGCTATTTTAAACAGCTGGCGGAGCCTTTCTCTGGCGAACATGGCCAGTCACTGAACAGCAACCGAGACTGGGAAGATGGTTACCGCAGTCGCTGGCAGCACGATAAAATTGTCCGCTCCACGCATGGGGTCAACTGCACCGGCTCCTGCAGCTGGAAAATCTACGTGAAAAATGGCCTGGTGACCTGGGAGACGCAACAGACCGACTATCCGCGTACCCGTCCCGATCTGCCTAATCACGAACCGCGTGGCTGTCCGCGTGGTGCCAGTTATTCCTGGTATCTCTACAGCGCCAACCGGCTGAAATATCCACTGATGCGTAAGAAGCTGATTCAGCTGTGGCGCGAGGCGAAACAGCAGCACAGCGATCCGGTCGATGCCTGGGCCTCGATTATCAGCAACCCGGAAAAAGCCAAAAGCTATAAGCAGGCGCGCGGCCGCGGTGGGTTTGTGCGGTCCAGCTGGCAGGAGGTCAATGAGATGATCGCCGCCGCTAACATCTGCACTGCGAAAACCTACGGTCCGGACCGGGTGATGGGTTTCTCACCTATCCCGGCGATGTCGATGGTCTCCTATGCGGCAGGCGCGCGTTATCTGTCGTTGATTGGCGGTACCTGCCTGAGTTTTTACGACTGGTATTGCGATCTGCCTCCGGCATCACCGATGACCTGGGGCGAACAGACCGACGTGCCGGAATCGGCCGACTGGTACAACTCTTCTTACATCATCGCCTGGGGCTCAAACGTGCCGCAGACGCGTACCCCTGATGCGCACTTCTTTACCGAAGTGCGTTACAAAGGCACCAAAACCGTGGCGGTGACGCCGGACTATGCCGAGGTTGCCAAGCTGTGCGACCAGTGGCTGAATCCGAAACAGGGCACCGACAGTGCAATGGCGCTGGCGATGGGCCACGTGATGCTGAAGGAGTTTCATCTCGATCGCGAAGTCAGCTATTTCAGCGACTACGTGCGTCGTTATACCGATATGCCAATGCTGGTGTTGCTGGAGCCGCGTGAAGGTGGCTTTTACGCCGCCGGACGCCAGCTGCGAGCCAGCGATCTGATCGATGGTCTCGGTCAGGATAATAATCCTGAATGGAAAACGGTGGCGATCAACGAGGCGACCGGCCAGCTGGTGGCACCGCAGGGTTCAATCGGCTTCCGCTGGGGTGAAAAAGGTAAATGGAACCTTGAGCAGCGTGACGGGACGACGCAGCAGGAAGTTCAACTGCAGCTCAGTCTGCTGGGTGGCCATGACGAGGTGGTTGAAGTTGGTTTCCCTTACTTTGGCGGGATCACCAGTGAGCATTTCAACAGCGTCGCGCTGGATGAAATCCTGCTGCATAAGCTGCCGGTAAAACGTCTGCAACTGGCCGATGGCAGCGAAGCGCTGGTCACCAGCGTTTACGATCTGACGCTGGCAAACTACGGTCTGGAGCGCGGACTGGGTGATGCCAACTGCGCGCAAAACTACGACGAGGTGAAAGCGTACAGCCCGGCCTGGGCCGAGAAGATCACCGGCGTTTCGCGCCAGAATATCATCCGCATTGCCCGTGAATTTGCCGACAATGCTGAGAAGACCCGCGGCCGCTCAATGATTATCGTCGGTGCCGGTATGAACCACTGGTATCACATGGACATGAACTACCGTGGCCTGATGAACATGCTGATCTTCTGCGGCTGCGTCGGTCAGAGCGGCGGTGGCTGGGCGCACTATGTGGGTCAGGAGAAACTGCGTCCGCAGACCGGCTGGGCCCCGCTGGCATTTGGCCTCGACTGGCAACGTCCGCCACGTCAGATGAACAGTACCTCATTCTTCTATAACCACTCCAGCCAGTGGCGTTATGAAACCCTCGCCACCAGCGAGCTGCTGTCGCCGCTGGCAGATAAAAGTCGCTACAGCGGCAGCCTGATCGACCTTAACGTGCGTTCTGAGCGCATGGGCTGGCTCCCGTCGGCGCCGCAGCTCAACGTTAACCCGCTGCATATCGCCGCACAGGCGCAAGCCGCTGGCCTGTCGCCGCTGGATTACACCGTTGAGAGTCTGAAAAAAGGCACGCTGCGTTTCGCCGCCGAACAGCCAGACGATCCGCAGAACTTCCCGCGTAACCTGTTTGTCTGGCGTTCTAACCTGCTCGGCTCATCCGGTAAAGGGCACGAATATATGCTGAAGTACCTGCTGGGTACTGAAAACGGCATTCAGGGTAAAGATCTGGGTAAGCAGGGCGGCGTCAAGCCTGAAGAGGTGGAGTGGCTGGATCAGGGGGCTGAAGGCAAACTGGATCTGGTGGTGACCCTCGATTTCCGTATGTCGAGTACCTGCCTCTACTCTGATGTGGTGCTGCCAACCGCCACCTGGTATGAAAAAGACGACATGAATACCTCGGATATGCATCCGTTTATTCATCCGCTCTCTGCCGCGGTCGATCCAGCCTGGGATTCAAAAAGCGACTGGGAAATCTATAAGGGCATCGCAAAAGCCTTCTCCGATCTCTGCCCTGGCCATTTAGGGGTAGAAACGGATGTGGTCACGCTGCCGGTACTGCACGATTCGCCAGCCGAACTGGCGCAGCCGTTTGACGCCAGAGACTGGAAGAAAGGCGAATGTGAGCTGATTCCAGGTAAAACCGCGCCACACATCA
The DNA here is from genome assembly GCF_038594305.1 of Pantoea brenneri. Lineage (NCBI taxonomy): Bacteria > Pseudomonadati > Pseudomonadota > Gammaproteobacteria > Enterobacterales > Erwiniaceae > Pantoea > Pantoea brenneri. The sequence goes on along the minus strand of NZ_JBCGBG010000007.1, from coordinate 34,921 downwards.
TGCTGGTAGAGCGTGATTATCCGGCCACCTGGGCGCGCTTTACCTCACTGGGTCCGCTGCTTGATACCCTGGGTAACGGCGGCAAAGGCATCGGCTGGAATACTGAGAAAGAAGTCGATTTCCTTAAGCAGCTTAACTATGTCAAAGCGGATGGCCCGGCAGCGGGACGGCCGAATATCGACACGGCCATCGACGCGGCAGAAGTGATCCTGACGCTGGCCCCGGAAACCAACGGTCAGGTAGCCGTTAAAGCCTGGCAGGCGCTGGGTGAGATTACCGGCCGCGACCATACCCATCTGGCGCTGAACAAGGAAGATGAAAAAATTCGCTTCCGCGATATCCAGGCACAGCCGCGCAAAATCATCTCCAGCCCAACCTGGTCTGGTCTGGAAGACGAACATGTCTCCTACAACGCCTGCTACACCAACGTTCACGAGCTGATTCCGTGGCGCACCCTGAGTGGCCGCCAGCAGCTGTATCAGGATCATGAGTGGATGCGTGCCTTTGGTGAAAGCCTGCTGGTCTACCGTCCGCCGATTGATACCCGTGCTGCCAAACCGTTGCTCAACAGCAAACCTAACGGTAATCCGGAGAAGGCACTGAACTTCCTGACACCACACCAGAAGTGGGGCATTCACTCCACCTACAGCGATAACCTGCTGATGCTGACCCTGTCGCGCGGCGGACCGATTGTCTGGATGAGCGAAGACGATGCCCGTGAACTGGGGATTGTCGATAACGACTGGATTGAGGCGTTCAATGCCAACGGTGCGCTGACCGCGCGTGCGGTGGTAAGCCAGCGTATTCCGGCCGGGATGACCATGATGTATCACGCCCAGGAACGTATTGTGAATATTCCGGGTTCAGAGATCACCAGCCAGCGCGGCGGTATTCATAACTCCGTCACCCGTACCTGTCCGAAACCGACCCATATGATCGGCGGCTATGCCCAGCTCTCCTGGGGCTTTAACTATTACGGCACCGTCGGTTCTAACCGCGATGAATTCGTGGTGGTAAGAAAAATGAACAACATTAACTGGTTAGACGGGGAAGGCAACGATGCCTGTCAGGGCAGCCAGCAGGAGGTAAAACCATGAAAATTCGCTCACAGGTCGGCATGGTGCTGAACCTCGACAAATGTATCGGCTGCCACACCTGCTCGGTAACCTGCAAAAACGTCTGGACCAGTCGTGAAGGGATGGAATATGCCTGGTTCAACAACGTAGAGAGCAAGCCCGGCGTCGGTTATCCCCACGCCTGGGAAGATCAGCAGAAATGGAAGGGCGGCTGGATCCGGAAAATCAACGGCAAGCTGGAGCCGCGCATGGGAAACCGTGTCGGCGTGCTGTCAAAAATCTTCGCTAACCCGGATGTGCCGGCGCTGGATGATTACTACGAACCGTTCGATTTCGATTACCAGCATCTGCACAATGCGCCGGCCGGTAAGCACCAGCCGATTGCACGCCCGCGTTCACTGATCACCGGTCAGCGGATGAAAAAAATCGAAAATGGCCCGAACTGGGAAGAGATCCTCGGCGGTGAATTTTCCAAACGTTCACAGGATAAAAACTTCGACAATATCCAGAAGGATATTTACGGCCAGTTTGAACACACCTTCATGATGTATCTGCCGCGCCTGTGTGAGCATTGCCTCAACCCTGCCTGCGTGGCGACCTGTCCGAGTGGTGCCATCTACAAGCGTGAAGAAGATGGCATTGTGTTGATCGACCAGGATAAATGCCGTGGCTGGCGTATGTGCCTTACCGGCTGCCCGTACAAAAAGATCTACTTCAACTGGAAGAGCGGCAAATCAGAAAAATGCATTTTCTGCTATCCGCGTATTGAAGCCGGCCAGCCGACCGTCTGCTCGGAAACCTGTGTCGGACGTATCCGCTATCTCGGCGTACTGCTGTATGACGCAGACCGTATTGAACAGGCCGCCTCAGCAGAGAACGAAAAAGATCTCTATCAGAGCCAGCTGGATATCTTCCTCGATCCACACGATCCGGCGGTGATCGCCCAGGCGCTGAAAGATGGCGTAGCGCAAAGCGTGATTGACGCGGCGCAACGTTCGCCGGTGTACAAAATGGCGATGGACTGGAAGCTGGCGCTGCCGCTGCATCCGGAATATCGCACCCTGCCGATGGTGTGGTATGTGCCGCCGTTGTCACCGATTCAGTCAGCCGTCGACGGTGGTGCACTGGCGCACACCGGCGTGCTGCCGGACGTTGAAAGCCTGCGTATTCCGGTCGAGTATCTGGCGAACCTGCTGACCGCCGGTGATACCGCGCCGGTGCTGCTGGCGCTGAAACGCATGCTGGCGATGCGTCATTACAAGCGGGCAGAAAGCGTCGAAGGTAAACGCGATGTCCGGGCGCTGGAACAGGTCGGTCTGAGCGAAGCGCAGGCGCAGGAGATGTACCGTTATCTGGCTATCGCCAACTACGAAGATCGCTTTGTGGTGCCGTCCAGCCATCGCGAACTGGCACGTGAAGCCTTCCCGGAAAGTAAAGGCTGCGGCTTTAGCTTCGGCGATGGCTGCCACGGCAGCGACAGCAAATTCAACCTGTTCAACAGCCGCCGTATCGATGCCATCGACATCACTAAACAAACCGTACGCCCGGAGGATGCATCATGATTGCGCTACGTGTGCTGTCGCGCCTGCTGGATTACCCGGATGAGGCGCTGTTTAGCCACCATCAGAACCTGATTGAGGCGCTGGAAAGCGCCCCTGAACTCGACCCAGCGCAGAGCGCACGGCTGGTGGACTTTATCCACCAGCTCTGCGCCCGGCCACTGCTCGACGTTCAGGCTGATTACTGCGAACTGTTTGATCGCGGCCGCGCCACCTCGCTGTTGCTGTTTGAACATGTGCACGGTGAGTCACGCGATCGCGGTCAGGCGATGGTCGATCTGCTGGCGCAGTATCGGGCCGACGGACTGGAGCTGGATAGCAAAGAGCTGCCTGATTATCTCCCGCTTTACCTTGAATACCTCGCCTGTAAAACGGCTGATGAGGTGCGTCAGGGTTTAGAGGATATCGCGCCGATCCTGGCGCTCCTGGCGGCGCGGCTGGTGGAACGTGAAAGTCCCTATGCCGCTCTGTTCAGTGCGCTGTTAACGCTTTCGGGTACCGCTATCCAGCCTGACGCCTTACGGCCGCAGGTGGCACAGGAAGCACGCGACGATACCCCGGCGGCCCTGGATGCCGTCTGGGAAGAGGAGCAGGTTAAATTTCTTGGCGAACAGGGCTGCGCCTCGGCGCAACAGGCCGCGCATCAGCGCCGTTTCGCCGCAGCGGTTGCGCCGCAGTATCTGGATATCGCTCAGGCTACTCCGCGCGCCACAGGAGAATCAGCATGAATTTTCTCAACACTTTCTTCTTTGATATTTACCCCTACCTTGCCGGGACGGTCTTTCTGGTCGGCAGCTGGCTGCGCTACGATTACGGGCAGTACAGCTGGCGCGCCGGTTCCAGCCAGATGCTGGATAAAAAAGGGATGCGGCTCGCCTCTAACCTGTTCCACATCGGCATCATCGGTATCTTTTTCGGCCATATCGTCGGGATGCTGACGCCTCACTGGATGTATCAATCCTTTCTGCCGCTCGACGTGAAGCAAAAGCTGGCGATGATTGCCGGTGGCGTGTTTGGCGCGATGACGCTGGCCGGTGGCGCACTGTTGCTGAAACGCCGTCTGACTAACCCTCGGGTGCGGGCAACCAGCAGCGTCGGCGATATCCTTATCCTGAGCTTACTGGTGGCGCAGGCTACCCTCGGACTGCTGACCATTCCTTTCTCGGCACAGCATATGGATGGCAGCGAGATGATGAAGCTGGTGGGCTGGGCGCAGGCAGTGGTGACCTTCCATGGCGGTGCATCCCATCATCTTGACGGCGTGGCTCTGATCTACCGGCTACATATGGTGCTGGGAATGACGTTATTCCTGCTGTTTCCATTCTGCCGCCTGGTGCATATCTGGAGCGCGCCGGTGGAGTATCTCACCCGTCGTTATCAGCTGGTGAGAAATCGCCGCTGACGAGGTGACGGTCACCGGCACAGCGCGTCCGGTGACCGTTTTTCGGGGCAGTTTCTTGACGTTTTTTTAAGAATTTGACCTGTATGTCGTTGCGCTGAACGACTACTATTAGCGCATCTGAATCTACCCCCTCGTTTATGGATTACCGATGCGTCTCAAGCTAGCTCTCCTTGCGTTCATCCCGTTACTGGCCTCCTGCAGCAGCAAACCTGAAGTCCCCCAACAGCAAAAGATGCTGGCTGCACCGCAAGGTGGATTCTTGCTCCAGCCGTCGCACAGTGGATCCGCGATGTTTGGTGACTTTGCCGGCAACCCGGCGGCAGAACAATTTATCGATCAGATGGTGGAGAAGCACGGCTTCGATCGCCAGCAACTGCATAACATTATTGGTCAGGCAAAGCGGCTGGACTATGTGCTGCGCCTGATGGATCGCCAGGCACCGAGCTATACGCCGGCACCGGGACCTAACGGTGCCTGGATTCGCTATCGCAATAAGTTTATTACGCCGGACAACGTCCAAAACGGCGTCGCCTTCTGGGATCAATATCAGGATGCGCTGCAACGCGCGCAGCAGGTCTACGGCGTGCCGCCTGAAATCATCGTCGGCATCATTGGCGTTGAAACCCGCTGGGGGCGCGTGATGGGGAAAACGCGTATTCTGGATGCGCTCGCGACCTTATCCTTCAACTATCCGCGTCGCGCGGCTTACTTCAGCAGCGAACTGGAAACCTTCCTGTTGATGGCGCGTAATGAGCAGGACGATCCGCTGGCGCTGAAAGGCTCGTTTGCCGGGGCGATGGGCTATGGTCAGTTCATGCCATCGTCCTACAAAGAGTACGCGGTGGACTTCAACGGTGATGGCCACGCCAACCTGTGGGATCCGGTTGATGCCATCGGCAGCGTGGCGCACTACTTCCAGCAGCACGGCTGGCGCAGCGGCGAAAACATTGCGGTCCCGGCCAGTGGTCAGGCGCCCTTGCTTGAAGATGGCTTCAAGACCCGCTACAGCGTAGGCATGCTGGCTGCCTCCGGCCTGTCGCCGCAGGGCTCACTCAATGGCAACGACCAGGTGAGCCTGCTACGGCTTGATTTGGGCACCAGCTATCAGTACTGGTACGGTTTACCCAACTTTTATGTCATTACCCGTTATAACCACAGCACCCATTACGCGATGGCGGTGTGGCAGTTAGGCGAGGCCGTTAGCAAGGCGCGGCAGGGCGGAATGCTATAAAGACTGTCCTTATCAACTGTAAGGTTATATGATGACGCCCTTTTTCAGGCCCATCAGCCCTTGTTATCTCTGGAGTCGTTATGTCTTTACCTGCCTGCCCAGCCTGTCACGCCGATTACACCTGGCAAGATGGCGATAACCTTAACTGTCCTTCCTGTGGTCATATCTGGACCGAGGCGGAAAGTGACAGCAGCAATCAGTCGCTGGAAGTGCGTGACGCTAACGGCAATCTGCTGGCAGATGGCGACAGCGTCACAGTGATTAAAGATCTCAAGGTGAAGGGGAGTTCTTCGTCGCTGAAGATTGGCACCAAAGTGAAAAGCATCCGTCTGGTTGAAGGGGACCACAACATCGACTGTAAGATCGACGGTTTTGGTCCGATGAAATTGAAGTCTGAGTTCGTCAAAAAGAACTGAGGCTGGCGGGCGCAGGGAGGCGCCCGTAATGCTGATTAGCTGAATAACCGATCGAGCGCCGCACACTGTTGCGCGTCTAAAGTGCCACCGTAATTACGCGATGCGCTACGCATTGAATCATAGCGACGCGACACCGCGGTTTTTATCGTGGTCACAAAGTCATCACCGATGCTGTAAATCGCCATCATCCGGCCAATCTGTTGCTGGATACGCGTCAGTTCAGCCATATTGCCGTCACGCCACGCCTGCATCATTTGGGCAAAAACCTCCGGCACAATATTGTTCAGTCCCGAGATTACCCCGGCGCCACCCGCCAGCAGATTGGGCAACAGATATTCGTCATAGCCCGACAGCACCGCAAAATCGCTGCGTACCTTTTTTGTCTCGTCAATCATTGCCCGGTTATGCGACAGGCAGTCGACGGTATCCTTAATGCCGATGAAATTCGGCAGTTTTGCTGCTAACGCGGCGACCAGCGTGGGGGAGAGGTCGCAGCCGGTGCGCGCCGGAAAATTATAGGCAAACCACTTGCCGCCTAACTGCTGATCGAGCGTTTCAAAATAATGCATCAGCTGGTTCTGCGTCTGGCCGTAGTAGTAGGGCGGCAGAACCATCACCGCGTCGTAACCACTTTCCCATGCCGCTTCAGCCAGCGACAGCATATCCGCGACGCAGGTAGCGGAGACATTAGCCACCATTGTCAGCGGCGATAGGGGACGGGCTTCTTTAATCAGCTGTAAGCGTTCCTGCTGCGTCAATGAGGCGAACTCGCCAATACTGCCCATGATCAGTAAGGTATCAATGCCTGAACGGTTGAGGCGCGAAAAATGGCGTCCGAGCGCATCGATATCGATCGCACCCTGCGCATTAAACGGGGTCACCGAGGGACACCAGACGCCGGCAAAGGCAGATTCTGCAGTCATGACTCACTCCTGAGTAGCGTTTAGGGAAAATGAAACAGTGTTTTAACTTAATTATTCCGCCTTAGCACCGCCAGTATTCGATTCAGAAATGAGCAACAGGTCGCACTTTTCCGCGTTTAAAGCGTCTTATCGATCGGTCACGTCAGATAACCAAACCGGAGGTGAGCATGAAAGAGTGGGATCCTGAGTTGTATCGCAAGTTTGAGGCGGAACGCACCCGCCCGGCACGTGAACTGCTGGCGCACATCAGCGTTGAAGAGGTTGAGCAGGTGACCGATTTGGGCTGCGGTCCGGGCAACAGCACCGAATTGCTGGCTGAAGCCTGGCCGCTGGCCACGGTCTGCGGGCTCGACAGTTCAGCAGCGATGTTAGCCCAGGCGCGCGAACGGTTACCGCACTGCCGCTTTGTACAGGCGGACATTCGCAGCTGGCAGGCAGAAACGCCTCAGCAGGTGATCTATGCCAATGCGTCGCTACAGTGGCTGGATAACCACGCGACGCTGTTTCCCCATCTGGTGGAACAACTGGCACCCGGCGGCGTGCTGGCAGTGCAGATGCCCGATAATCTCAATGAGCCCTCGCATCGATTGATGCGCGACGTGGCGGCGTCTGAACCCTGGCATTCCCGTATTGATGCCAAAACGGCGGACCGTAAACAGCTGCTCCCGACCGGCGACTATTACGATCTGCTCACCGGCACCGGCTGTGACGTGGATATCTGGCGCACCACCTATTATCACGTGATGGCCGATGCACAGGCGATTATCAGCTGGCTACAGGCGACCGGCCTGCGCCCGTTTCTGGCCATGCTGGATGAAGCCGAACAGGCGGATTTTCTGGCGGCCTATCATCAGCGTTTGCTCAGCGCCTATCCGGCGCAGCGCGATGGTCAGGTTCTGCTCGCTTTCCCGCGTCTTTTTATCGTTGCCGTGAAAAAAAGCTGAGGTTAAGGGAAAACAGGCCGCAAAAAGCGGGCAATACTTAAGACAGGGCTTGAAAAAGTGGCGGTGTTGCACCACTTTCATTGCACCACCTGAGGGAGAAACACGATGGATGATCGGCAGTTGCAGGCGCTTAGCGCGCAGATCGGTGAGAAGCTTAAGCAGCAAAACGCCACCGTAACCTGTGCAGAATCCTGCACCGGAGGGTGGATTGCCAAGGTGTTTACTGACATCAGTGGCAGCTCAGCCTGGTTTGAACGCGGCTTCGTGACCTACAGTAATGATGCCAAGCAGCAGCTGGTGGGCGTTCAGGCAACGTCGCTGGAACAGTACGGAGCGGTGAGTGAAGCCGTGGTGCGCGAAATGGCGCTGGGCGCAAGGCACGCCGCCCGGGCAGACTACGCCATCTCCGTGAGCGGTATTGCCGGGCCGGATGGCGGCAGTGCGGAAAAACCGGTCGGCACCGTCTGGTTCGGTTTTGCCGGTCCGCAGGATAAAGTCCTGACTTTTCAGCAGCATTTCTCCGGTGACCGTGAGGCGGTACGCCGCCAGTCCGTCGCCTGGGCACTACAGCGGCTGTATGGCGAATTTCTGACAAATTAAACTTGATACTGTATGACTATACAGTATAATTGTCGGCAACAGAAAGAGTGCAGGCACCCCTGAGTGCGTGTTTACCCGGCTTGATTAGGAGTTGAAATGGCGATTGATGAAAACAAACAAAAGGCTTTAGCTGCCGCGCTGGGCCAGATTGAGAAGCAATTTGGTAAAGGCTCCATCATGCGCTTGGGTGAAGACCGCTCAATGGATGTGGAAACCATCTCTACCGGTTCGCTGTCGCTGGACATTGCGTTAGGCGCAGGCGGTCTGCCAATGGGCCGTATCGTTGAGATTTACGGGCCAGAGTCTTCAGGTAAAACCACGCTGACCCTGCAGGTAATCGCGTCAGCACAGCGTAAAGGCAAAACCTGTGCCTTTATCGATGCTGAGCATGCGCTGGATCCGGTTTACGCCAAGAAACTGGGCGTAGACATCGACAACCTGCTTTGTTCGCAGCCAGACACCGGTGAGCAGGCGCTGGAGATTTGTGATGCGCTGGCCCGCTCAGGCGCGGTTGACGTAATCATTGTCGACTCCGTGGCGGCACTGACGCCGAAAGCGGAAATCGAAGGTGAAATCGGTGACTCACACATGGGCCTGGCGGCACGTATGATGAGCCAGGCGATGCGTAAGCTTGCCGGTAACCTGAAGCAGTCCAACACCCTGCTGATCTTCATCAACCAGATCCGTATGAAAATTGGTGTGATGTTTGGTAACCCGGAAACCACTACCGGTGGTAACGCGCTGAAGTTCTACGCTTCTGTCCGTCTTGATATCCGCCGTATCGGCGCTATCAAAGAGGGCGATAACGTGGTGGGCAGTGAGACTCGCGTTAAAGTGGTGAAAAACAAAATCGCGGCGCCATTTAAACAGGCAGAGTTCCAGATCATGTACGGCGAAGGCATCAACACCTTCGGCGAACTGGTCGACCTGGGCGTGAAGCACAAGCTGATCGAAAAAGCGGGTGCATGGTACAGCTACCAGGGCGATAAGATTGGTCAGGGTAAATCGAATGCCAGCAACTTCCTCAAAGAGAATGCGGCTGTCGCAAACGAGATTGATCTGAAGTTACGTGAAATGTTACTGAACGGCGCTGACGATAAGCTTGCAGCAGAGCAGTCTGCTGACAAAGTTGAAAACGCAGCCAGTGAAGCGAACGAAGACTTCTAATCACTCACGCGGGGGTGGAGAAATCCACTCCCGTTGTTTTTTACCACTTACCCTCTCTTTCTTACCTTTCTTCTCTCCCGATCTGTCGCCATAATCCCCTTCCCGTTAGTACAAGGTGCGCAGTATGTCTGAACAATCCCAGCCCCAACCCAACATTGTCTCTTTTTCTCGTCTGCTCGACCGTGCGATGCGCATTCTTGGACAGCGCGATCACAGTCGTGCCGAATTAGCGCGTAAGCTGCAACAGTCGGCGCAGCGTGCGGCGTGGGCACAGCAGAAAGAGCCGGAAATCGTCACCGAAGAGCTGCTGGAAAAAGTGCTCAACTGGTGCCAGGAAAATGGCTGGCTAAACGACGCGCGTTTCACCGAACGTTTTATTCAGAGCCGAAGCCGCAAAGGTTTTGGTTCACAGCGGGTACGTCTGGAACTGGCGCAGAAGGGGATCGATCGCGAGGCGATTGATATTGCGATGGAAGAGACCGAGGTGGACTGGTCTGCCTGTGCTGCCCAGCTGGCTGAACGTAAATTCGGACACCCGTTACCGAAAGAATGGAAAGAGAAAGCCAAAGTACTACGCTATCTACAGTCAAAAGGCTTCATGAGCGAAGATATTCAGTCCGTTTTCAGAAATTTTGACGACTAAAAGCCGATGTAATTTTACTTCCCACTGAAGAAAATTTATCTTATTCCCACTTTTTGTTCCTCTAATCAGGCGCCGCCAGGATGTGGCATCGCGGAAAAGATGGAACGTTCGTTAGCGTGATTCCAGGATATATATGAGCAAGAGCACTGCTGAGATCCGTCAAGCGTTTCTCGACTTTTTTCATAGCAAGGGACATCAGGTTGTAACCAGCAGCTCCCTCGTACCGAATAACGATCCGACGTTGCTGTTTACCAACGCCGGAATGAACCAGTTCAAAGATGTTTTCCTCGGCCAGGACAAGCGTGATTACTCACGTGCGACCACTTCACAGCGCTGCGTGCGTGCCGGTGGCAAACACAACGATCTTGAAAATGTCGGCTACACCGCACGTCACCACACTTTCTTTGAAATGCTGGGTAATTTCAGCTTTGGTGACTACTTCAAGAAAGAGGCAATCGCTTTTGCCTGGGAACTGTTGACGAGCGAGCAGTGGTTCGGCCTGCCAAAAGAGCGTCTGTGGGTTACGGTATATGAAACCGATGATGAAGCTTATGCCATCTGGGCCAACGAGATTGGCGTGCCGCACGAACGCATTATCCGTATCGGCGACAACAAGGGCGGGGCTTACGCGTCAGATAACTTCTGGCAGATGGGCGACACCGGCCCTTGCGGTCCCTGCAGCGAAATTTTCTACGATCACGGCGATCACATCTGGGGTGGACCACCAGGCAGCCCGGAAGAGGATGGCGACCGCTACATTGAGATCTGGAACATCGTCTTCATGCAGTTCAATCGTCAGGCGGATGGCACCATGCTGCCGCTGCCGAAACCGTCGGTTGATACCGGCATGGGCCTGGAGCGCATTACTGCCGTACTGCAACACGTCAACTCTAACTATGAAATCGACCTGTTCCAGAAACTGATCCAGGCGGTAGCGCAGGTGACCGGTGCCACCGATCTGAGCAATAAATCACTGCGCGTGATTGCCGATCATATCCGCTCCTGTGCATTCCTGATTGCCGATGGCGTGATCCCGTCGAATGAGAACCGTGGTTACGTGCTGCGTCGCATCATTCGTCGTGCCGTACGTCATGGCAACATGCTGGGCGCGAAAGACGCATTCTTCTATAAGCTGGTCGCGCCGCTGGTTGAGGTGATGGGATCGGCCGGTGAAGAGTTACAGCGTCAGCAGGCTCAGGTTGAGCAGGTGCTGAAAAGCGAAGAAGAGCAATTCGCTAAGACTCTGGAACGCGGCCTGGCGCTGCTGGACGAAGAGCTGGCGAAACTGCAGGGTGATACGCTGGATGGCGAAACGGTCTTCCGTCTGTACGATACCTTTGGCTTCCCGGCTGACCTGACGGCTGATGTCTGCCGCGAACGCAATCTGAAGATCGACGAAGCGGGCTTCGAGCAGGCGATGGAGCAACAGCGCCAGCGCGCACGTGAAGCGAGTGGTTTCGGCGCGGATTACAGCAACGTTATTCGTATCGATGCGGCGTCCTCGTTCAAAGGCTACGACCAGCTGGATTTAGCCGCGACGGTGAAAGCGCTGTACGTGGCAGGCGAGTCGGTGAATGAAGTCACCGAAGGCCAGGAAGCGGTTGTGGTACTGGATGAAACGCCATTCTATGGCGAATCAGGCGGTCAGGTCGGCGATACCGGCGTGCTGACAGGGAAGAATGCTGAATTTAGCGTACAGGACACACAAAAATATGGTCAGGCAATCGGTCATATCGGTAAGCTGACGGCAGGGCAGTTACGTATCGGCGATCGCCTTGAAGCAAAAGTTGATGCGGCACGCCGGGCGCGTATCCGTCTTAACCACTCTGCAACCCACTTATTGCATGCCGCGCTGCGTCAGGTATTAGGTGAGCATGTTGCACAGAAAGGATCTCTGGTTAACGATAAATACCTGCGTTTTGACTTCTCGCATTTCGAAGCGATGAAACCTCAGGAGATTCGCCAGGTCGAAGATATTGTCAACGCGCAGATTCGTCGCAACTTGCCGGTTGAAACCGACGTGATGGATCTTGAGGCGGCGAAATCTAAAGGCGCCATGGCGCTGTTTGGCGAAAAATATGATCAGCGCGTGCGCGTCCTGACCATGGGTGATTTCTCGGTTGAGCTGTGCGGCGGCACGCACGCGGCACGTACCGGCGACATCGGTCTGTTCCGTATCCAGGCTGAGTCAGGCACTGCGGCGGGTGTTCGTCGTATTGAAGCGATTACCGGTGAAGGCGCCCTGGCGCAGGTCAATGCGCAGAGCAGCCAGCTGCACGATCTGGCGCAGCTGGTGAAAGCCAACAGCAGCAACCTGAATGAAAAAGTACGTGGTCTGGTGGATCACGTACGGGCGCTGGAGAAAGAGTTGCAGCAACTGCGCGATCAGCAAGCGGCGCAGGAGAGCGCGTCTCTGAGCAGCAGTGCCATCGACGTGAAAGGCGTGAAGCTGCTGGTCAGTGAGCTGAATAACGTTGAGCCGAAAATGTTGCGTACCATGGTGGATGACCTGAAAAACCAGTTGGGTTCGGCCATCATTGTGTTAGCGACGGTTGCGGAAGGTAAAGTGTCGTTAATCGCTGGCGTGACCAAAGATTTGACTGACCGGGTTAAAGCCGGTGAACTGATTGCAGGTCTGGCGCAGCAGGTCGGCGGCAAGGGCGGTGGACGCCCGGATATGGCGCAGGCTGGCGGAACCGATGTGGCGGCCCTGAAAAGCGCGTTAACAGGGGTTGAGGACTGGGTCAGCAGCCGTCTGTAAGTGAATTAAAACAAGGCATCGTATAAAGCGTCAGAACGGTTGTTCCGGCGCTTTTTCATACGATGTCAGAGTAGCAAATGACAAAGTCAGGTTGATGTAGTGTATTTCGGCTAAACTAACTATCAGCAGAATGTATTAGCGCATCGATGTGCATTGGTGTATTTGTCATACTCATTGTGCAGCGTTAAATGATGGATAATGCCGGGAGCCTGTACAAGCCCGACTCTTTTAATCTTTCAAGGAGCAAAGAATGCTTATTCTAACTCGTCGAGTTGGTGAAACCCTCATGATCGGTGATGAGGTGACTGTAACGGTGCTGGGTGTTAAAGGTAACCAGGTTCGCATCGGGGTTAACGCTCCGAAAGAAGTGTCTGTGCATCGCGAAGAGATCTATCAACGCATCCAGGCTGAAAAAACGCAACAAACCAGCGTTTAACGGATTCAGCGTCTCGCACCTGTGCGAGGCGCTACCGCTTTATCGACCCATTCCCCCCTTTTTCTTTTCTCCCCCTTATTCCCTTTTTTGTTAATTGCATCATCTTTCATTGTTGATAATTCACTCTTTTTGCCGTCATTTTGGCCCAATTGTCTGTCATTTGTTCAATCAAACAAACCTTCGGAAAAATTGTTTGACTTATAAGTGCGGGAAAGTAATATGTGCGCCACGCAGTGCCGATGAGCGGAAACAAAGTTCAGCGGCGCAGTTCGGAAGAACGCGTAAGGTGAGGTGGCCGAGAGGCTGAAGGCGCTCCCCTGCTAAGGGAGTATACGGTCAAAAGCTGTATCGAGGGTTCGAATCCCTCCCTCACCGCCATTTCCGATGCATCCATAGCTCAGCTGGATAGAGTACTCGGCTACGAACCGAGCGGTCGGAGGTTCGAATCCTCCTGGATGCACCATATTTTCGAATGTGGAGAAGTGCCTCAGTGTGACATGACGCAATTAGTGTTCAGGTCGTACTAAGGAGGTTAACGTTGCATCAGCAATGGCCCGCAGGGCGAAGCGCAAGCTGAGTAATCCTCCTGGATGCACCATCGGAATAAAAACAAAGTGAACTAGCAATTCCTTTCATGGTGAGTAGTTAGCACCCTGCGTTGTACAAGAATTAAATCAATGCATCCATAGCTCAGCTGGATAGAGTACTCGGCTACGAACCGAGCGGTCGGAGGTTCGAATCCTCCTGGATGCACCATATTTTCGAATATGGAAAGTGCCTCAGTGTGTCATAGCGTGAAAATCGTCAGACTGCACTAAGGAGGATAACATTGCATCAGCAACGGCCCGCAGGGCGAAGCGTAAGCTGAGTAATCCTCCCGGATGCACCATTCTTCGTATCATTCCCAGGTTGATTTCTGAAAGTCCATAAAAAGTAATTCCCCAATGCATCCATAGCTCAGCTGGATAGAGTACTCGGCTACGAACCGAGCGGTCGGAGGTTCGAATCCTCCTGGATGCACCATATCTTCGGATAGGGAAGTGCCTTAGTGTGTCATAGCGTGAAAATCGTCAGACTGCACTAACGAGGATAGCGTTGCCTCAGCAACGGCCCGCAGGCCGAAAAGTAAGCTGAGACATTATCCGCGATGCACTCTTCACTTTGCTGTTTTACCGGTTAGCAACCTGCTCCGTAATCCCCCAGATTTCCGTTGCATCCATAGCTCAGCTGGATAGAGTACTCGGCTACGAACCGAGCGGTCGGAGGTTCGAATCCTCCTGGATGCACCATCTCTTTCGATATCATTATCTCCTCAGCGTCTTATAGCGTTCTCATTGTTCAGGCTGCACTAACGTGCATAACGTTGCCTCAGCAACGGCCCGCACTGGTGCCTCCTCTGAATGAGCCCTTTGCATTTCTTCCTCTACTGCTCACGTTTAATCGCAAAACCGATCTGCTTTATCAACCCGGCTAACAGGCTGTCTGGCCTGACTCTTTCTGCTGACGGTTAGCGCGTAAATCCGGTTTTCTATTGCTGGCTTTTAATTGATGCCAGCCAGCTCCGGTTTACCCTCTGCGGATAAAAAATGCTGCAATTTCGTACGGTTATTGCCGGTCGCAGACGATCACCTTTATCTGAAAAGAAAAATTGCTAATGCTTTCAAAGCATTTGCTGTTCATCCCCCCTGGCGACAACCTGTGCACATTAGGCTAAAGTAATGTCTCATTTGTTGGAGGTCCGGAGTGACTATGTACGATCAATACGACGCCCTGATTTTCGATATGGACGGCACCATTCTCGATACTGAGCCGACACATCGAAAAGCGTGGCGTCAGGTACTGGCGCGTTATGGAATGACGCTGGATGAAGCGCGTATTGTCGGCTTTAATGGTGCTCCTACCTGGCGACTGGCGCAGTTCATCATCGAAACGAATCAGTCGTCTCACGATCCTCATCTTCTTGCCGCCGAAAAGACCGCCGCAGTGAAAGCCATGCTGTTGGAAAATGTTCAGCCGCTTCCTTTGATGGAGGTGGTGAAGGCTTACCACGGGCGTCGTCCTATGGCAGTCGGTACCGGCAGTGAACAGAGCATGGCAGATGCGTTACTGACGCAGCTGGGCGTGCGTGAGCTGTTTTCCGCCGTGGTCGGCGCTGATGACGTACAGCGTCATAAACCTGAACCAGATACCTTCTTACGCTGCGCCGAGCTGTTGGGCGTGGCGCCAGAGCGCTGTGTGGTTTTCGAAGATGCAGATTTTGGCGTTCAGGCGGCGAAAGCGGCAGGGATGGATGTGGTGGACGTCCGCTTACTGTGAGTGAGATGCTCGCCTATGCCTCATTGTTCGGCAGCAGTTTTTTAAGTGCGACGCTCCTGCCAGGAAGCTCTGAAGCACTGCTGATAGCACTATTAATTGCAAAAAAGACGTCAGTTTATGGGTTGCTTTTGGCCGCATCACTGGGAAACACCTTGGGCGGCTTAACCAACATTTTTCTTGGTCGCTTGCTGCCGTTAAAACGTCAGGGGCGATGGCATGACACAGCAATGACGTGGTTGCACCGATTGGGTCCTGCAGCACTGTTATTTAGCTGGTTACCAGTGATAGGTGATCTGCTCTGCGTGCTTGCAGGCTGGTTACGCTTCGCCTGGTTACCGGCGATGTTGTATCTCGCTGTCGGTAAAACACTGCGTTATATCGTTATCGCGACCGCCACATTACAGGGTATGCAATGGTGGCATTGATTCGCACAGATTCGAGGCTACGGTTAACATTATGCTGAACAAAAATAAATTATTCTCACAGCGGGAGGTTAATGTGATCCCGGACGTATCTAAAGCGCTCTCCTGGCTGGAAGCGCATCCTGATGCCCTTAAGGGTATCGGCCGTGGCATCGAACGTGAAACGTTGCGCGTGCAGGCAGACGGTAAGCTGGCGGAAACCGGTCACCCCGAATCACTGGGTTCGGCGCTGAAGCATGACTGGATTACCACAGACTTTGCCGAAACGCTGCTGGAGTTCATTACGCCAGTGGATCACAGCATCGATCACATGCTGGCTTTCCTGCGTGATATTCATCGTCATGTTGCCCGTGAACTCGGCGAAGAGCGTATGTGGCCCTTCAGCATGCCGTGCGAGATTGACGATGCGAACAAGATTGAACTGGCACAGTATGGGAAATCCAATATTGGCCAGATGAAAACGCTGTACCGCCAGGGGCTGAAAAACCGCTACGGCGCGTTGATGCAGACCATCTCCGGTATTCACTATAACTTCTCGCTGCCGCTCTCTTTCTGGCAGGAATGGGCCGATGTGAAAGATCAGGAAAGCGGGAAAGAGACCATCTCTGCCGGCTATCTGCGACTGATCCGTAACTATTATCGTTTTGGCTGGGTGATCCCGTATCTGTTTGGTGCGTCGCCCGCCATCAGTTCCAGCTTCCTGCAGGGCCGCGAGAGCGCACTGCCGTTTGAAACTAATGATAAAGATACCCTGTGGCTGCCGTATGCCACCTCGCTGCGTCTGAGCGATTTAGGCTATACCAACAAATCCCAGAGCGCGCTGGGCATTACCTTCAATTCACTGGAAGGCTATGTCACTGCGCTGAAGAAAGCGATCAAGACACCGTCGGAAGAGTATGCTGAGATGGGCACCAAAGATGCCGACGGCAACTGGCTCCAGCTCAACACTAACGTGCTGCAGATTGAAAATGAACTCTATGCGCCTATCCGGCCTAAGCGCGTTACGCGCTCGGGTGAAGCGCCTTCTGACGCGCTGCTGCGTGGCGGCATTGAGTACATTGAAGTGCGCTCGCTGGATATTAACCCGTTCTCAGCGATTGGCGTGGACGAGAACCAGGTGCGCTTCCTCGACCTGTTCCTGATCTGGTGTACGCTGGCTGACGCGCCGGAAATGAGCGCTGACGAGCTGCAGTGTACCCGTAAAAACTGGAATAGGGTGGTGCTGGAAGGGCGTAAGCCGGATCAGAAAATTGCGGTCGGCTGTGGTGAAGCGGAGCATTCGCTGGTTGAAGTCGGTAAGACACTGTTTGCCGATCTGCGTCGGGTGGCGGAAGTTTTAGACAGCAACAACCAGGGCAGCACGCAATATCAACAAGTTTGCGATCAACTGGTGGCATCGTTCGACGATCCTGAGCTAACCTATTCGGCGCGCATCCTTCAGGCGATGAAGGACAATGGTGTTACCGGTACCGGTGTGGCGTTAGCGGAACAGTATCGCCATCTGCTTTGCGAAGAGCAGCTGGAAGTGCTGAGCGAAGACGATTTCAGTCGTCAGGCGAAGGAGTCTGTGGCAGCACAGCAGGCGCTTGAAGCCGATGACAAACTGGATTTTGAGGCTTATCTGGCGAGCCGGGAAGGGTAGAAAAGAAAAAGGCCACATCAATGTGGCCAAATTAACATCTCTGTTGTCAGGGATGATGATAACAAATGCGCGTCTTTCATATATTCAGACGTTGGGCGAACAGAAAAGTTTCATCGTTTTAAAAAAAATTCTTAAAACAGGAGGTGACGTATGCCACTACTGGACAGTTTTACCGTTGATCACACTATCATGGCCGCTCCCGCCGTACGCGTTGCGAAAACCATGAAGACTCCGCATGGCGATACGATTACCGTTTTTGACCTGCGTTTTTGCCGCCCGAACATTGATATCCTCACTGAGCGTGGCATTCATACGCTGGAGCACCTGTTTGCCGGTTTCATGCGTAATCATCTGAACGGTGACGGCGTTGAAATCGTTGATATCTCGCCAATGGGTTGCCGTACTGGCTTCTACATGAGCCTGATTGGTACGCCAGACGAGCAGCGCGTAGCAAAAGCGTGGAAAGGGGCGATGGAAGACGTTCTGAAAGTTAAAGATCAGAACCAGATCCCTGAGCTGAACGAATACCAGTGCGGCAGTTACAAGCTGCACTCGCTGGAAGAAGCACAGCAGATCGCCCGCAATGTGCTGGCGCATGATATCGGTGTTAACCGCAACGAAGATCTGAAACTGCCTGCTGAGAAGCTGAAAGAACTGCACATCTAGTCAGGACTTTTCTGCTAAAAAAAACGCCGCATTATTATTGCGGCGTTTTTTTATGGCTTAAGAGCCGATAGATTTCTTTAACGGCGTGGTCGGTGTGATGCGGACCTGTTTAATCATGTTGTCCTGCACATCGAGGATGTCGATGTTGTACTGACTGATTTGCACCCGGGTCTGCACCTCAGGAATCTCCTCCAGCGCCTCCAGCAGCATGCCATTGATGGTGCGGGCTTCCTGCTCCGGCAGATGCCAGTTAAACGCCTTGTTGATTTCACGCACGTTGGCGCTGCCTTCAACCAGCACCGATCCATCATTCTGCGGCATCACTTCTTCAGCCAGCGAAGGCGACATCGAGGTGGTGAAATCGCCGACGATCTCTTCCAGAATATCCTCTATCGTCACCAGTCCTTTGATATCGCCATACTCATCAACCACCAGTCCGGCTTTCTTCTTATTGCGCTGAAACTTCACCAGTTGGGTATTGAGCGGCGTGCCTTCCGGGATGTAGTAGATCTCATCGGCAGCGCGCAGCAGCGTCTCTTTGGTGAACTCTTTTTTCTCGGTCATCATGCGCCAGGCCTCACGCACCCGCAGCATGCCGACGCAGTCATCCAGCGAATCCCGGAACAGCACGATGCGGCCGTGTGGCGAATGACTTAACTGGCGGACCACCGACTTCCAGTCATCGTTGATGTTGATGCCGACGATCTCATTACGCGGCACCATGATGTCATCCACACTGACCTTCTCGAGATCGAGGACGGACAACAGCATGTCCTGATTACGGCGTGATATCAGGTTACGCGATTCGTAAACGATGGTACGCAGCTCTTCTTTACTCAGCGCGGAATTGGCAGAGCCGTCAGCGCGAATACCGACCATCCGCATCAGCAGACGGGTAATGGTGTTCAGCAACCAGACCAGCGGCAACATAATGTATTGCAACGGACCCAGCAGGAAGCTACTGGGATAGGCGACTTTTTCCGGATAGAGCGCCGCCACGGTTTTTGGTAACACTTCGGCAAACACCAGCACCACGAAGGTCAGTACACCGGTGGCGATGGCAACGCCGGCATCACCATACAGGCGCATCCCGACGATGGTACCGAGGGCAGAAGCAAGAATGTTGACCAGGTTGTTGCCGATCAGCACCAGGCTAATCAGGCGGTCAGGGCGGCGCAGCAATTTTTCGACGCGACGGGCAGCGCGGTGGCCATTTTTAGCCTGATGGCGCAGCTTGTAGCGATTGAGAGTCATCATGCCGGTTTCAGAGCCCGAAAAATAAGCCGAAACCAGCACCATGATGATCAGCGTAACAATCAGCGTGGTGGTTGAAACATGTTCCAACGCAGAACTTCCTTTTTAACGAGAGGTAGGGATAAGCAGGTGCTGTAGGATGCGACTGCCAAAGTAGGCCATGGTTAATAACAATGCGCCGCTGCAGTTAAACCACACCACACGACGTCCACGCCAACCTTCATGATAGTGCCCCCACAGCAAAACGATATACACAAACCAGGCGATGATGGAGAGCACCGCTTTATCGACGTTTTCCGCGCTGAAAAGATCCTGCATGTAAAACAAGCCGGTACACAGCACCAGCGTCAGTAGTACTACGCCGACCTGGGTAATGTGAAACATCTTGCGTTCAATCGTCAGCAGCGGCGGCATATCCTGGGTAAAGGTCAGTCGCTTGTTTTTCAGCTGATAATCGATCCACGCCAGTTGCAGCGCATACAGCGCCGCGATGATCAGCGTCGCGTAGGCAAACAGCGAGAGGCCGATATGAATCATCATGCCTGGGGTGGTTTCCAGATGAGTGATAAACGCATTGGGCACAAAAGTAGCAAAGGCGAGGTTGATCAGCGCGAAGCTATAAACAATCGGCAGCAGTAACCAGCCACGGTTGCGGGACGCCACAATGGTCATGATGGCACAGATCAACAGACTGACCAGCGAGCCGATATTGAGCAGGCTTAAGTTCTGTCCACTGTCGACGGCAAAAATACGTTGCTGCAAGGCCACCGCGTGAGTAATCAACGCGACGCAGGCAGAGAGCATCGCCATTCGCCGCCAGCCGCCGTTACGTTTCAACAGGCTGGGAATGATCAGTGCAAGACTAAGGGAGTAGGCGAACAGCGCCACTATCGCGAAAACGAACATAGATCCTTTCGGGTATCAGTCAGATAAGGAAAACGGCAGTATAGCGCCAGCCGCAGCTGGCACCAAACGATCTGAGGGGCAATTGCAGAGATCGCTGAGGCTTCGTGTTATAATCCGCCGCATTCTGCCGATCAGGCGCCTCGCGATCTTTTTAAGTGAGAGACCATGTTTGATAATTTAACCGATCGTTTGTCGCAAACCCTGCGCAATATCAGCGGCCGCGGAAGGCTGACTGAAGAGAACATCAAAGAGACCCTGCGTGAAGTTCGCATGGCACTGCTTGAGGCAGACGTTGCGCTGCCGGTAGTGCGTGACTTCATTAATCGCGTGAAAGAGAGCGCGGTTGGGCACGATGTGAATAAAAGCCTGACGCCAGGTCAGGAGTTCATCAAGATCGTCCGTAACGAACTGGTTGCGGCGATGGGTGCAGAAAACAATGCGCTGGATCTGGCTGCGCAGCCGCCTGCCGTAGTGCTGATGGCCGGCCTGCAGGGTGCGGGTAAAACCACCAGCGTCGGTAAGCTGGGTAAGTTCCTGCGTGAGAAGCATAAAAAGAAAGTCTTAGTGGTTTCTGCCGACGTTTATCGTCCGGCGGCAATCAAACAGCTGGAAACGCTGGCGCAACAGGTGGGCGTAGATTTCTGTCCATCCGATCTGAGCCAGAAGCCGGTCGACATTGTTAACAATGCGCTGCGTGAAGCACGCCTGAAGTTTTACGATGTTCTGCTGGTGGATACTGCGGGTCGTCTGCACGTTGACGAAGCGATGATGGACGAAATCAAACAGGTTCATGCCGCGATTAATCCGGTAGAAACGCTGTTTGTGGTCGATGCCATGACCGGTCAGGATGCGGCGAATACCGCCAAAGCCTTTAACGAAGCGCTGCCGCTCACCGGGGTTATCCTGACCAAAGTGGATGGTGATGCGCGCGGTGGTGCGGCGCTGTCGATTCGTCATATCACCGGCAAGCCGATTAAGTTCATGGGTGTCGGTGAGAAGACTGATGCACTGGAGCCGTTCTATCCGGAGCGTATCGCTTCACGTATCCTCGGCATGGGCGATGTGCTGTCGCTGATCGAAGATATCGAAAGCAAGGTTGACCGCGATCAGGCGGAGAAGCTGGCGAAGAAGCTGAAAACCGGTGACGGTTTCGATCTCAATGACTTCCTTGAGCAGTTGAAGCAGATGCGTAACATGGGCGGGATGGCCAGCCTGATGGGCAAACTGCCAGGCATGGGGCAGCTGCCGGATAACGTGAAGTCACAAATGGATGACAAGGTGCTGGTGCGCATGGAAGCGATCATCAACTCGATGACGCGTAAAGAGCGCCAGAAGCCTGAAATCATCAAAGGCTCGCGCAAGCGCCGTATTGCTACTGGCTCCGGTATGCAGGTGCAGGACGTTAACCGCTTACTGAAGCAGTTCGACGACATGCAGCGTATGATGAAGAAAATGAAGAAGGGCGGAATGGCGAAAATGATGCGCGGCATGAAAGGTATGATGCCGCCAGGTTTCCCTGGACGCTAAGTGTTCCACAAAAAAGCCCGAAAGGACGCGGTTTAGGTTGCTTTTTGCGCCAAAATGAGTAAAATTTTCGGGCTTTTTATACAGCACCCGGACCCCGTTCCTCGATGGGGGCCGGGTGTTTTATTAACTGAAGAGGATGTTATGGTAACAATTCGTTTGGCACGTCACGGCGCTAAAAAGCGTCCGTTCTATCAGGTCGTCGTCACTGACAGCCGCAATGCACGCAACGGTCGTTTCATCGAGCGCGTTGGTTTCTTCAACCCGATCGCATCTGGTCAGGCTGAAGGTCTGCGTCTGGATCTGGATCGTATCGAGCACTGGGTTGGCCAGGGCGCAACACTCTCTGATCGCGTTAACGCGCTGGTCAAAGAAGCTAAGAAAGCAGCTTAATCTGTCACGGTGGTGAGCATGAGCAGACAACTTGCCGCACAGCCTCCCGTTAATCCACTGGTGTTGGGTAAAATGGGAGCCGCCTACGGTATTCGCGGCTGGCTCAAAGTGTTTTCCTCCACTGAAGACGCTGAAAGCATCTTCGACTACCAACCCTGGTTTATCCAGCGCGCCGGTAAATGGCAGCAGATCGAACTGGAGAGTTGGAAGCACCATAATCAGGACCTGATCATCAAAGTTAAAGGCGTTGACGATCGGGATGCGGCGGCTCAGTTAACCAATTGCGAAATTCAGGTTGACTCGACGCAGTTGCCATCGCTGGAAGAGGGCGACTACTACTGGAAAGACCTTATGGGTTGCCAGGTGGTTAACCTCGACGGCTACGAGATGGGCAAAGTCATCGATATGATGGAAACCGGCTCGAACGACGTTCTCGTCGTTAAGGCAAACCTGAAGGATGCGTTCGGTGTGCAGGAGCGGTTAATTCCGTTTCTTGATGAACAGGTTATCAGGAAAGTCGATCTCTCTACTGGCGTTATTGAAGTAGATTGGGATCCTGGTTTTTGATCTCCGAATCGAACGGTAACGTAACGGCGAATACAATGTGGATTGGTGTAATTAGCCTGTTTCCAGAAATGTTTCGCGCTATTACCGATTACGGGGTAACTGGCCGGGCAGTAAAAAACGGTCTGCTCAGCATTCAAAGCTGGAGTCCTCGTGACTTCACGCACGACCGGCACCGTACCGTAGACGATCGTCCATACGGCGGCGGACCGGGAATGCTGATGATGGTACAACCCTTACGGGATGCCATCTCCGCAGCGAAAGCAGCGGCAGGTGATGGGGCCAGGGTGATATATCTTTCACCTCAGGGGCGCAAACTGGACCAACAGGGCGTTTGCGAACTGGCGGCACGGGACAAGTTAATTCTGGTCTGTGGCCGTTATGAAGGGATAGATGAGCGCGTAATCCACGCCGAAATTGACGAAGAATGGTCAATCGGTGATTACGTTCTCAGCGGCGGGGAACTGCCAGCTATGACGATGATTGACGCAGTCGCCCGGTTTATTCCCGGCGTACTCGGCAAGCAGGCGTCAGCCGAAGAGGATTCGTTCTCGGAGGGGCTGCTGGACTGTCCGCACTATACCCGACCTGAAGTGTTAGACGGTGTGGAGGTTCCGGCAGTATTACTGTCAGGCAACCATGCTGATATTCGCCGTTGGCGCCTGAAGCAGTCGCTAGGCCGTACCTGGCTGAGAAGACCTGAACTTCTGGAAAACCTGGCTCTGACTGAAGAGCAAGCAAGGTTGCTAAGTGAGTTCCAGCGGGAATTTCATCAGCAACAAAACGATGATGTGGAAGAGTGATCTTCCCCGACTATCAGTTTACCCAGGATATGAGATTTAATTATGAGCAACATTATCAAGCAAATTGAACAAGAGCAGATGAAACAGGACGTACCTTCCTTCCGCCCGGGTGATTCCGTGGAAGTGAAAGTATGGGTCGTTGAAGGTTCTAAAAAACGTCTGCAGGCATTCGAGGGCGTGGTTATCGCTATTCGTAACCGCGGTCTGCACTCTGCATTCACTGTTCGCAAAATTTCTAACGGCGAAGGCGTTGAGCGTGTATTCCAGACTCACTCGCCGGTTATTGACAGCATCACTGTCAAACGTCGTGGCGCTGTGCGTAAAGCCAAACTGTACTACCTGCGTGAGCGTACTGGTAAGTCTGCTCGTATTAAAGAGCGTCTTAACTAAGGTATCGCTAACGCGACATCTAAAAGTTAATAGCAAACAAGGGGTTGGCGTGATGCCAGCCCCTTTTTTTATCTTAATGCCCAACCAAAGATGATAATTCGTCGGCATCCGGTCGCGGAAAATGGTAAATCGCCGTATTCACCGCGCCGCTCTCCAGCACAATCAACCCGTAGCGGCAGCCAATAAACTCACCACCACATTTCTCTGCCACTGCCCGACTGGCCAGATTTTCCTCTGCCGCCAGGATCTCTATACCGCGCGTTTCAGGTCGAGAAAACCCCAGTGTCAGCAAAGCCTTCACGGCCTGGCTGGCGATCCCCTGACGTTGTGCATCGCTGCGTACCCAGTAGCCTAAGGCGCTGAAATCGCCGGGATGACGGGCGAATCGGATACCGGCCCCTCCGAGCAGGCGATCGTGTTGATCAACGATGGCAAATTCCTCCGCCTGTGCCTTAATTCGTTGCCAGTGGGTGAAGCGGATCCAGCTTTCCGCTTCGTGCGGCTGATAATTCGGGTGTGCCCAGGCCATCCACGGCATCAGGCTTTCCAGCGAGGCGTTAACCGCCTGGGTGAATGCGTCTATGTCATTGAGGGTAAAAGGGCGCAGCTTAATGTTTGCAGCAGTCTGTGGCATAGCACACTCGGTAATCGTCAGGTTGATGGCTTCATTCTGCCAGCGACGTGCGGGAAAACAACATCCAGTAGTGTAAATAAATTTGTACAGTTGATCGGGATTAGTGAATCAAGGTGATTGGTTTAATTAGTTGATTTTTATCAATATTTACAATTTTTGTTGAGCTGTTTAATTTCAGTGGTAATAAAAGTGTACGTTTATAGTTGTGTCATGTATTCGCTGTGATACAGTGTGCTCCATCCTCCATGAGGATCCCATGACCGCATACACGAGCAAAAAGGATCGCCATCATGCAAAAAGACGCGCTGAACAATGTGCATATCGCCGACGAACAGGTACTTATTACCCCGGAAGAGCTGAAAGCAAAATTTCCGCTGACCGCTGAGCAACAGGCTCAGGTTGCTGCCTCTCGTCAGACTATCTCCGACATTATTGCCGGCCGCGATCCTCGCCTGCTGGTGGTGTGCGGACCTTGTTCAATCCACGATACCGAAGCGGCTCTGGATTATGCTCGTCGTTTGCAAACTCTGTCTGAACAGTTGAAGGATCAACTGTATCTCGTGATGCGCGTCTACTTTGAAAAACCCCGTACCACCGTCGGCTGGAAAGGGTTGATCAACGATCCTTACATGGATAACTCATTCGATATGGAAGCAGGTCTGCACATTGCCCGTAAACTGCTGGTGAACCTGGTTGAAATGGGTTTACCGCTGGCAACTGAAGCGCTGGATCCTAACAGCCCGCAGTACCTTGGCGATCTGTTCAGCTGGTCAGCCATCGGCGCGCGTACCACTGAATCGCAGACGCACCGTGAAATGGCCTCTGGCCTGTCGATGCCGGTGGGTTTCAAAAATGGCACCGACGGCAGCCTGGGCACCGCGATTAATGCGATGCGCGCAGCGTCAATGCCGCATCGCTTTGTCGGCATCAATCAGGCGGGGCAGGTTTGCCTGCTGCAGACGCAGGGCAATCCGGATGGACACGTCATTCTGCGCGGCGGAAAAGCGCCTAACTACGGTCCGGAAGATGTTACGCAATGTGAAAAAGAGATGCTCAAGGCGGGACTGCGTCCGGCCTTAATGATAGATTGCAGCCATGGTAACTCTAATAAAGACTACCGTCGTCAGCCTGGCGTAGCGGAATCCGCTATCGCCCAGATCAAAGATGGAAACCGTTCAATTATTGGTTTGATGCTGGAAAGCCATATCAATGAAGGTAACCAGTCTTCTGAGCAGCCTCGCAGTGAAATGAAATATGGCGTCTCTGTCACCGATGCCTGCATCAACTGGGACGTCACTGAAACGTTGCTGCGTGAGATGCATCAGGATCTGCAGGGAGTGCTGTCGGCGCGTCTGTCACACGAGGTGTAAGAGCAATGGTGGCTGAACTAAGCGCGTTACGCGATCAAATTGATAGTGTCGATAAGGCGCTGCTTGACCTGCTGGCCAGACGGCTTGAACTGGTCGCCGAGGTGGGCGAAGTCAAGAGCCGTTATGGACTGCCGATTTATGTTCCTGAGCGTGAGGCCTCCATGTTGGCTTCGCGCCGTAAAGAAGCTGAAGCGCTCGGTGTTCCGCCGGATCTGATTGAGGATGTGTTGCGTCGGGTAATGCGCGAATCCTATACCAGCGAGAACGACAAGGGCTTCAAAACGTTGTGTCCTGAACTGCGGCCGGTAGTGATCGTCGGCGGTAATGGTCAGATGGGGCGGCTGTTTGAGAAAATGCTGCGGCTGTCGGGCTATACGGTGAAAACTCTGGATAAAGATGACTGGCCACAGGCAGAGAATTTACTCAGCGATGCCGGCATGGTGATCATCAGCGTACCGATTCATTTGACCGAACAGGTCATTGCCCAACTGCCGCCGCTGCCACAGGATTGTATTCTGGTCGATCTGGCGTCGGTGAAGAACCGGCCGTTGCAGGCGATGCTGGCTGCTCATAGCGGTCCGGTGCTGGGGCTGCACCCGATGTTTGGCCCGGATAGCGGCAGCCTGGCAAAACAGGTGGTGGTCTGGTGTGATGGTCGTCAGCCCGAAGCCTATCAGTGGTTTCTGGAGCAGATTCAGGTCTGGGGCGCGCGCTTACACCGCATCAGTGCGGTTGAGCACGATCAGAATATGGCATTCATTCAGGCGCTGCGTCACTTCGCAACGTTTGCTTACGGCCTGCATTTAGCGGAAGAGAACGTTAACCTCGATCAGCTACTGGCGCTGTCGTCACCGATCTACCGGCTGGAGCTGGCGATGGTCGGACGATTATTTGCTCAGGACCCGCAGCTCTATGCTGACATCATCATGTCGTCAGAGAGCAACCTGGCGCTGATTAAACGTTATTACCAGCGCTTCGGTGAGGCGATTGCCTTGCTGGAACAGGGTGATAAGCAGGCATTTATTGCCAGCTTCAATCGGGTTGAACACTGGTTTGGCGATCACGCGAAACGCTTCCTGGTTGAAAGTCGCAGCTTATTGCGTTCGGCGAACGACAGTCGTCCTTAAACAGAAAGGCATCCCGCGGGATGCCTTTTTTGTCTATTCTCCCGGTTCGACCGGCACTACATTCTCACTGGGATAACAGCCCAGCACCTTCAGTGAACGGGTCATGGTCTGCAACTCCTGCAGCGCCTGCTGCATTCTTTCCGACTGCAGGTTGCCCTGAACGTCGATATAAAACATCTCTTCCCATGGATTGCCGTTAATCGGCCGCGACTCCAGCTTGCTCATGATCAGATTATGCTGGCGCAGCACCAGTAAGGCATCAACCAGCGCACCCGCCTGCTGACCCGTTGCCATGATCAACGTCGTTTTGGCCGGAACCTGATCTGAAACCTCGATTGCTTTGCGTGCCAGCACGATAAAGCGCGTATGGTTCTGCTGCTGGTTCGCCAGGTTACGCTCCAGCACCTGCAACTGGTAGAGTTCACCGCCGGCTTCACTGCCCAGTGCCGCCACTTTCGGTGAGTTAAGCGCCGCGACTTTCTCCATCGCTGCCGCAGTGCTTTCGGTATATTCGATTTTCCAGTGCGGGAATCGGTTAATGAACTGACTACACTGCTGGAATGGCTGAGGATGGCTGTAGACCGTCTCGATCTGCTGCAAGTCAGTAGGGCCATTGACCAGTACGCAATGGTCAATCGGCAGCGTCATTTCTCCGACGATCGATAAGCTGGTCTGCTGCAGCAAATCGTAGACGTCATTGATTGAACCTGAACTGGTGTTCTCAATCGGCATCACCGCGTAATCAGCTGCGCCGTTCTCTACCTGCTTGATAATGTCGTGAAATTTCAGGCAACCGCATTCAACCATATTGTCGAAATGACGGGCGGCATATTTGCGTGCCGCCAGATGGGAGTAAGAACCTTTAGGGCCGAGAAAGGCGATACGTGCCGCATGGGCATGCGGATGATTCAGGTTTTTTTGCAATAACGCCTGCTGGGTTAACACCGAGTCTTCGATCACCAACTGAAACAGCCGGGTGATGTAATGTGCATCCAGATTATGCGCTTTGCCCAGCACAATCAGGTTTTCCAGCAGCGCTCGCTCACGTTCGACGTCACGAATCGGGCGGTGGGTAGCCAGTTTGGCCTGCGCAACTTCCACTGCCAGCAGGCGGCGTTCGGCTAAAAGCGTCAGGAGTTTTTTATCAACTGCGCTGATTTTATCGCGTAGCGCCAGCAGTGGATTGTCGGGATTCATAAGGCTCACCTGTAAGCTGTCCAATAAAAAAGCCTCCCGGTTGGGAGGCTTTGTTGTTCGTCTTCGCTTTCGTTTTCACACGACGAATGGCCTCCCGTTCAGGGGAAGGTAAAAAAGAAAGCGAAGAAAAACAGGTCATGTTTCATAGGTATGTCCGAAAAAAGTCTGTTCTGAGAGTAACCGTACTGATTTAAAGCTGTCAATAAAAAACGCGCCCGCAGGCGCGTTAACCGAATCAGATCAGGATTGTTCGTCAGCGGGGATAATGTCTTTCACGCTGGCACTGGCGCGGCGCGCTTCAGATTTATGCTGTACTTTATTCAGCTGGCGCTCGAGCTTGGCGATCAGATCGTTGATAGCGGTGTACATATCCTCGTGTTTGGCACTGGCCACCAGCGTCCCGTTAGGCGTATTAATGGTGGCATCGGCCACAAATTCTTTGGGCTCTTTGGACAGGACGATATGGGGATTAATCAGGTCGGTTTGCCATTTTTCAAGCTTGGCGAGACGGTCTTCAACATGGTTGCGGATAGCCGCAGTGATTTCCATTTGTTTGCTGGTAATGTTCAGGATCATCAGTCTTACCTCTCTGTCATTTCCGTCTTGGTAGGTCCAGCATAGCGCGATAAAGGGTTAATTGCGTGATTTTGATCACGAAAAAATGTCACTTTTTGTCAAGCCAGACAATTTGTGAGAAAGGCAGAGAATGTGGCCGAAAAGCCTTGAAGCGAAGCGATTCTCGCGGCATTCTTGATGAGTTAACTTGCCAGCAAATATCTGTGACTGGTTATGCAATAAGCAAAAAAAAGCAGCCCATTCAGGCTGCTTTTTTATGGCCGATAATCTACAGACGATCAGTGACTGTTCGCTGCAATGATTTTCGCCACTTTATCTGCTTCAGCGTTCAGCTGCAGATGACGGTAAGCATTTTCCATCAACGGCAACGCATCATGTGTTGCCTGCGTATCCGGATAATCGCGCATCATGCCCTCTACCCGGTTAACAACCGCGACATAAGCCTCACGCTTAGTATAGAATTGCGCCACTGAAAGCTCATATTTAGCCAGACGATCTTTCAGGTAGACCAGACGTTTCTGAGCATCAGCCGCATACTGGCTGTTCGGGTAACCGCGCAGCAGCTGAGAGAAGTCGCGGAAAGCATCACGAGCGTGCGTCGGATCGCGGTCAGACCGATCGATACCAAAGAAGCCCTGCAGCGCCGAATCATCCAGCGCCATGTCCGTCAGACCTTTCATGTAGATGACATAGTCAATGTTCGGATGCGTCGGGTTCAGACGCATGAAGCGAGCGATGGCAGCCTGCGCCAGGGGCAGATCGGCATTTTTATAGTACGCGTAGATTAAATCCAGCTGAACCTGCTGCGAATAAGGACCGAACGGATAACGATTATCCAGCGCTTCCAGTTGCTTAATCGCGGCTTTAAAGTTACCGTCCTGCAGCTTTTGCTGCGCTGTAGCATAAATTTCAGAAGGCGGGCTGTCCGGTACCGCGTCATTTGAGCCGGAACAACCAACAAGTGCCAGGCTCAGTGTGGCAGCAGCCACCAGATGTTTCATACGCGTCATGACGAAGTGATTATCCTCAAAATGTTATGGCGGAAGCTGTCCGTATAGCTCCCGGTAATGACCAGGTACGATAGCACATTATATTAAACGGCATCGCCGTGAAAACCCAACGTTAACGAAGAAGCTGTATATGGCACAACAAGTTCAACTCACCGCAACGGTATCCGAATCACAACTCGGACAACGCTTAGATCAATCTTTGGCGGAATTGTTCCCTGATTATTCACGTTCTCGCATAAAAGAATGGATCCTCGATCGTCGCGTCACAGTCAATGGCGTAACGGTTGATACACCGAAAGAAAAAGTGTTGGGCGGCGAGCTGGTCGCCATTAACGCTGAGATCGAAGAAGAGCAGCGCTGGGAACCGCAAGCTCTGCCGCTCGACATTGTTTATGAAGATGAAGACATTATTGTCATCAACAAGCCGCGTGATTTCGTGGTGCACCCTGGCGCCGGCAATCCCGATGGCACGGTGCTAAACGCCTTACTTCATCACTATCCAGCGATTATGGATGTGCCGCGTGCCGGCATCGTTCACCGTCTGGATAAAGACACCACCGGTTTGATGGTGGTCGCGAAGACCGTACCGGCGCAGACGCACCTGGTGGAATCGCTGCAGAGGCGCGAAATCACCCGTGAATATGAAGCGGTCGCGATTGGCAACATGACCGCAGGTGGCACCGTTGATGAGCCTATCAGCCGACACTCGACCAAACGCACCCACATGGCAGTCCATCCGATGGGTAAGCCAGCGGTGACGCATTACCGCATCATGGAGCACTTCCGCGCGCATACCCGTTTGCGTCTGCGTCTGGAAACCGGTCGTACTCACCAGATTCGTGTGCATATGTCGCACATCAATCATCCGCTGGTGGGTGATCCGCTTTACGGCGGTCGTCCTCGCCCACCAAAAGGGGCATCGGATGCGTTCATTGCGACCCTGCGCGGTTTCGATCGACAGGCACTGCACGCCACTATGCTGCGTCTGTATCACCCGATCAGCGGTATCGAGATGGAGTTCCACGCAGCGATTCCGCAGGATATGGTCGATTTGATCGCAGCGCTGAAAGCCGATACTGAGGCTTTCAAGGACCAGATGGACTGGTGATGCAGATGATTATTCCTCAATGGCCGGCACCGGCGCGCGTCCGGGCTTGCTCGACGCAGCGTCAGGGCGGCGTCAGCCTGTCGCCCTGGGATGCACTCAATCTCGGCGGGCACGTGGGGGATAAGCCAGAGCACGTTGCACAGAACCGACAGTTACTGGTTGAACAGGCGGGTTTGCCAGCGATGCCACAGTGGCTGGAGCAGGTGCATGCCACTGATGTGGCGCGTCTGTCCTCGGGCGGCACTGAGCCGTTGCGTGCCGATGCCTGCATTACCGCCGAAGCAGGCGTGGTGTGCGCGATCATGACCGCCGACTGTCTGCCGGTGCTGTTCTGTTCAGCGGATGGAAGCGAGGTCGCTGCGGCGCATGCGGGCTGGCGGGGATTGTGTGCTGGCGTGCTGGAAAACACGCTGGCGCAGTTCCGTTCACCAGCGCATCAGATTCACGCCTGGCTGGGGCCGGCGATTGGTCCGGATGCGTTTGAAGTGGGTGCCGAGGTTCGGCAGGCGTTTATGGCACAGGATCCTCGCGCTGCAGAGGCTTTTCGTCCAGCTGGTGAGAAGTTTTATGCCGATATCTGGCAACTGGCGCGCTTACGTCTGCAGGCCGCAGGCGTGCAATCCATCAGTGCTGACAGCCGTTGCACCTTCACCGAAGGTAACGATTTCTTCTCGTTCCGCCGTGATGGAATCACCGGGCGTATGGCAACTTTAATCTGGCTGTTATAACCTTACGCCATAAGACGGTCCAGTTAGCGTATTTTTTACTCAAATCTCAGGTCATTAACCTTGAAATTTTGAGGGATGACCTCATTTAATCTCCAGTAGCATTTTGACCTGTAATGGGAGGAATTATGCGTCTGGATCGTCTTACTAACAAATTCCAACTGGCTCTCGCCGACGCGCAGTCCCTGGCTCTGGGACACGACAACCAATTCATTGAACCTCTGCACCTGATGAGCGCACTGCTTAAACAGGAAGGCGGATCGGTTTCACCTTTATTGACGTCAGCAGGTATTGACGTTGCCTCATTGCGCACTCAGGTTGAGCAGGCTATCGATCGTCTGCCACAGGTGGAAGGCAGCGAAGGGGACGTACAACCCTCATCTGACCTGGTTCGGGTACTGAACCTGTGTGACAAACTGGCGCAGAAGCGCAACGACAACTTTATATCATCTGAATTATTTGTTCTGGCGGCCCTCGACTCACGGGGTTCACTGGCCGATCTGCTGAAAGCGGCAGGCGCAACCAGTGAAAAACTCACCAAGGCTATTGAACAAATGCGTGGAGGGGACAGCGTGAACGATCAGGGGGCTGAAGATCAGCGCCAGGCATTAAAGAAATACACTATCGATCTGACCGAGCGTGCTGAGAAGGGCAAGCTTGACCCGGTGATTGGCCGTGACGAAGAGATTCGTCGCACCATTCAGGTTCTGCAACGCCGGACTAAAAACAACCCGGTACTGATTGGTGAACCCGGGGTCGGTAAAACGGCCATCGTTGAAGGGCTGGCGCAGCGGATTATCAACGGCGAAGTGCCTGAAGGCCTGAAAGGGCGGCGGGTACTGGCGCTGGATATGGGTGCGCTGGTGGCCGGTGCCAAATATCGCGGTGAGTTTGAAGAGCGTCTGAAAGGCGTGCTGAACGACCTGTCCAAACAGGAAGGCAACGTCATTCTGTTTATTGATGAACTGCACACTATGGTAGGTGCCGGTAAAGCTGACGGCGCGATGGATGCGGGCAACATGCTCAAACCGGCGCTGGCACGTGGTGAACTGCACTGCGTGGGCGCGACTACGCTCGACGAATATCGTCAGTACATTGAAAAAGATGCGGCGCTGGAACGGCGTTTCCAGAAAGTCTATGTGGCTGAGCCCACAGTGGAAGACACCATCGCCATTCTGCGTGGTCTGAAAGAGCGTTATGAACTGCATCACCATGTGCAGATTACTGACCCGGCCATTGTGGCGGCCGCGACCTTGTCGCATCGCTATATTGCCGATCGTCAGTTGCCGGACAAAGCGATTGACCTGATCGATGAGGCCGCTTCCAGCATTCGTATGCAGATTGACTCGAAGCCGGAAGCGCTTGATCGGCTGGAACGCCGGATTATTCAGCTCAAGCTGGAGCAGCAGGCGCTGAAGAAAGAGGCAGACGATGCCAGCATTAAGCGTCTTGAAATGCTGGAAAGCGAACTCGACCAGAAAGAACGCGAATACGCCGAGCTGGAAGATGAGTGGAAGGCGGAAAAAGCGTCGTTGTCCGGTACGCAGAACATTAAAGCCGAGCTGGAACAGGCGCGTCTGAATTTAGAGCAGGCACGTCGCCTCGGCGATCTCGCCCGGATGTCTGAGTTGCAGTACGGTAAAATTCCGGCGCTGGAAAAACAGCTGGCCGCAGCCACTCAGGCAGAAGGCAAAACCATGAAGTTACTGCGCAACCGCGTAACCGACGTGGAGATTGCCGATGTGCTGGCGCGCTGGACCGGTATTCCGGTGGCACGCATGATGGAAGGTGAGCGCGATAAACTGCTGCGTATGGAGCAGGATCTGCATGGACGGGTAATCGGACAGGATGAAGCGGTAGAGGCGGTATCGAATGCGATTCGTCGTAGCCGTGCGGGCTTGTCAGACCCTAACCGTCCAATCGGTTCGTTCCTGTTCCTGGGGCCAACCGGTGTCGGTAAGACCGAGCTGTGTAAGTCGCTGGCTAACTTCCTGTTCGACAGTGATGATGCGATGGTGCGTATCGATATGTCCGAGTTTATGGAGAAACACTCGGTGTCGCGTCTGGTGGGTGCGCCTCCGGGCTATGTCGGATATGAAGAGGGCGGTTATCTGACCGAAGCCGTTCGCCGTCGTCCTTATTCCGTGATTCTGCTGGATGAGGTGGAGAAAGCGCATCCGGATGTTTTCAACATCCTGTTGCAGGTGTTGGATGATGGGCGCCTGACGGATGGCCAGGGACGCACGGTCGATTTCCGCAACACCGTGGTAATCATGACCTCTAACCTCGGATCGGATTTGATTCAGGAACGGTTTGGCGATCTGAACTATGCCGAGATGAAAGAGATTGTCATGGGCGTGGTTGGACATCATTTCCGTCCAGAGTTCGTTAACCGTATAGATGAGGTGGTAGTGTTCCATCCGCTGGCGGAGAAACATATCGCGTCGATTGCCCAGATTCAGCTGCAGCGGTTGTACAAACGTCTGGAAGAGCGCGGCTATCAGCTGCATATCTCTGACGCGGCGATCAAACTGCTGGGTGAGAACGGTTATGATCCGGTATATGGCGCGCGGCCGCTGAAACGTGCGATACAGCAACAGATTGAGAACCCGCTGGCACAGCAGATTCTCTCTGGTAAGCTGGTTCCCGGAAAAACAATCGAAATGGATGTGGAAAACGACGTTATCACCGCGCATCAGTAATGCAGCATGAAGAAAAACGGGCCTTAGGCCCGTTTTTCTTGTCTATTAGTGGGTGATTTGCTGGTTTTTTATTCATATTGCACGTAAAGTGAACGGTTAGTTAAAAAGTTGAAATTAGCACTTGTCAGCCTCCGGAAACTCCCTATAATGCGCCTCCACTGACACGGAACACCGGCTTACGGAGAGACGGGTCAGCAGGCACAGGAGACTGCGCCGCCGGAGAAAAACTTCTGAAAAGAAGTTGACTCTGAGGGAGGAAAGCGTAATATACGCCTCCTCGCGACAGGACGCTAACGCACTGTTCGCGCTGCTCTTTAACAATTTATCAGACAATCTGTGTGGGCACTCGCAGGATTGATATCAGCGTCTCCGGACGTAAAAAATATCAAGTCTCACGAGTGAACACATAATGAAATTCATTATGACGTTTTACA
>NZ_JBCGBG010000006.1:0-233029 GCF_038594305.1 Pantoea brenneri | reverse complement strand
TCACTCGTGAGACTTGATATTTTTTACGTCCGGAGACGCTGATATCAATCCTGCGAGTGCCCACACAGATTGTCTGATAAATTGTTAAAGAGCAGTGCGAGCAGCGGGTTAACCGTCTGTCGCGAGGAGGCGTATATTACGCTTTCCTCCCTCAGAGTCAACTTCTTTTTCAGAAGCTTTTCTCCGGCGGCGCAGTCTCCTGTGCCTGCTGATCCGTCTCTCCGTAAGCCGGTGTTCCGTGTCAGTGGAGGCGCATTATAGGGAGTTTCCGGAGGCTGACAAGCGTTTCTTTAAATAAATTTGCTAAGCGCGCTTTTTTTAAACGAACGCCTTAAAAACCGCCATTTGATGATCGAATAACGCACAGAAATCCCCGTAAAGCGGAAAAAACAGGCCTGCCGCGTTGCGCTGGCGGTGCTATTCTTTTTCATTCTTCTCGCTGGATAACCCTAAGAAGGACGCTCAATGATAAAATCCGCGCGCAGCATGGCCGGTTTGCCATGGATTGCTGCCATGGCATTTTTCATGCAGGCACTGGATGCCACTATTCTCAACACCGCCCTGCCCGCTATCGCCACCAGCCTTGAACGTTCTCCTCTGGCCATGCAATCCGCTGTAATCAGTTATACCCTGACTGTGGCAATGCTGATCCCGGTCAGCGGCTGGCTTGCCGATCGCTATGGCACCCGAAAAGTGTTTATCGCTGCGGTCTCCCTCTTCACGCTCGGTTCGCTGGCCTGTGCCCTGTCACCCACGCTCTCTATGCTGGTGACCTCACGTATCGTACAGGGGGTGGGCGGCGCCATGATGATGCCGGTTGCGCGCCTGGCGCTGTTGCGTGCCTATCCGCGCAGCGAACTGCTACCGGTGCTTAATTTTGTCACCATGCCGGGACTGGTCGGTCCGATACTGGGTCCGCTGCTGGGTGGTGTGATGGTGACCTACGCCACCTGGCACTGGATCTTCCTGATTAATATTCCCATCGGCATACTCGGCATCTTCTATGCCCGCAAATATATGCCGGACTTCACCACGCCAAAACGCCGCTTCGATTTCTTCGGCTTTTTACTGTTTGGTCTGGGGCTGGTCATGATCTCGACAGGGATTGAACTGTTTGGTGAGCGTATTGTGTCAGCCTGGCTGGCGGGCGGGGTATTACTCGGCGGGATCGTTCTGCTGCTTCTCTATATAGTGCACGCGCGCCGCCATTCCTCCCCGCTGATTAATCTGCCGATGTTTAAAACCCGCACCTTCTCGGTAGGCATTATCGGGAATATCGCTTCACGTCTGGGCACCGGCTGTGTGCCGTTCCTGATGCCGCTGATGTTGCAGGTGGGCTTTGGTTATTCGGCGATTATCGCCGGTTGTATGATGGCTCCTACCGCCGTGGGGTCGATACTGGCGAAGTCGACGGTGACACAACTGCTGCGCTGGTTAGGCTATCGCCGTCTGCTGGTCGGTATTACCGTCATTATCGGCATCCTGATTGCCACTTTCTCTCTGCAGTCACCCGAGGAAGGCATGATCCTGTTATTACTGCCGTTGTTTATTCTCGGCATGGCAATGTCGACTCAGTTTACCGCGATGAATACCATCACCCTCGCCGACCTGAATGACGATAACGCCAGCGGGGGTAACAGCGTGCTGGCCGTGACACAGCAGTTAGCGATCAGTTTTGGTGTCGCGGTAAGCGCCGCCGTCCTGCGCTTCTATCAGGAATTTGAAACCAGCACCGTTGCACAGTTCCACGCAACATTTCTGACCATGGGCGTGGTAACGGTGCTGTCAGCGCTGACCTTTATGCTGCTGAAAAACGGCGACGGACGGAATCTGATTACCAACCGCGATAAGAAAAAGAAGAAGACGGCTTAAGTTGAGCCCCGCGCCACCAGCTCCGGCGTCAGCACCAGCGTCTGCTGGCTGGCGTCGGGATCGCGCAGGCGATGGATTAAGGTATCAATCGCCAGTTCGCCCAGTTCATCTCTAGGTTGATGAATGGTACTCAGCGGCGGAGAAAGATAACGCGCCAGCTCAATATCGTCATAGCCCATCACGGCGACATCCTGCGGAATCTGTAAACCCGCCTGATATAACGCATGATAAACCCCGACCGCCATCGCATCATTACCGGTGAAGACCGCCTGCGGCACAGTTTCCAGCGCCAGCAGCTCAATCATCCCGTTGTAACCGCCCTGAAATTCAAAGTCGCCGTTGACCACATAACCCGGCAACACCTCCAGACCGCTTTTCGCCATCGCATTGTGAAATCCTTCCAGCCGCATCCGCGCGGTGGTTTTGTCCTGCGGGCCGGCAATACAGGCGATGCGGGTATAGCCGCTGTCGATCAGGTGCTGAGTTGCCAGCTCACCGCCCAGCAGCGCATTGTCCTGGATGATGTCGCCGCGACCTTCAAACGGTGCCCAGTCCATCATCACGGTCGGAATAGAGGGATAACGGTTGAGAATGTCCGCCGACGGCAGATGACTTTCGGTACACATCATCAGCAATCCATCGACGCGCTTTTGCATCAGCGTTTCGAGACTGCGATTCATCCGCTCCTCATCACCGGCGGTATTACACAGGATCAGGCTGTAGCCACGCTGATAGCAACTGTCCTCAACGCCGCGCACCACTTCTGCATAAAACGGGTTGCTACTGGTGGTCAGCAGCATGCCGATAGTGTGGGTCTGGTTGATCTTCAGGCTGCGCGCCAGCGCCGAGGGGGCGTAGTTCAGACTGCGGATCGCCTGTTCGACTTTCTCCCGCACGCCCTCGCTGACAAAGCGATTGTTGTTGATGACGTGCGAAACGGTGGAGGTAGAGACGCCCGCCAGGCGAGCGACATCTTTCATGGTGGCCAAGCGCTTAATCCTGCTGCTGCAAAAAGTCATCGATCTCCGCGCGCCACGGCACGGAGGGCTGCGCGCCGGATCGGGTTACGGCGATAGCCGCAGCGGCATGCGCAAAGCGCACCGCATCCTGCATCGGTTTCTGCTCCAGTCGCGCGGTAATAAAGGCACCATTAAAGGTATCGCCCGCAGCGATGGTATCAATCGCCTTAACGCTAAAGCCCGGAATACGCTGACCCTGGCCCTGCTCACTCAACCAGACACCGCGCCGGCCCAGCGTAATCAGTACGGTATCGATGCCTTTGGCATGCAGTGCCGCCGCAGCCCGGGCAGCGTCCTGATCGTTATGAACGGCAATCCCGGTCAGAATTTCCGCCTCGGTTTCATTCGGGGTAATGATATCGATCAACGCCAGCAGCTCATCGGAGAGCGGCGTAGCCGGTGCCGGGTTGAGGATCACCTGAGTCTGCTGTTCTCTGGCGAAACGCGCCGCTGCCAGTACACTTTCCAGCGGTGACTCCAGCTGCATCAGCAGCGCGTCAGCCTCGGCGATCACCTGCTGATGGCGCGCCACACAGTCGGGCGTTAAGGCGGCGTTAGCGCCGGAATAGATGCCGATATTGTTCTCGCCTTCACGGTTGACGAAAATCATCGCCACCCCGGTCGACTCGCCCGCCACCACTTCTACCGGAGCAGTATCAATATTGTCGCAGGCCAGTTGCTGACGAATACGTTCGCCAATGTCATCCGCGCCCACACAGGCGATAAAAGCGATATCCGCGCCAGCACGCCCTGCGGCCACGGCCTGATTGGCACCTTTACCGCCAAACGCAATCTGGTAATCCTGCCCGATCACCGTTTCACCGGGACGAGGAAAGTGCGCCAGATTAAGGATGTGGTCAGCGTTGATGCTGCCAAGAACGGCCAGTTTTGCGTTTTTGCTCATTAGGGGAGTCCGGAATAAGTGCGCCACCGGGAGGGTGGCGCAGTGCCCTGCTTTTCTTTGAGTTATTGAGTGACCAGCTTCAGGTCGACCGGATTGATCGCCTTCACTTTTTCACCCTTCAGCACTTTATCAGCGGTATCAACGCCGATCATGCCAATTTTGTCTGGCATCTGTGCCACGGTCGCAGACAGTTTGCCACCTTCTACCGCTTTCACGCCATCAGCGGTGCCGTCAAACCCCACCACGATCACATCGGTTTTACCGGCAGTCTGCAGCGCACGCAGTGCACCCAGCGCCATTTCATCATTCTGCGCAAACACAGCCTGCACGTCCGGATGGGCCTGCAGCAGGTTCTGCATCACGTTCAGGCCTTTAGTCCGGTCAAAGTCAGCCGGCTGGCTGGCAAGGATCTGGAATTTGTGGGCATCAGCAGCCTGTTTGAATCCCTCGCCACGTTCACGGGCGGCTGAGGTGCCGGCAATGCCCTGCAGCTCAATAATTTTGGCGCTTTCGCCGACTTTTTTGGCGATGAAATCACCGGCCATTTTCCCACCAAAACGGTTATCAGAGGCGACGTGGCTGACCACCGTGCCCTGCGCGGCCACGCGGTCCAGGGTGATAACCGGGATGTTGGCCTGGTTAGCCATCTTCACTGCGTTGCCGACCGCGTCAGAATCGGTTGGGTTGATCAGCAGCAGTTTGGTACCGCGTACCGTCAGATCCTGTACGTTCGCCAGCTCTTTTGCCGGGTTATTCTGCGAATCCAGCACCACCAGGTTGTAGCCCAGTTTGTCGGCTTCTTTTTGTGCGCCCTCTTTCAGCGAAACAAAAAACGGGTTATTGAGAGTCGATACCACCAGCGCGATGGTCTCTTTTGCCATGGCGCTGGTACTGAGCGTAGCGCCAAGGATCATGGCCAGTGCGGTTAACTTTTTCATCATTTCATCCTGTGTAAAGGTCAGAGTTATTTACTGCTTTTATTATCCACCAGCACCGCCAGCAGGATTACCACCGCTTTAACGATCATCTGGTAGTACGAAGAGACGCCCATCAGGTTCAGGCCGTTATTAAGGAAGCCGAGGATCAGGGCACCAATCAACGTGCCGACAATACGTCCTTTACCGCCCGCCAGGCTGGTACCACCCAGCACCACAGCGGCAATCGCATCCAGCTCATAGCCGGTACCAGCCGTTGGCTGCGCCGAGGAGAGACGCGCCACCTCAATGGTGCCCGCCAGCGCAGCCAGCATGCCACTCAGTGAATAGACGATGACCTTGACGCGATTAACATTGATACCGGAGAGGCGGGTCGCGGCTTCGTTGCCGCCCAGCGCATAGATGTAGCGGCCGAGACGGGTGTGGTGCAGCATGTACCAGGCGGCGATAAATACCAGCGCCATCAGCCATACCGGGGCAGGAATACCCAGCGGACGACCAATACCAAACCAGCCCAGCAGATCGGCGTTGGCATTAAAACCGGTACTGATTGGGCTGCCGTCGGTGTAGACCATGGTGACGCCGCGCAACAGCAGCATCATCACCAGCGTGGCGATAAATGCCTGCACCTTACCGCGCGCCACAATGGTGCCGGTCAGCGCACCAATCGCTGCACCGAGCGCCAGAGACGCCGCCACGGCCACCAGCGCATTCACTTCCATGCCGACCAGCGACGCGCCTACCGCCCCGGTCAGCGCCAGCAGCGAGCCCACCGAGAGATCGATACCTGAGGTCAGAATCACCAGCGTCATGCCAACCGCCATAATGGCGTTCACCGAGGTCTGCTGCAGAATGTTGAACAGGTTGGCTACGGTAAAGAAGTTCGGGCTCTGACTCGCCACCACGGCAATTAACACCATCAGCGCAATCAGCGACTTTTGTTCCAGTAACCAGCTTTTGCTAAACCAGCGACGGCTGGCAGGTAAAGATTGGGTCGTCATACCACTAAATCCTCGCTGTGTTGCTTGCCTACGGCGGCGGCCATCAGGCTCTCCTGAGTGGCTTCTTCACGGGTAAATTCGCCGCTTAAACGGCCTTCATGCATCACCAGGATGCGGTCACTCATTCCTAATACTTCCGGCATTTCAGAAGAGACCAGGATGATGCTCAGCCCTTCGGCTTTGAACTGGTTAATCAGCTGGTAGATCTCTTTTTTCGCGCCAACATCGACGCCACGGGTTGGCTCATCAAGAATCAGCACGTTGGGACGGGTCATCAGGCCGCGGGCAATCGCCACTTTCTGCTGATTGCCGCCGGAAAGCAGCCCGATCGGCTGCGCCATAGAGGGGGTTTTCACGTTGAACAGCCGGATAAAGTCACCCACCGCCAGCTGCTCAGCCGCATGCTTCAGCGTGCCGCCGCCGTGACTGAAATAGCGCAGCGCGGTCAGCGACATGTTCTCTTTGACCGACATGCCCAGCACCAGGCCGTCACGCTTACGATCTTCCGAGATATAGACGATGCCGTTAGCCAGCCCATCCTG
Organism: Pantoea brenneri; assembly: GCF_038594305.1. NCBI lineage: Bacteria > Pseudomonadati > Pseudomonadota > Gammaproteobacteria > Enterobacterales > Erwiniaceae > Pantoea > Pantoea brenneri. The sequence goes on along the minus strand of NZ_JBCGBG010000006.1, from coordinate 226,756 downwards.
CGGCGAACGCGTCACCACTTCCCGACCGCTGAGCCACAGGCTGCCCTGATAACGCGGCAACGCGCCATACAGCACTTTCATCAGTTCGGTACGGCCCGCGCCCATCAGTCCGGAGATGCCCAGAATTTCACCTTTGCGCAGGCTGAAGCTGACGTTATGCACGCCGGGACCGCTGACGTTATCGACTTTCAGCCGCACCTCGCCTGGCGCCTGATCCAGATGAGGATACTGATCTTCCAGTTTGCGACCGACCATCATTTCGATCAGGCTCTCTTCGGTCAGTTCGCTGACCGGACGCTCGGCAATAAACTGGCCGTCACGGAACACCGTGACGTCATCGCAGATCTCAAAGATCTCTTTCATACGATGTGAGATATAGACGATGCCGCAGCCCTGCGCTTTCAGTTCGTTGATCACCCGGAACAGCGACAGCGTTTCGGTATCCGTCAGCGCATCGGTCGGCTCATCCATGATGATCACCTGCGACTCAAAGCTCAGCACTTTGGCAATTTCGACCATTTGCTGATCGCCAATCGACAGATCGCCGACCAGCTTGTGGCTGTTGAAGCGCAGATTAAGCCGCTTAAGTAACGCATCCGCTTCGGCATACATGCGCGCCCACTGGATGCGGCCAAAGCGGTTAACAAATTCGCGACCGAGAAAAATATTCTCCGCCACGGTTAACTGGGGGATCAGGTTCAGTTCCTGATGAATAATGCCGATGCCCGCTTCCTGTGACGCTTTAGGGCCATTGAAACGGGTCTCTTTGCCGAGCCAGTGCAGCGAACCGGCGTCGAACTGATATATCCCGGTCAGCACTTTCATCATGGTAGATTTGCCGGCGCCGTTTTCACCCACCAGCGCCATGACGCGTCCTGCCCGGACATTCAGTGAGGCACCCTTCAGGGCTTTTACCCCAGGGAACGATTTTTCAATGCCGTTGAGCTGCAGTAAAGGTTGCATAGCGGCCTCAGAAGGTCACACCGGCGCTGAGGATGACATTCGCAAACGGAGAACACTCTCCGCTGCGAATGACCGCCTGACTGCGCTGCGTTTGTTGTTTGAATTGATCATGGCTGGTGTAGCGGATGGTGATGGTATTTCCCTGGTGCTGTTGCAAGGCTTCGAGCACGGCGAGCAGTGCGCTATGGAGCTGCGGATTGTGCTGCTTAATCTCCTCCGCGATCAGGGCGCTTTCTACCTGCATCTCAAGCGTGACGGCCTTTACCACCGCGATAAAATCGGGCGTACCCGGTATCAGGGCTAAATCGATGCGTTGCGGTCCTGCCGGGATCGGCAAACCGGCATCGGCAATCGTCAGCGTATCTGTGTGTCCCAGGCGGGCAATCACATGAGAGAGTTCAGCGTTTAACAAGCGACCTTTTTTCATTTTTCACTCCACAGCGAAACGTTTCGCTGACAGGAGTGTATGAAAAGCCGCCAGCAACTCAATCGGCGAAGCTGAAATTTGTGATCGCTATCGAAACGTTTCGCTTACGCGGCGGGAAATTTGAATTAAGGCGGGCAGCAGGGCAGAAAAAAGGACCGCTGATGCGGTCCCGTAGTGGACGATTAAGGCAGTTTCTTAACCTGTTTAACGTCCATTTCGATGCTGTTGAAATCTTTATCCAGCTCACCGGTCAGCTCAACGGTATCTTTTGGCGAGATAGTCTGGCCGTTCCAGTGCTTATGGTCGATTTCGACTTTCATCGTACCGGTCTGATCGCGGAACAGATAATCTTCATCGCCGATCTGTTTTTCCAGCTTACCGCGTACGGTAATCCAGCTGTCATCCTTCATCTCTTCCGCCTGCTTCACCGTCACCACACTGGTGTGGTCAGCGCTGAAACCACCCTGTCGGGTCTGAACCTGCGCCGCCGGGGCATTGGGGTCGACAAAGCCGCCTTGCTGAGCAGCAAAAACCGGGGCAGAAGCCAGCATAACGACAGCTAAAATTGCAGCGTGCTTTTTCATTTTGTCACCTCTTTTCCATGATGTGTTTCGTTTTGTTGAGCCTAGTTGACCATAAGGTTCTTAACAGCTTCTTAAGAAGCAAAAATAAGCCATTTTCGCCGAAATGCGCTGTACAAGCGGCAGTCTGCTTCGTATAAAGCGCTATCACCGCAGGGAGAAATGATGCGTATTTTACTGATAGAAGACGATCGCTTAATTGGCGACGGGATTAAAGCGGGACTGGGTAAGCTGGGATTTAGCGTCGACTGGTTTACCTCCGGCGAGGCCGGATTTCAGGCGTTAAACGCCGCGCCGTGGGATGCGGTGATCCTCGATCTGTCACTGCCCGAACGGGACGGACTGGATATCCTGCGACAGTGGCGTCAGCAAGGGCAGGATGTACCGGTGCTGATCCTGACGGCGCGTGATGCGCTCGATCAGCGAGTTGAAGGGCTGCAGATGGGCGCGGATGATTATCTCTGCAAACCGTTCGCTCTGACCGAAGTAGCTGCTCGCTTACAGGCGCTGATCCGTCGCCGGCATGGTCAGCTACAGCCAGAGCTGCGTCATGGCAACGTGGTCCTGAAGCCCGACAGCCACAGCGTTACCTGCGACGGCCAGGCGATTGAGCTGAAAAGTCGGGAACTGGCGCTGCTGGAGCTGTTTATGCGCAACCCTGGCCGGGTGCTAACCCGCAGCCAGCTGGAGGAAAAACTGTATAGCTGGGACGCCGACGTCTCCAGCAATGCGGTGGAAGTGCATATTCATCACCTGCGTAAGAAACTCGGCAGCCAGTTTATCCGCACTCTGCACGGCGTGGGTTATACCCTGGGAGCGACAGAATGCGATCGGTAAGTCTGTTTCTGCGGCTTGGCATCGGTTTTGTGCTGCTGCTGGGCATCTGCTGGGCCAGCGCCAGCCTCAGTGCATGGCATCAGACGCGTGACACCATTAATGAGCTGTTCGATACCCAACAGATGCTGCTGGCCAAGCGCCTGCTGACCCTCGATTACGCCTCGCTAGATACACCGTCCCTGCCAAAAACCCGACAGCTGCTGCGGCACCACCGTGGCGATCAGGATGATGACGCGCTGGCGTTTGCTGTCTTCACCCATGATGGCCGGCAGGTGCTCAACGATGGTGATAATGGCAGATACCTGCCGTTTGAAGCGGACTACCAGGGTTTTCATGATGGCCAGCTCACCAATGATGATGACCGCTGGCGTTTTGTCTGGCTGACCACACCAGACAAACAGTTTCGCGTGGTGGTCGGTCAGGAGAGGGAATATCGCGATGAGATGGCCGGAGATTTGATGCAGGCCAGCGTATTACCCTGGCTGATCGCGCTGCCTTTTATGCTGCTGCTGCTCATCAGCCTGGTCTGGTCGGAATTACGTCCGTTAAAGCAGCTGGCGAAGCAACTGGCTCAGCGTGCACCGGATGACGGCACCCCTTTGCAGGCCGAACGGGTGCCGAAAGAGGTGCAGCCGCTGATCCTCGCGCTGAACGGCCTGTTCAGTCGCATCAGCGCAATGATGCAACGTGAACGGCGTTTTACCTCTGATGCCGCGCATGAGCTGCGCAGCCCGCTGGCCGCATTGCAGGTACAAAGCGAAGTGATTCAGCTGGCCGTCGACGATGAAACGATGCGAACCCATGCGCTGAAACAGCTGGATAGCGGCATTGCGCGCGCTACCCGGCTGGTGGATCAGCTGCTTACCCTGTCGCGGGTGGAAGCGGATGATGCCCGCAGCGCCTTTGAACCGGTATCGTTAAAACAGACGCTGCAGGAGACGCTGGCGGCGCAACTGCCGCTGGCGGATAAAGCCAGCGTAACCTTACGTCTGCACGCAGAAGCCGAACCGGTGATACAGGGCCATCCGCTGTTGCTCTCGTTGCTGGTACGCAACCTGCTGGATAACGCGATTCGCTATACCCCTGCCGGCAGTGAAGTGGATGTGCGGCTCGCGGCCAACAGCCTGTCCGTCGAGGATAACGGAGAGGGCCTGAGCGATGCCGATCGGCAACGGTTAGGCGAGCGTTTCTGGCGACCGCCCGGTCAGGAGAAGAGTGGCAGCGGGCTGGGATTATCGATCGTGCGGAACATCGCTCAGCTGCACGCGATGCAGCTGGCGTTCAGCCAGCGCCCCGGCAGCGGATTGTGCGTCACGCTGCGCTGGTAATAAAAAACCCGCCGATAAGGCGGGTTTCACAGGTTAGATCTCGACCTGGGTGCCCAGCTCGATCACCCGGTTTGGTGGGATCTCAAACTGGTCAGGGGCGCGTAACGCATTGCGCTGTAGCGCCATGAACAGCTTGCCACGCAACCGCAGATACCACGGCCGTTTGCCGATAATCAGCGACTCATGCGACATAAAGAAAGAGGTTTCCATCATCCGGCAGTTCAGCCCTTCCAGCCCACAACGGTGGAAAATCTCCTCCACGTTCGGCGTTTCGCGCCAGCCATAGCTGGCCACCACGCGCCAGAACGTCGGCGAAAGCTGCTCAATCGTCACCCGCCGCACATTGTGCACGTAAGGCGCATCCTCAGTACGCAGCGTCAACAGCACTACCCGTTCGTGCAGCACTTTGTTGTGCTTGAGGTTATGCAGCATGGCAAAGGGGATCACGTTCAGTGCGCGCGACATATAGACCGCGGTGCCCGGCACCCGCACCGGCGGCGATTTCTCCAGTGACGCAATCATCGCCTCCAGTGAGTTGCCGTGCTCATGCATCCGGCGCAGCAGGCGGAAACGTTCACTTTTCCACGTCGTCATAATGATAAACATCACCAGGCCGAGGCAGAGCGGCAACCAGCCACCCGAGAAAATTTTGACCAGGTTGGCGGTAAACAGCGGCACGTCGATAAACAGCATCAGCAGCAGGATTACGCCAACCGCCAGCTTGTGCCAGTGCCAGTTTTTAATCGCCACGGTGCAGGAGAGAATTGAGGTCAGCACCATAGTACCGGTCACCGCAATGCCATAGGCCGCCGCCAGATTGCTGGAGTGTTCAAAGCTGATAATCACAATCAGCACCGCGAAATAGAGCACCCAGTTGATCATCGGGATATAGATCTGGCCCGATTCACGCTCCGAGGTATGAATGATCCGCATGCCGGGCAGATACCCGAGACGGACCGCCTGGCGCGTCAGCGAGAAGACGCCGGAGATTACCGCCTGCGAGGCGATTACCGTCGCCAGAGTCGCCAGAATCAGCATCGGGATCAGCGCCCAGTCCGGCGCCAGCAGGAAAAAGGGGTTCTTAATCGCTTTGGGATCGCTGAGCAGCAGCGCGCCCTGGCCAAAATAGTTGAGCACCAGTGACGGCAGCACCACGGAGAACCACGCCAGCCGGATCGGGATTTTACCGAAGTGGCCCATATCAGCATACAGCGCTTCTACGCCGGTAATCGCCAGTACGACGGCGCCCAGTGCAAAGAAGGAGATCGACTTATATTGCAGGAAGAAGTTAACCGCATAGGTGGGATTAAGCGCCTGCAGAACTTCAGGGTTCTTCATGATGCCGTTAACGCCGAGGATCGCCAGCACCAGGAACCACAGCAGCATTACCGGCGCAAACAGCTTGCCGACCATGCCGGTTCCGTGTTTCTGAATCGCGAACAGCAGCGTCAGCACCGCAATCGACAGCGGCACGATAAAGGGATCAAGCGACGGAGCGGCAATTTCCAGTCCTTCTATCGCCGACATCACTGAAATCGCTGGCGTGATCACCACTTCGCCATAGAAGAAGCTGCCGCCAATCAGGCCCATGATTACCAGCACCGCAGTGGCGCGGGCACCGGTATGACGGCCCGCCAGCGACATCAGGGTCAGAATTCCCCCTTCACCCGCGTTGTCGGCCCGCATGACGTAGCTGATGTATTTCAGTGAAACCACCAGCACCAGTAGCCAGAAAATCAGTGACAGAAAGCCAAATACCGCGCCGCGTTCCACGCCGAAGCCGAACTGGCCGGAGAGACATTCACGCAAGGTATACAGCGGACTGGTGCCGATATCCCCATAGACAACACCAATTGCGGCCAGCGTTAGCCCACCAAGTGACTGCTTATTATCCGAGCTCATAGAGTTATCTTTTGTTGGAGTCTAAGAGGCGCAAAAACCCCTCGCTCAAGCCATCAAAAAGCGCACAGTATGCACGTATTGCCGAAAATTCCTATACCCGGTTAACCTGACCACCGGCGGAATGCGGCGGTTTTTACCTCAGAAACCGCGGCTTATGGCCGCTTTCCCGTTAACCGAATCTTCTGAAACAAAAAAGCTGACAGCTATCAACGCTTTCACGCATCATTATCTATAGAGTAAGGCGCTTGCTTAAGCGCGGCGGCCCGACGATCGTAAGGACATTGATGTGATTATGGCTCAACCCCATCTTTTGGCAGAAAGAATTTCTCGCCTCAGCAACGCGTTAGAAAAAGGCCTGTATGAACGGCATCATGCTATTCGCCTTTGTCTGCTGGCCGCGCTCAGCGGTGAAAGCGTGTTCCTGCTCGGTCCGCCTGGCATTGCGAAGAGTCTGATTGCCCGCCGCCTCAAATATGCCTTTCAGCACGCCCGCGCCTTTGAATACCTGATGACCCGTTTCTCCACGCCTGAAGAGGTGTTTGGCCCGCTGTCGATCCAGGCGCTAAAAGATGAAGGTCGCTATCAGCGCCTGACCAAAGGCTATCTGCCCGACGCGGAGATTGTCTTTCTCGATGAGATCTGGAAAGCCGGTCCGGCCATTCTGAACACCTTGCTGACTGCGATTAACGAACGCCGCTTCCGCAACGGCGACAGCGAAGAAAAAATTCCGATGCGGCTGCTGGTCACCGCCTCCAACGAACTGCCGGAAGCCGACAGCGGTCTGGAAGCGCTGTATGACCGGATGCTGATCCGCTTATGGCTGGACAACGTGCATGAAAAGCAGAACTTCCGCAGCATGCTGACGCATCAGCAGGATGAAAATGCCAATCCGGTGGCCGAATCGCTGCGCATCAGCGATGAAGAGTATGCCCAGTGGCAGCTTGGCATCAGCCAGGTCAGTTTACCCGATGCGGTGTTTGAACTGATTTATCAACTGCGTCAGCAGCTGGAGAGCCAGCCAGCGGCCCCTTACATTTCTGACCGGCGCTGGAAAAAAGCCATTCACCTGCTGCAGGCCAGCGCCTTTTACAGCGGCCGCAACGCCATCGCGCCAATCGACCTGATCCTGCTGAAAGATTGCCTGTGGCACGATGTCGCCTCAATGCAGCTGCTGGAACGTGAAATTGACCTGTTAATGACCCAGCATGCCTGGCAACAGCAGCCGATGCTGCTCAGGCTGCAACAGATCAAAGCGCGCCGGATGGCCTTGCAGCAGCAACAGAGCATGGCGCAGGCGATCACGCTGGAGAAGCACAGCGGTATGTTCAGCCGCAAACCCTATTACGATTTGCCGGAAAATCTTACCGACGAGCAGCTGACGCTGATGCTGCAACATCCACTGACGCTGCACGATATGCAGGTCACGCATCTGGTGATCGCCCGCGACGCACTGCATCAGTGGCTGCAAAAAGGCGGCGAGATACGCGGCAAGCTCAACGGCATCGGCTTCGCGCAGACGCTGGATTTGCAGGTCGATGCGCAGCACTGCCTGGCGATACGTGACGTCAGCCTGCAATCCTCACGGCTGACACTGCCTGGCGCCAGCAATAGCGATCAGCTACCCGGTGAAATTATCGAGGCGCTGGATACGCTGGAAAGTGAGTTACGCAGCCAGCGTCACCTGTTCAGCCAGCATCAGCGCTGTCTGTTTATCAGCGATGACTGGCTGGCGCGGGTTGAGACCAGCCTGCAGGATGTGGCGGAACAGCTGAAACAGGCGCGTAAATGATCTCACTGGAGACGCTCAGCACGTTGCTCTCAATTGGCGAAACGGAACTGATTGAAGAGTTGATCATCGCTCTGCTGGCGTCGCCGCAACTGGCACTGTTTTTTGAAAAATTCCCCGGTCTGAAAAAAGCCCTGCTGCGCGATGTGCCGCGCTGGAAAGCGGAGATCAACGCTGAGCTGAAGGCCACCCCGGTACCTGCTGTGCTGGCGGAGGAGTTTCAGCTGTTCCAGCGGGTGCAGCTGCTCAGCGATCGTCAGTTCAGCCAGCAGCTCGATGACACGCTACAAACGCTGGAACGCCTGCCTTCACCGTTTATTGATGAAGCCCGCCGGCTACTGCAACACACCGACATCCATCATCTCAGCAGTGCGCAGCATACGCTGTTTTTACAGCGCTGGCGGCTCAGCCTGACGCTGCAAACCCTTACGCTGAATCAGCAGTTGCTGGAGCAGCAGCGCGAACGTCTGATGGCGGAACTGCTGCAGCGTATGGCGCTGAGTGGTCAGCTGGCACCGATGCTGAGCGACGATGACGAAGCGGCGGCAGGCCGGCTGTGGGACATGAGCAAAACTTCACTGCAGCCAGGCGACTACCAGCTGATGCTGCAGTACGGTGATTTTCTGGCGCAGCAGCCGGAACTGCTGAAGCTGGCACAACAGCTCGGCCGCAGCCGGGAAGCGAAATCGGTGCCGTCACAGGATGCGCCGATGGAGGCATTTCATCAGCTGGTTCACGAGCCAGCGGCGGTACCGGAAGAGGTCAGCGGCATTCATCAGAGCGATGATGTGCTGCGCCTGCTGCCACCGGAGCTGGCTGCGCTGAGCATCAGCGAGCTGGAGCTGGAATTTTACCGCCGGCTGGTAGAGAAACGCTTGCTGACCTACAAGCTGCAGGGCGACGCCTGGCATGAAAAAGTGACCCAGCGACCGGTCAGCCACCAGCATCATGAAGAGCAGCCGCGCGGACCGTTTATTGTCTGCGTCGATACCTCCGGTTCGATGGGCGGGTTCAACGAGCGCTGCGCCAAAGCGTTCTGCCTGGCACTGCTGAAGGTGGCGCTGGCCGATCGTCGTCGCTGCTACATTATGCTGTTCGCCCATGAGGTGATTGGCTATGAGCTGACCGGTGATGATGGACTTGAGCAGGCTATTCGCTTCCTCAGCCAGCGTTTTCGTGGCGGCACCGATCTTGCCGCCTGTCTCACGGCCGTGGTTAAGCGCATGGAAGGACCGGTCTGGCAGGAGGCGGACGCGGTGATCGTCTCCGATTTTATCGCCCAGCGACTGCCGGAAGAGGTGATCAGCGCCATCAAACAGCGCCAGCGACACAATCAGCAACGTTTTCACGCCGTGGCGATGTCGAGCCACGGCAAGCCCGGCATTATGCGCATCTTCGACCATATCTGGCGCTTCGATACCGGTATGAAAAGCCGCCTGCTGCGCCACTGGCGGCGTTAAGTCATCAGGCAGAAATGCTTCTTTGCTATAGTGAATCACTGCCATTTTTTCACACAGCAATCTGGAGCACCTTGTGACGACCGTCCAACCCCATCGCGATCTGCCTGCGCCGACGCGAACCTTACTGCTCTCCGGCCAGAATATTGAACAAAAACGTGCCGAACTGCTGACTTACTTCCTCCAGACCTGGGAGCAGTACGAAAGTCTGTTTACCTGCCTGACTGATTCGCAGGCCTGGTTTACCAAAGCCATTCCGCTGCGTCATCCGCTGATCTTCTATTTTGGTCATACCGCCACCTTCTACATTAATAAGCTGATGGCCGGACGCTACATTGAGGCGCGCCTCGACGATCGTATTGAAGCGATGATGGCGATTGGCGTCGATGAGATGAGCTGGGACGATCTCAACGACAGCCACTATGAGTGGCCCACTATCGACGCGGTACGTGACTATCGTGGTCGGGTCAAAGCAGTGGTCAGCGACCTGATCCAGACGATGCCGCTGAGCTTACCGATCCAGTGGGACAGCCCAGCCTGGGTGATCCTGATGGGGATCGAGCATGAGCGTATTCACCTGGAAACGTCCAGCGTGCTGATCCGGCAACTGCCGGTTGACTGGGTGACGCCGCAGCCGGCCTGGCCAGTCTGTCCGCTGGCGCGCCATCAGCGCCAGGATGTGCCGGCCAACAGTCTGCTGCCGATGCCGGGCGGTCGCGTTACGCTGGGCAAAACCGACGATACCTACGGCTGGGATAACGAATATGGCAGCCAGCAGATCACGCTGCAGCCGTTCAAAGCCAGCAAGATGCTGGTCAGTAACGCCGAGTTTTTTGAGTTTGTCAGCGCAGGCGGCTATCAGGACGCCCGCTGGTGGGATGATGAAGGCTGGGGCTGGTGCCAGTTTGCCCAGGCGGAGATGCCAACGTTCTGGGTCGGCACGCCAGCGATGCCCGATCAGCTTAAGCTGCGTCTGATGTGTGAAGAAGTGGCGATGCCGTGGGACTGGCCAGCGGAAGTGAACCAGCTGGAAGCGGCCGCCTTCTGTCGCTGGAAAGCCGACCAGAGCGGAATGGCTATCCAGCTGCCGTGCGAAGCGGAGTGGTATCAGCTGCGTGAACAGGTCACCGGCGATCAGCCGCAGTGGGAGCGGGCACCTGGCAATATCAATCTGGCATACTGGGCCTCTTCCAGCCCGGTCGATCAGTTCGCCCAGGGCGAGTTCTTCGATATAGTCGGTAACGTCTGGCAGTGGACCACCACGCCGACTAACGGCTTTGAAGGCTTCAAAGTCCATCCGCTGTACGACGACTTTTCCACCCCGACCTTTGATGGCAAGCATTCGCTGATTAAAGGCGGCAGCTGGATCTCGACCGGCAACGAAGCGCTCAAATCGGCGCGTTATGCGTTCCGCCGACATTTCTTCCAGCACGCCGGTTTCCGCTACGTGGTCTCCCGCCATCAGGAAAGCATGACGCTGAATCCGTACGAAACCGACGCCATGGTGTCGCAGTATCTCGATTTCCAGTATGGTCCGCGCTATTTCGGGGTCGATAATTACGCCGAAAGCCTGGTAAAACTGGCGCTGAATTACACCACGTCACACGCTGAAGCGCTGGATATTGGCTGCGCCACCGGACGCGCCAGCTTTGAGCTGGCCCGCCATTTTGAACGCGTTACCGGCATGGATTACTCGGCGCGCTTTATTGACGTGGCGCTGCAACTGACCAGCGGCGAAGATTTCCGCTATGTCGTGCCGCAGGAGGGCGATCTGGTGGAGTATCGCCAGGTGCGTCTGAAAGATTTCGGGCTGGATGGCGATCTGGCGCAGCGCATTCAGTTTGTGCAGGGCGACGCCTGTAACCTCAAACCGCAACCGGCCCGCTACGATCTGGTGCTGGCTTCCAATCTGATCGATCGCCTGCGCCAGCCCGCGCGCTTCCTGCAGGATGTCACGCCGATGCTACGTCCGGGCGGCATTCTGCTGCTCTCCTCGCCTTACACCTGGCTGGAAGCGTATACGCCTAAAGAGAACTGGCTGGGCGGCGTACGTGAAAATGGTGAGGCGCTGACGACGCTACAGGCGCTGCAACGGCTGCTGGCGGCCGACTTTGAACTGCTGGATACGCCGCAGGAGATGCCGTTTGTGATCCGTGAAACGGCGCGCAAGTTCCAGCACACGCTGGCGCAGGTTACCGTCTGGCGTAAACGCTAAGTTACCTGGCAGCGGCGCCCGTCGCTGCCGGTTGTTGCCTGAACCGCGCTTTTGCTGCACATTCTCCCTTGTTCAATTCAAAGCAGCCCAACGAGGATGGCCATGGCCGAACATCTGCAGCTTGATAATCTGGATCGCGGCATTCTGAATGCCCTGCTGGATAACGCGCGTACCGCTTACGCCGAACTGGCAAAACAGTTTAACGTCAGCCCCGGCACCATCCATGTGCGGGTAGAGAAGATGAAGCAGGCCGGCATTATACTGGGCACCCGCGTCGACATTGATCCGCGCCAGCTGGGATTTGATGTCTGCTGTTTTATCGGCATCATCCTGAAGAGTGCCCGCGATTATCCGGCGGCGCTGAGCAAGCTGGACGCGCTGGATGAAGTGGTGGAGGCCTGGTACACCACCGGCCACTACAGCATCTTTATTAAGGTGATGTGCCGCTCGATTGATGCCCTGCAACAGGTGCTGATCAACAAGATCCAGACCATTGATGAAATTCAATCAACAGAAACCCTGATCTCTCTGCAAAACCCGATCATGCGGACCATCAAACCCTGATCGCACTTCTCCTGTGCACAACCTTATCCCGGACGAATGCAGCGGCTGACAACGGCTGCGTTCACCTCTCCTGATCTATTAACCCTGTTTTCCACAGGTGGATCACCGCTTGATCACAGCGTACAATGCCCGCCTTAATGTCCAGGAGAGCAAGATGGCCGATATTACTTTAATCAGTGGCAGTACCTTGGGCAGCGCCGAGTATGTTGCTGAGCATCTGGAAGAAAAATTACAGGACGCAGGCTTCTCAACGCAGATGCTGCACGGCCCGGCGCTGGATGAGGTGCCGCAGGAAGGCATCTGGCTGGTGGTCTGCTCAACCCATGGCGCAGGTGAAATTCCCGACAATCTGCAACCGTGGTTCGAGGCTATCAGTGAAAGCCAGCCCGATCTCTCTCAGGTCCGGTTTGGTGCCGTCGGTCTCGGCAATCATGAATATGACCTGTTTTGCGGGGCGATTCGTCAGATCGAGACGCTGTTGATCGCCCAGGGCGCACAGCGGATCGGTGATCGACTGGAAATCGACGTACTGGAGCATGAGATCCCGGAAGATCCGGCTGAGGCCTGGGTCATGACGTGGAAAAACGCGATCTGAGACTGGTCGGGGATCGTGAAATAGTGACGATCCCCAGTGGAAGATGCTGATTTTGTCCTTTTGCAGACGTTTATTTTGTGGATAACTACCCTCTTTTACTGCGTATAACCGGTAGTTATCCAAAGAATAACCGTAGTATGCTTTTTGAGCTGTGTATAAGTCGCCATTTAGATCCCAGCTTATACGGATCAGGATCACCGATCATTAACAGCTAGTGATCCTGGGTAATCCCCTGTTTTGACGGGTGTTCTGGCACATATCCACAGAAACCGGCGATCCTAATAAGAGATCTAACAGAAAGATCATATACAGATCTAAGATCCTTTCTTTTAAAACCGGACGATCCCGCGGCTTTCACCCCAGACGGAATTTGAGTAGAATCCACGCCCCAGGACGACGATCCGGCACGTTTATCAACCGAGGTACCACTTCATGTTTTATCAGGATCCTTTTGACGTCATCGTAATTGGTGGTGGTCATGCGGGCACCGAAGCCGCAATGGCGGCAGCCCGAATGGGTCAGCAAACCCTGTTACTCACCCATAACATTGATACGCTTGGACAAATGTCCTGTAACCCGGCGATCGGTGGCATTGGCAAAGGACATCTGGTGAAGGAAGTGGACGCCATGGGGGGTCTGATGGCCCACGCAATCGATCAGGCCGGTATCCAGTTTAGGATACTAAACGCCAGCAAAGGCCCGGCAGTCAGGGCAACCCGTGCTCAGGCCGATCGCGTGCTCTATCGGCAGGCGATTCGCACCGCGCTGGAGAATCAGCCCAACCTGATGATCTTCCAGCAGGCGGTCGACGATCTGATTGTGGAAAACGATCGGGTAGTCGGTGCCGTTACCCAGATGGGGCTGAAATTCCGGGCGAAGACCGTGGTACTGACGGTCGGGACTTTCCTCGACGGTAAAATTCATATCGGACTGGATAACTACAGCGGCGGTCGCGCAGGCGATCCACCTTCCATTCCGCTAGCAAAACGTCTGCGTGCCCTGCCACTGCGGGTTAATCGCCTGAAAACCGGTACACCGCCGCGCATTGATGCGCGCAGCATCGACTTCAGCGTACTGGCGCCGCAGCATGGCGATAACCCGATGCCGGTGTTTTCGTTCATGGGCAATGCCGCTCAGCATCCGCAGCAGGTGCCGTGCTGGATCACCCATACCAACGAAAAAACCCATGAAGTGATCCGCAATAACCTCGATCGCAGCCCGATGTATGCCGGGATCATCGAAGGGATCGGCCCGCGTTACTGCCCGTCGATCGAAGACAAGGTGATGCGTTTTGCCGATCGTAACGCGCATCAGATCTTCCTTGAACCGGAAGGGCTGACCAGTAACGAAATTTACCCGAACGGCATCTCAACCAGCCTGCCGTTTGACGTACAGATCCAGATCGTGCGATCGATGCAGGGCATGGAAAATGCGAAGATCGTACGTCCGGGCTATGCCATCGAGTATGACTTTTTTGATCCACGCGATCTGAAACCGACGCTGGAGAGCAAATTCATTAACGGTCTGTTCTTTGCCGGACAGATCAACGGCACCACCGGCTACGAAGAAGCAGCCGCGCAGGGGATGCTGGCCGGCCTCAACGCCGCGCGTCAGTCTGCCGACAAAGAGGGCTGGGCACCGCGTCGCGATCAGGCTTACCTCGGCGTACTGGTTGACGACCTCTGCACCCTCGGTACCAAAGAGCCGTACCGCATGTTTACCTCCCGCGCCGAGTATCGTCTGATGCTGCGTGAGGATAATGCCGATCTGCGTCTGACCGAAACTGGCCGCGAGCTGGGCCTGGTCGATGATGCCCGCTGGGCGCGTTTCAACCAGAAGCTGGAAGCGATTGAGCAGGAGCGTCAGCGTCTGCGCGATATCTGGGTTCACCCTAAATCTGAGCGCGTTGCCGAGGTGAACACCGTCCTCAGCGCGCCGCTGACCAAAGAAGCCAGTGGTGAAGATTTGCTGCGTCGGCCGGAAATGACCTATCTCACCCTGATGACGCTGGATACCTTTGGCCCGGCGCTGGCCGATGAGCAAGCGGCAGAGCAGGTTGAGATTCAGGTCAAATATGAAGGATACATTGCGCGTCAGCAGGAAGAGATCGATCGTCAGCAGCGCAACGAGAATACCCTGTTGCCGGTGGATCTGGATTATCGCCAGGTCAACGGCCTGTCAAATGAGGTGATCGCGAAGCTGAATGACCACAAGCCAACCTCGATTGGCCAGGCGACGCGCATTTCCGGCATCACGCCGGCGGCTATCTCTATTCTGCTTATTTATCTGAAAAAACAGGGTCTGCTGCGCAAAAGCGCCTGACCTGAAACGGGGCGAGGCGACTCGCCCCCGCTGACTGGACTTACGCTGTGATCAACACACTCACCTCGCTGCTACAGGCAGCCAAGATTACCCTCTCCGATCAACAAAAACAGCAGCTGGTTGCCTATGTCGGCCTGCTGGACAAGTGGAATAAAGCCTACAACCTGACGTCAGTGCGCGATCCGCAGCAGATGCTGATTCGCCATATACTCGACAGCATTGTGGTGGCACCACACCTGATCGGTTCGCGCTTTATTGATGTCGGTACCGGACCGGGCCTGCCAGGCATTCCGCTGGCGATTGTGATGCCTGATGCGCACTTTACGCTGCTCGACAGCCTCGGTAAGCGGGTGCGTTTCCTGCGGCAGGTACAGCATGAGTTAGGACTTACTAACATTACGCCGGTGCAGAGCCGGGTTGAAGACTTCCCGGCAGAGCCACCGTTTGATGGCGTGATCAGCCGGGCATTCGCCTCACTGACTGACATGGTTAACTGGTGTCATCATCTGCCCGGGGCAGAAGGGCGCTTTTTTGCCCTTAAAGGTGTCCGTCCGGATGATGAAATCGCCAGCTTACCGGCCGGCTATCGCTGTGATGAGGTGATTAAGCTGCAGGTTCCTCAGCTGGAAGGCGACCGGCACCTTGTTATCCTCCGTCAGCAATAGGCCTGAAATAGATAAGGATTTAACCCGCTTCAGCGATTTGTCTTATCCCGCTGACTGGTGAAAAAAAGTGCATTTGATGCGTTAATAATAAAGGATTTTCATTAAGCCTCTGACGGCGGAAGGTTAAAAACGCCGACGGAAATTATCCGAAAAGCTCTGTTACATTTAACGTTTAATTCACATTTAGTTAGCACAAAGATCACTTGTATAGCGGACTAACGGAATAAAAATAGTCACGCCAGAAAATATATCAGGGTAATTACCTGGCGTGCGTAATATGAATTTCACGATTCTCATGCACAGTTCGATGTCAATAGCGTGTTTTCAGTAAAAATAGACTTTTTTGGCGGGTAATATATTTTCAACTTGCTGATTTTTATGGCTTTAGCGCGGATATGAACGGCATGTAATTAGCGTTCTGAGAAAAGTCCTGGCGGCGCGAATGCTTATTATGTGATCTAAAGCACGCTTTAAAAGCAACTCGCCAGCCAATTTTCAGCCGGGGAAAGGCGAATCCTTACCGGGGGATGTTTGGAAAAATAGCCCTCCGGAAAGAAATTTAAATAATTGTTCACCTTTTCGCTACTTACCGATTGAAATCGCAGGTGCGGCCCGTATAATTTGCACGGCTTTTGCTGCTTGACTCAAATGCGTAAAGGCAGTCTTATACGACACGCGACATACCCCGAATGGGGCAGGAGAGTATCAGCGTCATGTCAGTGTCTCTTTACAGTGTAAAATTCGCCCGGACAGTGCTGATGATTCAGCTGGTGACAATCGTCATCATCGGCGCACTCTTTGCCCTGAAAGATGTCACCTGGGGCGTCTCTGCTGTAGCTGGCGGAGCGGCAGCCTGGCTGCCGAACGTGTTGTTTTTGTTTTTAGCCTGGCGCCTGCAGGGGCAAACCCCGGCTTCGGGGCGAGTCGCGTGGAGCTTCGCTTTGGGTGAAATAGCCAAAGTGTTCGCGACCATCATTTTGCTCATTGTGGCGTTGGGTCTATTCGGGGCGGTTTTCTGGCCGGTCGGAATAACCTGGTTATCGGTGCTGGTGGTACAAATGCTGGCACCGGCGGTAATTAACAACAAAGGGTAAGAGGCATCATGGCTGCAGGAGAAATCTCTACTCCGCAAGAATACATAGGACACCATCTGAATAACCTTCAGCTGGACCTGCGTACTTTCGAGTTAGTGAATCCGCACGACGCTCCCGCGACGTTCTGGGTATTAAATATCGATTCCATGTTTTTCTCTCTGGTGCTGGGATTCATCTTCCTGGTGTTGTTCCGTAAAGTAGCTAAAACAGCTACCAGCGGTGTGCCAGGGAAATTACAAGCGGCTATCGAACTGGTTGTCGGCTTCGTTGATGACAACGTGCGCGACATGTATCACGGTAAGAGCAAACTTATCGCCCCGCTGGCGCTGACAATTTTTGTCTGGGTCTTCCTGATGAACTTCATGGATCTGCTGCCAATCGATCTGCTGCCGTATATCGGCGAGCATTGGTTGGGCCTGCCGGCGCTGCGCGTCGTGCCGTCTGCAGACGTGAACATCACGCTCTCTATGGCGTTGGGCGTCTTTATTTTGATTCTGTTCTACAGCATCAAAATGAAAGGCATTGGCGGCTTCACGAAAGAGCTGACGCTGCAGCCTTTTAACCACCCGATCTTCATCCCGATCAACCTGATTCTGGAAGGTGTGAGCCTGCTGTCTAAACCGGTTTCTCTCGGTTTACGACTGTTCGGCAACATGTATGCGGGTGAGCTGATCTTTATCCTTATTGCCGGTCTGTTGCCGTGGTGGTCGCAGTGGGTGCTGAATGTGCCGTGGGCCATTTTCCACATCCTGATCATTTCGCTACAGGCTTTCATTTTCATGGTCCTCACGATTGTCTATCTGTCGATGGCATCTGAAGAACATTGATTTTTTTCTCAACACTACTTTCCCTCTCTATTCCGGGTGTCGGCCATCAGGCCGCGGCCCGGAAGATGAAGGGAGCATTTAACTGAAACAAACTGGAGACTGTCATGGAAAACCTGAATATGGATCTGCTGTACATGGCTGCCGCTGTGATGATGGGCCTGGCGGCAATCGGTGCTGCGATCGGTATCGGCATCCTCGGAGGAAAATTCCTGGAAGGCGCTGCTCGTCAGCCTGACCTGATTCCTCTGCTGCGCACGCAGTTCTTTGTTGTAATGGGTCTGGTGGATGCAATCCCGATGATCGCTGTTGGTCTGGGTCTCTACGTGATGTTTGCTGTCGCCTAAAGCTCCTGTGTTCACTCAGCGCACAGTGTGCAAGGGTGAACGGATTCTGCCGCTTATCGTTGATAACGGCAGAAAAGTTAAATACTCAATTAGAGGCATTGTGCTGTGAACATTAATGCAACAATCCTCGGCCAGGCCATCGCGTTCATCCTGTTTGTCGCGTTCTGCATGAAGTACGTATGGCCGCCGATTATGGCTGCCATCGAAAAGCGCCAGAAAGAAATTGCTGAAGGCCTTGCTTCTGCTGAACGCGCGAAGAAAGATTTGGATCTCGCGCAGGCTAATGCGACCGACCAGCTGAAAAAAGCTAAAGAAGACGCTCAGGTCATTATCGAGCAAGCGAACAAGCGTCGCGCGCAGATTCTGGACGAAGCCAAAACCGAAGCTGATAACGAACGTGCTCGCATCGTGGCACAAGCGCAGGCTGAGATTGACGCCGAACGCAAACGTGCTCGTGAAGAACTGCGTAAGCAAGTCGCGTTGCTGGCTATGGCCGGTGCCGAGAAGATCATCGAACGTTCCGTGGATGAAGCTGCTAACAGCGACATCGTTGATAAACTGGTCGCTGAACTGTAAGGAGGGAGGGGCTGATGTCTGATCTGATTACTGTAGCTCGCCCCTACGCCAAAGCAGCTTTTGACTTTGCTGTTGAGCATCAAAGTATTGAACGCTGGCAACAGATGCTGGCGTTTGCCGCAGAAGTGGCTCGCAATGAACAGATGGCTGATCTTCTTTCAGGTGCGTTAGCACCCGAAGCGTTGGCAGCGTCGTTTAACGCAGTCTGTGGTGATCAACTGGATGAACCCGCGCAGAACCTGATTAAGGTGATGGCGGAAAACGGACGTTTGACAGCGCTTCCGGCAGTACTGGCCCAATTCATCGACCTGCGTGACGCTTATGAAGCCACCGCAGAAGTTGATGTTATCTCCGCCAGTACGCTGAGTGACGACCAGCTGAATAAAATCAGCGCCGCGATGGAAAAACGTCTGTCACGCAAAGTTAAGCTGAATTGCAAAATTGATAAGTCTGTGATGGCAGGCGTGATCATCCGTTCGGGTGATCTGGTTATTGATGGCAGCGTACGCGGCCGTCTTGACCGTCTGGCTGACGTCTTGCAGTCTTAAGGGGACTGGAGCATATGCAACTGAATTCCACCGAAATCAGCGAACTGATCAAGCAGCGCATTGCTCAGTTCAATGTCGTGAGTGAAGCTCACAACGAAGGTACGATTGTTTCTGTAAGTGACGGTATCATCCGCGTACACGGCCTGGCCGATGTGATGCAGGGTGAGATGATTGCCCTGCCGGGCAACCGTTACGCGATTGCCCTGAACCTCGAGCGTGACTCAGTAGGTGCAGTGGTAATGGGTCCTTACGCTGACCTCGCCGAAGGCATGAAGGTGAAGTGTACTGGCCGTATTCTGGAAGTACCGGTAGGCCGTGGTCTGCTGGGCCGTGTGGTGAACACCCTGGGTGCACCAATCGACGGTAAAGGCGCAATCGACAACGACGGTTTCTCACCGGTTGAAGTGATTGCACCAGGCGTTATCGACCGTCAGTCAGTCGACCAGCCGGTTCAGACCGGTTATAAGTCGGTCGATGCGATGATTCCAATCGGCCGTGGCCAGCGTGAGCTGATCATCGGTGACCGTCAGACCGGTAAAACCGCGATGGCGATCGATGCGATCATCAACCAGCGCAACTCGGGCATCAAGTGTGTCTACGTTGCGATTGGTCAGAAAGCCTCAACCATCTCTAACGTGGTTCGCAAGCTGGAAGAGCATGGCGCGCTGCAGAACACCATTGTTGTGGTGGCCTCTGCTTCTGAATCTGCTGCCCTGCAGTATCTCTCTCCGTACGCAGGCTGTGCGATGGGTGAATACTTCCGTGACCGCGGTGAAGATGCGCTGATCGTTTATGATGATCTCTCTAAGCAGGCAATTGCTTACCGTCAGATCTCTCTGCTGCTGCGCCGTCCACCAGGTCGTGAAGCATTCCCTGGTGACGTGTTCTATCTCCACTCCCGTCTGCTGGAACGTGCATCACGCGTAAGCGCTGATTATGTTGAGCGTTTCACTAACGGTGCCGTGACAGGTAAAACCGGTTCACTGACTGCACTGCCGATCATCGAAACCCAGGCGGGCGACGTTTCTGCGTTCGTTCCGACCAACGTAATCTCGATTACTGATGGTCAGATCTTCCTGGAATCGAACCTGTTCAACTCCGGTATTCGTCCGGCGGTTAACCCAGGTATTTCGGTATCGCGTGTTGGTGGTGCTGCACAGACCAAGATCATCAAGAAACTGTCCGGTGGTATCCGTACCGCGCTGGCACAGTATCGTGAACTGGCGGCGTTCTCGCAGTTCGCCTCTGATCTGGACGATGCAACCCGTAAACAGCTGAGCCACGGTCAGAAAGTCACCGAGCTGCTGAAGCAGAAACAGTATGCGCCGATGTCAGTCGCGCAGCAGGGTCTGGTTCTGTTCGCGGCCGAGCGTGGCTATCTGAACGACGTTGAGCTGGCAAAAATTGGCAGCTTCGAAGCTGCACTGCTGGCCTTCGCCGATCGCGATCACGCCGAGCTGATGGCTGAAATCAACCAGTCGGGTAACTACAACAACGATATCGAAGCCAAGCTGAAAGGCCTGATCGATACGTTTAAAGCAACCCAGTCCTGGTAATGTCTGGCGGCTTGTCTGAAAAGGCAGGCCGCAAGGCTTTGAGGAGAAGCTAATGGCCGGCGCAAAAGAGATACGAAGCAAGATCGGAAGCGTGAAAAACACGCAGAAGATCACCAAAGCGATGGAAATGGTCGCCGCCTCCAAGATGCGTAAAACGCAGGAACGCATGGCGGCCAGCCGTCCGTATGCAGACACCATGCGCAAAGTGATTGGTCACCTTGCGTTGGGTAATCTGGAATACAAGCACCCTTACCTGCAAGAGCGCGACGTTAAGCGCGTCGGCTACCTGGTCGTTTCAACTGACCGCGGGCTTTGTGGTGGTTTGAACATTAACCTGTTCAAGAAAGTACTGGCAGATATGAAGTCCTGGTCCGATAAAGGCGTGCAGAGCGATCTGTCGATTATCGGTTCTAAAGGGGCGTCATTCTTCAGTTCTGTTGGTGGCAACATCGTGGCGCAAGTCAGCGGCATGGGCGATAAACCTACCCTGTCTGACCTGATTGGCCCGGTAAAAGTGATGTTGCAGGCTTATGATGAAGGCCGCATCGACAAACTGATGATCGTCAGTAACAAGTTCAATAACACCATGTCTCAGACTCCGACCATTACCCAACTGCTGCCGTTACCGCCAGCGGAAGGTGAAGAAGAGATGAAGGCGAAGACCTGGGATTACCTGTACGAACCCGATCCGAAAGCGCTGCTGGATACCCTGCTGCGTCGTTACGTCGAATCGCAGGTTTATCAGGGTGTGGTGGAAAATCTGGCCAGTGAGCAGGCCGCACGTATGGTGGCGATGAAAGCCGCAACCGATAACGGCGGAAATCTGATCAAAGAGCTGCAGTTGGTGTACAACAAAGCTCGTCAGGCCAGCATCACCCAGGAACTTACCGAGATCGTCTCGGGGGCCTCCGCGGTTTAACCAGGTTTGGAATTAGGTAGAGGATTCAAGATGGCAACTGGAAAGATTGTCCAGATTATCGGCGCCGTTGTTGACGTCGAATTCCCTCAGGACGCGGTACCGCAAGTGTACAGTGCCCTCGAGGTTATGAATGGTGATGCGCGTCTGGTGCTGGAAGTTCAGCAGCAGCTGGGCGGCGGCGTGGTCCGTACCATTGCAATGGGTACGTCTGACGGCCTGAAGCGTGGTCTGAGCGTCAACGACCTGCAGAAACCGATTCAGGTTCCGGTCGGTAAAGCGACCCTGGGCCGTATCATGAACGTTCTCGGCGAGCCAATCGACATGAAAGGCGAGCTGAAAGAAGAAGATGGCAGCGCAGTAGAGATCGCCTCTATTCACCGCGCGGCACCTTCTTATGAAGATCAGTCTAACTCGCAGGAACTGCTGGAAACCGGCATCAAGGTTATCGACCTGATGTGTCCGTTCGCCAAGGGCGGTAAAGTGGGTCTGTTCGGTGGTGCGGGTGTAGGTAAAACCGTCAACATGATGGAACTGATCCGTAACATCGCGGCTGAACACTCAGGTTACTCAGTGTTTGCCGGTGTGGGTGAGCGTACTCGTGAGGGTAACGACTTCTACCACGAAATGACCGACTCCAACGTTATCGACAAAGTTGCCCTGGTGTATGGCCAGATGAACGAGCCGCCGGGTAACCGTCTGCGCGTGGCACTGACCGGTCTGACCATGGCGGAAAAATTCCGTGATGAAGGCCGCGACGTTCTGCTGTTCATCGATAACATCTACCGTTATACCCTGGCCGGTACCGAAGTTTCTGCACTGCTGGGTCGTATGCCATCTGCGGTAGGTTACCAGCCAACGCTGGCCGAAGAGATGGGTGTGTTGCAGGAGCGTATTACCTCCACCAAGACCGGTTCAATCACTTCCGTACAGGCCGTTTACGTCCCTGCGGATGACCTGACTGACCCGTCACCAGCAACCACCTTTGCGCACTTAGACTCAACGGTAACGCTGAGCCGTCAGATCGCCTCTCTGGGTATCTACCCGGCCGTTGACCCGCTGGATTCCACCAGCCGTCAGCTGGATCCACTGGTTGTGGGTCAGGAGCACTACGACGTAGCGCGTGGCGTTCAGTCACTGCTGCAGCGTTACCAGGAGCTGAAAGACATCATCGCCATCCTCGGTATGGACGAGCTGTCTGAAGAAGATAAACTGCTGGTGGCACGTGCGCGTAAGATTCAGCGTTTCCTGTCTCAGCCGTTCTTCGTTGCGGAAGTCTTCACCGGTTCTCCGGGCAAGTACGTTACGCTGAAAGACACTATCCGTGGCTTTAAAGGCATCATGGAAGGTGAGTTTGATCACCTGCCAGAGCAGGCCTTCTACATGGTTGGTGCCATCGAAGAAGCCGTGGAAAAAGCGAAGAAACTGTAATAACGGTTTCCCGGGAGGAATATTATGGCTATGACTTATCACCTGGATGTGGTCAGCGCAGAGAGTCAGTTGTTCTCTGGTCTGGTACAGAAAATTCAGGTGTCAGGTAGCGAAGGTGAGTTAGGGATTTTCCCTGGCCATGCGCCGCTGCTGACTGCCATTAAGCCTGGAATGATCCGTATCGTGAAACAGCACGGCGAAGAGGAGTTTATCTACCTCTCTGGCGGCGTGCTGGAAGTGCAGCCGGGCAGCAGCACCGTTCTGGCCGATACCGCTATTCGCGGTACCGATCTGGACGAAGCCCGCGCCCTGGAAGCGAAACGCAAAGCAGAAGAGCACATGAACAGCAGCCACGGTGACGTGGACTATGCTCAGGCCTCTGCCGAGCTGGCGAAAGCCATTGCTAAACTGCGCGTGATCGAACTGACCAAAAAAGCGATGTAATCCAGCTTTATGCGTCACGAAATGCCAGCCTCCGGGCTGGCATTTTTTTTGCCTGCCGGGTCATCTGCGCCCTCCCGCCTAATTTCGGCCTGAGAAAAATGTAGTAATCTCACCCTCAAACCGTTTTACTTTCACCCGTAAAAATTCACTCAGGATAGTTATGTCTAACAGTGCGATGAGTGTGGTGATCCTTGCCGCTGGCAAGGGCACCCGTATGTATTCCGATATGCCAAAAGTTCTGCATACGCTGGCAGGCAAGCCGATGGTGCAGCATGTGATTGACGCGGCCAAAGGGCTGGGCGCGCAGCAGGTGCATCTGGTTTATGGTCACGGCGGCGATCGTCTTAAAGCCACCCTCACCGACAGCGCCCTCAACTGGGTGCTGCAGGCCGAACAACTCGGCACCGGCCACGCCATGCAGCAGGCCGCGCCCTGCTTCGCTGACGATGAAGACATTCTGATGCTCTACGGCGACGTACCGCTGATCGCTGAAGCGACGTTACAGCGCCTGCGTGAGGCCAAACCGCAGGGCGGCATCGGCCTGCTCACCGTGGTGCTGGAGAATCCGACCGGCTATGGCCGCATCGTGCGCGAGAACGGCACCATTGTCGGCATCGTCGAGCAGAAAGATGCCACGCCAGAGCAGCTGCAAATCACTGAAATCAACACCGGTATCCTGATCGCCAACGGCGGCGATCTGAAACGCTGGCTGGCGCAGCTCACCAACAATAACGCGCAGGGTGAATACTACATCACCGATATCATCGCGCTGGCGCATCAGGAAGGCCGGGTGATTGAGGCGGTTCATCCGACGCGCATCAGTGAGACCGATGGTGTGAATAATCGTCTGCAGCTGGCAACGCTGGAACGCACTTATCAGACTGAACAGGCTGAGCGCCTGCTGCTGGCGGGCGTGATGCTGCGCGATCCGGCCCGCTTTGACCTGCGCGGTACCCTGACCCACGGCCGGGATGTGGAAATCGACACCAACGTCATCATTGAAGGTCAGGTGGCGCTGGGCGATCGGGTAAAAATCGGCGCGGGCTGCATCATCAAAAACAGCGTGATTGGCGACGATTGTGAAATCAGCCCTTATTCGGTGATCGAGGATGCGAATCTGGCCAGCGCCTGTACCGTCGGACCTTTCGCCCGACTGCGTCCCGGCAGTGAGCTGGCACATGCCGCCCATGTCGGCAACTTCGTTGAGATGAAAAAAGCCCGTCTGGGCGAAGGTTCGAAAGCGGGTCACCTCTCCTATCTGGGCGACGCGGAGATCGGCGCTAACGTCAACATCGGGGCCGGCACCATTACCTGCAACTATGATGGCGCGAATAAATCAAAAACCGTGATCGGTGATAACGTGTTTGTCGGCTCGGACACCCAGCTGGTGGCGCCGGTCAGCGTGGCGGCAGGTGCTACCATTGCGGCGGGCACCACCATCATGAAAGATGTCACCGAAGCGGGACTGGTCTACAACCGTAAAGAGCAGAATCACAAAGCGGACTGGCAGCGCCCACAGAAGAAAAAATAATTTTAACGGCCCGCTTCATGCGGGCCGATGCAGTGCCAAAACTATAATCCCCACTCTCTACAAGGCTCGGGGAACCGGCAAAGCCGGATATCAGGTCGCATGACAACGAAAGTGGCGAACAGCCATGTAGTCAGGAAAACATCATTATGTGTGGAATTGTTGGTGCAGTAGCACAACGCGATATCGCAGAAATTCTGCTGGAAGGCCTGCGTCGTCTTGAGTATCGCGGATATGATTCGGCCGGTCTGGCCGTGGTCGATCGTCAGGGGCACGTTACGCGCCTGCGACGTTTAGGGAAAGTGCAGAAGCTGGCCGATGCAGCCGAACAGCAGCCGCTGATTGGCGGCACCGGTATTGCCCATACGCGTTGGGCAACGCACGGCGAACCGTCGGAAGCCAATGCGCATCCGCACGTTTCTGAGCACATCGTTATCGTGCACAACGGCATCATTGAAAACCATGAGCCGCTGCGCGCTGCGATGATCGAGCGTGGTTACGTGTTTGCCTCTGAAACCGACACCGAAGTGGTGGCGCATCTGGTTCACTGGGAGCAGAAGCAGGGCGGAACGCTGCGTGAAGTGGTGCTACGCGTCATCCCGCAACTGCGCGGCGCCTATGGCATGGTGATCATGGACAGCCGCGATCCGTCGCTGCTGGTGGCGGCACGCTCCGGCAGCCCGCTGGTGATTGGCCGTGGCGTGGGCGAGAACTTTATTGCCTCCGATCAGCTGGCGCTGCTGCCGGTGACGCGTCGGTTCATCTATCTGGAAGAGGGTGATATCGCGGAAATCAGCCGTCGCGATGTGACCATCGTTGATCGTACTGGTAAACCGGTGACGCGCGCAGAGATCGAATCGACCCTGCAGTATGATGCCGGTGACAAAGGCATCTACCGCCATTACATGCAGAAAGAGATCTACGAGCAGCCGATGGCGCTGAAAAGCACCCTGAGCGGCCGTTTCAGTCACGGCCAGGTCGATCTCAGCGAGCTGGGCGCAGGTGCAGAAGCGCTGCTGGCGCAGGTGGAGCATATCCAGATTATCGCCTGCGGTACCTCGTATAACTCCGGCATGGTGTCACGCTACTGGTTTGAGTCGCTGGCCAATATTCCGTGTGATGTCGAGATCGCCTCTGAGTTTCGCTACCGCAAGTCGGCGGTGCGGAAAAACAGCCTGCTGATCACCTTATCGCAATCGGGCGAAACGGCCGACACCCTGGCAGCGCTGCGTCTCTCCAAAGAGCTGGGCTATCTCGGTTCCCTGGCGGTGTGTAACGTGGCCGGTTCGTCGCTGGTGCGGGAATCTGATCTGGCGCTGATGACCAAAGCGGGCACCGAAATCGGTGTTGCCTCGACCAAAGCCTTTACTACGCAGCTGGCAGTGTTACTGATGCTGGTGGCGAAGCTGGGCCGGCTGAAAGGCATGGCGGCGGAAACCGAGCATGAGATTGTCCATGCGCTGCAGGCGCTGCCCAGCCGGATCGAACAGATGCTGGCGCAGGATAAGCTGATTGAAAATCTGGCAGAGGGCTTCTCAGATAAGCATCATGCGCTGTTCCTCGGCCGCGGCGATCAGTATCCGATCGCCATGGAAGGGGCGCTGAAGCTGAAGGAGATCTCCTACATTCACGCCGAAGCCTATGCGGCGGGCGAGCTGAAGCACGGCCCGCTGGCGCTGATTGATGCCGATATGCCGGTGATCGTGGTGGCACCCAACAACGAACTGCTGGAGAAGCTCAAATCCAACATCGAAGAGGTGCGGGCACGCGGCGGTCTGCTGTATGTGTTTGCCGATCAGGATGCGGGCTTCAGCGACAGTGACGGGATGAAGATTATCCCGCTGCCCCACGTTGAAGAGGTGATTGCGCCAATCTTCTATACCGTGCCGTTGCAGCTACTGTCGTATCACGTCGCGCTGATCAAAGGCACTGACGTCGATCAGCCGCGTAACCTGGCGAAATCGGTTACCGTAGAATAACAAAGTGGGCCCGGTCGCGGGCCCGCTTCATTTTTGCCCGCTGTCATATAACTGTCATATTTCGTACATTTCACTGTCATCAAACTGTCCTATTTTCCCTCCTGCAGCAATCACTGACTCTTACTAAAACGGCCCCGAGCCTGAATTTTCTCCCCTGGAGGGAACATGACACTGATGCGTAGCACCGTAGCCCGAATCCTCGCCGCCACCTTTGCAGTCAGCGCGGTATCTGCTTTTGCGGCCACCGATTTGACGGGCGCAGGCGGGACGTTCCCGGCGCCGGTTTATGCCAAGTGGGCAGCAGAGTATCAGCAAGCCACCGGTAGCAAAGTTAACTACCAGGGCATCGGTTCATCTGGTGGCGTGAAACAAATCATCGCCAAAACCGTCGATTTCGGTGCGTCCGATGCGCCAATGAAAGATGAAGATCTGCAGAAAAATGGCCTGTTCCAGTTCCCGACGGTAATCGGCGGCGTGGTGCTGGCGGTTAACCTGCCGGGCATCAAATCAGGTGAACTGACGCTGGACGGTAAAACCGTCGGCGACATCTACCTCGGCACCATCAAAAAGTGGAACGATCCGGCGATAGCTAAACTGAACCCGGGCGTGAAACTGCCAGAGACTAATATCAACGTGGTACGCCGCGCTGATGGTTCCGGTACTTCGTTTGTCTTCACCAGCTACCTGGCGAAAGTGAACCCGGACTGGAACAGCAAAATCGGTAAAGGCAACACCGTAAACTGGCCGGTCGGTCTGGGTGGCAAAGGCAACGACGGCGTGGCTGCGTTTGTACAGCGTCTGCCGGGTTCAATCGGCTATGTGGAATACGCCTACGCCAAACAGAACAACCTGACCTACACCAAACTGATGGACGCCGATGGCAAGCCGGTCGCCCCAGGCGAAACCAGCTTCAGCAACGCGGCGAAAGGCGCAGACTGGAGCAAATCTTTTGCTCAGGACCTGACCTTCCAGAAAGGCGCGGATGCCTGGCCTATCTCTTCCACCACCTTTATCCTGGTTTACAAAGATCAGGCTAATGCGGCCAAAGGCAGCGAAGTGCTGAAGTTCTTTGACTGGGCATACAAAAACGGCAGCAAAACCGCTACCGCGCTGGATTATGCCGCCCTGCCAGAGAGCGTGACCGAGCAGATTCGCGCTGCATGGAAAGCCAATATCAAAGACAGTTCTGGTAAGGCGCTTTATCAGTAATTGACCGACCCTGGCCGGATTCCGGTTCGGTCAGACCCAACGGGCGGCGTACTGCCGCCCTGATAACTCCTGAAGACTGAGACTTCTATGGCTGCAACCAAGCCGGCATTCAAAGCCCCAGGCAAGCAAGGTGACAGAATATTTGGTGCGCTGGTCAAGCTTGCCGCGCTGATCGTCCTGTTGCTGATGGGCGGCATTATCGTCTCCCTGATCATCTCCTCGTGGCCAAGCATTCAGAAGTTTGGTTTCTCCTTTTTGTGGACCAAAACCTGGGATGCCCCCAACGAACAATTTGGTGCGCTGGTACCGATTTACGGCACCCTCGTCACCTCTATCATCGCGCTGATTATTGCCGTGCCGGTCAGTTTTGGTATTGCGCTGTTCCTGACCGAACTCGCGCCAGGCTGGCTGCGTCGCCCGCTGGGTACCGCCATTGAGCTGCTGGCCGCGATCCCCAGCATTGTCTATGGCATGTGGGGCCTGTTCGTGTTTGCGCCGCTGTTTGCTGAATATTTCCAGACGCCGGTCAACGACGTGATGTCAGGCATTCCGATTGTCGGTGAGCTGTTCTCCGGTCCGGCATTCGGTATCGGTATTCTGGCCGCTGGCGTGATTCTGGCGATCATGATCATCCCCTACATCGCCTCCGTGATGCGCGATGTGTTTGAGCAGACGCCGGTGATGATGAAAGAGTCGGCCTACGGCATCGGCTGCACCACCTGGGAAGTGATCTGGCGTATCGTGCTGCCCTTCACCAAAAACGGTGTGATAGGGGGCGTGATGCTGGGACTGGGCCGCGCACTGGGTGAAACCATGGCGGTGACCTTTATTATCGGCAACACCTACCAGCTCGATAGCCCGTCGCTGTTTATGCCGGGCAACAGCATCACCTCCGCCCTCGCCAATGAGTTCGCTGAAGCGGAATCCGGCGTGCATGTGGCGGCGCTGATGGAGCTGGGTCTGATTCTGTTTGTGATTACCTTTATCGTGCTGGCGATTTCAAAACTGATGATTATGCGGCTGGCGAAAAGTGAAGGAGCGCGATCATGACCACCATTGAAGTTCAGGCGCGCGCCGAACTCGACGCATCCCGTCGTAAGATGCAGTCCTGGCGCAGCACCAAAAACAAGATAGCGCTGACGCTGTCGCTGCTGACCATGGCATTTGGTCTGTTCTGGCTGGTGTGGATCCTGTTCACCACCGTATCACGCGGCCTTGATGGCCTGTCGTGGTCGCTGTTCACCGAATCAACGCCGCCACCGAATACTGCCGGCGGCGGCCTGGCGAACGCCTTAGCGGGCAGCGGATTACTGATTTTCTGGTCGACCTTCTTCGGCACGCCGCTGGGCATCATGGCCGGCATCTACCTGGCGGAATATGGCCGCAAGTCGTTTCTGTCGGAAGTGATCCGCTTTATTAACGACATTCTGCTGTCAGCGCCGTCGATTGTGGTCGGGCTGTTTGTCTACACCATTGTGGTGTCGCAGATGCAGCACTTCTCCGGCTGGGCCGGGGTGATTGCGCTGGCGCTGCTCCAGGTGCCGATCGTAATTCGTACCACCGAGAACATGCTGCGGCTGGTGCCGGACAGCATGCGTGAAGCGGCTTATGCGCTGGGCACGCCGAAGTGGAAGATGATCTCCGCCATCACCCTGAAGGCGTCGGTCTCCGGCATTATCACCGGGGTATTGCTGGCGATTGCCCGCATCGCTGGTGAGACCGCGCCGCTGCTGTTTACCGCGCTGTCGAACCAGTTCTGGAGCACCGACATGATGCAGCCGCTGGCGAATCTGCCGGTCACCATCTTTAAGTTCGCCATGAGCCCGTTCGCCGAATGGCAGAGCCTGGCCTGGGCTGGCGTACTGATTATTACCTTGTGCGTGCTGCTGCTGAATATCGTAGCGCGGGTGATTTTTGCCAAAGGTAAACACGGTTAACTTCCGGCGCTGCCCTGCGCGGCGCCGTATAAGAGAGACGAGCAATGAGTATCGCGACTGCATCAGCCGATAAAATTCAGGTCCGTAATCTGAACTTCTATTACGGTAAGTTTCACGCGTTAAAGAATATCAATCTGGATATCGCCAAAAATCAGGTCACCGCATTTATCGGGCCATCCGGCTGTGGTAAATCGACCCTGCTGCGGACCTTCAATAAAATGTACTCGCTCTACCCGGATCAGCGGGCTGAAGGCGATATCCTGCTGGACGGCGACAACATTCTGGCGGCGCAACAGGATATCGCGCTGCTGCGCGCCCGGGTCGGCATGGTGTTTCAGAAGCCGACGCCGTTTCCGATGTCGATTTATGACAATATCGCCTTCGGTGTTCGCCTGTTTGAGAAGCTGTCACGTGCCGATATGGACGAACGGGTCCAGTGGGCGCTGACTAAAGCCGCGCTGTGGAACGAAACCAAAGACAAGCTGCATCAGAGCGGTTACAGTCTCTCCGGTGGTCAGCAGCAGCGTCTGTGCATCGCCCGCGGTATCGCGATTCGCCCGGAAGTGCTGTTGCTGGATGAACCCTGTTCGGCGCTCGACCCGATTTCAACCGGGCGTATTGAAGAGCTGATTACCGAGCTGAAGCAGGACTACACCGTGGTGATCGTGACGCACAACATGCAGCAGGCCGCACGCTGCTCCGACCACACCGCATTTATGTATCTGGGCGAACTGATTGAATTCAGCGATACCGACACGCTGTTCACCAAGCCGGCACAGAAGCAAACTGAAGACTACATTACCGGCCGCTACGGCTGATTTGACAGGAGATCGCCATGGATAATCTGAATCTGAACAAACATATCTCCGGTCAGTTCAATGCCGAGCTGGAGCACATTCGCACCCAGGTGATGATCATGGGTGGCATGGTCGAGCAGCAGCTGACCGACGCCATCACCGCGATGCATAACCTCGATGGTGAACTGGCGCAGCGGGTGATCGACGGCGACCAAAAGGTCAACATGATGGAAGTGGAGATTGATGAGGCCTGCGTGCGCATCATCGCCAAACGTCAACCAACCGCTATCGATTTGCGGCTGGTGATGGCGATCATCAAAACCATTTCTGAGCTGGAACGGATTGGTGACGTAGCGGAGAAGATCAGCCGCACCGCGCTGGAGAAGTTCGGCCAGCAACATCTGCCGCTGCTGGTGAGTCTCGAGTCGCTGGGTCGTCATACCGTACAGATGCTGCATGATGTGCTGGACGCCTTTGCGCGCATGGACCTCAACGAAGCGATCGCTATCTACCGTGAAGATAAAAAGGTGGATAAAGAGTACGAGGGCATTGTGCGTCAGCTGATGACCTACATGATGGAAGATCCGCGTACCATTCCCAGCGTACTGACGGCGTTGTTCTGCGCCCGGGCGATTGAGCGCATCGGGGATCGCTGCCAGAACATCTGTGAAATCATCTTCTATTTTGTCAAAGGTCAGGATTTCCGCCACGTTGGCGGTGACCGGCTCGACGAACTGCTGTCAGGCGATGATGGCAGCAATAAGCCCTCCTGAGTGACCGCAACCGTACGCCGCGCTGGCGTACGGTTCGGCGTTTTCGATTGGTCCCCCCGGCAACACTCTTTATACTTGCGGCACTTTTCCTTCTGAGGTGCTGAATAATGTCTCCTTCTCCCCAGGCTAAACCCGGCGTCACGCCCGGTAAAGCGATGCTGGCCGCCGTCAGCGGTTATGCGATGGATGGATTTGATCTGCTGATCCTTGGCTTTATGCTGCCGGCGATCAGCGTCTCGCTGGCGCTCAATCCATCGCAGGCGGGATCGCTGGTCACCTGGACGCTGATCGGCGCGGTCATCGGCGGTATTGTGTTTGGCCATCTCAGCGATCGCTTTGGTCGTATTCGTATGCTGACCATCACTATCCTGGTATTCTCGGTGTTTACCGGCCTGTGCGCCGTGGCGCAGGGCTACTGGGATCTGCTGGCCTGGCGTACCCTGGCGGGCGTCGGGCTGGGCGGAGAGTTCGGCATCGGTATGGCGCTGATTGCCGAAGCCTGGCCGGCAGAGAAGCGCAACCGCGCCTCGGCGTGGGTCGGTATCGGCTGGCAGCTCGGTGTGCTGCTGGCGGCCTTTATTACGCCGCCGCTGCTGAGCGTGATCGGCTGGCGCGGCATGTTTCTGGTCGGTTTATTACCCGCGCTGGTCTCGTTTGTGATCCGTCGCAGCATGGGCGAACCGGAGGCCTATCGCCGACAGGTCAAAAACGTTCCCTCGCTCTCTTTTCCGGCGCGCCTCAAGCTGCTGGTCCGCGATCGCGCGACTGCAAAAGCCAGCCTCGGCATTTTCATCCTCTGTTCGGTACAGAATTTTGGCTACTACGGCCTGATGATCTGGATGCCGAGCTACCTCTCCTCCAGCTTCGGCTTCAGCCTGACCAAATCGGGTCTGTGGACGGCGGTAACGGTGGTCGGTATGACCTTCGGTATCTGGCTGTTTGGTGTGCTGGCCGATCGCTTTGCGCGCTGGAAGATTTTCCTGCTCTATCAGTTTGGCGCGGTAGTGATGGTGGTGATTTATGCTCAGTTACGCGATCCCGGCATCATGCTGGTTACCGGGGCGATCATGGGGATGTTCGTTAATGGGATGATTGGTGGCTACGGCGCGCTGATCTCCGATACCTTCCCGCCACAGGTGCGGGCCACGGCGCAAAACGTCCTGTTTAACCTTGGGCGGGGCGTCGGCGGCTTCGGCCCGGTGGTGATTGGCCTGCTGGCGAGCCAGTTCTCCTTTGCGGCGGCGATTACGCTGCTGGCGCTGATCTATCTGCTGGATATTGTGGCCACCCTGTTCCTGCTGCCGAAAAAGCACAGTCAGGATGACACGCTGGGCGCGATTGGCTGAAAGCAGGGCACGGATCTGCCGGGATGTGAACACCCATCCCGGCTGTGATGCTACCGGCCGGTAAACGGATAAGCGAAACGCACCGACACGGCGGTTACCGGTCAGCGCGTCGGGGTTTGTCGCGGTTTAGTGCATTAACGGCAGCAGTTGCTGATACAGCGCGGCAAACGTCTGCCGCAGCGGCTGGTAATGCGCCCTGCGCGCGCTGTCCGGCCGGTGGCGTTGCACCAGGGTAAGCGTCGGTGCCGCAGCCTGACCATCCAGTGCCAGCTGCGCCAGCCTGGCCGCGCCGAGTGCCGGTCCGACCTCACCACCGTGGCAGTAATCGAGCGTCTGACCGCTGATGTCCGCCAGCATCTGCCGCCACATCGCACTGCGTGCGCCGCCCCCGATCAACATAATACTTTTTGGCTGCACGCCGCATTCATGCAGCACATCCATCCCCTGCGCCAGCGCAAATCCCACGCCTTCCAGCACCGCCCGCGCCAGTTCCGGACGACCATGCTGGTGGGTAAAGCCAAAGAAAGCGCCTCTGGCGTTGGGATTGTTGTGCGGCGTGCGTTCGCCGGAGAGATAGGGTAAAAACCACAGCGGCGGCACGTCATCGCGCGCCCGCGCCGCCTCATCCAGCAGTGCCGGTACATCGTGACAGCCGGTCAGTTCAGCCGCCCAGTCGAGGCAGGAAGCGGCGCTGAGCATCACCGACATCAGATGCCAGCGCTGCGGTAAGGCATGACAGAAACTGTGAACGGCGCGCTGAGGATTACTCAGATAGCCCTCGCTGACCACAAAGTAGACGCCGGAGGTGCCCAGTGAGAGCATGCCCTGACCCGGCTCAGTCATGCCAACGCCGACCGCGCCCGCCGCATTATCGCCACCGCCCGCCGCCA
The DNA here is from genome assembly GCF_038594305.1 of Pantoea brenneri. Lineage (NCBI taxonomy): Bacteria > Pseudomonadati > Pseudomonadota > Gammaproteobacteria > Enterobacterales > Erwiniaceae > Pantoea > Pantoea brenneri. The sequence continues at coordinate 192,919 of NZ_JBCGBG010000006.1, read as the reverse complement.
GCGGCACCGGATTCATTTTCCAGCGCGCCGCCAGGGCAGTATCCAGCGTGCCGGTTATGGCATTGCCCTCATACAGTTGTGGCATCTGCTCACGACTGAGATCGCAGGCGCGCAGCATCTCATCACTCCAGTCTCGCCGCGCCACATCCAGCCACAGCGTGCCTGCCGCATCTGACAGGTCGGTGGCGAAGTCACCGCTCATCCGCCAGCGCAGGTAATCTTTTGGCAACAGCACCTTCGCGATCTGACTGAAAATGGCCGGTTGGTGTTGCTGCACCCACAGCAGCTTGGGCGCCGTGAAACCGGGCATCATCAGGTTGCCGGTGATCGCCCGGGCGTCCGGCACCTTCTGTTCCAGTTCACGGCACTGCGCCTCACTACGCCCATCATTCCACAGTATCGCCGGACGCAGAACGCGGCCGGCGCTGTCCAGCAGGGTCGCGCCATGCATCTGGCCGCTCAGCCCGATCGCCTCAACGACGCGCAGATCGTGCTGCCCGCTCAGCGCCTGCATAGCGTGGTCCAGCGCCTGCCACCAGCTTTCGGGATCCTGTTCGCTCCACAGCGGCTGTGGACGTGAAACCTGCAGCGGCGCTGTTTCTGTCGCCTGCACCTGGCCGGCGGCATCCACCAGCACCACTTTGACGCCAGAGGTGCCTAAATCGATCCCGATAAACATGTTCTGCTCCTGAGCCTTTAAAAATCAAACAGATAGTGATTCACCAGGTTTTCCAGCTGCTCCTGGCGTCCGCTCTGATGTTGCGGATTCAGCTGCTGTTGCTGAGCATGCGCCGCCAGCGTGGCCAGTGAAAACTCGCCTTTCAAAATTTGCTGGCCGAACTCACCATTCCAGCCGCTGTAACGCTGTGCCACGCGCTTATCCAGCTCGCCGTCGTCGATCATCCGGGCCGCGACTTTCAGCGCCAGCGCCATGGTATCCATCGCGCCGATATGGCCGTAGAACAGATCGTATTTGTCGGTGCTCTGGCGACGCACTTTGGCATCAAAGTTTAAGCCGCCGGTGGTAAAGCCGCCCGCCTTGAGGATCTCATACATCACCAGCGCATTCTCCTCCACGCTGACCGGGAACTGATCGGTGTCCCAGCCACACTGCGCGTCGCCGCGGTTGGCATCGACCGAGCCGAAAATGCCCAGCGCAATGGCGGTAGCTATTTCGTGGTGGAAAGAGTGACCGGCCAGCGTGGCGTGATTGGCCTCGACGTTCACTTTGATCTCTTTCTCCAGACCGAACTGTTTGAGGAAGCCATACACCGTGGCGACGTCGTAGTCGTACTGATGCTTGGTCGGTTCCTGCGGCTTCGGCTCAATCAGCAGTGTGCCCTGGAAACCGATTTTGTGTTTGTGCTCAACCACCATCTGCATAAAGCGGCCAATCTGCTCGCGCTCCTGGCGCAGATCGGTATTCAGCAGAGTTTCATACCCTTCGCGGCCGCCCCACAGCACATAGTTTTCACCGCCAAGGGTTTTGGTGGCCTGCATGGCGCTGCACACCTGAGTCGCGGCCCAGGCGAAGACCGCCGGATCGGGATTGGTCGCCGCGCCCGCGCCGTAGCGTGGATGGGTAAAGCAGTTCGCCGTGCCCCACAGCAGCTTCACCCCGGTCTCCTGCTGCTTCTCCAGCAGCTTATCGGTCATGATGGCAAAATTGTCCTGATAGCTGCGCAGCGAATCGCCTTCCGGCGAAACATCCACATCATGAAAGCAGTAATAAGGCACGTTCAGCTTGTGAAAGAACTCAAAGGCGACGTCCGCTTTTTGCTTCGCCAGCTGCAGCGCATCACCATTTTTTTGCCATGGGCGATCAAACGCGCCGACGCCAAACATATCCGCTCCGTTCCAGCAGAAGGTATGCCAGTAGCAGGCCGCAAAGCGCAGATGTTCCGCCATGGTCTTGCCGAGGATCACTTCGTCAGGATTGTAATGACGAAACGCGAGAGGCTGAGTCGATTTGGTTCCTTCGTAACGGACGCGATCGATCTGATCGAAATAAGCGTGCATGGTTTGCTCCTTAGCATCGGGACCCGAATGGTCTGCATTGAAGCGATATTTGATATTGGCTGTCGGCGCGGCTCAATTACGATATTTCACACTGCGTATCAGATAATTATTATTTGTGCGCTGGCTCGCAAAATAAAGCTGATCTCAGCGCGGTTATTGCCGGGTCTCTTGCTCAGTCCGAAAAAGATGAAATATCGATCGCGCTCATAAAAAAAGAAATAAACCAAAAAACGTAATGGCCGGATAAAAATCAGTAATTGATGTAACGGGAAAATCAGGGCAACAATTCATCCGCCTGGTTCATGGGCCTGCAACGACAATAGCCTCAACCTACAGGATAAACGCAATGAAGATGAAACATGCGCTGTTAGCCGTCTGCGCTGCGCTGGCTCTGTTCAGCCAGACCAGCGTGGCCAAAGAAGTGAAGATCGGCATGGCAATTGATGATTTACGTCTGGAACGCTGGCAAAAAGACCGCGATATTTTCGTGAAGCAGGCGGAATCGCTGGGTGCGCAGGTGTTTGTCCAGTCGGCAAACGGCAATGAAGAGACCCAGATGTCGCAGATTGAAAATATGATCAACCGCGGCGTCGATGTGCTGGTGATTATTCCCTATAACGGCCAGGTGCTGAGTAACGTGGTCGCCGAAGCAAAACGTGAAGGGATTAAAGTACTGGCCTACGACCGGATGATAAATAACGCTGACATTGATTTTTATATCTCGTTTGATAATGAAAAAGTGGGTGAGTTGCAGGCCGAAAGCATTGTGAAACAGGTGCCTAAGGGCAACTACTTTTTAATGGGCGGTTCCCCGGTAGATAATAATGCCCGCCTGTTCCGCGCCGGCCAGATGAAAGTATTAAAACGCTTTATCGATAATGGCAGCATTAAAATTGTCGGCGATCAGTGGGTCGATGCCTGGCTGCCGGAAAACGCTCTGAAAATTATGGAAAACGCGCTGACCGCCAACGGTAACCATATCGATGCGGTTGTGGCGTCTAATGATGCTACCGCCGGCGGGGCGATTCAGGCGCTGAGCGCCCAGGGACTGGCCGGCAAAGTGGCGATCTCCGGCCAGGATGCTGACCTGGCGGCCATCAAACGGATTAAAGCCGGCACCCAGACCATGACGGTATACAAGCCGATCACCGAACTCGCCACCGAAGCAGCAAAAATCGCAGTCGAACTGGGCGATGGCAAAAAGCCGGCCAGCAACAGCACGCTGAACAACGGACTTAAAGAGGTTCCATCGCGGCTGCTGACCCCGATTCAGGTCAACAAAGACAATATCGAAAGCACCGTGGTGAAAGACGGTTTCCACAAACAGAGCGAACTCTGACCGCGCCTGGCGTGAGGGAGAACAGTCGATGCTGCTGGAAATGAACAATATCACCAAGCGTTTCGGCGCGGTGAAAGCGCTGAATGATGTCAGCCTGCAGCTGGATGCGGGCGAAGTGATGTCGCTGTGTGGCGAAAATGGCTCAGGTAAATCGACCCTGATGAAAATCCTCTGCGGGCTCTATCCGCACGGTGATTTTGACGGCCAGATTTACTTTGCCGGCGACAAAATAGAGGCGCAGACCATTCGTGATACCGAGCGCAAAGGGATTGTGATCATCCATCAGGAGCTGGCACTGGTGCGGCAACTGACGGTGATGGAGAACATTTTCCTCGGTGCCGAGCTGGGGCGTTTCGGCATGGTTGATGATGAAACCATGACGCTGCGCTGCCAGCAACTGCTGGCCCGGGTCGGGCTGAACGTCTCTCCCGCCGCGCGGGTCGGCGATTTGGGCCTCGGTCAGCAGCAGCTGGTGGAGATCGCGCGCGCGCTTAACAAGCAGGTCCGGTTACTGATCCTGGATGAGCCGACCTCCTCACTGACCGAACAGGAGACGGAGGTGCTGCTCGGCATTATCCGTAACCTGCGTGAACACGGCATCGCCTGCATCTACATCTCCCACAAGCTGAACGAGGTCAAAGCGATCTCCGATACCATCTGCGTCATTCGCGACGGTCAGCATATCGCCACCCGCACGGCAACCGGCCTGAGTGAAGATGACATCATCACCATGATGGTCGGACGCGAGCTGACCGCGCTCTATCCCCATGCGCCGCATCAGATTGGCGATACGGTGCTGAAAGTAGAGAACCTCACGGCCTGGCATCCGGTTAACCGGCATATTCGCCGCGTCAACAACGTCTCCTTCAGCCTGAAGCGCGGGGAAATTCTCGGCATCGCCGGGCTGGTCGGGGCGGGCAGAACCGAAACCGTGCAGTGCCTGTTCGGGGTCTGGCCGGGACGCTGGCAGGGCGATATCTGGATCAACGGCAAGCCGGTCAGGATCACCGATTGCCGCGCCGCCATTGCACACGGCATCGCCATGGTGCCGGAAGACCGTAAAAAAGATGGCATCGTGCCGCTGATGGCGGTGGGAAAAAATATCACCCTCTCGGCGCTGGATCAGTTCAGCCACCGGCTTTCCACCCTCGATGAAGCGCAGGAACAGCAGGCGATCAACGCGGCGATTACCCGTCTGCGGGTGAAGACTTCCTCCTCTGAATTACCGATTGGCCGGCTGAGCGGCGGCAATCAGCAGAAAGCGATTCTGGCGAAGTGCCTGCTGCTTAACCCGCAAATTCTGATTCTGGATGAGCCGACGCGCGGCATTGATGTTGGTGCACGTCAGGAGATCTACCTGCTGATCAATGCGCTGGTGCAGCAGGGGATCGCAGTGATTGTGATTTCGTCCGAGCTGCCGGAAGTACTGGGCCTGAGCGATCGGATACTGGTGATGCATGAAGGGCAAATTAAAGCTGATTTGATCAACGATAACCTGACTCAGGAGCAGGTGATGGAAGCCGCCCTGCGGAGTGAACATTATGCTTAAGAGTGAAAGTACCCAAAGTGGCCTGTCAGGAACCCCGGGCAAGCCGTCGCCCGGCAAATTCCCGCTGCCCAATCTCCAGGTGCTGGTGATGCTGGGAGCGATTGTGCTGATTGCCCTGTTCTTTACCTGGACCACCGATGGCGCGTGGCTCAGCCCGCGTAACGTTTCCAACCTGCTGCGACAGACCGCGATTACCGGCATTCTGGCGGTGGGGATGGTGTTTGTGATTATCTCGGCGGAGATCGATCTGTCAGTCGGCTCAATGATGGGATTACTGGGCGGCGCCGCAGCGATTTTTGACGTCTGGCTGGGCTGGCCGCTGCCGCTGACCATTGTGGTTACCCTGGTGATGGGACTGCTGCTGGGGACCTGGAACGGCTGGTGGGTCGCCTATCGCAAAGTGCCGTCATTCATCGTCACGCTGGCGGGGATGCTGGCCTTTCGTGGCATCCTGGTGGGGATCACCGATGGCACCACGGTTGCGCCAATCACGCCGGGCATGTCGCAGATCGGCCAGAGCTACCTGCCGGGCGGCGTCGGTTTCGGCTTTGGTTTCGCCGGTCTGGCGCTGTTTATGCTGTGGCAATGGCGTTTACGCCTGCGCCGTCAGCAGATTGGACTGGCCCAAAGCCCGGCCAGCGGCACCGTGGCACGTCAGGCGATTACCGCGATACTGGTGCTGGGCGCGATCTGGTTGCTGAACGATTATCGCGGCGTACCGACCCCGGTATTACTGCTCGCCCTGCTGTTGCTGGCCGGGATGTTTATGGCGACCCGGACCGCTTTTGGCCGACGCATTTACGCAATCGGCGGCAATATCGATGCGGCGCGACTGTCAGGGATTAACGTGGCGCGTACCAAACTGGCGGTGTTTGCGATTAACGGCGTGATGGTGGCCATTGCGGGTCTGATCCTCAGTTCGCGGCTGGGTGCCGGTTCGCCTTCGGCTGGCAACATTGCGGAACTCGACGCCATCGCCGCCTGTGTGATTGGCGGTACCAGCCTGGCCGGTGGGGTCGGCTCGGTAGCCGGTGCGGTGATGGGGGCATTTATCATGGCTTCGCTGGATAACGGCATGAGCATGATGGACGTGCCGACCTTCTGGCAGTACATCGTCAAGGGTGCCATTCTGCTGCTGGCGGTGTGGATGGATACCGCCACGCGGCGTCGGGTGTAATCGCGTGGAGGATCACATTGTGGCGCAAACCATTTTTATGCCCCTGTCAGCCGTGCTATGCAATGCGCTGAGCATTTAAGGGAATCGCCACCATGCATGATAAACGTTATCGCATTACCTTGTTGTTTAACGCTAACAAGGTGTATGACCGTCAGGTTGTTGAGGGCGTCGGGGAATATCTACAGGCGTCGCAAACCGACTGGGACATTTTCATTGAGGAGGACTTCCGCTGCCGCATCGACAATATTCGGGAGTGGCTGGGCGACGGCGTGATCGCCGATTACGACGATCGCTCAATCGAAACCCTGCTGTCGAATGTGCCGGTGCCGATCGTCGGCGTTGGCGGCTCATATCACCGACAGGAGGATTATCCGCCGGTGCATTACATCGCCACCGATAATGCCGCGCTGGTGGAGCGGGCGTTTATGCATCTCAAAGAGAAAGGCATCAACCGCTTTGCCTTTTACGGTTTGCCGGCTTCAAGCGGCAAGCGCTGGGCGCAGGAACGGGAACAGGCATTTCGTCAGCTGGTGATGCGGGAGCGCTATCAGGGGGTGGTCTATCAGGGCATGGAGACCGCGCCGGAAAACTGGCAGCACGCTCAGAACCGGCTCGCCGACTGGCTGCAGACGCTGCCACCGCAAACCGGCATTATCGCCGTCACCGACTCACGGGCGCGCCATCTGCTGCAGGCCTGTGAGCATCTGAAAATTCCGGTGCCGGAAAAGCTGGCGGTTATCGGCATTGATAACGAAGAGCTGACGCGCTATCTGTCGCGCGTCGCGCTCTCATCGGTGGCGCAGGGCTCGCGGCAAATGGGTTACCAGGCGGCCAAACTGCTGCACCGCCTGCTGGATAAGCAGCCGCTACCGCTTCAGCGCATCCTGGTGCCGCCGGTCAAAGTGATCGCCCGTCGCTCTACCGACTTCCGTTCGCTGCGCGATCCTGCCGTCATTCAGGCGATGCATTACATCCGCTTTAACGCCTGTAAGGGCATTAAGGTGGAGCAGGTGCTGGATGCCATCGGCCTGTCACGATCCAATCTGGAAAAACGGTTTCGCGATGAAACCGGCGACACCATTCATGCGATGATCCACCGTGAAAAGCTGGAAAAAGCCCGCGAACTGCTGGCATCGTCGTCACTCAATATCAATGAAATCTCGCAGATGTGCGGTTATCCGTCCCTGCAGTATTTCTATTCGGTCTTCAGGAAAGGGTACGACACCACGCCGAAAGAGTATCGCCAGCTTTATGGTGAAAACGTGTTGTAGCCGTGCGGCCAGGCCGGTCCAGGTGATACTGGCCGACCGCTCGCCTCTAAATCCTATCGTTCATAAAAGCGGCGGGATGGAAATTATATTTCATCCGCCGGACAAAACCGACTCATCGGACCAAAGTCAGGCCAGCCGCCGACAGGGTGAATGGCATGGAATACTCATTATAACCTTATAAATCATCGGATTAATAAGCAACTTTTCCCCTCTCATCCTGTAGGCGTTTTTACGCCTCCCCCAGGCTTTCAGGCTGCTGTCAGCGGAAAAAATGTCGCTCGGCCAGCCCGCTGCCGTTGAGAAAAAACGGGCTCAGGCAGCATATTGCTGTTTATTATCCTGATTAATAACCCTTTTTATGATGGTTTTACCTCAGCGCCTCCACAAAATTTTCGAACCCCGCTCACATTTCCGAAAGAATTAATCCAAATTATCTGATTTAGAAAATATATTTCACTGGTGCTTGATCGCTGAAGCCCGTAAACCTCTGACAACTATGCCCCCTCTTTCTGAACCGTTTCGGTTCAGGCAGTAGAGAACAGGAGCCTGAAAAATGGAAACCCGGCAAAAACGCTACAACATGAAATATGTCATGCTCTGTTGCACCGTCGCCGCCTTTGGCGGTCTGCTGATGGGCTATGACTCGTCGATTATCTCCGGCGCCATCGAACCGCTCAGTGACTATTTTCAGCTCACCCCGGCAGAAACCGGCTGGGCGGTATCAAACATCCTGCTGGGCAGCCTGGTCGGCTGTTTTATTGCGCCAAAGCTCAGTGATAAATTCGGCCGCAAAAAATCGCTCGCGATTACTGCGCTGCTGTTTACCGCCTCGGTGGTTGGCACCGCAATCGCCCATAACTTTTTCACCTTTGTCGCGTTCCGTATCCTGGGCGGCCTGGCGATTGGTCTGGCGTCAGTGATCTCGCCGATTTATCTGGCGGAGCTGTCGCCGTCGAAATTTCGCGGCCGGACCAGCGCGCTCTACGCTGTCTGCTGCGTTGGTGGTCAATCGGTGGTGCTGCTGACTAACTATTTCATCAACAAATCGATGTTGCCCGAGGCGATGGTGGATATCGGCTGGCGTTACATTCTGGCTACCGCGCTGGTGCCCTGTGCGCTGTTCATCTTTTTCATTGCCTTTATCCCGGAATCACCACGCTGGAACGTGCTGAAAGGCAAAGATAAAGAAGCGCTGGATACCCTGAGCAAAATCTCTAACCCGGCGCACGCCGAGAGCGTATTCAATGAGATTAAGCACTCGTTTTCTGATGAAGCCGCCAGCCGCCATAAAGCCCGCTTCCGTCTGAATAAAACCACGCTGCCGCTGTTGATCATTGGTATTGGTCTGGCAGTCGGTAATCAGATCAGCGGCATCAACGTGATTCAGTATTTCGGCCCGACGCTGCTGAAAAATGTCTCCGGCAGCACCGATTCGGCGCTACTACAGACTTTCTGGCTGTCAGTCTGCCAGTTTGTCGGCGTGCTGATGGGGATGGCGCTGATCGATAAGGTCGGACGGCGTAAGCTATTGCTGCTGGGGGCGATCACCTCTGCCATTTTCCTCGCCTATACCTTTATCGCGTTCTATTACCGCCTGCCGGGTCTGCTGGCGGTGGTGGGATTGTTTGCCTATATGGTGTTCTTTGGTATGACCTGGGGACAGATTGTCTGGACCGTGCTGGGCGAGCTGTTTCCCACGGAAATCCGATCAATCTGCGTCGGCATCTCAATCTGTGCCATGTCGGTGGCGAACTTTATTATCAGCACCACCTTTCCGATTCTCAACAGCAACACCGTGCTGCTGGAGATGTTCCACGGCGGCTTCCCGCTGCTGCTGTTCGCGCTGTTTTCGCTCGGCATGTACTTCTTCACCTTCCGCTACCTGCCGGAAACGGCCGGAATGCCGCTGGAGAAAATCCACGCACGCGTACTGGAGAAGTTTAATATCGACCCACGCGAAGCGGACGAGACGGTTAGCGTGCCGGTAAGTGACGTCCGATCATAAAAAGGCAGCACTCGCTGCCTTATCTGGCGGGTTAACCGACCCGCTGTTCGGTCTGCTCAATCACCGCCAGCGCCAGCCCATTGGCCGGATCGATGCGGTTTTCAAGGAAAAGCAGCTGGGTATGGGCGGCGGTAAAGGCGAGGGCGCTGGCCTGGGTGGTATCGCGCACCGCCTTGCAAAAGGCCGGGCTGGCGCTCCACGGACAATCGATCATGATGGTCGCCGGATTGAGCAGCAGCATGATCTGACTCAGCGCCGCACCCAGATAGCTACCAGCCTGCGCCATCACCTCATCCACTATTCGCGGTGCGCTGTCGCGGTTCTGCCAGCTCAGGCCGGGCTGGCGCTGCGCCAGCTGCTGTTGCACTGCCGGCTGGCTGATTAACGCCTCAAGGCAGCCCCGTCGGCCGCAGCTGCAGCGCGGGCCGTCAGGCTGAACGGTCAGGTGGCCCGCCTCACCGGCAGTCCAGCTGTGTCCGGTAAAAACTTCGCCGTGCTGCACCTGCGCCCCACCAATCCCCTCTGAGATGCGCAGATAAAAGTGGCCGCTGTCGACGGAGAGCCCGCGCTGCTGTACTGCCAGCAGCGCAGCGGCCTTTACGTTGTTCATGATGCGGATCGGTAGCCGTACCTGCTTCCGCAGCGCGGTCAGCAGATCCACTTCCTGCCAGTCGAGGTGTGATGAGAGATGCATCCAGCCGCGCCGGGGATCAACGATGCCGGGAAAGCCGAGGCCTATCCCCAGCAAATCGGGGTAGCGCTCGGCCAGCTCACGACACAGCATCGCCAGCTCAGCCAGCAGCCGGGTTGGGTTTTCAGTGTCGGTACGCAGCGTCTGTTCGGCCAGTACCTGAGAAAAGTAGTCGCAGACCCGCCAGTGAATCACATTGCGTTCCACCATTACGCCTGCGCTCTTCAGCTTCTCCGGGCGCAGGGTAATCTCGATTTTAGGGCGTCCTGCCGCTGCCACGCTGACCGGTCCCAGCTCCTCAATTAACTCCTGCTCCAGCAAATCATCAATGATCAGTGAGACGGTATTTTTGCTGAGCGATAAGGTCTGGGCCAGATCCTGGCGCGAGGTGATGCGCAGTTTTCGCAACTGCGTCATGACCCGCTTTTGGTTGTTAAGTCGCAGTAACGCGGGACCTTTTCCGTTCGCTTTCATGGCGAATTCACCCACCAGAGGAGAAAGAATTCAGTGTATCAGCCCGTACGTATTCGTCATCCCACACTTTTGCGTGCTATTTCACACAACCAGGCGAGATCCGGCCGATCGGTCGGCGTCTGAGCGGCTTAACTCAGGGTTTTATGCCGCCAGACCGCTTTCGGCGATGCCGAACGATCCTGATTAAGCGCGCTCAGCAGCACATCGACCTGTGGGCTGACGGGCGAGCGACGCAGCCAGCCGAGCAGGGTAAACAGCAACAGCGAGGACAATACCGGTGCCGCCACCTGAGTCGCCAGGCTGGCATCGTCAATCACAAACCGCACGAAGAAGAAGGTCCCGACGCCTGCCGCCCAACTGACCAGCGCTGCGGTGCTGCCAGATCGACGGAAAGCGGGCAGCAAACCCAGCAGCATCGGGATCGATATCGGCCCGACCAGCCCGCCAAACCAGATAACCAGTAGCGACAATACGCCGCCGAACCGGCTGGCATTCAGGGCAATCACCAGGGTGGTGATAATAAACAGGAAGGTGGTGCAGCGTGCCACCCGTAGCGAACTCTGGCCGCGAGGAAAGGCACGCGGCCAGATGGCGGGCAGAATATCGCGGGTCACCACCGCCGTAATGGCGTTGGCGTCAGACGAGGTCATTGAGAGGGTATGGGTGAACATCGCAACCAGCATCAGCCCGATCAGCCCGTCAGGCAGTAACTGCATCGCCATCAGCGACCAGGCGCGTGACGGGTCGGCCAGATTGGGAAACAGCAGCGGTGCAGCCCACATCGGCCAGAACAGCACCAGCGGCCAGATCAGGTAGAGGGCGGCAGAGAGCAGTGCCGCCTTGCGCGCTTCGCGTCCGTCCGGTGCGGCAATAAACCGCTGCGCCAGGTTCCAGGTTCCGCCGTTGTAGCTCAGGGTGTAGATCAGCAGGTAGGCAAAGATAAAGCCAGTGGTGTAAGGACCTTGCACAATCTGAAGGTGGCTGGCCGGTAGCCGATCCCAGATAGTCAACAGCGCGCCGATGCCGCCGAGCTGAAGTCCAACCGCCACCAGCATCACAATGGCGGCGACAAACTGCACGATGAACTGACCAAAATCGTTGCAGGCATCGGCCCACAGTCCGCCGATCACGCTGTAAAACAGACTTAATCCGCCTGCAATGCAGATGCCGAACAGCGGGTCGAGACCGGTGAAGACGTTAATAATCACCGCGATGGCAGCCCATTTGGCCCCGACATCTACCGTTTTCAGCAGCACGCCGCTGCACGCCAGCACCATCTGGGTCGGCAGGTTATAGCGGGTCAGCAGATACTCGGTGGGGGATTCAATCTGCATGTAACGACGCAGCCTGGCCCAGCGCGGGGCAAACAGCGAGGAGCCGATCAATACCGCCAGCGAAATAGGCAGCGCCCACCAGAACCAGATCGTAATGCCCATGTTGTAAGCCACCGCGCCGTAGGCAACAAAAACCGCGGCGCTGTAGCCAGACATATGATGGGAAACGCCGGAGAGCCACCAGGGCATCCGGCCACCGGCAGTAAAGAAGTCACGGGTATTGCCGACCCTGCGCATCGCCCACAGCGTGATCAGCACAATCATCAGCGCGTAGAGCGCTATTACAGCGTAATCGAGCAGGCTCATGGCTGACTCCACCGGGTCACTCGTCTGGCCGGCAATCCGGCGGCGCAGCGCGGAAGGCAGAACAACAGCAGGGTGACTGAAAACGAATCGATCCGGCGGCGTTACGCAGGCTAAGCGCAGAGGTGACGCTCAGCCGTGTGGGTAGTCCGGCGGGCAATACAGCAGGCTGCCCGCCGCAGCGGGCAGGGTATTAATATTCGTCGCCACGCACCCGGCTGCGATAACTTTCCCAGTCGAAGCGCACCCACAGGCTGTTGCCGAGGCGCATCCGGTCCATGACGCGTTCGCCAAGCAGGGTGTTCATCTCATTGGGATTAAGGTTGGTTAACATGCCGGTTGGGCGCTTCGACGAGGAGCGGCGATCGACAATCTGGTTGATGATCACTTTTTCGTAGCGGGATTCGCTCTGCATGCCGATCTCATCAATCACCAGCAGGTCAACGCTGCTGAGATCCTGAAGCAGTCGCTCTTCAGTAATGCCGCTGCTGCCGCTGAAGGTGCCCTTCATACTCGACATCAGATCGGCGACCGTCACAATCAGCACGCTTTTACCGCGCAGGATCAGGTCGTTGCCAATTGCGGCTGCCAGATGATTTTTACCGGTGCCGGGGCGGCCCGAAAAGACAAAGCTGGCGATGCTACCCTCGAATTCGGCCGCATACTGTCGCGCTTGTTCCAGTGCCTTACGCTGGCCTTCATTTTCGACACGGTAGTTGTCGAAAGAACAGTTAATATGCAGTTCGCGAATACCGGATCGGCCCATAATGCGCTGCATTTTCATTGCGCGATTCTCACGCACGATGGCTTCAGAGCGCAAACGGCCTTGTTCCTGGTTCCAGGCCAAAAGTTCTTCACCATTAGTGAACTTTGGTCGGGTACCTGCGGGCATCATTCTTTTCAGGCGACTAAAGAGATCGTTTGGCGTTTTCATTATTCACCTCGGAAACCATCGGGAATATCGTAGTCAGTACTGCTGATTTGAGTGATATCGCGCTTCGGTTGCCCGCCGTTGGCGGCACGGTTCATCTGGATGCTTCGCGCCAGCTTTTGTTGCCACTGAACATGGTGAAACAGCCGGCCCTCTGCCTGCCAGTAGGCGACGAAAGCAGCCAGCTCGCTGGCAGTAACCGGTTCGCTGAGCGCCACGCCCCAGATGGCGGCCTGGCGGGTAAAATCTGCGTCTGGCTGCCAGCCAGCATACATCGCGAACTTACCAACCGGCGCAGAGATTGCCGCAGGCGCATCGTCATACAGGCTGTCATCCAGCGCCACATCATTTGGCTGTCGGGCAGCGGCTTCCAGCGCCAGTAACTGCGCCAGACGCGCCGGGGTGATGGCGTACATCACCGGCGCGTAATCCTCTAATACCGCCAGCGTACCGTTTTCCGCCTGTTGCAGCGCGGTCAGCGGGTCCTGACGGAAGGCATCCAGGCCAATGAGCGTTGAAGTTAAGATTTTGACTGACATGAAAAGACCTGAGGTTAACGAACACCTTGCGCCGGGGCCGTGCCGCCGACGCAGAAGTATTTATTGTACCTTTTTTAACGTTGCGGATCGCTCAAAAAGCGCGACCATTATGAGTGAGAGGTCACCGGGGAGGTTGCATGACGGGCAGAGGCAGGTTGGGTCGCACTGACGGCAACGGCAACCGGGCGGGTTTGCCATAAATAGCGCACCGAGGCCAGCCAGCACAGGCCGTAACCCAGCAGTTCGGTTCCCTCTTCCGCCATGTTTTTAACCACACGGTTATAATCGCCCAGCATCAGGTGCTGCCACAGCGAATGAATGCCAAACAGGCGGGAAAAGACCAGCACCACCAGAAAGCCGGAGGCCATCACCGGCCAGCTACGGTGCTGCAGCAGTCTGGCCAGCGCGTGCAGGGTTTTTTTCGGCGTCCGCAGCGCGACCGCAAGGCATCCGGCAGTCACCGCCAGCGCGAACCAGATCCAGCTGCCGTGCTGGATGGTATCAAACACAAAGTCGAGTTCGCGGATCAGCATGCAGCTATAGAAGCCCGCCACTAAGGTCAGCGCACCACGCTGCGCCGGACGGCGCTGAGCGGCAATAAAGAACAGGGCGGCGATCACCGCCAGCATGATTTCCTGGGTGGTTTCAGTAAAAGAGGTTTCGTGCAGCGCATCATTCATCCAGGCCACATCAATATAGATGGGCAATATCATCAGAGCGAGAAAGAGTGCTGCCAGTATGAAGACCGTTATTTCACGGCCAATAATTGTCAAATCGTTGCGCATAGTGTTACCAGTATAATGATTAGCGGACTCATTATATTTTAAACGCTCAACGCCCTTTCTCTTTTTATGCCCCGCTCAGAAGCTGGCGCTGATGCCGAGGCTATACAGCAACGGCTCATCACCATTCAGCGCACTGTTTTGTGAAAACGAAGCGAAAGCCGCCAGATTACTGTTCAGCGGCAGCTGCGCGCCGACGCTGAGATCGATTCCGCTCTCCTGACGGGTCCCGATCGCCGCATCGTGCCGATCGTTTTGTGGCGATTCCGCCAGTGGATGGCTGTAGCTCAGCTGGGCCCACGGCGTAATCCATCCCTGCTGCATATCGACACGCCAGCCGACGCTGGCAATCTGTTCACGGCTCTGCTGATCGCTGTAATCGCACTGCAGACAGTTCATCTGCGGCGGATCGACCGCATATTGCGCCACGGGACCGGTAGTGAAGGATTCGCCAACCGGCAGATCGACCCCGGCGCGATAGCGTTTACCCAGCGGCGTGCTGCCGACGATGCCGGTTTCACTGTGCAACTCTACCGGCAGGGCTGCCGGAGAATTGAGCGCAGCCTCGAACAGAGCGCGATTTTCGTCACTGAAGTCGAGCGAGGTGCGGGAGATCTTCTCTGCCAGAATGGTGTTGTAGTCGGGCGGCGGTGTGACGATCGCGGGCGCAGCAAAGTCGCCGCCCCAGGCAAAGGTCGGTTGCGTCAACAGTAACAGTCCTGCGCCACACCAGCCGCGTATCCGATAGCGCTGGTCTCTCCACCCACTTTTCTGCAACATACGATCTCCAGTCGGGGCTGAAGTTATTCCCGGGGAAGCTGGATTAACCACCGGTTTGCGATCTTGTTTTACCCGTCGTTATATAACCCATCGTCGTATAGCCGTTAGTTGTTTAACTATTAACCGATTGTTTCTAAGATCAAGCGGCCCGATAAAATATTTCCGCGATAAGGAATCAGATAATGCAACGATGTGGCTGGGTGACCCAGGATCCCCTCTATCTGGCATACCACGATACCGAATGGGGCGTGGCGCAAACCGACAAGCGCGCGCTGTTTGAGATGCTCTGCCTGGAAGGGCAGCAAGCGGGATTATCCTGGATCACGGTATTGAAAAAGCGACAGAATTACCGTGCGGCGTTTCACCATTTTGATCCACAGGCGATTGCCTTAATGGATCAGCAGGCGGTTGAGGCGCTGATGCATAACAGCGGCATTATTCGCCATTCAGGCAAAATCGCCGCGATCATCGCGAATGCGCGCGCGTTTCTGGCGATGGAAGCCCAAGGGGAAGATTTTGCCCGCTTCGTCTGGCAATTTGTCGATAATGCGCAAATTGTCCATCATCATCCCGACTATAAGCTGGCACCCACCACCTCAGCGCACGCCATTGCGCTCTCTAAGGCGCTTAAGCAGCGTGGTTTTAAATTCATCGGCCCGACAATCTGTTATTCGTTTATGCAGGCCTGCGGGCTGATAAACGATCATCAGACCAGCTGTTTTTGCCATCCTGACAATCTTTAAGCGCGATTGCTGAAAAATTAAGACTTTCCCTCACCCCTTTCCTCACTTTTACGCGGCATAATCGTGCCGCTTATGGGGACAGTTTTCCCCTGTGTGTCGAACGTAAGGGAACAAAAATGCAGAAGAAATTAGTCGCGATTACCTTGTTATTAAGCGGAAGCCTGGTCCTGTCTGGCTGTACCACCAATCCTTACACCGGCGAATCGCAGGCGGGTAAGTCAGGCGTGGGTGCCGGTCTGGGTGCTTTAGTGGGTGCCGGCGTGGGCGTGCTCTCCTCATCGAAGAAAGATCGCGGTAAAGGCGCGTTGATTGGCGCAGCCGGCGGTGCAGCGCTGGGTGGCGGTGTCGGTTACTACATGGACGTGCAGGAAGCGAAGCTGCGCGACAAGATGCGCGGTACCGGCGTCAGCGTGACCCGTGAAGGCGATAACATCGTCCTCAACATGCCGAATAACGTGACGTTCGACTCCAACAGCAGTAACCTGAAGCCAGCGGGGGCGAATACCCTGACGGGCGTTTCGATGGTGCTAAAAGAGTATCCAAAAACAGCGGTAAACGTGGTGGGTTATACCGACAGCACCGGAACGCGCGCGCTGAATATGCGTCTGTCACAGCAGCGCGCCGACAGTGTCGCCAGCGCGCTGATTGTGCAGGGCGTCGCCAGCAATCGTCTGCGGACTCAGGGCGCAGGCCCGGATAATCCGGTCGCCAGCAACAGTACCGAAGCCGGAAAAGCGCAAAACCGTCGGGTTGAAATTACCCTTAGCCCGCTCGGTTAATGGGTGTCGCCCCCGCTCGGGGGCGCATTCATCCCGCTGACATTTTCTGTAAATATCAGCGTTAAAGGTTCCAGTAACGCATCTGCTGATAGAGCCACTTCAGGCTTTATGTTAGCCTGATCAAAATTTGATCAGCGAGTCATCTCTTATGTCACTTAAAGCGATTGCAGCGGCATTAGGACTTTCTGTCACCACGGTCAGCCGCGCGCTCAATGGTTACGAAGATGTCGCGCAGGAAACCCGTAAACGGATTGAAGAAGAAGCGCAGCGTCGCGGTTACCGGCCCAATGCTGCTGCCCGCCGTCTGAAAACCGGGCGTGCTAACGCGGTAGGTCTGGTTTATCCGGTCAGCGCGCCGCCGCTGAGCGACGGTCACTTCAGTGAGATGCTGCTGGCGCTGGATCAACGGCTTGCTCACCATGAAATCGACCTGCTGCTGCTGGCGGATAAGCCGCACAGCCAGCCGCTGTTAACCCGTCTGCTGCGCAGCCGCGCGGTCGATGCCATCATCGTCACCCATATCACCCCGCAGGACCGGCGACTGGCGTATCTGCTACAGACCGATTTTCGTTTTCTGGCGCTGGGCCGCAGCGATCTGCCACAGGATTACGCCTGGTTTGATGTCGACCACGCAGCCGGTTCGCAACTGGCGGTCGCCTATTGCCTGTCACAGGGCAGAGAGAAAATTGCCTGGCTCGGCAGCAACGAAAACAGCACCCGGATTCGCGATCGTCGCCAGGGCTATCTGGATGCGCTGGGCACCCTTGCGCCTTATGCGCAGGCCGCGATGCCCGCTTCGCGCCGCGCCGGCTACCAGCAGACCTGTGCCTGGCTGGCAGAGGAAAACCCGCCCGATGCGATTATCACCGACTGCGGCCCGCTGGCAGAAGGGGCGATGGTGGCGCTGCAACAGGCTGGCCGGGCGACGGGCAACCACGCTATTTCGCTGATCGGCTGGGATGGACTGCCGCGCGATGCGATTCTCGATCATCCCATTATCACCATACGACAGGCGGCGCAGCATCAGGTCGGCGAGCAGCTGGCAGAGATGGTATTACAGCTGCTGAAAGGCACGTCGCCGCAGCAATTACAGACGTTGTGGCAGCCGTGGCTGCAATTACCGCCGTAGCGTCGGGGTTTTTTGCGACTGGACGCGGCTGTGCTAGTCTCTGCCTGGTTTCTACTTTTGCAGGATATTTCATGAAAATCAGGCCGCCTCGCGCCACCATTAGCGATGTTGCTCACGCGGCACGAACCGGAAAAACCAGCGTTTCACGCTACCTCAATGGTGAGCTGCATCTTCTTTCAGCCGATCTCAAAGCCCGGATTGAGCAGGCTATTGCCGATCTCAGCTATCGGCCAAGCCAGATGGCGCGCGGCCTGAAGCGCGGCCGCACCCGCCTGATAGGGCTGATCATCGCCGACATCACCAATCCCTATTCAGTTGACGTGATGAGTGGCATTGAAGCCGCCTGCCGCGAGCAGGGCTTCACCTTGCTGATGTGTAACACCAACAACGAAGTGGACCTGGAACAGCACTATCTGCAACTGCTGAGCAGCTATCAGGTGGAAGGCATTGTGGTGAATGCGGTGGGAATGCGCGAAGAGGTGCTGAGCCATCTGCAACAATCTTTGCTGCCAATGGTGCTGATTGACCGAAAAATTCCGGATTTTCCCTGCGACGTGGTCGGGCTGAATAATGCCGAAGCGGCGGAGACCGCGACGCGTCATCTGGTCGATAACGGTTACGACGCGCTGCTGTTTCTGAGTGAGCCGCTGGGCAGCGTCAACACCCGACGTGAGCGTTTGCAGGCTTTCCGCCAGGTACTGATGGCTTATCCGCAGGTGCAGCATGAGAATGCGGAGCTGGCGCTGCATCAGCCCGCCGCGCTTGATCAGGCGCTGCGCGCCTTTCATCAACGTCACGCAGGCAAACGCAGCGCGGTAATGGTGGCCAACGGCGCGCTGACGTTGCAGGTGGCGCGATCGCTGCAGCGGATCAATCTGCACTGGGGCAGCGATATCGGCCTGCTTGGCTTCGATGAACTGGAGTGGGCCGCGCTGGCGGGCGTCGGGATCACCACGCTGAAACAGCCCACCTGGCAGATCGGTTACAGCGCGCTGCAACGAGTGATTGCGCGCATCGAAAGCAGCGATCTGCCGGTCGCCGAACAGGTCTTCTCTGGCGAACTGATTGTTCGCGGTTCCAGCCAGCCTCTGCGCTAATTTTCAGACTTTTACTCATCCCCTGCGTGCTCGCTTCGTGAGCACGATCATAAATTCATGGTTTGCTGCTTTGCTTTGGAACCGGTTCCATCTAGGGTTTTTAAAGAACTTAAGGCGAAAGCCTCGATGGAGCACAACATGAAGCCAGACATTATCGTGGTCACCGCCGCTTACGGCCATTCGCAGATCGCCGCGCTCGGCGGTCAGACGGCACTGCTGCCGATCATTCAGCAGGCGGGTGCTGACGGCGTTGAAATCCGTCGTGAACTGTGTGATCAGGCCACGCTGGCCGATCTGCCTGCCCTGGCCGCCGCGGTGGCGCAGCATCAGCTGCACGCCAGTTATTCGGTGCCGGATACGCTGTTTTGTGACGACGGTGACGTAAATCCGCGCATAACTCACTACTTTGAAGAAGCACGCCAGTTAAACGCACAGCGTCTCAAGCTGGCGCTGGGTCACTTCACCGGCACGCTTCCGGCGTCGTTGTCGTCACTGCTGGCTGACCAGCCACTGTCGCTGACGGTGGAAAACGATCAGACCGAGCACGGCAAGCTCGCCGCCAGCGTGCAGTTTTTCGCTGTGGTCCGCGCAGCCGGACTGCCGATCAGCATGACGTTTGATATGGGTAACTGGTGCTGGACCGGCGAAGATGCCGCCCGGGCCGCGCAACAGCTGGCGGCGCAGGTCGGTTATATCCACGTGAAAGCAGCGATCCCGCATCACGACAGCTACCGGGCAATCGCGCTGGATGAAGCCGATGACGGCTGGCGCGCCCTGCTGCAACAGCTGCCCGCTACGGCTCCGCGTGGGATTGAGTTTCCGCTGGAAGGCGAGGACCTGACTGCGGTCACGCGCCATTATGTGTCGCTGCTGCGCAACGTTTAAGGAGTGAAGATGACTACGCATCACAACGGTACGCTTGATGTTGTCACTATCGGGGAAGCGATGGCGATGTTTATCGCCCGTGAAACCGGCGACCTGGCCGCCGCAGAAACCTTTGTTAAACGCGCGGCAGGTGCGGAACTGAATGTGGCGACCGGCCTGGCGCGTCTCGGCCTTAAAACAGGCTGGGTCAGCCGCGTCGGGGATGACGCCTTTGGCCGCTTTATCTGCCAGCAGCTGGAGAAAGAGGGGATTGATCATCGCCAGGTGACGGTAGATAACCGTTATCCGACCGGTTTCCAGCTTAAATCCAAAGTGGATGATGGCTCCGATCCGCTGGTGGAGTATTTCCGTAAAGGCTCGGCCGCCAGCCATCTGTCGGTAGACGATTTCGACGCGGACTACTTTGGCTCGGCACGCCATCTGCATCTGAGCGGCGTGGCGGCTGCGCTCTCCGACAGTTCGCTGGCGCTGCTGAAACATGCGGCAAAAGAGATGCGTGCGCGCGGCAAAACCATTTCGTTCGACCCTAACCTGCGGCCGGTGCTGTGGCGCAGCGAAGAGGAGATGCGTACTCAGCTTAATCTGCTGGCAGAGTACGCCGACTGGGTGCTGCCTGGCGAGAAAGAGGGACTGATTCTGACCGGTTATCGTCAACCGGAAGCGATTGCCGACTTCTACCTCGATAAAGGGGTGAAAGCGGTGGTGATTAAAACCGGCTGTGACGGTGCCTGGTATAAAACCGCCAGCGGCGAAAAAGGTCAGGTTGCCGCGATCAAAGTCGATAACGTGGTGGACACCGTGGGCGCTGGCGACGGATTTGCCGTTGGCGTGATCAGTGCGCTGCTGGAAGGTCTGAGCCTGCCGCAGGCGATTCAGCGCGGCAACAAAATTGGTTCGATGGCGATTCAGGTGATTGGCGACAGCGAAGGTCTGCCGACGCGTCAGCAACTCGGCGACGCGTAGCCCGCGCCTCACATATTGACACAGGAGTTCTCGATGAAAACGCAGACAATCGCGCCAAAACGCTGGTGGTTCATCATGCCCATCGTGTTTATCACCTACAGCCTGGCCTATCTTGACCGTGCTAATTTTAGCTTTGCTTCGGCGGCGGGGATAAACGACGATCTCGGCATTACCAAAGGTATGTCCTCTCTGCTGGGTGCCCTGTTCTTCCTCGGCTACTTCTTCTTCCAGATCCCTGGGGCGATCTACGCCGAACGCCGCAGCGTCAAGAAACTGATTTTCTGGTGCCTGATTCTGTGGGGCGGCTGCGCCTCGCTGACCGGCATCGTCAGCAATATTCCGATGCTGGCGGCGATCCGCTTTATCCTCGGGGTAGTTGAAGCTGCGGTGATGCCAGCCATGCTGATCTACATCAGTAACTGGTTCACCAAATCTGAACGGTCACGCGCTAACACCTTCCTGATCCTCGGTAACCCGGTGACGGTGCTGTGGATGTCGGTGGTGTCAGGTTATCTGATCGAATCCTTCGGCTGGCGTGAAATGTTCATTTTCGAAGGGATTCCGGCCGTTGTCTGGGCCATCGCCTGGTGGTTTATGGTGCAGGACAAACCGGCACAGGCGCGCTGGATGAGTGATGCAGAGAAAGCCGCACTGCAGGCGGAACTGCAAAAAGAGCAGGACAATATCAAAGCGGTGCGTAACTACAGTGAAGCGTTCCGTAATCGCAATGTGATTATTCTTTGCCTGCAATATTTTGCCTGGAGCATTGGCGTTTACGGCTTCGTGCTGTGGCTGCCATCGATTCTGCGTAACGGTACCCAGATGGGAATGGTTGAAGCTGGCTGGCTGTCAGCGGTGCCGTATCTGGCGGCAACCATTGCGATGGTGGTGGTCTCGTGGGCCTCTGATAAGACGCAAAACCGTAAGCTGTTTGTCTGGCCACTGCTGCTGATCGGCGCGCTGGCGTTCCTCGGTTCTTATCTGGTGGGATCGGGCAACTTCTGGCTCTCCTACACCCTGTTAGTGATTGCCGGTGCAGCGATGTACGCCCCTTACGGCCCGTTCTTCGCCATTATTCCTGAGATGCTGCCACGCAATGTTTCCGGCGGGGCGATGGCGCTGATCAACAGTATGGGCGCGCTCGGCTCGTTTATCGGATCGTGGATTGTCGGCTATCTTAATGGTGCGACCGGCAGCCCGTCCGCGTCTTACATCTTTATGGGATCGGCGCTGCTGGTGTCGGTGTGGCTGACGCTGATTGTTAAACCGGCGCAGAACAAGACGACGCCGCCGCTGCACGGGGCGAAACACGCCTGAAAGCGTAAGCCCAGACGTTAGCCCTCATTTTCCGGGCGGCCTGAGCGCCGCCCGTCACTTATTTAATGACCGGGAGCCACCGAATGAAACCCGCTGTGATTCTGTATAAAAAACTGCCCGACGATTTGCGCGCGCGCCTGGCGGCGCATGCCGAAGTGACTGAAATCAGCGATCTGTCACCTGCCAGCCAGCAGCAACACGCTGCGGCGCTGGCCCAGGCCGAAGGCCTGCTGGGATCAGGCGGTAAAGTGAATGGCGAACTGCTGGCGAAAATGCCAAAACTGCGCGCCTGCTCCAGCGTCTCGGTCGGTTATGACAATTTTGACGTCGAGGCGCTGAATCAGCGTCACGTGGTACTGATGCACACCCCGACCGTGCTGACGGAAACCGTCGCCGATACCATCATGGCGCTGGTGCTGAGCACCGCGCGTCGGGTGCCGGAACTGGACGCCTGGGTAAAAGCGGGCAACTGGCAGAAGAGCATCGGTCCGGAGCGTTTTGGCATCGACGTGCACCATAAAACGCTGGGTATCCTCGGTATGGGCCGCATCGGCATGGCGCTGGCCCAGCGCGCCCACTTTGGCTTTGGCATGAAAATCCTCTACAACGCCCGCCGCGAGCATCAGGAAGCGCAGACGCGGTTTGGCGCAGAGCGCTGCGAACTGGAGACGCTGCTGAAGCAGAGCGACTTTGTCTGCATCAGCCTGCCGCTGACTGAACAGACCCATCATCTGATCGGGGCAGAGCAAATCGCTCTGATGAAGCCGGAAGCGGTGCTGATCAATGCCGGTCGCGGGCCGGTGGTGGATGAAAACGCGCTGATCGCTGCTCTGCAGGCGGGAAAACTGCACGCCGCCGGGCTGGATGTGTTCGAGAAAGAGCCGCTGCCGGCCGATTCTCCGCTGCTGTCGCTGCCCAACGTGGTGACGCTGCCGCACATCGGTTCCGCGACTCACGAAACCCGCTACGGCATGATGCTGGATGCCGTGGATAATCTGATCGCTGCGCTCAGCGGTAAGGTCGATAAAAACTGTGTTAACCCGCAGGCGCTGAAGTAATCCCTGCGCCTTCCCATTGCGCCCGCCGGTGGCGGGCGTTATGGTGGACCCCCGATTCGTTATCACAAATTTTTAACCGCTATGTCCTTTTCTCAGTTCGGCGACAAATTTACCCAACATTCCGGCATCTCACGGCTGATGGAAGATATGGGCGCAGGCTTGCGTACGCCCGGCACCATCATGCTGGGTGGCGGCAATCCGGCGCAAATCCCGGCCATGAACGACTACTTTCAGCAACTGCTGCAGCAGATGCACGAGGAAGGCAAGCTCAGCGAGGCACTCTGCAATTACGATGGCCCGCGTGGCAAAGCGACACTGCTGGAGGCGCTGGCAGAACTGCTGCGTGACCAGCTGGGCTGGCCGATTGGCGCGCAGAATATTGCGCTGACCAACGGCAGCCAGAGCGCCTTCTTCTATCTGTTTAACCTGTTTGCCGGCCGCCGGGCCGACGGCAGCAAAAAGCGCGTGCTGTTCCCGCTGGCACCGGAGTATCTCGGCTATGCCGATGCCGGGCTGGAAGAGGGCATGTTTGTCTCGGCCAAACCGAACATTGAACTGCTGCCGGCCGGCCAGTTCAAATATCACGTCGATTTCGAACATCTGCCAATGAAAGAGGATATCGGGCTGATCTGCGTGTCGCGTCCGACCAATCCGACCGGCAACGTGATCACCGACGATGAGCTGCTGCAGCTGGATGCGCTGGCGCAGCAGCACGACGTCCCGCTGTTGATCGACAACGCCTACGGCGTGCCGTTTCCCGGCATTATCTTCAGCGAGGTCCGCCCGCTGTGGAATCCCAACATTATTCTCTGCATGAGTCTGTCGAAGCTTGGCCTGCCGGGCGCACGCTGCGGCATTATTATCGCCGATGAGAAAACGATTGGGGCGCTGAGCAACATGAACGGCATCATCAGCCTGGCGCCCGGCAGCATTGGCCCGGCGATTGCCGGTGAGATGATCCGCCGTGGCGATCTGTTGCGCCTGTCAGAAGAGGTGATAAAGCCGTTTTATCAGCACAAGGTGCAGCAGACCATCGCTATCCTGCGTCGCTATCTGTCGGAAGAGCGCTGCCTGATCCACAAACCGGAAGGGGCCATTTTCCTCTGGCTGTGGTTCCGCGATCTGCCGATCAGCACCGAGACGCTCTATCAGCGGCTCAAAGCGCGCGGCGTACTGATGGTGCCGGGCCACTTTTTCTTTCCGGGACTGGAACATGAATGGCCGCACACCCATCAATGCATGCGTATGAACTACGTGCCGGATGCGGAGAACATCGAGCGGGCGGTGCAGATTCTGGCCGAAGAGATTGAGACCGCCTGGCGCGACGCCTAATCCTGCGGCCCGGTTAATGACAGCTGGCACCACTGCGCCAGCTGTCGTATCGCCTGTTCAACCTCGTCATTCCAGCCGAAACCGGCATTGAGCCGGAAACAGTGGTCATAGCGCTGATCGGTGGCAAAAATATGGCCGGGCGCAATGCCAATGCCTGCATTCCGCGCTTTCAGAAACAGTGAGCGCACGTTCAGCGCCTGCGCAGGCATCTCCACCCATAACACATAGCCGCCTTCCGGATCTGAAACCCGGGTTCCCGGCGGAAATTCCCGCAGTACCGACTGACGCATGGCGCTGATTTGCCGCGCCAGCTCGCGCCGCAGTTTGCGCAGATGCGCGTCATAACCCCCGCTGCGCAGCAGCTCAGCGACCGCCGCCTGCGACAACACCGAGGTGCCCATGGTCGAGGTATATTTCAGCGAGGCGATTTTGCGCATGTAGTTGACGCTGTGGACCCAGCCGATGCGGATGCCGGGGGCCACCGTTTTGGAGAAGCCACTGCACAGAATGGCATTCGGGCTGAAGGCGCGCATCGGGAAAGGGCGGCGCTCACCAAAGGCGGTATCGCCAAAAATATCGTCCTCAATGATCACCACATCGTTTTCATCTGCCTGCCGTGCAATATAGGCTTTCTGCTCGTTAGGAATGCTTTTCCCCAGCGGATTATTGATGTTGCACAGAGTCAGAAATACCCGCACCGCCTTGCGCTGAAACAGCCCGGTGAGCTTCGCCACATTCACATAGCCTTCCGGCCCGGCCTCAACCTCGATCACCCGCAGATTGAGGTTGTGCAGCATTTGCAGCAGCACGAAGTAGCAGGGCGACTCGACCGCCACCACGTCGCCAGGCTGGGTGGTGGCGCGCAGCGACAGAGAGATAGCTTCGATACAGCCGTTGGTGATCAGGATATCGTCGGTGCTGATATTGCAGCCGTAATCGACCGCCCGGCGGGCAATTTCGACTTTTAACGGCGCATAGCCGGTGCCTTTCACCGTGTTGCCCAGCAGGGCAGGCTTGCTGTAGCCCATCTGGCGCATCAGCAAGCCGAGCTTCTTCACCGGATAGAGCGCGCTGTCGCCGTTCGCCAGATCGAGACGCACCCGGCAGTCCGAACCGAGCATCGCCAGATGCAGCTCAGTCTGTTCGTCGAGCGGGGCGATGGCACGTGGCTGTTCGCTGACGGCGGGCAGCTGTCGCGGGCGATGCCGTTGCGGCGCCACAAAAAAGCCCGACTTCGGCCGGGCGACGGCGTAGCGCTCATCCTCCAGCGTACGTAATGTTTTCAGAGCGGTAGTGAGGCTGACGTTATACTGCGTCGCCAGGGTACGCACCGACGGCAGACGACTGTCGGGCGCCAGCGTACCGGCATGAATCGCCTGCTTGATCTGTTCGGCTATCTGGCGGTAACGACTGCTCTGACTCTCCTGTTCTCCGACAACATCGGCCATCTGTACCACCCCATATCGCGCTGATCTGTGCATATTCAACAGAGTACATTCAAAGTACTTTAGCCTGCATCTCTTAATTATTCATGACGCTAAACGGACCTGTCGCCCTGGCGATTGCGCGTCTGAGAGGTGTGCCGATCGTCATCGTCATCCGCGCAGGCCGCCGGTTGCGACATCAGGCGTTCTGGCGGTTGAGTGATTCTATTCGCGTAAGGAAAAAGTGAAAAATGAATAATCTGTCCACCATGATGAAGGAGATTCAGGGCTACCTTTCGCCGGCCATCATCGACTCTGCACAGCGCTGTTCTGACCGTCTGCTGGCGGCGTTACCCGATCGGCAGCAGCTGGAAAATAACCGTGTTCTGCTCGCCTATGGCGGCGGGAAAGACAGCAGCTACATGGTGGCCTATGTCCGCTATATCCAGGGCATCATCTGGCAGCAGCGCGGTGCCACCTTTCGCCTGCGCGTCAGCACCAATCGTCATGCGGCGATGAACGACAGCGTGATGGAGAACATCAACCGGGTTTATCAATCGCTGGCGATGCATGACGATCCGCTGGCTGAATGTCTGGTGGTGGATGGGTTACAGATTCGTCCTTTCGCCCGGCATCTGCCGATGCCGGAGGCGGTGCGGCAGCAGAATCGCAACGATGTGCTGATGAATGGCCACCGGTTTCGCGCCGATGCGCGCTCGACCTTCTGTAACGCCTGCAACCTCAGCATGGTCAACTCATTTGGTCTGGCGGCGGATTACGACGGTGGCGTGGATGTGATCATCACCGGCGACTCGCCGCAGGAGCAGGCAGCCTATGTTGCCTGGGCGCGCCATCTGTCGCGGCTGTTCGACGCGCCGGTGGCGGATAAAAGCCGCGGCTTTAGCGGTTTCCTGCAGACGCTGGATGGCGTCGCCGAACGCTATTTCACCGATATCAACGGTGCCGATCAGCTGACGCCTGCGCACCGCATTACCCATCAGTTAGCGCGCGATCCGCTGTTTTTCAATATCTATCAGGACACCGCCTATGAAGCGGGCGCGCACTGGGCGCTGCTCAGCGAGTTTATGCGCTTCCGTTTCGATGAGCTGATGTTCAGCTTCTCTGAGTCAGACTGCGGCAATCCGACCTTAATGGCCCATCTGCGCGGGCTGCGGGCGGAAACCCTGCTGCAGCGCAACTACGCCGAAGGGATCCGTGAATATGTGCGCTTTGCACTCGGCTTAATGGTGAAGAAGGATTTCCCGCCGCAGCTGATCGACGAAATGGCGGCGCGGTATCAGGATGACGCGGCGATCCAGCGTCAGCGCCAGCGGGCGGCGACGTTCGCTGTCGAGGCGTTCGATCTCAGTGAAGATCAGCTGATCTGCATGATTTACTCGCCGTTCCTCGCCCACGGGCAACAGCTTAACCACTGGCTGACCCGGCAGCAGATTGCGCTGGATGAGGCGGCGATCCGCGATCTCCTTGACCAGCGCAGTGAAGATAACGCGCTGGCGCAGCTGTTAACTCAGCTTTCCGGCATGACGCTGACGCAGATGCGTCACTGCTGGCAGAGCAACCCGGTCAGTTCGCTGCTGGACGGCAAAAGCGCCGATCCGCTGTCGCGCGTGCTGCGTTTTGATCCCCATAAAGCGGTGATTCAGGTTAACCACGGTGAGCTGAACGACACCGTGACTGAAGTCATTTCCGGGCGTTAGTCCGGTAAGGCGAGGCGATGAAAAAGATTTTTCTGCAGATTGGCGCGACCCGTGACGGACACAATCCCTACTGTGCGGTGGCGAAGCGCGACGGCTACTTTACCGTGCTGGCTGAGATGGGCGACTTTGTTGATTACCAGTCGCTGAGCCTGACGCTGCCCTTTGATCTGATCGTTCGCCTTGATCGACCAGAAAACCCGTGGGAGGTGATCCAGGCTTATCTGCACGCCGGTTTGCTGTCGCATCCACAGGTGGTGCTGGCCGGTTTTGAAGCCTACAACGCCAGCGCCGGACGGGTACGGGAAATGCTGGCCGGACCCGATGCGCCTGCCGCGTTTATCCCGCTGGATAAATATGCCCAGCGCATGGCGCTGAAAAAAGCCTGGCCCGCCTTTCCACAGCCGGAGTTCCGCTTCTTCGCCTCGCCGCTCAGCATTCTGGATGCGAAAGAGGCGCTGCTCTATCCCTGCGTGGTGAAACCGGTGGATGGCGGCGGCGGGCTGGGGATCTGGCTGATTGAACGGGCCGATCAGCTGTGCCAGGTGGTGAACAAGCTGGTACAGACGATGAATTACGGCGGCCGCGGCTTCAGCGGTTTCATTGTCGAGAGCGGATTAGCGGGTGAGGAGTTTTCGTTGCAGGGCGTGGTGCATCAGGGACATCCGCAGGCGCTGACCTGCTGCCAGAAAGTGATTGAGCAGCATCGTGACGCTGAGGGCTGCGTCAGCTTTTACGAGTCGGGACATGTGGCGCTGGCGGCGGCCGCGCTGCCTCCTTCATTCACCAGCCTGATGACGTTTTGCTGCGAAACCTTTGGCTATCGTCAGGGCGCCTTTCATATCGATTTCATCCTGGTGAACGGCATTCCGCATTTTCTGGAGATGGGCTTTCGCCTGTCAGGCATGGGCGTGACAACGCTGGTGCAGGAAGCCACCGGCATCGACTGGGCAGACGTGACTTTTGGCCTGGAGGCGGGCGCGGTGCTGCCGGCATTTGCCTTCACCGCGCCGCGCGCGGTAGGCCAGCTACGGTTGCGGCAACCGGCACAGCTGCAGGCGGCCGAGCGCTGGATCGATCAGCATCAGCAGGGTCAGCTGATGCCGACGCTGCGGCTGCCGACGCTGCAGGTTTCACCGCGATCGTCTTTGTATGCCGATCTGACCCGCCATGCCGGGATTCTGGCGACTTTTTGCCTGAGCGCGGCGGCGCGTGAACCGATTCTGGCGGCCTTTCATCAGGTGATCGCCGCGCAGCCCGCGGCGGCAGGGAGAAACACAGTATGTGCAGAATGATTCTGGCGCATGGCCGGTTCGACAGCGCCGCCATTCTGGAGGCCGCGCGCGCCATGAGCTGTGGCGAAAGCGCCGACCACGACGGGCCGATCAAACAGCATCCTAACGGCTGGGGCTGTCTGTGGCTGGAGAACGGCGAGATCCGCACCCTGCATGGCACCGGCGCGTTTGCCGACGCGCTGCCGGGCATTGATGTTGATCGGCTGCGCAGCCGCTTTCTGGCGGTACACGTGCGCCACGCCACCCTGAGTAAAAATCACGGGCTGGAGTTTTCGCATCCGCTGTGGCGCAACAGCGCGGGACATCGCTGGTACATGATGCACAACGGTTTTCTGCCCACCATCTATCGTCAGCTCGGCCTGACTGAATCGCGCTTCGATTCGGAAGAGTATCTGCACTATCTGGTCGATCAGATCACCCCGGCTGATTTCACCCGTGACTATCTGCGGGAAAAAATGGCCCAGGTTGCGCCAGGCGGCAGCGCAGGTAATGCGATTTTTGTCACCCGCGACAAGGCCTGGGCGTGGCAGTGGCATCCGCACGACACGCCGTATCCCGACTACTTTACGATGCATTTTCGGCAACAGGACGATTGTACCCTGATCGCGTCTGAACCGGTGGCAATACCAGGCAGCGCCGGCAACTGGCGGCGAATGAACAATCATGAACTCTATGAAATACCGTTTAGGGAGTGAGAAACATGGCTATTTTCAATCAGTTCCGCGTGATTAATCCCAACATGTTTGTGGAGTCGACCTGGCTGGATGACATCGTGACGGCACGCGTGCCGTTGCTGGTGCTGCGCAATTTCCTCACGCCGGACGTCCGTCAGGCGGTGGTGACCGATCTTCAGCGCTGCCGGGAAAAGATCCGAGTATCCCACTACCCCAACGGTGCACTCACTACGCTCGGCCCCTATCTGGCCCGGCATACGGCGGCGCCGGATAACTACTTTACTGAGCTGCGCGACATTCAGCCGTCGCTGCCGCCGTCGCTTGGTACGTTGCGTGAACAGATCTACTACTGGGTACAACATGCGCTAAGGCTGGAGAGCCTGCGTACCGCGCAGGAGCCGGGCCGGGGCGAGTATGCCGGTTCGATTGTACGTTTTCATGCCGACGGCGTGGCGAATCCCCTGCATAACGACAACATCGTGCGCGATGCCGCCGACAGCGGTCTGGCGGTAACCCAGATCCTGCATCAGCTCAGCTGCGTGGTCTGCCTGCAGGAGTGCAACGCGGGCGGCGCGCTACGCATCTACAACAAAAAATGGTCGCCGGAAGATGAACAGTTCAAAACCGCCGGTGAACTGGGTTACCACAGCGGCGTAGTGGCGGGCAGTGAAACCTGCGAGTTTTCACCGCGCAGCGGCGATATCTACCTGTTTAATCCCGCCTTCTATCACGAAATTGACCGGGTCGAAGGCGATACCCGCATCACCATGGGCTTCTTTTTCGGCCTGACCGATAAAAAAATGAAGCACGCTATCGCCTGGAGTTAATCCAGGTTGCGCCAGATTAAGGAGAGGGGAATGACGACGTTTGAAAAAATCATCGCGCTGCTGGATCAGCATCAGGCGAACTATCGGGTGGCAGAGCATCAGGCGGTGGGTCAGACCGATCTGATCAGTGAGATACGCGGTAACGCGCTCAATCAGGCGGCCAAAGCGATGGTGCTTGAGGTCAGCATGCCAGAGGGCGCCGATGCGCGTTATCTGCTGGCGATTGTGCCGGGCGATTGCCGCATCAATTTCAAAAGCGCGGCGCGCGCCATCGGCGGTAAGAAGTCCGCCTTTGCCGCACCGGAGATGGCCCAGGCGCTGACCGACTGCGTAATGGGTGCGGTGCCACCGTTTAGTTTTGATGACCGGCTGGCGTTGCGGGTCGATACGCGGCTGCAACAGGTCGGGACGTTATGGTTTAACGCGGGTGCGCTGGATAAGTCGATTGCGCTGGCGGTAGAGGACTATTTTCGCATTGTGGGTGACGACTGCTGTGTGGATATCGCGACGCCGGTGGCGATCACTGCCTGAAGCGGCACAAGGAGTATCCGATGTCGGTAAAAGATATGCTGTTAGCGCTGTGCGTGGTGGTGGCATGGGGCGTCAATTTTGTGGTGATCAAGTTAGGGCTGCAGGGCATGCCGCCCTTCTTGCTGGCCGGGCTGCGCTTCAGCCTGGTGGCGTTTCCCGCCATCTTCTTTGTGCGCCGTCCGCCGATTCCGCTGCGCTGGCTGGTGGTCTACGGGATGACCATCAGTTTTGGTCAGTTCGCGTTTCTGTTTCTGGCGATCAAGCTGGGCATGCCCGCCGGACTGGCGTCGCTGGTGCTGCAGGCGCAGGCGTTCTTCACGCTGCTGCTGGGCGCGCTGCTGCTGTCGGAGAAGCTGCGCTGGAATCACATTGTCGGAATTATTATCGCCACGCTGGGGATGTTTATGCTGGCCACGGCGGGCATGGAGGGCCAGACCACGGCCGGTATCACGCTGACGACAATGATGCTGACGCTGGCGGCCGCGCTGTCGTGGGGGCTGGGTAACATCACCAATAAGATCATTATGCGTAACCGCAAGGTGCCGATCATGTCACTGGTGGTCTGGAGTGCGCTGGTGCCGGTGGTGCCTTTCTTTGCCTGCTCGTTGCTGTTTGACGGCCAGGCCGCCATCCTCAATAGCCTGCTGCATATCGGGTTACAGACCATACTGGCGTTAATTTATCTGGCGTTTATCGCCACCATCATAGGCTATGCGATTTGGGGCAACCTGCTGAGCCGCTACGAAACCTGGCGCGTTGCGCCGCTGTCGCTGCTGGTGCCGGTAGTCGGGATTATCACCGCCGCGCTGGTGCTGGATGAGCATCTGTCGGGACAGCAGATGCTGGGCGCTACCATCATTATTCTGGGGCTGCTGGTAAACGTATTTGGCGGGGTAGTGGGTCAGCGTTTAGCGATGCGAACGCAGCCGTAAAGGCAAACAGAAAAACGCCGCTGGCGCGGCGTTTAAGAGCGTGATGGCTGCGTTTCGCAAAGACGCAAAAACACCATTTCTGGTCCGCTATGCTTTGCTACAGGCGTATGCTCCCATCGCGTTAATTCAATCAGCCGTCTGAAACCATGGAGCGGAGCAGCCTTTTTGCTCCCTGAGCAGGTACTGATATCAAAAACGAAAAACGCCGCGTTAGCGGCGTTTGTTATGATTATTTCAGAATCTCAATACGGCGTGGTTTCGCTTCTTCCGGCACCAGGCGTTCAAGATCGATGCTTAACAGACCATTTTCCAGACGGGCATCACGTACCACAATGTGGTCGGCCAGCTGGAATTTACGCTCGAAGTTGCGTTCGGCGATACCCTGATACAGGTATTTACGTTCGGTCTGCTCTTCCGGGTGGGCACCCCGCACGATCAGCACATTATCGTGGGCGGTGATCTCCAGTTCGCTCTGAGAAAAACCGGCTACGGCGATGGTAATGCGATAGTGGTTTTCATCGACCAGCTCGACGTTGTACGGAGGATAGCCGCCGTTGCTCTGATTTTGATTCGCTTCGAGCAGGTTAAACAGGCGGTCAAAGCCGATGGCAGAACGATAAAGTGGAGAGAGATCAAAATTACGCATATTAAGACTCCTGAGTTTCAGCAAGTTTTGGCAACCTTCCACTACGGGACAGGTTTTTGTACGGCACCTCACTGTCCCTTGCGGCAACGGTGAGTGCGTCCGTAATCTAAAAATGGGTGCCGGACGTCAGCTTTCAAGGGGGAAAATGCAATTTTTTTCGCCTGTTTGAGAAAATGACATACACTCAGGACTACCTTTGCCGGACCAGAACGGACTTCACCCCAGAGTGATGGCGTTGTCTGGCAAACCAACTCAGTCAGGCTTCTGTCAGGACTGAAGGGATGATAATAATGAAATTGATGAAAACGTTACCGCTGGCGGGTGTAGTCTGCTGTGCCGTTGCGGCAAGCGGCTGCTCCAGCGTCATGTCACACACCGGTGCCAGTCAGGGCTACTATCCTGGCACCCGCGCCAGCGCCGATCTGCTGGTCGATGACGACACCAGCTGGGCACTAAAACCGCTGGCGCTGATCGATCTGCCTTTCTCCGCTGCGCTGGATACGCTGTTACTGCCGTGGGATTATTATCGCAACGACAGTGACAAATCGATCGACTCTCCGCGCGAGCGGGTACTGCAAAGCGAGAAGCTGGCGCATACCCAGGAAAATCTGGCGCAGGCACAGCCGATGCCGACTATGCAGCCGCCGTCGCCGCAACCGTAAACAGCTGCCGCCAGCCGTTCACCTCACGCATATAAGCAATCTGGCTTCCATCAGGCGACCAGACCACCGCGTCACCTGATGGTGGCTGCTCTGTCCGGTCAGTCAGCCGCTGACATGCTCCGCTTGTCAGCTCACACCGCATCACGCTGTTGTCGCAGATAAAGGCGATCGCCTCACCTCTGGGGTGCCAGCTAAACGCCGACTGGATGCTGTGGCTCAGCCGGGTGATCTGGCGTGGCTCGCCGCCGTTGGGCGATACGGTCCACAGCTGAACCACCTGCTGCGGGTCCGCCATCAGAAAGGCGATCTGGCTGCCGTCCGGCGCGGCGCGCAGCCAGTGGCGCGGTTGCAGTGCCAGACCGCGACTTACCGTCAGGCGACGCTGCTGCACGCCAGCAGGCGGTGCAGGTAACTGCCGCTCGCTGCCCTCCAGCGGCGCCTCGCCCGCGCGGGCATAATCCTCCAGCGCCTCGGGCAGATCGACAATAAACACCTCAGGCCGTTTTTCACTCTGCGCATTCAGCGTATCGCCAATAAAGGCGATGGCCCAGCGCTGCCAGCTGCCGTCCGGTTTCTGATAGCCGCGATCGCCGACCCAGCACTCTTCATAAGCGCGATTAATCTGGTCGCTGCCGGGTAGGGGCTGCGCATGGGTACGGCTGACCAGCAGACAAAAATAACTGCCGTCATATTCACGGGGATGCTGCTTCTGCGGCGTCACTGCCCGCAGCGGTACGGCGATGCCCACGTTACGCAGGTCCTGGCGGCTATCCCATTCATGCATCACATGATCGTTGTAGGTGAAGCTGAGGCGTGACCCGTCGGCACTGAACACATGTACGTGCGAGCCGCCCCGCAGCGCGCCGGGCGTAAAGGGCGGGGTAATGTCGCAGGCATCGAGATTCATCGCATTGCCGTTCTGAATAATGACGCCACGCCGATGGTGAAAGTCATACTGCCAGCTTGCGTCGGGATGCTCCGGGCCGTGAATACAGACATAGCGCGGCGGCAGATCGGGGCTGACGGTAACTACCCCGACATGGGCGCCGTGGTGCGCCTGATACAGCACCTCAACCTCGCCGGTGGTCACATTGACGCGCTCAATGGTCTGGCTGGTAAACGACGCGCCGGAGGGACGCAGGTCAAACGCCAGCCACTGGCTATCGGCGGTCCAGACATTGATATTGGTAAGCTGATGCTGGCGGGCAGCAAAGGTGATCTGTTTTTCGCGCATGGAGGCAACCTGATAAAAATGTTGCCCCACACGCTACGCCAAACGGGCTAAAGATGCAGCTTCGATTTCGCCTCACTGAGCACCCGCCCGTCACCCTCGACGGTTTTTTTTCGTCCCAGCAGCAGGCCGAGTAAGCCGCCCAGCACCAGCGCGCCCGCCACAATCAGCAAACCATCATTGTAGCTGTGGGTGGCATCTTTGATGCGGCCCATGATCGGCGGAAAACCGAGGCCGGCAATGTTCGCCACGGCGTTGATCAGCGCAATCGACGCGGCCCCGGCGACGCCGGAGATGGTCTCGGTGGTGACGGCCCAGAAGACCGGCGTAATCGCCCAGTTGAGGCCCACCATCAGCACCAGCAGACCGTAGGCCAGCCACTGTTGCGAGACTGCCATCGCGCCCAGCAGCAGCAGGCCCGCGGCGATCAACGGCAATCCCAGATGACGGGCCCGCTCACCGGTTTTGTCCGAATGACGGCCATTGAAATACATAAACAGGCAGGCAAACAGGAACGGCACCGCCGACAGCAGGCTGACCATCAGGTTACTGCGGTCCTCCGCCACGGCCTTGACAATCAGCGGCAGAAACAGCGTCACGCCGATGGTGCCAAACGCCTGCAACAGCCACAGCAGGCTGAGCGCCCAGACGCGACCGCTTTTCAGCGCCACCCGCCAGTTATGATGGTGAATGGCGGAATGCTTCTCGTCACGTTCAATGGTCTGCTGCAGCCAGCTACGCTGCTCGCCGGAGAGCCAGCGCGCTTTGGCCGGTGCATCATCAAGATAAAACCAGGTGACGATGCCGAGGAAGAAAGCGGGAATGCCTTCCAGCAGGAACAGCCAGCGCCAGCCCTCGACACCTAACATGCCGTGCATGTTCAGCAGACTGCCGGAGAGCGGCAGGCCAATCACCGATGCCAGCGCCGCACCGATATAGAACATCGACATGGCGCGGGCGCGATCGCTACGCGGATACCAGCAGGAGAGGTAGAAGATAATGCCGGGCGTAAACCCGGCCTCTGCCGCCCCGAGCAGAAAGCGCATCACATAAAGCTGGGTGGGCGTCTGGACCAGGCTCATGCCGGCGGCAATGATGCCCCAGCTCACCATGATGCGGGCGATCCAGCGCCGCGCACCGACCCGCGTCAGCAGGACGTTACTCGGCACTTCGAAGATGATGTAGGTGACATAAAAAATGCCGGCGGCGATGCCGTACATCTCGGCGGTCATCGCCAGATCGGCATTCATCTGTAGCGCGGCGACGGAGATATTGGCGCGATCGATATAGGCAATCAGGTAGAGTAGCATGATGAACGGCATAATGCGCCGGTTCATTTTTTTCACGGTACTGAGATGCAGATGTTCACTCATCGGGAGATCCTCACGTAGGGTATAGCGGACCCGGATCCCGCATCGCGCGGGACCTGGCGAGTGTTTCTTATTATGGGGTGAAGCGGGTGGCTGCTACTGAAAAGCGGCGAACATTACCATTCGGCAACGGCGCCGTCAGCGTGCCGCCACAATGGGTTGCGCCAGTCTGGGGCATCACGGCTGCGTTCAATCACCAGCGCTTCATCGATCTCAACCCCGAGACCCGGCCGGTTCAGCGGCGAAAAGCTGCCATTGTGCATGGCGAAATCAGCTTTATTGACAACATAATCAAGCAGTTCCGCTCCCTGATTATAGTGAATGCCCATGCTCTGTTCCTGGAATATGGCGTTATGCGAGACAAAATCGACCTGCAGACAGGCGGCCAGAGCCAGCGGTCCGAGCGGGCAGTGCGGTGCCAGTCCGACATCGTAAGCCTCTGCCATCGCGGCAATCCTGACGCATTCCGTGATGCCGCCAGCATGGGAGAGATCGGGCTGCACGATTGCCAGACCGCCCGCTGCCAGCACCCGCTTAAACTCGAAGCGGGAGTACATGCGCTCGCCTGCGGCAATCGGAATGTGGGTTTGCGCGGCGAGGCGCGGATAGTATTCTGCCTGCTCGGCCAGCACCGGCTCTTCAATAAACAGCGGCCGATAGGGCTCCAGTTCTTTGATCAATATTTTCGCCATCGGCGCGCTGACCCGGCCATGAAAATCGAGGCCGAATTCAATCTGATTGCCAAAGACTTCGCGGATTTGCGCCACGGTATTGACCGCCTCATCCACCGCGCGGCTGTTATCGATCAGGCTCATTTCGGCGCAGCCGTTGAGCTTGAAGGTATCGATGCCGATGGCGCGCAGCGTTTGAATCCCGGCAATCACATCGGCGGGACGATCGCCGCCAACCCAGCTGTAGGCTTTCATCCGGTCGCGTACCAGACCGCCAAGCAGTTGCCAGACCGGGACGCCGAGCGTTTTGCCTTTGATATCCCATAACGCCTGATCGATACCGGCAATAGCGCTCATCAGGATCGGACCGCCGCGATAGAAACCGCCCCGGTACATCACCTGCCACAAGTCGTTAATGCGCGCCGGGTCCTGACCGATGAGTGCGTCGCCCAGTTCATGCACCGCCGCTTCGACGCTGCGCGCCCGGCCTTCGATTACCGGCTCGCCCCAGCCGCAGACGCCTTCATCGGTTTCAATTTTCAGGAACATCCAGCGTGGCGGCAGGCGGTAAGTGGTGAGTTTTGTGATTTTCATCGTACGGCATCCTTATAAGCAGCAATAAAAGCCTCAGCTTTTTCCACGGTGCGCGACAGCGGCTGACCGGCGCGGTACAGGTCACTGCCCAGTCCGGCACCGACGCAGCCCGCCGCCAGATAGTCCGCCAGGTTTTCTGGCGTCACTCCACCTACTGCGAACAGCGGCACCTCCGGCGGCAATACGGCTTTGATCGCCTTGATATAGGCGGGCCCAAAAGCCGATGCCGGGAAAATTTTCAGCGCATGGGCCCCTGCGTTTAGCGCGGTAAAGGCTTCACTGGCGGTGGCGCAGCCGATGGCCGTCCAGATCTGCTGCCGGACTGCCCCGGCAATCACCTCTGCATCGGTATTCGGCGTCACCAGCAGGCGGGCACCTGCTGCCGCAACGGCGTTGACCTGCGCGACGTTCAGCACCGTTCCGGCACCAATCATGGCCCGATCACCAAACTGACGTACCAGCTGCGGCAGGGTCTGCTGCCAGTCGGGCGAGTTGAGCGGCACTTCAATACTGTCAAAACCGCACTCAATCAGGGCGCTAACGTGCGCCCCGGCTTCGTCCGGCCGGATGCCGCGCAGGATGGCGATCAGCGGCAGCTTAAAGGGTAAGGTCATCGACAATTCTCCTTATTCCTTGCTGGAAGGCACTATCGCCTGCCAGCCATTGCAGCGGGATATTGAGCAGGGCAAAAGCCGCCTGATAACGCTGGGCCAGTGCTTCACTGGCAATCAGCGTCACCGGACCGCTCAGCGCCGACTGCGCCGCCTGACTGGCGACTTCATGTCCGATCAACAAACCGGAGAGGAAATCGCTGACCGACCCGGGGGCCAGCGCACCCAGCAGATGCTGCGCCCGCACTTCAAACAGGCGCGCCAGCAGGGACGGATCGTTGATGCCGGTTTCCAGCCCGCGCTGAAAGGCCGCCGCATCCGGCTGCTGTTGAGGTAAACCGGTCCCGATCAGGGCGTGGTTCAGCAGCAGATGATGCAGTTCGCCGGTCATCACGGTGCGGAAATCGATCACCCGGCGCGCTTCGCATTTCACCCACTTGGAATGGGTACCGGGCATCACGATCAGTTCCGCCGGTGCCAGGGTTTGCGCCCCCAGCAGCTGGGTCTCTTCACCGCGCATCACGTTGTGATTGTCACGGCGGCTGACGCTTAATCCCGGCACGATCCAGCGATTTTCACCGGCTGCGGTCAGCTGCGTCGCGAGGGAGTCCAGCGTCAGCGGGCAGGGAAGATAGGGCGCGGCCTTCCAGCCGGCGTTGCTACCCACCATGCCCGCCATCACCACCGGCACCGCATTCACCGGCCAGCCGTGGGTTATCTCATCGAACACCTGCTGGTGGCTGCGGC
The DNA here is from genome assembly GCF_038594305.1 of Pantoea brenneri. NCBI lineage: Bacteria > Pseudomonadati > Pseudomonadota > Gammaproteobacteria > Enterobacterales > Erwiniaceae > Pantoea > Pantoea brenneri. The sequence goes on along the minus strand of NZ_JBCGBG010000006.1, from coordinate 154,492 downwards.
CGTTTAAGCGGGTGACGCCCGCTTCTGAACGTCGGCTCTCAACAGCGTCGCCGTCGCGGTAGTACCAGGCGCGCAGGTTGGTCGAGCCCCAGTCGAGAGCGATATAGTGGCTCACACGATCTCCTTCAGACGTTGGGTTGAGCTGGCAATCATGGCGCGTGCCGCCGCTTCTGCGGCGTCACCATCCTGATGGCGAATGGCATCGAACAGGTTCTGATGTTCACGCAGGGTTTGCGGCATATTGTCGCGATCGGCGCGGTAGGTGCGGGCAAAAACCGCTTTCTGCAGCTGAACCAGGGCGATACTGAGCTGTTGCAGAATCGGATTGTGAACCGAAGCCAGCAGCGCCTCGTGGTAGCGCATATCGGCTTCGTTAAAGGCGTCACGATCGTTGTGCCGGGTGATCATATCGTTGAGCGCCAGCTCGATAGCGGCTAGATCCTGCGAGGTGGCGCGTTCGGCTGACCAGCGCGCCAGCTGCGGCTCGACCAGCACCCGCACATCGTTCATCGCGGCGATGAGTTGTGGATCGTGATTGTGCTTTAACGACCATTGCAGGACGTCACTGTCGAGGAAGTTCCAGTGCTGATGCGGGGTGACGAAAGCGCCGCGATAACGCTTAATTTCAATCAGTCGTTTCGCGGTTAGCGAGCGATAAACTTCGCGGATGATATTACGGGAGGTGGCGAACCGTTCGCACAGGTCCGCCTCGGCGGGCAACGGCTGACCCGCCACAAACTGGCCGGAGACAATCTCTTCGCCCAGCGTTAAAAGAATCCGATCGGTTTTGCTGACGTCCTGCTTTTCCACTGTCTGTGTTCCTTTGCCCGGCTGATGCCTGAGCAAAAATTGTAGTACCACCTATCAAGGTTGTACTACAATCCTGATCACAAAACAGACAATCTGTTGCGCTGCAGCCTGCCAGCAAGAAAACAGACGATTACAGCACCAGCTCTTCAATCGCGTGTGCTACGCCATCTTCCATATTGGTTTTAGTCACGAACTGGGCGATTTCCTTAACCGAATCAATGGCATTACCCATCGCTACTCCGGTGCCGGCATACTCAATCATCGCCAGATCATTTTCCTGATCGCCAATCGCCATTACTTCTTCCTGCTTCAGCCCAAGCTTCTCAGCCAGCATTCTGACGCCCTGCCCCTTGTTAACCCGACGATCGAGAATTTCGAGGTAGTAAGGCGCACTCTTCAGAATGGTGTAAGTCTGGCGCGCCTGTTCGGGCAGACGAGCAATGGCCGCATCCAGCAGGGCAGGCCGGTCGATCATCATCAGTTTCGGAAAGCGGGTGGCGCGATCCATCTCTTCAACGGCGCGGTAGCGTACCGGAATCCCGGTCAGGCTGGCTTCATGAATGGTGTATTCACTGATGTCTTTATTTGGCGTATAGAGGTGGGACTTGTCGAACGCCTGGAAATGCACGCCCAACTCACGCGCCAGCTGCTCAATGTAGAGGTAGTCGTCAAAGGTCAGCGTCACTTCCGCTACGCATTCGCCATCTTCGGCCTGATGGACCAGCGCACCGTTGTTGCTGATTGCGTACTGACCGGGCGTCTGCATATCCAGCTCCATCAGGTAGCGCTGGATACCGACAAACGGCCGGCCGGTGGTCAGCACAATCGAGACCCCCTGCTGGCGGGCGCGATCCAGAGCGGATTTCACGCCCGGCGTGATTTCATGTTGCGGATTAAGCAGGGTGCCATCCATATCGATAGCGATCAATTTAATAGCCATAGGGTCCTCGTTGCGTCTGGGTTTTGTTCAATGCTAGCGCGATTCAGCTCACATTGACCAGTTTAGCGGCAAGCGATGACAAATGACTGACGGCCGGACCTCAGCCGGTAAACAGATCGCGATGGATTTTAATCACGGCTTTTCGAATCAGGGCCGGTTCGGCGGGCGCGCAGCAGGGACGATGAACGTCATGCGGGAAGAACAGCGCAAACATGCCGGGCATCAGGGTGATCATCGACTCGTTTATCGTCTGCTGATAAAAAATCACGTCACGCTGCTGGATAAAATCTTCGGTCACCACATGCTCCGGGTGCGCGCGAGCCACGCCGATATTCTCTACGCCAGCCAGCAGGTACTGGATGTCGATGTAGCTGACGTGGGATTCTGCCCGCCGGGCGCTGGCCGGCTCGGTCATCATCTCCTGCACCAGACAGAACATTTTGTCGTCCGCGAGGATCGGGTATTTCCCGCTTTCAAGCTGGCTAAAATCTGTCTCAGCAATCCAGCTTATCGCCTGGTCAATGACCGGATGAAAGGCGTGACGTTCTGTGGCCCAGTCGAGACGATCGCAAATAATCATGGTGTAACTCCCTGTCTGAAAAGCATAGTGCGCCCGCAGAGGCGCGAAGAGAGGCAAGAGTAAGGGAGGGCCCGCCGCTAAAAAGTGATCGCGATCGCAGCCTGCAGGCAACGCGGTGCCCTCGTCTGCGAGTATCGGACTGTGCAGGGCAAAAAAAAGGCCATCACTTGCGTGATGGCCTGTGACGTCAGCAGCCGATTAGATATCGATATTGGCGGCTTTCAGCGCATTCTCTTCGATGAAGGCACGGCGCGGTTCAACCGCATCGCCCATCAGGGTAGTAAATAGCTGGTCAGCGCCAATCGCATCTTTAATGGTAACGCGCAGCATACGACGGCTATCCGGGTCCATGGTGGTTTCCCACAGCTGTTCCGGGTTCATCTCGCCCAGACCTTTGTAGCGCTGTACCGAGAGGCCGCGACGCGACTCTTTCACCAGCCACTCAATCGCCTGCTCGAAGCTGGCTACCGGTTGACGACGCTCGCCACGTTCAATGTAAGCATCCTCTTCCAGCAGGCCACGCAGCTTGTCGCCGAGGCCACAGATTTTGCGGTACTCAGGTCCCTGGATGAAATCGGCTTCCAGCGGATAATCAGTATCCACACCGTGGGTACGGACGCGCAGCACCGGTTCGAACAGGTTCAGCTCGCGGTTTTCACGCACCTGCGCCAGATAGGTACTACCGTGCGCTTCGCGCTCAGTGAGATAGCTCACCAGGCTGTTCAGCCAGCGGGTCACTTCTGCTTCATTGCTCAGATCGCTCAGCGTGTCGTGATAAATCAGCGCGCGCAGCAGGGCAACCGGATAACGGCGCTCCATACGCTTGATCATCTTCTGGGTGCTGTTGAAGTCAGAGACCAGCGTCTCCAGCGGCTCACCAGCCAGGGCCGGGGCGCTGGCATTAGTGTGCAGCGTGGCACCATCAAGCGCGATAGCGATCTGGTATTGATCCATCGCGTCGTCATCTTTGATGTACTGCTCCTGCTTGCCTTTCTTCACTTTATACAGCGGCGGCTGCGCGATATAAACGTGGCCGCGCTCGATGATTTCCGGCATCTGACGGTAGAAGAAAGTCAGCAGCAGCGTACGGATGTGCGAACCATCGACATCGGCATCGGTCATGATGATGATGCTGTGATAGCGCAGCTTGTCCGGGTTGTACTCGTCGCGACCAATGCCGCAACCGAGCGCGGTAATCAGCGTGGCCACTTCCTGCGAGGCGAGCATTTTGTCGAAGCGCGCTTTCTCAACGTTAAGGATCTTACCTTTTAGCGGCAGAATCGCCTGATTCTTACGGTTACGGCCCTGTTTGGCCGAACCGCCAGCGGAGTCACCCTCCACCAGGTAGATTTCAGACAGCGCCGGGTCGCGCTCCTGGCAATCCGCCAGTTTGCCTGGCAGACCCGCCAGGTCCAGCGCGCCTTTACGACGGGTCATTTCACGGGCACGACGTGCGGCTTCACGGGCGCGCGCTGCGTCGATGATTTTGCCGACCACGATTTTTGCGTCACCCGGATTTTCCAGCAGGTATTCCGCCAGCAGTTCGTTCATCTGCTGTTCAACCGCTGACTTCACTTCAGACGAAACCAGTTTGTCTTTGGTCTGGGATGAGAATTTTGGGTCCGGCACTTTCACCGAAACCACTGCGATCAGACCTTCACGCGCATCGTCACCGGTGGCGCTGACTTTGGCTTTCTTGCTGTAACCCTCTTTATCCATGTAGGCATTCAGGGTACGGGTCATCGCCGCACGGAAGCCCGCAAGGTGGGTACCGCCGTCACGCTGTGGGATGTTGTTGGTGAAGCAGTAGATGTTTTCCTGGAAGCCATCGTTCCACTGCAGCGCCACTTCCACACCGATGCCATCTTTCTCGGTAGAGAAATAGAACACGGTTGGGTGAATCGGGGTTTTGTTTTTGTTGAGGTATTCAACGAATGCCCGGATGCCGCCTTCGTAATGGAAGTGATCAGACTTGCCGTCACGCTTATCTTCCAGACGAATCGACACGCCGGAGTTGAGGAACGACAGTTCACGCAGGCGTTTCGCCAGGATGTCATACTCAAAATCGCGCACGTTGGTAAAGGTTTCGTGGCTTGGCCAGAAGCGCACACGGGTACCGGTCAAATCGGTCTCGCCGGTCACCGACAGCGGTGCCTGCGGCACGCCATGGACGTAGACCTGCTGGTGTACTTTGCCTTCGCGACGAATGGTCAGCTCCAGCTTCTGTGACAGGGCGTTAACCACCGAGACACCGACGCCATGCAGACCGCCGGAGACTTTATAGGAGTTATCGTCGAACTTACCGCCCGCATGCAGCACCGTCATGATCACTTCAGCGGCGGAAATGCCTTCTTCTTCGTGAATGCCGGTTGGAATGCCGCGCCCATCATCCTGCACCGAAACGGAGTTATCCGCATGAATGGTGACCACGATGTCACTACAGTGACCAGCGAGCGCTTCGTCGATTGCGTTATCCACGACCTCGAATACCATGTGATGCAGACCGGTACCGTCATCGGTATCGCCGATATACATGCCCGGGCGTTTGCGTACCGCATCAAGCCCCTTCAGGACTTTGATACTTGAGGAGTCATAAGAATTCGACATCAACGTTTCTCGCTCATTTTAATCTTCAGGTTGAACCGCTATTTTACCCTGTTCCACGCGGAACATCTTGCCCTTTTCGTCGGTCATGTCGATTACATGCTCGGCAGAAATAGCGCTGACAAACACCTGCGCCTGGGTGGCTTTTAACCGCTCTGCCAGCAGGCGTCGGCGGCTGTCATCCAGCTCAGAAGCAAAGTCATCGATCAGGTAAACACAACGGCGTCCGCTCTGGCTTGTCAGGAACTCGCCCTGCGCCAGACGCAATGCACACATCAGCAGTTTTAGCTGCCCGCGTGAGAGTAAATCTTCCACCGGCGTCCCTTCAGCCCGAATACGAAAATCGGCTTTATGCGGCCCGCTGGCGGTGTAGGTCAGGGCGCGATCGCGCTCAAAGTTGCGTTCCAGCAGTTCGCCGTAATCGCTCTCTTTGTCCCAGCCGCGCTGAAATGAAAAGCGCAGCTCAAACTCGGGCAGGAACTGGCGGCAGGTGGCAGTAATCTCCGCCGAAATCGCCGCGCTGTATTCGGCGCGCCACTGGCTTATCTGTTCAGCCAGCGGCACCAGTTCCTGGTCCCAGGGACGAATCTGACTGTAACGTGAGACCTGGCGCAGGGCGGCGTTGCGCTGTTTTAACAGGCGGCGCAGGTTGCTCCAGGCGTTGAAAAAACCGGGCGTATTATGAAAGCAGCCCCAGTCGACGTAAGCTCTACGGTATTTGGGGCCGCCATTGAGCAAAGTAAACCCTTCCGGCGTGATTAACTGCATCGGTAACAGCTGCGCCAGTTCAGCCACTTTGTGGCCGTCGCTGCCGTCAATGCGTACTTTACTGTCACCGGCGCGGTTTTTGGTCAGCCCGACAGAAATCTCCCGCTCTTTACCTTCCAGCCGGCCATGCAGCACAAAGGCTGCTTCGTCGTGACGGATCACGCGGCCCGCCTGCAGGCTGCGAAACGCCCGACCGTGGCCCAGGGTGTAAATCGCCTCTAATACGCTGGTTTTACCGCTGCCATTAGCGCCGACCAGGAAATTAAAGCCGGGTGCCAGCTGCAGGTCAGCCTGCTCAATATTACGAAAATCTTTGATAAGGAGGCGGGTTAAAGCCATGAATCAATCCAGCGTGAAGGGCAATAAAATTTTGGGCCTGGCGATCCAGTGCGTCAACGGCAAAGCTGGTTTGCCCGATACCTCAGTCACCAGGCCGTCGGCGTCGCAGCTACGTTGCGCCCCGCCAGCGCACAGCCACCGGAGCGTACTGAAGTACGTGAGGATGGCGAGCACTGCCGGGGCACAACGTAGCAAGTAAGCCAGGCCTATATATTCTACAAGCGCATGGGCATCACGACGTAGGCTGCTGCCGGACTCGCCACATCTTCAATCTGTACGCTCGACACCGAGTCGGTCAGCAGCAGACGGACATTTTCACACTTCAGCGCGTTCAGCACATCCAGCACGTAACTGACGTTAAAGCCGATCTCCAGTTCGGTGCCGTTGTAGCTGACATCCAGCATCTCTTCCGCTTCTTCCTGTTCAGGGTTATTGGCGGTGATTTTCAGCTGATTTTCGGTGATATAGAGGCGAACGCCGCGGAACTTCTCATTCGACAGAATCGCTGCGCGGGCAAATGCCTGCTTTAACAGATCGCAGCCGGCTTCCAGCGCTTTATCGGGATTCTTCGGCAATACGCGGCGATAGTCAGGGAAACGACCATCAACCAGCTTCGACGTAAAGATAAAGTCGCCGACGTGCGCGCGGATATTGCTGCCGCCGATTTGCACCTGCAGCGGCGTATCGCCGCCATCCAGCAGTCGCAGCAGCTCAATTACCCCTTTACGCGGCACAATCACCGAGTGACTCGGCAGCGCCTGACCGATCGGCATTGAACAGACCGCCAGACGGTGACCGTCGGTAGCCACGGTGCGCAGCTCTTCCCCTTCGGTTTCAAACATCATCCCGTTGAGGTAGTAGCGAACATCCTGATGCGCCATTGAGAACTGAGTCGCTTCGATCAGTCGTTTCAGCGTCGCCTGCGGCAGGGTGAATTCAACCTCGCTCTGCCAGTCATCCAGATTCGGGAAATCGCTGGCGGGCAGGGTCGACAGCGAGAAGCGGCTGCGGCCTGAACGCACTAACATGCGATCGCCTTCCAGTGACAGCGTGATCTCCGCGCCTTCCGGCAATCCGCGACAGATATCGAGGAATTTCCGCGCCGGCACGGTGGTTGCGCCAGGCTCATGGGCCTGCGTCAGGGCAACGCGCGCCACCATCTCCATTTCTAAATCGGTACCGGTCAGCAACAGCGTACCTTCTGTTACCTGCAACAGCAGGTTTCCAAGAATCGGCAGCGTCGGACGACCCCCTAGCGGGCCGCTCACCTGTTGCAGCGGCTTCAGTAACTGCTCACGTTCAACAATAAATTTCATAGCGTCAGGAAGATAATGTTCTGATGAGATTAGAGAAATCTTCTTTGATATCGTGGCTCTCTTCACGCAGCTGCTCAATCTTGCGGCAGGCGTGAAGCACCGTCGTGTGGTCGCGACCGCCAAAGGCATCGCCAATTTCTGGCAAGCTATGGTTAGTCAGCTCTTTTGCCATCGCCATCGCCATCTGGCGCGGACGCGCTACCGAACGCGAACGGCGCTTGGAAAGCAGATCCGCGACCTTAATTTTGTAGTACTCAGCCACGGTCTTCTGAATATTATCAATGGTGACCAGCTTTTCCTGCAGCGCCAGCAGATCGCGCAACGCTTCGCGCACGAAGTCGATGGTGATCGCCCGGCCGGTAAAGTTGGCGTTGGCGATCACGCGATTCAGTGCGCCTTCCAGCTCACGAACGTTAGAGCGTAAACGCTTGGCAATAAAGAACGCCACTTCACCCGGCAGACGAATGTCATTCTCGTCGGCTTTTTTCATCAGGATCGCCACGCGCGTTTCCAGTTCAGGCGGCTCGATCGCCACCGTTAACCCCCAGCCAAAACGCGACTTCAGACGATCTTCCACCCCGTTGATCTCTTTTGGATAACGATCTGAGGTCAGGATGATCTGCTGATTGCCTTCTAATAAGGCATTAAAGGTGTGGAAGAACTCTTCCTGCGAACGCTCTTTATTGGCGAAGAACTGAATATCATCGATCAGCAGCGCATCGACCGAACGGTAGTAGCGCTTAAATTCTTCGATCGCATTGTTCTGCAACGCCTTAACCATGTCCTGGACGAAGCGCTCTGAGTGCATGTAAACCACTTTAGCATTGGGTTTACGCGCAATAATGCCGTTGCCTACCGCGTGCAGCAGGTGGGTTTTCCCCAGGCCGGTGCCGCCATACAGGAACAGCGGGTTGTACGCGCCGCCCGGATTATCTGCCACCTGGCGTGCCGCCGCGCGCGCCAGCTGGTTAGATTTACCTTCGACGAAGTTATCGAAGTTATGGCGGTTATTCACATTCGAACGGTAGGTCACATCAGCGGGTGCCGGCACGTTATCCCAGCTTGGACGCATGATCTGCGTCGGGGCCGGACGGATATGGCTCTGTACCGGGATAGCAGGCGCGCTGACGCTGGCCATCACCGGCTGGCTGACGGCGGCAGTTTGCTGAACCGGGCGTGTACCCACTTCAAAACGCAATAACGGTACGTTCGGACCGCAGAATTCATTCAGTAATGCGTTAATGCTATTGAGGTATTTGTCCCGAACCCAGTCGAGTACGAAGCGATTTGGAGCATACAAGGCAAGCGTATTGTCGTTTAACTCAGCCTGTAGTGGACGAATCCACATGCTGAATTCGGTGGCAGGAAGCTCATCCTGCAAACGGGCAAGACACTGTTGCCAAAGCGTAAGTGACACGGCGGACTCCACTCGTACAAATTCGATAAGAATAGTAGGCGTTACTCTAAGAAACGTTCATTTTTGACACAGACGTAAGAAAGCGCCTGCGACCGCTATCAGCGGTTTTCCGTCCTGCAATCACCGGAGGATCGTCAGCGGAAGGGCGGATCATAGCGCAAAGCGAGACAGAGATCTTCCCTTTCTACACAGTTTTGATCCTTTTTATCCACAGGCGAAAGGCGCGCAGAGAAGTTTACGCCAGTTGCGGGAAAAACCAGCAGGAATCTGGCTGAATGCGTCAGATTTTCGGGTGACTTCTCGTTTTATCCCCACGATCCGCCAATTTGATCGCAATAAGATCCGGCGCGATCCTTGCGCTTTAACCGGGAGCCCGTATAATTCGTCACCCGGCGTTGTCGCGTTAAGCCCAATGCCCGGACTCAGCGGGCTGTATCCGTGTTTCCAGGTACTGCGACACGCGAAGTAAATTGACTCGGGACTGTACAATTATTACAATCCCGCCTCTTTATTAAAGACACATTGAGGCGTCGGTCGATTTATTGGCCCGAAACGCGTCACCCAGTGAAAATTTTCAAGTTTAGGTAGAAACCGCCATGAAACGCACTTTTCAACCGTCCGTACTGAAGCGCAACCGTTCACACGGTTTCCGTGCTCGTATGGCTACAAAAAATGGTCGTCAGGTTCTGGCACGTCGTCGTGCTAAAGGCCGTTCTCGTCTGACCGTTTCTAAGTAATAAAGCTAGCCCTGATGGGTAAGCTCGCATTTCCCAGGGAGTTACGCTTGTTAACTCCCACTCATTTCACTTTCGTCTTCCAGCAGCCACAACGGGCTGGCACGCCGCAAATTACTATTCTCGGCCGCCTTAACGCGCTGGGGCATCCCCGCATCGGTCTCACCGTCGCTAAAAAACATGTGAAACGTGCCCACGAACGTAACCGGATCAAGCGATTGACCCGCGAAAGCTTTCGTCTGCGTCAACATGAACTGCCGTCGATGGACTTCGTGGTGGTGGCGAAGAAAGGGGTTGCCGATCTGGATAACCGTATGCTGGCGGAAGCGTTGGAGAAATTATGGCGTCGTCACTGTCGCCTGGCGCGCGGCTCCTGATCGTCCTGATACGCGTCTATCAACGCGGCATCAGTCCATTACTGGGCCCACACTGTCGGTTTCATCCGACCTGCTCTCAATACGGAATTGAGGCGTTACGCAGGTTTGGCGTGATAAAAGGCAGTTGGTTGACGTTAAAACGCGTATTAAAATGCCACCCTTTGAACCCGGGTGGTGACGATCCTGTGCCGCCAAAAACCTTTGATACCAGAGAACATTAACGATGGATTCGCAACGCAATCTCTTTCTCATCGCTTTTCTGTTCGTGTCTTTTATGATCTGGCAAGCCTGGCAGACGGACCACGCTCCGCAGCCACAGCAGACGCAGACCACACAAAACACTAACAGCGTAGCGGGTGATGCCGCCAGTCAGGGTGTACCGGCCAGCGGTCAGGGCCAGACGATCACCGTTAAGACTGATGTCCTGTCATTAAATATCAACACCCGCGGCGGTGATGTTGAACAAGCACAGCTGCTGACTTTCCCGGACAAACTGGGTTCCGACCAGCCGTTCCAGCTGCTTGAAACGACGCCATCGTTCCTTTATCAGGCACAGAGTGGTTTGACCGGTCGTAATGGCCCGGACAACCCGAACAACGGCGCGCGTCCTTTGTTCACCACCACGCAGGATCACTTCGAAATGGCGGAAGGCCAGTCCGAGCTGCGTGTGCCGATGACCTATACCGCTGAAAACGGCGTGGTTTACACCAAAACCTTCGTCTTCAAGCGTGGCGAATATGCGGTTAACGTCGATTATCATGTCAACAACACCACTCAGCAGCCGCTGGAAGTGTCGCTGTTTGGCCAGCTGAAGCAGACCATTGATCTGCCGAAGCACCGTGATACCGGCAGCAACAACTTTGCACTGCATACCTTCCGTGGCGCGGCGTACTCCACCAGCGATTCGAAATATGAGAAGTACAAATTCGACAATATCGCGGATAACGAGAACCTGAACACCACCACCAGCAACGGCTGGGTGGCGATGCTGCAGCAGTACTTTGCCACCGCATGGGTTCCGCGTACCGATGGCACCAACACCCTTTACACCAGCAACCTGGGTAATGGCGTGGCGGCGATTGGCTACAAATCTGCGCCGGTGACCATTGCCGCAGGCGCACAGCAGAACCTCGGTGCAACCCTGTGGGTCGGTCCGGAAATTCAGGACAAGATGGCAGCCATTGCGCCGCACCTTGATCTGACCGTCGATTACGGCTGGTTGTGGTTTATCTCTCAGCCGCTGTTCAAGCTGCTGAAATTTATCCACAGCTTCATCGGTAACTGGGGCTTCTCCATTATCGTGATCACCTTTATCGTGCGTGGCATCATGTACCCGCTCACCAAAGCGCAGTACACCTCGATGGCGAAGATGCGCATGCTGCAGCCGAAGATTCAGGCGATGCGTGAACGTCTGGGTGATGACAAGCAGAAGCAGAGCCAGGAAATGATGGCGCTGTATAAAGCAGAGAAGGTCAATCCGCTGGGTGGCTGTCTGCCGCTGGTAATCCAGATGCCGATCTTCCTGGCACTGTATTACATGCTGTCAGGTTCTGTTGAACTGCGTCACGCGCCGTTTGTGCTGTGGATCCATGACCTGTCCGCGCAGGACCCGTACTACATCCTGCCGATTCTGATGGGCATTACCATGTTCTTCATTCAGAAGATGTCACCGACCACCGTGACCGATCCGATGCAGCAGAAGATCATGACCTACATGCCGGTGATTTTCACCGTGTTCTTCCTGTGGTTCCCGTCAGGTCTGGTGCTGTACTACATCGTCAGCAACCTGGTTACCATTCTCCAGCAGCAGCTGATTTATCGCGGCCTGGAAAAACGTGGTCTGCATAGCCGCGACAAGAAGAAAGCCTAAGCGATGTAAAGCGGGAGCGATCCCGCCCTAAACGGTCTATCCTCAGGCGGTCAAAGCGACCGCCTTTGTTTTTTGTAGCGAGAGAGAATTTATGAGCCACAGCGATACCATTGTTGCCCAGGCTACGCCGCCCGGACGCGGCGGCGTAGGTATTTTGCGCATCTCCGGTGCCCGTGCAGCCGAGGTGGCGCAGCAGCTGCTGGGCAAACTGCCTAAGCCGCGTTATGCCGACTATCTGCCGTTTACCGATGCTGACGGCAGCGTACTGGATCAGGGCATTGCGCTGTGGTTTCCGGGGCCTAACTCGTTTACCGGTGAAGATGTACTGGAGCTGCAGGGCCACGGCGGTCCGGTGATCCTCGATCTGTTGCTGAAACGCATCGTGGCGCTGCCCGGCGTACGCATCGCCCAGCCGGGTGAGTTTTCAGAGCGCGCGTTTCTCAACGATAAGCTCGACCTGGCGCAGGCCGAGGCGATAGCCGATCTGATCGATGCCAGCTCAGAGCAGGCGGCCCGTTCTGCGGTCAATTCGCTGCAGGGGGTATTCTCCACCCGCGTCAATCAACTGGTGGAAGCCCTGACTCATCTGCGCATCTACGTTGAAGCAGCTATTGACTTCCCGGATGAGGAGATCGACTTCCTCTCTGACGGCAAAATCGAAGCGCAGCTGAATGCGGTGATCGCCGATCTCGATGGCGTACGGGCTGAGGCGCGCCAGGGCAGCCTGCTGCGTGAAGGGATGAAGGTGGTGATTGCGGGTCGGCCTAACGCGGGCAAATCGAGCCTGCTGAATGCGCTGGCGGGTCGTGACGCGGCGATTGTCACCGACATTGCCGGCACCACGCGCGACGTATTGCGTGAACATATTCATATTGATGGTATGCCACTGCATATCATCGATACCGCCGGTTTGCGTGAGGCCAGCGATGAAGTCGAGCGCATCGGTATTGAGCGCGCCTGGCAGGAGATTGAGCAGGCTGACCGGGTGCTGTTTATGGTCGATGGCACTACCACCGACGCGACCGAAGCCGCGGCCATCTGGCCCGACTTTGTTTCACGCCTGCCGCCTGAGTTACCGATTACCGTGGTGCGCAATAAAGCCGACGTCACCGGTGAACAGCCAGGCCTGACAGAGATAAATGGCCACGCAGTGATTCGGCTGTCGGCACGCACCAGCACCGGGGTTGATGAACTGCGCGATCACCTGAAGCAGAGCATGGGGTTCGCCGGCAATATGGAAGGCGGCTTCCTGGCGCGCCGTCGTCATCTGCAGGCGCTGGAGTTAGCAGCGACGCACCTGCTGCAGGGCAAAGCGCAGCTGCTGGGTGCCTGGGCTGGTGAGCTGCTGGCAGAAGAACTTCGCCTGGCTCAGCAGGCGCTGAGCGAGATTACCGGCGAGTTCACCTCGGATGATCTGCTGGGCCGCATCTTCTCCAGCTTCTGTATCGGTAAATAACCTCGCTTTTGCCGGTCCGATAGTGCGTCCTTATCGGACCGGCGCCTTTCCCCGCTTTCACGCTTTCACTTTGCTGCGCACCTGCGGTGATTCTTGCTGATATGTTATTTTGCGGCGGCCCGGCATTGCCGTATAACGGTCAGAGCGCCGACCTGATGATCGACGGCGGATGGCCGTGATTTGTCCCGTCTGATAAACGCTATTATCTGCCGCCGTCGCGGCATCACGCCGGCAGCGAACCCCTATTCGTGGTCACCCTTGGGCGAAATTTTTTGCCTGAAACAGGAGAGTTGCATGAGTACACCGCTTGACACTGCCGCACTGAACACGCTGTTTACCGACGCCCGCACCCACAGTTACTGGCAGGCGAAGCCGGTCGACAACGCCCTGCTGGAACAGCTGTATAGCTTAACGGCGCTGGGCCCGACCTCGGCTAACTGCTCGCCCGCCCGCTTTGTTTTCGTGACGTCGGCGGAAGGTAAAGAGAAGCTGAAACCGGCGCTCTCTTCCGGCAACCTCGAAAAAACCATGAGTGCGCCCGTCACGGTGATCGTCGCCTGGGACCGCGAATTTTACGAGCAGCTGCCTGCGCTGTTCCCGCATGCCGATGCCCGCAGCTGGTTTACCGGCAGCCCGGAAGCGGCGAAAGAGACCGCTTTTCGTAACAGCAGCCTGCAGGCCGGGTACCTGATCCTGGCGGCCCGCTCGCTGGGACTGGATGCCGGCCCGATGTCCGGTTTTGATCCGGCGAAGGTGAATGAGGCGTTCTTTGCTGATAGTCAGTATCAGGTTAACCTGCTGATTAACCTCGGCTATGGCGAGGCGTCAAAACTGCACCCGCGTCTGCCGCGCCTCAGTTTTGAACAGGCGTGCCGGTTCGCCTGATGCCGCTGGCGTCGCGATGTCCGTCGCGACGCTTATTCTGACCCGACTGAGTTTTCACCGCCGCGAATCTAGCCAGATCGCTCATCCTATTCCTAATTTGGTTCATTCTGTGTTGTGCCGGATGCATTAAGTTAAGAAAATTCTTACAATGCAGCTGATGATTATCTGACCATTTTCACGGAGCGACAGATGGCTGGTCATTTTGTACGCTGGACGGGTAACCCCGACTTCTCTGCACAAGATATGCGCATTCCCCAGCATATTATTGAAACGGCACAGCAGTTTGCTGATAAGCGCCGTGGGCGTTTTCTTGCCGCGCGTACGCTGCTGGCCCAGCTGATGCTGCGGGTTTATGGCATTAACACGCTGCCGCGCCTGACCACCGATTGCCACGGACGCCCCGCTTTTGCTGACCCCGATCTGCCTGATTTCAGCATCGCTTATGCCGGCAATACGGTCGGCGTGCTGCTGGCTGAAGAGGGCGGCCGCGCCGGCCTGGACATGGAAATCGTGCGGGCCCGCAGTCGCCAGACTCAGGAACAGTTAATGCAGGGATTAACCTCCGGGGAGATCGCCTGGATTAATGCCCAGCAGGATTTTGTCGAAGCGGTAACGCAAATCTGGACGCTGCGCCAGAGCCTGCTCAAGCTGACCGGCGAGCGCGAAGCGGGGCTCGATTCGCTGCGGCTGCTGCCGGGCGCAGGCCGTCTGCGTTCATCGCTCTATCCCGATATCCAGGTGGTATGCGATGCTGAACCAATGCTGGTCTGGTCCTGCGCGCTCTCGCCCGCGACCCAGCGCCTGCATCTGTGGGAGATGGATAACCACCATCAGTGGATCGCCTTACGTGAAGTGGAAATGAGTAAACCGAATATTGGTCCCCGCACCCTGCGGCTGACCAGCCTGCCCAATGAACGCAGCGTGCATCCTGAAATCTGACGGAATGCTGCGGTTCGCGAGCGCTTAAGCTTCCGTTCATAAGCGCATAGATAAGTCATTTGTTCATTCTGACCAGCTGCGCAGGCTTCGGCTGACTGTCTGCTCCGAATCCTGTTGAGACTCATCACCTTTACCCCGATGTGACCCTGCCCGCAACTCTGTCTGCCGATACGGGTTACGCTTTTTTTTGTGACCGTCATCACTTCAACCTGGCATGCTTTGCTCTATATCTTTGAACATAAGAATCGGCATTGAACGTTTGTAAAGTTTGGATGAAAAGCGCTGAAGCTGGCGTCATAGCTAACGTCTTAAGGAGACGATGATGGAAAAAATGAAGCTGGGCGTGAACAGCGCCATGTTCGATGGGCATCCACCGGAAGTTGCCTTCCAGACCGTGCGTGCGGCCGGGTTCGCTTACATTGAGCTGGCTTACAATCAGGGTTATGTGGGCCAACTCGATCCGGCCCTGTTTGGTCAGGAGAATGCCGCCCGCATCAACGATCTTAAACAGCAGACGGGCCTGAAGATGCACGCGCTTGGCTGCACCATTAACCTGGCCGCGCCGGATGCAGTGGAACAATTCCGACTGCGGGTGGCCTTCGCCCGGCTGATTGGGGCCCGTTATCTCAATGCCTGCACTGCCCGACGCGATAATCGCGCTGCGTTAATTGAAAACCTACGGCAGATGGCGCCGATTGCCGAAGAGGCAGGCTGCATTTTGTGTATCGAGAATGGGGGCGATCCGGATTATGACGCCTTTGCCGTGGCTGAGGATGGCTTCGCGCTGCTGGAAGCGGTCAGCCATCCGGCGGTGGCATTTAACCTCGATCCCGGCAACATGGTATCGCTCTGCCCACAGCAGGATCCTATCGCCGAGGCGCTGACGATGCTGCCCGGTGCCCGGCATTGCCACATTAAAGATGTGATGCGGCTGAACGGGGAATATCATTTCCCGCCGATTGGAGAGGGTGAACTGAATTATGCGCCGCTGCTTCAGGCGCTGGCGGAAAATGAGATTCCGGCCAGCCTGGAGATCCCCCTGCGGATGCATCGCCAGCCCGATAGCTGGCCGCAGCGGGCTGACCAGCCGGTTGATCCGGCCATCAGCCTTGAGGTGTTAATTCGTTCGCGGCTGGCGCTGGAAAAAATGCTGGGCTACCGGCTGGCTGCAGACGACTAACGGATGGGCCCTCAGCCGGTACGCACGCGACATACCGGCAGTGTCATGCCATCTCTCCGGTCCCGGCGAGTGCCTGCTGCAGAAATTCCCGGCACGCCTGCTCGATTTGCCAGCGATCGTCATCGGGCGTGGTGCGCATCTCCACCGCAATACTGCGTTCATCTAATCGCGGATCGTTCGGCAGCTGCCGGGCTGCTGCCACGATAGCCGTCGCCACAGCGGGCGTCAGGAAACCGGGCGCGCCAAAACGCATATGGTGATCGCCATAGCCCGGATCGTGCGGATCAAGGATGGCGTTAGCCAGATGCAGCTGTGACACCAGCGCTCCCCACAGACGCAGAGCCTCGACAGGATCTTCCTGATTGAGCGCCACATGCGCGCTGTCCCAGGCGAGATAGAGCCGTGGGCAGGTCCGACGCAGCTGCTGCATCCAGCGCAGGGTTTCGTCGGTGGGGCCGATGAGCTGGCATTTATGGGCGAAGCGGTCCAGCGGCTCCAGCTGCATGATCATCTGCGGGTATTGACTCATCACCTCGCCGATCTGTTCCAGCGTCTCGCCGAGCGCGCTTTTTGCCGCTTCACGCTGTGCCGCGCCGGGATCGCTGCCGCTGACAAAGGCAATCCGCGTTGCGCCACATTCGGCGGCGCGATGCACCAGTTCACAGGCCCGTTTCATGCTGCGTTTACGCTGAATCCGGTCAGGACTGCTGAGGTTCAGCCCCTGCTGATTCAGCACAAAGGTCATCCACTGTGTCAGCTTCACCTGTTTCGTTTCGCTGATATCCCGCAGTCGCCGGGCCTGCGCCGGTTGCAGCACCATGCCGGTTTCAATGAAACGATAAAATGGCTGCTGACTGAGGTGATCAGCAATGTCGACGACTCTGCTTTCATCCTGCATATCCGGAAAGAACAGCTCAGCAATATGAGCTGAAGGCACCAGCATGGTCTGTTTCATCCTGCCTCCTGATTCATTCATAAGTTACTAAGTAAAACATATGTTCATAGAGGGAAGTGCAGTGATGCTGTTAAAAATGCGCCTAACTTCACACTTCAGACATCGAGCCAACTTTCCAGGCACCGTTAATTAGTCACTGTTATTAATCATTGGCAGCCATTATTCAATTTATTGCGTTGCTATAGCCCATTTTCGCTGCATTTACTGAAGTGTGAGCTGCCGCAAATCTTTTCTCACAGGATCCGCTTTAATGTCTAAACATAAGATATGTTAATGAACATATGTTCAGTGTCCGGGATTTACCCGGCATCGCCACTGACAAGCGGGAGAAAGTTATGCAAGCGTTACACCCTGATTCCGATGCCGCGTCCCAGCCTACCCGGGTTCGCTGGCGCATTTTCGCCGTGCTGTTTTTCCTGCTGGCGGTCAACCTGATGGACCGTATCACGCTCTCAATCGGTATTCCCTTCATCAAGGATGAGTTCCATCTGTCGCCTGCCATGCAGGGGCTGATTCTCAGCAGTTTTTTCTGGTCCTATGCGCTGTTACAGGTGCCAGGCGGCTGGGCGCTGGATCGCTTTGGCCCGCGTAAGGTGCTGACCTTCTCCAGCATACTGTGGGGCCTCAGCCAGATTGGACTGGCGCTGGCAACCGGTGGACTGTCGCTAATCTTTGCCCGCATCGCGCTGGGCGTGGCGGAAACGCCGATTTCGCCCTCTGGCGGCAAAATGAATGCCAGCTGGATGCCCAAATCGGAACGTGGACGCGGCGCGGCCATCATGGATTGCGGCAGCCCGCTGGGTGTGGCGTTTGGCGGACTGATCATCGCCTACCTGATCGACATGCTCGACTCGTGGCGGCTGGCGTTTATCCTCGCCGGTCTGTTCAGCATGTCGCTGGCGCTACTGGCGTGGTACAAGCTGCGCGATCGCCCGGAAGAGGACCCTCGGGTTAACGCCGCCGAAATGGCGCTGATACGGCAGGGCCGTGACGACGGTGTGGCGCCGGATGCGCCGCCGCCCGCCGGGCCGGGCGTTGACTGGCGGTCGCTGTGTGGCCTGATGTTTGGCCGGGCCACCTGGGCGATGATCTACTTTGGCCTGATGACATGGGGACCCAGCTATCTGGCGCAGGCACGCGGCTTCGATTTGCGCTCCATCGGTAATGCCACCTTTGTGATTTTTATGCTGGGTGCTGCCGGATCACTGGGGGCCGGATTCGCCGTCGATGCGCTGGTGAAGCGCGGCTATCAGCACGGCACGGTGGTGAAAAGCCTGATTGCGCTGTCGGGCGGCGTTACGCTGCTGATCTTCTTTGCGTTGCCGGACGTGGCGAATCCGATTACCGCCGTGGCGATGCTGTCGGTTGCCTCCTTCTTCCTGACCGGCGGCGGCAGTATCTACTGGAGTATCCCGGCGCTGATCGCCCATCCGGCGCGCGCTGGGCTGGTCGGCGGCTTTATGAATATGGCCGGCAGCGTGGGCGGCATTCTGGTGCCGATTCTCGCCGGTCTGATCCTGCAACTCACCGGCGGATACGGCGGCGTACTGACCTTCTTTACCCTGTGCGCCGCGCTTTACGTAATTGGCACGCTGTTTATCCGTTTTGCGCCGCCGACCGCGCCGCTGCCGGCCGGCAGCACTCAAGTCAGCTAACCGCACTCGCCTGGCGCGAGGCTGCCGGGCGACATCTTAACAGGAGAGAATATGCTTCGTTTCGCCGCTAATCTGACCATGCTCTATACCGAATATCCGTTTTATGAACGCTTCGACCGCGCCGCTGAGGCCGGATTTGAGGCGGTTGAATTTTTCTTCCCCTATGGCCTGGAGAGCGCCGATATCCAGCAGGCGCTGGATCGCAACCAGCAGCAGCTGGTGCTGTTTAACATGCCGCTGGGTGACTGGGATGCAGGTGACCGCGGATTCGCGGCGCAACCGGCGCGGCGTGACGAGTTCCGCCGGGCTATCGATCAGGCGGTGAGCTATGGTCAGCAGCTGAAACCGCCGCGCATTAACTGTCCGTCAGGACCGGCCGCCGGTCAGGGCGATCCGCTGCCAACCCTGCGTGAAAACTTTGCTCTGGCCGCCAGCGCGCTCAAGGCGCACGACATTCAGCTGGTGCTGGAGCCGATCAATCACGGCGACGTACCCGGCGCGGTGATCTCCGGGGTGGAGCAGGCAGTGCGGCTGTTTGACCAGATCGACAGCGACAACCTGGCGGTGCAGTACGATCTCTGGCATTCACTGCGTGCCGGTGAAGATCCCTATCAGGTGCTGCCCGCCTTTATTGACCGTATTGCACATATCCAGATTGCGGACGTGCCTGGCCGTCACCAGCCCGGCAGCGGCGAGGTCGATTTCGAGCGGCTGTTTACCCTGCTGGATAATCTCAACTATCCCGGCTGGGTCAGCCTTGAGTTTCATCCACAGGGCGCAACGGATGCCAGCTTTGCCCACCTGCGTCAGCTCGGGGTGTTGAAATAAAAAAGGCCGCTACCCTGACGGGAGCGGCCTGATGCGGTTATCGCAGCGTTTAGTGAGCGTCGATAAACACAATCTTCAGCACGAACATCAGCGCGACAATCACCACGCAAGGGCTGATTTCACGCCAGCGGCCGGTGCCGAGCTTCATCACGCAGTAAGCGATAAAGCCCAGCGCAATCCCTTCGGTGATTGAGAAGCTGAACGGCATCATCGCGGCGGTGACAAAGGCGGGCACCGATTCGGTCAAATCATCCCAGCGTACGCGCGACAGGCTGGCGGTCATCAGTACGCCGACATAAATCAGCGCCCCGGCAGCGGCGTAGCCTGGCACCATCGCCGCCAGCGGTGACAGGAACATCACCAGCAAAAACAGCAGGCCGGTTACCACCGCCATCAGTCCGGTGCGGCCACCGATCGCCACGCCCGAGCTACTTTCAATGTAGGCGGTGACCGAGGAGGTGCCCGCCAGCGCGCCACTGACCGAGCTGATGCTGTCAACATACAGCGCCTGCTGCATGCGCGGGAAGGTGCCGGTTTCATCGGTCAGTCCGGCTTTGTCAGTTACGCCGATCAGCGTGCCCGACGAGTCGAACAGATTGACCAGCATAAAGGAGAAAATCACGCCCGCCATGCCGATGTTAAAGGCGCCTTTGATATCGACCTGACCGACCACCGAACTGATGGCTGGCGGGGCAGAAAACAGGCCAACGAACTTCACGTCGCCCAGCATCCAGCCAATCGCCGTGGTCACTACCATCGAAATCAATACTGCGGCATGGATATTACGTGACGCCAGAATAGCGATGATAAAGAAACCCAGCGCGCCCAGCAGCACGCTGTGCGAAGTCAGATTCCCTACCGCCACCAGCGTATCGGGATTCGGCACGATGATGCCGGCATTTTTCAGCCCCATCATAGCGATAAACAGGCCAATCCCGGCGGTGATGCCGACGCGCAGGCTGAGCGGGATGTTGGCAATCATCCAGTAGCGCACCCGCAGCAGCGTCAGGATCAGCAGACCGACGGCGCCCCAGAAGATCGCCCCCATACCGACCTGCCACGAATAACCCATTGCGCCGA
The DNA here is from genome assembly GCF_038594305.1 of Pantoea brenneri. Taxonomy (NCBI): domain Bacteria; kingdom Pseudomonadati; phylum Pseudomonadota; class Gammaproteobacteria; order Enterobacterales; family Erwiniaceae; genus Pantoea; species Pantoea brenneri. The sequence goes on along the minus strand of NZ_JBCGBG010000006.1, from coordinate 133,759 downwards.
CCACCACAAAGGCGAAAAAGGCATTCAGTCCCATTGCCGGGGCCAGTGCGACTGGCAGATTGGCAAACAGTCCCATCAGAATACTGCCGAAGGCGGCAATCAGGCAGGTGGTGACAAACACCGCCTGGGTATCCATACCGGCCACGCCGAGGATCTGCGGGTTCACAAAGACGATGTAGACCATCGTAAGAAAGGTGGTCATACCCGCGATCACTTCGGTGCGCACCGTGGTGCCATGTTCCTGCAGCTTGAAGATGCGCTGCAAAAGGCCTTGCTTGCTCATGCCATCCATCCAGAAGAAAAATTCATCGGCGCGTATCCTGGCGATTTTGCCAGGCCAATACAATGATTTTTCGCAACCGATTGCCACTCTCGCAATCTGCGCTCAGTACGGTAGAGTGAGGGACTCCCACAAAATCAAAGGATAGAGTCTGATGTCAGTAGAATGCGTCTTTTTCGATTGCGATGGCACGCTGGTGGACAGCGAACTGCTCTGCACCCAGGCCTACGTCAATACTTTCGCCCGCTATGGCATCGACCTGTCGCTGCAGCAGATGTTTGAGCAGTATAAAGGCGTCAAATTGTACGACATCATCCGCGACGTCGGTGAGGCGCATCAGCAATCGTTGCCGATGGAAGAGGTGGAAACCGCCTACCGCGCCGAGGTGGCGCAGTTGTTTGATCAGCACCTGCAGCCGATCGACGGTGCCAAGGCGCTGGTTGAACAGATAAAAGTGCCGATGTGCGTGGTATCGAACGGAACGGTGAAGAAGATGCAGCACTCGCTGGGCTTAACCGGCATGCTGCCGCTGTTTGCTGACCACCTCTACAGCGGTTATGACATTCTGCACTGGAAGCCCGATCCGGAACTGATGTACCACGCTGCCGAGCAGATGCAGGTCGCGATTGAGCGCTGCATTCTGGTGGATGATTCTGAAGCGGGCGCGCGGGCCGGCATTGCCGCCGGTATTCCGGTGTTCTACTACTGCGCCGATGCGCATAATCCGGAACTGGATCATCCGCTGGTCACGCGATTCGACAACATGGCGGACCTGCCCGCGCTGTGGCGCGCCCGCGGCTGGGATGTGGTGTAATCCAGGCCAGCCGATGAAACAGACCGTCTGGTTTTTAACCCTGCCTGGAGTGATGGCGCTCGATCTGACTGGCCCGGCGGAGGCGCTTAAGCTGGCGGGCGATCGCTTTGTGCTGCGCTACATTGGACCGCAACCGCAGGTGATCTGCTCCACCGGGATGACCATCGGCGGGATTGAGCCGTTACCAGCAGGTTTGCCTGCCGACAGCCTGCTGGTGGTGCCTGGTGTTTATGACTCGCGGATCTGTTACGCCACGCCCGAAGCGCAACAGGCGCGCCAGTGGCTGAAGCAGCAGCAGGCAGCACTGCATTCACAGGCCCTGATGCTGGTCTGCGTCTGTTCCGGTGCGCTGCTGGCCGCGCAGGCGGGGTTGCTGGATGGCATTCGCTGCACTACCCATCATGAGGTCATCGATCGGCTGAAAGCGGCTGCGCCGCAGGCACTGGTGCAGGAAAATCGGGTGTTTGTCGGGCATGACAATATCTGGACCAGCGCCGGCATTACGGCGGGCATCGATCTGGCGCTGCATCTGATTAATCAGCTGTGTGATACGCCGACCGCGCTGGCGGTGGCACGTGAAATGGTGGTGTGGTTCCGCCGCGCCGGTGACGATCCGCAGCTTTCACCCTGGCTGCGTTATCGTAACCATCTGCACCCGGCGGTTCATCGGGCGCAGGATGCGATGATTGCCCATCCCGAGTACAGCTGGTCGCTGACCGAGCTGGCAGCACGGGCGCACGTCAGCAGTCGGCATCTGGCGCGGCTGTTCCGTCAGCATCTGGGCATCAGCGTGCGCGAATACCATGAACAGCTGCGGGTCAGCATTGCGCGCCAGCATCAGCAGCAGGGCAAATCAGCCGAGAAAGCGGCGCTGGCGGCCGGGTTCTCCTCGGCGCGCCAGCTGCGTCGCGCCTGTCAGCGTGACGCCGATCAGCTGACGAAGTGACGTTTATCAACGCGTTTAAGCACCATCGCCAGCAGCAGGCTGCCGCCCAGCGTCACCCCGAATACCCACGGCAGATCGAACCACGGACGCGACATATCGTCGTAGTGATGGGTACGCAGATAGTGGATAAACAGCGCGTGAAAACCGTAGATCGGCAGAGAGTAGCGCGCAATCAGCGATAAACCCGGCAGCGCGCGCTGGTTAAGGGCATTTTTAAACACCAGCAGTAAGCTGATTGCTGCGATAAAGACCAGCGGTCCGCAGTAGAGATACCAGGTGTCGTTAAACGCGCCATTGTCCCGTAACGCCTGCTTTGTCCCGAGCGCAATGCCAATCACACAGGCGATAAACACCCCGCTGGCAGCGGGTGTCAGCCCGCGTTTTTCTGTCTCCATGGTGCCGATAGCCCGTCCTAACAGCGCATACAGCAGGTAGTAGATGCTGTCACCGCTGACATAGAGATTGACCGGCAGGAAGTGAAACGGCCCCAGCGACTGACTGACGGTGTTCGGATTGGCCAGCACCGCCAGCACCAGCACCAGCAGCGCCACATAGCGCGCCTGTACCGACTTCACCTGAATCAGCGGCGACATCAGATAGATACCGATCAGCGCGAAGAAAAACCACAGGTGATAAAACACCGGTTTTTGCAGCATTTTCAGGATCGATCGGCCTTCACTGATCGGCGTCAGCCAGGTGATATACGCCAGTGATACCGCGCTGTAGAACAGCAGACACAGCACCAGCCGGATCATATGACGCGGCTGGGCGCTGCGTTCGCCGAAAAACAGGTAGCCGGAGATCATGAAAAACAGCGGCACGCAGACCCGCGAGGCGGAGTTCAGCAGATTGGCGACGTCCCACGACGTGCCGGTGACCGCCATCGGCCCGGTGATATACCAGGTCGTGGTGTGGATCACGATCACCATCAGGCAGGCAACCGCGCGTAAATTATCGATCCAGTAAATCTTCTGCGGCATGGCGTCCTCTTGCGCATAACGTCCGTGCGGAGAAGGGTAGCCAGGCGCGGCGGTGGCAACAACCTTTGCCGGCAGGATTCGGAGCCCTCTGTATGGCGGCAAAAGGACGCAACAACCAAACCGCGCCGCAACCGTACAGGATTTCCGGCTGCACATCGCGCGGTCAAAGGGTATACTGTCGCACTCTTTTTTCATCTAGCCAATCGCGTGCAAATTCAACATGCAAAAGTTTGATACCAAGACCTTTCAGGGCCTGATCCTGACCTTGCAGGATTACTGGGCACGTCAGGGCTGCACCATTGTTCAACCGCTGGACATGGAAGTAGGCGCTGGCACTTCGCACCCAATGACCTGCCTGCGCGCACTCGGCCCGGAGCCGATCGCCGCAGCTTACGTGCAGCCGTCACGCCGTCCGACCGATGGTCGCTACGGTGAAAATCCGAACCGCTTACAGCACTATTACCAGTTTCAGGTGATCATCAAACCGTCACCGGACAACATTCAGGAGCTGTATCTCGGGTCGCTGAAAGAGCTGGGTATGGACCCGACGGTGCATGACATTCGCTTCGTGGAAGATAACTGGGAAAACCCAACGCTGGGTGCCTGGGGACTGGGCTGGGAAGTGTGGCTCAACGGCATGGAAGTGACGCAGTTCACTTACTTCCAGCAGGTGGGCGGCCTGGAGTGTAAACCGGTGACCGGTGAAATCACCTACGGTCTCGAACGTCTGGCGATGTATATCCAGGGCGTCGACAGCGTCTACGATCTGGTGTGGAGCGACGGTCCGCTGGGTAAAACCACCTACGGCGACGTGTTCCATCAGAACGAAGTGGAGCAATCCACCTATAACTTCGAATACGCCGACGTGGATTTCCTCTTTACCTGCTTCGAGCAGTACGAGAAAGAGGCGCAGCACCTGCTGGCGCTGGAAAAACCGCTGCCGTTGCCCGCCTATGAACGCATTCTGAAAGCCGCACACAGCTTCAACCTGCTGGATGCGCGTAAGGCGATCTCGGTCACCGAGCGTCAGCGCTATATTCTGCGTATCCGCACCCTGACGAAAGCCGTGGCTGAAGCTTACTACGCCTCTCGCGAGGCACTGGGCTTCCCGATGTGCAATAACAAAAAGTAAGAGGCAGCCATGACTGAGAAAACCTTCCTGGTGGAGATCGGCACCGAAGAGCTGCCACCAAAAGCCCTGCGCAGCCTGGCTGAAGCCTTTGCCGCGCAGGTCACTGCGGAACTTGATGCCGCCAATCTGAACCACGGCGACGTCAACTGGTTTGCCGCACCGCGCCGTCTGGCGCTGAAAGTGGCGAACCTGAGCGCCTCACAACCCGATCGGGAAGTGGAAAAGCGCGGCCCGGCGGTCAGCGCAGCGTTTGACGCCGACGGTAACGCCACCAAAGCCGCAGAAGGCTGGGCACGCGGTAACGGCATCACCGTTGATCAGGCTGAACGTCTGAGCACCGATAAAGGCGAGTGGCTGGTCTATCGCGCTCAGGTTAAGGGCGAAGCGGCTCAGGCTCTGCTGCCGGCGATGATCGCCACCGCGCTGAGCAAACTGCCGGTGCCGAAACTGATGCGCTGGGGCGACAGCGACGTGCAGTTCGTCCGTCCGGTTCACACCGTGACGCTGCTGCTGGGCGATGAGCTGATTCCCGCTACCATTCTGGGCGTGGACTCTGCGCGCACCATTCGCGGCCATCGCTTCATGGGCGAGCATGACATTACTCTCGACAACGCCGATCAGTATCCGGACGTGCTGGAGAAACGCGGCAAGGTGATCGCCGACTACCAGACCCGTAAAGCGATGATCAAGGCCGATGCCGAAGCCGCTGCCCGTCGTCTGGGCGGTAATGCCGATCTCAGTGATAGCCTGCTGGAAGAAGTGACCTCGCTGGTGGAGTGGCCAGTGGTGCTGACCGCCACCTTTGAAGAGAAATTCCTCAAGGTGCCGGCTGAAGCGCTGGTCTACACCATGAAAGGCGATCAGAAATATTTCCCGGTATATGACGATAACGGCAACCTGCTGCCGAACTTCATTTTCGTCACCAATATCGAATCCAGCGATCCGCGCCAGATTATCTCGGGTAACGAGAAAGTGGTACGTCCGCGTCTGGCCGATGCGGAGTTCTTCTTCAATACCGACCGCAAAAAGCGTCTGGAAGATCATCTGCCGCGCCTGGAAACAGTGCTGTTCCAGAAAGAACTGGGCACGCTGCGTGACAAAACCGATCGCATCCAGGCGCTGGCCGGCTGGATTGCCGGTCAGATTGGCGCCGATGTCAACCATGCGACCCGCGCGGGCCTGCTGTCGAAGTGTGACCTGATGACCAATATGGTGTTCGAGTTCACCGACACGCAGGGCGTGATGGGGATGCACTATGCGCGTCACGATGGCGAAGCTGAAGATGTGGCCGTCGCGCTGAATGAGCAGTATCAGCCGCGCTTTGCCGGTGACGATTTGCCGTCCAGTCCGGTCGCCTGTGCGCTGGCGATCGCCGACAAAATGGATACGCTGGCCGGCATTTTTGGCATTGGTCAGCATCCAAAAGGCGACAAAGATCCGTTTGCTCTGCGTCGTGCCGCACTCGGTGTGTTGCGCATCATCGTCGAGAAGAATCTGCCGCTTGATCTGCAAACCCTGACTGAAGAAGCCGTGCGTCTGTATGGCAGCAAGCTGAGCAACGCCAGCGTAGTGGATGATGTGATCGACTTTATGCTGGGTCGCTTCCGCGCCTGGTATCAGGAAGAAGGCCACAGCATTGATACGCTGCAGGCGGTGCTGGCGCGTCGTCCGACCCGTCCGGCTGACTTCGATGCCCGCATGAAAGCGGTATCGCACTTCCGTACGCTGAATGAAGCCGCTGCGCTGGCCGCTGCCAACAAGCGCGTCTCTAACATTCTGGCAAAATCGACCGAAACGCTGAATGACAGCGTGCAGGCGTCACTGCTGAAAGAGAATGAAGAGATCCAGCTGGCGACGTTTGTCACCGCGCTGAGCAGCAAGCTGCAGCCGTACTTTGCGGAAGGACGCTACCAGGATGCGCTGATCGAACTGGCGCAGCTGCGTGAAGCCGTTGATAACTTCTTCGATAAAGTGATGGTTAACGCCGACGATCAGGCGGTGCGGGTTAACCGCCTGACGCTGCTGTCAAAACTGCGTGAGCTGTTCCTGCAGGTGGCGGATATCTCGCTGCTGCAGTAATGCTATTTGTTGTGCGGAAAAGGGACGAGCTATCGTCCCTTTTTTTATGGCCGTGGCGGCGCACCGCGCCGGCCTGTTACGTCGCAGGCGGCGTTGTCCGCGCAAAACTCTCGCGCTGAAACAGCGTCTCCGCCAGTTTCACCAGTGCTGGCCGCTCCACGCACCAGTTTGGTACCACCCGCCGGAAATTGAGGTAACCGATCATGCAGCCGGTGGCGATATCGGCCAGGTTGAGCTGGCCGTTATTGAGCCATTTGCCCTCGGCGGCAAGGGTCTCCAGCATATCGAGGCTGCGCTGGATTTTTTCCCGGTTACGCAGCAACACCTCTTCCGACTGCTGATTGCCTGGCCGCATCTGCTCACGCACAATTACCAGCGCGGCGTCGCTGACACCATCCGCCAGTTTCTCCAGCTGGCGGATGTGCAGCGACTGATGAGGATCGGCAGGCAGCAGGGCGGGCGCATCGCCGCGCAGCTCCAGAAACTCTGCAATGATGCTGGAATCGAACCAGATCTGCTGATCGTCAGCCACCAGTGCCGGGACTTTTCCCAGCGGATTGTAGTGCGGAACGTGACTGTCATCGCTGTAGGGCGATGCGTTAACGAACTCAAAGATAATGCCTTTTTCCAGCATGATGACCGAAATCTTACGCACAAACGGGCTGGTATAGCTGCCAATCAGTTTCATCGGGTTTCTCCAGGTTAGCTACGATTCGCCAGGAAACATAAAGGGGTTAAGGCTGCTGCGGGCAAAGCCTTCCTGCTCCATCCGGGCATCCAGCACCAGCGACGCCAGATCGTCGGCGACCGGTTCGATAGCCGGGTTCTTTTCCTGATACAGCATCTTCAGATAGGTGCCGCAGTCGCCGCAACTCTCCGCTTTCACCGCCGCGTGCTCACTGTCGAGCGACCAGTAGTGCAGATCGCGGGTCTGTTCGCACTGGGTACATTTACTGCGCACCACGTACCACTCGCTCTCGCACAGGTTGCAATGCAGATAACGTGCGCCATCATGGCTACCCATATGCACCACACTGGCGACCGGCATACTGGCGCAGACCGGACAAAACTGACGCTGGTCGCCCATTTCGGCGCGCGCTTTGCCCGGGATCATCGCGGCCATCTGCGCCCAGTAAAGGGCCAGCGCCGCCCAGATAAACGGTGCCTTGTCGCTGCTGACCTGTGCATATTCGCCGGCGAACAGCGCGCTGGCCAGCGTCTCCAGCTCGGTCGCCGAGGCTTTCTCCAGGTTTTCCAGCACCGCCAGCGCCTGGCCACTCATTTCTGGCTTCAGTTCAGCGATCAGTGAGTGCAGCAATCGGTGCCAGTGGGTATCGCGCGGCAGCGTATGGATATTCAGCGGCGGCTTGCCTTCACTGGCACTCTGGACCAGCCGCGCTTGCAGATCCATATGCAGCGGATGGTCATACAGTACAATTTCCTGCGCTTCGGCAATCACTGCGGCAAAACGCAGATAGTCACCCAGTGGATTTTTAGCCGCCAGGTCGCGCAGTCGCGCAGCACGGCGGCTGTACAGGTTTTTCAGCCGTGGAAAAAGTAACGGCGGAATCATCTCCGCCGTCGTTTTTTCGCTCTTCTCCAGCTGATCTTGCGGGATAATGCGAATACTCATCAGGGGCGTTTTTCCTGTTTAAGAGGCTGATTACGCTGCTCACGGTACCAGCGCGGATGATGCTGTCTGGCCCAGTCGGAACTGACCCAACCCTCTACCATCGCCGTCAGGGTGCCTTTGATCCACAGCGCGGCATAAACATGCACCATGATCATCAGGATCAGCGCCGTGGCGGAAACCGAATGCACCACCAGTGCCAGTCTAATCAGCGGAATAGTGAATGCACCGGCGAAGTAAGGTCGCCAGATCACAATGCCACTGACCAGCAGCAGTACTAAGCAGATGATAGCAGCCCAGAACACACACTTCTGACCAAAGTTATATTTACCGGTATCACCGACCTCTTCATTCAGGGCAATACGGTGAATATTTCTGGCCCAGTAGAGATCGTCGCGATTGACCAGATTATGTCGCCAGTAGCGCAAAAACATCAGCATAAAGGCGGCAAACATCACCACCCCCACAAACGGATGCAGAATACGCGCCAGCTGTGGCGTGCCGAATATCAGCATCAGCCAGTTGAAGGAGGGAAAGAAAAAGCCTAACCCGCTCAGCGAAGCCAGCACAAAGCATAAGGCGACAATCCAGTGATTAATGCGTTCTGCCGGGCGATAACGCACCAGGCGATCGGAAGTTTTCATAATTTGCGCTCCTCCGCGCGATCGTCGTCGTCATCATTGTGGTGTTCGGCGACCCGGTTCGGGCCCACGCCGACATAGTGGAACAGCGAGGCGGCGAAGGTGGCGGCAAAACCGACGGCGGCCACCGGTTTCCAGATACCTTTCCAGAAGGTAACGGTCGGGCTGATATGCGGATCGGCCGGTAAACCGTGATAGCGCTGCGGCTGACTGGCGTCATGCAGGACATACATCACGTGGGTGCCACCAACGCCTGCCGGGTTATACACCCCGGCCTGGGCGTAACCGCGCGCCTTAAGTTCAGCCACGCGTTCGGCGGCCAGCGTCAGCATGTCGCTTTTGCTGCCGAAATGAATGGCACCGGTCGGGCAGGTTTTAACGCATGCCGGCTCCTGGCCGACGCTGACGCGATCCACGCACAGGGTGCATTTGTAGACGCGGTTATCCTCTTTATTCAGTCGGGGCACGTTGAACGGGCAACCGGCGATACAGTAGCCGCAGCCAATACACTGCTCTGACTGGAAGTCGACGATGCCGTTGGCGTACTGAATAATGGCACCCGCCGATGGACAGGCTTTCAGGCAGCCGGGATCGGCGCAGTGCATGCAGCCATCTTTGCGAATCAGCCACGCCAGCTTGCCGTTCTCTTCCACTTCGGAGAAGCGCATCACCGTCCAGGCTTTGGCGCTTAAGTCGGTGGGGTTGTCATAAATTCCCACGTTATGCCCGACCTCGGCGCGGATGTCGTTCCACTCTGAGCAGGCCACCTGACAGCCTTTACAGCCGATGCAGGTGGTGACGTCGATTAATTTTGCGACCTGGCGCTGATGATCGCGCGCCTGCGGTGGCGGGGTGAATCCGTTGGTCGCTGAGCGACGAATAATATCTTGTGATTGGTAAGCCATCGTCATCCACCGTTACGCTTTTTCCACGTTCACTAAAAATCCCTTGTATTCCGGGGTCTGTGAGTTGGCATCGCCAACTGAAGGGGTCAGCGTATTGGCGAGAAAGCCTTTGCGCGTCGTGCCTTCGAAGCCCCAGTGACAGGGAATGCCCACGGTATCGACCGGCTTGCCGTCGATCATCAGACGTGGCAGACGGCGCGTCACCACCGCTTTGGCTTTGATATAGCCGCGACGTGACGTCACCCTGACGCTGTCCCCGGCGCGTATTCCTTTCTCTGCGGCCAGTTCGGTGCCGATCTCGACAAACTGCTCCGGCTGCGCAATGGCGTTCAGCAGGGCGTGTTTGGTCCAGTGGCGGAACAGTTCGGTAATCGAGTAGGTGGTCGCCACGCAGGGATAGTCAGCGGCTTCGCCCAGGCTGGCCGCATCGTTGCGGAACAACCGCACCACCGGACTGTGACGCTGCTGCGGATGCAGCGGATTGTCAGCCAGCGGGCTTTCCATCGGCTCGTAGTGTTCCGGGAACGGGCCATCAGCCAGTTTGTCGAGCGCAAACAGATGACCGAGACCATCGGGCTGCATGATAAACGGCCCGGCCTGCTGCTGCGGCGACAGGGTCAGCGGATAGTCCGGTACATCAATGCCGTGCCAGCGTGCGCCATCCCACTCGATCAGGCGGCGCTGCGGGTCCCAGGCTTTGCCATCGGCATCAGCAGAGGCGCGGTTGTAGAGGATGCGCCGGTTAGCGGGCCACGCCCAGGCCCAGCCGGAGATGGCTCCCAGGCCGGAAGGATCGGCGTTATTGCGCCGCGCCATCTGATTGCCCTGTGAAGTCCAGCTGCCCGCGTAGATCCAACAGGCACTGGCGGTGGTGCCATCATTACGCAGCTCCGAAAAGCCGTTAAGCTGTTGGCCTTTTTTCAGCAGCAGCGTGCCGCTGTCATCATAAATGTCAGCCAGCGCCCGGCCATTACTCTCCTGCGCCACCTCTTCCGGCGACGGGTTAGCGGGATCGTGGTAATCCCAGCGCATCGCCATCAGCGGCTCGGGGGCGGTGCCGCCTTCCTGGCGATAAAGATCGCGCAGACGCAAAAACAGATTGCCGAGAATTTTGCCGTCGTGCAGTGCTTCAGCCGGCGGCTCGGCGGCGGCCCAGTGCCACTGCAGCCAGCGCGAGGAGTTCGCTACCGAACCTGCTTCCTCAGCGAAACAGGAGGAGGGCAGACGGAACACCTCGGTCTGAATATTGGCCGGATCGACGTCATTAAACTCATCATGATGCTGCCAGAAGCTGGCGGTTTCGGTACTGAGCGGGTCGATCACCACCATATATTTCAGACGTGACAGGGCGCGACAGGCTTTATTTTTATCCGGGAAGGCGGCCAGCAGGTTGAAGCCCTGAATCAGGCAGCCGTTCAGTTCGCCCTGCTCCATCATCTCCGCCTGCGCCATGCAGTCGTAGCTTTTGTCCCACTTCGGCAGCCAGTGGTAACCCCATTGATTCTCCGCGGTGGCGTTATCGCCATAAAAACTCTTCATCATGCTGACGAAAAATTTGTCACTGTTCTGCCAGTAATTAACCTGGCCCGGCAGCGGGGCCGCAGGCGTCGCCTGCTGCAGATAGCTCGCCAGGGTGGGCATTTTCTCTGACGGCAGCGGCAGATAGCCCGGCAGGCTTTGTGCCAGCAGGCCAAGATCGGTAAAGCCCTGCACGTTGGAGTGGCCGCGCAGCGCATTGATGCCGCCACCGGGCATACCAATATTGCCGAGCAGCAGCTGGATCATGGCGGCGGTGCGGATAATCTGCGAACCGTTGGTGTGATGGGTCCAGCCGAGCGCATACAGGATGGTGGTGGTGCGATCGGGCACGCAGGTGGCGGCCAGTTGCTGGCATATGCTGAGGAAGCTCTCCTGCGGTGTGCCGCACAGGCGCGCCACCATTTCCGGCGTATAACGGCTGGCGTGCTCCCTGAGCAGGTTGAGCACGCAGCGCGGATGGCTGAAGCTCTCATCGCGTTGCGCATGGCCGTTTTCATCGAGCGCATAGCGCCAGCTCTGACGATCGTAGTGGCGCGATGCGGCATCGTAGCCGCTGAACAGGCCGTCGCTGAAGCGGTAGCCCTCATCAACAATCAGCGCGGCGTTGGTAAAGGCGCGCACATACTGGTGCTGAATGTGGTCATGCTGCAGCAGATAGTTAATCACCCCCATCAGGAACACCACGTCGCTGCCGGCGCGTAGCGGGGCGTAGAGATCGGCGACCGCGGCAGAGCGGTTAAAACGTGGGTCGACCACAATCACCTGGGCCTGGTTGTGAATTTTGGCTTCAATCACCCATTTAAACCCGACCGGATGCGCCTCGGCCGGATTGCCGCCCATGATCAGCACCACATTGGCGTTTTTGATGTCGTTCCAGTGATTGGTCATTGCGCCGCGCCCGAAGCTCGGTGCCAGTGCGGCAACGGTGGGGCCGTGACAGAGCCGCGCCTGATTCTCCAGCGCCACGATGCCGAGCGCACGCGCAAATTTTTGGTCGAGCAGGCCGGTCTCGTTGCTGGCGGCGGATGAACAGAGCATCGCGGTGGTTGGCCAGCGGTTAACCGTGAGTCCGTCGGCGTTGCTGGTCTGGAAATGGGCGTCGCGATCCTGCTTCATCAGCCGGGCGATGCGCTCAAACGCCTCCTGCCAGCTGATGCGCTGCCATTTATCGCTGCCTGGCGCGCGGTATTCCGGGTATTTCAGCCGCTGCTCACTGTGGATAAAGTCGAGTACGCCGGCCCCTTTTGGACAGAGTGAGCCGCGACTGACCGGATGATCGGGATCGCCTTCGATATGGTAAATCGAGGCGCTGGCATTTTTCGCACCGTCACCCAGGCTGTAGATCAGCATGCCGCAGCCGACCGAGCAGTAGGTGCAGTTATTGCGCGTTTCTCTGGCGCGGATCAGCTTATATTCTCTGACGCTGGCGAGGGCGTTTACCGGGGCAAACCCTAATAGTGCTGCGCTGGTGCCAGCCAGACCGCCGGCACAGATTTTGAAAAAACTCCGTCTGCTTACTTGCATTGATTATTCTTCTTTATTAACTCCATTGCGAATCAATGCAAAATAGCAGCCCTCCCTGTATGCAAATTGACCCGGGTCAACAGGTTAGTCATTAGTAATCCATTTTTTACATAGTGTTAAAATTTCTCTGACAAAAAAGTCCCGTTACTCCCTCTTTATGAGTAGGGGGCAACAACAATCGCGGCCGGAGGCTGGCCGCGTTTAAAGCATGAGGACGAATCATTCTCATTCTGCCGCCAGCGGGCGCGGCAGGCGCAATCTGCGTCAGCGGAATCGCATCAATTGCCCCGTGGTTTATTTGCGCTGTCCTATGCCAGAGGGCAAAATTAGCTGCTGCCGGGCTGTTTTTGAACGACAGCGCGGTCAGTCCTCTTTCATTATTTGTTAACAACAGGTCGTACTCTTTGAACGTTATTCCGCACGCTTCCGACGAAGATTTAACAATTCAGCCCGGCATCAGCGAGGCCCAGGTGTGGCAGCGCGCAGATCTTGCGGTGGCGCAGCCTGACTGGCTGGCGGAAGAGGTCCCGGTGGCGCTGGTCTATAACGGCATTTCTCACGTGGTGATGATGACGACGCCAAAAGACCTGGAGGCGTTTGCGCTGGGTTTCTCGCTGTCGGAGGGGATTATCGACGCGCCGGAAGATATTTTCGGGATGGATGTGGTGCCGGGTTGTAACGGTATTGAAGTGCAGATTGAACTCTCCAGCCGCCGCTTTATGGCGCTGAAAGCGCAGCGTCGTGCGATGGCCGGTCGCACCGGCTGCGGCGTCTGTGGCGTTGAACAGTTGGATCAGATCGGCAAACCGCTGTCGCCCTTACCGTTTACCCAGACCTTTGCTCTCGCACAGCTGGATCGGGCGTTGGGCCAGCTGAAAGATTACCAGCCGGTCGGGCAGAAAACCGGTTGTACCCACGCCGCTGCGTGGATCCAGCCGGATGGCCAGCTGGCGGGCGGCTGTGAAGATGTCGGCCGTCACGTGGCGCTGGATAAGCTGCTGGGCTACCGCAGCCAGTCAGACTGGGGCGATGGCGCGGTACTGGTATCCAGTCGCGCCAGCTATGAAATGGTGCAGAAATCGGCGATGTGCGGCGTCGAGATTCTGTTTGCGGTTTCGGCGGCGACGCGGCTGGCGGTTGAGGTTGCTGAGCGATGCAACCTGACGCTGGTCGGCTTCAGCAAGCCGGGACGCGCGACCGTTTACAGCCATCCGCAGCGCCTGATTTAAACCACTATTACCTGCGGCAGCGCCTGCTGTAAGGCGGCCAGCGCAGAAGAAATCTCACCGCCGCCATCGGTAATCAGCGTGGTAATCACCTGCGGCGCAGCGTACACCGTGCGGCTGACCACGCCCAGCTTGCTGTGGTCTGCCAGTAAAACGGTGGTGGCGGACTGCTGCACCATCGCCCGGGCAATCGCCGCTTCGTGCGGATGAAAACTGGTGGCACCGCGACTGGCGTCAATGCCGACCGGCGACAGCAGCGCAACATCGGCGCGATAACGGACGATCTCTCCGACGGTAATTTCGCCGCGCGTCTGCTGCGCGCCGGCTGACAGTGTTCCGCCCAGTAAAATAATCTCGTTACCCAGCACGTCATGCTCCTCGCCGGCGCTGAGTGCCAGCGCAGCCTGCAAACTGTTGGTGAGGATGGTCAGACCGGAGAGTGCGCGCAGCTCCCCGGCTAACAGGGTGGTGGTGCTGCCTGCATCAATAAACAGCGTCTGTCCCGGCTGCAATAACTGCGCGGCTGCCCGGGCGATGGCGCGTTTTTCTCTGGCGTGCGCGGCACGGCGTACCGTCAGCGGCGGCTCCGGCGGCGTCTCAATGGCTACCAGACCACCGTGGACGCGGCGTGCCTGCCCCAGTGCTTCCAGCTCAATAATGTCGCGGCGCGCGGTTTCGCGTGACACCCCCAGTTCCCTGATGATGCGATCGGTGCTGACCTGATTTAAGGTGGTCAGCAGGGCACGAATGCGCTGAAGACGCGTTTCCTGCAGCATGGTCGGTTCCTTATAGGCGCAGTGCGAAAGTCGGCTGAATCAGTGACTAAGCTTACCTGAGCGCCCGGATGCCGTCATGTGTATTTGGTTGTATTTGTGTATTTGGTTGCATTTTTAGCGCAGGCAGGCATGATGGGTTATCAGCCTCAACCACTTCACCTCGCAACGGGAGTTATCATGGCCACGCGTTCCACTATTATGGATACCAACAGTTTTCGGGCCGAACATGCGGATGCGCTGGATAGCGACACCCGTAAAATGACCGAAAAACGCAGCAAAGTGCTCGGCGAATCCTATCGCCTGTTCTATCGCAAGCCGGTGCATCTGGTGCGTGGTGAGGGGCAATATCTGTGGGACGCGGCCGGCGACAAGTATCTTGACGTCTATAACAACGTGGCGAGCATCGGCCATTGCCATCCGGCGGTGATTGAGGCGGTGACGCAGCAGATGAAAATGCTGAACACCCACACCCGTTATCTGCATGAAAATATCCTCGATTACAGCGAAGCGTTGCTGGCCACCACGCCCGCGGCGATCGATCGCGCCATGTACATGTGTACCGGCTCTGAGGCTAACGATCTGGCGATTCGCGTGGCGCGCGCCTTTAGCGGCGGCAGCGGCATTATCGTCAGTAAAGAGGCGTATCACGGCACCAGTGAGCTGACCTCCGGTGCTTCGCCGGCGCTCGGCAGTGGACAGCCGCTGGCGGCGACCACCCGGCTGGTGATGCCGCCTGATGCGTATCGGGTTGATGCGCCCGATCTGGGCGAATGGTTTGCCGATCAGATTCAGCAGCAGATTGATGATATGGCTGCGCACGGCATTAAATTTGCCGGTTTTCTGGCGGATTCCATTTTCTCCTCCGACGGGGTGCTGCCGGATCCGCGCGGCTTCCTGAAACGCGCCGTGGACGTGGTGCATGCCAATGGCGGCATTTTCATCGCCGATGAAGTGCAGCCTGGCTTTGGCCGCACCGGTGATGCCTTCTGGGGCTTTGGTCGTCACGATGTAGTGCCGGATATCATTACCACCGGTAAACCGATGGGCAATGGCATTCCGGTATCGGGCCTGCTGGCCAAAAGTGAGGTGCTGGCAGCCTTCAGCGACTCGATTCCTTACTTCAATACTTTTGGCGGTAATCCGGTGGCAATGGCGGCGGCGCAGGCGGTGCTGAACGTGATCACCGAAGAGGGCTTGCAGGAGCATAGCCGCGTAGTCGGGGCGAAACTGCTGGCCGAACTGCGCAGCCTGATGGATCGCTACGACTGCATCGGTGATGTGCGCGGTGCCGGGCTGTTTATTGGCTTTGAGCTAGTCACCGATCGTGACAGCAAAACGCCTGACAAAGCGCTGGCGCTGGACCTGATTGAGAAACTGCGTGAGCATCGGGTGCTGACATCGGTCGCTGGCCCTTATGGGAATGTGCTGAAACTGCGTCCGCCATTGGCGTTCCAGCAGGGCGACATCGACTGGCTGGTCGGCGCGCTCGACAGCGCGCTGCGCGAACTGGGTCGCTGAGTCCAGGCCAGCAGAGCGGCGCTGAGGCTGCCGCCACGTCGCGCAGAAGCAAGGCCAAAGCCGTCTGAAAAGCGTCACATCAGGCGGCAGTCTGTAAAAACAACGGGTTGCTTTTGCCGGATTGCTCAAATCCTTATGGTTAATAGGGCATTGATTACCCTTTTACGCTACATGAATTTAACTATAATGATTCGACTGCTTACGCGGCACGTCCCGAATTCGTCGTGCTGCTCAAATACTAAATGGAGAGGAAGAACATGAGTTATTCACTGCCATCCCTGCCTTACGCATACGACGCACTGGAACCGCATTTCGACAAGCAGACGATGGAAATCCATCACACTAAACATCACCAGACCTATGTCAACAACGCGAACGCGGCGCTGGAAGGCACTGAATTTGCCAATCTGCCGGTCGACGAGCTGATCACCAAACTGGATCAGCTGCCAGCAGATAAAAAAGGCCCACTGCGCAACAACGCTGGCGGTCACGCTAACCACAGCCTGTTCTGGAAAGGCCTGAAAATTGGTACCACCCTGCAGGGCGACCTGAAAGCCGCTATCGAAAAAGATTTCGGCAGCGTGGAAAAATTCCAGGAAGAGTTTGAGAAAGCCGCAGCGACCCGTTTCGGTTCTGGCTGGGCGTGGCTGGTTAAAAAAGGCGACAAACTGGCGGTCGTTTCTACGGCTAACCAGGATAACCCGCTGATGGGCGAAGCGATCGCCGGCGTTTCTGGCTACCCAATCCTCGGTCTGGATGTATGGGAACACGCTTACTACCTGAAGTATCAGAACAAGCGTCCTGACTACATCAAAGCGTTCTGGAACGTGGTTAACTGGGACGAAGCGGCAGCGCGCTTTGCTGCTGCTCAGTAAGTCATCTTTGCGTTAACGTGATGATAATAAACCGGTGGACAGGCTCCGCCGGTTTTTTTTCGCCTTAATTCCGGCCAGGCTTAATTAAACCAAAAATAAACAAACCACAGGTTTAAAGCAGGGCGCTTTTTAACCTTATGCCACATTAACCTGCCGTTGATAATGGTTGTTTTATCCTCAGCGACATTCCTGCTAACTGTGTGTCGCTAACTATGTCAATTATAACTACTCACCAGACCCGCACTGATTCATCTGCTTCGCTGTTTTTTCAGTTAATAAGCGGAAAATATATCCCAAATAAGCTCTGGCTGAGCAAGCGTTTTCGGCTGAAATTTGTGTTAAGGAGCTTAATATCGCCACTGACAACGTTGCGTTATTTACATCAGCTGTCGCATTTACCGCAAATCGGGCTGCTGATGAGTACCCAGGGGCTGCTGCCCGCCAAGCTGCACCGGCCTTATCTGCGGGCCGGCATCAGCATTGCGGCGCGTGCACAGGCGATTCTGGATCACTATACCCTGATGAATAATCTGCCGAATCCGGCGTTACGCCAACTGCTGCAAAGCGCCGGTGATAATTTACTGGCGTCGCTGAACGGTAAAAATGACGAGACGTTTTTACTCTCCTGCAGTTCGGGTTATTTCGACCGCGAAGGCGAAGTGACGCTGGTGCTGCGTTATAACAGCGAAATTATTGCCTCGCTCTCCTTCTCGATTATTAACGAGAATAAAAAGCGCACCTTATTAATTGGCGGACTGCAGGGGCCGCGTAAACATATCAGCAATGACGTTATTCGCGAGGCGACCAAAGCGGCACACGGTCTATTTCCGAAACGTCTGTTAATGGAAGTGGTGTTTATTGTGGCACGGCAGTGTGGGGTGGAAAATATCCTGGCGGTCGGCGATGAAACCCATGTTTTCCGTAGCCTGCGCTATCGTCACAGTAAAGGGGATAAATTCTTTGCCAGCTACAGCGAATTCTGGCTGTCGCTGAACGGAGAGGCACGCCGGGATGGGATGTTTACGCTGCCGTTAAGCCTGCCACGTAAAACCCTGGAAGAGATTGCCAGCAAGAAGCGTGCAGAGTATCGCCGTCGTTACCAACTGCTGGATGCGCTGGCGGAGCAGGTTGATGCTGCCGCCGGCGAGCACAGGATCGATCAGGCTGCCGCCTGATCGCCCGATCAGAAGGCCGTTTTAGCGAAGCCGGTCATCGCTTGCAGACCCATTTCACGTCCCAGCGCGGTCATTGGATGCACCACAACCAGGCCGCGCACGCTTTTTTTCAGCGCGCCCAGGTTCGCCTGCTCTTTCTTAGTGATTTCGCGGCTGAAGCCCATCTTTTGCAGCTTCTGCGCTTCGGCACTCAGCTTCTCGACGCGCTGATTACGCAGGCGCTCAATCTCAGTGACCAGCGTCTCTTTTTCTTTCAGCAGTGCGCCCAGTTTCTCAACATCACCCGATTCAAGTAACTGTGGCTCTTTGCGGTTAAGGGCGTCCAGCTGATCGCTGAGACGTTTGATTTCGTTCTTTTCTTGCTCTTTCATGACAACAACTCGTTGAGGAAAACAGGCAAAGGATACACCAAATCGGGCGCATATTCCCGGTGAGGTTACAGCGATATCAGGTGCCGGTCTGGCACCTGATAGATTTAATTGGCGGACTTTTTGAAAGCCTGCTTCAGGCTGATGCGGGAGATCAGCTCGGTGAGCGACAGCACCATGGTGGAACGCACCATCTGCAGATAGCGCTGCTGTTGCATGCTGCGCAGCTCCGCATCCTCCGTGTGAAACACCGGCGCAGGTGGCCAGGCGGTCACGCAGTGTAACTCGCCAAACGGCCCGAGAATCTCATCATCGGTAAAGCGGTAATCGCCGGTGTCGTTATTCAGTTCCTCGCGCAGCGCCAGCAGCAGTTCACAATCTTCATATTCGTGCCGGCTGATGACGCCAAGTCCGTAAATCAGCTTGAGGCGCACCGACAGTTCACCCAGCGGACCATTGCCCAGCAGCAGCGGTTCAACGGCATATTTGACGGCGTAATCGTCTTTGCGGAACACCTGCAACACCAGCAAATTGACCGCTTCAGCCAATAGCTCAACGGCGGCGATCAGAAAGCTTCTCACCGAGCGACCGGCGTTCAGGCGCTCAAGCACCCGGTTTTCAAAAGCTTGCTTCTGTTCCATTATTGCCTGCATAGGTTCAATACCGCCGTTGGGCGCAGGCGAACTGCGCCCGGCTTGCGTCACTAACACGCGCGCATTATGCCATAGCGTGCCAGGCGCTCACCACAGAAGCCACCACTTCGCTGTTGGCGTCCAGTCCGGAAATCTCAGCCAGCGTGGCCTGTGGGCCTTTCTCTGCCAGCAGCGCAGCCAGCTCCTGAGCCTGTGGGTCCTGATCGCTGCGATAGTGCATCGCGGCCGCAATACCCTGTACCAGACAATCGTGCGGCAAGCCATACTCCAGCGTACCCAGCGTCGGCTTGATCAGGCGATCGCCCGCGCTCAGTTTACGTAACGGCTGGCGGCCGACCCGCTCAACATCATCTTTCAGGTAAGGATTTTCAAACCGGCCGAGGATTTTCTGGATATAAGCCGCGTGCTTATCGGCGTCAAAATCGTAACGCTTAATCAGCACTGCGCCGCTCTCTTCCATCGCGCCTTTAACAATCGCCCGTACTTTTTCATCAAGGATCGCGTCGCGGATGGTCTGGTGACCCGCCAGCTGGCCAAGATAAGCGGTGATGGCATGACCGGTATTCAGAGTGAACAGTTTACGCTCGACGAAGGCCATCAGATTATCGGTCAGCTCCATGCCTGGAATGGCCGGCAGGTCGCCTTTGAACTGGGTTTTATCGACAATCCATTCGCTGAAGGTTTCGACCGTCACTTCCAGCGGATCGGTGCTGCCTGCCTCGGAAGGGGGGACGATGCGATCGACCGCAGAATCAACAAAACCGACATGCTGTTCCAGCCAGGCGTGATACTGCTGCGGCAGTGCTTTCAGCACATGCTGTTTCAGCTGGCTGGTGCCGCGCACCATGTTTTCACAGGCGATAATGTTTAACGGACGGAGATTACCGTTGTCGCTGCGTCTGGCCAGACCGTTGGCAACGCTGGTGGCGATGCGTTCCAGAATCTGCGGGCCAACCGCCGTGGTCACCAGATCAACCTCTGACACCAGCGTGATGATCTCATCGCTGGTGCTGTTTACTGCGCTAACGCCTTTTACTCTTTCCACTTTGGCCTGTTCGCCAACCACATGAACGGGATACTCATGACGCGCGTTGAGTGCATCCAGCACCACCTGATTCACATCAGCAAAAACCAGTTCGATACCTGCATCCGCCAGTAATTTACCGATGAAGCCGCGACCAATGTTTCCTGCTCCGAAATGTAACGCTTTCATAATTTTTGACCCATATCAAATGACGAAGGGGCGGGCACGCCCGCCCCAGGAATCGGGACGGGCCTGACCGCCCCAGGGAAAATAATCCGTTTAAATTACGCGGTGGCCGGTTTGCCTGACAGCAGATCCAGCACGTCCTGCACCCGGGTGGTATTGGCCAGCTTTTCAATCACGCTGTCATCATCCAGCGCATTGGTCAGGCTGGTGATCACCTGGATGTGCTCGTTATTGCGGGCAGCAATACCGATAACCAGCCGCGCCACATCTTCCGCATCATCACCGAACTGCACGCCTGCCGGATACTGGCAGAACACCACGCCGGTTTTCAGCACCCGGTCTTTGGCTTCAACCGTTCCGTGCGGCACGGCAATCGACTCACCGAGGTAGGTTGGCGTCAGTTTTTCACGTGCCAGCATCGCGTCAATATACTCTGGCTCAACGTAGCCGCCTTTCACCAGCTGTTCACCGGCAAAACGAATCGCCTGCTCTTTGTTGCTGGCGCTCAGGCCGAGGAACACGTTGTCCGCACCCAGTCTGAACAGGTGCGCGTTGCCTTCGTCGTAGCTGTCTGACAGCGCAGTCTGCACCGTTTCACGGTGGACTTCGCTGCGGTTAGCCGCCACCAGACGGTCGGTCAGGGTGCTGTAGAGCGCGCTATCGAGGAAGTTGTTCAGCGAGATATGCTGAGCATGGGGCGCCTGGCGAATCGCGCGTTCGGTCAGGTCACGGTGGGTAATCACCAGATCGACATCACCCGGCAGGGCGTTAATCGCCGTGTTGGTTACCGACACGTTGCTTAAGCCGGCATCCTGCACTTTCTTACGCAGCACACCTGCGCCCATGGCGCTGGAACCCATACCGGCATCACAGGCCACAATGATTTTACGCACGTGGTGCAGCTCAACGCTCATTGCATCGCTGGCAACCGGTGCGCCCGCCGTGGTCTGGCCTTTAGACTGCGCCTTCATATCCTGCATGCGTTTTGTTGCGGCTTCGATATCGTCATCTTCTTTCACTTTGCTGGTTTTCAGCAGGATGGCAGAGACCACGAAGGAGACCGCGAACGCCGCGATGATCGCCGCGATATTAGCGAAGTAAGCGCCTTTTGGCGTCATCGCCAACACGGCGAGGATAGAACCTGGCGAAGCAGGGGAGACCAGGCCGCCATTCAGCAGCGTCAGGGTGAAGACGCCCGTCATCCCGCCGAGGATCACCGCCAGCAGCAGACGCGGCGCCATCAGCACATACGGGAAGTAGATTTCATGGATGCCGCCGAGGAAGTGGATAATAGCCGCACCGCCCGCAGACTGTTTGGCACTGCCACGACCAAAGAACATGTACGCCATCAACACGCCCATACCGGGACCTGGGTTGGCTTCAATCAGGAAGAAAATCGACTTGCCCGCTTCGCTCGCCTGCTGGATACCGAGCGGCGAGAAGATGCCGTGGTTAATGGCGTTGTTCAGAAACAGGATTTTCGCCGGTTCGACGAAGATGGAGGTTAATGGCAGCAGGTTGTTCTGCACCATCAGGTTCACGCCCGCCGCGAGGATGTGCGACAACCCTTCAACCAGCGGACCGATAGCCAGGAACGCCAGCAGCGCCAGCAGCATACCGATAATGCCGGCAGAGAAGTTGTTAACCAGCATCTCGAAGCCGCTTTTGATTTTGCCGTCGACGACCCGGTCAAACGACTTGATCGCCCAGCCGCCCAACGGACCAGCAATCATTGAGCCGAGGAACATCGGCATATCGGCACCAACAATCACCCCCATGGTGGTGATTGCACCGACCACGCCACCGCGATCGCCGCCGACCAGACGTCCACCGGTAAAGCCGATCAACAGCGGCAGCAGATAGGTGATCATCGGGCCAACCAGTTTGGCTAACGTTTCGTTAGGGATCCAGCCAGTTGGAATAAACAGTGCAGTGATGATACCCCAGGCGATAAACGCCCCGATATTTGGCATCACCATATTACTCAGAAAGCGACCAAAGCTCTGTACTTTGACCTTCACTGATGAGGACATAAACCCACCCCTTATTGAGACGCGCTGCAATAGGAGAGCGCGCTTGTTTTTGTTTAGCCACCCCGGCAATCAGCCGGTGGTATTACTGTATGCAGCCGGACTCTACCACGCGAATATGACGCTGCGTAGCGGCCGAAATAAGTGTGATTCAGATCACGTAATGCGGGTGGTGGCGGGGGTATTTTTAGTGACTATGATCACAAAAATAACTCAGAAGAGTCTTAAGGTGGCGGAATTTTAACCGCAAAACCGGCTTATCTGTGACCATTGTCACATTTTACAGGTGGCAGTTTGTTATGACTCTGTGACTTCGATCACAAACTATTTTTGGTCAAAAATGCGCCCGATCACACTTTAGTCAGGCCAGCAGAAAGCAGGGGGAGAGGGGAGACAAAACGGAGTGGGAAAAGGGCAGGCGATCGACGCCTGCCGCTAAATGAGGTTACTGTAAACCACCCTGAACGGCACTTTGTGCCTGGGTCAGCGCCTGGGCATTGGCTGATAAGGTACTCATCAGCGCGTTATATTGCGAAGCCTGCTCCTGGGTCGGGAACTGTACGCCGCCATCGTTAAAACTGACGCGGGTGCCCTGGGTTTGCAGGAAATCACCGGTCTGTACCGCGGCCTGGCTCAGCGCCTGCAGCTGTGGCAACAGTGGGATAAGCTGATTCGCCGGCACGGTGACCACTTTGTTGTAGGCGGTATCGTAAACTTTTTTCAGATCATCAGACTGCTTCAGGGCCGCTTTGCTGCTGTCCGCCTGCATTTTGGCGCTTTCGATCTGTTGAGTGACAATCACCAGCGCGCTGTTTGCCTGGCGCAGCGAGTCGCGACGATTAAGGTAATCCTGCGGCACGCGAATGGCAGAAAGCTCATCGACCACCGGACGCATACCCTGATCGACCGCCTTATTCGCCTGCTGCGAGAAGCCATACAGGATGGCGTAATCACCAGCAAAATTGCCAAAGCTCTGTTTTTGGTTTTCGCTCAGGCTCGGCAGGTGCTCGCCACTGCGCATTACGGTATTCTGCAGAAAATCGATAAATGCTTTGCGCTGCTCGCCTTCTTTATCACCGCATGCGGTGAGTTGCAGCACGATCAGCGCGCCAGCGACTAAAAACGCGCTGCGCGCCCAGAGGCGTGTGAGTCCTAAAGCCATACGTTCAACTCCTGTCGGTGAAACTGGCTGATGTCCAGGTAAGAATGGCCTAAAGAATAGAACAAACCCGCGTCGTGGCACAATGCGAAACCATCAGTGATATGCAGCCGATCGCGGTTGTCTGCTGCCGGGCAGGATGCGCAACACGGTCGATGACGCTGTGCCGGTCATGCCGGCTGCTGTCCGCCGGTCATCCGCAACCGCAGACCACGGGCAGCATAACGCTTGGCAGCCGCGCTCAGGCGGCCTTAAAACACCACGGCCTGACCATCTTTACGGCTTTCGGTGGCGGCAATATAGAAGCCCTGCGGATCGCGGACAATCGCCTGTGCGCCGCCAAAATTATAGTTACTCAGCGGATCTTCCAGCACCACCTGGTGGCCCATACGGCGCAGGGTGCTGAGGGTATTGCGGTCGAGAGTCGATTCAAACACCACTTCACGGCCCTGTTCCACTCGCCAGCGCGGCGCATCGATCGCGGCCTGCGGATTTTGCCGATGCAGCATAATCCGCAGCGCCAGTTGCAGGTGCCCCTGCGCCTGCATCGGGCCGCCCATCACACCAAACGACATCAGTGGCTGACCCTGACCATCCAGCGCGAAGGCGGGAATAATGGTATGGAACGGCCGCTTGCCGCCCGCCACCACGTTGGGATGATGCGGATCGAGTGAAAAGCCCGCGCCGCGGTTCTGCAGGCTGATACCGGTATCCGGCACTACCACGCCCGATCCAAAACCCATGTAGTTAGACTGAATAAATGACACCATCATGCCGCTGGCATCGGCGGTGGAGAGATAGACCGTGCCACTTTGCTGCGGAGCACCAAACGCGTAATCACCCGCCTGTGCCGGATCGATTAACCCGGCCCGCTGGCGGATATAGTCAGTGCTCAGCAGCCGGTCCGCCGGGAACTCAAGGTGATCTTCATCACTGACGTAGCGCGTCAGATCGACCAGCGCCAGTTTCATCGCCTCAATTGACAGATGCAGCCACTGCGGTGAGTCGGGCGCATAGCGGCCAATGTCCCACTCTTCGAGGATACCGAGGGCGATTAAGGTGGCGATGCCCTGACCGTTAGGCGGCAGCTCCTGCACCGATCCGCCGGCAAACGGACGTGACAGTAATTTCACCCAGTCAGCGCGATGCTTGCTGAGATCGTCCAGCGTCAGGGCGGCACCGTGCTCGCGGGCAAAGGCCACCATTTTCTGCGCCAGTTCACCGCGATAAAAGCTTTCCCCCTGGCTCGCGGCAATCTGCTGCAAAGTGCTGGCCTGCGCCGGGTTACGGAACAGTTCGCCGATGCGTGGTGGACGACCCTGCGGGGCAAAACAGTCGCTGAAGCCAGGCTGATGCCGCAGCTTGTCGTAGCCGCGCTGCCACAGCTGGCCAATCAGCGGCGAAACCGGAAAACCGTGGCGCGCATAGTCAATCGCCGGCTGGGCTAAGGTGGTGAGCGGCAGCGTGCCGAAGCGTTGGGCCAGCGCCACCCACGCCGAAACGGCACCGGGCACCGTGATCGACTCCCAGCCGATCTCCGGCATCACCTGATGTCCGGCAAAGCGTTGCAGGTTCCAGGCGGCTGGCGCACGCCCTGAGGCGTTCAGGCCGTGCAGTTCCTGGCCATCCCAGACAATGGCGAAGGCGTCGCTGCCGATGCCGTTGCCGGTCGGCTCGACCACGGTCAGCGCGATAGCCGTGGCGATGGCGGCATCCACCGCATTACCGCCCTGTTGCAGCATTCGAATCCCAGCCTGGGCCGCCAGTGGCTGTGATGTAGCGACGGCATTGCGCCCCATCATCGGCACCCGATGGGAGGCATAACTCACATTAAAATCAACTTCACTCATCACTGTTCCTTTTGATTAACTCTTCTGTCATTCGCAGAATCTCTCCGGTGATGTTGTCGCCCGGCGGCGCACCACGACAGCGCAGCGATCTCGCAGCGATCGTTCGCACGCACCTGCATAAGGCACCCGCGTGGTGACGGCTGCGCCAGCCGCGGAAAAGGTTACGGCAGAGTAAAAGAATTGTTAGCCCACGGATGTGAGCCACGCCGCGGCCGCGCGGCATATCGCCCCAGGACTATTCTTAATTTGATTAACACAGTGAATATAAATGTTTAAGAAGTGAGCCATTGGCGTATATTTTGCACTCGTTCAGGTGGAAGTGTATTTCCTCACAGAATCGACAATATGCCGACAGAAAGCATGACGGCATCCACATTACTACCAAACATAATTTGATTTTTTTGCCGCTTGCTGAGGTACAAAAGATAGTAGCCTCAACTATTTAGTGGCGCTGGAACTTTTCCGGCTAAGAAAAGATAAAAAAATAATTATAAATTGCGCGGCAAATCGTCAGGTCTCTATCCATACTTAGCTTCCCGGCATTTGTTGCATTGACCTGACATGTTTACAAGCAGTGCACAGCAGGCTGTGTCCCGTAGTGGTTTCTCTCATAACAAAAACAAACCCTTGCGGGATACAGCCTGACCAGGCCCGGTTTCAGAGTCTGACTTCAGACTCGTACCTCTCTACTTTCACGTGCTTCATAGTGAGTTTTTAAGGAGTTCTCTATGGAATTAAAAGACCCAATGTTTGAATTGCTCAGCAGCCTTGAGCAGATTGTTTTGACACGTGACAACCGTCCCGCTGAGATCTCTATTCAACGCCAACCTGCCGTGCCAGAGCCACAGCGTCTGCGCGAAATGACCGGCATGCAGGTTGATGAATTTGCAAAAGTGATGGGCGTAAGCGTTTCTTCAGTAAAAAGTTGGGAAGCCCGACGTACCCGTCCTTCCGCGACAGCACAGAAATTAATGAAGCTGTTGCATGCCAATCCCTATCTGGGTCGGCAACTGCTGGAATAATGAAGAAAAATCCAAAGGAACCCGCCATGGCGGGTTTTTTTTTAGCCTGGCTCGCGGTATCTGGCCGCCTGCTTCTCAAACCAGCTGTCCGGCACGTTGTAGGGTGGCTGTCCCAGCTGGGCAATGCCTGATTCGATAATGGTTGAGGCCTGCTGCCATAGCTGCGCATCACCCTGCTTCAGCAGATCAATCTGCACCCGTTTTTCCACCAGATAGATGCGGGCGAAGTGGGGATCGAAGCGCACGATCGCCCGGGTATTGTCGATGATGTCCGCCAGCTTGATGGTTTGCGCCTCCGGACTGGCGCTGGCGGTATGTCGGAAGTGCGCCAGCTTACGCGCTGCCCGGTTCTTTGCGGATGCCGGTGCGCTGTCGGTCAGCATCTCGACCAGACTGGCGACGCGGGCACCAAACAGCGTGTCGATATCGGCCAGCGTGGTCGGCGTATCTTCAACCGTATCATGAAGCCACGCCGCCGCCAGCAGGGCGTCGTCATCGCTGACGCTGCGGACGAGTTCCGCCACCGCCGCCGGGTGAACAATATAGGGTTCATCGGTATATTTGCGACGCTGACCAGCATCGGCATGGGCCTGCGTTGCGTAGCGTCGCGCGTGTTCTTCCAGTGAATTCTGCATGCGTTTTCCCCTGTTCAAAAAGTTTGCTTGCAATTATCTAGCGCGCTATCTATATTTACCACTATGAACAGTGATCAAGATGACAAAAAAGTGAAAACGATGCCACTGTTGGTCGATCAGCAACTCTGCTTTGCACTTTATTCCGCTAATCTGGCGATGAATAAGGTCTATCGTCAGTTGCTGTCCCAACTCGACATTACCTACCCGCAATATCTGGTGATGCTGGTGCTGTGGCAAAAGGACGATCTTACGGTTTCAGAGATTGGCGAGCAGCTTTTCCTGGATTCAGCCACCCTAACGCCGCTGCTGAAGCGCCTGGAAAGTGCCGGACTGATTATGCGTCAGCGCACCCGGCAGGATGAGCGCCAGGTTGCAGTGACTCTGACCGAGGCTGGCCGGGCGTTGCGCAGTAAGGCGGAATCTATTCCGGAAGCGGTCAAATGCGCGACCGCCTGTGACGATGATGCGTTGCTGGCGCTGAAAGTGCAGCTGGACGGTTTACGCGATAATCTGAACCGATCACGATAAATCTTACTGACGGGCGTACCGCGCCCGTTGAACCTCACCGCCTCATTACCGCGTTACAAGTAGTGAGCGATTAAATAGCGTAACGGAGAAATGTCATGTCTTTAGAACAAGTGGTTTACCGTGCAAAAGCCAAAGCAACCGGTGGTCGTGATGGCCGTGCAACCTCCTCTGACGGTGTGCTGGACGTGAAGCTGGGCGTACCAAAAGAGATGGGCGGTGCTGGTGGTGAAGTGACTAACCCTGAGCAACTGTTCGCTGCGGGTTACTCAGCCTGCTTCCTGGGCGCAATGAAATTCGTCGCCGGCCGTGACAAAATCGCGATGCCGAAAGAGGCGTGGATTGAAGGTGAAGTCGGTATCGGTCCGATCCCGAATGGCTTTGGTATCGAAGCTACCCTGAACATTCATCTGCCAGAAATGGATGAAGCCGAAGCGCAGAAGCTGGTTGATGCCGCACATATCGTTTGTCCTTACTCAAACGCGACCCGCAATAATATCGACGTGACGCTGAACATCATTCGCTAAGCGTATCGCGGGCCAGCTATGCTGGCCCGCTCTCTCCTGTCCGCCCGCCACGCCTTATCCCGCACTTCTGCCTTGTTTGCCTCAGTCGGGATCCGACCGGCAATACCGTTTGTACAAAAAATGTGCTAATCGGCTCGACAAAGATTATTTTCTGGTCTATCAGGTGTCGCCATGTTTTACTGGGCCACCTCGCGTTATAGCCTGTAAATCCGTTCAGAATTCTCCTTCATCTGGTCCGGTCCGCTTATTCAGCGAACTCTGCCGCGTTTCGGTAGTCACATTAAAGATTTGGTAAAGCGCATCATTCCGGGGAAACTCCATTTTTCATGAATTATATTAAAACCTTAACGCAGCAAAAGTTGTCGCTACTGCTCGCGCTCTATCTCGGTATATTATTGAATTTACCGATTTTTTATCGCCGTTTTGACGGTTTCCTGACGAAATCGACGGTGACCAACTGGCTGACTGCCGTGACCGAAGTGGTGGCAATTGTGCTGCTGACTTTCTTCCTGATGCGGCTGCTGTCGCTGGGTGGAAAGTGGTTTTATCGCGTGCTCGCCACGCTTATCGTGCTGATTTCTGTTGCTGCCGCCTATTACATGGCATTTTTTAACGTCGTGATTGGCTACGGCATTGTGGCATCGGTGATGACCACCGATACCGATCTCTCCAAAGAGGTGATTGGCTACCATTTCATCCTGTGGATGGTGCTGATCAGCGCGCTGCCGCTGTTAATGATCTGGCGTAATAAACTGAGTATGACGCTGAATGAACAGCTGCGTACGCCAGGACAACGCCTGAAACCCACTCTGATTATGCTGATCTGTGTGGCGCTGGTCTGGCTGCCAATTCGGTTTTTCGACAAGCTGCAGAAGAATAATGAAGAGATCACCAACATCGATCTGCCGAGCTACGGCGGTGTGGTGGCGCACTCTTATCTACCTTCGAACTGGCTGGCGGCGGTGGGGCTGTTTGCCTGGACCCGCATAGATGAGTCGCTGAATAGCGAGGAACTGCTCGATCCGGCGAAGAAGTTTACCTACGTCGCACCTGCCGGGCTGGACGACACCTATGTGGTGTTCGTGATTGGGGAAACCACCCGCTGGGATCACATGGGCATGCTCGGCTACGATCGTGATACCACGCCGAAGCTCTCGAAAGAGAAAAACCTGGTCGCGTTCCGCGGTGAGTCCTGTGATACCGCTACCAAGCTGTCGCTGCGCTGCATGTTCGTGCGCGAAGGCGGCACCATGGATAACCCTGGCCGTACGCTGAAAGAGCAAAACGTGTTTGCGGTGATGAAAGAGCTGGGCTTTACCTCTGAGCTGTTTGCGATGCAGAGTGAGGTCTGGTTCTACGACAACATCAACGCCAATAACTTTGCTTTCCGTGAGCAGATTGGTTCAGAGAAGCGTAACCAGGGTAAAGCGGTCGATGACATGCTGCTGGTGCCTGAGATGAAGGCGTCGCTGGATCGCTTCCCGAAAGGCAAGCATCTGGTCGTGCTGCACACCAAGGGTTCGCACTATCTCTATTCTCAACGTTATCCGCGCAGTTTCGCGAAGTACCAGCCGGAATGTATGGGGGTGGATGAAACCTGTAGCAAAGCACAGTTGATTAATGCCTATGACAACTCGGTGCTGTATGTCGATAGCATGCTCGACAGCGTGCTGGATCAGCTGCGTGATAAGAAGGCGATTGTCTTCTATGCCGCTGACCACGGTGAGTCGATCAGCGAAAATATGCACCTGCACGGCACCCCACGTGAGATGGCACCGCCGGAGCAGTTCCGCGTTCCGATGATGGTGTGGGCGTCAGATAAGTATCTGGCCGACAGCCAGAACCGCAGCAACTTTGAGCGCTTACAGGCGCAGCAGCGCGTCGGCAAAACCCATCGCCACGTAGAATTGTTTGATACCATTCTTGGTTGCCTGGGTTACACCTCGCCAGATGGCGGGATTAATCCGGCCAACAACTGGTGTCAGGCTCCGGCGACCAGCCCGGCGAAACCGCTGTAATAACAACGCCGAATCGGTGAATCGGGTGCGGGATGATCAGCAACCGCGCGCTTTCCAGGCGATTGGCGGCAAAAGCGCAAAAAGCGGTTGACGCTGATCGGGGGTCGCAGTAACATGCGCCCCCATCGGCGAGTAGCGCAGCTTGGTAGCGCAACTGGTTTGGGACCAGTGGGTCGGAGGTTCGAATCCTCTCTCGCCGACCATATTTAAGAAACCTGTCTGAAAAGACAGGTTTTTTTTCGTCTGTAGCAAAAGAGGATGAGGACCTCCGAAGGAGGTTTGAGCCGAGCGCAGCGAGACAACGTTGCTTCAGCAACGGCCCGCAGGGCAGGCTCGCAGAGCCAGGTAATCCTCTCTCGCCGACCATATTTAAGAAACCTGTCTGAAAAGACAGGTTTTTTTTCGTCTGTAGCAAAAGAGGATGAGGACCTCCGAAGGAGGTTTGAGCCTGCTGATTGGCCCAGTCAGAGTGAATCTGGCCGCAACGAATAAGCTCAAGGCGCCGGGAACACGGGCAGAAGAGGAAAGCGTCCCGCGCCATGGACGGCGCGGGCCGAGCGGCCAGGGATTGGCTTTAGCGTCTTTCCGATCTGACCGTGTTCCCTGAGCAGTCCCGGTTTCAACGCCAGGCAGGCTTCAGGGAGCATACGCCTTCCGCAAAGACGCAAAAAGACGCCATCCCTGGCCCGCTATGCTTTGCTACAGGCGTATGCTCCCTTCGCTTTACGTCCGAAGCAGTAGCAGGCGGCCAGGGGTTGGCTTTAGCGTCTTTCCGATCTGACCGTGTTCCTTGAGCAGTCCCGGTTTCAACGCCAGTAAGGCTTCAGGGAGCATACGCCTTCCGCAAAGACGCAAAAAGACGCCATCCCTGGCAGGCTCAGCGCGGACCATCCCTGGCCCGCTATGCTTTGCTACAGGCATATGCTCCCTTCGCTTCAGCCTGCTGACAAACCCCAATCAGGGTGAATCTGAGCATGTTTACTCTGCAGGCATAGGCTTACAGTGAACTGGGCCTTTCTTCTCCTTTACGCTATTCCCGCTTCCCATTGCTGACTGTTCTGTTTGTCGATCTTCCAGAAAGTTCCAATAACAGGCATCCGTAACGCAATCTGATTTTCAGCCGGGATTAATCCGCTTTTCCCATCGGCAGCCCTTGGCACATCTGCGACGC
Organism: Pantoea brenneri; assembly: GCF_038594305.1. Lineage (NCBI taxonomy): Bacteria > Pseudomonadati > Pseudomonadota > Gammaproteobacteria > Enterobacterales > Erwiniaceae > Pantoea > Pantoea brenneri. The sequence continues at coordinate 102,551 of NZ_JBCGBG010000006.1, read as the reverse complement.
AGGGATAATTCGTGACACGTTCTTCTTATGACCGAAAGCGGCAAGTTGCTGATTTCTTATGCCTCAATACCAGCATATTCCGCTGGCTGAACGTCATAACGCACGGTGAATCGTTCAGTTATTCAACATTTGCCGGTAAAAGTTTTAAGTTTTTTAGCGGTGAGAATCACTAGCGACAAACTGGCTATCCAGCAGAAAGTCCGGACGTTACGCCAGCGGCACTGTGCTTTGTATGGCTTTTAGCCGAAAAGGGTTTTTTTTACCGTTGCTTGCTATCCCTCACACTCTGTGTAAATAACTAACCGTTGTATTGACGTTCTTTGCAACTGTTGACAAATTGATGCGTCAATAAAGCGCAGTTACGGAATTTTCTGACCGCTTCCACGGCATCAGGAAAAACATAAAAAACCTGACGCGCTTTAGCCACCCGTTCGGTGGTACGCCTGAACCGCATAAAAAAACCAGAGGTCGGGCAATGCACACAACATCACATCACAATGGAGCAAAAGCATGATCAACTCCCTGGCTAAATCCGGGATGCTGAAGGTCGGTCTGAGCCTGATTGCTATGACTGTCGCCGCCGGTGTTCAGGCAAAAACCCTGGTTTACTGTTCAGAAGGTTCTCCGGAAGGCTTTAACCCGCAGCTGTTCACCTCGGGTACCACTTATGACGCCAGCTCACGCCAGATTTATAACCGTCTGGTTGAGTTCACCATCGGCACCACTGAATTACACGCAGCACTGGCCGAGAAGTGGGATGTCAGCGAAGACGGCAAAACCTACACCTTCCACCTGCGCAAAGGCGTGAAGTGGCAGACCACCAAAGATTTCAAACCGACGCGTGAATTTAACGCGGATGATGTGGTGTTCACCTTTGAACGCCAGCTGGATAAAAACAACGCCTACCATGGCGTCTCCGGCGGCAGCTACGAATATTTCGAAGGCATGGATATGCCGAAGCTGATCAGCAAAATTGAAAAAGTGGACGATCATACCGTGCGCTTTGTGCTGACCCGTCCTGAAGCGCCGTTCCTGGCGGATCTCGGCATGGACTTCGCCTCTATTCTGTCGAAAGAGTACGCGGACAACATGCTGAAAGCCGGCTCACCGCAAAAGGTCGACCTGAATCCGGTCGGTACCGGCCCGTTCCAGCTGCTGCAGTACCAGAAAGATTCGCGCATTCTGTATAAAGCCAACCCGGACTACTGGGGCACTAAACCGAAAATCGATCGGTTAGTCTTCTCCATTACGCCGGATGCTTCCGTGCGTTACGCCAAACTGCAGAAGGGCGAATGTCAGGTAATGCCGTATCCAAACCCGGCTGACATTGCGCGCATGAAGCAGGACAAAAACATCAACCTGTATGAGCAGGCTGGCCTGAACGTCGGCTATCTGTCGTACAACGTTGAGAAAAAACCGCTGGATAACCTGAAAGTACGTCAGGCCCTGACCATGGCGGTGAACAAGCAGGCGATCATTGATGCCGTTTATCAGGGTGCAGGCCAGACGGCTAAAAACCTGATCCCACCGACCATGTGGGGCTACAACGACGCCGTGAAGGACTACGCCTACGATCCTGAAAAAGCCAAAGCGCTGCTGAAAGAAGCAGGTATGGCTGACGGCTTCTCCATCGACCTGTGGGCGATGCCGGTACAGCGTCCTTACAACCCGAACGCGCGCCGTATGGCGGAGATGATTCAGTCCGACTGGGCGAAGATTGGCGTGAAAGCCAAGATTGTGACCTATGAGTGGGGCGAATATCTGAAGCGTGCCAAAGCCGGCGAACATCAGACCGTAATGATGGGCTGGACCGGTGATAATGGGGATCCGGATAACTTCCTCGCCACCCTGTTCAGCTGTTCAGCGGCCAAAGATGGCTCTAACTACTCGCGCTGGTGCGATAAATCCTTTGAGGATCAGATTCAGCCAGCACGCGCCACCGCCGATCAGGCCAAGCGCATCGAGTACTACAAGCAGGCACAGGTTGTGATGCATGACCAGGCACCGGCGCTGATGATCGCGCACTCAACGGTCTACGAACCGGTCAGCAAGAAAGTCTCCGGCTACAAAGTCGATCCGCTTGGCGGACACTACTTTGCCCAGGTAGACATTCAGGAATAATTGTTGCCTTTTCCGGGGCGGCCACCCGTCGCTCCGGCTTTATCTCCCTGTTTTACTGGAAACGGTAGAGGCGCAGCCTGGCTGCGTCGCGGTCGGGCCTACCCGATCGTCAGATGTAAGCAATAACTACCCTCGCGGCGACGGTCGCGCGGACAAGAGAGAACCCGGATTATGCTGCAGTTCATACTCCGACGTTTGGGCCTTGTCATCCCAACGTTTATCGGTATTACATTACTCACTTTCGCATTTGTTCACATGATCCCCGGCGATCCGGTGCTGATCATGGCGGGCGAACGCGGTATTTCCCCTGAACGCCACGCGCAGTTAATGGCGCTGTTAGGCCTGGATCAGCCGCTGTGGAAACAGTACCTGAACTACATTAACGGCGTATTACATGGCGATCTGGGCATTTCACTCAAGAGCCGCATCCCGGTATGGGATGAATTTGTGCCGCGCTTTAAAGCCACGCTGGAACTGGGCGTCTGCGCGATGCTGTTTGCGGTCGCGATCGGCATCCCGGTTGGGGTGATGGCGGCGGTTAAACGTGGCTCGATCTTCGATCACACCGCGGTCGGCATCTCCCTGACCGGCTACTCGATGCCGATCTTCTGGTGGGGCATCATGCTGATCATGCTGGTTTCGGTACAGTTCAATCTGACGCCGGTTTCCGGCCGCGTCGGCGACACCGTATTCCTCGATGACACCATGCCACTGACCGGCTTCATGCTGATCGACACCTTTTTCTGGGGTGAGGCGGGTGATTTCCACGATGCGGTGATGCACATGATTTTGCCCGCTATCGTGCTCGGCACCATTCCGCTAGCGGTGATTGTACGTATGACGCGCTCGGCGATGCTGGAAGTACTGGGTGAAGATTACATCCGTACGGCGCGCGCTAAAGGACTGACGCGGATGCGGGTTATCGTGGTGCATGCGCTGCGTAACGCCATGCTGCCGGTGGTGACCGTCATCGGTCTGCAGGTCGGAACCTTACTGGCCGGCGCGATCCTGACCGAAACCATCTTCTCGTGGCCGGGTCTGGGCCGCTGGCTGATCGAAGCGCTGCAACGTCGCGATTATCCGGTAGTGCAGGGCGGTGTGCTGCTGACGGCGGTACTGATTATCCTGGTCAACCTGCTGGTTGATCTGCTGTATGGCGTGGTTAACCCGCGCATACGTCATAAGAAATAAGGGGGCATCATGTCTGTTGTTGATCCCGCCAGCGTAACCGCTGCACCCAAGCCGATGACCCCGTTTCAGGAATTCTGGCACTATTTTAAACGCAACAAAGGCGCCGTGGTGGGCCTGGCGTACATCATCATTATGTTGCTGGTGGCGGTGTTCGCCGATCTGCTGGCGCCCCATGCGCCGGCGGAACAGTTCCGTGATGCGCTGCTGCATCCGCCGGTCTGGCAGGAAGGCGGAAACTGGAGCTACATCCTCGGTACCGATGATGTTGGCCGTGATGTGCTGTCGCGTCTGATGTACGGCGCGCGTCTGTCGCTGCTGGTCGGCTGCCTGGTGGTAGTGCTGTCGCTGATTTTCGGGGTGATCTTCGGTCTGCTGGCCGGTTACCTCGGCGGCGTGGTGGATGCCACCATTATGCGCCTGGTCGATATCATGCTGGCGCTGCCGAGCCTGCTGCTGGCGCTGGTGCTGGTGGCTATTTTCGGTCCCTCAATCGTTAACGCCTCTATCGCCCTGACGTTTGTCGCGCTGCCGCACTACATTCGTCTGACCCGTGCCGCGGTACTGGTGGAGGTGAACCGCGACTACGTGACCGCCTCCAGCGTCGCCGGGGCCGGTATGCTGCGTCAGATGTTCGTTAATATTCTGCCTAACTGTCTTGCACCGTTGATCGTGCAGGCGTCGTTAGGTTTCTCCAACGCCATTCTCGATATGGCGGCGTTGGGCTTTCTCGGTATGGGTGCGCAACCGCCAACGCCGGAGTGGGGCACCATGCTCTCCGACGTATTGCAGTATGCGCAAAGTGCCTGGTGGGTGGTGACGTTCCCTGGATTAGTCATTCTGCTTACCGTGCTGGCATTTAACCTGATGGGCGATGGTTTGCGTGATGCACTCGACCCGAAACTCAAGCAGTAAAGAGGCACCGAGATGGCGTTATTAAATGTAGACAAACTGTCGGTGCATTTCGGCGACGAAAAGGCACCGTTCCGGGCGGTTGACCGCATCAGTTATCAGGTGGAGCAGGGCCAGGTAGTCGGCATTGTCGGCGAGTCAGGCTCCGGTAAGTCGGTCAGCTCGCTGGCGATCATGGGGCTGATCGATTTCCCTGGCAAAGTGATGGCGGAAAAGCTGGAGTTTAACCAGCGCGACCTGAAACGCATCTCCGAAAGAGAGCGCCGCCAGCTGGTGGGCGCGGAAGTGGCGATGATTTTCCAGGACCCGATGACCAGCCTCAACCCTTGTTACACCGTGGGTTTCCAGATCATGGAAGCGATCAAAGTGCATCAGGGCGGCAACAAACGTACCCGGCGTCAGCGGGCAATCGACCTGCTGAATCAGGTGGGCATTCCCGATCCGGCGTCGCGACTGGATGTTTATCCGCACCAGCTGTCGGGCGGGATGAGCCAGCGTGTCATGATCGCCATGGCGATAGCCTGCCGTCCGAAGCTGCTGATTGCCGATGAGCCAACCACCGCGCTCGACGTGACTATCCAGGCGCAGATCATCGAACTGCTGCTGGAGTTACAGCAGCAGGAGAACATGGCGCTGATCCTGATTACCCACGATCTGGCGCTGGTGGCCGAAGCGGCGCACCACATTATTGTGATGTATGCCGGTCAGGTGGTGGAGAGCGGCAAAGCGACCGATATCTTTAAGGCACCGCGTCATCCTTACACCCAGGCGCTGCTGCGTGCCCTGCCGGAGTTCGCTGCCGATAAAGCCCGTCTGGCCTCGCTGCCGGGCGTGGTACCGGGCAAATACGATCGCCCGGTTGGCTGCCTGCTCAACCCACGCTGTCCTTATGCCACTGACCATTGTCGTAAGGAAGAACCGGAACTGCGCACCATTCCAGGCCGCCAGTCCAAGTGTCACTATCCGCTGGACGATGCCGGGAGACCGACTTATGAGTCATGAAACAACCAAGCATGAGTATTTGTTACAGGCGATCGATCTGAAAAAGCACTACCCGGTGAAGAAAGGGTTGTTTGGTCAGGAACGTCTGGTGAAAGCGCTGGATGGCGTGTCGTTTAATCTGGAGCGCGGCAAAACGCTGGCGGTAGTCGGCGAGTCAGGATGTGGAAAATCCACCCTTGGCCGCCTGCTGACGATGATTGAAACCCCGACCGAAGGCCAGCTTTACTGGCATGGACAGGATCTGCTGAAGCACGATCCGCAGGCGCAGAAACTGCGTCGTCAGAAAATCCAGATCGTCTTTCAGAACCCCTACGGCTCTCTGAATCCGCGTAAGAAAGTGAGTCAGATTCTGGAAGAGCCGCTGGTCATCAATACCACGCTGACCAAAGCCGAGCGCCGCGAGAAAACGCTGGAGATGATGGCCAAAGTGGGCCTGAAGACCGAGCATTACGACCGCTATCCCCACATGTTCTCCGGGGGACAGCGCCAGCGTATTGCGATTGCCCGCGGCCTGATGCTCGAGCCGGACGTGCTGATTGCCGATGAGCCGGTTTCGGCGCTCGACGTCTCGGTGCGCGCCCAGGTGCTGAACCTGATGATGGATCTGCAGCAGGATATGGGACTTTCCTACGTCTTTATCTCGCACGATTTGTCGGTGGTAGAGCACATTGCGGATGAAGTGATGGTGATGTACCTCGGACGCTGCGTTGAGAAGGGCAGCAAAGAGGCGATTTTTGCTAATCCGCGCCATCCGTATACCCAGGCTCTGCTGTCGGCCACGCCGCGTCTGAATCCGGACGACCGCCGTGAGCGGATTAAGCTGACCGGCGAGCTGCCGAGTCCGCTCAGTCCGCCACCGGGTTGCGCCTTCAACGCACGCTGCCGTCGGCGCTTTGGCACCTGCGTTCAGCTGCAACCGAAGCTGAAAAGCTACGGTGGTCAGCAGATCGCCTGCTTCGCCGTCGACCAGGATGAAAATCAGCCGGTCGGCGCGGCAGAAAAAGTCGGTTAAAGATAAGAAGGCTCCTGCGGGGGCCTTTTTTACTGACGCGTCCCGCTCAGCCCACATCCGGGTGTCGCTTACCCTCCTCTGCTGTCTTTTTTCATTATCCTGATTAATCAATGGGTTCAGCCGCGGATATTTGCAGCAAAAAACCGGTAAATATCCTCAATCTCTGCCGGGGATTAAATCCAGGCAGATGCGCGCAAAGCCATCGGGCAAATTTAGTCAGTGCCAGGGATTAATCTCATCTTATCCCGGCTGGCTGGGCCAGCCGTTCCATGAGTACACCTCAGTCGCTGAATGTTGAAACCCTGCTAATCAATTTAACTTAACAACTACTTATTAATTTCAGGGAAAAAGCAGTCGCTGTCACCCTTTTTCGGCGCTTATCGAATCTTTCTGATTAAACTATTTTATTGAATTCGCTGTTTTTGTAATCAGATTTTTCTCACTGAGTTTAAGCGGATGTGCTATATTCCAGGAAAATTCCCCCCTTGTTGCAGGCCATAGTCAATGAAGAATTACGACGATTTGCAGCGTTTTAAAGAGAAGACGCAAACGCTCGACATCGCCTTTAAAGATATGTCTGGCCAGACGCAGGAAGCGGCGGAACACAGTAAATGGTCATTGATTCGTCAGCTGGCGAGCGATGCCCAGCAGAATGCCCTTGGCGGCGGTCAGCGTATCGATTTGCCCCAACCTCAGCCGCTGCGCGGCGATGAATTCAACGCGCCGGCTCCGGCCTCTCAGCCGCGCCAGCCGACGCTCAGTGCACAACCGGCAGCGGCAGCTCGCGGCTCGATACTGGACAGTCTGGCGGGCAGTGCTGCCGCAGCGAAACTGACCGCTGAAGCTGGATCTTCATCGCTGTTCCCGCCGCCTTCGCTAAAACCGGCAGAGCCGGTGGCAACGCAGCGTCCTGCTGCTGTTCAGCCCGCTGCGGTGGCAAACCCACCGACGGACCTCACCCCGCCTGCGTCGGCGAACCGCGCCGAACCGGGACGTTTTGGTGCATTGTTCCGCTCACGCGACAGCGAACCGGTTAACCTGCCAAAAGAGACCTTATTGAAACCGTTACTGGAGAAGATTGCGCTATGCCGTTAGTTTGTGTGTGCTCGCCGAAAGGGGGAGTAGGGAAAACCACGTTGGCGGCGAACCTGGCCTGGAGTCTGGCGCGTTCCGGTAGCAAAGTTCTGGCAATTGATTTTGATGTGCAGAATGCTCTGCGTCTGCATTTTGGCGTTCCGCTTCATGACGGGCGCGGATTTGTGGCCCGTTCGGAAGAGCAGGCGGACTGGAGTCAGTCGATTCTGACCACCGGCGGCAATATCTTCGTGCTGCCCTATGGCGACGTGACCGAGCCCCAGCGTGAGCGCTTTGAAGAACAGCTGATGAAAGATCCGCACTTTATTCAGCGCGGACTCGACACGGTGCTTAATTATCCCGGCCTGGTCATTGTGGCTGATTTTCCGCCGGGTCCGGGTCCGGCCCTTAAAGCAATGACGGCGCTGGCCGATATGCATTTAGTGGTGATGTTAGCGGATACCGCCTCGGTCTCTTTATTACCGCAGATTGAGGAGAACCGGATGACCGGTAAACCTCTCAACAATAAACAGGGTCACTATTTCGTCCTGAACCAGTGCGACAACCGCCGCAATATTAACCGTGACGTGACGGCATTTATGCAACAGCGGCTGGGCGATAATTTACTCGGCGTGGTTCACCGCGACGAAAGTGTGGGTGAAGCAAATGCTTCCCAGCAGTCTGTGTATGATTTTAGTCCCGCGTCTGCGGCGGCCTTTGATATTGAACTGATTGCCAAACGTGTCAGCAGCATTCTGAATATCACCGTCGGCAACGGCGAAGTTCAGGCTCCCATCCGTACTAACCAATATTAATCACCTGATGTGAACAGGTGATTGAATTTACACAGCTCTTCTCAGGGTGAATCATGAGTAAAATCGGGTTTTACCTGCTGCTGCTGGTGCTTGCGCCCGTTGCCGCGGTGATCATCATTACGCCAATGGACAGCCAGAAACAGTATATTTTTGGCCTGATCAGCATCGGTTTGATGTTTTTTATTGGGTTTCAGCAAAAGCCGCAAAATAACCGTGATGATGGTGATTCTGTCGGCGTTGATGTCCACCCGTTATATCTGGTGGCGCACGACAGAAACCCTGCATTTTAATTCCGAAGTCGAAGCGATTTTAGGGATTGGCTTATATCTGGCTGAACTTTATGTCTGGCTGATCTTAATTCTCGGCTTTCTGCAAACCACCTGGCCATTAAAGCGCACCATCGAACCGTTACCGGATGATACCGATCTGTGGCCGACGGTTGATATTTACGTGCCTTCTTATAATGAGAGCCTCGATGTGGTGCGCGATACCGTGCTGGCTGCGCAGTGTATCGACTATCCGCGTGACAAACTGAAAGTCTATTTGCTGGATGACGGCAAGCGCAGTGAGTTCGCCCGCTTCGCCGCCGATGTGGGCGTAGGCTACATCACCCGTGACGATAACAATCACGCGAAAGCCGGCAACCTCAATCATGCAATGAAGATCACCAAAGGTGAGCTGATTTGCATTTTTGACTGCGACCACGTCGCGACGCGTACCTTCCTGCAGGCGACGGTAGGCCCGTTCCTGAAAGATCCGAAGCTGGCGCTGCTGCAAACGCCACACTACTTCTACTCACCCGATCCGTTTGAGCGTAACCTGCGCGCCGCGCGCAGCATTCCCAATGAAGGTTCACTGTTTTACGGCCCGGTACAGCAGGGCAATGACAACTGGAATGCCACTTTCTTCTGCGGCTCCTGTGCGGTGATCCGCCGTTCAGCGCTGGAGCAGATTGGCGGTTTTGCGGTAGAAACCGTGACCGAAGATGCGCATACCGCGCTGAAAATGCAGCGCCTTGGCTGGGGATCGGCGTTTCTGTCCATTCCGCTGGCGGCCGGTCTGGCGACCGAGCGTCTCGGTCTGCACATCATTCAGCGTACCCGCTGGGCGCGCGGTATGACGCAGATTTTCCGGGTGGATAATCCGCTGTTGGGTCGCGGCCTGAAGTGGCAGCAGCGCCTGTGTTATCTCAACGCCATGCTGCACTTCCAGTTTGGTCTGCCGCGCGTAGCCTTTCTCACCGCGCCGCTGGCTTACCTGCTGTTTAATCTGAATATTATTCACTCCTCCGCGTCGCTGATCTTTGCGTACGTGCTGCCGCATCTGGTGATGTCGCTGTACGTCAACTCGCGGATGAATGGCCGTTTCCGCTACACCTTCTGGGGTGAGATTTATGAGACGGTGATGTGTTTCCACCTGGTGATCCCGACCATCCTGACGCTGCTGTCGCCGAAGCACGGCAAATTCAACGTGACCGATAAAGGCGGGGTGCTGGATCAGGGCTTCTTCGATTTCCATATCGTGCGTCCGCACGTCATTGTGGCGCTGCTGCTGGGTATCGGCATTGTGGCGGGCGTGGTGCGAGCGGTGATGCACGATTACTTTGGCGTCGATCCTTACGTTATTGCGCTGAACGTCGGCTGGGCCATCTTCAGCCTGATCATTCTGATGGCGGCGATTGCCGTGGCGCGCGAAACCAAACAGGTGCGTAAAACCATCCGTATTGAGGTGCAGATTCCGGCGATCATTCACTACGCCAGCGGTATCTCGTCACGCACCCTGACCAGCGATCTCTCTATGGGCGGCGCGCAGCTGGATGCGCCAGATAACCGTCATGAATTCGATGAGATTGAAGAGATCGATCTGCTGCTTAAATCGGGCGCGATCACCATTCCGGTCAGTAAGATTTCTGGCGATGCGGAAACCATCCGTCTGCGTTTTGAGGCGATGCCTCTGGCGCGCCGCCGTGAGCTGGTGCGGGTGGTGCTGGCACGCGCCGATGCCTGGATTCAGCCGGAGTATAAGCAGGATAACCCGCTGATCTCGCTGGGAACCATTATCCGTACCGTCTTTGAGCTGTTCTGGCTGACCTGGAAAGGACGCCACGATAAACGTAAAAATGTCGACCCGGTTGCCGCGGCGGCGAAAGAGGATGGCGCAGTATGAAAACCCTGACCCAAACGCTGCTGGTCAGTTCACTGACCGCGGCGCTGTGGCTGACGCCAGCCTGGGCCGAAACGCCATCTGCTGATGACACCAGCAACCCCGCGCCGGTCAACAGCGCGGCACCGACCGTGCAGCCCACTGCGCAAGCGACGCCATCAGCCCAGCCTGCGGCTGGCGAGGCGTCATCGGGCGTCCAGCCTGAGTCAGCACCGGCACAGAGTGCGCCGGCGGCTACCTCTGCCGCGTCCGCGCCGACTGGGGACGCGGTGACGCAGGACAGCGGTGCGCTCTCCACCGTGCCACTGCCGCAAGGGCTGAACAATGGCGATCCGGCGCTGGAAGCGGCCGCCAGTGCGCTGCCCTACGCGCCAGGTCAGGCCGTAACGCCGGTGGCCGCCCCCCCGGTAGTGGAACCACAGCCGGTCATCAGCGCCGCCATTAACCAGCCGATCAGCAGCACTATTTCTGTGGCGCAGATGGGCCAGGCGCGCGGCATCACGCTGACCGGCGGCCAGTTGCAGTCTGGCATTACTTTTACGCTGCCCTCGGATGAGGTGGTGACTAATGCGCGTCTCAACCTGACGCTGCGCGTCTCGCAGGCGCTGGCGGCGCGCAACACTTCGCTGCAGCTGATGCTGAACGGCCAGCCGCTCGGCACGCTGCCGCTCGGCGCCAGCGACAGTGATACCAGCGATTATCAGCTGGATATTCCGGCGGCGATGGTGGTCTCCAGCAATAACCTCAGCTTCAAAATTAATGATGCCGACAAGTTACTGTGCGAGCGTGCAAGCGCCGAGCAGTATCAGGTCACCATCATGCCGACAACCACGCTGAGCCTTGAGGGCCAGCAGCTGAACATCGGCACCAGCCTGCGCAACTTCCCGCGGCCGTTCCTCGATCCACAACGTATGACCGCCGCCACTGTCACCTTCGGATTCGCCAGTAATGTCGCACCGGATGCCGTGAGCGCGGCGACGCTGGTGGCGTCCTGGCTCGGCATTCAGAGCGATTATCGCGGTATTCGCTTCCCGGTGATGCGGGGTGAATTGCCGGAGCACAACGGCATTCTGTTTGGTCACCCCGGCGATCGCATCGGTACGCTGACCTTTCCAGCCAGCAACGGGCCGATGCTGCAGGTAGTCGATAACCCGAATAACCCGGTGTATAAATTGCTGCTGGTGAGCGGTAATGACGATGCCGAGCTGCGTCAGGCGGCAAACCGTCTGACCACGCAGCCGCTGACCACTGACGACAGCCAGCTGCTGGTAAAACCGCAAACGCTCGGCAATCGCAAACCCTATGATGCGCCGCGCTGGATCAATACCGATCGCCCGGTGCGTCTCAGTGAGCTGCTGCGTAAAGACCAGAGCCTGACCAGCAGCGGTATCTGGCACGATGCGCTGCGCGTTAACTTCCGTGCCGCGCCCGATCTGTTCCTGTGGGATGGCGATACCGTGCCGGTCAATCTGCACTATCGCTTCCCGTCTGAAAGCTGGATCGATGAAGAGAATTCGTTTCTTAACGTGATGCTGAACGGGACCTTCCTGCGCAACCTGACCGTGAATAAGGTCGGACTGCTGGAAAATGTCTGGCACCGTTTAGGGGGCGATGCGCGACAGGAACAATATCAGCTCAACCTCGAACCCTATCTGATTTATGGCGATAACCAGCTGGCGCTCTACTTCAACATCAAACCGCGGGCGGATGCGCCCTGTGGCGTGCTGCTGAATAACAACATCAAGAGCCGGATTGAAGAGGATTCGTGGATCGATCTCAGCCACACCCGCCACTTCAGCATGCTGCCGAACCTCTCTTATTTTGTCGGTGCCTCGTTCCCGTTCTCTCGCCTGGCGGATTTTGGCCAGACTACGCTGCTGCTGCCGGAAAAACCCAGCAATGCCGAACTGTCGACGCTGCTGGATCTGGCGGCGCGTGCCGGTAACGCTACCGGTGTAGCTCTGACGCAGAATCAGGTGCTGTTTGGTCTGCCGCAGGGCGGCACTAATCTGGCACGGCTGCAGCAGAACGATCTGCTGGCGGTCAGCACCACCGGCAACAGCGATTTCAATCGGGCGTTACTGGCCTCTTCACCTTATGACGCCAGCAGCAGCACCTTCGGTGTGAAAGAGTCCGATACGCTGGAGAAACTGCGCGGCTGGCTGAGCGGTGACTGGAGTCGTCAACAGCTGGATGCCGATCGGTACTTCTCTTCTAACGAAGCGTGGCGCGGCTTCCTGAGCTATCGCTCGCCGTGGAATCGCGATCGGCTGGTGGTGGTCACGGTGGCGACCAGTGACGATCAGCTGTTGCGGCTCCACAACGATCTCAGTTCGGCACGTATCAATGCCGCGATTCGTGGCGATACCGCAATCATCACCGATGAAAATGGCATTCGCAGTTTCCGTGTTGGCGCGCAGTTCCCGGTCGGGGAAATGCCCTGGTACATGATGGTGGTGTGGTACGCCAATCAGCATTCGGTATTCCTTGCGCTGGCGGCGTTGCTGCTTTCTGCGCTGGTGGGCAGTGCGGTCTGGGTGATGCTGAAGCGTCATGCGTGGCGGCGTCTGAATCCGAAGCAGGATAGTCATTCCGGCAAGAAGTAAGGATAACAAGAATGAAAAAAAATCTGATAAGTGCCGGTGTTCATCATGCGTTATTGCTGGGCGGCCTGCTGGCGTTTTCACCGTCGCTGCTGGCGGCTGAAAGCGCCAATCCGGCGTTGCAGGCGCTGTTCGATCAGGCGGCTTACTGGCATCAGAAAGCGCATGACGATCTGGCGATATCCTCGCTGCAGAAGGTGTTGATGGTGGAGCCCAACAACCCGCAGGCGCTCTATTTACTGGCGCTTTATGCGCAGCAGGGCGGTGATAATGCCGCCGCAGCGCAGTATCGCCAGCGTCTGAGCAAACTATCACCCAACGATCCGCACCTGAGCGAGCTGGACAATGCCCGTCAGCTACAGACGATTCCGCAGGCGCAGCTGTCACTGGCGCGTCAGCAGGCGCGCAGCGGCAACATTGCTGCCGCTCTGCAGACCTGGCGTAATACCTTTAGCGGCAATGAGCCGCCAGCCAGCGTTGCTGCTGAATATTATCTGACGATGGCCGGTGACCGTACTCTGCTGCCACAGGCGGTAGAGGCGTTGCGGCAGTTTGCCGCGCAGCACCCGCAGGATACCGGCGCACAGCTGGCGCTGGGTAAAGCGCTGACGTATCAGGAGTCGACCCGTCGCGAAGGGATTGAGGTGCTGTCCGCGCTGGCGAGTGGGAATCAGGAGGCCGACCGCTCGCTGCGGCAGGCGCTGCTGTGGCTCGGTCCGCAGCCCACCGATGCCGCGTTGTATCAGACCTGGCAACAGCGTCATCCACAGGATGCCGCTGTAATCGACTATTACCGTAAAAACGTCGGGGGCGCTGAGAAAGGCGCCGGTTTCAGTGCGCTCAACAGCGGTGATGTGGGCGGTGCGCAGACCAGCTTCGAAAAAGTGCTGAGCGCCAATCCGCAGGACGCCGATGCGCTGGCGGGTATGGGCTATGTCGCTCAGCGCGCCGGTCGTTATCAGGAAGCCGCAGACTATCTGCAACGCGCCGCGCAGCTGGGAGGCGATCAGGGATCGGCCCGTCAGCAGCAGGCCGACGATGCCCGTTTTTATGCGCAGCTGGCCAATGCGCAGCAGGCGCTGAAAAGCGGCAACAGTGCACAGGCGCTGGCATTAAGCGAACCGCTGGCGCAGGCCGAAGGCGAGAAAGGCATTGCTGCCCGCCTGTTCCGCGCTGACGTGCAGCGGCGCAGTAACCAGCTCGATCAGGCGGAGCAGACCTACCGATCTGTTCTGCAGAGCGATGCCAATAACCGCAGCGCCAAAGAGGGGCTGTTCTACGTGCTGCGTCAGCAGAATCGCAGTGCTGAAGCCAATACCCTGCTGGGCTCGCTGCCAGCCAGCGTTCGTCAGAGCGTGACGCCGCAGGCAAACGGTGCCGATACGCTGCGTCAGCAGGCGAAGCGTCAGCTGGCCGCCGGCAACAACGCAGCGGCCATCGCGACGTTGCAGCAGGGAGTCCAGCGTTATCCAGCCGATGGCTGGCTGCGGCTTGATCTGGCCCGTCTCTACCGACAGCAGGGTGAACCTTTACAGGCCGCTAATGTAATGCAGCCGGTGATGCGCAGCGGTGCCAGCAACAGTGAACTTTATGCTGGCGCACTCAACGCCAGCGAAAGCGGTGGCTGGCAGCAGGCCAGCGTGCTGCTATCGCGCATTCCGCCGTCAGCCCAAACGCGAGAGATGCGCGCTCTGGCGCAGCGGGTCAATTTTAATCTGCAGATGAGCACCGCTGACCAGTATCTGTCTCAGGGTGCCAATGCCGCCGCCGCTAACACCCTGAAAGCGTTAGCGGTGAATCCGCCCGCCAACCCGGCTGATGCCGGTAATCTGGCGCAGAAGCTGGCGCAGGCTGGCGATCTCACCACCGCCGTTTCGGTGGTGCGCACCAATATGCAGCGCGGTGTACAGGGTAATGCCGGTGATTACGCAGCGCAGATGGCGGTCCTGAACCAGGCCGGGCTGAGCGCCGAAGCGCAGCGCTTCCTCAGCAGCCCGGAACTGCAGGCGCGCAGCACGCCGACGCAGCTGGCGGCGATACGTAACGGGTATCTGATTAATGAAGTTGACCGCCTGCGGCAGCAGCGGCAGTACGCAGCGGCCTACGATAAGTTGATCGGTGCGTTACAGCAGGATCCACAGAATCGCGATTTGATGTTCGCCATGGCGCGTCTCTATCAGGACGGTAAGATGAACCGGGATGCGGGCGTGGTATATGACTACCTGATGACGCAGGACACGCCGACTCAGGATGCGCGCGTCGGGGCGATTAACGTCGCGCTGGCGCAGAACAATGTGCAGCGCGCCAACACGCTGACGCGCGGCCTGAACACCGCCACCCAGACGCCGGATCGCCTGCTGCTGCTGGCGCGGGTGGCGGAAGCGAATGGCGAGCATAGCGAAGCGATGCGCTATCTGCGTTCGGCACGCGGACAGCTGATTGGCCTGCAGGGCGCGCAGCCGGGCAGTATGCCGACCGTGGGCGGGCTGGCGCTGGCGGATAATCCGTTCATCAATCGCAACACGTCGCCGGTCGGGCGTTCAGCTTCCCGCTACGGCACCGTGCTGCCATGGCAGGTTGCGCCTGCCACCACGTCTGTCCGCTCTGAGCAGCCAGAAGGCGATGCGACGGTATCTGCCTCATCGCAGACCCTGCGTCAGATTGACACCATGATGGATTCGCTGCAGGAAAAAACGGCCAGCTGGAGTCAGGGAATGGTGCAGGTGCGCGGTCGTGATGGCGAATCGGGACTGAGCAAGCTGACCGAAGCCAAAGCGCCGCTGACCTTCTCTACCGTACCGTTTGGTGAGTCGCGCTTTGACTTCACCATGACGCCGGTGTCGCTGACGGCCGGCAGCGCCGCGGGCGATGCATGGCGACGTTTTGGCACCAACGCCTTAACCCAGGGCCAGGTGGTCGCCGCAGGCGGGGCAACCCTGAATGACGTGCCGAACGCCACAACCGATTCACAAACCGCCTCGGGCGTGGAGCTGAATCTGGCGCTGAAGGGCGACAGTTACAAAGTCGATCTTGGCAGTACGCCGCTGGGTCAGGATCTCAGTACGCTGGTGGGTGGGGTGCAGTGGTCGCCGAAGCTTACCGACTTCCTGACGCTGATCCTGACTGGCGAACGTCGCGCCATCACCGACAGTCTGCTGTCATATGTTGGCGCAGAGGACAAGACCAGCGGCAAGCGGTGGGGTCGCGTCACCAAAAACGGCGGCAATGCCTTACTGAGTTATGACAATGGCGATGCCGGTTTCTACGCGGGCGCGGGCGCTTACAGCTACCTCGGCGAGAATGTCGCCAGTAACAACAATCTGCAGGCGACCGCCGGCGCTTATGTGCGTCCTTACCATGCCGACGACCGGGAGCTGAAACTGGGGATGAGCCTGTCGTGGATGGACTTCTCGAAAAACCTCAGCTATTTCAGTTATGGCCAGGGCGGCTACTTCAGTCCGCAAAACTACGCTTCCGTGTCATTCCCGGTCGACTTCTCACGTCAGTATGACGATCTGAAGGTGAAGCTGGGCGGCTCGGTCGGCTATCAGTCCTACAGTCAGGACAAGAGTGCTTACTTCCCGGACGACGCCAGCCTGCAGTCACAGCTGGAAGCGCTGGCTGCCGACGGTAGCGTGAAAAGCGCGTACTACTCGGGCGGCAGTAAAAACGGTATCGGTTATAACCTGCACGCGGGGGCCGATTACAAACTCAATAAAGAGGTGACGATTGGCGGTCAGCTGGGTTACGACACCTTTGGTGATTACAACGAAAGCAGCGCGCAGCTTTATGTCCGTTATCTGTTTGGAGATAAATAATGAATGAACATTCTGGCGTGTCGCATCCGCATCCACCCGGCTGGTTTGATCTGGTCAGCGTACTGATTGAGGGCATGGTCGCCAACGGCGGCCAGCAGCAGGCTGAAGCGTTCCTCTACAACATGGGCGAATCGCTGGCGACCCGCTATCCGTTGTCTGAAGCACGCACGGTGCAGGATCTGGAGCGGGAAATGAATCTGCAACTGGCGCGTTTTAACTGGGGATTTGTGCAGCTGCAGCCAGAAGAGAAGGCGCTGTTGATCAGCCATCACGCCTTACCGGCAGGTGATAATATCCATACGGCTGCTGACTGGCAGGCGGCGTTTGGCGCAGTCGCGGCGGGGCTGTTCTCGGGCTGGCTGCAGGCCCAGGGCGGCAGCAGTGCGGTGCCGGTAACGCCTGAACTGAATGATGGCAGTACGCTGTATTATCGATATCAATAGGACGGGTGAATGAACGTTAAGCCACAGTGGCTGGGATGGATCTGCTGTATCTGGCTGTTACTCGGCAGCGCGCAAGCCGCAGCCAGCGGCTGGGACAGTTTTAAAAGTCGCTTTGTCACGTCAGAAGGGCGGGTCATCGACACCGCGAATAACAATGTCAGCCATACCGAAGGGCAGGGCTACGGCATGCTGCTGGCGGTGGCGAATGACGATCGCGTCACCTTTGATCGGCTATGGCAGTGGACGCGCAGCCAGTTAGGGAATCCACAGACCGATCTGTTTTACTGGCGCTATACGCCAGGCACGGCAAACCCGGTTGCGGATAAAAATAACGCCGCTGATGGCGATGTGCTGCTGGCCTGGGCGTTACAGCGCGCCGCGCAGAAATGGCAGGTGGAGAGTTATCAGCAGGCGTCTGATCGTATTCAGCGGGCGATTATTAAGCTGGATGTGGTGACCTTTGGTGGGCATACCGTGCTGTTGCCTGGCGCACAGGGCTTCAATAAAAGCAGCTACGTGGTGCTGAACCCCTCTTACTTCCTGTTTCAGGCGTGGCGGGAGTTCGGTGAACACAGCCATCTGCAGGTGTGGAATCAGCTGATTGAGAGCGGTCTTGATTTGCTCGCTAAGCTGCATTTCGGTAACAGTGGTCTGCCGCTGGATTGGGTGGCGCTGAATGCCGACGGTTCGGTTGCCCCGGCCATCGGCTATTCCAGCCGCTTCAGCTACGATGCGATTCGCGTGCCGCTCAATATCTGGTGGTACGATCCGCACAGCCTGGCGCTGGTGCCGTTCCAGCAGGTCTGGCAGGGCTATAGCCGGATGATGACGCCGGCCTGGTTTGATGTCCTGGCCAATACTCCCGCGCCCTACCATCTTGAAGGCGGTCTGCTGGCGGTGCGCGACCTGACGCTGAATGAGACCGGCTATCTGAGCGACCGGCTGGCAGCGGATCAGAACTATTTTTCGGCCAGCCTGCAACTGCTGACCTGGATGGCGTTTCAGGAAAAACGGTAACGCGACTGCTATTGCCTGCCCGATAAGTGCGGAAAAAATCGCCCTTATCGGGTAGAGAATCCGAATCTCTCCGCTGTGGCGCTATTGCCAACAAAAAAAACCAACGTTGGGATATACTTGCCGGACATTTTCCTGTCTGATATCTGAGCTTTTTTATAGTCGGGAGAGAATTTTTGCGGGTAAGCCGGTCACTTACGATAAAGCAGATGGCGACGGTTTCGCTGGTTGCGGTTATCACCATCAGTATCTTTATCGTCATCCAACTGTTTCATTTTGTGCAGCAGCGCAGGATTGACTACGCCCAGCAGATGGAAAATATCGCGCATACCGTCCGGCAGCCGCTGTCAGAAGCGGTGCTGAGAGCGGACATTCCGCAGGCCGAACGCATTCTCCACTCGCTGAAACCCGCCGGGATTTTATCGCGTGCCGACGTGGTGCTGCCCAACGCGTTCCAGGCGCTGCATGCTGACTTCGAAAACGAGAAGCCGGTGCCGCGTCTGGTGGCACGCCTGTTTGAGTTGCCGGTGCAGATTACCCTGCCGCTCTACTCGGTTGAAAACACCGGGCTGCCTAAACCGCTGGCCTATCTGGTGCTGCAGGCCAACTCGACGCGGGTCTACCAGTTTATCCTCAGTACGCTGTCGACCATGATCACCACCTATCTGCTGCTGGCGCTGATTCTGTCGGTGGCGATCAGCTGGTGCATTAACCGGCTGGTGGTCCATCCGCTGCGTAATATCTCGCGTGAACTGCAGGAGCTGCCGCCGCAGTCGATTCTGACCCACAAACTGACGCTGCCGCCGAGCCACCGTGACGATGAGATCGGCATGCTGATCCGCAGTTACAATCGTAATCAGCAGGTGCTCGAGTCAGTGCATGATGAGATGAGCCGGCTGACCACCCATTTTGACGTCACCGATCTGCCCAACCGGGCGCTGTTCCTGGCGCTGGTCGAGCAGTACATGTGCAATCCTGACCAGCCACTCGGCCTGATGGTGATCCGCATTGAAACCCTGCAGGAAGCCAATGGCGTGTTGAGTGATGAGCAGCGCGACACCCTGATGCTGACGCTGGTCGAGAAAATCCGCAGTACCCTGGATGACCACACCCTGCTGGCGCAAACCGGTCCCAGCGACTTCGTGCTGTTGATGAAGCGCGCCAGTAATCCATTCCGCGCGCTGCGGCTGGCGCGTAATCTGATGATTCGCCTCAACCAGCCGGTTAATCTGCATCAGCTGCAGCTGCGACCGAACGCCAGCATCGGCCTGGCGCTGCGCGACGATCGGCCGCTGAGTGCCAATGAGCTGCTGGATCGCGCCACTTCCGCCATGATGTCGGCACGCCATCAGGGTAAGAACCAGATTCTGTTCTTCGATGCGGCCTTAACCGAGCGGGCGCAAAAACGCCTGACCCAGGAGCACGACATTTTGCAGGGGCTGCATGACGATCAGTTTGCCCTCTACCTGCAACCACAGATTGATATGCGCACCGGCGAACTGGCTGGGGCGGAAGCGCTACTGCGAATGCGTCAGCCGGACGGCAGTTTCGGTCTGACCGAGGAGTTTATCGCCAGCGCTGAAGAGATTGGGGTAATTAGCGCGATTGGCCGCTGGGTGTTTGAAGAGGCGTGCCGCATTCTGGCCGGCTGGCAGCGACAGGGCATTATGCTGCCGCTGAGCGTGAATATCTCTGCGGTCCAGCTGCGTGATAGCGCGATGGTGAGCCATCTGCAGGCGCTGCTGAAGCGCCATCAGATTGCGCCAGGCACCTTCGTGCTGGAAGTGACAGAAACAGCCCATATCGGGGATACCGGCCAGGCCATCTCGCTGCTGCGGACCTTGCAGCAGACCGGTGTGGCGGTCGCGCTGGATGACTTCGGCATGGGCTACTCCAACCTGAACTCTCTGCATCAGCTCAAAGCGTTGCCGGTCAATAAGCTGAAGATGGATCGCAGCTTCGTCGCGGCGCTGCCGGATGATGACACCATGGTGCGCATCGTGGCGGCAATAGCCGAGATCATCCATCTGGATGTGATTGCTGAAGGCGTCGAAACCGCCGAGCAGCGCGACTGGCTGCTGGCGCGCGGCATCCATATCGGGCAAGGGTATCTTTATGCTGAAGCCTTGCCGCTGGCGCGCTTCAATCAGGCATGGATTGAAAACCGCTCACTGCCGGAATAATTACCTGATTCATTGATTTTGCGAGAATTTTAGTTACAAAACCCTATGCTGAAGCGTTTCAGTTCAGAATTACGTCTGTATCATTTCCCCCTGCTTTGTAAGCCTGTATTAATCACGTAAACAGAGTGTTATTTTCGGGTTACTGTCAGGCGCCGCCCGTGTTGCCCGTCAGTCACAATAACGAATCCGACAACATCACCTCACGGCGTTAGTGGACACCTGTTTATGAAAACCTCACTTTTTAAAAGCCTTTATTTCCAGGTGCTGATGGCGATTGGCATCGGCGTTTTGATAGGCCATTTTTATCCGGAATTAGGGACCCAGATGAAGCCGTTGGGAGATGGCTTCGTTAAGTTGATCAAGATGATTATCGCCCCGGTTATTTTCTGTACCGTGGTGACCGGCATTGCCGGTATGGAGAGCATGAAGGCGGTTGGCCGCACCGGCGCGGTGGCGCTGCTCTATTTTGAAATTGTCAGTACTATTGCGCTGATCATCGGTCTGGTGGTGGTCAATGTGGTGCAGCCGGGAGCCGGAATGAACGTCGACCCGGCCACGCTGGATGCCAAAGCGGTGGCGGTTTACGCGCAGCAGGCGGAGCAGCAGGGAGTCGTTGCGTTCCTGCTGGATGTGATCCCTAACAGCGTCATCGGCGCCTTCGCCAGCGGCAACATTCTGCAGGTACTGCTGTTCGCCATTCTGTTTGGTTTCGCGCTGCATCGCCTCGGTAATACCGGCACGTTGATTTTCAACGTGATTGAGAGCTTCTCGAACGTGATCTTCGGGATTATCAACATGATCATGCGTCTGGCTCCGATCGGCGCATTCGGCGCGATGGCGTTCACCATCGGTAAGTATGGCGTTGGCTCGCTGGTGCAGCTCGGCCAGCTGATTATCTGCTTCTATATCACCTGTATCCTGTTCGTGGTGGTGGTGCTGGGACTGATTGCGCGGCTGTTTGCCGGTTTCAGCATCTTCAAATTTATTGCTTACATCAAAGAAGAGCTGTTAATCGTGCTGGGGACCTCCTCTTCGGAGTCGGCGCTGCCGCGTATGCTGGATAAGATGGAGCGACTGGGCTGCAAGAAATCGGTGGTGGGCCTGGTGATACCGACCGGCTACTCCTTCAACCTGGATGGCACGTCGATCTACCTGACCATGGCGGCGGTGTTTATCGCCCAGGCCACTAACGCGCACATGGACATCTTCCATCAGATCACGCTGCTGGTGGTGCTGTTGCTCTCGTCGAAAGGGGCCGCCGGGGTGACCGGTAGCGGATTCATCGTACTGGCGGCGACACTTTCAGCGGTCGGCCATCTGCCGGTAGCCGGTCTGGCGCTGATCCTGGGTATCGACCGCTTTATGTCCGAAGCCCGTGCGCTCACCAACCTGGTGGGTAACGGCGTGGCGACCGTGGTGGTGGCGAAGTGGGTCGACCAGCTGGATCAAAAACAGCTTAAAGAGACGCTGGCCGGTGGGAATAAGGCGAAAAAAGCAGCTGATCCCACACTTTAATCATTGATTTGCACTTAAATCCCGACAAATGCCCGCTGTCACTTGCCCTGACAGCGGGCATTTGGATAATAAACCCTACTTGTTTTTTTTGACGTTTTTCACTTCGTTGCGCGACATCCTGAGCTTCCTGTGGTCAAACACTCTGTTATTGGATAACAGCGCGATTCGGCGCCAGCCGATTCGCTAATAACAGCGGCAAAACGTGCCAGCGATAACGATATTTGAATTATTTGAGTAGGGGTTCACATGCAGGGCACCAGAATTCGGCTTTTGGTTGGTGGATTAGTGCTGGCAGCGACCAGCTATGGTCTCCAGGCAGAAACGCTGCAACCGGATCCGGCCTGGCAGGAAGGCAAGCTGGATAACGGATTTAACTGGCAGTTACTGGCCACACCGCAACGTCCCAGTGACCGCATCGAACTGCGCATGGTGGTGAATACTGGCTCGCTGGTCGAAAGTGCGCAACAGGCGGGCTTCAGCCATTTGCTGCCACGTCTGGCGATGGTGCATAACACCGCGCTCGACACCAACCAGCAGCGCGCTTTGTGGCAACAGGCCATGGATCCCCAGCACCCGCTGCCACCTGTCATCGCCTCTTATGATTTCACCCAATACAACCTCAGCCTGCCGAACAATCGCCCTGAACTGCTGAAAGAAGCGCTGAGCTGGCTGGCGGCCACCGCCGGCAATATGGCGATTACCGAGCAGGTGGTGAATACCGCGCTGACCGCGTCCGATCCGGTTGCGACCTGGCCGAAAGATACCCAGGATGTCTGGTGGCGTTATCGGCTGAAAGGCTCGGCCCTGCTGGCGCACGATCCCGCGGCACAACCGCGCGCGCCGGTCGATTTAACCCAGCTGAATGATTTTTACCGTCAGTGGTATACGCCTGACGCGATGACGCTGTATGTGGTGGGTAATGTTGATAGCCGTAGCCTCTCCGAGCAGATCAATAAAGCGTTTTCGCCGTTAACCGGCAAACGTGAAACGCCTGCGCCGCTGCCGACTTTATCACCGCTGCCGCATGAGCCGGTGAATCTGGTCAACGGCAAAATGACTCAGGATCGTCTGTCGCTGGTGTGGGATACGCCGTGGCAACCGATCCGTGATTCCCAGAACCTGCAACGTTACTGGCAAGGCGATCTGGCGCGTGAAGCGCTGTTCTGGCACGTCCAGCGTGCGCTAAGCGACAGCAAAGCGCAGGGCGTACAGGTTGGTTTTGACTGTCGTGTGCTCTATCAGCGTGCGCAATGCTCCATCAACCTGGATGCGCGCAATGAATCGCTGGCGCAGAACATGACGCTGGTGGCGCGCGAACTGGCGACGGTGCGTGATAAAGGCTTACCGCAGGAGGAGTTTGATGCGCTGATGGCGCAGAAACTGCTGGAGCTGAACAAGCTGTTCACCACCTACGCCCGCACCGATACCGATGTGCTGATGAGCCAGCGTCTGCGTTCACAGCAGAACTCGGTGGTGGATATCGCCCCGGAACAGTATCAGAAACTGCGGCAGGCGTTTCTCGCCGGTCTGACCCGCGAGCAGCTGAATCAGGAACTGCGTCAGCAGCTTAGCCAGGAACTGATGATGGTGCTGATTCAGCCGGAAGGGGAAGCCGAAACCAACGTGAAAAGCCTGCAGAGCAGCTGGGAGAAGGTGATGGCGCCGCCTGCGGCACCGGCGGCCGGCAACGATGCCAGCCAGCCGGATAACAGCGTCAGCGACATTCAGCCGCCCGCCGCGTAATCCCTCAGGTTTTTGCCCTGAGCCACTCGGTCACCAGCATCGGCCAGCTGGCAAGGGGCAAATCTGCCACGCCACGGATACCGAATCCGTGGCCACCCTTCTGATAGAAATGCACCTCTGCCGGGACGTTGTGCTCCCGTAATGCGCCGAAAAACGCCATGCTGTGGTTCACCGACACCGATTCGTCGTCGGCGGCGTGAATCAGCAGGGTTGGCGGCACCAGCGGGTGAACCCGGGTTTCCAGTGAATAGGCCTCAATCGTTTTTTGATCGGGCCATGCGCCGAGCAATCGGGTACGTGAACCTTCATGGGCAATGCCGTCACGCATGCTGATCACTGGATAGACCAGCACCATCGCATCGGGACGCGGCGAGAAGTTTTCTGCGCCATCCTGTACCGGATAGAGCTTTTCGGCAAAGCGGGTACCCAGGCTGGCGGCGACGTGTCCGCCGGCTGAAAAGCCCATCATCACGATGTATTTGCCGTTCAGGCCGCGCTGCGCACGTTCACGCAACACCCGTACTGCCCGCTGCGCATCGGCCAGCGGCGCATCCGGCCCCTCATGATGTCCATCATAAGGCAGCCTATAGGTCATTACCGCCAGGGTGTAGCCCATCGAGGTAAAGAAAGTGGCGAGCGCGCTCCCTTCACGATCGATCATCACGCGATGATAGCCACCGCCCGGCGCGACCAGCAGGGTAATACCGTTCGACTCCACCGGATGCCAGATCGCCATTTCCGGGCAACGTACGCCGGTGGCGGCGCGATCGTAAGGCTCATACTGTTTGGCCATATCGATAATTTGCGGCTGCGCGCGCGAATCGCTGGCGCCTGGCGCATCACCGTGCGGCCAGATATTAATAATTTCTGTGTGCATAACATGTCCTGATGCGAGGGATGTTTTAATTGTTTTGTTCGCGGCCGGAGAGCACAGCGTCCTGCTGTTGTTGATTAAAAGATGGTCTTTTTTCAGCCGGACGTCCATCCGAAAACGGTAAAAATGACCAGATTCGGACTATGCCTGGTGGCGATTTTTTTTCAGTAAGCGGCTAATTTTAAACAAGAATTTATAAGTCGTTCTGGAGGCGTTAAGGCGGCAGGATAGGCGATTAATGACGATTTATCCGCTTAAGGTAAATGTCCGGTATAGCCCGCTTTGTTAGCCGGAATTTACCGGATATTTCGCTGCGGGCTGTTAAGGGGCAATAATGGGTCGGGCAGGCTACGGGCGGTACTGATACGCCCTCGCCGGAGCCGTTTAGTCGGGCATCGCCTCAGCGGGAATAATTGCGCCACGATGCTGAATCACGGTGCTGGCGGTGAGATGGCCCCGCTGCGCAGCGGCTTCGGCTGAAGCGCCGGTCAGGCGGCGGGCCAGATAACCGGCACTGAACGAGTCGCCGGCGGCCGTGGTATCAATCACCTTCTCCTTCGCCAGACGCACCGCCGGGACATCCGTCAGGGGGGCATCACCCACGGCGACCAGGCACGATTCTGCGCCGCGTTTAATCACAATTTCACTGGCTCCCGCCTGGCGAGTGCGGGCAATCACCGCCTCCAGCGGCTGTTCGCCCCACAGCAGATGCTCATCATCCAGCGTCAGAAAAGCGATATCGGTGCGGTTAAGCATGGCGCGGTAAGCCGCCTGCGCACTGGCCTGATCCGCCCATAAGCGCGGACGATAGTTATTATCAAAAATCACCTTACCGCCATTGGCCCGACAGCGGTCCAGCAACTGCATCAGCTTATCGCGGCTGGCCGGGGCCAGAATCGCCAGGCTGATGCCGCTCAGGTAGAGATAGTCGTAGTGCGCCAGCTGCTGACAGATCGCCTCTGACTGAGGGCTGTCGAGCCAGTAACGGGCTGCGGCATCGCTGCGCCAGTACCAGAAGGTGCGCTCGCCTTCAGCATCGGTTTCAATCACATACAGGCCGGGCATCTTGTTGTCGAGGCGCTGGATCAGATCGGTATTGACCTTCTCCTGCTGCCAGGCGGCGATCATCTGATCGCTGAAGGAGTCGACGCCGAGTGCAGTAACGTAATCGACCCGAAGCTGATCCTGATTCACCTGGCGAGCGAGGTAGACCGCAGTATTCAGCGTATCGCCGCCAAAGCCGCGTTTAATGTTCTCACCCTTTTCGGACAGCTCAATCATGCATTCACCAATAATGGCAATTTTTTTCTGCGTCATGGTTTTAGACCTGTAGTGAAATATCGCCTTAGTCTCGCGTCTGGTATGGCAGACGTCAATGCTTTTAAAACGGTGTTTTAATTTAACTTAAGGTGACGAATAGCGGCGATCGCGCTGATAAAGAGGGCTATTTTCGGCTTGTTTTGGCGATAGTGTCCCGCTAAAGGTTGTTAAACTCCCCGCTTTGATGTGGCCGGACATTTCATCAAGCGATCACAGGCATGGTCGATAATCGCCGCTGAGTCGCCAATTTTGAGCGCTCATTACCAACCAGGAAAACATCATGGTGATGGAGAGTATTAGTCAATGGCTACCTTTTTCAACTGACCTCAACTCCCAACCGGAAACGCCGCATTTCTGGCACCAATGCCAACGATTTTATCGCTTCCAGCCGATTTATCAGGTGACGGGGCGGTTGCTGGCAATCGAGTTGCTGACGGCCATTAGCCATCCGTCTGCACCGGAAGAAACCCTGTCGCCGGAAGCCTATTTTGCCGGGCTTGAGATTGCGCAGCGACTGCATGTGGTACAGGAACAACTCGAACTATTAACGCAGTGGGCTGCTTTCTTTGAGCAGAATGCGGTGGTCGCCTCGGTCAACATTGATGGGCCGTCGCTGTTATCTATTCAGCATCATCCGGCGATCCGCAGCTTGATTGTTCGCCTGCCCTGGGTTCGCTTTGAACTGACAGAACACCATGTCCTGCCACAGGAAGAGATGATCGCTCAGATGCCGGAGCTCGGGCCGCTGTGGCTGGATGACTTTGGCTCTGGCATGGCCAATTTTTCGGCGCTGACCGAACTGAGATATGACTACATCAAACTGTCGCGCGAGCTGTTTATCCTGCTGCGCAATTCCGATGAAGGACGCAGCCTGTTTTCGATGCTGCTGGCGCTGATCAACCGCTACTGTAACGGGGTGATCGTCGAAGGAGTAGAAACCGACGATGAGTGGCAGCAGGTCAGAAGTTCGCCCGCTATTGCCGCGCAGGGCTATTTCTTTTCGCGTCCGCTCCCATTTTCTGAGTTGAATCATCTCACTATCCAGCTTCCCTGATCCCGTTGCCCACGGTCTCGACTATCTTTAACGGAGACCGTGAAAGTGCAAGGAGAAAGCGCAATGTCGCGTACCGGGAAAATAGTCAGTTGGGTTGCAGGAATTCTGTTGTTGTTAATCGTGATCATCATCGTGGTGATCGCCACCTTTGACTGGAACCGACTGAAACCCACCATCAATAAGAAAGTCACGACCGAACTCAATCGTCCGTTTGCGATACGCGGCGATCTGGGCGTCGACTGGGCGCGCAATCCGCAAGAGCAAGGCTGGCGGCGCTGGGTGCCATGGCCGCAGGTGCATGCGGAAGATATCATGCTGGGCAATCCGCCCGATATTCCTGACCTGACCATGGTGCATCTGCAGCGGATCGATGCCACGCTGGCTCCGCTGGCGTTACTGCATAAAGAGCTGTTCATCCCGTGGATTAAATTGCAGCGGCCCGATGCGCGGCTGGTTCAGACCGCGGATAAGAAAAATAACTGGACCTTCAATCTCGCCAGCAGCGACAGCAACGATCAGCAGGCGGCACCTTCGGCCTGGTCATTCCGCCTCGATAACATCCTGTTTGATCAGGGCCAGATTCGCTATCGCGACGCGATTAACCACGCCGATGTAACGGTACAGGTTAATCCGTTGGGTAAACCGGTGCCGTATGGTCAGATCGCTGGCGGTGACGATAAGCAGCAGGGCGCAGGCGACTTTGTCTTCGGCTGGCAGGCGCGCGGAACCTATAACGACGAGAAACTGAACGGTGAAGGCAAGATTGGCGGAATGCTGTCGCTGCGCAGCCAGACGACGCCGTTCCCGGTGCAGGCTGATATCCGCAACGGCACCACGCGAGTGCAGGTGACCGGCGGGGTGAAAGACCCAATGAATCTCGGCGGGCTGGATGTGCGTCTGCGCTTCTCTGGCGACACGCTGGCGAATCTGTATGGGCTGACCGGCGTGCTGTTGCCTGACACGCCGCCGTACGAAACCGATGGCCACCTGATCGCGAAATTCAGCGACGATAAGGGCGCGATCTACCACTATCAGAAATTTAACGGCCATATTGGCGACAGCGATATTCATGGTTCGCTGACCTACAGCCAGGGCAAACCGCGCCCCCGGCTGAGCGGTGAGCTGACCTCAGACCAACTGCGGATGGCCGATCTGGGGCCGCTGATTGGGGTCGATTCCGGTAAAGGCAGCGACAAAACCGCACAGGCAAAATCGCGGCGGGGTGAGAAATCGAGCCAGCCAGCCGATCGGGTATTGCCACACGATCGGTTCGACACTAAAAACTGGGACGTGATGGATGCCGACGTTAAGTTCAGCGGGAAACGCATTGAACACAGCAATTCGCTGCCGCTGAGCGATCTTTATACCCATCTGCAGCTGAAGGATGGCGATCTGCTGCTTGATCCCCTGCGTTTTGGTATGGCGGGCGGCACCCTCAACAGCACTATCCGGCTGGAAGGCGATCGCACGCCGATGCGCGGCCGGGCTGACATTCATGCGCGTAAACTGCGCCTGCGTCAGCTGTTCCCGAATGTTCAGGCGATGCAAAACAGTCTCGGCCAGCTAAACGGCGATGCCAGCTTCACCGGCACCGGTAACTCGGTAGCCGAACTGCTGGCGACCAGTAACGGTCAGCTGAAGCTGCTGATGAACGACGGCGTGATCAGCCGTAGCCTGATGGAGATTGCCGGACTGAACGTCGGCAACTACGTGGTGGGCAAGCTATTTGGCGACGATCAGGTACGGATTAACTGCGCCGCTACCGATATCAAACTGCAAAACGGTCTGGCGACGCCAAACCTGTTTGTGTTTGATACCGAAAATGCGGTGATTAACGTCACCGGTAACGCCAATTTTGCCACTGAGCGGATGGATCTTTCGGTCAATCCGGAGAGTAAAGGGGTGCGTATCATCACGCTGCGTTCACCGCTCTATGTGCGCGGCACCTTTAAAAATCCGGATGCCGGCGTGAAAGCCGGTCCGCTGCTGGCCCGTGGCGCAGCAGCGGTGGCGCTGGGCACCGTTGTCGGCCCGGCTGCGGCATTGCTGGCACTGATTTCGCCGAGTGATAACGACGATAACCAGTGCAGCACCGTATTGCAGCAGATGAAGCAGCAGAAGTAATCAGCTGCGATAGAGCACTTTGATAATGTGATAACCAAAGCCGGTCTTTACCGGCCCGTAAGGTGTTAACAGCGGGCAGGTAAAGACCGCTTTATCAAAGGCTGGCACCATCTGCCCCTGACGAAATTCCCCCAAATCACCGCCATTGCGGCCGGAAGGACAGGTTGAGTGCTTCTTTGCCAGCTGCTGAAAATTGCCACCCTTAGCCAGTTTCGCCAGAATCTCTTTTGCCAGCGCTTCCTCTTTCACCAGGATGTGTAAAGCTGCCGCGGTTTTCGCCATGTTGCTATCTCGGTTGTGTATAATTGCCGCCCAGTATAAACCCCTTTCTTTTGATTCAACTGAGCGATTTTTCCTATGCGTTTAAACCCCAGCCAACAACGCGCCGTCGAATTTGTTACCGGTCCCTGTCTGGTGCTGGCGGGCGCGGGATCGGGCAAAACCCGCGTAATCACCAATAAAATCGCCCATCTGATTCGCGAGTGCGGCTACCAGGCACGCCATATCGCGGCGGTCACCTTCACCAATAAAGCGTCGCGAGAGATGAAAGAGCGCGTAGCGCAGACGCTGGGTCGCAAAGAGGCGCGCGGCCTGATGATCTCGACCTTCCATACGCTGGGGCTGGAGATTATCAAGCGTGAAACCGCGGCGCTGGGCATGAAGTCCAACTTTTCGCTGTTTGACGACCAGGATCAGCTTGGCCTGCTGAAAGAGCTGACCAAAGAGTGGCTGGAAGAGGATAAGACCCTGCTGCAACAGCTGATCTCTACCGTTTCAAACTGGAAAAACGATCTGGTCGATCCTCCCCGGGCGGCTGCACTGGCACAATCGGAGCGCGATAAAATCTTCGCGCACTGCTATGCGCTTTATGACCAGCATCTTAAAGCCTGTAACGTGCTGGATTTTGACGATCTGATCCTGCTGCCGACGCTGCTGTTGCAGCGTAATCAGGAGGTGCGTGAACGCTGGCAACAGCGCATCCGCTATCTGCTGGTGGATGAGTATCAGGACACCAACACCAGCCAGTATGAGCTGGTTAAGCTGCTGGTTGGCGCGCGGGCGCGCTTTACCGTGGTGGGCGATGACGATCAGTCGATCTACTCGTGGCGCGGGGCGCGACCCCAAAATCTGGTGCTGCTGAAAGAGGATTTCCCCGCGCTGGAAGTGGTGAAACTGGAGCAGAATTACCGCTCCTCCCAGCGCATCCTGAAAGCCGCGAATATCCTGATCGCCAATAATCCACACGTGTTCGAGAAGCGCTTATTCTCAGAACTGGGCCAGGGCAGCGAGTTGAAAGTGGTGACTGCCAACAGTGAAGAGCACGAAGCGGAGCGGGTCACGGGTGAACTGATTGCCCATCACTTTATCAACAAGACGCAGTACAAAGACTACGCGATTCTCTACCGCGGCAACCATCAGTCACGGGTGTTTGAAAAGTTTCTGATGCAGAACCGTATTCCTTATCGCATCTCTGGCGGCACCTCGTTCTTTTCCCGCCCGGAAATCAAGGACCTGCTGGCTTATCTGCGCGTTCTGACCAATCCCGACGATGACAGCGCCTTTTTGCGCATCGTGAATACGCCGCGCCGCGAGATTGGCCCGGCGACGCTGCAAAAACTGGGCGAATGGGCCAACCTGCGCAATAAGAGTCTGTTTAATGCCAGCTTTGATGTCGGGCTGGGGCAGACGCTGGGCGGGCGCGGGCTGGAACATCTGCAACGCTTCACCCACTGGCTGCATGAGATTATCCAGCTGACCGAACGCGAGCCGGTCAATGCCGTGCGCGACCTGATTCGCGGCATCGATTACGAAAGCTGGCTGTTTGAAACCTCGGGCAGTCCGAAAGCGGCAGAAATGCGGATGAAGAACGTCAATACGCTGTTTCAGTGGATGACGGAGATGCTGGAAGGCAGCGATCTGGATGAGCCGATGACTCTGGCGCAGGTGGTAACGCGCTTTACCCTGCGTGACATGATGGAGCGTGGGGAAAGCGACGAAGAGCTTGATCAGGTGCAGCTGATGACGCTACACGCCTCTAAAGGACTGGAGTTTCCTTATGTGTTTCTGGTGGGAATGGAGGAGGGACTGTTGCCGCATCAGAGCAGCATTGATGAGAACAACATCGAAGAGGAGCGTCGTCTCGCCTACGTCGGCATAACGCGGGCACAGAAGGAGCTGACCTTTACCTTATGTCGCGAACGTCGGCAATATGGCGAGTTAGTGCGGCCGGAACCGAGTCGTTTTCTGCTGGAGCTGCCGCAGGACGATCTGCAGTGGGAAACGGAGCGCAAAGTGGTCAGTGCTGAAGAGCGGATGAAAACCGGGCAGAGCCGCGTGGCGGGCCTGAGAGCGATGCTGGATAAGGCGAAGAAAGCCTAAACTCGAGGCGACGGCGGTTCGCCTCACGCTGACTTCACGCCCGTCGATTACGACAGGGTCAATAACCAGTGCACATAGGACTGATAATGGCTCTCCTGCTCCAGCAGCTCGGTGCGCAGCGGATGCGCCTCCAGCCAGCCGGCCGGCAAGGTCAGATGCAGCGCATCATCGTCGGCCTGCAGCCGGACTGCGGGCAGGGTATCGTCGCGCCGGCGACTGGAGAAGATGATTGCCAGACGCAGCAGACGACACATCCGTTCCGCCAGCCGCGGCGGTAAGGCATTTTGCTGCGTCAGCAGCGCCAGGTCGATACTGCCGCTCTGGTTTTGCAGCAGACAGGCCAGCAACTTTTTCTGCGCCGGAGTAAAGCCGGGCAGATCGAGGTGACGAACCAGGTAAGCCGCGTGCTGCGGCGCATGACGGAAGTCGACGCTCAGGCCAATTTCATGAATAGCGCAGGCGCTGAGCAGCAGCTCACGACAGCGCTGATCCAGTTTCCACAACGTACAGACCTGACGGAAAAAGCTTTCTGCCAGCTGACGGACCCGATCGGCTTGCTCAACATCAATGCTAAAACGACGCTGCACGTTCTGTAGCGTGCGGGTGCGGATATCGCGATCGATCGGCAGATGCAGCATGCCGTAGACCAGTCCTTCACGCAGCGCGCCGCCCGCCAGCGTCATGCTATCAATACTCAGTTCCTGGAAGATGGCGATCAGAATCGACAGGCCGCTGGGAAACACCAGCGCCCGTTCCAGCGTCAGCCCTTCAATTTCCAGCTCTTCCAGCTTGCCGCACTGAATGGCACGTTGCTTCAGCTGCTGCAGTTTATTCAGGGTGATGCGCTCATCCATGCCCTGCGCCACCATGATCTCCTGCAGCGCCTGTACTGTGCCCGAGGCGCCGACGCAGGCTTGCCAGCCCTGTTGACGCAGTTGCGCGGCAATCGGGTGGATCATTTCACGTGCCGCCTGTTCAGCCTGGTCAAAGTTTTCCTTCGCCAGATGCCGATCGCTGAAAAAGCGTTCCAGCCAGGTGACGCAACCCATCGACAGGCTGAACAACACCGTGGCGTGCGAGCCATCACCGGTCGCCAGTTCAGTGCTGCCGCCGCCGATATCGACCACCAGACGCTGATCGGAACCGCCGGTGGTGTGCGCCACGCCCTGATAAATCAGGCGCGCCTCTTCTTCACCGCTGATCACGTTGATGGTACAGCCGAGAATCTGTTGCGCCGTATCGAGAAATTCCTGCGCATTCGCTGCCAGACGCAGCGTGGCGGTCGCCACCACGCGGATCTGATCGAGAGGGATGTCCTGCAGTTGTTCAGAGAACAGTTTGAGGCATTGCCAGCCGCGCGACATCGCCTCAGCTGACAAATGGTTGCTTTTATCCAGACCGGCCGCAAGGCGTACCTTGCGCTTAATTTTCGCGATGGTCTGAATACTGCCAGACACCTCGCGCACCACCAACATATGAAAGCTGTTAGAACCTAAATCAATCGCAGCATAAAGTGACGATGCGCTTAGCATGGTGAGCTTAACCCGAACGTTTACGGTTGTTGTTGCGTGGTGCACCGCGACGATTGGCGTTATTTCCTCCGCGACGCGGACCGTTACCGGTGCGGCTACGCGCCAGGCGTTTAGGCGGCGGCAGATCGGTCAGTAATGCATCACTGTTGTACTTGCTGACCGGAATGCTGTGACCAATGTACTCTTCAATCGCAGGCAGGTTCAGTGCGTACTCTTCACAGGCCAGGCTGATAGAATGTCCGCTGGCACCTGCGCGACCCGTACGACCGATACGGTGAACGTAATCTTCGCAATCGTCCGGCAGATCGTAGTTAAACACGTGGGTAACGGCAGGAATATGCAGACCACGGGCGGCAACGTCAGTCGCAACCAGAATATCCACATCCCCTTTGGTGAAGTCGTCAAGAATGCGCAGGCGCTTCTTCTGAGCGACATCGCCGGTCAGCAGGCCGACACGGTGACCATCCGCAGCCAGATGGCCCCAGATATCTTCGCAACGGTGCTTGGTGTTGGCGAACACAATGGCACGATCCGGCCATTCTTCTTCCAGCAGGGTTTGCAGCAGGCGCATTTTCTCTTCGTTAGACGGATAGAAAAGCTCTTCCTGAATGCGGTGGCCGGTTTTCTGTTCCGGTTCCACTTCGACATATTCAGCACTGTTCATATGCTCAAACGCCAGTTCACGCACCCGATAAGAGAGGGTGGCGGAGAACAGCATGCTGAGTCGCTGGGTTGCCGCAGGCATCCGGCGGAACAACCAGCGAATGTCTTTAATAAAGCCGAGATCGAACATGCGGTCGGCTTCGTCCAGCACCATCACCTGAATGGCACCGAGGTTAACGTGGTTTTGCTTCGCGTAATCAATCAGACGGCCGGTCGTCCCGACCAGAATGTCGACGCCTTGCTCCAGCACTTTCAGCTGTTTATCGTAGCCATCACCGCCGTAAGCGAGACCCAGCTTCAGGCCCGTTGAGGCGGTAAGCGGTTCTGCATCGGCATGAATTTGCACCGCAAGTTCACGCGTTGGCGCGAGAATTAATGCCCGCGGCTGGTTAACCTGACGACCTTCAGCCGCAGGATGAGAGAGAAGATGATGAAACGTTGACGTCAGAAACGCCATCGTTTTGCCGGTACCGGTTTGCGCCTGGCCTGCAACATCACGCCCGGAAAGCGTAAAGGGCAGAGCTAACGCCTGAATCGGCGTGCAGTATTGAAAGCCTTTACTATCAAGGGCTTCAACCACTTTTGGGTGCAGGGCGAAGTCGGAAAACTTCTGTTCAGTTAAGTGTGTTTTGCTCATAGTGTGGTAGAATATCAGCTTACTATCGCTTTACGAAAGCGTATCCGATGAAATAAAGTCAACCTACATTGGTTTATATTACGCCAATTCGCCAGGCATAATCTTGTGGAGTAAAACATGAGCAGCGATAAAATCGTTCATCTGACTGATGACAGTTTCGACACCGACGTGCTGAAGGCCGACGGCGTTACACTGGTAGATTTCTGGGCTGAATGGTGTGGTCCTTGCAAAATGATCGCCCCAATCCTTGATGAAGTTGCAGAAGAGTATGATGGCAAACTGACCATCGCTAAGCTGAATATTGATGATAACCCAGGCACGGCACCGAAATACGGCATTCGTGGTATCCCGACGCTGCTGCTGTTTAAAAATGGTGAAGTCGCCGCGACCAAAGTGGGCGCGCTGTCTAAAGGCCAGCTGAAAGAGTTCCTGAACGCCAACCTGGCGTAATTCAGGGCTGAACGTTCGGCAGTGGTGAATTTATCTCCTGCTGCTGGACGTTCGCTTTTAGGCGTGCTAAGTTACCAATACTGCATTACGAACTTACCTTGTAGTTAGCATCTAAAGTTTTCCCTTGTTAAACCCTGTCGCACTGTACCTTATAAAGATAGAACGGTTTAGCAATCTGACGGTTAGCTCCAACTCTGGCATCGCAATCGACCGTCTCCTCGCTTCCAGGTCGCCAACCCAGACGATGATCGTCGAGAAGAGTCGAAAAGAGCCATTAACGGCATGGATTAATTGCCATACCATTCACGACAAACATTTCGAGTATTACCCCGAGTTTAAGAACCCATCACTATGAATCTTACCGAATTAAAGAATACGCCGGTTGCTGAGCTGATTACTCTCGGCGAAAATATGGGGCTGGAAAATCAGGCTCGCATGCGCAAGCAGGACATCATCTTCTCCATCCTGAAGCAGCACGCGAAAAGCGGCGAAGACATCTTCGGTGATGGCGTGCTGGAGATACTGCAGGATGGATTTGGATTCCTCCGTTCCGGAGACAGCTCCTACCTCGCCGGTCCTGATGATATCTACGTTTCCCCTAGCCAAATCCGCCGCTTCAACCTCCGCACAGGTGACACCATCTCTGGCAAAATTCGTCCCCCAAAAGAGGGTGAACGTTATTTTGCGCTGCTGAAAGTTAATGAAGTTAACTACGACAAGCCGGAAAACGCGCGTAATAAGATTCTGTTCGAAAACCTCACGCCGCTGCACGCGAATAAACGTCTGCGTATGGAGCGGGGTAATGGCTCAACGGAAGATTTGACGGCGCGCGTACTGGATCTGGCTTCACCGATCGGTCGTGGTCAGCGTGGTCTGATCGTAGCACCGCCGAAAGCCGGTAAAACCATGCTGCTGCAGAACATTGCGCAGAGCCTGGCGTATAACTACCCGGATTGCACCCTGATGGTGCTGCTGATCGACGAACGTCCGGAAGAAGTCACCGAGATGCAGCGTCTGGTCAAAGGTGAAGTTATCGCTTCTACCTTCGATGAGCCCGCTTCGCGCCACGTTCAGGTCGCTGAAATGGTGATCGAAAAGGCCAAGCGTCTGGTTGAACACAAAAAAGACGTGATCATCCTGCTCGACTCCATCACCCGTCTGGCGCGTGCTTACAACACCGTGGTTCCGGCATCAGGTAAAGTCCTGACCGGTGGTGTTGATGCCAACGCCCTGCACCGTCCGAAGCGTTTCTTCGGTGCGGCACGTAACGTGGAAGAGGGCGGCAGCCTGACCATCATCGCGACCGCGCTGGTAGACACCGGTTCGAAGATGGATGAGGTGATTTACGAAGAGTTTAAAGGTACCGGTAACATGGAACTGCATCTCTCACGTAAAATCGCAGAAAAACGCGTCTTCCCGGCGATTGATTACAATCGTTCTGGTACCCGTAAAGAAGAGCTGCTCACTTCTCAGGAAGAGCTGCAGAAGATGTGGATCCTGCGTAAGATTATTCACCCAATGGGCGAGATCGACGCGATGGAGTTCCTCATCAACAAGTTGGCGATGACCAAAACCAACGACGAATTCTTCGATATGATGAAGCGTTCCTAATCCGATACTGTAAAGCCGAACCACAGATTCGGCTTTTTTAGCTTAAATGCGCAGAAAATCGACCTTACGCCACGTCTCAACGTGGCGTTTTTCATTTGTGAGCTATAGGATTGAACACTGACAGGAGCATTTATAATGACTGTGGTAGTGGTGACGAATTAATGACCGTTCGTGCATCTCTTTATGCAGAATTCGGAATCCGACGCAGCGATAAACGCACTTTTTCGCGTATTGTTGCCCGGGATGTTAGCTGAGAGCGTTTAACGTGAATTTACTCACTATGAGTACTGAGCTTGGTTTAATTTTTCTCTTTTCCCTGGCTTTCCTCTTTTTTGCTCGAAAAGCAGCTAAAAAAATTGGTTTAGTTGATAAGCCTAACTCACGTAAACGCCATCATGGCGCGATTCCGTTGGTGGGCGGCATTTCTGTGTTCGCAGGTATCTGCTTCACCTTCGCAATAACCAATTATTATCTGCCGCATGCGCTGCTCTATCTGGGGTGTGCCGGGGTACTGGTGCTGGTTGGCGCGCTGGACGATCGTTTCGATATCAGCGTGAAAATCCGTGCCGTGGTACAGGCGCTCGTCGCCGTTGTGATGATGGTCGGTGCCAAACTTTATCTGCTCAGCCTCGGCTTTATTGTCGGCCCGTTTGAACTGATCGTCGGGCCGTTTGGCTACGTGCTGACGCTGTTTGCCGTCTGGGCGGCGATTAACGCCTTTAATATGGTCGACGGGATTGACGGCCTGCTGGGCGGACTCTCCTCAGTGACCTTCGCGGCGATGGGCATCATCCTCTACTTTGATGGCCAGACCAGCCTCGCCATGTGGTGCTTTGCGATGATCGCCGCCACGCTGCCCTACATTCTGCTTAACCTCGGCTTCCTCGGACGTCGCTTCAAAGTCTTTATGGGCGATGCGGGCAGCACGATGATCGGCTTCACCATCATCTGGATTCTGCTGGAAACCACGCAGGGCCTGAGCCATCCGATTACGCCGGTGACCGCGCTGTGGCTGATTGCCATTCCATTAATGGACATGGTGGCGATTATGTATCGCCGTCTGCGCAAAGGCATGAGCCCGTTCTCTGCCGACCGCCAGCATATCCATCATCTGATCATGCGCGCCGGTTTTAGCTCGCGTCAGGCCTTTGTCCTGATTACCGTTGCTGCCGCGATCCTCGCCGGTATCGGCGTTTTAGGCGAATACCTGGCGTTCATCCCCGAATGGGTGATGCTGCTGCTGTTCCTGGTGGCCTTTATGGTTTACGGCTACTGCCTGAAGCATGCGTGGCGCGTGGCGCGACGTGTCCGGCGGATCAAACGCCGTCTGAGCCATTACCGCGACGCCAAAAAAAACTTACCCCGCTAAGCGCTGATAAAGGATAACGCTGCCATGCCTGCTGACATTGTGGACAACGAACTGGATATTCGCGGCTTATGTTGCCGTTTATGGCGTGGCAAGCGCTGGATTGTCGGGCTGGCGTTGCTGTTTGCGCTGGTCGCCTGGCTGGCGACGCTGCTGATGAAACAGGTCTGGAGCACCACGGCGGTCACCGATCGCCCGACGGTGAACATGCTCGGATCTTACTATGCGCAGCAGCAGTTCCTCGCCAATCTGGATGTGCGCAACAATGCCCTGACCCTGGCCGCCCCGTCACCCACGGTGATGGATGAGGTCTATCAGGAATTCACCATGCAGCTTGCCTCATGGGATACACGCCGCGAGTTCTGGCAACAAACTGATTATTACAAAAGCCGAAAAACCGGTAATGCGCACAACGACGCTGCGCTGCTTGACGATATGATCAGCAATATTCTGTTTACGCCTGCTGATGCGGCGCACAACCTGCCGGATAACGTGCGGCTTAAAGCGGAAACCGCCGGCGATGCGAATAATCTGCTGCGTCAGTACATTGCCTACGCCAGCGAGCGTGCAGCCCGTCATCTGAACGAAGAATTCAAAGGGGCCTGGCAGGCGCGCACGGCACAGCTTCAGGCGCAGGTTAAGCGGCAGGAAGATGTGGCCAACGCGGTGTTTCAGCGTCAGCAACACCGGCTGGAGCAGGCACTGAAGATTGCCAGCCAGCAGGGTATTAATGAAAAGCAGGCGCGCGAAGCTGGCGAAAACCTGGCGGACAGCGACCTGTTTCTGCTGGGCAAGCCAGTTTTACAAGGGCAGCTCGAGACCCTGCGCGCTACCGGCCCGAACTTCGATATAAGCTATGATCAGAACAGAGCCATGCTGACCACGCTGGTCGCCGGCCCGACGCTGAACAGTAAATTCCAGACTTACCGCTACCTGCGTACCCCCGAAGAACCGGTGTCGCGTGATAGTCCACGCCGCCTGTTCATGATGATTATGTGGGGTGCCGTAGGGGCATTGGTTGGGGCTGGTGTGGCGCTGGCACGTCGTCCGCGTCTGATGTCAGACCAGCGTCATTGAGAGAAACAGTGTGAAAGTTCTGACAGTATTTGGTACCCGTCCCGAAGCGATTAAGATGGCGCCCCTGGTGCAGGCCCTGGCGCAGGATCCGGCGTTTGAATCGCGTCTGTGCGTCACGGCACAGCATCGTGAAATGCTCGATCAGGTGCTGCGCCTGTTTCAGCTGCAGCCGGACTATGACCTTAATATTATGCGTCCTGAGCAGGGGCTGACCGAGATCACCTGCCGCATTTTAGAGGGCATGAAAACCGTGTTGCTCGACTTCAGACCAGACATCGTGCTGGTTCATGGCGACACCACCACCACCTTAGCGGCCAGCCTGGCGGCGTTTTATCAGCAAATCCCGGTCGGCCATGTTGAAGCCGGACTGCGCACCGGTGATCTCGCGTCACCGTGGCCGGAAGAGGGGAACCGCAAACTCACCGGTCATCTCGCCCGTCTCCATTTCACCCCCACCTCGCGCTCGCGCCAGAACCTGTTGCAGGAAAATCTGCCGGATGCGCGCATCGTGGTGACCGGCAATACGGTGATTGATGCGCTGCTGTGGGTGCGCGATCGGGTGCTGGATGACTGCAATCTGAATGCCCAGCTGGCGGCGCGCTATCCGTTTCTCGACGCCAGCAAGAAACTGGTGTTGGTGACCGGCCATCGGCGTGAAAGCTTCGGTGACGGTTTCGAGCGGATCTGTAGCGCGCTGGCGCAGATTGCGCGTCAGCATCCGGAGGCGCAAATCGTCTATCCGGTGCACCTTAATCCCAACGTCAGCGAGCCGGTTAACCGCATACTCAGCGGCGTTGAAAATATCATTCTGATCGAGCCCCAGGAGTATCTGCCTTTTGTCTGGCTGATGAACCGTGCCTGGCTGATTCTCACCGATTCGGGTGGCATTCAGGAGGAAGCGCCGTCGCTGGGCAAACCGGTGCTGGTAATGCGCGATACCACAGAACGGCCCGAAGCGGTCGATGCGGGTACGGTTAAACTGGTAGGGACGGATATCGACAGAATCGTCGCGGAGGTCAGCACCTTGCTGACGGATGACAATGCCTGGCAGGCGATGAGCCATGCCCATAACCCGTATGGCGATGGCAAAGCCTGTGGCCGTATTTTGCAAGCCTTAAAAGATAACCGAGCCGACTTATGAGTTTTGAAACCATTTCCGTGATTGGACTGGGATACATTGGGCTGCCAACGGCAGCCGTTTTTGCCTCAAAGGGAAAAAAAGTAGTGGGTGTGGATATCAACGCCCGGGCGGTTGAAACCATCAATCGCGGTGCGATTCATATCGTGGAACCCGATTTAGACCAGGTGGTGCATGCCGCCGTCACGCGCGGCGATCTGCGGGCGACAACCCAGCCGGAAGCCGCCGATGCGTTTCTTATCGCCGTGCCGACGCCTTTTCAGGCAGAGCATCAGCCCGATCTGCGCTTCGTGCAGGCTGCAGCGGAGTCGATCGCACCGGTGCTGAAGCCGGGCGATTTAGTGATTCTTGAATCAACCTCGCCGGTTGGCACCACCGAGCAGATGGCTGACTGGCTGGCCGCAGCGCGTCCCGATTTGCGTTTCCCGCAGCACAGTGAAACGCCCGATATTTATATCGCCTACTGTCCGGAGCGGGTGCTGCCAGGCAAGGTGATGGTGGAACTGATTAATAACGATCGGGTAATTGGCGGCATGACGCCAGCCTGCTCGGCCCGCGCCAGTGAACTCTATCGGCTGTTTTTAAAAGGTGAATGCGTGGAAACCAACGCCCGCACCGCTGAGATGTGTAAGCTGACCGAAAACAGCTTCCGTGACGTTAATATCGCCTTTGCGAATGAGCTGTCGCTGATTTGCGCCGATCAGGGGATTAACGTCTGGGAACTGATTGCGCTGGCGAATCGCCATCCGCGCGTCAACATCCTGCAGCCCGGACCGGGCGTCGGCGGTCACTGCATCGCTGTCGATCCGTGGTTCATCGTGGCGCAGAATCCTGAGCTGGCGCGCCTGATCCGCACGGCGCGTGAGGTTAATGACGCTAAGCCGCAATGGGTACTGGATCAGGTCAAAACGGCAGTAGCGGACAGCCTGACGCAGACCGGTAAGCGTGCTACTGAGTTGACCATTGCCTGCTTTGGACTGGCCTTCAAGCCGGACATTGATGATCTGCGCGAAAGCCCGGCGATGGGTGTCGCCCGACTGATTGCTGACTGGCACAGCGGCAGCACCTGGGTGGTTGAACCGCACATCGACCAGATTCCTGCGGCCCTCAGGGATAAAGCCACGCTGGTCTCCAGTGAGCAGGCGCTGGCGCAGGCCGATATCCTGGTGATGCTGGTGGATCATCGCGTCTTCCGCGCAGTGGATGCCGCCGGGGTGCGCCAGCAGTGGGTGGTCGATACCAAAGGCGTCTGGCGATGAAACGTTTTCTGATCACTGGCGGTGCTGGCTTTATCGGATCGGCGCTGGTTCGTTTTCTGATTGCCGAAACGGACCACCAGGTGGTGGTGGTCGACAAACTCAGCTATGCCGGCAATCTTGCTTCGCTGAGCAGCGTCGCCGATTCGCCACGCTTTATCTTTGAGCAGGCTGATATTTGCGACCGGCCGGCGCTCGATCAGATTTTCGCCCGTCATCAACCCGACTGCGTGATGCATCTTGCTGCGGAAAGTCATGTAGATCGCTCTATTGACGGACCGATGGCCTTTATCGAAACCAACATTGTCGGGACTTACCAGCTGCTGGAAGCGGCGCGTTTTTACTGGCAGGCGCTGGATGTCGCGCGCAAAGCCGCCTTTATCTTTCACCACATCTCCACCGATGAGGTGTTCGGCGATCTGCATAGCAGTCAGGAATACTTTACCGAAACTACCCCTTACGCGCCGAGCAGCCCTTACTCTGCCAGTAAAGCCAGCAGCGACCATTTAGTCCGGGCCTGGCTGCGAACCTACGGTTTACCTACGCTGGTCACCAACTGTTCAAACAATTACGGTCCGTGCCACTTCCCGGAAAAACTGATCCCACTGACCATCATCAACGCCCTGGCGGGCAAAGCGTTGCCGGTGTACGGCAACGGACAACAGATCCGTGACTGGCTCTATGTCGAAGATCATGCCCGCGCGCTGTACCAGGTAGTCAGTCATGGCAAGCCTGGCGAGACGTACAATATTGGCGGCCATAATGAGCGGCGCAATATTGAGGTGGTGGAAACCGTATGCAGCCTGCTGGAAGAGCTGGCTGCAGATCAAAAACCGCAGGGGCTGGCCCATTATCGTGACCTGATCACCTACGTAACCGACCGTCCCGGCCATGACCAGCGGTACGCCATTGATGCCAGCAAAATCGCGCGAGAACTGGGCTGGCTGCCGCAGGAAACGTTTGAAAGCGGCATGCGTAAAACGGTTGCCTGGTATCTGGCGAATCCCGGCTGGTGGCAGGCCATTCTCGACGGGCGCTACCGTGGTGAGCGCCTCGGCTTATCGCAATAATCAGCGAAAGGAGCAGCGATGAAAGGCATCATTTTAGCCGGAGGATCGGGAACGCGGCTACATCCCATCACCCGTGCAGTTTCTAAACAACTGCTGCCGGTCTATGACAAACCAATGATCTACTACCCGCTGTCAGTTCTGATGCTGGCGGGTATCCGCGATATTCTGCTGATTACCACGCCGGAAGATCGGGCGCAATTTGAGCGTCTGCTGGGCGACGGAGCGGAATTTGGTCTGCGGCTCAGTTATGCGGTCCAGCCCCGTCCGGACGGTCTGGCGCAGGCGTTTATCATCGGTGAATCTTTCATTGGCGACGATAATTGCTGCCTGGTTCTGGGCGACAATCTCTACTTCGGCCAGGGATTCAGTCCGAAGCTACGAAAAGTGGTAGAGCAGAACCGTGGCGCGACCGTGTTCGGTTATCAGGTGATGGATCCCGAACGCTTCGGTGTGGTGGAGTTTGATGATGACTTTAAAGCGATTTCTATTGAAGAGAAGCCAAAGCAGCCGAAGTCTCGCTGGGCGGTAACCGGCCTCTATTTCTATGATAATCAGGTGGTCGACTTCGCCAGACAGGTTAAGCCTTCGCCACGCGGTGAACTGGAAATCACCGCCATTAATCAGATGTATCTTGAGCGCGGTGAGCTGACTGTCGAACTGCTGGGACGCGGATTCGCATGGCTGGATACCGGTACCCATGACAGCCTGGTGGAAGCGAGCATGTTTGTGCAGACGGTTGAAAAACGTCAGGGCTTCAAGATTGCCTGTCTGGAAGAGATCGCCTGGCGTAACAGCTGGCTGAGTGATGACCAGCTACGTGCGGCAGGCGAAGCGCTGACCAAAACCGGCTACGGCCAATATCTGCTGGATCTGTTACATGCCCGTCCACGTCAATATTAATCCCCTTCGCTGGGAGAGTCAGTTCTTCGGTGTTGAGACCGTGCGGCTGGATCTTAACGGTGACACCGCCCTGGATGCAGCGCTGCAACATCCCTGCGCGCTGCTGCAGGTCAAAGTGCCCGCCAGCCAGACCGCGCTGATTGATACGCTGCAGCAGCACCGGTTCCAGCTGGTGGAAGGCGAAGCGGATCTGACGCTGCCGATTAACCAGACCGAACGACAGGTCGGCATTCGCATTGCACGCGAGGCGCAAATTCCGGCCCTGCGCGAGGCGGCCTCACAGCTGTTCAGTCAGAGTCGCTTTCGTGCGCCGTGGTATGCGCCCGATGCCAGCGGGCGTTTCTACGCCCAGTGGATTGAAAACGCGGTGCGTGGCACCTTTGATCATCAATGCCTGGTGGCTGCGGATGCGGCAGGCCAGCTACAGGGCTTCGTCTCGTTGCGTGAAGTGGACGGCGACGCTCGTATCGGTTTGCTGGCGGTGCTGCCTGACGCGCAGGGCCAGGGACTGGGCCAACGGCTGATGCTGGCGGCAGCGGACTGGGCGCGGGTGCGGCGACTGGTGCAGCTTCGGGTCGCCACTCAGCTCAGCAATCTCACGGCGATGCGCCTCTATTTACGCAGCGGTGCCCGCATCGACAGCACCGCCTACTGGTTCTACAGGAAAGGTCATGATTCCATTTAATGCACCCCCGGTTGTGGGCACCGAAATTGAGTACATGCAGTCGGCGATGAACAGCGGCAAGCTGTGCGGAGACGGCGGTTTTACCCGTCGCTGCCAGCAGTGGATGGAGCAGCGCTTTGGCAGTAAAAAAGTGCTGCTGACCCCCTCCTGCACCGCGTCGCTGGAGATGGCCGCGCTGTTGATCGATCTGCAGCCGGGCGATGAAGTGATCATGCCGAGCTACACCTTCGTCTCTACCGCCAACGCCTTTGTGCTGCGCGGCGCCCGCATCGTGTTTGTCGATGTGCGTCCCGACACCATGAATATCGACGAGACGCTGATTGAAGCCGCCATCACCGAAAGAACCCGCGCTATCGTGCCGGTGCACTACGCCGGCGTCGCCTGTGAAATGGACACCATAATGGCGCTGGCGGCGAAGCATAAGCTGTTTGTCATTGAAGATGCGGCGCAGGGCGTGATGTCACGC
The DNA here is from genome assembly GCF_038594305.1 of Pantoea brenneri. Classification (NCBI taxonomy): domain Bacteria; kingdom Pseudomonadati; phylum Pseudomonadota; class Gammaproteobacteria; order Enterobacterales; family Erwiniaceae; genus Pantoea; species Pantoea brenneri. Next base: position 58,343 of record NZ_JBCGBG010000006.1, on the reverse strand, counting down.
TACAAAGGCCGTGCGCTGGGCACTATAGGTCACATCGGTTGTTTCAGCTTCCATGAAACCAAGAACTACACCGCTGGTGGTGAAGGCGGGGCGACGTTAATTAACGATGCCAGCCTGGTTGAACGCGCCGAAATCATTCGCGAAAAAGGCACTAACCGCAGCCAGTTTTTCCGCGGTCAGGTGGATAAATATACCTGGCGCGATATGGGATCAAGCTACCTGATGGCCGATTTGCAGGCAGCCTATCTCTGGGCGCAGCTGGAAGCGGCTGAACGCATCAACCAGCAGCGGTTGCGCATCTGGCAGCGTTATCATGATGCGTTACAGCCGCTGGCGGAGCAGGGGCGAATCGCGCTGCCGGCGATCCCCGCTAACTGTGAGCACAACGCGCATATGTTTTACATCAAACTGCGCGATCAGGACGACCGTCAGGCGTTGATTAACTGGATGAAAGAAGCCGAGATACTGACAGTATTCCACTACATTCCGCTACACAGTTCGCCGGCTGGCCAGCGTTTCTCGCAGTTTTTCGGCGACGACCGCTTCACCACCGTTGAGAGTGAACGCCTGCTGCGCCTGCCATTGTTCTATAACCTGTCGGATAACAACCAGAGCACGGTTATCAGCTCGCTGCTGAGCTTCTTTTCCTGATGTCACTGGCCAGAGCTTCAGTATGGACCGCATCGTCCACGCTGGTAAAAATCGTTGCCGGACTGCTGGTGGTCAAACTGCTGGCGGTCAGCTTCGGGCCGGAGGGCGTCGGTCAGGCGGGTAACTTTCGTCAGCTGATTACCGTGCTGGGCGTGCTGGCGGGGGCCGGAATTTTCAACGGCGTGACCAGCTATGTGGCGCAGTATCAGCAGCAGCCCGAACGGTTACGGGCGCTGGTCGGTACCGCCTCAACCCTGGTGCTGGGCTTTTCCGGCGTGCTGGCGCTGCTGTTCCTGCTGGCGGCAGGCCCGATCAGCAGCGCGCTGTTTGGTCACGATCGCTATCAGAACGTGATCCGCGTGGTGGCGTTTCTTCAGCTCGGTATCGCCTGGGCGAACTTTAGTCTGGCGCTGCTGAAAGGGTATCGTGATGCGCGCGGCAATGCGCTGGCGCTGATTCTCGGCAGCCTGATTGGCGTCGCCGGTTATCTGTTGTGCTGGTGGTTTGGTGGTTATCAGGGCGCACTGATCGGTCTGGCGCTGGTGCCGGCACTGTTGCTGGTGCCGGCAGTGGTGTTGCTGAAACGCCGCGTACCCTTGCCGCTCAGCTGGCTGCGTCCGCAATGGCAGCCCGAGCTGGCGCGTAATCTGGCTAAATATACCCTGATGGCGTTAATTACCACCGTGACGCTGCCGGTAGCCTGGGTAATGATGCGTAACCTGCTGGCGCAGCAGCAGGGCTGGGCGCAGGTCGGACTGTGGCAGGGCGTAACCAGCATCTCCGATGCCTATCTGCAATTTATCACCGCCACCTTCAGCGTCTGGCTGCTGCCGACGCTGGCGCGACTGGATAACAAACGCGATATTGCCCAGGAAATTGGCCGGGCTCTGCGCTTTGTGCTGCCGGCGGTAGCGGTGGCCAGTTTCGCGGTCTGGATCCTGCGGGATGTTGCCATCAGCCTGCTGTTTTCCGACGCGTTCCGTGGCATGCGCGATCTGTTTGTCTGGCAACTGTGCGGTGATGTTTTTAAAGTGGGAGCCTATGTTTTCGGATATCTGGTGATCGCCAAGGCCTCGCTGCGCTTTTATGTTCTGACTGAGATTAGCCAGTTTGTATTGCTGACGCTGTTCTCACGCTGGCTAATCCCGTTACAGGGCGCGACGGGTGCGGCGCAGGCCTACATGTTTACCTATATGGCTTACTTTGCCCTGTGTTGTGGCGCTTTTATGGTTTATTGCCGGAAAAAATGACTTTAATTCACGTTTTGGGATCGGATATTCCCCACCACAACCTCACGGTGCTGCGTTTCTTCAACGACATACTGAGCGTTGAACAGCCCACGGCCACGCCACGCCATTTTATGGTGGTGACGCAACAGCCTGAGAGCTTTTCGCCGTTCAGCGCCTTACAGATTGAGTGCTTTGCCAGTAAAAAAGCGCTGGCGCAGGCGGTATTGCAGCGCGCCAGGCAGCGTCAGCAACGCTTTTTCTGCCACGGCCAGTTCAATCCCTGGCTCTGGCTGGCGTTACTCAGCGGCAAGCTGCATCGTTCCCAGCTGTTCTGGCACGTGTGGGGCGCTGACCTGTATGAAGATTCTCGCAGCCTGAAGTTTCGCCTGTTCTATTTTCTACGCCGGCTGGCGCAGGGGCGGGTAGCGCACGTTTTTGCCACCCGCGGCGATCTGCATCATTACCAGCAACGCCATCACCGGGTACCCGGTTCGTTACTCTATTTCCCGACCCGCATGCCGGAGGCCGCGGTCCACTCTGCGCCCGATTCGAGGTTTACCCTGCTGCTGGGAAATTCAGGCGATCCGAGTAACCGGCATATCGACGGACTCAAGGCGATCCGCGCGCAGTTTGGCGACCAGGTGCGTATCGAGGTGCCGCTGGGATATCCGCCGAATAATCAGGCCTATATCAGTCAGGTGCGGGCCGCGGCTGAGGCGCTGTATCCGCAGGGGCAGGTGAACCTGATTAGTGAACAAATGGCGTTTGATGACTATTTAGCGCTGCTGGCGCGCTGCCACGTCGGGTATTTTATGTTTGAACGTCAGCAAGGGATCGGGACCTTGTGTCTGTTAATCCAGGCCAACGTACCTTTTGTCCTGAGCCGTAAAAACCCGTTCTGGCGTGATGTGGCGGAGCAGCAGTTACCGGTGCTGTTTAGCGAAGATGCGCTCTCGCCTGCAGTGATTACCGAGGCGCGTCGTCAGCTGGCGGGTTGCGACAAACAGGCGATCGCCTTTTTCGCGCCCGGCTATCTGGCCGGATGGCGTTCAGCATTACGCCTCAGCGAAGGGGAGTTGTCATGAGCCTTGTGCAGTTTAGCGGTCTGCTGGCGGTCTACCTGCTGTCGCTGGGTTTTATTCTGACCCTGACCTGGCGGGAGTTTAAGCGCGTGCGTTTTAACTTCCATCTGTTCTTCACGCTGCTGTTCTTACTGACTTTTTACTTCGGCTTTCCGCTGACCAGCGTGCTGGTGTTCCGTTTTAATGTTGAAGTGGTGCCGGTAGCGTCTCTGCTGCAGGCGCTGCTGTCGGCCACCGGATTTTATGCCATCTATTACGTCAGCTATAAGGTCCGACTGCGGCCCGCGAACGCCCCGCCGGCCAAACCCTGGCTGCAGATGAACCGGGTCGAAACCCACCTGACCTGCGTGATCCTGGCGCTGGTGGCGCTGGGCACCGTGACGGTGTTTTTCATCCATAACGGTTTTCTGCTGTTCCGTCTGACCGCCTATAACCAGATTTTCTCCAGTGAAGTCTCTGGCGTGGCGCTTAAGCGCTTCTTCTATTTCTTTATTCCGGCGATGTTGATCCCCTATTTTTTGCGTCCGACACGACGCAACTGGCTGCTGTTTCTGGTAGTAACCGTCGCTTTTGGTCTGCTGACCTACGCGCTGGTCGGCGGTACCCGTGCCAATATCATTATCGCGTTTGCCCTGTTTCTGTTTATCGGCATTACCCGCGGCTGGATTACGCTGTGGATGCTGGCAACTGCGGGCGTCATGGCGATTGCCGGCATGTTCTGGCTGGCGCTGCGGCGTTATAACCTCGACGTGATGGGCGATGAAGCCTTTTATACCTTTCTCTACCTGACGCGTGATACCTTCTCGCCGTGGGAGAACCTGGCGTTACTGCTGGATAACTATGCCCGCATTGAATTTCAGGGACTGGCGCCGCTCTGGCGTGACTTTTATGTGTTTATTCCCAGCTGGTTGTGGCCGGATCGTCCGCTGGCGGTGCTGAACAGCGCTAACTACTTCACCTGGGAAGTGCTGAATAACCATTCGGGACTGGCGATCTCGCCAACGCTGATCGGTTCGCTGGTGGTGATGGGCGGCGTCTGGGCAATCCCGATCGGTGCGGTGGCGGTGGGGATGATTATCAAAGTCTTCGATGCACTCTATGCGCGAGGCTGCCAGGAAACCAATCGCTACAGCGGGGCTATTCTGCAAAGTTTCTGTTTTGGCGCGGTGTTCAACATGATCGTGCTGGCGCGTGAAGGTCTGGATGCGTTTGGCTCACGCGTGGTGTTTTTCGCTATTATTTTTGCCGCCTGTCTGGGCGTGGCTAAATTACTATTTTGGTTATTGGATCGCGCCGGTTTAATTCGCGACTGCAGCGAGCGGGTGCTGCATAGCCCCTCCTGATTAACCTCTGGGATTGACGGAAGATATGACAAAGTTACCTGACTCGCCGCAGTACCGGATTCGCGGCGTCGCGCTGTATGGCTTCGACAGCATGCCGTCGGCGGTGGATTTTTTAATGCCGCCGCAGGGCGTGCGGAGCGGCATCTTAGTCGCCATCAATGCAGAAAAGATTCTGACTGCCGAACGGGATGAGGGATTACGTAACCTGTTAACGCAGGCCGAGTTCGCCTATCCGGACGGCATCAGTATCGTCCGTTCAATCCGTAAAAAATACCCGCAGGCGTCGGTACAGCGCATTGCTGGCGCAGACTTATGGGAAGCCCTGATGGAGCGGGCCGGACGTGAGGGCACCCCGGTGTTCCTGATCGGTGGGCGTCAGGCGGTGCTGGATGAAACCTGCGACAAGCTGCGTCGTCAGTGGAATGTAAACATTGTCGGGGCGCAGGATGGTTATTTTGCGCCAGCCGATCAGGATGCGCTGTTTGCCCGCGTGGCCGCCAGCGGTGCGAAGCTGGTGACGGTTGCACTGGGTTCACCTCGCCAGGAGCTGTTAATGCTGGCGTGCCGCGCCCACTGGCCTGATGCGCTCTATATGGGTGTCGGTGGCACCTATGATGTTTTCACCGGTCATGTGAAGCGCGCACCTAAAATCTGGCAGCGACTCGGACTGGAATGGCTTTATCGGTTGATCAGGCAGCCAGGCCGCTGGCGCAGGCAATTAAAACTGCTGAAATATTTGCGCTACCACTGGCGTGGCGATCTCTGATATTGCTGATTAATGCCGCATTTTTACCCGGAAGGTGGGGAGAAGTGCACTATTTGTCGACGAAATGCACAAAGCGTAATCAAACGCGTTTTTTTATTGAAAAAGCACTAGACACGATGGGCGCTTATCTCTAGTATGCACATCCGCAACGGCGCTACGCGCCCGTAGCTCAGCTGGATAGAGCGCTGCCCTCCGGAGGCAGAGGTCTCAGGTTCGAATCCTGTCGGGCGCGCCATATCGTTTGTGCGCATGAGCTTCGGTGGTTTGATTTACCGCGTTAGTTGGCAGTAAAGATTTAGATGCTGCAGGTTTTAAACTTGTAACATTCGGTACAGTGGTGGCTATAGCTCAGTTGGTAGAGCCCTGGATTGTGATTCCAGTTGTCGTGGGTTCGAGTCCCATTAGCCACCCCAGATTTTGCTGGGATACGCGAAGGTGGCGGAATTGGTAGACGCGCTAGCTTCAGGTGTTAGTGTCTTAACGGACGTGAGGGTTCAAGTCCCTCTCTTCGCACCAGGCAAAACAGTTAAAAAAATCGGCGAGTAGCGCAGCTTGGTAGCGCAACTGGTTTGGGACCAGTGGGTCGGAGGTTCGAATCCTCTCTCGCCGACCATTTTAGAAACCTGTCTGAAAAGACAGGTTTTTTTTCGTCTGTAGCAAAAGAGGATGAGAACCTCCGAAGGAGGTTTGAGCCGAGCGCAGCGAGACAACGTTGCTTCAGCAACGTCCCGCAGGGCAGGCTCGCAGAGCCGGGTAATCCTCTCTCGCCGACCATTTTAGAAACCTGTCTGAAAAGACAGGTTTTTTTTCGTCTGTAGCAAAAGAGGATGAGGACCTCCGAAGGAGGTTTGAGCCGAGCGCAGCGAGACAACGTTGCTTCAGCAACGGCCCGCAGGGCAGGCTCGCAGAGCCAGGTAATCCTCTCTCGCCGACCATTTTAGAAACCTGTCTGAAAAGACAGGTTTTTTTTCGTCTGTCGGTTAGCGAAAGACCGGCCGCGTCGCTATTCTGCGACAGTTAACCTGTTGATTTTATAAGGATGTCCGACAGTTTCTCGTGGCTGTCTCCAGAGAGAGACAGCGAAGCGGACCGGTGTCGCTGAATACCGACACTCGCGGCAGGCTGTTTACGTCACCTTATTCCGTATTTTTATTAAGTAGCTGATTTAAAAAGACTTTGAAAATAAAATCTAAGCTGGCATGAATTATGCAATAATAAACCTGTAGATGCTCATTCCACCTCTTATGTTTGCTGATGCAACATAAACCTGGGAATGATGCAGAGCCAATTTTTAGGTACCTGTTGTCTGCCTGCCTGTATCGCGAAAGTCTTACAGGGTTAACAGACACCACGTTGAGTCAGGTACCTCCCGGTTGTCTTACCGACCTGATCTTGCACCTGCCTATGGCAGGTGTTTTTTTATCTGCGGTTTACTGCCGGCTGGCGGTAAATGTCGGGCACAAAAAAGCCGGGCAAGCCCGGCTTTTATCTTTCTCTCCGGCCAATCAGGCGCCGGGATTGTTCTTCAGCGTCAGCAATAAGCCTTCACGACGCATCTTTGCCGCTTCTTCCGGGCGACGCAGGCGATCGTATACATCCGCCAGCCAGGCATAGTCGAACGCATCAGGACGCTGTGCCAGCGCCTGCTGCAGCGCTTCGGCCGCCTGTTGCCATTCACCATGACGCATCAATAGCTGACCCAGCGTACTGTGCAGCAGCGGCGTAGCACCATGCTGTTTAATCTGCTGGCGTAACGCTTTCTCCAGCGCTTCCGGATTCCCGCTCTTGATGCGTGGCATCAGCAGCACCAGCCGATCGTCATAGTGGCGTTTCAGCCCCTCCAGGACGATTGACTGCGCGGTATCGTGATCGTCACACTCAATCAGGTGGTCAGCCATCGCGACCTGCAGCGTGGTTTCCTGACGGGTTTTGCGGCTCAGATTGCCCCACCAGCGCTTCAGTCCGTCGCTACCCTGATCGGCCATCGCCTGACTCATCAGGCCCAGCCAGGCCTGTTGCTGCAGGGCAGCGCGGTGATCGTCATCGCCAACCTGTGCTTTCTGCATCGCTGGCAGAATATCCAGCAGGGCGCTCCAGGCGCCGGTACGGATATAAGCCTGCTCGGCCAGGCGCAGCACTTCAGGATGGCGCGGCGCAACTTCCAGTAAACGATCGATGCTGTGACGCGCGGCGTGATCTTCATTACGCGCCAGCTGAATACGCGCACGGGCAATTTCCACCGGAATGGTGTTGCTGTCTGACAGTTCAGCCGCCCGCTCCAGATGCTGATTGGCGCGGACTTCATCGCCACGCTGTTGAGCTGCTTCCGCCGCCAGCAGGTAGTTGGCGACCGGCACATCGGCATGATCGGCATCTTTAGACAGCAGTTTTTCAACCTGACGATGGTCGCCTTCCGCCAGCTTCATCAGCGCGGACTGGGTATGACGCTGGGCGCGACGACGTTTACGACCGGTAAACCAGCCGCGGGTACGGGCACCGGTATGCAGCACGCGACGCAGCAGCCATTCCACGGCCAGAATCACCAGCAGGCTGATGATCAGGATAATCACCAGCCCGGTCACGCTGGTCTCGATATTCCAGTTATCGGTCTGAATCAGCACGTAGCCCTGATGACCCGCGATCATCGGTCCCAGCACCACGCCAGCAATCAGCAGGATAAAGAGGATAAATACCTTAAGCATGCTTAGCCTCCCTGCTGATTAGCAGCGGCAGAGGGTTGCGCTAACAGGTTCCGCACGCGGGTTTGCATCAGCTGCTCAAGTAACGGCTGGCTTTCGAGGTTGTCCGGCAGATCCATATTGATGCTCTGCTGGCTCAGCTCATCCAGCTGGGCGAGAAACGCTTTGGTGGCGGCATCATTGGTATCGTACCAGGCGCGAACCCAGGCGGAGACGGTGTCGATCGACTGTTTGTAGATCTCATCCTGATGACGCGGAACCGCCTGAGCGGCAATCAGCAGACGGGAACGAATGTTCTCACGCAGATAAACATCCTGATTAGGTGCCAGCAGCGGTTGTGCGGTGTTATCACGGCGACGGATGGTAATAAAGTCATCCATAAAGTTGTGCCAGCTTTTCACCAGATTCTGTCGCCATTCGCGCACTGAACCTGACAGCTCACCACCGTCGCTGTCCATCGGCGCATCATCGCTGTCGTTATCGGCCAGACGCAGATTGTCGACATTGTTCGACAGCTGATTCAGCTTCAGGATCACGCCATCATAGTCGACCTGGCTGACCGATGAGAGGGTGCTGATATCCTGGGTTAACGCGCGACGGACATTCATCACGCTCGGGTCGTTCATGTCAGCCAGGCTGGCATCGGCGCTTTTCAGCAACGCGGCGGCGGTGGTGACATCCTGATCGCTCCACAGTTTGCGACCCGCCAGTTTCACCAGGTAATCCGCCTGCGCCAGCAACCAGCTGCGCACGTCGTTGCCTGAAATCACAGCCACTTTCTCACGCAGCGTTTCCAGCTCTTTGGCAGAGGCGCCCTGTTGGGCTTCCGCCTTCTGCAGCGCGGTTTCGGTGCTACTCAGCTGCTGCGTTAGCTGCTGTTTGTCGTTGCTGGCCTGCTGCTGAAGCGCGCTAAGCTGTTCGCTCAGACGCTGGTTGGTTTGTGCCTGTAAATCAGCCTGATGTTTCCCATTAAGGTATAAACCTGCACCAATCGCCAGCGCAATGACGATCGCAACCGCACCCAGCACCATGCCACCGTTTTTTGCTTTACGGGGTGGTGTGGCGTTGCTGGCAGCAGAGCGGTCGACTGCTGGGGTGGTTTCTTCAACCATGGCGGAGGAGTCTTTTTGTTCCGTCATATGTGGCACATCCCATTGTTAAAGTTCAGCGTAACGCGCGCAATAGCGCATCGTTATCGGCACCATCGGCTACCTGAATATCCTGCCAACCCAATCCTGCGGCCAGGGTAGCCAAACGTTCACTGACGACAATCAGTCGGCAGTTGAGCAACCATTCCTCGCGATCGATCGCGGGGAACAGCGAAAAAAGCTGTTGTAACATTTCTCCACTGGTCACCACCAGCACCGAGACGCCGCGATCGCGCCATCGCCGGCCTTCTGTCGCACCGTTATAGTGTTTCTGACAGCGCTGGTAGCAGGCGGCAAACGACACCTCTGCGCCGCGTTGCGTTAAGGTCTCCGCCAGTAGCTCCCGGCCGGGGTTACCGCGCAAAATCAGCGCACGCTTATGGGCAACCTGCTGCAGCGTATTTAACTGAATTAACTCTTCACTGGTTTCATGTGCATGCGGCCAGGTCACCTGCTGACCACTGACGGTATGGAACGCCAGCGCAGTGGATCGACCAATTGCATAATAGTCCAGCCCGGCGGGCCACGCTGTGACAGCGTGTTGAGCGTAGTGGATAACCTGCTGCGACAGGATAAAAACCAGATCGCCAGGTTGCAGATCGGCTAACTTTTGCGGCAGATGAGGCAGGTCGACGCCCGGCGCGAATTCAATCAGCGGCAGGCTCCATGCTTGCTTACCCAGCGCATGCAGGCGTGATACCAGCTCTGCTGCTGCGGGTTCCGGACGCGTCACCAGAATGGTCATGCCGGCGGCTGCCCCTGGTAAACTTCACGCAGGATTTCACGCGCGCCGCCGTTAAGCAGCTCATCGGCAAGTGAAATGCCCATCTGTTCTGCCTGATCGCGCGGCCCGCGGCGCTCGCCGCTGACCATCACGCTGCCATCCGGCGCGCCGACCATGCCACGTAGCCAGAGCTCATCGCCTTCCAGCACCGCAAAGCTGCCGATGGGCACCTGACAACCGCCTTCTAAGCGGGTATTCATGGCGCGTTCTGCTTTGACGCAGACGGCGGTATCATCGTGGTTTAACGCCTGCAACAGGCTGATTAAGTGGCTGTCGTTGAGACGGCACTCAATGCCGACCGCGCCCTGACCGACCGCGGGCAGGGAAACATCTGCCGGCAGCGCCTGACGGATCCGATCCTGCAGTCCGAGGCGCTTCAGTCCGGCGACGGCCAGAATAATGGCGTCATAGTCGCCAGCATCGAGTTTACCCAGTCGGGTACCGACGTTGCCACGCAGCGAGCGGATCACCAGATCCGGACGACGGGCGCTGATCTGACACTGACGGCGCAGGCTGGAAGTGCCAACGACCGCGCCATGCGGCAGGGCATCAATGGAGTCATAGTGATGAGAAACGAACGCATCGCGCGGATCATCGCGCTCGCAAATGGTGACCAGACCCAGACCGGCAGGGAAATCGACCGGCACATCTTTCATTGAGTGCACCGCCATGTCGGCCCGGCCATCCAGCATCGCCTGTTCGAGCTCTTTGACAAACAGCCCCTTGCCGCCCACTTTAGCCAGCGGCGTATCAAGGATAATGTCACCTTTGGTGACCATCGGCACCAGCTCAACCTGCAGGCCAGGATGGGCGCTCATCAAGCGTTGCTGTACATAATGTGCCTGCCATAATGCCAGCGGGCTTTGTCTTGTAGCAATTCTGAAAATTTTGTCTAACATGCTGTTAACCATTTTGATCGTTCACTGAATATCCTATCATCTATGAGGGAATGCTGTCAGTTTCAACGGATTGAAAACGGCCTGCTCACGGATTAGGCCCGATTTATCAAGGCTCATTTGATACCGATGCTGAAAAGGCGGGAAGCCAGTAAGAACGTGCTAAACTGTTAAGTAGCGCAACTTTCTTTACGGTCAATCTGCCGAGTGTTAGATTGATCACGTTTCCAGCAATAATCTGCCCACTTTTTCACTTTATAAGCGGCAGATGGTGGAAACAGGGTGCTTAAACACTGGGACAATCAGGCGAAACGTCTTGTACCTCTACATTGAGACACTGAAACAGAGACTGGATGCAATCAACCAGCTGCGCGTCGATCGTGCACTGGCTGCCATGGGACCCGCTTTTCAGCGCGTCTACAGTCTGCTGCCAACCTTATTACATTATCAACATCCGCAGATGCCGGGTTACCTTGAAGGTAACGTTCCACATGGCATCAGCTTCTTCACGCCTGATGAAAATCAGCGTCAGCTACTGGCCGATTTGACCGGCGACAGCGATCTGCGCCTTGCCGATGCGCCAAAAGGCGAAATGCCGATCACCGCGATCTATTCGATGGGCAGCACCTCGTCGGTCGGTCAGAACAGCGTGTCGGATCTCGACATCTGGGTCTGTCATCAATCCTGGCTGGACAATGAAGAGCGCCTCAATCTGCAGCGTAAATGTACCATGCTGCAGAAATGGTGCGTCTCAATGGGCGTGGAAGTGAGCTTCTTCCTGATCGATGAGAACCGTTTCCGGCATAACGAAAGCGGTAATCTGGGCGGTGAAGATTGCGGTTCGACCCAACATATTCTGCTGCTGGACGAGTTTTACCGCACGGCGGTGCGCATGGCGGGTAAACGTATCCTGTGGAACATGGTGCCCGGTGAAGAAGAGCACCATTATGACGACTATGTGATGTCGCTCTATGCCAAGGGTGTGTTGACGCCAAACGAATGGCTCGATCTGGGCGGCCTTGGCACGCTGTCGGCGGAAGAGTACTTCGGTGCCAGCCTGTGGCAGCTGTATAAAAGTATCGACTCGCCGTATAAAGCGGTGCTGAAAACCCTGCTGCTGGAAGCCTACAGCTGGGAATACCCGAATACACAACTGCTGGCGATGGACATCAAACAGCGCCTGCACGACGGCGAAATCATCTGCTTCGGGCTTGATCCCTATTGCATGATGCTGGAACGCGTTACGCATTATCTGACCAGCGTGGACGATCAGCCACGTCTCGATCTGGTGCGCCGCTGTTTCTACCTCAAAGTGTGCGAGAAACTCAGCACCGAAGAACATCAGCATCGCACCGGATGGCGGCGTGAAATTCTGTCGCAGCTGGTGAAAGAGTGGGGCTGGGATGACGAGAAAATAGCCATCCTGGATAACCGCGCAGAGTGGAAAATCGAGCGGGTGCGTGAAGCGCACAATGAACTGCTGGATGCGATGATGCAGAGTTATCGCAACCTGATCCGGTTTGCCCGCCGCAACAATTTAAGCGTCAGCGCGAGTCCGCAGGACATCGGCGTGTTGACCCGTAAACTGTACGCCGCGTTTGAAGCACTGCCAGGCAAGGTTACCCTGGTCAACCCGCAGATTTCGCCCGATCTTTCTGAGCCGAACCTGACCTTTATTCATGTGCCGCCTGGCCGGGCCAACCGCGCTGGCTGGTACCTGTATAATCAGGCACCGGACATGGATTCGATCATCAGCCATCAGCCGCTGGAATATAACCGCTATCTGAATAAGCTGGTGGCGTGGGCGTGGTTTAACGGTCTGCTGACCCGCAAAACCCGGCTGCACATTAAAGGCAATGAGATCTGCGATCTGGCGCGTCTGCAGGAGCTGGTCAATGACGTCTCCAGTCATTTCCCGCTTCGCCTGCCAGCCCCGACGCCAAAAGCGCTCTACAGCCCGTGTGAAATTCGTCACCTCGCGATTATCGTCAACCTCGAGCACGATCCAACCTCGGCGTTCCGTAATCAGGTGGTGCACTTCGACTTCCGTAAGCTGGACGTGTTCAGCTTCGGCCAGCAGCAGCAGTGCCTGATTGGCAGTATCGACCTGCTCTATCGTAACTCGTGGAATGAAGTGCGTACGCTGCACTTCAGCGGCGAACAGGCGATGATCGAAGGGCTGAAAACCATTCTTGGCAAGATGCATCAGGATGCCGCGCCGCCGGATACGGTGGAAGTGTTCTGCTACAGCCAGCATCTGCGCGGGCTGATTCGGACCCGCGTGCAGCAACTGGTGTCGGAATGCATTGAGCTACGGCTTTCCAGTACGCGACAGGAGCCGGGTCGCTTCAAAGCGCTGCGTATGGCCGGCCAGACCTGGGGTCTGTTCTTTGAACGCATGAGCGTTTCGGTACAGAAGCTGGAAAACGCCGTCGAATTTTACGGCGCGATTTCCAATAACAAGCTGCACGGCCTGTCGATCAAGGTGGAAACCAACCAGACGCCGCTGCCGCCGGTGGTTAACGGCTATGCCAGCGAAGGCATCATCCAGTTCTTCTTTGAAAACACCACCGATGAGCGCGGTTTCAACATCTACATTCTTGATGAGACTAACCGGGTTGAGGTTTACCATCACTGCGAAGGCAGCAAAGAGGAGCTGGTGCGAGACGTCAGCCGTTTCTACTCCTCGTCGCACGATCGCTTTACCTACGGCTCAAGTTTTATCAACTTCAACCTGCCGCAGTTCTATCAGATCGTGAATACCGGTGAACGTTTCCAGGTGATTCCGTTCCGCAGCCAGACGCTGACGCAGCTGTGCGCCTCGCCGCCTGATAACGACAACGGCGACTATCAACCGCGCTATCAGGTGCATTGAACCCGATCGGCCGCCTGCCTGCTCAGGTGGCCGTCATCTTTCCGGCCTGACACTCTGCTCACGCTATTTGCGGGGATTTCCTGTTGCTTTTCCAACTTCAACTGCGATGATAAGCATCCAGGTAAAGGACATGAAGAGCATAAAGAATGAAGAAAGTGATAAGCCTGTTGGCGATGGCGCTGGCCGTGACCAGCCTTGCCGGTTGTGGTCTGAAAGGGCCGCTTTACTTCCCGCCGAAGGACCAGCCGAAGAAGCAACAAGCCCCGACTGAACGCCAGAAAGCAGACGCCTCTAAAGCGGATGTCAACGGTCTGGTGACCGGCGATTCGAGCGCGCAAGCGAACTAATATAATGGCTTATCCGGCGGAGCTAAAAATGCAGTTCTCCAAAATGCACGGTCTCGGCAACGACTTTATGGTGGTCGATGCGGTGACACAAAACGTCTTTTTCTCGCCGGAGTTGATCCGCCGGCTGGCCGATCGTCATTTGGGGATCGGTTTTGATCAATTGCTGATTGTTGAACCGCCTTACGATCCCGATCTCGATTTCCACTATCGCATTTTCAATGCCGATGGCAGCGAAGTCGCGCAGTGCGGCAACGGCGCGCGCTGCTTTGCCCGCTTCGTTCAGCTGAAAGGGCTGACCAACAAAAGTGATATTCGCGTCAGTACCCAGAATGGCCGTATGGTGTTGAGCGTGACGCCGGACGATCAGGTGCGCGTCAACATGGGCGAGCCCAACTTTGAGCCGCAGCAGGTGCCGTTTCGCGCCAATAAAGCCGAGAATCTCTATCTGCTGCGCGTGGCCGAGCAGACGGTGATGCTGGGGGCAGTTTCCATGGGCAATCCCCACTGCGTTATTCAGGTCGAAAGCGTGAAAACCGCGCAGGTTGAACTGCTGGGGCCGATTCTGGAAAGCCATGAGCGCTTCCCGGATCGCGTTAACGTCGGCTTTATGGAAATCATCAATCCGGAACACATTCGTCTGCGCGTGTATGAACGCGGCGCAGGGGAAACGCAGGCGTGCGGCAGCGGAGCCTGTGCTGCCGTTGCGTGCGGCATTCAGCAGGGTATTCTGGCGCCGAAAGTGCGCGTTGATTTGCCCGGCGGAACGCTGCATATCGCCTGGAAGGGGGCGGGTCAGCCACTCTACATGACCGGTCCCGCCACACATGTCTACGATGGGTTTATTCATCTATGAAAAATATCGAAGAGCAGGCGGACAGTACGGTCCTGCTGGACGATCAGGCCGTCAGTGATTATCTGCGGCAAAATCCCGATTTCTTCATCCGCAACGCCCGCCAGATTGAACAGATGGCGGTGCCGCATCCGGTACGCGGCAGCGTGTCACTGGTTGAGTGGCACATGGCGCGGCAGCGTAACCATATCCAGCAGCTGGAAGAAGAGATTACCCTGCTGATGGAACAGGCAACCGCCAATCACGAATTGTTTGATCGCTTGCTGGCGCTGCAAAGCCATCTGGCGGCAGCGGATTCGCTGCAGGAGATGCTGAACCGTCTGCACCGCTGGGCGCGTGAACTCGGCCTGGCCGGGGCCAACGTGCGGCTCTTCAGCGATAAATGGCAGCTCGGCGCGCCTTCGGATTTCTTCCAGCTTAGCCTGTCGCGTCAGGCCTTTGAGCCGCTGCGCATCCAGCGCTTCGGTAATCAGCATCACTATCTGGGCAATATCAATGGCCCGGAATTACTGCTGCTGCTACCGCAGGCGAAAGCGATCGGTTCGGTCGCGATGTCGCTGATGGGCGAAGCCGGCGATCTGGGCGTGCTGATCTTCAGCAGCCGCGACAGCCAGCATTATCAATCTGGCATGGGTACCTTGCTGCTGCAGCACCTGTCGCAGATGATGCCTGATTTGCTGACTCGCTGGATCGAACGCGCATGAGCAGCGCGCTGCAGGAGGCCGTCGACGGATTTCTGCGCTACCTCAAGGTGGAGCGCCAGCTCAGTCCGCTGACCCAGAGCAGCTATGCCCGCCAGCTGGCGGCGCTGGTCGCGATTGCCGATGAGATGAAGCTCAGCGCCTGGACGCAGCTTGAACCGGCGCAGGTGCGCAGCATGGCGGCACGCAGTCGTCGCGCCGGTCTGGCCGCCAGCAGTCTTGCATTACGCCTCTCCGCGCTGCGCAGCTTTCTCGACTGGCAGGTCAGCCAGGGTTTGCTCAGCGCGAACCCGGCGAAAGGGGTGATGACGCCGCGTAAGGCGCGCCATCTGCCGAAAAATATTGATGTCGATGACGTAAACCAGCTGCTGGAGATCGATCCCAGCGATCCGCTGGCGGTGCGCGACCGCACCATGCTGGAAGTGATGTACGGCGGTGGTCTGCGTCTCTCTGAACTGGTGAATCTGGATTGCCGTCATGTCGATCTCGATTCCGGCGAAGTGTGGGTTGTGGGTAAAGGCAGCAAAGAGCGTCGTGTGCCGATTGGCCGTACCGCGGTCAGCTGGATCCAGCAGTGGCTGCCGCTGCGCACCAGCTTTGGCGGCCAGGATGACGCGCTGTTTCTCTCTACGCGCGGCAACCGGATATCGGCGCGCAACGTGCAAAAGCGTTTCGCCGAATGGGGCATTAAGCAGGGCGTGACCAGCCATATTCATCCGCATAAACTGCGGCACTCCTTTGCGACTCACCTGCTGGAATCGAGCGGTGATTTGCGCGCGGTGCAGGAGCTGCTGGGCCATGCCAATCTCTCGACCACCCAGATTTATACCCATCTCGACTTTCAGCATCTGGCTTCGGTCTATGATGCTGCGCATCCCCGGGCCAAACGAGGAAAGAACGAATGAAGTTTTATCGTCCGCTGGCTGCCATCAAAGCGATTACCTTCGACCTTGATGACACGCTGTATGATAACCATCCGGTGATCCGCCGGACCACCGCTGAGTCCCACGCGGCGTTACAGGCTTTTCATCCGGCGCTGCGCGATTTTACGCCGCAGGCTTATCAGGCGCTGCGCGATGAGTTGCTGCTGCGTGAACCGGAGATCTACCACGATGTGTCGGAGTGGCGGCGGCGTTCGGTTGAGCTGGCGATGCTCAATATCGGCTTGTCTGCGGCTGATGCGACGGCCGGAGCGGAGCAGGTCATGGCGGTGTTTCATCAATGGCGTAGTCAGGTTGAGATGCCGGATGAGACCCATCAGACGCTGAAAATCCTGGCGGAGAAAGTCCCGCTGGTGGCGGTCACCAACGGCAATGCCTGCCCGGAAAAAATGGGCATTGCCGATTACTTCCGGTTCACGCTGCGGGCGGGGCCGGATGGACGTGCGAAGCCGTGGCAGGATATGTATCAGCTGGCGGCACAGCGGCTTAACATCGCCCCTCAGCACATTCTGCACGTCGGCGACGACCTCACCACCGATGTGGCTGGCTCGTTGCGTTGCGGTATGCAGGCCTGCTGGATTAACCTGCGTCAGGGCAACCTGATGCAGATCGCCGATGCGCGCCTGTTGCCGCATGTCGAAATTTCGCAGTTGGCATCACTCACCTCACTGCTATAATGGCTGTAAATTTATCCAGTCGTCTCCCTTACTTTCGCGCTGCGGCCGTGGCGGCAGCCGGGTTTGTTCCCGCCGCAGGCCGGACACCGGCAGCCGTCGCCTGGCGTCAGGCGTAACAGACCGGGTGACGACCTTTTTTCTTTGGTAAACGGGGCTTATGGACGTTTCTGAACTGCTCGACGGTTTGAATGACAAACAGCGCGAGGCCGTAGCGGCACCGCGCAGTAACCTGCTGGTGCTGGCAGGCGCGGGCAGTGGAAAAACGCGGGTGCTGGTCCATCGCATCGCCTGGCTGCTGTCGGTCGAAAACTGTTCGCCTTACTCGATTATGGCGGTGACCTTTACCAACAAAGCGGCGGCCGAGATGCGTCACCGTATCGAGCAGCTGATCGGCACCAGCCAGGGCGGCATGTGGATCGGTACCTTCCACGGCCTGGCGCACCGCTTGCTGCGTGCCCACCATCTGGATGCCAATCTGCCACAGGACTTTCAGATCCTCGACAGTGAAGATCAGCTGCGGCTGCTAAAACGCCTGATCAAATCGATGAATCTGGATGAGAAGCAGTGGCCGGCTCGCCAGGGCATGTGGTACATCAACGGCAAAAAAGATGAAGGTCTGCGGCCAAAGCACATTGAAAGTTATGGCAATCCGGTTGAGCAGACCTGGCTGCGTATCTATCAGGCCTACCAGGAAGCCTGTGACCGTGCCGGTTTAGTCGACTTTGCTGAACTGCTGCTGCGCGCCCATGAGCTGTGGCTCAATAAGCCACACATTCTGAATCACTACCGCGAACGCTTCACCAACGTGCTGGTGGACGAATTCCAGGATACCAACAACATTCAGTATGCGTGGATCCGCATGCTGGCGGGGGACAGCAGCCGGGTGATCATCGTCGGCGATGACGATCAGTCTATCTATGGCTGGCGTGGGGCGCAGGTCGAGAACATCCAGCGCTTCCTGCAGGATTTCCCCGGCGCGGAAACCATCCGCCTTGAGCAAAACTATCGCTCAACCAACAACATTCTGAAGTCCGCCAACGCCCTGATCGCCAACAACAACGGCCGTCTGGGTAAAGAGCTGTGGACCGACGGCAGCGACGGCGAACCCATCTCCATCTATTGCGCCTTCAATGAGCTGGATGAAGCGCGCTTCGTGGTAAACCGCATCAAGACGTGGATGGAAAACGGCAACGCGCTGAATGATTGCGCCATTCTCTATCGCAGCAACGCCCAGTCACGCGTGCTGGAAGAGGCGCTGCTGCAAAGCAGTATGCCGTACCGTATTTATGGCGGTATGCGCTTCTTCGAACGTCAGGAGATCAAAGATGCGCTCTCCTATCTGCGCCTGATGGCCAACCGCAATGATGACGCAGCATTTGAGCGCGTGGTTAACACCCCGACGCGTGGCGTGGGCGATCGTACGCTCGACGTGGTGCGCCAGACCGCGCGTGAACGACAGATGACGCTGTGGCAGGCAACGCGCGAACTGCTGCAAACCCGCGCGCTGGCTGGCCGGGCCGCGTCGGCGCTGCAACGTTTCTGTGAACTGGTCGATTCGCTGGCGACGGAAACCGCAGAGCTGCCGCTGCACGTCCAGACTGACCGGGTGATCAAAGACTCCGGTCTGTGGCTGATGTATGAGCAGGAGAAAGGTGAAAAAGGTCAGGCGCGAATCGAAAACCTTGAGGAACTGGTAACCGCCACACGCCAGTTCAGCTATCAGGATGAAGATGAAGACTTAATGCCGCTGCAGGCCTTTTTATCGCACGCGGCGCTGGAGGCAGGCGAAGGCCAGGCCGACAAATGGCAGGATGCGGTGCAGCTGATGACGCTGCACTCGGCGAAAGGGCTGGAGTTCAGCCAGGTGTTTATCGTCGGCATGGAAGAGGGGATGTTCCCGAGCCAGATGTCGCTGGACGAAGGCGGCAGGCTGGAAGAGGAACGTCGACTGGCTTACGTTGGTGTGACCCGCGCGATGATCAAGCTGACGCTAACCTACGCCGAAACCCGCCGACTGTATGGTAAAGAAGTGTATCACCGTCCGTCACGTTTTATCGGCGAGCTGCCGGAAGAGTGCATTGAAGAAGTGCGCTTACGCGCCAGCGTCAGCCGTCCGGTGAATCATCAGCGGATGGGTGCGCCGATAAGCAAAAACGACAGCGGTTTCGCGCTGGGCCAGCGGGTGCATCACGCGAAATTTGGTGAAGGCACCATCATTAATCTGGAAGGCAGCGGTGAGCATAGCCGCCTGCAGGTGGCTTTCCAGGGGCAGGGAATCAAGTGGTTAGTGGCGGCTTACGCCAAACTGGAAACCCTGTAGCCTGCGGTTGACGACATTTTCGTCTCAGCGTAACATGCGCCCACTATTATCATGAGAGGACAATGCCTTGGACACGCCCAGTCGATGCTGGCTCACTAACCTGGATAACAGGAATAACATCTAAGGCTACCTCTCTACGCGGGTAGCCTTAGCGGTTATCAGCGACCTCCCTTTTCTAATCCCGTCGCACGAGTCAGCACTGATTTACCCTTGAAACTGTGTTTCCGTGTTCAGGTTGCCCGTTCCGCTTGGTGAACGGCGGACTGCCTTGTCCCATTTAGTCTGCAATGGGGAGTATTGCTATGCTGAGCGCATTTAAACTGGATCACAGCCGCCTGACGCGTCTGGAGCTGGAAGACGAAAACGACAAACTGACCACCTCCGTCTGGGTCGATCTGATCGAACCGGAAGAGGGCGAGCGTGACCGGGTGCAATCCGAACTCGGTCAGAGCCTGGCAACCCGGCCAGAGCTGGAGGATATTGAGGCCTCGGCGCGCTTCTTCGAAGATGAAGATGGCCTGCATATTCACTCCTTCTTCTTCTATGAAGATGCTGAAGATCACGCCGGTAACTCCACCGTGGCGTTCACCATCCGTGAAGGCCGTCTCTATACGCTGCGTGAACGCGAACTGCCGGCCTTTCGGCTCTATCGCATGCGCGCCCGTAATCAGACGCTGATCGACGGCAATGCGTTTGAGCTGCTGCTCGACCTGTTTGAAACCAAAATCGAACAGCTGGCGGATGAGATTGAGAACATCTATAGCGCCCTGGAAAAACTGAGCCGGGTGATCATGGAAGGTCAGCAGGGCGAAGAGTACGATCTGGCGCTGTCGCGTTTAGCCGAACTGGAAGATATCGGCTGGAAGGTGCGTTTGTGCCTGATGGATACCCAGCGCGCGCTCAACTTCCTGGTGCGTAAAGCGCGTTTGCCGGGCAATCAGCTGGAGCAGGCGCGTGAAATCCTGCGCGATATCGAGTCGCTGCTGCCGCATAACGAATCGCTGTTCCAGAAGGTGAACTTCCTGATGCAGGCGGCGATGGGCTTCATCAACATCGAGCAGAACCGCATTATCAAGATCTTCTCGGTGGTTTCGGTGGTGTTCCTGCCGCCGACGCTGGTCGCCTCAAGCTACGGAATGAACTTTGAGTTTATGCCAGAGCTGAAGTGGAGCTTTGGTTATCCCGCCGCGATTGGCCTGATGATTCTGGCCGGACTGGCGCCTTATCTCTACTTTAAACGTAAGAACTGGTTATAAAGCAGGCAACGGGTCGTCTGAGACGGCCCGTTTTGCTGGTCCCCGTCTGAATTTCTGCGTAATCTTACCCCCTCTTTTTACAAATAATTAACTTCTTATGGATGCACTCTCGTTGCGCGCGCAGTGGACACTGCTGTTATTCAGCTCGGTGCTGTTGGGCGGCGTGCTGCAATTTTTTCATCTGCCCGCCGCGCTGTTGCTGGGACCGATGATTGTCGGTGTGGTGATGGGGCTGTCAGGCGCGACAATGCGCATTGATAAACGGCTGTTTCTGCTGGCGCAGGCGGTACTGGGCTGCATGATTGCGCAGAGCCTTTCGCCCTCTATTCTGACTCCGCTGATTCAGGACTGGCCGGTGGTGCTGGCGGTGCTGCTGCTGACGCTGGCGGCCAGCGGCCTGTCAGGCTTTCTGCTGGTCCGCTTCAGTCATCTGCCCGGCCCGACCGGCGCATGGGGATCGTCACCGGGCGGTGCATCGGCAATGGTCGCAATGGCTGGCGATTTCGGTGCTGACGTGCGGCTGGTGGCATTCATGCAATATCTGCGGGTGCTGTTTGTCGCCACTGCGGCGGCGCTGGTGGCCCGGATCGGACTGGGCGATGCGGCCCATAGCGTTTCGCTGCTGTGGTTCCCGCCGCTGAATCGTGGTTTTGCGGTAACGCTGGCGGTGATGCTGACTGGAGCATGGCTCGGGACCCGGTTGCGCATTCCTTCCGGTGCCTTATTGCTGCCTGCCCTGGCGGGTGCGGCGTTGAACACCAGCGGGATGGCAATTTTGCAGGTGCCGGAATGGCTGCTGGCACTGGCTTACGCGCTGATTGGCTGGAGCGTCGGCCTGCGCTTCACCCGGCCGGTATTTTTGCTGGCTCTGCGCACGCTGCCGCAGATGCTGGCGTCGATCTTTGGATTGATGCTGCTGTGTGGCGGACTGGCGTGGATGCTGACGCGCGTACTGCACATCGATCTGATGACGGCTTATCTCGCCACCAGCCCAGGCGGACTGGACACGGTGGCGATTATTGCTGCCGGAACCCAGGTCAATATGGCCTTTGTGATGGCATTACAGACGCTGCGGCTGTTTACCATCCTGCTGACCGGTCCGGCAATGGCGCGCTTTATCTCACGCTATGCGCGGCCGGCCACGGAATGAAAATGCCACCGCATCACAGACAAACACCAGCAGTGCCAGCCAGATAAAGCCAAAAGTCACCATTTTGTCTGGCGTGATGGTTTCGCCGTAGAACACCACCGCCAGCACGAACATCAGCGTCGGGCCAAGATACTGAAAGAAGCCGACGGTAGAGAGACGCAGGCGGCTACAGGCGGCAGCGAACAGCATCAGCGGAATGGTGGTGACAATACCTGCCGCCACCAGCTTCAGGTTCAGGCTCAGCGGGTTGGCCGATAGATGGCTGGTGGCGCTGTCGGCAAAAGCAAACAGGTAGATGGCCGCCAGCGGAAACAGCCACAGGGTTTCAATCAGCATTCCGCTCTGCGCATCCACCTGAATCTTTTTGCGTAACAGCCCATAAAAAGCAAAGCTCAGCGCCAGACCCAGCGCGATAATCGGCAGCGAACCGAACTGCCAGAGCTGTACCAGCACACCGAAGGTAGCCAGCACCACTGCCAGCCACTGTAAGCGGCGAAAACGCTCGCGCAAAAACAGCATGCCAAATACTACGTTGATCAGCGGGTTAATAAAGTAGCCGAGACTGGCCTCCAGCATATGCTGGTTATTCACCGCCCAGATAAACAGCAGCCAGTTGCCGCCAATAGTGAGCGCGGTAAGCGCCAGCAGCAGCACTTTTTTCGGCTGGCGCAGGACGCTGTGAACGCCTGGCCAGCTGCGCGTCAGGGAGATCAGGATCAGCATAAACAGGGCTGACCAGATTACCCGGTGCGTCATGATTTCGGTTGCCGGAACATTTTTTACCAGCTTGAAATAAGCCGGGGCGATGCCCCAGATAAAGTAAGCGCCCAGTGCAAAGCCAACGCCCTGGCGAGTTTGTTGCGTATCCATGTCTGTCCTGTTGTAAGGCGAAATTAGCCGATCAGATAAGTGGCGGTTGCGGTAGCGATATAATCACCCTGCTGGTTGTGCAATTCGACGCGGGCCACCGCGACTTTGTTACCGGCGCGCAGCAGACTGCTGGTGGCGGTAAAGCGTTCGCCGCGTCCCGGACGCAAATAGTCAACGCGCATATCGATGGTGCCCATGCGGGAGAGGCGCTGACGCAGCTCCTCTTCGCTGATGCTCTCCTGGCGCGTCAGGGCATTGCTGACGCACACCATGCCCGCCGCGACGTCCAGCACGGAAGCGATCACGCCGCCGTGCAGAATCTGCTGGGCAGTGTTGCCGACCAGCATGGTTTGATTGGCGAAACTGATTTCGGCATAGTCGGCATCCAGCCGCGTCAGCTCCAGACCTAGCGCCTGATTAAACGGCATGTGGTAGACGAAAATCTCGCCAACCAGACGGCGGGCATCCTGCTGCGTCAGCACAAGTGATGACATGATGAAGTGTCCTGAAAAATTCGGGCCAGAGGGGCGCGTAATGTTAATGAGATGTGTATTCTATGCCGCTCGCGAGGGGGTTTCCAGTTTAAGAAATCAGCTCTCATCTTCACTGCCATTTGCGTGTAGAATGGCCTGCTTTTTACGACACCCTTTCAGAAATTTTTACTACGCAGCGCTCACCGGAGAATTTTATGCGTAAGCATCGCGCCTTGCTGGCGGCTATGTTATTACTTCCTGCACTGGCGCAGGCGGACGAAGCTCAGGTTAAAGAAGTGCATGACGCGCCGCAGGTTCGTGGCAGCATCATCGCTAACCTGCTGGAGAAGCATGATAATCCGTTCGTCCTCTATCCTTACGAGAACAACTATCTTCTCTACACTTACACCAGCGATCTCAATAAAGAGGCGATCTCCTCCTACAACTGGGCAGAAAACGCCCGTAAGGATGAGGTAAAATTCCAGCTCAGTCTGGCATTCCCGCTGTGGCGCGGTATCCTGGGCGATAACTCGGTGCTGGCTGCCTCATATACGCAGCGTTCCTGGTGGCAGTTGTCGAATCGCGGTGAGTCATCACCATTCCGCGAAACCAACTATGAGCCTCAGATTTTCCTCGGCTGGGCAACCGATTATTCTTTTGCTGGCTGGACGCTGCGTGACGTGGAAGTGGGCCTGAACCATGAATCCAATGGCCGAAGCGACCCGACCTCACGTAGCTGGAACCGCGTCTATACCCGCCTGATGGCGGAGAACGGGAATTTCCTGGCGGAAATCAAACCCTGGTACCGGATTCCGGAAGGCGAAAGCAGCGATGATAATCCCGATATCACCAAATATATGGGTTACTACCGCGCCAAAGTTGGCTATAAGCTCGGCGACAGCATCTTTAGCGTCGAAGGCAACTATAACTGGAACAGCGGTTATGGCGGCGCGACCATGGCCTGGAGCTATCCGATCTCGGAGCATGTTCGCTTCTATACCCAGGTGTTTAGCGGCTATGGCGAATCGCTGATCGATTACGACCATCGTCAGACCCGTCTGGGTGTAGGCGTAACGCTTAACGACTTGTTCTAATCAATTACGTAAGACAGGAATAGAGTGGCAACCTCGGCAGTCCTAAATCAGGAAGCGCTGGCGCAGCAGGTATTGCAGGATACCTTCGGCTACCAGCAGTTTCGTCCCGGTCAACAGACGATCATCAACCAGGCGCTGAGCGGGCGTGATTGTCTGGTCGTGATGCCGACCGGCGGCGGTAAATCACTGTGCTATCAGATCCCGGCGCTGGTGCGCGAGGGGCTGACGCTGGTGGTCTCGCCGCTGATCTCGCTGATGAAAGATCAGGTCGATCAACTGCTGGCCAACGGTGTTGCGGCGGCGTATCTCAATTCGACCATGACGCGTGAGCAACAGCAGGCGGTGATGGCAGATTGCCGTACCGGTCGGGTTAAGCTGCTTTATATCGCGCCAGAACGCCTGATGATGGATAATTTCCTGGAGAATCTGGCGTACTGGCAGCCGGCCATGCTGGCGGTCGACGAAGCGCACTGTATTTCTCAATGGGGTCACGATTTCCGTCCGGAATATGGCGCGCTGGGGCAGATGCGTCAGCGTTTTCCGGATTTGCCGGTGATGGCGCTGACCGCCACCGCCGACGAAACCACCCGTAACGATATCGTTAACCTGCTGCATATGCAGGATCCGCTGATCCAGATCAGCAGCTTTGACCGTCCCAATATTCGCTACACGCTGGTCGAAAAATTTAAACCTACCGAGCAGCTGCTGCGTTACGTGCAGGATCAGCGCGGTAAGTGCGGCATTATCTACTGCAATAGCCGGGCGAAGGTCGAAGATACCGCCGCGCGCCTGCAAAGTCGGGGACTGAGCGTCGGGGCCTACCATGCCGGCATTGACAGCGAGCAGCGCGCCCGGGTTCAGGAAGCATTCCAGCGTGACGATCTGCAAATCGTGGTTGCCACGGTGGCGTTCGGGATGGGCATCAATAAGCCCAACGTCCGCTTCGTGGTGCATTTCGATATCCCGCGCAACATCGAATCCTACTATCAGGAAACCGGGCGAGCGGGGCGTGATGGCCTGCCTGCCGAGGCGATGATGCTCTACGATCCGGCGGATATGGCGTGGCTGCGAAAATGTCTCGAAGAGAAAGCGCCAGGCCCGTTGCAGGACATTGAGCGTCATAAGCTCAACGCGATGGGCGCCTTTGCTGAAGCGCAGACCTGTCGCCGTCTGGTGCTGCTCAACTATTTTGGTGAGGGGCGACAGCAGCCGTGCGGCAACTGCGATATCTGTCTCGATCCGCCCAAGCGTTACGACGGACTGGTCGAGGCGCAGAAAGCGCTGTCCGGTATCTATCGCGTCGGCCAGCGTTTCGGTATGGGCTATATTGTCGAAGTGCTGCGCGGCGCCAATAACCAGCGGATCCGCGAGCACGGTCACGACAAACTGCCGATTTATGGGCTGGGCAAAGACCAGAGCCATGAGCATTGGGTCAGCGTGTTACGTCAGCTGATTCACCTCGGTCTGGTGACGCAAAACATCGCGATGCATTCAGCGCTGCAGCTGACCGAAGCGGCACGGCCGGTGCTGCGCGGCGAAGTGCCGCTGATGCTGGCAGTGCCGCGCCTGATTACCGCGAAGCCGAAGAGCAACAGTTCGGCGAAATTTTATGGCGGCAACTACGATCGCAAACTGTTTGCCAAGTTGCGCAAGCTGCGTAAAGCGATCGCTGATGAAGAGAATATTCCGCCTTACGTGGTGTTCAATGACGCCACGCTGATTGAGATGGCAGAACAGATGCCGGTCAGCGCGTCAGAGATGCTCAGCGTCAATGGCGTCGGTCACCGCAAACTGGAGCGCTTTGGCAAACCTTTCCTGGTGATGATCAAAGAGCATCTTGATGATGAAGAGTAAAGGATACTAATAATGCTGATGTTATTCGCCACCGTGGCACTGGTTCATCTGGTCGCACTGATGAGCCCCGGCCCCGATTTCTTTTTCGTTTCGCAAACCGCCGCCAGCCGTTCACGCAAAGAGGCGATGATGGGCGTGCTGGGCATTACACTCGGCATCGTGGTCTGGGCCGGGGTGGCGCTGATGGGGCTGCATCTGATTCTGGAGAAAATGGCCTGGCTGCATCAGATCATTATGGTGGGCGGCGGTCTTTATCTGCTGTGGATGGGCTGGCAGCTGATGTGTTCAGCGCGTCAGCGTCATAAACAGCCGCAGCAGGATGAGCCGGTGGTTGAGCTGCCGAAACGTGGCATGAGTTTCATCAAGGGTCTGCTGACCAACCTGTCCAACCCTAAAGCGATCATCTACTTCGGCAGCGTATTTTCCCTGTTTGTCGGCGATGACGTCGGTGCAGCCGAGCGCTGGGGTCTGTTCTTACTGATTATCGGCGAGACGTTTGCCTGGTTTGCGCTGGTTGCCGCTATCTTCGCAATGCCGTGGATGCGTAACAGGTATCAGCGCCTGGCGAAGTGGGTCGATGGCATGGCTGGCGTGTTGTTTGCCGGCTTTGGTATTCATCTGATCATTTCCCGCTAAGGCGGAACGCGCGCGGCCGGTTCATCGCCAGGCCGCGCCACAATCGCCAGAGGGCAGGGCGATTGCGTCTTTTTCACCGGCTGGTAGCTCTCAGGCAATGCGCCGCGCGCTGGCCAGCAGCGCACCCACCGCCATAAACAGCCCGCCAAAAATACGGTTCATCAGCTTCATCTGCTTTGGCCCTTTAATCCAGCCCGCAATGCGCGTCGCTAAGGTGGCGTAGCCAATCATCACGATAATATCGACCACCACGGTGGTCACGCCCAGCACCACGTACTGCATCAATAGCGGCTGATGCGGCTGGATGAACTGCGGAAACAGCGCGGCCAGGAAAACGATACTTTTCGGGTTGGTCAGGTTAACCAGAACGGCGCGTTTGAACAGACGACGACGCGGCATCGCTTTGGCAACCGCATCAAGATCGATGCCGCCAGCCGATCGCCATTGCTGAATGCCAAGCCACACCAGATAGGCAGCGCCGGCCCATTTGAGAATTTCAAACGCCAGCAGCGACTGGGAGAACAGCGCACCCAGACCGATCCCGACCAGCACAATATGCACGGCCAGCCCGACCTGCAAACCGGAGATCGAGGCAACCGTGCCGCGATAACCATGGCTGATGCCGGTACTCATGGTATTAATAGCGCCCGAACCGGGCGACAGGCTAAGAATTGTGGTGGTAAGCAGGTAGGTCAGCCACCATTCAATGGTCATGGGATGCGCTCTCTTTAGCGGCGGAAATGTGACACAATACGCCAGAAATAAGCGCGGCGCTATGGCCGACACACAGCGTTAAGGACACTTTTTTCCGGTCATCGGGGGGGCGAATGAATCAACACAAAGCCAGTTGGCTGCGACGAGAAAAAGCCTTTGCTGCCTTCGCTACCGGGCCACTGCTCGATTTCTGGCACCGGCGTGAGGAGCGTGAATTTACCGGCGTCGGTAATCTCACTCTGCGTTACGTACGCTTCACCTCACCACAACATAAGCGTGTGGTGCTGATTGTGCCCGGCCGCATCGAGAGCTATATAAAATATCCTGAGCTGGCGTACGATCTGTTCCATTGCGGTTTTGACGTGGTGATCCTCGATCATCGTGGTCAGGGCCGCTCCGATCGTCTGCTGGAAGATTCACACCGCGGCCACGTGGCAGAATTCGCGCATTACGTCGACGATCTGGAGACGCTCTACCTGAAAGAAATTGTCAGCGGCCACTATCAGCAGCGTTATGCGCTGGCCCACTCCATGGGCGGGGCCATTTTAACGCTGTTTCTGGCGCGACAGCCGCAGGCTTTTCATGCGGTTGCGCTGGTGGCACCGATGTTTGGTATCGCGCTGCCGTTGCCCTCATTTCTGGCGCACCGGATCCTCGACTGGGCCGAGAAACGCCCGGCGCTGCGCGACGGTTACGCGCTGGGTACCGGGCGCTGGCGGGCGCATCCGTTTGGCATTAACCGGCTGACGCACAGTGCTGAGCGTTATCGGCGCAGCCTGCGTTTTTATGCCGACGATCCGGCGATTCGCGTCGGTGGCCCGACTTATCATTGGGTGCGCGAAGGCATTCATGCCGGCCGCAACATTATCAGTCAGGCCGATAAAATCACCACCCCGCTGCTGCTGCTGCAGGCCAGCGACGATCAGGTGGTGGATAATCGTTCGCAGGATCTTTTTTGTGCTGCCATGGCGGCGGCGGGTCATCCGTGCGAAGGCAACAAACCGCGGGTGATCAACGGTGCGCGTCATGAGATCCTGTTCGAAAAAGATGACATGCGCGCCGAAGCGCTTAATGCAGTGATCGACTTTTTTTCATCGCATCACTGACGTTCATTATCCGGCTGGCCACGGTCAGCAGAATCAGATACCCGAGGTTTTCATGTACCACATCGTTGCATCCGATCTGGATGGCACGCTGCTTTCTCCCGAACATCGCCTGACGCCTTTTGCACGTGAAACGCTGCAACAACTGGTGGCAAAGGATATCCACTTTGTTTTCGCCACCGGTCGCCATCATATCGATGTCGGACAGATGCGTGACAGCTTGGCTATCCCGGCGTATATGATCACCTCAAACGGCGCGCGGGTACATAACGCCCAGGGCGAGCTGGTGTTCAGCCATAATCTGGATGAGGATATCGCTAACGACCTGTTTGGCCTGCAGTATCATCACAGCGATATTCTGACCCACGTTTACCGTGATGATGAGTGGTTTGTCAGCCGTTCACGTCCCGCTGAGCAGGACTATTTCCGTGAATCGGTATTCAACTATCAGGTTTATGAACCGGGTCTGTTGCCGACGGATAACATCAGTAAGGTCTTTTTTACCTGCGAAGATCCCGAGCATCTGATTCCGATGGAGCAGGCGATTGAAGCGCGCTGGGGCGATCGGGTCAACGTCAGTTTTTCACTGCCTACCTGCCTCGAAGTGATGGCGGGCGGCGTATCGAAGGGGCATGCGCTCGAAGCCGTGGCGAAGCAACTGGGTCATACGCTGCATAATTGCATCGCCTTTGGCGACGGCATGAATGATGTCGAGATGCTGAGCATGGCGGGTAAAGGATTCATCATGCACAACGCGCACCAGCGGTTGAAAGACCGGTTGCCTGAACTGGAAGTGATCGGGTCCAACGCCGACGATGCGGTGCCGCAGACGCTGCGTGACCTCTATCTTTCCTGACAGAACAGCGCAAAAAAGGGCCGATTAACCGGCCCTTTTTTATTGCCGTCAGGCCAGTTTTTGCTTGTGTTTATGCTCGCTAACCATGGTGAGTAACAACAGGATCACCGCCAGTACACAGCCAGCAATCATCACCAGGAAGCCGCCGTCCCAGCCAAAGTAGTCGACGGTGTAGCCGACAATGGCGCTGGCCGCGACGGAACCGCCCAGATAACCAAACAGACCGGTAAAGCCCGCAGCGGTGCCGGCGGCCTTCTTCGGTGCCAGTTCCAGCGCGTGCAGACCAATCAGCATCACCGGCCCGTAAATCAGGAAGCCAATCACGATCATACAGGCCATATCAACGCCGGGGTTGCCCGCCGGGTTCAGCCAGTAAATCACGGTGGCGATGGTGACCAGCGTCATAAAGAACACCCCGGTCGCACCCCGATTACCCCGGAACACTTTGTCCGACATCCAGCCACACAACAGCGTTCCCGGAATGCCGGCATACTCATACAGGAAGTAGGCCCAGGAGGACTTATCCAGCGTGAAGTGCTTCACCTCTTTCAGGTAGGTCGGTGACCAGTCCAGAATGCCGTAGCGCAGCAGGTAGACAAACACGTTTGCCAGGGCGATGTACCACAGCAGTTTATTGGGCAGTACATATTTCATGAAGATCTGCTTAGCCGTCAGCTCTTCTTCATGGCTGGCATCGTAATCCGGCGGATAGTCGTTTTTGTACTCTTCAATCGGCGGCAGACCACAGGACTGCGGCGTGTCGCGCATCAGGGCAAAGGCGATGAACGCCACCAGGATGGCACCAAAAGCGGGCATGTAGAGCGCCGCTTTCCAGTCGTTGAACCACGCCATACCGAGCAGAAACAGCAGTGGCGGCAGGCCGCCGCCAACGTTATGGGCGCAGTTCCACACTGAGACAATGCTGCCGCGCTCCTTCTGTGACCACCAGTGCACCATGGTCCGTCCGCACGGTGGCCAGCCCATTCCCTGGAACCAGCCACAGATAAACAGCAGGACGAACATCACCATGATGCTGGAAGTGGCCCACGGCACAAATCCCATAAACAGCATCACCGCAGCAGCCAGGATCAGCCCGGCCGGTAAAAAGACGCGCGGATTTGAGCGATCGGACACCGAGCCCATGATGAATTTGGAGAAGCCGTAGGCGATGGAAATGCCTGACAGGGCGAAACCGAGGTCGCCACGTGAAAAGCCTTGCTCCACCAGATACGGCATGGCGAGCGCAAAGTTTTTTCTGACCAGGTAGTAGGCGGCGTAGCCGAAAAAGATCCCGATGAAAATTTGCCAGCGCAGGCGACGGTAGAGCGGATCAACGCGATCCGCTGCCACCTGCGGCTGACGTGGTGCAGGTTTAAAAATACTCAGCATCAGTGAGGCCCTCCAGGGCACTTTATGGTTTTTACATTCCCAGTGGTTGGGTCAAAAAAAAACAAAGGGAAAATGGCGGCGTGATGTTCCATTTCGCGCAAAGAATAAAATTAGTGACGCGGCGTTACTGTGATGTGTGACACATTTGTTACAGTTTTATTACACTTAAGAGCGAAAGTGATCATCAGATGGTTTATTTCGCGCATTTTGCGCCGCAGGCAGGCGTGAAAAGAGAAGGTGATGCTAACCAGCCGTAACAAAGCTCTTGCCGGTTGTATTTGTTTGCCTGGTAAATAACCAGATGTAAACCAGATAGTGCAGCCGCCTGACAGCACATTGTTTACACTGTCGCTCTGTTAATTTCGGGGCCGTTACTGTGTTCTTATTGATTATTACCACCATTCTGTGGGCTTTTTCGTTTAGCCTGATTGGCGAATATCTTGCCGGTCAGGTGGACAGCTGGTTTTCCGTGCTGATGCGACTGGCGCTGGCCGCGCTAGTCTTTTTGCCGTTCCTGCGCTGGCGCGGCTATCGTCCCTCAACGCTGCTGCTCTATATGCTGGTGGGGATGTTGCAATTAGGGGTGATGTACCTGCTGAGTTTCGAAGCCTACCTCTATCTCAGCGTGTCAGAGTTCCTGCTGTTTACCGTGATGACGCCGCTCTATGTCACCCTGATTTATGATCTGATCAGCCGCCGTCCGCTGCGGGTCGGCTATATCTTCAGCGCCTTGCTGGCGGTAGCGGGTGCGGCCATCATTCGCTACGACAAAGTCAGCGATAACTTCTGGACCGGCCTGTTGCTGGTGCAGCTGGCAAACATCTGCTTTGCTGCCGGTATGGTGGGCTATAAGCGCCTGCAGGAAACCCGTCCGATGCCGCAGCACACCGCCTTCTCCTGGTTCTATCTGGGGGCGGTGGTGATCGCGGTAATCGCCTGGTTTGCCTGGGGCAATCCGCAGAAATTACCCACCACCTCACTGCAGTGGGGCATTCTGGTGTGGCTGGGCGTGGCCGCTTCAGGGCTGGGCTACTTTATGTGGAACTATGGCGCGACCCAGGTTGATGCCGGCACGCTTGGCATCATGAACAACATGCACGTGCCTGCCGGTCTGCTGGTTAATCTGGCTATCTGGCAGGAGAAACCGCACTGGCCGAGCTTCATTGCCGGAGCGCTGGTGATCCTCGCCTCGCTGTGGGTGCATAAGCGCTGGGTGGTGGGGCGCGGTGACCGATCATAAACAGGGCTGTTGCATGGGTGCGGCCTCCCGGGCTGGCGCGTCCGATCGCGAAGGAATCTCACATCCCTGTGGATCGTCCGGGCCAGGGATGGCGAGGCCGTGCTGCATGGATGCAGGCTTTCTTTGCGATCAGGTGCGCCACTTCTGACCACGCAGGTACCCGACGCGATCGGCAACAGAAGTTAAGCAGGTTTTTCACTCTTAGGACGCTGAATCATCGCCAGCCCCTTCAGGAAGTTGCGCAGAATCTGATCACCGCATTCGCGATAGTTCTTATGGTCAGGCTTGCGGAAAATCGCACCAATCTCAGCCTGCGAAACGGTAAAGTTCACGCGTTTCAGTACCTCAGGAATATCGGTGGTTTTCAGATCAAAGGCGATGCGCAACTTCTTCATAAAGATGTTGTTATTCATCTTGCGCTCAATGGACGGGGCGGGCATCTCTTCGCTTTTTCCGCGACGGTAAAAAATCAGGCCGTTGAGGAAGTAGCCCATCAGCACATCGGGGCAGGGACGGAACGCCGCATCTTCATCTTTTTTCAGCCACGCCTGAATATCCGTCTGTGGGACTTCACACTGCGCCAGCGCAAAAATTTCCACCATTTTGGCATCGCTCAGATCGAGCATGTAGCGCACGCTGCGCAGAATATCGTTGTTAGTCATGGTGAGATCTTCTCATGGTCAGTCGACAGGCTGCGCATTATAGGGGATTTTGCCCACCTCCGCGCAGGTTTGTACCCTCCGACTTAACGCTGCAATATCGCACCGGGCTGTAGCGCATCGCGGACAAAAGGCAGATGTTCACAGGCATGCTGGCGGGCAAAGCGGATAAAGGCTTCCAGCACCGGCTGACGCTGCTCGCCATCGCGCACCGCGGCATAAAGACGGCTCCACAGCCCGTCACCCAGCGTTTTGGTTACCACCAGTCCCTGCTTCTCAAAACTCTCTACCACCCAGTGCGGCAGCGCGGCAATTCCCATGCGGGCCGAGACCATCTGGATCATCAGCAGGGTGTTATCTACGTTTTTCAGCGCCGGGCTGACGCCGGCCGGTTGCAGAAAGTGACGCCAGATATCAAGGCGCTGACGCTGCACCGGATAGATCATCAGCACCTCGTCGGCCAGATCCTCAGGGGCAATATGTTCAACCTGCGCCAGCGGATGATCCGGTGCCAGCACCAGTCGCACTTCAAAATCAAACATCGGCGAATAGAACAGCCCGGAGCGCGCCAGGATGTCGGAGGTCAGCACCACATCCAGCTCGCCCTGCTGCAGCGCAGGCTGAGGATCAAAGGTGACGCCTGATTTGAAATCCATCACCACCTGCGGCCAGCTCTGACGGAAATTATCCAGTGCCGGCGTCAGCCACTGGATGCAGCTGTGGCACTCAATCGCCACCCTGAGAGTGGTCTGCTGCGGCTCATGACAGGCCTGCAACGCTTGCTGGATCTGCGGCAGCACCTGTTCGGCCAACTGCAGCAGGATGTCGCCCTGTGGCGTGAAGCGCAGCGGCTGACTTTTACGCACGAACAGGCGGAATCCCAGCCGCTGTTCCAGATCGCTGAACTGGTGGGACAACGCCGATTGCGTCTGATGAAGCTGGGATGCCGCCGCCGCCAGCGAACCCGTATTACGCAGAGCCTGAAGCGTCCGCAGGTGCTTGAGTTCGATCATGAGAGTCCTTCACATCGAAAGTGAACATATTGCGCTTGAGGAACATACAGTACCCGCAGATTATAGCGGTGTAAACATCTGGACGGCTAAACATCTTTGGCTGTCAGCCAAAGTGAAAGATTATCTGGAGAACAGCGAATGACAATCCTTAACCATACCCTTGGTTTTCCGCGTGTCGGCCTGCGCCGTGAACTGAAAAAAGCCCAGGAGAGCTACTGGGCCGGTGACTGCAGCCAGCAGGAATTACTGGCGGTGGGCCGTGAGTTGCGTGCACGTCACTGGCAACAACAAAAAGAGGCCGGGGTCGATCTGCTGCCGGTGGGTGACTTTGCCTGGTACGATCATGTGCTGACCACCAGCCTGATGCTGGGCAACGTGCCGGCACGTCATCAGAATAAAGAGGGTTCGGTTGATCTGGATACGCTGTTCCGTCTGGGCCGAGGCCGCGCGCCGACCGGCGAACCTGCGGCGGCGGCGGAAATGACCAAGTGGTTTAACACCAACTATCACTACATAGTGCCAGAATTTACGCCGGGCCAGACCTTCCGGCTGGCCTGGACTCAGTTGCTGGATGAAGTCGACGAGGCGCTGGCACTGGGCCACAACATCAAGCCGGTGCTGCTGGGGCCGGTGACTTATCTGTGGCTGGGTAAGGTCAAAGGGGAAGCGTTTGATCGTCTGTCGCTGCTGAAAGCGATCCTGCCGGTTTACCAGCAGGTGCTGGCCGAGCTGGCAAAACGCGATATCGAATGGGTGCAGATTGATGAACCTGCGCTGGCGCTGGAGCTGCCGCAGGCGTGGCGTGAGGCGTTTAAGCCCGCCTACGATGCGTTGCAGGGACAAAGTAAACTGCTGCTCACCACCTATTTCGACAGTATCGGTCAGAACATTGAGGTGATTCGCCAGCTGCCGGTGCAGGGGCTGCATGTCGATCTGGTGCATGGCCGGGATGATATTCAGCAACTGAATCAGCAATTGCCCGCCAGCTGGCTGCTGTCGCTGGGGGTGATCAACGGGCGTAACGTCTGGCGCGCCGATCTGAGCCGCTGGTTTGAGCGCCTGCAGCCGCTGGTCGCTCAGCGCGCGCAGCTGTGGATCGGCTCCTCCTGCTCGCTGCTGCACAGCCCTATCGATCTGAGCGTTGAGACCCGGCTGGATGAGGAAGTGAAAAGCTGGTTCGCCTTCGCGCTGCAGAAATGCACCGAACTTTCGCTGCTGACCGAGGCGCTCAACCACAACGATGCCGCGTCACTGGCGGCCTGGAGCGCGCCGGTTCGCGCCCGTGCTCACTCCAGCCGCGTACATAACGCCGCGGTCGCTCAGCGCCTGCTGGCTATCACGCCGCAGGACAGCGAACGACACAGCCGCTACAGCGAGCGGGCTAAGGCACAGCGTCAGCGCTTTAATCTGCCCGCCTGGCCGACCACCACGATTGGCTCTTTCCCACAAACCCCGGAAATTCGCGGTCTGCGCCTCGATTTCAAACAGGGTCGCCTCGACAGCAATCATTACCGTACCGGCATCGCTGAACATATCAAACAGGCGATTACTGAGCAGGAGCGGCTGGGGCTGGATGTGCTGGTGCACGGCGAAGCGGAACGTAACGACATGGTTGAATATTTCGGCGAGCATCTGGATGGATTCGTCTTCACCCAGAACGGCTGGGTACAGAGCTATGGCTCACGCTGCGTGAAACCACCGGTGATTATCGGCGACATCAGCCGGCCGGAAGCGATCACCGTTGAGTGGGCGAAGTATGCCCAGTCGCTAACGGACAAACCGGTGAAAGGGATGCTGACCGGTCCGGTGACCATTCTCTGCTGGTCATTCCCGCGTGAAGATGTGTCACGTGAAACCATCGCAAAACAGATTGCGCTGGCGCTGCGTGATGAAGTGGCCGATCTGGAAAAAGCCGGTATTGGCATTATCCAGATTGATGAACCCGCGCTGCGCGAAGGGCTGCCGCTGCATCAGTCCGACTGGGCTGCCTATCTGAACTGGGCGGTCGATGCTTTCCGCCTGAATGCCGCTGTGGCGCAGGATGACACCCAGATCCACACCCATATGTGTTACTGCGAGTTTAACGACATCATGGATTCCATCGCTGCGCTGGATGCCGATGTGATTACCATCGAAACCTCGCGCTCTGACATGGAGTTGCTGGCGTCGTTTGAACACTTTGACTATCCGAATGAGATTGGCCCAGGCGTCTACGACATTCACTCGCCTAATGTACCGGACGTCGAATGGATTGAAGCGCTGTTGCTGAAAGCGGCGAAGCGTATTCCGCCGCAACGGCTGTGGGTAAATCCGGACTGCGGGCTGAAAACGCGTGGCTGGACCGAAACGCGGCAGGCGCTGGCTAACATGGTCACTGCGGCAAAAAACCTGCGGGCTAAAACGGCGTAAACGGGCGTCCGGCAGGGAATGAGAAATAATCGGGGCGCGCAGGCGCCCCTTTTTTCGCTTACTGTGAAGCTACGCCATACTGCCTGAACCAGGCCAGCATCCGCGCCCAGCCATCGCTGGCCGATTCGGCATGATAGCTCGGACGGTAGTCAGCATTAAACGCATGTCCGGCTTCGGGATAGACGATGATTTCCGCGGTGGCATTGGCGGCGTGCAGCGCCTGACGCATCTGCTCAACGCTCTCCAGCGGAATTCCGTCATCCTGACCGCCGTATAAGCCTAATACCGGGGCGCTGAGATCGACGGCGACATCAATAGGGTGCTTTTGCTGCTTCATGGTCCGATCGCCGGTCAGCCGTCCATACCAGGCGACGGCGGCACGCAGCTGTGGATTGTGCGCCGCATAGAGCCAGCTAATGCGGCCGCCCCAGCAGAAACCGGTAATGCCCATCCGCCGGATATCACCGCCGTTACGCGCTGCCCAGTTGGCGGCATGATCAAGGTCGGACAGCACCTGGCTGTCGGGCACCTTACTCACCAGCTCGCTGAATAGCGTCGGAATATCCTGGTAATCGTTGGGATCGCCTTCACGGAAGTAGAGTTCCGGGGCGATGGCCAGATAGCCTTCCAGCGCCAGCCGGCGGCAGATATCACGGATGTGCTCATGCACCCCGAAAATTTCCTGTACCACCAGCACCACTGGCAGCGGACCCTCTGCGGATTTTGGTCGGGCAAAAAACGCGGGCATATTTTCGCCCTGGCTTGGCACTGAGGTCTCACCCGACTGAATCGCCGGGCTGTCGGTAATAATGGTGGTGGAAGCGGTCGGCTGAACGGCAGGCGCAAAGGTCCCTGCCGCGGCTTTTTGTGTCATATTATCACTGGTTTTCATTATTCTCTCCGTGCGAGCAATTGCGCAATCACGTAACTATAGCCTGGCCGGAAACGGTGCGAGCCAGACGTCGGGTAACAGAGTCAGCAGCGGACAATATCACCCAACTCTTTAACACTGCGATGACCCCGACACAGCCCCGCCGATCGCAATGACGGCGAACCCGATGTGATATTGTGATAATCATCACATTGTTTTTAGTGAAAAATGTAACTTTCATTTTCTTAAGTGAATGTTGTCACATATTTATCGGGCGTGCTGACGTAGAGTGACGCGCTACCTTCCCTTAACAGGAGTCTGAAATGACACAGTCTGACGTTTTCCATCTTGGCCTGACTAAAGCCGATCTGCAGGGCGCTACCCTGGCGATTGTGCCCGGCGATCCGGAGCGCGTGAAGAAAATTGCCGGACTGATGGAGGATGCCACGCATCTGGCCTCACACCGTGAATTCACCAGCTGGCTGGCAAAACTCGACGGTAAGCCGGTGGTGGTCTGTTCAACCGGTATCGGCGGTCCTTCTACCTCCATTGCGGTTGAGGAACTGGCACAGCTTGGCGTACGCACTTTTCTGCGCGTTGGCACCACCGGCGCTATCCAGCCGCACATCAACGTTGGCGATGTGCTGGTGACTACCGGTTCCGTGCGGCTCGACGGTGCCAGCCTGCATTTCGCACCGATGGAGTTTCCGGCAGTGGCCGATTTTGCCTGTACCACGGCGCTGGTGGCTGCGGCAGAAGCCTGTGGCGCGAAGACCCATATCGGCATTACTGCCTCTTCTGATACCTTCTATCCGGGACAGGAACGCTACGATACCTTCTCTGGTCGGGTGGTGAATCGCTTCCAGGGATCGATGAAAGAGTGGCAGGAGATGGGCGTACTCAACTATGAGATGGAATCCGCTACACTGTTAACCATGTGTGCCAGCCAGGGCCTGCGCGCCGGCATGGTGGCTGGTGTGATCGTTAACCGTACCCAGAAAGAGATCCCGGATGCGGTGACGATGAAACAGACCGAAAGCGATGCGGTAAAAATTGTGGTTGAAGCGGCACGCCGCTTGTTATAACCCTCACAGCCAGGCAGCAGGTTAACGGGCCGCTATGAGGCCTGCCTGCTGCCGGATAACCCCGGCGCAGCCTTTCAACGGACTCTGAGAGTGCCCGATGCGCAAAACTATTCCCGTTCGTCGTCCCGTCGTTAACCCGAATTCCGCCGCGCTCAATGCCCGTCTGGAGAGCAGTGCTGCCCGGTTCCGCGCCGCCATGCAGCAGGGCGATTATGCGCAGGCCGTCCGCTCTTGCGAAGAGGTGTTGCGTTATCAGCCTCACCAGATGCAGGTACTGAGTGACTATGCGCTCTGCCTGATGCGTCTCGGTCAGCATCACAAAGCGTACAAAACCTACCAGAAAATTTACCAGTCGCCGCCGGCCGTGCGCGCCACCGCGTCAGAAACCTGGCTGGATGGCCTGACCGAAGTGTGTGGCTGGCTGGATAAGCAGGATGAGGTGGCGCGTTACGGCCTGGAATCGCTGATGCAGTCAGACGCCCGCTTTCGTCAGGGGCCGCGGGTCGCCTTTCCCGCTGCGCAGCCTGAGCCAATCGATCTCAGCCAGCCGCGGCAGAACGTGATCGCGTTCAGCCTGTATGGCGACCAGCCGCGCTACTGTGAAACCCTGATTAAAAACGTTGAGGTGGCACCGCAGCTCTTTCCCGGCTGGATCTGCCGCATCTATCTGGATGACAGCGTGCCGCAGCATGTCTGGCAACGGCTCGATCAGCCCCACGTTGAGCGGGTTGATATGTCGCAGGAAAAAACGCTGTTCCCGACGCTGTGGCGCTTTCTGGTGATGGACGATCCCAGCGTTAAACGCTTTATTGTGCGTGATGCCGACTCGCTGCTTTCCGAGCGCGAAGCGGCGGCGGTCAACGCCTGGCTGGCATCGCCGTACTGGTTCCACCACATGCGTGACTATTTTTCCCACACCGAGTTACTGCTGGCCGGCATGTGGGGCGGCTGCCATGGCGTTTTCCAGCAGGTTGAACAAACGATGCGCGAGTTTATTGCGCAGTACCGTGGCAGCGAACGCTTTACCGATCAGTACTTCCTCAAGACGGCGCTGTGGCCAACGGTGCGTGAAAGCATTCTCAATCATGATGAGTTGTTTCATTTCCATCAGGCTCAGCCGTGGCCAGCGCATCCGCCGGTACGCTGGCAGATGCCCCGATTTCACGTTGGCAGCAACGTGGGCTTTGCCAGCCTGACCGGACAGTCCGCCGCCGCCGACGGCACCCGGCAGGCGGTGGACATCAGCGCGGACGGCAAAAGCTGGCAATATCCGGCCCAGGTGAAAAATGGCCAATGGCTGCTGCCGATGCCGTTCTTCCTGATTGAAGACTGGCAGGCCGGAAAGCTGACGGTGACCGTGCGGTAAGTGATTGAGTGCAGGTAAATATATCTGGACATTCATACAGTGCGACTCTACCTTTTCCCTCAGCAGCTTGAGTCGCGGGGAAATCATGGATCAGCACATCATTATCAGCATCTGTCTGGCACTCGCCGGCGCAGGAATTGGCTGGATGCTGGCACAGTTACGTGTCGGGCATCAGGCCGCCAGTTTCTTAACCGAGCGCCGTCTGCTGGAAGAGGCACAACAGCGCCAGCAGCAGCAGATTGAACAGCTTCAGCAGCAGGCGCAGCAGCGTGAGCAGGAACTGCGCCAGCTTCATGGTGCGCTGAGTGGTGCCAATGAACGTCTGCAACAGCTCGATTACTGGCGCAATGAGAGCGAACAGCTTAACCGGGAACTGCGCAACCAGCTGGAGGTCAACAGCGCCCAGGAAGCGGAGCTGCGTGAGGTAACCATCCGTCTTGAAGAGACCCGCTTCGCCGCCGAAGAGAAGCAGCGTCTGCTGACCAACAGCGAGCAACGCCTCAGCGCCCAGTTTGAAAACCTCGCCAACCGTATTTTCGAAAATAGCGGCCGCCGCGTCGATGAACAGAATCGCCAGAGCCTCGACAGCCTGATCGGCCCGTTGCGTGAACAGCTGGATGGTTTCCGTCGTCAGGTGCATGAGAGCTTTGGCGCGGAAGCGCGTGAGCGGCACACCCTGACCCACGAAATCCGTCAGTTACAGC
The DNA here is from genome assembly GCF_038594305.1 of Pantoea brenneri. Lineage (NCBI taxonomy): Bacteria > Pseudomonadati > Pseudomonadota > Gammaproteobacteria > Enterobacterales > Erwiniaceae > Pantoea > Pantoea brenneri. The sequence continues at coordinate 18,292 of NZ_JBCGBG010000006.1, read as the reverse complement.
AGCTTAATGCGCAAATGGCGCAGGAAGCGCTCAACCTTACCAAAGCGCTGAAAGGCGACAATAAAATCCAGGGCAACTGGGGCGAAGTGGTGCTCAGCCGGGTGCTGGAAGCGTCCGGGCTGCGTGAAGGCTATGAGTATGAAACCCAGGTCAGCATTCAGTCGGAGCAGCAGGGCAGGATGCAGCCGGATGTCATTGTGCGTCTGCCGCAGGGCAAAGATGTGGTGGTGGACGCCAAAATGACGCTGGTCGCCTATGAGCGTTACTTCAATGCGGAAGATGAGGTTGAGCGTGAACAGGCGATTCAGGAACATGTCAGCGCGATGCGCAGCCATATTCGTCTGCTGGGACGTAAAGATTATCAACAATTGCCCGGTTTACGCTCGCTTGATTATGTGTTGATGTTTATTCCGGTCGAACCGGCGTTTTTGCTGGCGATCGATCGCCAGCCAGAGCTGATTGGCGAGGCGCTGCAGCAGAATATCATGCTGGTCAGTCCCACCACGCTGCTGGTAGCGCTGCGTACCATCAATAACCTGTGGCGTTACGAGCACCAAAGCCGCAATGCGCAGCGTATTGCTGACCGCGCCACCCGGCTGTATGACAAAATGCGGCTGTTCGTTGATGACATGAGTGGTATTGGTCACAGCCTGGATAAGGCGCAAATCAGCTACCGCGAGGCGATGAAAAAACTGGCCGAAGGACGCGGCAACCTGATTGCGCAGACGGAAGGTTTCCGTGCGCTGGGGGTTGAAGTGAAACGGTCGATTAATCCTCAGCTGGTGGAGCGGGCGATGCCGGAAAATCCGGCTGATGAAGAGCAGGACGACGATGATGATGCGGATGACAGAGCCATGTGTGTGAGACGCCTCCACGAATAGTATGGGCGCAGCGTGCCTGACTTCCGTGACTCTGATACACTTCGGGAAGTATTGTTTGTGGAGCAGGTAAAACCGATGGCAGATGAATCACAGCAGGAAACCACCCATTTTGGCTTTCAGACGGTCGCCAAAAGCGAAAAAGCCGACAAAGTTGCGGATGTGTTTCACTCCGTAGCGGCAAAATATGACCTGATGAACGATTTGATGTCCTTTGGCGTCCATCGTGTCTGGAAGCGTTTTACCATTGACAGCAGCGGCGTACGTCGCGGTCAACGCGTGTTAGATCTGGCCGGCGGAACCGGCGATCTGACGGCTAAATTTTCTCGCCTGGTGGGCGAAACGGGTCAGGTAGTGCTGGCCGATATCAACAGTTCGATGCTGAAGATGGGCCGTGAAAAGCTGCGCAATCTCGGCGTGGTCGGCAACGTGAGCTACGTGCAGGCCAACGCAGAAGCTCTGCCGTTCCCGGATAACTACTTCGATTGCATCACCATCTCCTTCGGCTTACGCAACGTAACGGAAAAAGAGAAGGCGCTGGCCTCTATGTTCCGTGTGCTGAAGCCGGGCGGACGGTTACTGGTACTGGAGTTCTCCAAACCGGTGATTGATCCGCTGAGCAAAGCCTATGACGCTTACTCGTTCCATATTCTGCCGCGTATCGGGCAACTGGTGGCGCAGGACGCCGAGAGCTATCGCTATCTGGCCGAATCGATCCGCATGCATCCCGATCAGGAAACGCTGAAAGCGATGATGAACGACGTCGGTTTTGAAAATACCACTTACTCCAATATGACCGGCGGCATTGTGGCCTTACACCGTGGATTTAAGTTCTGAGTGAGATGGTGATGAACCTAACGCCCTTGATTACCGCGGGCCTGGAAACAGCGCTGAACCGCATGTTGTATCGCGATCGCGGCCTGAAGGCGGCACGGCAGCGTCTGACCGGTAAGGTCCTGACGCTGCGTCTGAGCGAGTTTTCCCATCCGCTGGTGCTGGTATTCAGTGAGCAGCAGCTGGATGTGGTGGCTGACTGGCAGGATACCAGCGACTGCACGGTGATTACTTCACTGAAAACCTTGCCGAAGTTGCGCGATCGCCAGCAGCTGACGCCGCTGATTCGCAGCGGTGAGTTGCAGGTAGAAGGTGATTTGCAGGTAGTGCAGCAGTTTTCCGCGCTGATGGATCTGGCCGAGCTGGATCCGGCGGAATACCTGGCGCCGTGGGTCGGCGATATTGCGGCACAGGGCATCAGTCAGGGCGCACAACGGGTCTTTCGCCGGATAAAAGGCGAAGTCGGGCGTCGGCAGGATTACCTCGGTCAGGCACTGACCGAAGAGTGGCGTGTCGCGCCAGGCTCGCTCGAATTAGCCTGGTTTTCCGAGGAGGTCGACGCGATGGAACGTTCGCTTGAGGCGCTTAATGCGCGTCTGGCGCAGCTGGAGGCAAAATGAGTTTTGGAGAGATCCGCCGCTTATATTTGATCATGAAGGTATTTTTGACTTACGGCCTTGATGAACTGATTCCCAACACGCGCCTTACCCTTCCGCTTCGCCTGTGGCGTCGCTGTATTTTCTGGTTACCCAATCTGCATCAGAATGAACCGACCGGCGCCCGCATGCGCATGGCGATGGAGCAGCTGGGGCCGGTATGGATTAAGTTTGGTCAGATGCTGTCGACCCGCCGTGACCTGTTCCCGCCGATGATCGCCGATCAGCTGGCCATTCTGCAGGACCGGGTTGCACCGTTTGATGGCGTTAAAGCGAAAGCGCAGATCGAAGCCTCAATGGGCGCACCGATCGAAACCTGGTTTGATGATTTTGACATTAAGCCGCTGGCATCAGCGTCGATTGCCCAGGTTCACACGGCAACGCTGAAGTCGACCGGCAAGAAAGTGGTGATCAAAGTCATTCGTCCGGATATTTTGCCGGTGATCAAAGCTGACATGAAGCTGATCTATCGCCTGGCGCGCTGGGTGCCGCGTTTACTGCCTGATGGCCGTCGTCTGCGTCCGGTTGAAGTGGTGCGCGACTACGAAAAAACCCTGCTTGATGAGCTGAACCTGTTACGCGAAGCCGCGAACGCCATTCAGTTACGCCGCAATTTTGAAGACAGCCGGATGCTTTATGTACCGGAAGTCTATTCCGACTACTGCAGCGAAACCATGATGGTGATGGAACGTATTTACGGCATTCCGATTTCGGACGTCGCCACGCTGGAGCGACACGGGGTCAACATGAAGCTGCTGGCAGAGCGTGGTGTGCAGGTGTTCTTCACCCAGGTATTCCGCGACAGTTTCTTCCATGCTGATATGCATCCCGGCAATATTTTTGTCAGCTATGAGCATCCGGAAGATCCGCAATACATCGGCATCGACTGCGGTATTGTCGGGTCGCTCAACAAAGAAGATAAGCGCTATCTGGCTGAAAACTTTATCGCCTTTTTTAACCGCGACTACCGCAAGGTGGCGGAGCTGCACGTTGACTCTGGCTGGGTGCCGCCCGATACCAACGTCGAAGATTTTGAATTTGCGATTCGCACCGTCTGTGAGCCGATTTTTGAAAAGCCGCTGGCTGAAATTTCCTTCGGTCACGTGCTGCTGAATCTGTTCAATACCGCGCGTCGGTTTAATATGGAAGTCCAGCCGCAGCTGGTGCTGCTGCAAAAGACTCTGCTGTATGTGGAAGGTATTGGTCGTCAGCTCTATCCGCAGCTTGACCTGTGGAAGACCGCCAAGCCGTTCCTCGAAGAGTGGATCAAGGATCAGGTCGGTCTGCCCGCCATCATTCGCGCGGTTAAAGAGAAAGCACCGTTCTGGGCCGAGAAGTTACCGGAACTGCCGGAACTGTTTTATGACAGCATGCGCCAGCATAAACTTTTGCGGCATAGCGTTGACAAATTAGTGGGCGATCTCAATGCGCAGCGTACCCGGCATCACCAGGCACGCTATCTGTTTGGCGTTGGCGCAACCCTGCTGCTCAGCGGCACGGCAGTGCTGCTTTCGCGACCGGACTGGGACCTGTTTCCGGCGGTATTAATGGCAGCGGGCATCGTCTCATGGTTAATCGGCTGGCGTAAGACAAACTGATTGTCACTTCAGCCAAAAACACGGTAATGTCGCTGGCTCAGGCCCGGGTTGATAAGGGCGCTCTGTGGTGCATTACCCCATCGTTTTTCACAGAATATTAGAGGCTATCTCATGGGCGGTATCAGTATTTGGCAATTGTTAATTATTGCCGTGATTGTTGTACTTCTGTTCGGTACCAATAAATTACGTAATCTGGGTTCGGATTTGGGTTCCTCGATTCGTGGCTTCAAAAAAGCCATGGGCGATGAGGACGACAAAAAGGATCAACCGAAAGAGCAGGACGCTGACTTCAGCGCCAAAACGCTGGCGGACAAACAGCAAACTTCGGCTACTAAAGAAGAAGTTAAGAACGACAAGCAGGTGTAAACCGTGTTCGACATTGGTTTTAGTGAACTGGTATTGGTGTTCGTTATCGGGCTGATTGTACTCGGCCCACAACGTTTACCGGTTGCGGTGAAAACCGTGGTCGGCTGGATCAGGGCGATTCGTTCGCTGGCAGCCAATGTGCAAAACGAACTGGCGCAGGAGCTGAAACTGCAGGAGTTGCAGGACAGCCTGAAAAAGGTGGAAGAAGCGGGCCGCGGGACACTGTCGCCGGAGCTGAAAGAGTCAATGGAAGAGCTGCGTAAGACTGCGGATTCAATGAAGCGCTCGGTCAGCCAGAGCATCGACATTGAAAAAGAGGAAGACGAAGCCAACACTATTCACTCGCCACAGCACCGATCGGCGCCGCCTCTGGCGGACCAGCCGGAAGTGCATCCGGCAGCGGCCGGTACTGCGTCGCCGTCAGGCACGCCTGCGGCGGCTGATCATCAGGCCAGCGCGCCAGTTCAGACACCGTCTGTGGAAACGGCATCAGCCGGGCAGCCAGCAGCGGCTGTAGCCAGCGCGCCCGCTCAGGCACCGTCTGTGGAAACGGCATCAGCCGGGCAGCCGGCAGCGACTGTAGCCAGCGCGCCAGTTCAGGCACCAGCCCGTGCTGACACGGCATCAGCCAGCAAACCTGACGCCGCCACTACGCGCACTTCCGCTTCCCCCTCTTCTGCAAGTGATGAACGATAATGGCCGTTGAAGATACCCAACCGCTCATCAGTCATCTGATTGAGCTGCGTAAGCGACTGCTGAACTGCATCATCGCCGTTTTAGTGATATTCCTGGCGCTGGTTTATTTTGCCAATGATATCTATCAACTGGTGGCGGCACCGCTCATCAGTCAGATGCCAATCGGCTCCAGCATGATCGCCACCGATGTGGCTTCGCCGTTTTTCACCCCGATTAAACTGACGATTATTGTGTCGGTATTTCTGGCGGTGCCGGTGATCCTCTATCAGGTCTGGGCGTTCATTGCGCCTGCGCTCTATCGCCATGAACGCAGACTGGTAATGCCGCTGCTGTTTTCCAGCACCTTTCTGTTCTATATCGGTGTGGCATTTGCCTACTTTGTCGTCTTCCCGCTGGCGTTTGGTTTCTTTACCAAAACCGCGCCGATTGGCGTCACCATGGCGACCGACATTACCAAATACCTCGATTTTGTCATGACGTTGTTTATGGCGTTTGGCGTGGCGTTTGAAGTGCCGGTAGCGATTGTACTGTTGTGCTGGACTGGTATCACCAGCCCGGACGATCTGAAAAAGAAACGTCCCTATATTCTGGTCGGGGCCTTCGTGGTCGGCATGTTACTGACGCCGCCGGACGTTTTTTCCCAAACTTTGCTCGCTATTCCGATGTACTGCCTGTTTGAAGTCGGCGTATTCTTTTCCCGATACTATGTGGGCAAAGGCCGCCGGGCACAGGATGAGGAACATAACACCGAATCCTGACGCGATCTTCAGGTCCCGCTCTGGCGGGCAGAGATCAATCCGAACCGCCCTCCGGGGCGGTTTTTGTTTAGTAAAACTGTGGGAAAAATTATGTTTGATATCGGTGTAAACCTGACCAGCACGCAATTCGCCTCCGACCGGCCAAAGGTGGTAAAACGCGCGCGTGAAGCGGGCGTCACCGGCATGCTGATTACCGGCACCAATGCGCTGGAGAGCCAGCAGGCGCAGAAACTGGCTGAGAATCAGCCGGGCTTTTGCTGGTCTACCGCGGGCGTGCATCCGCACCACGCCAGCGAATGGTCAACGGAGATCGCCAGCACGCTGCGTCGGCTGGCGGAGAAACCGGAAGTGGTGGCTATCGGCGAATGCGGGCTCGATTTTAACCGCAACCTGTCAGCCCATGAGCAGCAGGAGTATGCGTTTGAAGCACAGCTGGCGCTGGCAGCCGAACTGAATATGCCGGTGTTTCTGCACTGCCGCGAAGCCCATGCGCGCTTTGCAGCCATCGTGGCGCCCTGGCTGCCAAAACTGCCGGGTGCGGTAATTCACTGCTTTACCGGCACGCGCGATGAACTGGAAGCGTGCCTGGCGCTAGGATTATCGATAGGAATTACTGGCTGGGTGTGTGATGAACGTCGCGGGCTTGAACTGCGTGAAATGCTGCCGCTGATCCCGGCCGATAAGTTGCTGCTGGAAACCGACTCGCCCTATTTATTGCCGCGCGATATGCGACCGCGTCCGACTTCACGTCGTAACGAACCCTGCTTCTTACCGCATATTGTGCAACAGGTGGCGATATGGCGTGGCGAGAGCAGCGAGGCGCTGGCGGCCTGCGTTGATAACAATGCGCGGACGCTGTTCCGTCTGGTTTAGATCTTACGGAACTGTTTGTTATCCACGCTGCGCATCACCTGTTTATTCAGCAGGTTGAGCAACAGAATCGAACGGGTTTCGCCATCCGGCTCGGCAAAGATGGCGCGTAGCCCTTCAAACGTCCCTTCGGTGATGACAACTTCATCGCCGATTTGTGGCGTTTCAGGATCGAGCAGAATTTGCGGGACATCGGTTTCCAGCGCTTCAATCACCGCAGGCGGCACCGTAGCGGGCGTAGTGCCAAAGCGCACAAAGTGGCTGACGCCGCGCGTGCTGCTGATGGTGGTGGTATGAATCGCTTCCGGATCGAATTCGATGAACAGATAGTTAGGAAACAGCGGCTCACTCACCGTGGTGCGTTTACCGCGCACGATCTTTTCCAGAGCGATCATCGGGCTGAGGCAATTCACTTCTTGCCGCTCCAGATGCTCCTTCGCGCGCAATAGCTGACCACGTTTGCAATAGAGTAAATACCAGGATTCCATAACCGCTCCCATCGAATGGACGCTAAGAATAGCAAACCTGCTGCCAGAGTTATAGCGCATCGGGCAGGGGAAAAGCGCAGCGCGCAGAAAATAAACTGAGACTTTTCTTAAGATGCCGGATAGTGACAGAAAAGGCGATTGGAAATTGACGTTTCACCCTGCTCTGTATCAGACTCGGTGGCCATCATACCGGCGAAAAGGATCATCTGATGGAACTCTTTTTGTTAAGCAACGGCAAGCTGGCGGATGATGCGCCGTTACTGGGTTATGCTCAGCCGCAGTTACACGCCATGATTGCCAGACGTGCTATCCGTTCAGCGGTGCTGATTCCTTACGCCATTATCCGGGGCGATCATGCGCAGCGCGCCGCCGATCTCAGTGCGTCACTGGGCATTGCGGTGCGCACCGTTGACGCTTTTTCCTCACCGGCTGAGGCAATCGCCCAGGCGGAGCTGATTTTAGTCAGCGGCGGTAATACCTGGTTGCTGAACCAGATGCTGCATGAGCAGGGCTTAATCGTGGCGATACAGCGCGCGGTGCGTGAACGGCAGGTGCCGTATGTCGGCTGGAGTGCTGGTTGTAATGTGGCGACGCCGTCGATTCGCACCACCAATGATATGCCGGTGCGTAGTAGCGTGGTGCTGCCTGCGCTGGGGCTGTTCCCGGTGCAGATCAATCCTCACTACCTGGATGCCAGCGTCAGCGGTCATATGGGCGAAACACGTGACGAGCGGCTGGCTGAATTCTGTGCCGTCAATCCGTCCGAGTCGGTGATTGCGCTGCGTGAAGGCAGCTTTCTGCATCTGCATGACGATCGGCTACGCTATCACAGTGTGCGCAACGAAGACTTTAAGGTGTTCCGCCACGGCGAGCCGATTCAGGCTTATCACGATACCCGCGCGCTTCAGCCGCTGGTGCCTTTTCGCTGTGATTAAGGTTGCCGCATAAACCTCAACACAACCGCATAATCAGCCCTATAATGGCCGATTCACTCTGGCCGGAAAGCTAAAGCCGCATGAAATATCACGATTTACGCGACTTTCTCGCGCTGCTCGAACAGCGCGGTGAGTTAAAAAGAATTAAGCAATCGATTGATCCCGTCCTGGAAATGACCGAAATCGCCGACCGCACGCTGCGTGCCGGCGGGCCCGCGCTGCTGTTTGAAAACCCGAAAGGGTATGACATGCCAGTGCTGTGTAACCTGTTTGGCACGCCAAAGCGCGTCGCCATGGGGATGGGTCAGGAAGAGGTGAGTGCACTGCGGGAAGTAGGCAAACTGCTGGCATTTCTGAAAGAGCCGGAGCCACCAAAAGGCTTTCGCGATCTGTTCGATAAGATGCCGCAGTTTAAGCAGGTGCTCAACATGCCGACTAAACGCCTGCGCAATGCGCCCTGCCAGGAAGTGGTGTTCAGCGGTGATGAGGTCGATCTGTCGCGCATTCCGGTGATGAAATGCTGGCCGGGCGATGCCGCGCCGCTGATTACCTGGGGTCTGACCGTCACCCGCGGTCCGCATAAAGAGCGACAGAATCTCGGCATTTACCGCCAACAGGTGATCGGCAAAAACCGGCTGATTATGCGCTGGCTGTCGCACCGTGGCGGCGCGCTCGATTTTCAGGAGTGGAGCAAAGCGCATCCGGGCGAGCGTTTTCCGGTCTCGGTGGCGCTCGGTGCTGACCCTGCGACTATTCTCGGTGCGGTAACGCCGGTGCCGGATACGCTGTCAGAATATGCGTTTGCTGGTCTGCTGCGCGGCAATAAAACCGAAGTGGTGAAATGCCTGTCGAACGATCTGGAAGTGCCAGCCAGCGCGGAGATCGTGCTGGAGGGTTACATCGAGGCAGGCGACATGGCACCTGAAGGGCCTTACGGCGACCACACCGGCTACTACAATGAAGTAGATAGCTTCCCGGTTTTTACCGTGACGCACATTACCCAGCGGCATCAGGCAATTTATCACTCGACCTATACCGGCCGTCCGCCGGATGAGCCCGCCGTACTGGGTGTGGCGTTGAATGAAGTGCTGGTGCCGATTCTGATCAAGCAGTTCCCGGAAATTGTCGATTTCTATCTGCCGCCGGAAGGATGTTCCTACCGGCTGGCGGTGGTAACCATCAAAAAGCAGTATGCCGGGCATGCCAAACGGGTAATGTTTGGCGTCTGGTCATTTCTGCGGCAGTTCATGTACACCAAATTTGTTATTGTGTGTGACGATGATGTTAATGCGCGTGACTGGAATGATGTGATCTGGGCGATTACCACCCGCATGGATCCGGCGCGTGACACGGTATTAGTGGAAAATACGCCGATCGACTATCTCGATTTCGCCTCACCGGTTTCCGGGCTGGGGTCGAAGATGGGGATGGATGCGACCAACAAATGGCCGGGCGAAACGCAGCGCGAATGGGGCACACCTATCGTGAAAGATCCTGCGATTACCGCGCGCATTGATGCTATCTGGGATGAGTTAGGTATTTTTGATCAGCCGCCACAGCGTTGATGGCGAGCACAACCATAAAGACGACCCGACAGAGGGAACGCATGACAACGTTAAGCTGTAAAGTAACTTCAGTTGAAGCGATTACCGACACGGTGTATCGCGTTCGCCTGATTCCGGAAGCGGATTTCAGTTTTCGCGCGGGACAGTATCTGATGGTGGTGATGGATGAGCGTGATAAGCGCCCGTTTTCACTGGCCTCAACGCCAATGGAAAAGGATATCATTGAGCTGCACATCGGTGCGTCCGATCTCAACCTGTACGCCATGGCGGTGATGGATCGTATTCGTGACGATCGCCAGATCACCGTCGACATGCCGCACGGTGATGCCTGGCTGCGCGAAGAGAGCAGCAAACCGTTGATCCTGATCGCTGGCGGTACCGGCTTCTCCTATGCCCGTTCCATTCTGCTGACCGCGTTAGCGCAGCAGCCGGATCGTGATATCGCCATTTACTGGGGCGGACGTGAGCTGAAGCATCTGTACGATCTGGATGAGCTGGATGCGCTGGCGGTGAAACACCCCAACCTGAAGGTGATCCCGGTGGTCGAGCAGCCGGAAGCGGGCTGGCAGGGACGTTCGGGTACGGTATTAACCGCGGTAATGCAGGATTTCAGCACGCTGAGCGAGCATGAGATCTATATTGCTGGCCGTTTCGAGATGGCCAAGATCGCACGCGATCGCTTCTGCGCCGAACGCGGTGCGCTGGAATCGCAGATGTATGGTGATGCTTTCGCCTTCATCTGATCGACGACAAGCCAAAAGAAAAAACCCGCCCATCACGGGCGGGTAAATCGGACAAAGAAGTGACCCAACGTATTACAGACGCTCGAATACGGTGGCGATGCCCTGACCTAAACCGATGCACATGGTCGCCAGACCAAACTGCGCATCGCGTCGCGCCATGATGTTAAGCAATGTGGTACTGATACGTGCCCCGGAACAGCCCAGCGGGTGACCCAGCGCAATCGCACCACCATTCAGATTGACCTTTTCATCCAGCCGATCCAGCAAACCCAAATCCTTTATGCATGGCAGGGTTTGTGCTGCAAACGCCTCATTGAGTTCAAACACGTCAATATCATTGACGCTCAGACCGGCACGTTTCAGCGCCAGCCTGCTGGCCGGCACCGGGCCGTAGCCCATGATTGACGGATCGCAGCCGACCACCGCCATACTTCTGATGCGGGCACGCGGGGTCAGCCCCAGTTCACGGGCGCGGGATTCGCTCATCACCAGCATCGCGGCCGCGCCATCAGACAGCGCTGACGAGGTGCCCGCCGTTACCGTGCCATTGACCGGATCAAACGCCGGCCGCAGTGCCGCCAGACCTTCGGCGCTGGTCTCTTCACGGATGACCTCATCGTAATCGTAGCGTTTGAGAATGCCGTCGCTGTCGTGACCGGCAGTGGCGACGATCTCCGCTTTGAAATCACCGCGCTGAGTTGCCTGCCAGGCGCGCTGGTGCGAACGCAGGGCAAACGCATCCTGCTGCTCGCGGCTGATATGATGCATACGTGCCAGCATTTCAGCGGTCAGGCCCATTATCCCCGCCGCTTTGGCCACGGTGCGGCCGAGGCCCGGATGAAAGTCGACGCCGTGATTCATCGGCACGTGTCCCATATGTTCCACTCCGCCAATCAGGCAGCTGTGCGCATCGCCGACCATAATGGCACGGGCGGCATCATGCAGTGCCTGCATCGATGAGCCGCACAGGCGGTTGACGGTAGTTGCCGGTACCGAGTGCGGTATTTCAGCCAGCAGGGCGGCGTTACGCGCAATGTTAAACCCCTGTTCCAGCGTCTGCTGCACGCAGCCCCAGACAATGTCATCCAGCGTGGCAGGATTGACCGCCGGGTTGCGGCTCAGCAGCTCACGCATCAGGTGGGCGGAAAGATCCTCGGCACGTACATGACGAAAAGCACCGCCTTTTGAACGACCCATCGGCGTACGTACCGCATCGATAATCACCACATTTTCCATATTTTTGCCCTCAGGCGCTTTTCAGCGCGGCTTCGTCAATTGGTTTGGCGGCGGGATACCAGCTTTGATGCTGATGCGCTTTTTGCACCAGCAGTTCAGGCAATTCATACAGGCCACCGAGTGCGCTGTAGCGCCGGGCCTGATCGACCACATTGCTGTTGCCCAGGGTATCGAGGTAGCGGAAGGCGCCGCCGCGGAAAGGCGGGAAGCCGAGACCGTATACCAGCGCCATATCTGCTTCGGCCGGCGAGGCGATGATTTTCTCCTCCAAGCAGCGCACCACTTCATTCAGCATTGGCAGCATCATGCGATTAAGGATCTCTTCGTCGCTGAAGACACGCTTAGGCTGGCAAACCTGTTGCAACAGCGTATCGACCTCGCTGTCTGCCACTTTTTTCTGTTTGCCCTTTTTGTCGGTTTCCCAGCGCCAGAAGCCTTTGCCATTTTTCTGACCAAAACGACCGGCCTCAAACAGCAGATCGATCGCATCGCGATAATCGTGTTTCATGCGTTGTGGAAAACCTTCCGCCATTACGCTTTGCGCATGATGCGCGGTATCGATGCCGACTACATCCAGCAACCACGATGGTCCCATTGGCCAGCCAAACTGTTTTTCCATTACTTTATCAATCTGACGGAAGTCAGCACCGTCGCGCAGCAGCAGGCTGAAGGCGGCGAAGTAGGGGAACAGCACCCGGTTGACGAAGAAGCCGGGGCAATCATTGACCACAATCGGGGTTTTACCCATTTTGCTGGCCCAGGCCACTACTTTGCTCAGGGTCGCTTCACTGGTTTTCTCGCCACGCACCACTTCTACCAGCGGCATACGCGGCACCGGATTGAAGAAGTGCATGCCGCAGAAATTTTCCGGACGTTGCAGCGCCTGTGCCAGCTGACTGATGGGAATGGTGGAGGTATTGGAGGCCAGGATGGCGTCGTCCCGCAGGTGCTGCTCGGTTTCGGCCAGCACTTTAGCTTTAATCAGGGGATTCTCGACCACCGCTTCGACCACCACGTCGGCGTGTTCAAAACCGGCGTAATCCAGCGTTGGCTGAATGGTCGCAATCACGCTGGCCAGCTTATTGCCGTCAATTTTGCCGCGCTCCAGCAGCTTATTAAGCAACTTGCTGGCTTCGTTCATCCCGAGCGTCAGGGCCTGTGGATTGATGTCTTTCATTTTGACCGGCACGCCTTTCCAGGCTGACTGGTAGCTGATGCCGCCACCCATAATACCGGCACCCAGTACGGCCGCCTGCGTTGGCGCGCCGCTTTCGCTGCCGCGTTTTTTAGCCAGCCCTTTAACGTATTGATCGTTGAGGAAGATGCCGACCAGCGCCCGCGCTTCGTCAGACTGCGCCAGCGGAACAAAAGCGGCATTTTCCAGTTTCAGCGCATCTTCACGGCCAAGACCGGCAGCCGCTTCAATGGTTTTCACCGCCATCAGTGGCGCTGGGTAATGTTTGCCTGCGGTCTGCATCACCATACTTTTGGCAAGGGTGAAGCTCATCGCCGCTTCAATCGGGCTCAGTTTCAGCGGTGCCAGTTTCGGTGCCCGGCGCGCACGCCAGCTACCATCGAGCGCCACAGCTTTAAGCATGGTGATGCCCGCCTCGCGCAGTTTATCGCGTTCCACCACCGCATCGACCAGACCGAGTTTAAGTGCCGCGTTTCCGTCGACGTCTTTACCAGCGGCAATGATCTCCATTGCGCTATCGGCTCCTAACAGACGCGGCAGACGGACGCTGCCGCCGAAGCCTGGCATGATCCCGAGTTTCGTTTCCGGCAGGCCAATGCGGGCATCGGCAGTGGCAACGCGCAGGTCGGTTGCCAGTACGCATTCACATCCACCACCCAGCGCATAGCCATCGATGGCGGCCAGCGTCGGTACCGGTAAATCTTCCAGCCGGTTAAAAATGCTGTTGGCGTAGCTCAGCCACTGACTCAGTTTTTCGGTCGGTGCATCAAACAGTGAGAGGAATTCGGTGATGTCAGCACCGACAATGAAGGCCGGTTTAGCCGAGCTGAGCAGCACGCCGCGCAGGTCAGACTGCTGCTCCAGCACTGCAATGGCTTCGCCCAGGCTGGCGACGGTTTGCGTATCAAGCTTATTGACCGAGCCAGGGGCATCAAAAACCAGCTCGGCGATGCCATCGTCCAGCCAGTGAAGAGAAAGGTTAGCGCCTTGGTAGAGCATGTGCGTCTCCTGAAACCGCGGAAAAGTGATCTGGTCATACCAGATGATCGAGAGTGTGGGAGTGATGTTAATTTTTTGCAAACGGGTCTTTGCTTATTTGCTAACAAGATCACAGCCGCTCTCAACACGGCATCCGCTTAAGGGGTATGCTAAACTGCGGCCATTTCGCGACACTGGAGAGACGTCAATGGATTCCCTGAAGACCTTGTATCACGCGCATATCGCCACGTTGCAGCAACGGGCGCAGCAGGTGCTGGCACACAATAAACTGGATGCGATGCTGATCCATTCCGGTGAGTTGTTGACGGTGTTTCTGGATGACCACACCTATCCGTTCAAGGTGAATCCACAGTTTAAAGCCTGGGTGCCGGTAACGCAGGTGCCGAACTGCTGGCTGTGGGTTGATGGGGTCAGTAAACCAAAGTTGTGGTTTTACTCTCCGGTTGACTACTGGCATAACGTTGAGCCGCTGCCGGACAGCTTCTGGACCGCTGAGATTGAGGTCATCGGCCTGAAAAATGCGGATGAGATTGCGCAGCTGTTGCCGGCTCAACGTGAGAATGTCGCCTATATTGGCCCGGTAAATGCGCGGGCAGCGCAGCTCGGTATCAGTTCTGGCAATATCAATCCCAAAGCGGTGATCGATTTCCTGCATTACCATCGCAGCATCAAAACCGAGTATGAGCTGGCCTGTATGCGCCAGGCGCAGAAGCTGGCCGTGGCCGGACATCGCGCCGCCAAAGAGGCTTTTTCTGCCGGGTTAAGTGAGTTCGACATCAATCAGGCTTATCTGACAGCCACCGGTCATCGCGATACCGACGTACCTTACGGCAACATCATTGCGCTGAATGAACACGCGGCGGTGCTGCATTACACCCGTCTGGATCATCAGCCACCGGCAAAGCGCCACAGCTTTTTAATTGACGCGGGTGCCGAATATCTTGGCTATGCCGCTGATTTAACCCGCAGCTACGCGGCGCAGAGCAGCTCGCTGTATGCCCGGATGGTCGAGGCGATGAATGCAGAAGAGCTGGCGCTGATCGCGACCCTGAAGCCAGGCGTGCGTTACACCGATTATCATCTGCAGATGCATCAGCGTATCGCCAGATTGCTGCTGAAGTTCGAGCTGGTGCAGGGCATCAGTGAAGAGGCGCTGGTGGCGGAAGATCTGACCGGTCCGTTCATGCCGCATGGATTAGGGCATCCGCTCGGCCTGCAGGTACATGACGTCGCCGGGTTTATGCAGGATGAGCAGGGCACCCATCTTGCGGCGCCAGCGCAGTATCCTTATCTGCGCTGCACTCGCGTGCTGCAACCCGGCATGGTATTAACCATCGAGCCTGGCTTCTATATTATTGACTCGCTGCTGACGCCACTGCGTGAAGGCCGGTTCAGCCAGCATTTTAACTGGCAGGCCATTGATGCGCTCAGGCCTTACGGCGGTATTCGCATTGAGGATAACGTGGTGATCCATGCGCATCGCGTTGAAAATATGACCCGCGATCTGCACCTGGCCTGATGGACGCCTTTGATATTCCCGCGGTGGCGTTAAGCGTCAGCGAGGAGACCATCAAAAAGAGCCGCTTTATCACGCTGTTGGCTCACACCGACGGCACGGAAGCGGCACGGGCGTTTGTTCAACAGGTCAGGCATGAACATCCTGCTGCGCGTCACCACTGCTGGGCCTGGGTGGCTGGCGCGCCAGATGATTCACAACAGCTGGGTTTCTCTGACGATGGTGAGCCGTCCGGCACCGCCGGTAAACCGATGCTGGCGCAGCTGATGGGCGCCGGTATCGGTGAAATCACCGCGGTTGTGGTGCGCTATTACGGTGGCATCATGCTGGGCACGGGCGGCTTAGTGAAAGCGTATGGCGGCGGGGTGCAGCAGGGGCTTAAGCAACTGGCGCGCCAGCGTAAAGTGCCGATGAAACTGTTCACTTTGCAATGCGACTACGCGCAGCTCAGCGATATCGAACGGCTGGTGCAGCGCTTTGAAGGCAAGGTCACCGACAGCCAGTATCAGGACCGCATTGCACTGACGCTGGCCGTGCCTTATGGACAAATCGACGGATTCCAGCAAAATCTGTCAGACTTTAGTCGGGGCGCGTTAGCGCTTATCCCGCTCATACCTTGATGTTCTTCTCTTTTATTTAAAGGAACGGCTGAATGCACTTTCGCGCCATTACCCGCATAGTCGGTCTGCTGGTGATCCTCTTTTCAGTGACGATGATTTTGCCCGGCCTGGTCGCATTAATTTATCGCGACGGTGCCGGTCGGGCCTTTAGCCAGACGTTTATGATGGCGCTGGTGATCGGCTCGCTGCTGTGGTGGCCAAACCGCAAACAGAAGACAGAGCTCAAGCCACGCGAAGGGTTTTTGATTGTGGTGCTGTTCTGGACGGTGCTGGGCAGCGTGGGGGCAATGCCGTTTATCTTTGCCGAACAGCCGCACCTGTCGGTTACCGACGCGTTCTTCGAATCGTTCTCTGGCCTGACGACCACCGGTGCCACTACCCTGGTCGGACTGGATTCACTGCCAAAGGCGATTCTATTCTATCGGCAAATGCTGCAATGGCTCGGCGGTATGGGGATCATCGTCTTAGCGGTGGCGATATTACCGATACTGGGCGTGGGGGGGATGCAGCTCTATCGCGCTGAGATGCCTGGCCCGCTGAAAGATAACAAAATGCGGCCGCGCATTGCTGAAACAGCCAAGACTCTGTGGTTGATCTATGTGCTGCTGACGGTGGCCTGTGCGCTGGCCTTGTGGCTGGCGGGGATGCCGGCCTTTGATGCGATTGGCCACAGCTTCTCGACCATCGCCATCGGCGGATTTTCCACCCATGATGCCAGTATCGGCTATTTTAATAGCGGCACCATCAATACCATCGTGGCGGTGTTTCTGCTGATCTCCGGCTGTAACTACGGTCTGCACTTTGCCATGCTGAGTGGCCGTAATCTGCGCGTCTACTGGCGTGACCCGGAGTTACGGATGTTTATCGGCGTCCAGCTGACGCTGGTGTTGATCTGCACGCTGGTGCTCTGGTTCCACAATGTCTACGCCGGTGGCTGGCAGACCCTGAACCAGGCGTTCTTCCAGGTCGTCTCCATGGCGACTACTGCCGGTTTTACTACCGACAGCATCGCGCGCTGGCCGCTGTTCCTGCCGGTTCTGCTGCTGTGCTCCGCCTTTATTGGTGGCTGCGCCGGTTCAACCGGCGGTGGCCTGAAGGTGATCCGCATCCTGCTGTTGTGCAAGCAGGGTAACCGGGAGCTTAAACGGCTGGTCCACCCGAATGCGGTTTACACTATCAAGCTGGGCAACCGGGCGCTGCCGGAGCGTATCCTCGAAGCGGTCTGGGGATTCTTCTCGGCCTATGCGCTGGTGTTCCTGATCAGCATGCTGGCAATCATCGCCACCGGGGTAGATGACTTCTCGGCCTTTGCTGCCGTCGCCGCCACGCTGAACAACCTCGGACCCGGTCTGGGGGTGGTCGCGGATAACTTCACCTCAATGAATGATGTGGCGAAGTGGATATTGATCTCCACCATGCTATTCGGGCGTCTCGAGGTCTTTACCTTGCTGGTGCTGTTCACGCCGACGTTCTGGCGTGAGTAATTAATAAGGATGCTGAAATGAAAGCGCTGATTCTCTACTCGACCCGTGACGGACAAACGCAAAAAATCGCCTCTTATATAGCTGAGCAGATCGGTCAGCAGCAAAACTGTGATGTGATGAATATCCAGCATGCCACTTCGCCTGACTGGGCACAGTATGATCGGGTGCTGATTGGCGCCTCGATTCGTTACGGCCATTTCCAGCCGGTGGTCGATGCATTTGTTAAGCAGCATTTGCACCAATTGCAGCAGCGTACCAGTGGTTTCTTCTCGGTGAACCTGACGGCGCGTAAACCCGAGAAGCGCTCCCCGGAAACCAATGCCTATACCCAGAAGTTCTTATCACAGTCGCCGTGGCGGCCAGATTGCTGTGCGGTGTTTGCTGGTGCGCTCTATTACCCGCGTTATCGCTGGTTTGATCGCATCATGATTCAGCTGATTATGCGAATGACCGGTGGCGAGACCGATTCTACTAAAGAAGTGGAGTACACCGATTGGCAACAGGTCAGCCGTTTTGCCAATGATTTTGCACAGTTACCAGGCAAATCGTAGCGAAATAACGCGATTTGATGAAAATTACTTCGAACGGTAATCTTTTTGCAATAAACGCTTGTCAGCCCGCGCGAACTCCCTATAATGCGCCTCCATCGACACGGAACAACGGCTTACCGGCCGCCGGGTTGAGAGGCACAGGAGACTGCGCCGCCGGAGAAAAACTTCTGAAAAGAGGTTGACTCTGAGGGAGGAAAGCGTAATATACGCCACCTCGCGACAGACGGTTAACCCGCTGCTCGCACTGCTCTTTAACAATTTATCAGACAATCTGTGTGGGCACTCGCAGGATTGATATCAGCGT
>NZ_JBCGBG010000005.1:0-233437 GCF_038594305.1 Pantoea brenneri | reverse complement strand
TTGCCTGGCGGCTGTAGCGCGGTGGTCCCACCTGACCCCATGCCGAACTCAGAAGTGAAACGCCGTAGCGCCGATGGTAGTGTGGGGTCTCCCCATGCGAGAGTAGGGAACTGCCAGGCATCAAATTAAGACCAGCACGCTGGTCGTGACCACTCCGGTGACGCGGAGCGGGCGAAACACCTGAGGTCCGCAACAGCGGACCTCAGTACAGAATCGGTGGAGCGGTAGTTCAGTTGGTTAGAATACCTGCCTGTCACGCAGGGGGTCGCGGGTTCGAGCCCCGTCCGTTCCGCCACCCTATTTAGGGGCGTAGTTCAATTGGTAGAGCACCGGTCTCCAAAACCGGGTGTTGGGGGTTCGAGTCCCTCCGCCCCTGCCAGAAAACGATCCTTTGCTTCGGCAAAGGATTTTTTTTGCCTGTAAAAAGCCAAAAACAAAAAACCAGCTAAAACGCACTGGCTTTTGACGCGTATTTATCACCCTTCCTGCTATTAATTCAGCTGTTTTGCCTCACCAGAACCGGAAACTTCAGCAGCTGACGTATATGCGCTTGCTGATCGCTGTTCTGCAACCAGACGGCATAAAGAGGGCGTACCGCCACTGGCGTATCGGGAATGACCATCAGTTCACTGTAAAGGCTGTGCCAGAAGTCAGGCAGAAAGGCACACGCTCCGGTGGTGTGTAACAGCTCTCGTGTTACATGCGCCGATGTCGTGGTCAGAACCGGCACGTCATCTCCGCCTGAGAGATAGCTCTCATGCTGATGAAAATCCGCCCCCCACTCCAGCTTAATATAATCATACTTCTCACGTTTCTCACTCTGGCGAGCGCAAAACAGCGCCAGTGAGATATGGCCAATTTGCTGGCTGGTCAGTTCATCCATTTTAGGAGCTTCGGTGGTGATCAGCAGATCCAGCTGACGCTCATGCAACTGCTTAACCAGCAAATGACGCTGTGCTACACGGGCTTCTAAATGCAGGCTCTCCCGGTTCTCATACAGCGTCTGCAGCCACGGAGTGAGATAAGCCTCCCAGAGCGAAGCACTGGCCCCAATCGACAGCTCATGATGCTGCTGAGTGTGGGAGACCTCCTTCTTAGCCATCAGCCAGGTACTCATCAGACTCTCAGCGTAAGGCAACAGCCGTTCACCCGCTGCCGTCAGCCGTATGTTGTTGCGATGTCTGGTGAAAAGGTTAACACCAAGCTGATTTTCCAGCTGACGGATGCGAAAACTGACAGCAGATTGCGTGAGGTAAAGTGCTTCCGCAGCACGCCCGAAATGGCGTGTGCGGCTCACTTCCAGGAAAGTCTTCAGTAATTCCGTATCCACAGCGTTCTCCCAAAAATTGTTTGTCGTATAGATTTAAATGTTTTGTTTTACACTCTGTCAAGCCTATCTAATACTCCGCGCCATAAATAGTAAGGCTTAATAGAATCAGGAGCGTGTAACATGGCGGAAAGCTTCTTAACCGAAAATCGTTTCTTTGATAACAAACATTACCCGCGTGGATTTTCACGTCACGGTGATTTTACGATTAAAGAAGCCCAGCTTCTTGAACGCCACGGTTTCGCCTTTAATGAGCTTGATTTATCAAAGCGTGAACCTGCAACAGAAGAAGAACGGTTATTTATCGAAGTGTGTCGTGGTCTGCGTGAGCCGCAAACAGAAGCTGAGCGTGTATGGACCAAATACATCACACGCATTAAGCGTCCGAAGCGTTTTCACACTCTGTCTGGCGGGAAACCGCAGATGGATACTGTCGAAGACTTCAGCGACAGCGACGACTAATAAAAAAGGGGCTTATGCCCCTTTTTTATTGCAGGCTGTTATGCAGATGGATCATTAACCGGTCAATGCTGCGATAGCTCACCGCCTCCTGCAAATGCGTACGGTTTATCGCTGCTTCTCCTGCCAGATCGGCCAGCGTACGGGACACTTTCAAAATTCGCTGCCATGCCCGTACCGACAAACCCAGCTTCTCCAGCACCGACTCCAGCCATTCAGCATCTTCTTTGCCAATCTGGCACCAGCGCAGAATTTCTGCATTGTTCAAATGAGCATTAATCTTGCCTGACCGCGCCAGCTGGATCGCGCGTGCGGCGACGACCCGTTGACGCACCGTCGCTGATCCTTCAGCCGTCCGGCGCTGTTTACTCAGCATCCCACTGGGCAGCAGCGGCACCTCCAGTGACAGATCAAAGCGATCCAGAAAAGGCCCGGACAACTTACTGAGATAACGCAGCACCTGCTGAGGCGAGCAGCGATTGTGTTGTCCCTGATAATGTCCGGTGGGACTGGGATTCATCGCGGCAATCAGCTGAAACCGCGCCGGGTAGGTCACTTTTGCCCGGGCACGGGAAATGGCAATCAGCCCCGATTCTATCGGTTCGCGCAGCGAGTCGAGCACCTTACGATCAAATTCCGGTAATTCATCTAAAAACAGCACACCATTATGTGCCAGAGAGATCTCACCAGGCCGGGGTAACGAGCCGCCACCAATCAGGGCATAGAGTGAGGCACTGTGATGAGGCGACCTGAACGGCCTTGTGCGCCACTGTCGATGTGAAAGGTGGCTGTTGACCAGGCTGGCAATCGCCGCGCATTCCAGTGCTTCCTGATCGCTTAAGGGCGGCATGATACCTGGCAGTCGGGTCGCCAGCATGGTTTTGCCAGTGCCGGGCGGGCCAATCAGCAACAGGTTATGCCCACCCGCGGCGGTAATTTCTAACGCTCTGCGACCCTGCTGCTGACCAATAATGTCAGCCAGATCGTCTCCAGGCGCTTCTGGCTGGTCGTCAGGATAGGCGGCGACCGGTAACACGAGCTGATTATGCAAAAAGGCGCATACCTCACTGAGGTGCGAGGCAATCAGTGATGCGCCCTGACGAATCAGTCCGGCATCGGCCTGGTTTTCGCGTGAGAGCACCAGTTGTCGCCCGGCCTGCATCGCTACCATCGCCGCGGGAATCGCGCCCTGTACACTGCAGAGCGCGCCATCAAGGGCAAGCTCACCCAGAAACTCATAGCGGGTCAGCTTGTCCGCAGGGAGCTGTTCAGAGGCAACCAGAATGGCAATCGCCATGGGCAGGTCATACCGTCCGCCTTCTTTGGGTAAATCCGCCGGTGCCAGGTTGATGGTGACCCTTTTAGCTGGAAAGACGAATCCGCTATTGATGATGGCACTACGTACCCGCTCACGTGCCTCTTTTACCGTGGTCTCTGGCAGACCGACCAGCGTCAGCGCGGGCAGACCATTGCTGATATGCGCTTCGATAGTTACCAGGGGGGCGTTGACCCCCAGTGCAGCCCGGGTCAGAACTTTTGATAATGACATACTCGCTCCTTAAGGCTGCCAGTCTGCGGTCAGCCAAAAAGAAAAGCGAAAGCGTGATGAGCCTTATGCGGGGTGAAGCACAGCAGAACGGTAATCGTTGCATACCGTGACAAAACGCCACGGGACTGCGCGCAAATTCAGCAAAATATTATTACGTCACTAAAGTGATGAATATTTATCATCCGGAAATTATTTGTTTTATTACAAACCGATAGGGCAATGCTTACGCCCGGTGGCGGAAAAAAGCAGACGAAAAATGTTGTGCTGATGCCCCTGACTATGTTAACTCTGTAGGCATTACTTCGAACACGTAAAAGAATTGAATAACAAATGAAAGCCCTTCTACAAGTGATTAGCCTAGTTGTGATTAGCGTGGTGGTGATTATTAACCTACCGTGCGGGGCTACGCTTGGAGAAAGAAAGGCTTAAAAATCAAGCCTCGAATCCGAAAAAACCCCCGCACCGAAAGGTCCGGGGGTTTTTTTTCGACCAGGCAAAATATCAGTAAATCCACAAGGAACAAACAATGAACAGTAGCATAAAATTCTGTTGTTCCGGTCAGGACACAGGAGAATAGCGATGACAGGTGCACAGTGGGTAGTTCAGGCTTTACGCGCGCAGGGTGTCGATACCGTATTCGGTTACCCTGGCGGCGCCATCATGCCGGTATACGACGCGCTCTACGATGGCGGCGTGGAACACCTACTGTGTCGTCATGAGCAAGGCGCTGTGATGGCTGCGATTGGTTATGCGCGTTCGACCGGTAAAACCGGTGTCTGCATTGCGACCTCCGGACCTGGCGCAACCAACCTGATCACCGGTCTGGCCGATGCGATGATGGACTCGGTACCGGTTGTGGCGGTAACCGGCCAGGTCTCTTCCGCCTTCATTGGTACTGATGCCTTTCAGGAAATCGACGTGCTGGGCTTATCCCTGGCCTGCACCAAACACAGTTTCCTGGTCGAGTCGTTAGATGAGTTGCCCGCAATCATGGCTGAAGCATTCGCCCTGGCACAGTCGGGACGTCCCGGTCCGGTACTGGTTGATATTCCTAAGGATATTCAGATTGCGCAGGGGGAGCCTGGGCCGCATCTGGTGCCGGTAGAAGAGGGAATGGATCTGCCACATCAGGCGATTGTCGAAGCCCGCGCGCTGATGGCGCAGGCAAAAAAACCGATGTTCTATATCGGTGGCGGCGTCGGGATGGCGCAGGCGGTGCCGGCGCTGCGTGCGCTGGCTGAAGAAACCGGCATCCCTGCCGTAGCAACCCTGAAAGGGCTGGGCAGCGTCGATGCAGACAGCGAACTCTATCTCGGCATGCTGGGTATGCACGGTACCAAAGCGGCCAACCTGGCGGTGCAGAGCTGCGACTTACTGATCGCGGTCGGTGCGCGCTTTGACGACCGGGTGACCGGCAAGCTGGATACCTTCGCTCCTCACGCCAGCGTCATTCACCTCGATATCGATCCGGCCGAGCTGAACAAATTACGCCGCGCCCACGTCTCACTGCAGGGCGACCTTAATCATTTGCTGCCAGCGCTGAGCCAGCCGTTGCATATCGACGCCTGGCGCAACGAAGTGAAAGCGCTCAAAGCCAGCCACAGCTGGCGCTATGACCATCCAGGTGACGCCATCTATGCGCCACTGTTGCTGAAGCAGCTCTCCGATCGCAAGCCTGCCAGCGCGGTGGTGACGACCGACGTCGGTCAGCACCAGATGTGGGCAGCGCAGCATATGGCGTTTAGCGCGCCAGAGAATTTCATCACCTCCAGCGGCTTAGGCACCATGGGATTCGGCTTACCGGCCGCGATTGGTGCGCAGGTCGCCCGACCGCAGGACACCGTCATCTGTGTCTCTGGCGATGGCTCAATCATGATGAATATTCAGGAACTGGGCACCATCAAACGCGGCAAGCTGCCGGTCAAAATCGTACTGCTGGATAATCAGCGTCTCGGTATGGTCCGCCAGTGGCAGCAGCTGTTTTTCGATGGTCGCTACAGCGAAACCAATCTGTCCGATAACCCCGATTTCCTGACGCTGGCCAGCGCCTTCAATATCCCCGGCCAGCGCATCACCCGTAAAGAACAGGTCGACGCCGCACTTGATGCTCTGCTGAACAGCGAAGGTCCTTACTTCCTGCATGTTGCAATTGATGAGCATGAAAACGTCTGGCCACTGGTACCGCCGGGTGCCAGCAATGCAAACATGATGGAGAAAACCGTATGAACCAGCACCAATTGTCTATCGAAGCCCGCTTTCGCCCTGAAATATTGGAGCGCATCTTACGCGTGGTGCGTCACCGCGGTTTTCAGGTTTGCTCAATGAACATGGCTTCAGTGGCCAACGCTGAAAACATTAATATCGAAATGACCGTTGCCAGCCAGCGCTCCGTCGATTTACTGTCTTCGCAGTTAAGCAAACTGATCGATGTCGCCTGCGTTCAGATTCAACAACAGACAACACAACAAATCCGCGCCTAGCCGCGAGAGGGAATAAAAATGAGCACGAAGAAAGCAGACTTTATTTGGTTCAATGGCGAGATGGTTAAGTGGGAAGAGGCGAAGGTTAGCGTCATGTCCCACGCGTTGCACTATGGTACGTCGGTATTTGAAGGCGTGCGCTGCTACGACTCTCACAAAGGACCGGTTGTGTTCCGTCATCGCGAACACATGCAACGTCTGCACGACTCCGCCAAAATCTATCGTTTCCCGATTAAAAGCAGCGTTGATGAGCTGATGGAAGCGTGCCGCGAAGTCATTCGCGTCAATAAACTGAAAAGTGCCTATATCCGTCCGCTGGCGTTCGTCGGTGATGTGGGACTGGGCGTGAACCCGCCAGACGGTTTCAGCACCGATGTAATCATTGCCGCCTTCCCATGGGGTGCTTACCTCGGTGCCGAAGCGCTGGAAAATGGTATCGATGCGATGGTGTCTTCATGGAACCGCGTAGCCCCGAATACCCTGCCAACAGCGGCTAAAGCGGGTGGTAACTACCTCTCCTCATTGCTGGTGGGCAGCGAAGCCCGTCGTCACGGCTATCAGGAAGGCATCGCACTGGACACCAACGGCTACATCTCGGAAGGCGCCGGGGAAAACCTGTTCGAAGTCAAAGATGGCATTCTGTTCACTCCGCCATTCACTTCTTCAGCGCTGCCAGGCATCACCCGCGATGCCATCATCAAACTGGCGATCGACATGGGTATCGAAGTGCGCGAGCAGACGCTGTCACGCGAATCGCTCTATCTGGCGGATGAAATCTTCATGTCCGGTACCGCAGCAGAAATCACGCCGGTACGTAGCGTTGACCGTATCCAGGTTGGCGAAGGCAAGCGCGGCCCGATTACTGCCCGTATCCAGCAGGCCTTCTTTGGTCTGTTCACTGGCGAAACCGAAGACAAATGGGGCTGGTTAGATCCGGTAAACCCGTAATCAGATTCAGCGCGGGCGTTATCTGACGCCCGCGAGCCTATTCTTACTGGAGTAAATAGAGCATGCCTAAGTACCGTTCCGCCACTACCACCCACGGCCGTAACATGGCGGGTGCCCGTGCCTTATGGCGCGCGACAGGAATGACCGACGACGATTTCGGTAAACCGATTATCGCAGTGGTTAACTCATTCACCCAATTTGTACCTGGCCACGTTCATTTGCGCGATCTCGGCAAACTGGTCGCCGAGCAGATCGAAGCGTCAGGCGGTGTGGCCAAAGAGTTCAACACCATCGCGGTGGACGACGGTATTGCCATGGGTCATGGCGGCATGCTGTATTCACTGCCTTCGCGTGAGCTGATTGCTGACTCCGTCGAGTACATGGTCAACGCGCACTGCGCCGACGCCATGGTCTGCATCTCTAACTGCGACAAAATCACTCCGGGAATGCTGATGGCGTCGCTGCGCCTGAATATTCCGGTGATCTTTGTATCCGGCGGACCGATGGAAGCGGGTAAAACCAAGCTTTCCGATCAGATCATCAAGCTGGATCTGGTTGACGCAATGATTCAGGGTGCCAACCCGAACGTCAGCGACGCCGACAGCGAGCAGATTGAGCGTTCAGCCTGCCCAACCTGCGGCTCCTGCTCCGGTATGTTCACCGCCAACTCGATGAACTGTCTGACCGAAGCGCTTGGCCTGTCACAGCCTGGCAACGGCTCCCTGCTGGCGACCCACGCCGATCGTAAAGAGCTGTTTATCAACGCCGGTAAGCGCATCGTCAGCCTGACCAAACGCTACTACGAGCAGGATGACGTCAACATGCTGCCGCGTAACATCGCCAACAAGGCCGCTTTTGAGAACGCCATGATGCTGGATATCGCCATGGGCGGGTCCACCAACACCGTGCTCCACCTGCTGGCAGCCGCACAGGAAGGCGAAATCGATTTTAATATCTCCGACATCGATCGCCTGTCACGCAAAGTGCCTCAGCTGTGTAAAGTGGCGCCAAGTACGCCGAAATATCACATGGAAGATGTGCATCGCGCGGGTGGCGTCTTCGCCATTCTCGGCGAGCTGGATCGTGCCGGCCTGTTCGACAGCAGCGCCCGTAATATCCTGCAGCAGACCATGCGTGAAACGCTGGATCAGTACGACATCATGCTAACCAAAGATCAGGCGGTAAAAGATATGTTCCGCGCGGGTCCGGCGGGTATTCGTACCACCCAGGCGTTCTCGCAGAATTGCCGCTGGGATACGCTGGATGACGATCGCGCAGAAGGCTGTATTCGCACCCGCGAGCACGCTTATTCACAGGATGGCGGCCTGGCCGTGCTGTACGGCAACATCGCGGAAGATGGCTGCATCGTTAAAACTGCCGGCGTAGATAAAGAGATCCTCACCTTCAGCGGTCCGGCCAAAGTCTATGAAAGCCAGGATGATGCGGTTGAAGCGATTCTGGGCGGTAAAGTGGTGGCGGGCGACGTGGTGGTGATCCGCTACGAAGGGCCTAAAGGCGGCCCTGGCATGCAGGAGATGCTCTATCCGACCACTTATCTGAAATCGATGGGTCTGGGCAAGAGCTGCGCGCTGATCACCGATGGCCGTTTCTCTGGCGGTACCTCTGGTCTCTCCATCGGTCACGCCTCGCCTGAAGCAGCCAACGGCGGCACCATTGCACTGGTCAAAGATGGCGACACCATCGAAATCGATATCCCTAACCGCGGCATCAAACTGGCCGTGCCGGATAACGAACTGCATGCCCGCCGTGAAGAGCAGGAAGCGCGCGGTGATGCGGCGTATACGCCGATCAATCGTCAGCGTGAAGTCTCCTTTGCACTGCGTGCCTACGCATTACTCGCGACCAGTGCTGACAAAGGTGCCGTCCGCGATAAGAGCAAGCTGGGAGGCTAAAATGGCCGAGTCTCAACCGCTACCCGAGGCGCCCTGCGGCGCCGAGTATTTGCGCGCCGTGCTGCGTTCGCCGGTGTATGAAGTGGCACAGGTAACGCCGCTGCAGGTTATGGAAAAAATTTCATCGCGTCTGGGCAACACCATTCTGGTGAAGCGTGAAGATCGTCAGCCGGTGCACAGTTTCAAACTGCGCGGGGCTTACGCGATGATCGCCGGACTGAACGAAGAGCAAAAAGCGCGCGGCGTGGTGACGGCATCAGCCGGCAACCATGCGCAGGGCGTGGCGCTCTCCGCCAGCAAGCTGGGCATTAAATCGCTGATTGTGATGCCGCTGGCGACAGCAGATATCAAGGTTGATGCGGTGCGCGCATTTGGCGGTGAGGCTTATTTGTTTGGCGCCAATTTTGACGAAGCGAAAGCCAAAGCGATTGAGCTGTCAGAGCAGCGCGGCTACACCTTTGTGCCGCCGTTTGACCACCCGGCCGTGATTGCCGGGCAAGGCACGCTGGCGATGGAGCTGTTGCAACAGGATGCACATCTGGATCGGGTGTTTGTCCCGGTTGGTGGCGGCGGACTGGCGGCTGGTGTGGCGGTATTAATTAAGCAGCTGATGCCGCAAATCAAAGTGATTGCGGTTGAGTCTGAAGATTCCGCCTGCCTGAAAGCGGCGCTGGAGGCCGGCCATCCGGTCGATCTGCCGCGCGTCGGGCTGTTCGCTGAAGGCGTCGCGGTCAAACGGATTGGCAGCGAAACCTTCCGGCTGTGTCAGGCCTATATCGACGACATCATTACCGTCGACAGTGATGCGATCTGCGCTGCGATGAAAGATCTGTTCGAAGATGTGCGGGCCGTAGCGGAACCTTCTGGCGCGCTGGCGCTGGCGGGCATGAAGAAGTATATCCAGCAGCACGACATCAAAGGCGAACGGCTGGCGCACGTCTTATCGGGCGCTAACGTCAATTTCCACGGTCTGCGTTACGTTTCTGAGCGCTGCGAGCTGGGCGAACAGCGCGAAGCGCTGCTGGCGGTGACCATTCCGGAACAGCAGGGCAGCTTCCTGCGGTTCTGTCAGACGCTGGGCGGACGGTCGATTACCGAGTTCAACTACCGCTATGCCGATGCCGACAAAGCCTGCATTTTTGTTGGCGTGCGGCTGACCCGCGGTCTGGAAGAGCGCAGCGAAATCATCAGCCAGCTCACCGACAGCGGTTATCAGGTGGTTGATCTTTCGGATGATGAGATGGCCAAGCTGCACGTGCGTTATATGGTCGGCGGACGGCCTTCCAAGCCGCTGCGTGAACGACTGTTCAGCTTTGAATTCCCGGAAGCGCCAGGCGCCTTGCTGAAATTTCTGCAAACGCTCGGTACCCACTGGAATATTTCGCTGTTCCACTACCGCAGCCACGGTACTGACTACGGTCGCGTACTGACGGCGTTTGAGCTGGGTAACGATGAGCCACGCTTTGAGGAGCATCTTACCGACCTGGGTTACGACTTTCACGACGAAACGCAGAACCCGGCATTCCGCTTCTTCCTGGCGGGCAGCTGATTACAACTGGCTCCAGAAAGCACTGATCAGCGGCTCGCCGAGCCGCTTTTTCTGCACGCAGACACCGAGTTCAAACGGTGCCACCGATTCAACATTCTCCAGCATCATGACGCGGTTACGCACCGGTTCCGGACTATTCTCCAGCACCACGTCCGGCAACAGGGCGATACCGCATCCCAGCGCCACCATGGAAACAATCGCCTCATGGCCGGATACCGTGGCGTAAATTAACGGATTCGCAATGCGATGACGGCGGAACCACAAATCGATACGCCGGCGCGCCGGCCCCTGCTCCGGCAGGATAAACGGGATTTGCGACCATTCCGGCAGCGCCTGAGTGGCCTGAGTCCGCACCGCGCAGGGTAACGCTGGCGCGATCAGCACCAGCGGAATCAGCCCGAGCGGCATAAAATCGATGCTGGCCGGTAAGGTTTCAGGCCGTCCGGCAATCGCCAGATCGGCTTCGCCGGTGTGCACTTTCTCTACCGCATCGGCGGCATCACCGGTGTTAAGTTTGATTTCTACCTGCGGGTGCTCGGCACGAAAACGGTCGAGGATCGGCGGCAGGTGGCTGTAGGCTGCGGTCACTGAGCAGAACAGGCGCAGCTCGCCGCTGAGCGACGGGCCGTTGAGATCCATCACGTGGCGCAGCTGCTGATATTGCAGCAGCGTCTGCTGAGCAAACTGGCGCAGGCGTTCGCCCGCTTCTGTCAGCGTGACGGTGCGGTTATCACGCAGAAACAGCGCATGTCCGACATCCTCCTCCAGCCGCTGAATCTGGCGCGAGAGCGTGGAGGGACTGACGTGCATCGCACGCGCCGTGCGGCCGAAGTGACAGCTTTCGGCCAGATGAAGAAACAGTTTCAGATCTCGTAAATCCATATGCGCGTCGCCTTAACGTGATGTTGCATTTATTGCAATGTGACGTTGTTAATATATCAATTTAAGCAACAGAATTCCTGTCATATGATGGGGTCATTCGCGGCGCTGCACTACACGCCGTCCCTGAACAAAAAAAAGCAAACACAACCTCACTGGAGTACCCATGGCTAACTATTTCAACACATTGAACTTGCGCAACCAGTTAGCGCAATTAGGTAAATGTCGTTTCATGGCACGCGAAGAATTCGCCGATGGCGCCAGTTTCCTGAAAGGCAAAAAAGTCGTTATCGTTGGCTGTGGTGCGCAGGGCCTGAATCAGGGTCTCAACATGCGTGATTCCGGTCTGGACGTCGCCTATGCACTGCGTGCTGAAGCGATTGCGGAGAAACGCCCTTCATGGCGCAAAGCGACCGATAACGGTTTCAAAGTGGGTACGTACGAAGAGCTGATCCCTCAGGCGGACCTGGTCGTTAACCTGACGCCGGACAAGCAGCACTCTGCGGTGGTTCAGGCGGTTCAGCCCCTGATGAAAGATGGCGCCGCGCTGGGTTACTCTCACGGTTTCAACATCGTGGAAGTGGGTGAAACCATCCGTAAAGATATCACCGTAGTGATGGTCGCGCCGAAGTGCCCGGGCACCGAAGTGCGTGAAGAATACAAACGTGGTTTTGGTGTGCCGACGCTGATCGCGGTTCACCCGGAAAACGATCCTAAAGGCGAAGGCATGGCGATTGCCAAAGCCTGGGCCGCAGCGACCGGTGGCGATCGTGCTGGCGTGCTGGAATCTTCCTTCGTGGCAGAAGTAAAATCTGACCTGATGGGCGAGCAGACCATCCTGTGCGGCATGCTGCAGGCGGGTTCACTGTTATGCTTCGACAAGCTGGTGGCGGAAGGGACCGATCCGGCCTACGCCGAAAAACTGATTCAGTTTGGCTGGGAAACCATTACCGAGTCGCTGAAGTTCGGCGGCATCACGCTGATGATGGATCGCCTCTCTAATCCGGCAAAACTGCGGGCTTATGCGCTGTCAGAGCAGCTGAAAACCATCATGGCGCCGCTGTTCCAGAAACATATGGATGATATCATTTCGGGTGAGTTCTCTTCCGGCATGATGGCTGACTGGGCCAATGACGATAAAAACCTGCTGACCTGGCGTGAAGAGACCGGCAAAACCGCTTTCGAAACGGCCTCGCAGTATGAAGGTAAAATCGAAGAGCAGGAGTACTACGACAAAGGCGTATTGATGGTAGCGATGGTTAAAGCGGGCGTTGAGCTGGCGTTTGAAACCATGGTCGATGCCGGCATTATCGAAGAGTCTGCCTACTATGAATCACTGCATGAGCTGCCGCTGATCGCGAACACCATCGCCCGTAAGCGCCTGTATGAAATGAACGTGGTCATCTCCGATACCGCTGAATACGGCAACTACCTGTTCTCATTCGCCGCGGTGCCGTTGCTGAAAGAGTTCATGACCACGCTGCAGCCGGGTGACCTGGGTAAAGCGGTTGAAGGAACGCAGGTAGATAACGCGCAGCTGCGTGACGTCAACGAAGCCGTTCGCCAGCATCCGATTGAAGCGGTCGGCCGTAAACTGCGTGGCTATATGACTGACATGAAACGCATCGCTGTTGCGGGCTAATTAGCGTCACCACCGTTTTCAGCAAAACAAACCCCGGCTTGCCGGGGTTTTTTGTTTATCAATCGATGGGCACCTCCTGTAGACGTGCCTATGGTCTGGCCGCTTCACTGTGAAACCGTGGCTGTACAAGCAACACGGTCAGATCGGAAAGACGCAAAATCCGCCTTCCCTGGCACGCCTGGCTCGCGCGATTACGCATCTCATCCCTGAGTGCACCCGTCACCGGGCCAATGACTGGCGTTTTTTTCCCGGGGACGGATGCTTTCCTCCTCTACCCGTATTGCCTGCGCATTGAGTTTATTCGTTGCGGCCAGAATTACCCTGATTGGGTTTGTGAGCCGTCTGAAGCGTTCCGCTGACCGCCTGAAACGTATGCCGAAGTCAACGCGATGAGCGCATACGCCTGTAGCAAAGCATCGCGGGCCAGGGACAAAAACGCCGGGAGCGTTTTTGAACAACGCAAAGCGTTGGCCCGTTTACGGGCGCACCTCAGGGATGAGGTGCGTAATCGCCCGCGCTGAGCATGCCAGGGATGGCGTCTTTTGCGTCTTTGCGAAAGGCGTATGCGCCCTGAGCCTGCGCACTAACCTCAACACGACGCCTTTAGTCCTGAGCCAGCGCACTAACCTCAACACGACGCCTTTAGCCCTGAGCCAGCGCATTAATCTCAACACGACGCCTTTAGTTCTGAGCCAGCCGGTTAACCTCAACACGACGCCTTTAGGGCTGCGCATTAACCTGAGCCTTCAGCCTGCCGTTTTTCTACCTGATGATGCCAGCGCCAGGCGAGAGCCATAAAAAAACCCAGCGGCTGCCGGGTTTTTCACTGACCTTCATACAACGGGATTAGACGTCATACAGCGTCTGATTGCGCGTCTCTTTACAGGCGATCAACGCAATCAGCGTCAGCACCGCCATCGAAGCCAGATAGAACCCTACCGCCTGCAAACCGTAATTCGCATTCAGCCAGGTGGCGATATAGGGCGCGACAGAGGCACCGAGAATCGACGACAGGTTATAGGAAAACGATGCGCCGGTATAACGCACTTCAGTCGGGAACAGCTCCGGCAGCAGCGCGCCCATCGGACCAAAGGTCAGGCCCATAATGCTCAGACCCAGCAACAGAAACGCCATCACCAGCGCCTGCGATCCTGAACCGAGCATCGCCGGGAACAGAAACGAAAAGGCGATAATCATCAGCGTAATGGTGATCATCGTCTTACGGCGACCAAAACGGTCAGCCAGCAGCCCGGCAATCGGCACCATCACGCCAAAGCCAATCACGGCTAACATCAGCATCCACAGCATACTGTTACGCGGAATACCCAGTCCGGCCGGTGCCGGCGTGGTGCCATAACTCATCGAGTAGACGGTCATGATGTAGAACAGGGTATAGGTCGCCAGCATGATAAAAGTGCCGAGAATGGTGGCAGTCAGATGCTTACTCAGCAGCGCGGCAATCGGTACCCGCACCTGCTTTTTCTCTTTCTGCACTTTGGCAAACACCGGACTCTCATGCAGCGACACGCGCACATACAGGCCGATCAATACCAGCACCGCAGAGAGAATAAACGGCACGCGCCAGCCCCACTGCATGAACTGCTCATCGGTCAGCAGCCATGACAGCAGCAGGAAGGTACCGTTAGCGAAGAAGAAGCCAATCGGCGCGCCAAGCTGGGGGAACGACCCATACAGTGCACGCTTCTTCGCCGGGGCATTTTCGGTGGCCAGCAGCGCCGCGCCGCCCCATTCTCCGCCGAGCCCCAGACCCTGACCGAAACGTGCCAGCGCCAGCAGAAGCGGAGCCAGCACGCCGATGGTTTCATAACCCGGCAGCAGGCCGATCACCACGGTCGAGATCCCCATGGTCAGCAGCGAGGCGACCAGGGTTGCTTTACGGCCAATGCGATCGCCAAAGTGACCAAACACGGCCGAACCAATCGGACGCGCAATAAACGCGATCGCAAAGGTCGCCAGTGACTGTAGCGTGGCGACGGTGGCGTCACCCTGCGGGAAAAAGATGTGCGGGAAAACGATCACCGCGGCAGTGGCATAAATATAAAAATCGAAGAACTCAATGGCCGTACCGACCAACGAGGCGATCACCACTTTGCTGCGCGAATTAACCGGCGTGGGGTCCTGTTGCTTGTCGAGTGTTTCTGAGATGGAGGCTTGCATAACTGTTTCTTATTTGTAAATACAGATAAAGAATCTTACGCACCTGCCAGACGTCATTCAATGCTGAAACCCGCGTCGTTACTGGCTTCGCCGGGCAAAGAGAGGATAATTTCTGTCGTCCGGGGAATGTCGGAGGATGCCGGGGTAAACCGGGCTAAATCTGGCGGGATACTCTACGAAAGGGCTAAATAAAAGTGACCCCTCAGCTATTCATCCTGTTATGTGGATAAAAAATAGCCTCGGGGTGATATTTTCCGCTGTTGTTAACCGCTGGTGATTATTGCGGGTGAGAAGGGCGACCCGCCTGTGGCATTTGCGGATCGTCTTTATATTTTGCAGTAGCGATCCAGGCGGCACAGAACAGCGTCAGGCGGGCGAAGAAATAGAAGAACGCCATCAGACCGAGTACCGAGCCAAACGCCGCGCCAGACGGCGAGGTCGCCAGCTTCGGCAGCGTCAGCGTCATGACAAATTTGATCACTTCGAAACCGACCGCCGCCAGCAGCGTACCGCGGAACAGCGCTTTCTTGCGCGGCTTGTGACGCGGCAGGATCCAGAAAATCCAGAGGAACAGCAGGTAGTTAGCCAGCACTGAAATCGAGGTGGCGATAATGGTCATTGCCGGGCGGAGCCAGTCGATGCCGTCCAGTCCCAGTGCGCTGACAATCATCGCCTGTGCCGAACCGGCAACCGAGGTCAGCGACAGCGTAATCACCAGCGCCAGCATCAGGCCGGTCAGCGACAGGAAATCGCGGATATAGCGTTTCCAGATTTTCTCCTTATCGTCGGGTTTGCGCTCCCACACGTCGCGCGACTGGGCCCGGATCGCTTCCCGCAGATTCCCCATCCAGTTAAGACCCGAATAGAGCGCCAGCAGTAACCCGGTAATACCGACGGTAGCGCGCTGCTGAATCGCGGTATTGACGGTATTTTTCAGGGTGGTAGCCAGCGTCGGATCGCTGATGCTGCTGACGATTTTGTTGATGATATCGGTCAGCAAATCCTGATTCGATGCCAGCACAAAACCCACGGCCGCAAACGAGACCATCAGAATCGGGATCAGCGATAAAAAGGAGAAGTAGGTAATCGCTGCGCCAAACTGGCTGCCGAGCCGATCGTTAAACCGTTCCAGCGCGCGGATAAAATGCGCCACCGCCGGAATCGCCTGAAACCAGGCGGCAAAACGCGAAACGCGCACAATCGATTGGTCAACAGAAGGGTTGCCGGTTTTAATATCGATCAGCGGTTTTGGCGGCTGCGTATCCTGTGGATTTTCCTGCTTGTCTGTCATAGACCTTCACTGTCCTGTTTATCATTAAAATCAAAGTATAGCCGCTCAGGTGACGTACTCCTGTAGTACCTGACTCAGCCACTCCATAAATACCCGCACCCGTCGGGCGACATTGCGCCGATGCGGATAGAGCAGGTGGATCGGCATCGGCCTGGCGGGAAAATGGTGCAGTACTTCAACCAGTTCACCCTGCTCCAGCAGCTTCTGAATGCCGATCGCCGGCACCTGAATAATGCCTAAGCCGGCCAGACAGGCGGCGCGGTAGGTCTCGGTGCTGTTCACCGTCACTACGCCACCGGTGTGCACATAGTGGCACTGCCTGCCGTCAAAATATTCAAACCCTGGCGACGGCTGACCCAGTTGCTGGCTGTAGTGCACCATGGCGTGCTGCGACAACTCTTCCAGCCGGATCGGTCTGCCGAAGCGCGAAAGGTAGCCAGGGCTGGCGCAATTGATCAAGGTGTAAGTCCCAATTTTTCGTGCAATTAAACCTGAATCTTTCAGCTCGCCGACCCGAATCACGCAGTCAAATCCTTCGCGGATCACATCGACCTGACGATCGCTGCTGCTTAGCTCAATCTCCACGCCCGGATAGTGCTGTAAGAACTCCGGCAGTCGCGGCAGGATAAAGCCGGTCGCCATCGCCACTGACATATCGACCCGCAGTTTGCCGCTGAGCGTGGCGGGATCGTGCTGAAACAGGCTGTCCATATCGTCAATCATCGACAGCAAATCAAGACAGCGATCGTAATAGACCAGCCCATCCTGCGTCAGCTGCACCCGGCGGGTGGTGCGATGCAACAGGCGGGTCGCCATCTGATTTTCCAGCGCCTGAATCTGCCGCGACACGCTGCCTTTGGGTAAACCTAAACTTTCTGCGGCGCGGGTAAAACTGCCCATTTCGGCAACCCGAACAAACACCTGCATTGCGTGAATTTTATCCATGTTGTGCACCGATTGTTGTTCTTATTGAAACAGTGATCTCTATTTCGATCTGTTTATAGATCAATTATTCAGGAATATCTTTAAACCGTGTTCAATTTTCCAACAGGTGTGCAACATGAATCATAAAATTGCGTTGATTACCGGAGCAAACCGCGGTTTAGGCCGCAATGGAGCGTTAAAACTGGCTGCCAGAGGCGTTGATATCATTCTGACCTATCGCAGTCACGCTGACGAGGCACAGGCGGTGGTGAAAGAAATTGAAGCGCTGGGTGCCCGCGCAGTGGCGCTGGCGCTGGATGTCGGTGAAAGCAGCCGCTTTGATGCGTTTGTTGAGCAGGTCCGCCAGCAGCTGCAGCAGTACTGGCAGCGCGAGCAGTTTGACTATTTAGTGAACAACGCCGGTCATGGCCATTACAAAGCCTTCACCGACACCACCGAACAGGAGTTTGACGCGCTGGTTAACGTCCATTTTAAAGGACCTTACTTCCTGACGCAGAAGCTGCTGCCGCTGATTCAGGATGGCGGGCGCATCCTCAATATTTCCAGCGGCCTGACGCGGCTGGTGTATCCGGGTTCCAGCACCTACGCGGCGATGAAAGGAGCGATGGAGGTCCTGACGCGTTATCAGGCGAAAGAGCTGGGCGCGCGGCGGATCCGCGTCAATATCCTGGCACCTGGCGCGATTGAAACCGACTTCGGTGGCGGTCGGGTGCGTGATACCAAAGAGCTTAACCAACAGATCGCTGGCCTGACCGCGCTGGGTCGGGTGGGATTGCCGGATGACATCGGTGACGCCATCAGCGCCATTCTGAGTGAGGAAACCGGCTGGATCACCGCCCAGCGTATCGAAGCGTCTGGCGGCCAGGGGATTTAATCGCCGGCGGCCTGGCGGACAGCAAATCCACCGGGCCGCGGCGTGTCAGAGTGAAATGGTGCCGTCAATCACCGTCACGGTATTGCCGCCAATCCAGATTTCATCCCCGGCAAAAGTGACCTGCACCCGACCCGCGCGTTGCAGTACGGTGCCCTGACGCACCCGGTAATCCGTGGTCTGGCCGGCCGCCGCGAAGTAGCGGGCCAGACAGGCATTGGCGCTGCCGGTGATCGGATCTTCGGTCAGGCTGCCATATTCAACCAGCAGGCCGCGCACTTCATACTGCTCACTTTCGCCCTGCGGCAAACGGCCAAAGGGCATCACACCCGTCACGCCTGCGTGTTTAATCAGCCGCTGCAGATCGCTGACGTTGGGCTGAAGCGCCAGCACCGCGTCGGCGCTGACCATCGGCACCAGCAGCCAGCGAATCCCCATATCCACCACCGTCGGGCTTTGGGTCAGATCGAACGCGTCGCTGTTTAACGCATTGCCCATCAGGGCGTCCTGCCATGGCGTAATGGTGGCCGCCGGCGCGGCAAACGCCAGCGCGCCGTCTGCGGCAATCTTGATCCGCACGTTACCGACGCCGCACTCCTGCACAATTTCGCCCGGCGTCCGGGTTGGCCAGCCTGCTTCCAGCAGCGCATGCGCGGTGCCGAGCGTCGGATGACCGGCAAACGGCAGTTCACCCTCGACGGTAAAAATGCGCACCCGATAATCGGCCTGGGCATCCTGTGGCGGCAGCACAAAGGTGGTTTCCGACAGGTTGGTCCAGCGGGCGATGGCCGCCAGCTGGCTGTCGCTTAACCCCTGTGCATCCATGATCACCGCCAGCGGATTACCGTTAAAGGCGGATGAGGTAAACACATCGACTTGCTTAAACGCGACCTTCATTGTCACTCCTTGCTTATTGTGGTCAGAATGGCCTTTTCTCTGCCGGATGATTGCTTATAGCAGGTAACAGGACTATGAATAAGTTAAAGATTTCACTGGAGACTGTGAATGTTAACCATCCTCGGACGTACCTCTTCTATCAACGTGCGCAAAGTGTTGTGGCTCTGCGACGAGCTTGACCTCGATTACCTGCGGGAGGAGTGGGGCGATGGCTTCCAGTCAACCCACTCACCTGAATTTATGGCACTTAACCCGAATGCGATGGTGCCGGTGCTGAAAGATGACGATCTGGTCATCTGGGAATC
This sequence comes from Pantoea brenneri, assembly GCF_038594305.1. Taxonomy (NCBI): domain Bacteria; kingdom Pseudomonadati; phylum Pseudomonadota; class Gammaproteobacteria; order Enterobacterales; family Erwiniaceae; genus Pantoea; species Pantoea brenneri. Next base: position 214,204 of record NZ_JBCGBG010000005.1, on the reverse strand, counting down.
CAACGCCATCCTGCGCTATCTGGCAAACGCCTATGGCGGCGAATGGCTCTACCCGATCCATCCGCAATCGCGGGCACCGATCGATCAGTGGATGGACTGGCAGTCTACCGAGCTCAACACCTCATGGCGCTACGCTTTTATGTCACTGGTGCGTCACTCGCCGGCCCATCAGGACCCACGCCTGCTGGCGGCAGCCTGCAAAGGCTGGTCGCATACCATGAGCATTCTCAACCAGCAGCTGGAAAAAACCGGCCGCTACGTCGCCGGACGTAACTTCACTCTGGCGGATATTCCGATTGGCCTGGCGGTGAACCGCTGGTTTGAAACGCCGCTCGACCATCCTGATTATCCGGCGGTGCGCCACTATTACGAGCGCCTGACCGAGCGCCACGGCTACACCGTCTGGGGCCGCAACGGCACGCCGTGATCCTCGCCAGCGGGCAGGCCGGCTAGCTCGCAGGCTATTTCACCGGCGCGGCGGATTGCCCAGCTGTAGCGATCGTCAAACGGATAGCAGCAGGAGAGACGCAGCGCGTGGTTGTAGCGTTCACTGAGCGAGTAAAGGGCACCAGGCGTGACGCAAATCTGCTCCTGCAACAGCCGGTCAAACATCTCGGTAGTATTGACGCCGCCCGGCAGTTCGACCCAGAAGACAAAGCCACCGCGCGGCAGCGTGGCGCGGGTGCCCTGCGGGAAGTGGCGGGCGATTAACCCGCGCGCCTGATCCAGATTGGCGGCATAGCGACGGCGCAGGGTGCGCAGATGGTGATCATAGCCACCGTTAGCCAGGAATTCCGCCAGCGTTTCTGACAGCAGCGCCGATTCCGCCATCGATGACACCGCTTTTAACCGGGCAATGGCGCTGTGGAAGCGTCCGGCGGCGATCCAGCCGATACGAAAATCGGGTGCCACGGTTTTGGTAAAGCTGGTGCAGTAGAGCACCCAGCCATCGCGATCAAAAGCTTTTACCGCCGGTGAAAGCGGCCAGTCGAACTGCAGTTCGTCATACAGTCCATCCTCAATCAGCGGAACGTGGTAAGTATTCACTAACTTCGCCAGCCGCTTCTTGTTTGCCAGCGACATGCAGTAGCCAAGCGGATTCTGGGCGCTCGGCATGGCGATTAACGCCTTAATACGCTGCTCCTGTAGCAACATCTCCAGCGCATCCAGCGACAGGCCATGCTGTGGATCGGTCGGGATTTCCAGCGCCTTCAGGCCCAGCGACGCCAGCAGCGGAAACAGAAAGAAGTAGGTCGGCGACTCCAGCCCGACGCAGTCACCGGGTTGCGTCACGGCACGCAGCGCCAGCTGCAACGCCTCCATGCAGCCGTGGGTCAGGGTGATCTCATCGGCGGTCAGCGTCTGTCCGGCGTGCAACGCCCGCCGCGCGATCTCCTCCCGTAAGCGCTCACTACCGGGCGGAAGCGCATAGCGCCCAATCATATTGGGATGACGGCGCAGCAGCGCGGCGGTTATCCGGCCAATACGCGCCGCAGGAAACAGCTCACTATCCTGCGGGCAGGCCAGCGAAATATTGATGTAGTCGGGATGATTCTGGGCGGCAAACACCTTATCGATCAGGTCGAGTTTTTCACTGCTGGGATCGCGAACCCGGGCTTTATGTGGATCGTGCCGGGTCACCGCCGGCAGCACACCGCGCACGTAGTAGCCCGACTGTGGACGCGCCTCAATCAGGCCGCGATCTTCCAGCAGCTGCCAGGCATTCAGCACGGTATTGACGCTGACCTGATGCGATTGCGCCACGCGCCGGATGGCGGGCAGGCGTTTGCCGGGCTTCAGCGTGCCCTGATGGATAGCCTCAGCGAAGTTGTCAGCCAGCTGCTGATAGAGACGCTGATCGGGTAAAGGAGCAAGGGACACAATAGCCTCCGGACGCGATGGGTACAATTGCTGTTAATCGAAACTGTAACCATCACAATAGTGATTTTGTGTCACTGTTACCATTCCTTTTCACGCCGTAGCATGAAGCTCTGTTGATAATCAGGAGTGCCATCATGCTTGATCCCTCTTTTTTCAGTTACGTGACCGTTATGTCCATTACGCCTGGCCCGAATAACCTGCTGCTGGCGACTTCAGGCGTCAATTTCGGCATGCGCCGCACGCTGCCGATGGTGTTTGGCATTCTGGTGGGTTGCGCGCTGCAAACGGTGATCGCCGGGGTCGCGCTGGAGGTATTACTGCACTGGATGGCGGCGATTCGCCTGCCGCTGACGCTGGCAGGCTGTGCCTATCTGTTGTGGCTGTCGTGGAAGATTTTTCGGGCTGCGGCACCTGAAGCGCGCAGCAAACCGCAGCCAATGACGTTACTGGGCGGCGCCTGTTTCCAGGCGATCAATCCCAAAGCCTGGCTGATGGCGACCAATGTGGCGTTGTTGTACAGCGCCAGCAGCGGCGTGCTGACGGTGATGCTCGGCTTTATGCTGCTGAATCTGCCCTGCATTTTGATCTGGGCTGCGCTCGGCGATCGCCTGCGCAGCCATCTGCAAATTGCCTGGAAGCGTCAGCTCTTTAACAGCCTGATGGCGCTGTCGCTGGTGGCGACCACCGTCTGGATGCTGACGGACGCGTTGCAGGCCGTTTAATCCGGTGCGCCGGGTGCCGTTGCCGAAGGCCATTTCCAGTTCTGCACCTCCGGCACATCTTCACCGTGTTCACGCACATAGCGATGATGTTCAGCGATGCGCTCCTGCAGATCGTCCAGCAGTTCAGGATGCGCATCGGCCAGCCCCGGCACGCGCAGGATCGCCTCCTGCGCCAGATGATAACGGTCAAGCTCATTCAGCACCGTCATATCAAAAGGCGTGGTGGTGGTTCCCTCTTCAATAAAGCCGCGCACATGGAAGTTACGGTGGTTATTGCGCTGATACGTCAGCCGATGCACCAGCGTCGGGTAGCCGTGGAAGGCAAAAATCACCGGTTTATCCACGGTAAACAACGCATCAAACTCCGGGTCTGACTTGCCATGCGGATGTTGATCCTGGGTCTGCAGCGCCATTAAATCGACCACGTTGACTACCCGGATTCGCAGCTCGGGCAGATAGTCACGCAGCAGGTCGACCGCCGCCAGCGTCTCCATGGTTGGCACATCGCCGGCACAGGCCATCACCACATCCGGTTCAGCATCATCCGGCGTGGTACCGGCCCAGCGCCACTCTCCCATACCCGCTTCGCAATGGCGAATGGCGCTCGCCATATCCAGCCACTGTGGCGCGGGCTGCTTACCGGCCACAATCACGTTGATCCGATCCCAGGTACGCAGGCAGTGATCGCCAACCCATAACAGCGTATTGGCATCGGGCGGCAGGTAGATGCGTACGATATCGGCTTTTTTGTTGGCAACGTGATCGATAAAGCCTGGGTCCTGATGGCTGTAACCATTGTGATCCTGACGCCAGACGTGAGAAGAGAGCAGGTAGTTGAGCGATGAGACCGGTTTACGCCAGCCCAGTTTGCGCGTCACTTTGAGCCACTTGGCATGCTGGTTAAACATCGAATCGACGATATGAATAAAGGCTTCATAGCAGTTGAACAGGCCGTGACGGCCGGTCAGCAGATAGCCCTCCAGCCAACCCTGACACTGGTGCTCGCTCAGGATCTCCATCACCCGGCCATCACGCGCCAGCTGCTCATCGTAAGGTTCTATTGCTTCCAGCCAGGTGCGGCTGGTGGCGTCAAACACCGGCGTCAGGCGGTTAGAGGCGGTTTCGTCCGGGCCAAACAGGCGAAAGTTATCGAGGTTACGCTCAAACAGGACCCGCAGGTAGCGGCCGAGCTGCTCGGTGGCCTGCGCCATCTGCGAGCCCGGCTCGCCGGTATCGAAGGCAAATTCGGCAATGTCCGGTGTATTCAGCTCGCGACGCAGCAGGCCGCCGTTGGCATATGGAGAGGCGCCCATGCGCTTATCGCCCTGCGGAGCCAGCGCCTGCAGCTCCGGTTTCAGCCGTCCCTGCTCGTCAAACAGATCGTCAGGCTGATAGCTTCGCATCCAGGCTTCGAGAATCTGACGATGGCCTTCATCCTCACGGCAGGCCGCGACCGGCACCTGATGCGCCCGCCAGAAACCTTCCACTTTTTTGCCATCCACGGTTTTGGGGCCGGTCCAGCCTTTCGGGCTGCGCAGCACAATCATTGGCCAGCGCGGTACGCCGCTGCTGGCTTTGCCGGTGCGCGCCTGCTGCTGGAAGGCGGCAATTTTACTGAAAGCGTTATCCAGCGCTTCCGCCATCAGCGGGTGCATTTTTTCAGGCTGATCGCCGCTGACGAACAGCGGCTCATAGCCGTAACCGCTGAACAGCTGGCGCAGGTCTTCATCACTGCTGCGGCCGAGGATGGTCGGATTGGCAATCTTGTAACCGTTGAGATGCAGAATCGGCAGCACCGCACCGTCCCGCGCAGGATTGAGGAATTTAATACCGTGCCAGCTGGAGGCCAGCGGTCCGGTTTCCGCTTCGCCGTCGCCAATCACGCACGGCACAATCAGTTCCGGATGATCAAACGCTGCGCCAAACGCATGCGCCAGCGAGTAGCCCAGTTCGCCGCCTTCATTAATGGAGCCGGGCGTTTCCGGTGCCGCGTGGCTGGGAATACCGCCTGGAAAGGAGAACTGCTTAAACAGGCGTTGCATACCCGCTGCATCCTGACTGACATGCGGATAAATTTCGCTGTAGCTGCCTTCCAGCCAGGTATTGGCGACCATGCCGGGACCACCATGACCCGGTCCGCAGACATAGATCAGATTCAGATCGCGCTGGCGAATAATCCGGTTGAGATGAGCATAAATAAAATTCAGACCGGGCGTGGTGCCCCAGTGACCCAGCAGGCGGGGTTTGATGTGCTCTGGTTTCAGCGGTTCGCGCAGCAGTGGATTGTCCATCAGGTAAATCTGCCCGACAGACAAATAGTTAGCCGCGCGCCAGTAGCGGTCAAGAAGCTCGAATTCCGGTGCAACGTTGGGTTGAGACATGCCGTTTCCTTCTGAAAGTTCAGCTAAAACATCTCTTAACCCTAATAGAGAATAGCGCAGTCAACCAGGCGAGCGGCAAACAAAAAGGCCCCACAGCGGGGGCCTTGAGAGAGCAGGGACTGAATTACTTACCGACAACAAAGGCGGTTTCGCGCCCTTCATCGTTGGCAGCCATCGGCGTTACCGGGGTGTAATCGAGCTGCAGAATACGGCTGGTTTCCGCCAGCACTTTCTCGGTCAGCGCCACATCACCGTTCAGCTTGCGTCCCCATGACGGAATAACGGCGCGGATTTTATTCTGCCATTCTGGCGATGCCATCTGCTCAGGGTAGACCTTGTGCAGCAGCTCCAGCATGATCGGCGCAGCCGTTGAGGCTCCTGGCGAAGCACCCAGCAGCGCCGAAATCGAGCCATCCTGCGAGGCAACCACTTCGGTGCCAAGACGCAGTACCGCGCCCTCTTTCTCATCTTTTTTGATGATCTGCACGCGCTGACCGGCGGTGACTAAACGCCAGTCTTCCTGCTTCGCCTGTGGCACATAGGCGCGCAGGGCATCCATCCGATCGCGATCGCTTTGCAGCACCTGATCCATCAGATATTTCACCAGATCAAAGCTTTTCAGCCCCACTTTAACCATCGGCAGCATATTGCTGCTGTTCAGCGAGGTGAACATATCCAGCAATGAACCCTGCTTCAGGAACTTGGTGGAGAAGGTGGCAAACGGCCCGAACAGCAGCACCTGCTTGCCATCCAGCACGCGGGTATCGACATGCGGTACCGACATCGGCGGTGCGCCGACGCTGGCTTTGCCGTAGACCTTGGCCATGTGCTGCGCCACCACCTGCGGATTTTCAGTCACCAGGAATGAGCCGCCTACCGGGAAACCGGCATAGCCGTTGGCTTCCGGTACGCCGGCTTTCTGCAACAGCGGCAGTGCCGCGCCGCCAGCACCGATAAAGATATTTCTGGCGGTCAGCGTGCGGCGGGTGCCGCTCGCCAGACACTGCAGCGTAACCTGCCAGCGACCATCGCTCAGGCGCGTCAGTTCACGCACTTCCTGACGCAGACGCAGGCGGAAATTGGCCTTCTTCTGTAAAGAGGCGATCAGCTGGCGCGTCACTTCACCGAAATTGACGTCGGTTCCCATTTCGGTCCAGGTGGCCGCCACTTTCTGACTGCGATCACGGCCTTTCATCACCAGCGGGATCCAGCCAGCAATCTGCTGCGGATCTTCGGAGTAGGCCATGCCACGGAACAGGGTGCTTTTCTGCAGCGCCTGGAAGCGTTTGCGTAGGAACTCGACATTGTCGTCGCCCCAGACAAAACTCATGTGCGGCGTGCTGTGGATAAAGCTTTTTGGATTGCGCAGGTTGCCCTTCTGCACCTGTGAGGCCCAGAACTGACGGGAAATCATGAACGATTCGTTGATCGTCACCGCTTTAGAGATGTCGATGCTGCCATCGGCACGCTGTGGCGTATAGTTCAGCTCGGCCAGCGCGGCATGGCCGGTGCCTGCATTGTTCCAGCCATTGGATGACTCTTCTGCCACGCTGTCCAGCCGCTCTACCATTTCGATAGACCAGTCCGGTTCCAGATCCTGCAGCCATGCGCCCAGGGTGGCGCTCATCACGCCCGCGCCAATCAGCAACACGTCAACGTCTTTGCGCTCCTGCGCGGTAGTGGTGTCCTTTGCCATAGCGCTCATCGCGAGCGCAAGGTTTACTGCTGAATTGCACATGAGGCGACATCTCCTCTTCTGTTGACCTGAAGCTCAACAGTTTTGCAGGCGAAATAGTCACGCTTCTTTCGAGCGCGTTGCGCTATTTCTCAAAGGTTAAGACTCAGGTATAGGTTAAAGCGGTGATAACGGGTTAACTGCACGTTATGCTTTGTCATGCGAATATAACATTCTCGCATCTGAATTAAACATTTGTTTATTTTTTAAATGCAGAAATGATTCAGCATAAGAATTAATCATGGCGGCAGAGGCAGTATAAGTGATTTTCTATTGATAACTCAGTAGCTTAAGAGAGTTGGTTGTTGCAGGAACGCGCCATCATGGTGCAGCGCCCGCTGAGTGGGTTACAGAGAGGAATTATTTAATTCACTGAATTTCAGGCAGTTATCGGTGAGTAAGGAATAGTCTAAAAGTGCATCAGCGCCGGTTTCAGGCGGTCAGTGTAAAAATAATGTTACATTTTTGTGAGGATGAAATGCGCGCGCCACGGCGCACGCATCGGACTGGCTCACTGACCTGACACAGACGCCGGTAGCTTTTTCAGACTGATTGCCATGCGGTTGTAGGTGTTCATCAGACCGATGGCGATATTCAAATCGACAATCTCTTTGTCGCTAAAGCAGGCCTGCAGTGCGGCATAATCCTCATCGGGTGCGCCCGCGCTGGCGATCAGCGTCAGGCACTCTGCCCAGCGCAGGGCCGCCTTCTCGCGATCGCTGAATAAATTCCCCGATTCATTCCACACCGCGGTCAGCACAATTTTATCCCAGCTCACATTGGCTTTATGCAATGCTTTGCTGTGCATGTCGATGCAGTAGGCGCAGCCGTTAATTTGCGAGATGCGCAGGAACACCAGTTCCAGCAGGGGTAACGGCAAATCGGTTTGTGTCAGATAGTGGTAAACACCGCCGAGCGCTTTCATCCCGGCTGGGGCGACTTGATTAAAATCGATACGTTCACTCATTTTTTTGCCTCATTGATGTGGGTTGAGGCAATTGTCGGCTTTCCCATGGAACAGCAAAAGTGCCAAAAAATGACGATTTAATGGGCCCATCGCTTTTCGCCACGCTGACGCTTAAACGCGGCCAGGCGCGGGGTCTGAGCGAGCAGCTGCGGCAGCAGATTGAACAGGCGATCATCGACCAGCGCTTGCCACCCGGCGCACGGCTTCCTTCCTGCCGTGATTTAGCGGCCCAGCTCGGCGTCGCTCGCGGTACGGTGCGCGCCAGCTATGACATGCTGGTGGATCGCCAGTTTTTGCATACCCGGGGCGCGGCCGGTACCTTTGTGAACCCGCTGCCGGTGCTGAGCGAAGCCGCTGGCGCCCAGGCTGTGGTGCCGCTGTCACTGCGTGAGGGCGGAGAGGATTACGACTCGCCGCCCCTGACGTTCCAGATGGGCATCCCCGCCAGCGATAGCTTTCCGGCCAAAGTCTGGCTGCGCATCCTGCAACGTCAGACGCGGGCACTGGTCGGGAAACCGGCCAGTTACCCCGATCCGCGCGGCACGCCAGCACTGCGTCAGGCACTGGTAGCCTGGCTGGCGGTCGCGCGCGGGGTGCGCTGTCATGCCGATCAAATTTTTATCACCAATGGCTATGCCGGAGCGATGGGGCTGATTGGCCTGGCAATGGATTTTCAGGGGAAGCAGGCCTGGCTGGAAGATCCGGGTTTTATGGTCGCCCGGCAGGCGGTAGAAACCCTGCGGGTAAGGCCGGTTGCGGTGCCAGTCGATGCCGAAGGTCTGCAGGTTGAGGAAGGTCTGGCGCGGGCACCGGATGCGGCGTTTGCGCTGGTCACGCCGGGCCAGCAAGCCCCGCTCGGCGTCACCCTGTCGCCGGCACGCCGCCATGCGTTGCTTAACTGGGCCAGCCATCAACAGCGCTGGATCATTGAGGATGATTATCTGGGCGAACTGCAGCCTGGTCACCGGGCTGCACCGGCGCTGGCGGCGCTCGACAGCGAGGGACGGGTGCTGCATATCGGTACGTTCAGCAAATCGCTGACGCCGCGATTGCGGCTTGGCTTTATTGTGGTCCCGCCCGCCCTGGTCTCGCGTTTTGCGGAAGTTTGTGCGCTGTTAGCACCGGCCTCGTCGGGATTGCTTCATGATGCGGTGGCCGTTTTCCTGCGGGAAGGGCACTTCATGCGGCATCTGCGGCGCATGAAGCGGGTCTACCACGAACGACTGGAGCAGATGATGGCCGCTCTGCAACCCCATTTCCCCGAGGTGCAACGTGCCGGGCTGGCGGTGATTGTCAGGTTGCCGGCCGGTACGCCGGATCAGCTGATTGCGCAGCAAGCATTGGCCTATGGCATGGCCCCGTCACCGCTGTCGATCTGGTATCAGCGCGACGAACAACGCTGTGCCGGACTGCTGCTCGGTGCGGCTCAGTTACCGCGTGATGGCTATGCGCGCAGTGCAGCACGTCTGAAAGCGCTGGTCGATGCGCAGACTGCCTGACTCAGCTCCTGAACCAGCGGCGCCAGACGAAGCGAATCACAAAAAACTCCACCGTGCCCAGCAGTAAAAACCAGATGCAGAACACCACGGTGTAGAGCTGGTTAAGATCCTGCAAATGCAGCATCTGCTGCAGATGCTGTGCCACCGACAGGCTAAAAGCTGGCGCAGGCAGCAGCAGGGCAGAGAGAAACCCCAACAGCAAAATGCCGCCAGGCACGATTAAAGATTCAAAAGGGTTATTCATAACTGGCATCCCGTAATAATAAGCCGGGCATTTTCCGGCAATCAGCGCCGGGGTTCAATCAGGGAATGCAGACGCAGTGGCCAGACAAGCCGATTATCGTTGCGGAAAACTGTCAGAAAATGCTTTACCACCATCGACTTAGCGCGAAACATAGCGAATGATAAAAGTTATAGCCTTTGCTATACTTAAATCCATGATTTTACTGTCTTTTTATCTCTGCGGTTGCGTGGTAGACTGCGCGCACTTTTTCATTACTGAACACTTTGTGTGGTGAATACAGCGTGAATTGCCGCTTTTTCGCCCCAGGTGAATAAATCATGACCTTTATTGCCACCTTAATTCTTGCACTGGGTATGTCGATGGACGCGTTTGCTGCTGCACTGGGCAAAGGTGCCACCTTGCATCGTCCGGGTTTTAAAGAAGCGCTGCGCACCGGTCTGATTTTTGGCTCAATCGAAGCCTTAACGCCGCTGATTGGCTGGGCGCTTGGCCTGGCCGCCAGTCGTTACATCATGGCGTGGGACCACTGGATCGCCTTTATCCTGCTGGCGTTTTTAGGCGGCCGCATGATGATGGAAGGTTTCCGGCAAACCGCCGTCGCAGAACCCTGTGAAGCGCCGCAGAGCCATGGCTTTATGGTACTGGCCACTACCGCTGTGGCGACCAGCCTTGATGCGCTGGCGGTCGGTGTGGGTCTGGCCTTCTTGCAGGTCAACATTATTACCACCGCGCTGACCATCGGGGCCGCCACCACCGTCATGGCCACCACCGGCGTGCTGGTGGGCCGCTTTATTGGTCCGGTACTCGGCAAATGGGCGGAAGTGCTGGGCGGTCTGGTGTTGATTGCCGTCGGCGCGACCATTCTGCTGCAACATCTCGGTCAGGCCGCTTAACGGTTTTTTGCGCAAAATAAACTCAATTTTGTGATCTGGTTCAAAATTTATTGCCGAAAAAACGCGCTGAAGTTATACTTTTCGCATATTTCTTCAACTAATTTTGCATCAGGTGTCACATGAAACGCATTTTTAACTACGTGTTCCGCGCTTACGTCGAAACCTTCAAACACGTACCGCCGGGTGCGATGTACTAAGCACGCCGCAGAAAACCCTCGATAATCGCGGTCAGGGATCGACCGATGATTATCACTTTTTCTTCTGTTCCACCGCCCGCGCTTTACCCCATTCACCGCCTCGTTTCCGCCCGCAATTTGCCGTCAACAGCGATCGCTGACGCCACAGAAAATCCTTTTTGCTGATCATTCCAGCGCTTATTACGCTGCTGAATGATCAGCAGCAGATCCGATGAGCATAACTGTGTACGCTTTTGCCGATGACTTTTGTTACCCTGCGCGCCTCTTTTCTCAGTAAAAATCTGAAAATTCGCGATTACAACGGGGCAGCAATGCAGCTTTGCAGTTTCTCTCTTCCTGACCAGGACAAAAAAAGTTTCGGTATCGTGCGCGAGCACGGCGTGGTGGATCTCGGTTTACGCTTCGGTGCAGCCTGCGCCGATTTAAAAACCTTTCTGAGCCGCTCATCGCTGGCCGATCTCCATGCTTTTCACACCATGCCAATCGACTATCCGTTTAGCGCCATCCGCTTTCTGCCGGTGATTGAGAATCCTGGCAAGGTGTTTTGCGTCGGGATGAACTACGCCGATAAACGAAAAGAGTTTGCCGAGACGCTCGATGCGCCGACCCTGTTTGTGCGTTTCGCCGACTCGCTCACCGGCCATGACCAGCCGCTGCAAAAGCCCGCTACCACTCAGGAGTTCGACTTTGAAGGCGAACTGGCGGTGATCATCGGCAAAGCGGCCCATCAGGTCAGCGCTGCCAACGCGCTGGAGGCGGTGGCGGGTTACAGCTGCTTTATGGATGCGACCGTGCGCGACATGCAGTTTACCTGGTTTACCGCCGGCAAAAACTGGCCGCAGACCGGCGGATTCGGACCCTGGATGACCACTGCGGATGTCATCCCCGATCCGCAGCAGCTGGCGATCAAAACCTGGTTAAACGGGCGGGAAGTGCAGAACGATACCACCGGCAGCATGGTGCATCCGGTAGCAAAAATTATTGAATACATCTCGGCCTTCAGCCCGCTGTCGCCCGGCGATGTGATCATCACCGGTTCGCCGGGTGGCGTCGGTAAAAAACGCACACCGCCGCTGTTTATGTTCTCCGGCGATGTGGTTGAAGTAGAAATTGAGCAGATTGGGCGTCTGCGCAATGTGATTGCGTAACCCCCTCGCCGCGAAGCGCAATTTGTCACACCGTTAATCTGATAACCCGCCTGCTGCGAAATCCCGTCCTACACTGAGTTATCCCCCCGAAACAGGAGCAGCGGATGATCCAGAAGCATCGACGAAAACAGGCGGCCATCGTGGCAGGCGTTGGGTTAGGTGTGGCGGCCACACTGTGGGGCATGAAACGCTGGCAGCAGCTGAAGCAGACGCCGCCGGTGTCGCCGCGCAGTCACCACGCCGGGCTGGCCGGTTATTATCAGCAGATTGGCGACTGGCGGATGTTTACCCGCGTCACACCGAATGAGAGCCAGGGGTTGCCGGTGGTGCTGGTTCACGGTCTGGTGATGTCCGGCCGGGCGATGGAACCGCTGGCGCTGGCATTAAGCCGCGATTATCACGTGCTGGTGCCTGACCTGCCGGGTTTCGGGGCCAGTGCGCTGCCGGCCTCGGCGCCGGTGATGTCGGTGGATCAGCTGGCCGACGCGCTGTGGCTGTGGCTGCAGCACAACGGATTCCAGCGCGCCATCTGGGTGGGCAACTCGTTTGGCTGCCAGATTCTGGCGGCGCTGGCGGTGAAATATCCGCAGGCGGTGGCGGGACTGGTGCTGCAGGGGCCGACGGTCGATCGTCACGCCCGCAGCCTGCCGCGTCAGCTCTGGCGCGACTGGCGTAACGGTCGTCTGGAAGCACGTCGTCCGCCGGGACCGCTGGCGCGCATTGATTACGCCAAAGCCGGTCTGCGGCGCGCCTTCGGCACCATGCGTGCCATGATGCGTGACCATATCGAACATCGCCTGACGTACATTAGCGCGCCAACCCTGCTTTTGCGCGGCTCGCGCGACCTGGTGTGTCCGGCGCGCTGGCTGGATGAACTCGCCGCCCTGATGCCGCACAGCGAAACCCTCACGCTGCGCGACGGGACGCACACCCTGCATTATGTCTATCCGTGGAGTTTCTGTAGCGCCATCCGCCCGTTCCTGGCGCGTATCCAGCAGGAGGATCAGCATGAGTAAACCACCGAAAGGGATTGCCCGTTTCGACTCTGCCGCGGCGATGCTGCTGGCGCTGGCCAATGCGCTGCACGATCGGCCCTTCGCCAGCCCCAGTCAGTCACCGACGCTAGATCGTCTGCTGCCGTCGCTTAACCGCTTGCCGACCGGACTCCGCGAGTGGGGCTACGCGCTGGGCGGCATGGCAGAAGGCATCACGCTGCGTCAGGCCGGTGAGCTGGATGTAGAAGGGATCGCCGAATGGATGGTGAGTGAATACCCGCAGCAGGACTATCCGGCGGCCTTTATCGGCTCCTCGAACGGTGCGCTGATACATCTGGCGGCGGCGATGGGCGTGCCCTGGCTGCCCCAGACTTTCCTCTGCCCGGTGCGGGCCGCCAATAACGATCCGGATGATGCGCAGGCGAGCTTTGAGCAGGGCAAGGAGATTGCCGCCGCGCTGCTGGCTGCCTGGCCACGGCTGGCGGTGCATCACATGCAGGACCCGAATCAGGATCGGCTGATGCTCGATCAGATGCGTTACTTCCGGCTGAAACTGCGTGCGCTGCCGCTGGCGTTCAACGAATTCCTGATGGGCAGCCTGCCGGCCGGATCAACGCTGTTTATCACTCACTGTACCCGACAGTGGCCGGTGACCCGCACCAGCGATCGCTCGTTCTTTCAGTTTGGCGCGCTCGGCGGCGCAACCGAAAAAGAGTACTTACAGGGCGGTCCGCGGGTGGCGGAATACCTGGCGCGCTACGGCATTGATCGCGAACGCTGGACCCCGCCTGCCATTACCGATCACGTGCCGGAAGCGGAATGGGGACTGGATGGTTATCTGATCTCGCCGCTGAAAAAACTGGCGGAGGCTCAGGGCCTGAAGCTGATGGAGATTCGTTATGAAGATCCGGAAGCGATGAGTTATGTGGTGGCGGAGATCTACCGCGACTGGTATCTGGCCGCCGGCATTTTACCGACCCGCCTGACGGTGGACAGTTTTCTGCTGATGGACCCCTGGTGCAGCATGCAGCAGCACGCTATCCCGTTCTGGCTGGTGTTCTGCACCGAGCCCTCTGCTGCGGCACTGCAGCGTTTCCTTGAGAAACAGCCACCGTTCCGCAACATCGACATGATGCTGTTTTCGCACGGCACCGACAGCATCGGGCTGGCGGAGATTGCGCGCTGGCAGGCGCTACTGGCGTATGCCCGGGAGGAGGGTGCATTGATTGGCGTGGATGAGGAGCGCTTCCCGCGCGATTTCGCCACTTTCGCCCGCTTTGACTCGGCATTACGGGAACGGGCGCCGCTGTTACCGCCGCCGCCGCCGCTGAGTGTGGAGAAGGTGATCACCGGCATCCAGCGTTATGGCGCGAAACATGGAGTCACCCTGACGGCGCTGACGTAACGCCTGCGCCGTCAGGCCGGATTACTCGCCGTCGGTGATCGGTTTGCGCACCAGCAGCAGGTAAGCCAGTGCGCCAACCAGCGTCACGCAGGCACAAATCATCAGCGCCATGCTGAACGATTTGGTGGTGTCGAGCACCCAACCGGTGATCACTGGCGCGAAGGAGGCGAAGATAAAGCTGGCGAAGTTCTGGATACTGCCGACCGATGCGGTCATGCGGGCCGTCACATTAGCGTGAATCAGGCCCCAGCATGAGGTGCCGGCGAAGTGAATGCAGAACAGCGCCATGCCAATCAGGGTAACGGCACTGGTGGTATCGGTGGCGCGGGTCACCACGGCGGTAAAGCCGGCGGACAGCAGCATACCGCTGACGATGCAGACCTTGCGGGTTTTTACCGCGTTAAAGCCACGACGCACCAGCGAATCGACCACATAGCCATTCAGCAACATCCCCGCCGCACCAAACAGGAACGGAATCGCCGCCAGCAGGCCGGTACTTTTCAGATCCAGATGGTAGGTCGACTGCAGATAACCCGGCAGCCAGGCGATATAGAGCCACGCGGTATAGTTAATGCCGCTGAAGCCAATCATCATGCCCCACATGGTGCGCTGCTTAAACAGGCCGCGCCACTCTTTGAAGCTGATCGGCTCTTTACGCGAGGCGACGCTGCCCGCCTGCAGATAGTGGATCTCTTCAGCGCTCAGGGTGTTGTTATCGCGATCGCGGTAAACCATGTACCAGCCAATGGCGAGGAACATCCCGAGGATACCAATAGTGACAAACATGCCGCGCCAGCCCATCACCAGCATCATGGCAGCCAGAATCGGTGGCGCTACTGACAGGCCAATCATTGAGGCGGCATTAAACATCCCCATCGGCATGCCGCGATCTTTGATATTGAACCAGTCGTTGATCACTTTAACGCCGCACGGGTTCATCGGCGCTTCACCAATGCCGAGGCCGATACGCACCAGGATGAACTGGGTGAAGTTATGTACCAGACCCGATGCCGCCTGAAACAGCGACCAGATAAACATGCCGATGCCGAGCATAATGCGCGGCCCTTTACGATCCAGCAGCGCGCCACACGGCAGCTGCGCCAGGCCGTAGGCCAGAGAAAACGCGGAGAGCAGGAAGCCGATTTCGGTGGCGCTCAGACCCATCTCCTCGCGGATAGTCATGTTAGCCACCGACAGCGAACTGCGGTCGAGGTAGTTAATAATGGCGGCGAACAGCAGCAACAGCATGGCTGTCACCTGAATTTTACGGATGCGCGGTGAGCGGACGATATCGCCGCGCATTGGAACGTAATCCTGGCCTGGCGCTGCTCCGCCGGACACGTTGTCGTGGCCGGTCACTGATGTCTTTTCCATTGCACTCTCCCGAAGCTGGGTAGTTATCGTTATGGTGAAGAGGGGGGTTCGCGCAGCGGCAAGTGGCCGCCATGACGTTGCAGTCGAGACTAAGAGCAAAGGAGAAGAGATGTTGCAAAGATGTTTCTGAATCGTGCGGGAGCTAATGCTTTGTGGTTTTTAATCGGTTTTTAATTGTACTGACCAATCGAGCGCACCATCGAGGTTTTAGCCGTCGCCAGATGGTTATGTAATGCACAAAGCGCATCGACATCCTGTCGGCCAATCAGCGCGGTCAGAATCGCCATATGCTCCTCCAGCGCCACAATATTTCGTTGCTTCAGATCGCTCTCATCCCACTGATAATGTGAGTGAAATATCACAGAGATGATCTCCAGCGACTGGTTGAAAAACGGATTATTGGCGGCGGATAAAATCAGTGAATGCATCTGCCGATCCAGGGCGGCAAAGTGGCGGTAGTTGCTGGCGATGGTGTCACGCATCGATCGGTGACGATCCAGCAGATCCCGCGCCTGTACCCAGCGTTCATCGCTGGCTGGCAGATTTAAAAAACGGCTCAGCGCGTGGGTTTCCAGCATTTCCCGCAGCTCAAACAGCTTCTCCGCGTAATCCTGGCTGAATTTCTTCATCCGCCACTGGCCCCGTTTGACCGGCTCCAGCAGATCGTATCGCATAAAACGCAGCAGAAACTCCCGCACCACTACCGGACTGACTTTGACCTGCTGAGCCAGTTGCAGCTCGCTGAAGGTGTCGCCAGGCACCAGCTGGCGCTGATTAATCATGTTAAAAAACACCTGTTCGAAGTGGCTGGCCTGCTGCTCAATCGGCGGCGTTAGCGCACTGAACCCGTCGTCTTCGCACGGATCGCGCACGATCACCCAGGTTTGATCGACCTTTTCCAGCACGCCCCGCTGATGCAGATAGTGCAGGGTGTGACGCACCGTGGTGCGGCTGATATTGAACATCTCAGCCAGCGCCGCCTGCGGAGGCAGAGGCGACAGAATATGGCGCTGGGCGATGCTTTCCAGCATCTGGTTAATCACGTTATGTCGTAAATTCTGACTGCGGCTCATCCCGTCCTCCGGTTTTTTACGCATTAAAAACCATTCAAAGCCCAAAAAAATCGTCGTGCTTCACACTTCCCGCCATCGAATCCCGCGCCGCAGGCAGGATTCGCCATAACTGCGTGCAGGACAACCCGGAGAATCACCATGACAACAATGAAAGCACTGGTCATCGCCGAGCCACGTAAGATGGTCTGGGCCACGCGCGAACAACCAACACCCGGCGCCGGTGAAGCGCTGATTAAAATCCTCACCGCCGGAATCTGTGGCACCGATATTCACGCCTGGTCCGGCAACCAGCCGTTCTTCAGCTATCCGCGGGTGCTGGGCCATGAACTCTGTGCTGAAGTGGTGGCGCTGGGCAACGGCGCGAGCGGCGTTGAACCGGGTCAGCGGGTCGCGTTGATGCCCTACATCTCCTGCCTGCGCTGCGACGCCTGTCAGAGCGGCAAGACCAACTGCTGCGAGCAGATTTCAGTGATTGGCGTCCATCAGGATGGCGGTTTCTGCGACTACCTGAGCGTACCGGTCAGCACGCTGCTGGTGGTGGATGATGTCGCGCCGGAGGCGGCCGCGCTGATTGAACCGTTCGCCATCAGTGCCCATGCGGTCAGACGTGCCGCTATCGTGGCCGGTGAGCAGGTATTAGTGGTCGGCGCGGGTCCGATCGGCCTGGGCGTGGCGGCGATTGCGGCTGCCAGTGGCGCTGAGGTGGTGGTAGCCGATACCAGCGCGTTCCGTCGCCAGCACGTGGCTGACCAGCTCGGTCTGGCGGCGCTCAATCCGGCGGAAGAGGATTTTTACACTGCGCTACGCGAGCAGTTTGGCGGGCGTCTGGCGCTCAAAGTGATCGACGCCACCGGCAGCCCGGCGGCGATGAACAACGCGGTGAACCTGATGCGTCATGGCGGCACCATCGTTTATGTCGGACTGCATAAAGGCGATCTGGTGATCCCGGACAGCGAATTCCACAAAAAAGAGACCACCCTGATGGGCAGCCGCAACGCCACCCGTGAAGATTTTGATCGGGTACGTGAGTTAATGGCCAGCGGCGCACTGCGGGCTGAAATGATGCTTAATCACCATCTCGACTTTTCAACGCTGGCGGACACCTTTGAGTCGCAGGTGATCAACAACCGCGAACTGATCAAAGGCGTGATTCATTTCGATCGCTGATTGCTGTGCAGCAGCGTCAGGGTCTGAAAGAAGTGTGACCTTACCGCACCGGCATCTACCGCCAGTGCGATGCGCTGAGACGGCAGACCATCAAACGGATCGTGGCGCGAAGCCAGCGCGCTCAGCTTACGCACCGTCTGGCCGCAGGCGATCCCCTCGGTGATCACCCGCAGCGGGCTTTCCGTTAAGGTGAAGGCCGCCGGCAGACTGAGCCACGCCAGCGCCAGCGTGTCGTGCAGCGCCATGCCGGCAAAGCCCTCTTTCGCCAGGCTATAAGCAAGATAGGGCCGGCAGATGGCGCTCAGAACCGGCTGGTTAAGCCGCTGAACGTCATCGCCGGTGATCAGCACCTGGTGGGTGACATCCAGCGGTATCACCACCACCTTCAGCGCCGACGTCAGCACCTGATCGGCGGCGTGCGGATCTTTCCAGATGTTGAATTCACTGAACGGCGTCACGTTGCCGCTATGGCCGCCGGTACCGAATGCGCCGCCCATGATCACCAGCTCTTTAACCAGCGGAATAATGTCCGGTGCCTGATTAATGGCGCTGGCGATGTTGGTCAGCGGGCCAATCGCCACCAGAGTGATCTGCTGCGGATGGGCCCGCACGCTGTCGATAATGAACTGCACCGCACTGGGCGCTGCGTCGCTGAAAGGGTTATCAAACGCATCGCCCAGCCCATCTTCGCCGTGCAGCGTGGCGGGCGTACTCGTACGCTGCGCCAGCGGCCGGGAACAGCCGCGATAAACGTCCGCCTCAATCGCCATTTTCTGGCAGAACAGCCGGGCATTTTTCACCGCCTGGCCCACCGCCACGTTGCCAAAAACGGTAGTGATGCCCAGCAGCCGCTGAGTGCGTGCCGCGTAGGCCAGCGCAAACGCATCGTCGACGCCAATGTCAGTATCAATAATCAGGGTACGCATAGACTCTCCGGGTCGCTGCCTTCAACGCTCAGCATTACCCTGACCGCCGCGCCGTCGTCAAGGTTTTCAGCGGCAACCGCTGAGGTGGCCAGTCAGTTGCCAGCCGCAGAGTCGCATCGTATTATCCTTCGCTTAAGGTGATGGCGTGCCACCTTCCCCAACCGCCGGCGGGCTTTACCCCGGCTGATGACGCCTGACACTCGGTGTATCCTTTCGCGGGAGCTGAGGTGTCAGGCGCGGTTTATCTCTGCCTCTCCCCTCAGCCCGGCGTGAAATCTGCAATCAGGAGCAAGACATGTTGAAACCGTTGTTCGCCGTCATGATTGGCGGCTCTGCTGGCTGTGTGCTGCGGTGGCTGTTCGCGGTACGTTTCAATGCTTTATTTCCCAACCTGCCGCCCGGCACGCTGCTGGTTAATCTGATCGGCGGGTTGATCATTGGCGCGGCGATGGCCTGGTTTGTCCGCCATCCGGAAATTGACCCGGCGTGGAAGCTACTGATCATCACCGGCCTGTGCGGCGGGCTGACCACCTTCTCCTCGTTTACGGCAGAATTAATGGTATTGCTACAATCAGGTAAGTACCTCTGGGCGATGGCCAGTGCGCTGGTGCATGTCATCGGCTCGCTGCTGATGGCGTTTGCCGGTTTCGCACTGATGACGCTGCTGGCCTGACGGACCGTGAATCGCGGCTTGCCATAACGCTTAAGAGGTAGATACTGTTTTAGCTGCGATGTTGCCCAGGCCGCAAGGTGTGCGGCGTTGCAGCTGATTATTCTTCACCGATTATTCCGGACGATTAAGGAGCAGAGAGATGAGTCGTAATCCAACATTCCTTAACCTGGTGTTGTTAAACGGTGAGCCCGAAGAGAAGCTACAGGCGGCGCATAATGCCGGTTTTGACCAGGTCGAAATCTGGCGTGAGGACGTGGAGGCCTGCGACGGCGGTGCCGCGGCGCTGGCCCGGATTGCCGCTCAGCAGGGACCCGGCTTTACCAATCTGCAGGTGCTGCGTGATTTCACCGGCGCGCCCAGCGCGCTGCGCGGGCAGAAGCGCGAAGAGCTGCGTCAGTTTATCCACATTGCCCAGGCGCTGGGGTGTGACACCATTCAGGCTCCGGCCAGTACCCGTGAGGATTGCCGCGCCGATCAGATTGATGATGATCTGCGCTGGATGGCGTCGGAAGCCGCGCGCTACAACATGCGCATCATGTATGAGCCGATGGCGTGGTGCAGCGTGGATAACACCCTGCCGCTGGCGTGGCAGCGATTGCAGCGTCTCGATCAGCCCAACATCGGGCTGGTGGTCGATCTGTTCCATATCTGTGCGCTGGGCGGCGACGCTTCACAGCTGGATGGCATTCCTGCCGAGCGGATTTACGAGGTGCAACTGTGTGATATGGCTGCCGTTCCGCCGCAGGATAAGCAGAGTCTGATCGACATCGCGCGTCATCAGCGCCTGCTACCCGGTGACGGCATTATCGACATCGGACGCTTTGTGGATAAGCTGAAAAGTGCCGGTTATCAGGGTCCGGTTGGCATTGAAGTGTTTAATGATACGCTGAAACGCCTGCCGCCTGAGGTGGCTGCCCGGCAGGCGTGGCAGGCATTAAGCCGCTACTGGTCGTAGTGTTTAATCCTGCAGGCATTGCCCGATAAACGCGGCGGCATGCAGAGCGCCCTGTGCTGAAATGGTGTGGCCGGTCGCTGGCTCAAACAGGGTTTCAACCGGCACTGCCGCCTGTTTCAGCCGCGCAGCCGCGGATTCGCTCTCCTGCCACGGGATCACCTCATCGGCATGGCCGTGGATCAGCATGGCCGGCAGATGAGGCTGCGGCGTCAGCTCGCCGTCAAACGCCAGACGCCCTGAAAATGCCACCACGCCCGCCAGCGGATAACGGCCGGATGCCAGCGCATCCAGCGCCATAATCGACCCCTGCGAAAAGCCCACCAGCACCACCTCGTGCCAGCGTTCGGCGAAGCCGTGCTGGCTGATAATGTTGCTGAGAGTGGCGTCAAACGCTGCCCGCGCCGCCCGTACCCGCCCCGGACGGTTCTCTGGCGTAACGCCGGCCAGGCTGAACCACTGATAGCCAAAACCGCCATCAAACGCTGCAGGCGCATCCGGCGATGCAAACACCACATCCGGTAATAAGGCCGCCCAGTGACGCCCAATCGGTGCCAGATCGTCGCCGTTACTGCCGACGCCATGCAGAAATATCACCAGTGCTTTTGCCATTGCTGTTCCTTAAAAGGGGCTTTATAAACCGTACTCGCTTAGATCCGGGCCTGCCGGAACAATTCCGTTCGGGTTCAGCGCCGAAATCGAGTAATAACCCTGTTTGATGTGTTCAATGTTGACGGTCTCACGGATGCCGGAGACTGACAGCATGCTTTTCAGATAGCGATTGAGCAACGGGTAATCGCGCACCCGGCGCAGGTTGCATTTGAACAGGCCATGGTAGGCCACGTCAAAGCGAATCAGGGTGACGAACAGCCGGATATCGCTTTCAGTCAAACGTTCACCGAGCAGGAAGGTGCGGCCATCACTGAGCATCAACTCCAGTTCGTCAAGCTGGCTGAACACCTCGCTGAACGCCTGCTGGTAGCTGTTCGCGGTGGTGGCGAAGCCGGCGCGGTACACGCCATTGTTAAGCCGGGGATAGAGACTGGCATTGAGCGCATCAATCTCTGCACGCAGCGCGGCGGGATAGAGATCGAGGCGGTTGTCCGCCAGATCGCCGAAGCCGCTGTTAAACATCCGCACGATGTCAGCCGACTCGTTATTAACGATGGTGGCGGTTTTCTTGTCCCACAGCACCGGAACGGTGGCCCGGCCGGTAAAATCGGGCGCGGCGCGGGTGTAAATCTGATGCAGATAGTGCGCCCCGTCCAGCAGATCGCGGTCAGCAGCGGTCGCCTCACCGAAACGCCAGCCCTGCGCGCCGAGCTGCGGCTCGACCACCGTCACGCTAATCAGCGATTCCAGTCCTTTGAGTTTACGGGCGATCAGCGCGCGCGAGGCCCACGGACAGATCAGCGCCACATAGAGATGATAGCGGTCCGGTTCCGCAGCAAATTCCGTTGAACCATCGTGGCTGATCCAGTGCCGGAAACCGGCATCCTGACGGACAAAACCGCCTTGTTTATCGGTAGCCTGCACCGGATGCCAGTCACCACTCCATTTCCCCGCTACTAACATGATGCCACTCCTCTGTTGATCTGAGCAGTAGCTTAACTGATGACAGAATGAGTGATAATCCAGCCAAAAAGACAATCATTTATTCCATTATGGACGGAATCAATCTGGCGGAACCTCGCTGAAATGGGTGGCGAGAAAGTCAATCAGCAGGCGCGCCCGGTGCGCCAGATGGCGGGCTGGCGGATAGACAGCAAACAGGCCGAGGGGCGGAATATCAAAGTTCTCCAGCAATCGGACGATCTCACCGCGCCGCAGCGCGGGCGCGGCGATGAACCCCGGCAGTCGCGCAATGCCCAGCCCGGCAATCGCCGCCTGCAAACAGGCTTCGGTATTGGCGAAGCGCAGGCGGCCCTGAATCGGGATGCTGACCATCTCGCCGCTGCCATCGGCAAACGGCCAGTGCAGCGGATCGCGAAAGTTGGTGTCGATAATGCACTGATGCTGGCGGATATCCTGCCAGTGCTGCGGTTTACCGAACTGCTCAAGATAGACCGGTGACGCGGCGATGCGCACATGGACCTCGCCCAGCTTACGCGCCACCAGGCTGCTGTCGCTTAAGTTGCCGATGCGAATCGCCAGATCAAATCCCTCATCGACGATGTTCACCGCACGATCGGAAAAGCTGACGTCGAGTTCAATCAGCGGATAGCGCCGGGCGAACGCCACCAGCACCGGCGACAACACGGCGGTGCCGAAAGAGCCGGGTGCGCTGATCTTCAGCCGGCCGGTGGGCGTATTGGCGCTTTCGCGCACGCTGGCATCCAGTGCATCAAAGGCATCCAGCAGGTTTTTTACCCGCTCGTAATAGCTGCGCCCGACGTCGGTTGGCGACAGGGCGCGGGTGCTGCGTTTAAACAGCTGAACCCCAAGCTGTTGTTCCAGCTTCGATACCCGCTTGGAGGCCTGGCTGCTGCTGGTGCCCAGCCGTAACGCCGCCGCCGAAAAACTGCCGGTTTCCAGCACCGTGACAAACATCCGGTCACACTCGAGTCGATCCATGGCGATTCCAGTCAGGAGGCAAAATCGCAGTATAGGGCGTGCGGGCAGGCTGTGCAGCCTTCACATTGCGTGCCTTCACCCTTTCGCTGGCGCAGAAAACCTGCTTGACTGATCGTTCGCCCGTTGCTGTCTGGAGTTTTTCATGTCGCTGTTTCACCTGACTTCGCTGGCGGAGATCGCCGCCGCCGAGTGGGATGCGCTGTTGCCTGACGATCAGCCTTTTTTGCGCCACGCTTTTTTGCTTACCCTGGAACAGAGCGGCAGCGTGCGGCCCGAATCGGGCTGGCAGCCGGATCATCTGCTGTGGCGTGACGGCGGCATCACCCGTGCCGCGCTGCCGGGCTACCGTAAACGCAATTCGTGGGGCGAGTATGTGTTCGATCACGCCTGGGCAGATGCCAGCCAGCGGGCCGGCATCCGCTATTACCCTAAATGGCTGGGAGCTATTCCCTTCAGCCCGGTCAGCGGGGCGCGCCTGCTGGGCGACAGCGTGGCTGCGGCGCAGTTGCTGGCGGCGTTACCGGAAAGGTTGCAGCAGCAGGGGTTAAGCGGGGCGCACATTAACTTTACCGATGCGCAGGCCAACCAGCTGCTGGCCGAACAGCCGGACTGGCTGGCGCGGCTCGGTTGTCAGTATCACTGGCACAACCGCGGCTACCGGGACTTTCAGGATTTCCTCGACACGCTGATGTCGCGTAAGCGTAAACAGCTGCGCAAAGAGCGTGAACAGGTGATGCAAAGCGGTTTTGTGTTCGAGCGCTACCGTGGCGATCGGCTGCGCGAAGATCAGTGGGATTTTGTCTACACCTGCTACGCCAACACTTACGCGGTGCGCGGTCAGCAGCCCTATCTGACGCGGGATTTCTTCAGCCTGCTGGCGGAACGGATGCCGGACAACATCATGGTGGTGATTGCACGCCTGCAGCAGCAACCGGCGGCGATGGCGTTCTACCTGCGGGATGAAAAGGCGTTATACGGTCGCTACTGGGGCTGCCTGGCGGAGTTCGATCGGCTGCACTTCGAAACCTGTTTTTATCAGGGAATGGATTTTGCGATTGAGCACGGCCTGACGCGGTTTGATGCCGGAGCGCAGGGCGAACACAAGCTGGTACGCGGCTTTGAGCCGCAGATTACCCACTCCTGGCACTATCTGCTGCATCCTGGCTTACGCGATGCGGTGGCGGATTTTCTGCAGCAGGAGCGGGAAGGCGTGCGCGGCTGGGTCGAAGAAGCACGCGACGCCTTGCCTTACCGACGCGGCGATTAATCGACGCCGACAAAACCGCCGGTCTGATGCTGCCACAGGCGCGCATACAAGCCGTTGTGCGCCAGTAGCTCAGCGTGGCTGCCGGTCTCGACAATCCCGCCTTTATCCAGCACCACCAGCCGGTCCATCTTCGCGATGGTCGACAGACGGTGCGCAATGGCGATGACGGTTTTGCCCTGCATCAGTGACTCCAGGCTCTCCTGAATCGCCGCTTCCACTTCCGAATCCAGCGCTGACGTCGCCTCATCCATGATCAGGATCGGCGCATCCTTCAGCAGTACGCGGGCAATCGCCACCCGCTGACGCTGACCGCCTGACAGCTTCACGCCGCGTTCCCCGACGTGCGCATCAAGCCCGGTACGGCCCTGCGGATCGGAGAGTAGCGGAATGAACTCGTCAGCACGGGCGCGGCGAATCGCCATCTGCAACTCCGCTTCACTGGCATCGGGACGCCCGTAGAGCAGATTTTCACGTATCGAACGGTGCAGCAGCGAGGTGTCCTGAGTGATCATGCCGATCTGACTGCGCAGACTCTCCTGAGTCACCGTGGCGATATCCTGATCGTCAATCACAATCCGGCCACCGTTCAGGTCATACAGCCGCAGCAGCAGATTAACCAGCGTCGATTTACCGGCGCCGGACGGGCCGATCAGGCCAATCTTCTCGCCGGGTTTGATATCGAGGTTGAGCTGGTTAATCACCTGACGTCCGCCGCCGTAGTCAAAGCGCACATCTTCATAGCGGATCTGGCCGCGTGTCACCTTCAGCTGCTTCGCGCCGGGTGCATCCTGCACGCTGAGCGGCTGAGAAATGGTGTTCAGGCCATCCTGTACCATGCCGATGTTTTCGAAAATGCCGTTCACCACCCACATGATCCAGCCAGACATGTTCACCAGACGGATCACCAGACCGGTCGCCAGCGCAATCGCCCCGACGCTAATCAGCGACTGGCTCCACAGCCACAGCGCCAGTCCGGACGTCGAGACAATCAGCATGCCGTTCAGCGCCGACAGCGTCAGATCCATGCTGGTGACCATGCGACTGGCGTGCTGGGTTTTGTCGGTCTGCTCCTGAATTGCTTCGCGTGCGTATCGTCGCTCCAGATCGCTATGGGCAAACAGTTTGATGGTGGTGATATTGGTGTAGCCGTCGACGATGGTTCCCATCAGCTTAGAGCGCGCTTCTGATGAAACCACCGAGCGCGCCTTGACGCGCGGCACAAAGAAACGCAGCGAGGCGCTGTAGGCCAGAATCCACAGCACCAGCGGGATCATCAGTCGCCAGTCTGCTTCGGCAAACAGCACCAGCGAGGTGACGGAGTAGATCAGCACGTGCCAGATGGCGTCGACCAGCTGTACGGATGAATCCCGCAGCGAACTGCCGGTCTGCATAATGCGCTGTGCGATACGGCCGGCAAAATCGTTCTGAAAGAAGTTCAGGCTCTGACGCAGCACGTAGTTGTGATGCTGCCAGCGGATCATGCTGGTCATGCTCGGGCTGATGCTCTGGTGCACCAGCATGTCGTGCAGGGCGATGAAAATCGGTCGCAGGATCAGCGCCACCGCGCCCATCCACAGCAGCAGCGGCCAGTTATCGCTGAACAGGGTGGCGGGCGTCGAATGATTCACCAGGTCGATAATGCGGCTCAGGTAGCTGAACAGCGCCACTTCGATCAGCGCTGACGCCAGTCCGACCAGCAGCAGGGCAGCAAAACTCGGCCAGACCTGACGCAGATAGTAGGCGTAAAAGGACCAGACCGTAGCAGGGGGCGAATCGCTGGGAGCATCATGAAAAATATTGATAAAACGTTCAAAACGGCGATACAACATAGCAGTACTCTTTCCGTCCGATGAAGAGGTACAGCTTAGTGCATCAAACCCGTTCGGCTAACAGGAGAAAATATGGAAATTACCATCCGGGGACGAGAGCCTCACGATGCCGCCGCCTATCAGCGGCTCTACAGCCATCCTGATGTCTACCCCTGGACGCTACAGCTACCGTTTCCCAGCGTCGCGACCTGGGAGAAAAAGTTCCTGAAAATGGATGGCGAAGGTTATATCGCGTTTGTGGCGGAAATCGACGGGGAGATGGCCGGTGAGCTGACGCTGTTTGTCGACAATAAACCGCGCACCCGCCACAGCATCAGTTTCGGGCTGGGCGTGGATCCGGCATTCAGCGGCCGCGGCGTAGGCGAAAAGCTGATCCGCACCGCGCTCGACTATTCCCGTAACTGGCTTGGCATCACCCGCATGCAACTGGAGGTGTTCCACGACAACGAACGGGCGCTCCGGCTCTATCATCGTCTGGGGTTTGAGCGCGAAGGATTGCTGCGCCAGGCGGCGCTGCGTGACGGTAAGCTGCATGATGTCGTCGTGATGGCGAAATTACTGCATCAGCCGTGACCGATGGCGCGGCATCACGGCCGCGCCAGCCTGCCTTACGGATTTTTATCCTGATAATGCTGCCTGTTTTGTGGCGTCACCAGTTCAAACGGGATCCACTGGTGGGAATCGACCTTTTCACCTTTGATCATCTGCTGCGCCACCTCTACCGATTTTTTACCCTGACCCACGGCGTCCTGGAACACCGTCACCGCTAATTTGCCACTCGCCAGCGCTTTCAGGCCATCCGGCGTGGCATCAATGCCGCCGACCAGAATGGTTTTTTTCGGCTTCGCCTGGGCGATCGCCATGGTGGCGCCAATCGCCATTTCATCGTTGTTGGCGGCAACAATATCGATATCCTCCCCGTTCGACAGCCAGTTGAGCATCAGATCCATGCCTTCATTACGGGCGTAGTTGGCAGTCTGCTTCAGCACCACTTTCATATTGGGGTATTTCGCCACCACCTGCTCCACATCCCGCGTCCGTTGCAGCGCGCCGGCGTCGGTCAGGTTACCGATCATGATGGCGACGTTGCCGCGATAGTTGGCCTGCTTTGCCAGCGCTTCCATCTGCAGCGTGCCGGATTCACGCTCATCTGAACCGACGAACACCACGCCAGGCGGCAGAGTTTTATCGCCCGGCGTGCGGTTAACATAGACCAGCGGGATGTGGGCCTGCTGCGCCAGGCGGGTCAGGGCGGGCGTACTGGCCGAGTCCACTGGATCGACAATGATGGCGTCCACCCCGGCGCTGATAAAACTCTGCACCTGATCGGTCTGACGGCCGACATCGCCGCGCGCATCTTCGAACTGCGCATCCAGCTTGCGCGCTTTGGCTTCCTTATCGATCGCCTGACGGATGATGGTCAGGAAGTTCTGATCGAAATAGGCCATTGAGACGCCAATTTTCTCTGCCAGCGCCGGGGTGGAGAGCGACAGCAGACACAGCATTGCCCATGCACTTTTTTTCATTGCAGACTCCCAGAGGTGAAAGGATGGAATTTATTTTTCATTTATTTAGAAAGTGGATAAATGCGATCATTTGCAGCCTACGAAGGGCGGCAGAGTTTGACAATCGGGCGTTTTCACACTTGCAGGCGAGGCCACATTTTGCGGAAAAATAGCGCAGCCATAGCTGTCGCCTGGCGCTAATTCCTCGATCCTGCGCACATTCTTCTGCACAGCGCGGCGGCTTTTTCTGCTTTTGTGCAGCGCCGCACTGCTGTTTGTGGCGGTTGCCAGAATTAAGCTAAATCAGCGTCAGCGATCTCAACATTCGCACAATGACCAATGGTTAGCCTCCTACCTATATTTCCTCAACAGGGGAATCTCAGCGGTATTCCTGAAAAAAACCTCGCGGCATAACTGGCCGCTTTTTAAGGAATTCACCTCATGGTTAAAGACAAAATGACCACCCGCACTACCCATGTCCGCATCTGGATCCTGTGTCTGATCCTGTTGCTTTCGGTGGTGGCGTACGCCGATCGTTCGATCCTGTCGATCTCCGGATCGGCCATTAAAGAGGAGTTTGGGCTGTCGGCGATCCAGCTCGGCCTGATCCTCTCCGCTTTCAGCTGGGCCTACGTGATCGGGCAGATCCCCGGCGGGCTGTTTCTCGATCGCTTTGGTGCCAAAAAGGTCTATGGCGTGACGCTGGCGCTGTGGTCGATCTCGACGCTGGCGATGGGCTTTGTCGGCGAGTTCTCCAGCGGCCTGACCGGCGCACTGATGCTGATGTTCGGCCTGCGTTTTCTGCTGGGACTGATTGAGGCCCCGAGCTTTCCGGCCAATGCGCGGGTGGTCATTATGTGGTTCCCCGGCGCAGAGCGGGGTCGCGCCTCGTCGCTGTTCAGTTCGTCGCAATATTTCGCCGTTGCCATCTTCTCGCCGCTGTCGGGCTGGCTGGTATCGCGCTTCGGCTGGGAGTGGCCGTTCTTCGTGCTGGGCGGTATCGGCGTGCTGGCGGTGTTTGTCTGGGCCGCTTATATGCGGGAACCGCGCAACCATCCCGGCGTATCGGAAACCGAACTGCAGCACATTATTAACGGCGGCGGGCTGGTGGATATCGACGCCGAACAGACCCTTCGGGCGCGTCCACCGGTCAGTAAAGCGATGTTCAAAAAGCTGCTGACCAACCGCATGCTGTGGTGCGCCTACCTCGGTCAGTACTGCATTATCGCGCTGAGCTACTTCTTTATTACCTGGTTTCCGATCTATCTGGTGCAGGCGCGGGGCATGGACATCATGGAAGCGGGTTTCGCCACTATTGCGCCGGCGGTGTTCGGTTTCCTCGGCGGCATCAGCGGCGGCTATATCTCGGACAAACTGATCGCCCGCGGCTGGAGCGTCTCCTGGGCGCGCAAAACGCCTTATATCGTCGGCATGCTGATGGCGGCCAGCCTGGTTCTGGCGGCGATAATCCCCAGCAACGTCGGCATTGTCGCCGTGATGTCGTTTGCCTTTTTTGGCAAAGGGGTGGCGGCGGGTGCCGGTACCTGGACGGTTATCAGCGACACCGCACCGAAAGAAGCGGTTGGCCTGGCGGGCTCAATCTTTAACGGCATCGGCAATATTGCCGGTTTCACCACGCCACTGCTGTTCGGCATCATCGTCGGCCTGACCGGAAGCTACGGCATCGGGCTGGCATTCGTTGCCGCTCACTGTGTGGTCGCGGCACTGCTGTTCCTGCTGGTAATGGGCCCGATTGAGCGGGTCGGTGAGCAGAGTGAACGTCCGGCATCGTATGAAAAACAGGGGAAAGAAGATGGCATTAAAGCAATGTAATGTGCTGATTAAGGGAAAGTTTCTGCCACCGCAGCTGATAGAGAAAATCGAAAACACTTTTACCGCCTTTCGGTTGTGGGAGGCGGAGGACGAAGCGGCGTTTCTGGCGGAAATGGGGGGCAAAATCGACATGCTGGTTACCAGCGGCAATGCGGTGATGGGCGCATCGGCCGCGCTGATTGCGGCGCTGCCCAATCTCAGGGCGATCTGCAGTAACGGCGTCGGCTACGACAGTATCGATATTGAGGCTGCCCGGGCGCGCAACATTGCGGTGACCAATACGCCGGAGGTGCTGAATGAGTGTGTCGCGGACCTCGGTATGGCGCTGCTGCTGGATGTGGCGCGGCGCATCAGTGAAGCAGACCGCTTCACCCGCGCCGGCCACTGGCAGCAGGGACGTTTCCCGCTGAGCCGCAAGGTGAGTGGCAAAGTATGCGGTATCGTCGGGCTGGGCAATATCGGTCAGGCGGTAGCGAAGCGGGCGCAGGCATTTGATATGGCGATTCACTACTACAACCCGCGCTCACGTCCGGATGTGCCCTATACCCGTCACGACAGCCTCGTCTCGCTGGCACAGCAGGCTGATTTTCTGGTACTGACCCTGCCTGGCGGGGCGGCCACACGGCAGATCATCAACGCGGAGGTACTGCAGGCGCTGGGACCGCAGGGTTATCTGATCAATATTGCGCGCGGCAGCGTGGTCGATCAGCAGGCGCTGATTGCGGCGCTGGAAAGCGGACAGATCGCCGGGGCCGGGCTGGATGTGTTTGAGCAGGAACCGCAGGTGCCTGCGGCGCTGCGTCAGTGCGACAAGGTCGTGATCACCCCGCACATCGCCAGCAACACCACAGAAACCATGGCGGCGATGGCCGATCTGGTGTTCGAAAACATGCTGGCGTTCGCCGCTGGCAAACCGTTGCTGACTCCGGTCATATAGCGCCACTCGCTCCAGAGGCGATGCCGTGGCGGGCATCGCCATCGTACCCGCATCAACCGGTGGACCCGCCGGCTCCCCCCGATGAATGCCGCCTCCTCCGACCACACACTCCGCACAAAACGGCCTGAAGAAATTTTGCGCAGCTGCCGATATCACCTTACCATCCGCTGATATTAAGGAGTGATATCGTGATAAAGCTGATTACCGTTGACGAACTACGTCCAGGCATGTTTATCCACAAGCTGGAGGTCTGGTGGATAAAAGACAAACGTATTCGCAACCAGATGCTGATCACCGATCCACGACAAATCGCTATGTTACGCAACGAAGGGATCCAGCAACTGTGGATCGACCTCGATCGATCGGTGCAGGCTCCGATCGCGCCGGTTGTGGCAAAAAGATCGATAGCCCGGACGCCGTTTTTTCAGGAGCTGGATCAGGCGCAGCAGATCTTTCAGCAGGGCAAATCCAAAGTGCTGGCGATGTTCAACGAGGCGCGCCTCGGTAACAGCCTGAACCTTGATTATATGATCGATCTGGTGGATGAAATCTCCGGATCGATTCGGCGTGAACCCTCTGCACTGCTGAGCGTGGCGCGGCTGAAAAATCACGATGACTACACCTATCTGCATTCGATGGCGGTCTGCGGGCTGATGATTTCGCTGGGGAAAAGGCTCGGGCTGAATGAGATCCAGCTGCGGCGCGTCGGGATGGGCGGCTTGCTGCACGACGTCGGCAAAGCGGCCGTGCCGCTGGAGATCCTTAACAAAGCCGGCAAGCTGACCGAGGACGAGTTTACCATCATGCGTCAGCATCCGATCGTCGGTGCACAGATGCTGATGGAGGCCAGTGCCGATGCCGATCTGCTGGATATTGCGCTGCACCATCATGAAAAATATGACGGTAGCGGTTATCCGCACGGCCTGAAAGGTGAGGAGATCTCGCTGTATGCCCGCATGGCGGCGGTGTGTGATGTCTATGACGCCATCACCTCGACGCGCGTCTACCGCACCGGCTGGACGCCCGCCGAGGCGATGCATCACATGCTGAGCTGGCGTGGCCACTTCGATAACGGCCTGCTGCACGCCTTTGTCCGTACCATCGGCATTTATCCGGTCGGCTCACTGGTACGGCTGGCATCAGGCCGGGTGGCGCTGGTGGTCAAAGCGGGTGAGAAATCGCTGATGAAGCCCTGTGTCCACGTCTTCTGGTCGCTGCACGCCCAGCGCGAAGTCAAACCGGAAGAGCTCGACCTGGGCGATAGCTTCTGTACCGACAGCATTGTCGGGGCGGAAGACAGCACGCTGTGGGGCAATGTCGATCTCAACCGCATCTGGGCGCTGGAAGTCGCCTGATATTTCGCCATTTTTACACTATTTTTACGCCCGCCCGCTGCATTTTAACCCCTTCTTTATACGCCGCCGCGCAAGCTAATCAGCAAATCCAAACCTCTGGAGGTTCCTGTGAGCGTGGGCGTAATAACCGGCATTGTGCTGGTGGTGTTGTTACTGGGCTATCTGATCTATGCCCTGTTAAATGCGGAGGCCTTCTGATGGCGGCCAATGCTTTTTTACTCATCGGATGTTATCTGCTGCTGTTAATGGTGCTGGCGCAACCGCTTGGGCGTGGCCTGGCGGCGCTGGTTGCCGATAAGCCGCTGTTCGCCCGGGTCGAAGCGCCGCTGTGGCGGCTGCTGGGCGCACAGCAAAGCGGGATGCGCTGGCCGCATTATCTGCTGGCGATTCTGCTGTTTAACGCGCTCGGCTTTGCGCTGCTGCTGGCGATTTTACTGCTGCAGGGCACGCTGCCGCTTAACCCACAGGGATTGCCGGGTCTGAGCTGGCATCTGGCGCTGAACACCGCGGTCAGCTTTGTGACCAATACCAACTGGCAGTCCTACAGCGGCGAAAGCACCCTGAGCTATTTCAGCCAGATGGTGGGGCTGACGGTGCAGAACTTCCTGTCGGCGGCCACCGGTATTGCGGTTGCGTTTGCGCTGATTCGCGGATTCGCTCAGCGCGGAAGCGGGATGCTCGGCAACGCCTGGCGTGACCTGACGCGCATCACGCTCTATGTGCTGCTGCCGATCAGCCTGCTGATGGCGCTGATTTTTGTCAGCCAGGGCAGCATCCAGACGTTGTCGCCGTACCACACGCTCACCACGCTGGAAGGCACACAGCAAACGCTGGCGATGGGTCCGGTGGCCTCGCAGGAAGCGATCAAAATGCTCGGCACCAACGGCGGTGGCTTCTTCAACGCCAACTCCGCTCATCCGTTTGAAAACCCGACGCTGCTGACCAACCTGATACAGATGCTGAGCATCTTCCTGATCCCGGCGGCGCTCTGCTTTGCCTTTGGTGAAAGCGTGCGCGATCGACGTCAGGGCCACATGCTGCTGTGGGCGGTGACGCTGATGTTTGTGGTGGCAGTGGCGGTGGTGATGTGGGCAGAACTGCGCGGCAATCCACATCTGCTGACGCTGGGCGCCGACAGCGCGGTCAACATGGAGGGCAAAGAGACCCGGTTTGGCATTCTTAACAGCAGCCTGTTTGCGGTGATCACCACTGCCGCCTCATGCGGCGCGGTTAACGCCATGCACGACTCTTTTACCGCGCTGGGCGGAATGGTGCCGATGTGGCTGATGCAGCTGGGTGAAGTGGTGTTCGGCGGCGTCGGAGCTGGCCTGTACGGCATGCTGCTGTTTGTGCTGCTGGCGGTGTTTATCGCCGGGCTGATGATCGGTCGTACCCCGGAATTCCTCGGTAAAAAAATCGACGTCTGGGAGATGAAAATGACCGCGCTGGCGATTCTGGTGACGCCTGCGCTGGTGTTAATCGGCACTGCGCTGGCGATGATGACCGACGCCGGACGGGGCGCGATGGCTAACCCCGGTATTCACGGCTTCAGTGAAGTGCTCTACGCGGTCTCCTCGGCGGCCAATAACAACGGCAGCGCGTTTGCCGGACTGAGTGCCAACACCCCGTTCTGGAACCTGCTGCTGGCCAGTTGCATGCTGCTGGGCCGCTTCGGCATCATCATCCCGGTGATGGCGATTGCCGGTGCGATGGCGGTGAAAAAAGTGCAGCCGGTGGGCAACGGCACGCTGCCAACGCACGGCCCGCTGTTTATTGCGCTGCTGGTCGGCACCGTGTTGCTGGTCGGTGCGCTGACCTTTATTCCTGCTCTGGCGCTGGGCCCGGTGGCTGAGCATCTGCAACTTGTTCAGGGACAATCCTCATGAGTCGTCAACAACAGGCGTTATTTGACGCGGCGCTGCTGCGTACTTCAGCCTGGGATGCGCTGAAAAAGCTCGATCCTCGGGTGCAATTCCGTAATCCGGTGATGTTTGTGGTCTATCTCGGCAGCGTGCTGACCACCTTACTGGCGCTGGCTATGCTGACTGGCAAGCTGAACGGCAGCGCCAGTTTTACCGGTGCGATTGCGGTCTGGCTGTGGTTCACCGTGCTGTTTGCTAATCTGGCAGAGGCGCTGGCAGAAGGGCGCAGTAAAGCCCAGGCCAGCAGCCTGAAAGGGGTGAAAAAGACCAGCTTTGCGAAAAAACTGTCGGCGGCGCGCTATGGCGCGGACTGGCAGCAGGTCGCGGCCGATCAGCTGCGCAAAGGCGATGCGGTGCTGGTGGAAGCGGGCGATATCATTCCGTGCGACGGCGAGGTGCTGGAAGGGGGGGCGTCGGTGGATGAGAGCGCAATTACCGGCGAATCCGCGCCGGTTATCCGTGAATCGGGCGGCGATTTTGCCTCGGTAACCGGCGGGACGCGCATCCTCTCTGACTGGCTGGTGATTACCTGTAGCGCTAACCCCGGCGAGACCTTCCTTGACCGGATGATCGCCATGGTGGAGGGGGCCAAACGCCGTAAAACCCCGAATGAGATCGCCCTGACCATTCTGCTGGTGTCACTCACTATCGTGTTTCTGCTGGCGACCGTTACCCTGTGGCCGTTCTCGGCGTGGGGCGGGACGCCGGTCAGCGTCACGGTGCTGGTGGCGCTGCTGGTCTGTCTGATCCCGACCACCATCGGCGGCTTGCTGTCGGCGATTGGCGTGGCGGGGATGAGCCGTATGCTCGGTGCCAACGTGATCGCCACCAGCGGCCGCGCGGTGGAAGCCGCGGGCGATGTTGATGTGCTGATGCTGGATAAAACCGGCACCATTACCCTCGGTAACCGGCAGGCGACACAGTTTCTGCCGGCTCCGGGCGTCAGCGAAGAGCAGCTGGCGGATGCCGCGCAGCTCGCCTCACTGGCGGATGAGACGCCGGAAGGCCGCAGCATCGTCATCCTGGCGAAACAGCAGTTTAACCTGCGTGAACGCGATCTCAGCAGCATGGGCGCCAGCTTCATTCCGTTCTCGGCGCAGACCCGGATGAGTGGGGTTAACGTACAGGATCGGCTGATCCGTAAAGGGGCGGTCGATGCGGTACGTCGTCATATTGAAGCCAGCCATGGCGCGTTCCCGGCCGAGGTGAACGCCCGGGTCGAAGAGGTGGCGCGCACCGGCGGCACGCCGCTGGTGGTGGCAGAAGGGGCGAAAGTGCTGGGCGTGGTGGCGCTGAAAGATATCGTCAAAGGCGGCATCAAAGAGCGGTTTGCCGAGCTGCGCAAGATGGGCATCAAAACCGTGATGATCACCGGCGATAACCCGCTGACGGCCGCGGCGATTGCCGCCGAAGCGGGGGTGGATGACTTTCTTTCCGAGGCGACGCCCGAGGCCAAACTGGCGCTGATCCGTCAGTACCAGGCGGAAGGACGGCTGGTGGCGATGACGGGTGACGGCACCAACGATGCGCCGGCGCTGGCTCAGGCGGACGTGGCGGTGGCGATGAACTCCGGCACTCAGGCGGCGAAAGAGGCGGGCAACATGGTCGATCTCGACTCTAACCCGACCAAGCTGCTGGAAGTGGTGCACATCGGTAAGCAGATGCTGATGACGCGCGGTTCGCTGACCACCTTCAGTATCGCCAACGACGTGGCCAAGTATTTTGCCATTATTCCGGCCGCGTTTGCCGCCACCTATCCCCAGCTCAACATGCTCAACGTGATGCACCTGCACTCACCGGCCAGCGCGATTCTGTCGGCGGTAATCTTTAATGCGCTGGTGATTGTGTTTCTGATTCCGCTGGCGCTGAAGGGCGTCAGCTATCGCCCACTGAGCGCGGCCGCCTTACTGCGCCGCAACCTGCTGATCTACGGGCTGGGTGGCCTGCTGGTGCCGTTTGTCGGCATTAAAGCGATCGATTTGCTGTTAGTCCTGTCAGGCATGGCCTGAGGAGAAGAAGATGAGTCAGTTACGTCCGGCGATTTTACTGTTGTTGCTGCTTACCGTTATCAGCGGCGTGGTTTATCCTTTGCTCACCACCGGCCTGGCGCAGTGGCTGTTTCCGGCGCAGGCCAACGGTTCGTTACTGGAGAAACAGGGTGTGGCGCACGGGTCGGCGCTGATTGGGCAGAACTTTACCCAGCCCGGTTATTTCTGGGGTCGTCCCTCTGCCAGCGGCGATCGGCCCTATAACCCGCTGGCGTCGGGCGGCAGCAATCTGGCCGCCAGTAACCCGGCGCTGGATAAAGCGGTCGCCGAACGGGTTGCCGCGCTGCGGGCCGCCAATCCTCAGGCACCGGCCGCGGTGCCGGTTGAGCTGGTGACCGCCTCAGCCAGCGGACTGGACCCGGATATTTCACCTGACGCGGCGCGCTGGCAGGCCCCTCGCATCGCCGCCAGCCGTCAGTTACCGTTAGCCCAGGTAGAGGCGCTGATTGATCAGCAGACCCACCGGCCGCTGATGCCGTTCCTCGGCGATCCGACGGTCAATGTGCTGCAGCTCAACCTGGCGCTCAGCGATCTGTAATGCCGACAAGGACCCTATGAATCAGGAACCGACGCGCCCCGATCCCGATGCTCTGTTGCAGGCTAGCCGCGACAGCCATCGCGGCCGGCTGAAAATCTACTTTGGCGCCTGTGCGGGCGTCGGGAAAACCTACGCCATGCTGCAGGAGGCGCAACGGCTGCGTGCGCAGGGGCTGGATGTGTTGATCGGCGTGGTGGAGACCCACGACCGGCCGGAAACGGCGCAGCTGCTGAGCGGCTTAACCCTGCTGCCGCGCCGGGCGACCGGCCGCTCGCGCCATGCCGAGTTTGACCTTGATGCGGCGCTGGCCCGCCATCCGGCGGTGATCCTGATGGACGAGCTGGCGCACACCAACGTTCAGGGCTCGCGTCATCCCAAACGCTGGCAGGACATTGAGGAGCTGCTGGAAGCGGGCATTGACGTGCTGACCACCGTCAACGTTCAGCATCTGGAGAGCCTCAATGACGTAGTGGGCGGCGTTACCGGTATTCAGGTGCGGGAAACCGTGCCCGACCCCTTTTTCGACAGCGCCGATGAGGTGGTGCTGGTCGATCTGCCGCCTGACGATCTGCGGCAGCGGCTGAAAGAGGGCAAAGTCTATATCGGCGACCGCGCCGAACGGGCGATTGAGAATTTTTTCCGCAAGGGCAACCTGTTCGCCCTGCGTGAGCTGGCGCTGCGCCGCACTGCGGACCGGGTAGACGATCAGATGCGCGCCTGGCGCGATCAGCAGGGACGGGATCGCGTCTGGCACACCCGCGATGCGATTCTGTTGTGTATTGGCGATGATACCGGCAGTGAAAAACTGGTGCGCACCGCTGCGCGGCTGGCGGCGCGACTGGGCAGTGAATGGCATGCGGTGTATGTCGAGACGCCCCGGCTGAACCGGCTACCGGAAGCGCGGCGGCGGGCGATCCTGCGTACCCTGCAACTGGCGCAGGAGCTGGGCGCAGAGACCGCCACGCTCTCCGAGCCTGATGAAGCGGAAGCGGTGCTGCGTTACGCGCGTGAACACAATCTCGGCAAAATCGTAACCGGCCGTCGTCCGCTGCGGCGCTGGCGGCGTGACAGTTTTGCCGAACGGCTCGGCCAGCTCGGCCCCGATCTCGATCTGCTGGTGGTGGCGCTGGATGAGCCGCTGCACGACGCGCCGCATCCGCTGGCGGACGGCCGGGTCACCAGCGACAAGTGGCGTATTCAGCTACGCGGCGTGATGATGGCGCTGGTGCTGTGCATCGCGGTGACCGTTGCCGGCCAGTCGCTGTTGATCGGTTTCGATCCGGCCAACTGCGTGATGATCTATCTGCTGGCGGTGGTGATCGTGGCGCTGCGCTATGGCCGCTGGCCGTCGGTGATCGCCACGGTGATGAATATCCTCGCCTTTGACCTGTTCTTTGTGGCTCCTACCGGCACGGTGGCGGTCTCCGACCTGCAATATCTGGTGACCTTTGGCGTGATGCTGGCGGTGGGGGTGATCGTCGGCAACCTGACGGCCGGGGTGCGTTATCAGGCGCGGGTGGCGCGCTACCGCGAGCAGCGTGCGCGTCAGCTGTATGAGATGGCCAAATCGCTCGGCAGCGCGTTAACGCCGCAGGATATCGCTGCCAC
Organism: Pantoea brenneri; assembly: GCF_038594305.1. NCBI lineage: Bacteria > Pseudomonadati > Pseudomonadota > Gammaproteobacteria > Enterobacterales > Erwiniaceae > Pantoea > Pantoea brenneri. The sequence continues at coordinate 176,556 of NZ_JBCGBG010000005.1, read as the reverse complement.
CAGTCAGCGGGTGCTGGACGCCACCCTGCAGGCGCGCTGTCTGCTGCTGCTGCCGGATGAGCAGGGCGAACTGCAACCGGTGGGCGATGCGCTACCCGCCAGTGAGCCTGACCGCGCCATCGCTAAGTGGAGCTACAGCAAAGGCCAGCCGGCCGGTGCCGGAACCGACACCTTACCGGCGGTGCCGTATCAAATCCTGCCGTTAAAAAGCGGCGCGCACTGTCGCGGCTTGCTGGTGGTGGAACCGCAAAATCTGCGTCAGCTGATGATCCCCGAGCAGCAACGGCTGGTGGAAACCTTTACCGTGCTGATCGCCAACGCGCTGGAGCGGATGGCGCTGTCGCACAGCGAGGCGGCATCGCGGCTGTCGGCGGAGCGTGAGCAACTGCGCAATGCGCTGCTGTCCGCGCTGTCACATGACCTGCGTACTCCGCTGACCGTGCTGTTTGGCCAGGCGGAAATGCTGATGCTCGACCTCGCCAATGACAACTCGAAATATGTGCCGCAGGCCAGCCAGATCCGTGAGCAGACGCTGAGCACCATCCGCCTGGTGAGTAACATGCTGGATATGGCGCGCATTCAGTCGGGCGGGCTGAACCTGCGTGAGGAGTGGCTGTCACTGGAAGAGGTGATCGGCGGGGCGCTGAGCAGCATGGCACCGTCGCTGAAAGGGCACGAGGTGCAGCTCGATCTGCCGGACGACATCGTGCTGATCAAGGGCGACAGCAGCCTGCTGGAGCGGGTCTTTACCAACCTGATTGAGAACAGCCTGAAGTATGCCGGTAACTGCGCGCCGCGCGGGATTCGTGCCTGGCGTGCCGGGACGCGGCTGGAGATTGCGCTCTGGGATGGCGGACCCGGCATTGCAGAGGCGGATTTAAGCCGGATTTTTGATAAGTTCACCCGGGGTGATAAGGAGTCAGCCGTGCCGGGCGTCGGGCTGGGACTGGCGATCTGTAAGACCATTATTGAGAGTCATGGCGGGCAGATCTGGGCTGAGAATCGGCCCGAAGGCGGCGCTGTATTTCGTCTGTCGCTGCCGCTGCCACCGGTTCCGGAAATTTCTGACGAAGGGCTGAAATAACTTCACAGTTGATCAGTTATACTGCCCGACCTGTCTGATTATTATTGGGAATTTATGGAACGTTTTACCGAAAACCTGATGTATGCATCGCGCTGGTTGCTGGCTCCGGTTTACATTGGACTTTCACTCGGCCTGCTGGCGCTGACCATCAAATTTTTCCAGGAAATTTTCCACCTGCTGCCCAACATTTTCAGCATTGCGGAAAACGATCTGATCCTGCTGCTGCTGTCGCTGGTCGACATGACGCTGGTTGGCGGGCTGCTGGTGATGGTGATGCTGTCGGGCTACGAGAACTTTGTTTCTAAACTCGATATCGACGAAAGCAAAGAGAAGCTGAGCTGGCTGGGCAAGATGGACTCCGGCTCACTGAAAAACAAAGTCGCGGCGTCGATTGTGGCCATCTCCTCGATTCACCTGCTGCGGGTGTTCATGGAAGCGCGCAACGTCGCCAACGACAAGCTGATGTGGTACGTGATTATCCACCTGACGTTTGTGCTCTCTGCCTTTGTGATGGGCTGGCTGGACAATATGTCGCGTGGTGATAAGAAAGGCCACTGATGAAGGCGGGTGCACAGGCACCCGCTTTTTTTTGCCTGCGGCAGCAGCAGCTTATTCCTCTGGCTCTGCCTGACGGCGTGCAGCCGTGGCCGGCCGGGTGCCCGCCAGCTGCGGCATCACCGCTTTAATCATGGTAAAGAAATGCTGCAGCCTGGCCGGATAGTAGCTGGCCCACGGATAGGTCAGCCAGATCGGCAACGGCGGGGCCTGCCACTGCGGCGTCAGCTGAACCAGCCGCCCCTCGGCTAAATCCTGCTGTACCACCCACGACGACACGATCGCCGCGCCCATTCCGGCCAGCGCTGCTTTACGCACCGCATACAGGCTGTCACTGCTCAGCCTTGGGGTAATCGCCAGGTTAACCGGCTGGCCATCGTCGATCTTCTGTAATGCGACTTCATTACGATAAAAGCTGGTCAGCGCCAGCCACGGCAGATCGCGCAACTGTTCAACCTGCTCAATCGGCGGATGACGGGCCAGCAGCCCGGGCGACGCAACCACAATACGCGGCACTTCTGCCAGCAGAATCGCCACCACTGACGGATCGGTCGGCGCGCCAACCTGAATGGCGCAATCGATATTCTCGGCCATAAAGTCAGGCGTGCGGTCATTCAGCATCCACTCAATATTGAGCCGCGGATAGCGGCGCAGGTAGTCGACCAGCGGGGCGATCAGCTGATCCTGACCAAATGCGTGCGGCGCACGGACCCGCAGGGTACCGACCGGATCGTCGCTGGCCCCGGTCAGCTCATCTTCCAGCGCATGCCAGGTCGCCAGCAGTTGCCGCGCCTGAGCGTAACAGCGCTCACCATCATCGGTGAGTTTAAGCGCGTGCGTGGTGCGCAGAATTAACTTCAGCCCGAGCCGCTGCTCCAGCGTTTGCAGCCGCCGGCTGATGGTCGGCTGGGTAGTACCGAGCTGGGCGGCGGCGGCCGATAAACTGCCGCTCTCCACGATACGAATAAAGGTCTGCATCAGTTCGATGCGGTCGCTGGTATTAGGGTTGCTCATACGTACCACGCATAACAGTTTTGTCTGATGGCAGTCTACCGCGTATGGCCGCAGTGTGCGCTAATAGCGTTACGCATTTATGAGGATCACACCATGTCAGCGACCCGCAGTATGACTCATTCTTCGAGCGAAACGCTCCCCGCTCCGCTGGTTTTTACCCTGGCGGCAGGCGCCGGACTGAGCGTGGCATCGATTTACTACAGCCAGCCGATGCTGGATATCATCAGCAAACAGTTTAACGTCGGCGTCGGCGCGGTCGGCATGGTGCCGATGCTGACCCAGGCGGGTTATGCCCTCGGCATTCTGCTGCTGGCGCCGCTCGGCGATCGCCATGACCGCCGCACCATTATCTTTATCAAAGGATTACTGCTGGTGGCGGCGTTGCTGCTGTGTGGCTTCTCCGGCGGGCTGAGCGCGTTGCTGATCGCCAGTTTCGTCACCGGCCTGACCGCCACGGTGGCGCAGGATATCGTGCCAGCGTCGGCGGCGCTGGCACCGGAACGCAGCCGTGGCAAAACGGTCGGTACGGTGATGACCGGACTACTGGTCGGCATTCTGCTGTCGCGGGTGATCAGTGGCGTGGTGGCCGAATACTTCGGCTGGCGCACCATGTATATGGTGGCGGCGCTGGCGGTGCTGCTGATCAGCCTGACGCTCTGGCGGGTGCTGCCGCGCTTTACGCCCGGCACGTCGGTCAGCTATCCGCGTCTGCTGCTGTCGCTGGCGCATCTGTGGCGTCATCATCAGACGCTGCGTCGTGCCGCGCTGGCCCAGGGGCTGCTGTCGGTTGGTTTCAGCGCCTTCTGGTCAACGCTGGCGTTAATGCTCAGTGAGCGTTTTCACCTCGACAGTGCGGTCGCCGGGGCCTTTGGTTTAGCCGGTGCGGCCGGTGCGATGGCCGCGCCGCTGGCCGGCAGCTTCGCCGACCGCATCGGTCCGGCCAGAGTGACCCAGGCCGGTGCCGCGCTGGTGACCGTCTCGTTTGCCCTGATGTTCCTGCTGCCATTACTGCCGCTGCCGGCTCAGCTGGCGTTGATTGTGGTCAGCACCATCGGTTTCGATTTAGGGGTACAGGCGACGCTGGTGGCGCATCAGACGCTGGTATATGGCCTGGCGCCGGAAGCGCGCAGTCGCCTGAATGCGCTGCTGTTTACCGTGGTGTTTATCGGCATGGCAAGCGGTGCGGCGCTGGGGAGCCTGGCGCTGGCGCACTGGGGCTGGAACGGCGTCGTGGCGCTGTCAACGCTGGCTGGCGCGGCCAGTCTTGCGGTGCGCTTCGCCAGCCGCCATCTGAAAAACTGATTTCTGCGGCCGTCAAAAAATGTGCCAGGCTTAGACATAAACCCGAAATAATCTGGAGTGTTATGAGCTTTTTAGCCTGGACAGCCGCGACAGGCGGCCTGCTGCTGCTGATGTCACTGGCTTCCGGTTGGATACACCGGGGGCCGGTAACTTCTTTTGGCCTGTTTCTCATCGCCGGGATGTTATGTGGGCCGTGGGCGTTTGACGTGCTGCACATCGATATCGTCACCCATTCAGAAGCGGTGGCGCATATTACTGAAATCACCATGGCCGCCTCGCTGTTTATTACCGGCCTGAAGCTGCGTCTGCCGCTACAGAATAACTGCTGGCATACCGGCCTGCGGCTGGCTTTCCCGGCCATGCTGCTGACGGTAGCGGCGATGACACTGCTGGCGCACTGGCTGGTGGGGCTGGACTGGCCGATTGCGCTGGCGTTTGGTGCGATTGTCGCCCCGACCGATCCGGTGCTGGCGAGCTTAATCTCGGTCAACGATGCGCAGGATGACGATTCGCTGCGCGTTGCCATCTCCAGCGAAGCCGGGATGAATGATGGCTCGGCGCTGCCGCTGCTGGTGCTGGCCCTGCTGTTGTTCAATGGCGAAAGCCTGAGCGGATCGCTGCTGACCCATTGGGGAGCGAAAGAGGTGATCTGGGCAATCGGCGGCGGTCTGGCGATCGGTTTTGGCCTGGGCCGCTTAATCGGCGTACTGGCCACCAAATTGCGAAACGCCAATGGCGACGTGGCGCCCAACGATTTCCTGGCGCTGGCGCTGATTGCGCTGAGTTATTCGCTGGTGCAGTGGCTGGGTGCCTCGGGTTTCCTGGCGGCCTTTGCTGCGGGTCTGGGATTGCGCCGCGCTGAGCTGGGTGTTTTTCATCGCCATCAGCCCGAGGATCTGTCAGAGGATGAGCGGGTGCTGCCTTCCGAGGCGCTGGTCAATCCGAATAAGCGACTGGCGCATCAGGGCGATAACAGCATGGTGAAGTCGATAGGCTTTGTGGTGGGTGACGCGCTGTCGTTTGGTGACACCATTGAACGGTTACTGGCGGCGGGCATGATGGTGGTGCTGGGCGTCACGCTGGCGCAGCACTGGAACATCTATGGCGTGCTGCTGGGGCTGGTGCTGTTTGTGGTGGTGCGCCCGCTGGCCGTCTGGCTGGTTACGCTACGCGCTGGCCTGCCGATGGGGCAGCGGCTGCTGATTGGCTGGCTCGGTATTCGCGGCATCGGCAGTCTGAACTACATCGCCTACGCCTGGACGCACGGCATGGAAGGGTCGCAGATGGAGATTATGACCAATATGGCGTTAACCCTGGTGGTCTGCAGCGTGGTAATACACGGCATAACCGTGTCACCCCTGCTAAACTGGCGTCAAAGGCGTCTGGAAGCCCTTCAGCGCAAGGTTTAACCCGAAAACAGGAGTAGAGAATGAAAGTGACTCACATACTGCTGCTGAGCGTACTGGCCTCTGGCAGCGCCCTGGCGGCGGACGATAGTGAACAGAATGTCTATGCCAGCCAGCTGTGTCACATTGTCAGCAGCGAAAAACAGGTCGCCAGTGCCGATCAATATGTTGAGCAGATGAAATCTTACGTGGCGCGCAGCCAGTCACCGACGGCGATGAATCAGCCCGGTTTTGATGAAGATACCGCGCGTGAAGTGGCCAGCGCCTGGTTGCAACTGGGTGATGACGAGCGCGCCAAACTGCGCGTCAATGAGCAGCAGTGTGAGCAGGCGGTAATGGCCCAGTTCCAGCAGGAAGATTAATTCCTTCCTTCAAGGCAAAAACGCGCCGTCCGGGCGCGTTTTTTTATGGATTTTGGCAGCGCGTTGCGTACATAATCGCCAGCGTCTGGCACCAGACTTGCATCACACTTTTTTCTGCAGCCCGCCGCAATAGCTGGCTGAGCGTTTTGATATCACTTAACAGGCATCATGATTACGCGTCGACGCTTTATTCTCGGCACGGGAGCGCTTGGGCTCTCCATGACCACCGGCAAATTATTTGCCCGCGATGACATTATTCCTCTCTGGCCGGATGATCCGCCCGGCGGCGGCGGCCCATCGGGCGAACTTCATGTTAATGCCAGCGGCTCGTGGTCGAATATTGTCAGCCCGGCGATTCAGCGCTTTAAACCGGAAAATCCTAACGGTGAGGCGGTGCTGATTGCTGCCGGCGGCGGCTACCGCTGGATTGGCATGGGACGCGAAGCCTGGCCGGTGGCGCGCTGGCTGAATGCCAACGGCTACACCGCCTATGTGCTTAGCTACCGCCTGCCGCATGAGAAGTGGCAGGCCGGCCGGCTTGCCCCGCTGCAGGATGCACAGCGCGCGATTCGGCTGGTGCGCTCGTTTGAGCGTAAGGTCCACGTGCTGGGCTTCTCGGCCGGGGGACACCTGCTGGGCATGGCGGCCGCGCGCCCTAACTTTGAATCTTACCCGGCCATCGATCCGCTGGATGAGGTGGTGCCAAAAGTCGACAGCGTTGGCCTGATCTATCCGGTGATTACGCTGGAAGCCCCCTACCAGCACACCAATACCCATCTGATGATGGTTGGCAAAAACGCCACGCCACAGGATGAAGCGAACTGGTCGGTACAGAATTACGTCACCCGCCAGTATCCGCCGACCTTTCTGGCGCAGGCTGAAGATGACCACACCTCGAATCCGTTTAACACCGAACTGATGCACGACACCTGTCGCCGCAATCGCGTGCCGGTCGAGCTGATTCAGATCAGTAAAGGCGGTCACGGTTTCGGGCTTGGCAAGGCCGGGACGCCCGCGGCGTTATGGGATCAGGCCTATGTGCGCTGGCTGGATCGCGTGAGCTGAATTGCCCCATAGCGGTGCAGGCCTGCACCGCTATGCCTGTCGCAGGCAAAAAAAACAGGCGACCGGAGTCGCCTGTCAGAAGCACACCGCCGTGGCGGCTTAGCGCATGGTGACGAACTCTTCCGCTGCCGTCGGGTGAATCGCTACGGTATTGTCGAAGTCTTTTTTGGTGGCCCCCATCTTCAGTGCCACCGCGAAGCCCTGCAGCATCTCATCCATGCCAAATCCGATACCGTGAATACCGACGATTTTCTCCTCGGCACCGACACAGACCAGCTTCATCCGGCACGGCTGGCGATGCTGGGTGACGGCGGTGTACATGGCGGTGAACGCCGATTTATACACTTTCACCTGGTCGTCGCCATACTGTTCCCGCGCCTGCGGTTCGGTCAGACCGACGGTGCCAATCGGCGGATGGCTGAAGACCACGGTCGGAATGTTGCTGTAGTCGAGATGCTCGTCCGGCTTGTTGTTAAACAGGCGCTCAGACAGGCGACGGCCGGCTGCCACCGCCACCGGCGTCAGTTCTACCGCACCGGTGTTGTCACCGACCGCATAAACGCCTGACACGTTGGTGTTCTGGAATTTATCGACCTTAATGTAGCCTTTCTCGTCCAGCGCTACGCCCGCCGCCGCAATGTTCAGGCTGTCATTGGCCGGTTCACGGCCAATCGCCCATACCAGGCAATCCACCGTGAAGTCGCTGCCGTTTTCCAGCTGCAGCGTCAGGCTGCCATCGTCGTTTTTGATTACCGCTTTCGGGATCGCTTCGGTATGCAGCGTCGGGCCTTCGCTGTTCATCACTTCAACCAGCGTGTCGGTGATCAGCGGGTCGAAGCTGCGCAGCGGAGCATGCCTGCGCACAAACAGGTGGGTTTCCGATCCCAGCGCATTCACCACGCCCGCCAGCTCAACGGCGATATAACCCGCGCCGACGACCGCAGTACGCTTCGGCAGCGCGTCCAGCTCAAAGAAACCGTCGGAATCAATCCCGTACTCAGCGCCCGGAATCGACGGATGGCTGGGACGGCCACCGGTGGCAATCAGAATGTGGTTAGCGGTGATGATCTCGCCGTTCACTTCGACGCTGTGCGCATCGACAAAACGGGCGAAGCCTTTGATCACTTCAACCTTGTTTTTACCCAGCACGTTGTCGTAAGAGGTGTGGATACGATCGATATAGGCGCTGCGGTTTTTGACCAGCGTGGCCCAGTCGAAGCGGTTAACGGTGGTATCGAAGCCGTAATCCGGCCCGTACAGATGGATAGCTTCGGCAATTTGCGCAGCATGCCACATGATTTTCTTCGGCACGCAGCCTACGTTAACGCAGGTGCCACCCAGTTCTTTGGCTTCAATCAGGGCGCATTTCTGGCCATACATGGCCGCACGGTTGATCGAGGCGATGCCGCCGCTGCCGCCGCCGATGGCGAGATAGTCGAAATGTCGGGTCATTGAAGTATCCATCCGGTTGCATGAAAAATTGGCATAGAGTGTAACGCTGCGGGTCGAATTGACGCAAAGTTTGCGCCTATGATTGTAATAGGGTTCTGTTTTTTCTCACACTGACAGGGAAGCATACAATGCACCTTACTTTTCTCGGCACCGGCGGCGGTGCGCCCAGCCTGCAGCGTAACGTGACCGCCATCGCCTTTACCCGGGCGCAGAGTGGCGAAAGCTGGCTGTTCGACTGCGGCGAAGGGACCCAGCTACAGTTCATGCGTTCCGACCTGAAACCGGGCAAGCTGGATAAGATCTTCATCACCCATTTACATGGCGACCATATTTTCGGGCTGCCAGGCTTACTCACCAGCCGTTCTATGGCCGGGCTGACCACGCCGATGACCGTGTATGGCCCCAAAGGTTTAAAAGTCTTCCTTGAAACCGCGCTGTCGATCAGTGGCTCTTACACTGATTATCCGCTGACTATTGTTGAGATTGAGGCGGGCTGGACGCTGGATGACGGTGAGTTCCGCATCAGTGCCTGGCCGCTGAATCATACGCTGGAATGTCTGGGTTATCGGATTGAGCAGCACGATAAGCCGGGTTTTCTCGATGCGCCGCGCCTGAAGGCCGAAGGCGTACCGCGTGGTCCGTGGTATCAACAGTTGAAGCAGGGCGAAACCGTGACGCTGGAGGATGGCCGGGTAATCAATGGCGCGGACTATCTGGGGCCGGCGATTAAAGGTAAAACGCTGGCGATTTTTGGTGATACCGCGCCAACTGAGGTGGCATTACAGCTGGCGGCGGACGTTGATCTGATGGTGCATGAAACCACGCTGGAAGCGGCGATGATTGAGAAAGCCAACGGACGTGGCCATTCGACCACCTTACAGGCGGCGGAAGTGGCGAAGCGCGCCGGCGCAAAACGGCTGATCGCCACGCACTTCAGTTCACGCTATCTGGCGAAAGATATGCCCCGCTTGCTGGCTGAATGCCAGACCATTTTCCCCGCTACCGAGCTGGCCTATGATCTGGCGGTGTTTACTCTTTAATGATGCAGTGCGGGATAAGTGAAAAGCAGTAAATGGGTGATGTTGAGGGCAAAGTGCAGGGCGGTCGAAATCCATAACCGGCCGCTCCAGTGCCACGCCAGCCCATACAGCAGCCCGGCGAGGGTCGCGAAGATCACCAGCAACAGACCGCCGCTCAGATGCACCAGACCAAACAGCAGCGCACTCAGCAACAGCGCGGGTATGCCGCCCAGTGCCAGCGTTAATTTCTGCTGCAGATAACCACGAAACAGCGCCTCTTCCGCCAGCGATACAAAGAACAGATTGGCGAGCATAAAGGTGCCAAGCCAGGCCGGGAAGTGCGGTTCAAACGCTAATCCACCCAGTAATACGGCACTGTATAACAGCAGCGGAACGGCGGCGATCAGCGCCAGCGCGGCCAGCAGCTTATAACGCGGCGGGCTGGCCGGGGCGCGAAACAGCGTCGGCAGACAGGCCAGCAGCACAAAGGGGATCAGCGCTTTATCGAAATTAAACGAGAAGCCGAAAGCCACACTGCGGGCGCCGACCTGCACGTCATCAAGTTTGCGTGGATTATCAAAACCCGGAAACAGATGGAGGAATAACCCGATGGCGATCAGCACCAGCACCGCTTCAGTCAGCATTTGCCGCCGATGATGGTCACGATCGTAAATACGGCATGCCACCACGCCGGCGGTGACCGCGAACAGCAGCAGCGCGGGCCACGCCAGTACGTCCTGATAAAACCCCAGCAGCGTGGCGAGCGCAAGTAATAATAGTGCCAGCCGCCGGGCCGGTTGCAGCGCGGCTAGCGCGCCAGCCAATATGATCCACATGGTGACAGACCTGCAGTACCACGCCGCAGCACCGGCAGTGTGCGGCGTAAAAGGAGAAGAGAGTTATTCGGGTACGATCTGGTTGACCACAAAGTGGCCGGTGCCAGCCGGAACCAGTTTTTTATGCAGCCACGGCAGCAGCTCGTTCATCTGGGCAGCCAGCTTCCACGGCGGATTGATCACAATCATGCCGGATGCGGTCATGCCGCGCTGGTCGCTGTCGGGACGGGCGGCCAGTTCGATCTGCAGAATATTGCGAATGCCGGTCGCTTCCAGATCGCGCAGCATATGCTTGATCTGCTGGCGCAACACCACCGGATACCACAGCGCGAAGACGCCGGTACCGAATCGCTTATGGCCTTCCTGAATCCCTTTCACCACCGCCTGATAATCGCTTTTCATCTCATACGGCGGATCGATCAGAACCAGACCGCGACGGGATGGCGGCGGCAGTTTGGCTTTTAACTGCTGATAGCCGTCACCGCGTTCTACGCGGGCGCGGCTATCTTTACTGAACTCGTTACGCAGCAGCGGATAGTCACTGGAGTGCAGTTCGGTCATTTGCAGACGGTCATCTTCACGCAGCAGATGGCGGGCAATCAGCGGCGAACCCGGGTAATAACGCAGCGTCCCGTTACGGTTGAGCGCACGGATGGCGTCGAAGTAGGGTTGCAGCAGGGCTGGCGCGTCCGGCTGCTGCCAGATGCGGGCGATACCTTCCAGATATTCGCCGGTGCGCTCAGCGTGTTCACCGCTCAGCAGATAACGTCCGGCACCCGCGTGGGTATCGAGATAAAAGAACGGTTTCTCTTTCTCTTTCAGTGCGGTGATGATCAGGCTCAGTACGGTGTGCTTCAGCACGTCAGCGTGGTTGCCAGCATGGAAGCTATGGCGATAACTCAGCATTGTTTATCCTGTTGAATGTATAAGGTTTTAATTGATGGAAAATCAATTTATACCAATTATTACCTCACGTATTACCCACAGAACGACGCACAGCAACCGACGCAGGAACAGCATGAGAACCATTAAGCGGGCGATTATATCAGGGATGTCCCGCCGATGGGTCGAAAGCATGATAACTAATCCCGCCGGGGCCGCACGCTGCAGGTGAAAAGCCGGCAGCTGTCGCAACGGCGGCATTACACCCTAACCGCAGCGGCTGCGCTTTGATGCAACGCAAATTCTGCCGGTCGATCGGCGATCGCATTCCGCTCGTTTCTTCCGCAGCGAAGCCAGGCCCCATTGATTTTCGCTACACTTAGCCGCATGTTACTTAGATTGCGTTGCGCGACCCATCGCGCCCCACACATCAATAAAGGACTGCGCTATGACCAATCCGCTACTGACATCTTTTACGCTTCCCCCTTTTTCTGCCATCCAGCCTGAACATGTGGTTCCTGCCGTTACGGAAGTCCTGAATGACTGCCGCGCGATGGTCGAAAAAGTGGTGGCGCAAGGCGCACCCTATAGCTGGGACAACCTGGTTCAGCCGCTGGCGGAGAGCGATGACCGTCTGAGCCGCATTTTCTCTCCGGTCAGTCATCTGAACTCGGTTAAAAACAGCCCGGAACTGCGTGAAGCCTATGAGCAGACGCTGCCGCTGCTGTCTGAATACAGCACCTGGGTCGGCCAGCATGAAGGCCTGTATCAGGCGTACCGCAACCTGAAAGAGGGTGACCAGTACGCCGCGCTGGATCTGGCGCAGAAGAAAGCGGTCGATAACGCGCTGCGTGATTTCGAACTCTCCGGTATCGGCCTGGCGAAAGATAAACAGCAGCGCTACGGCGAAATTGCTGCCCGCCTCTCCGAACTGGGATCGGCTTACAGCAACAACGTGCTTGATGCCACCATGGGCTGGAGCAAGCTGATCACCGATGAAAACGATCTGGCAGGGATGCCGGAAAGCGCGATGGCTGCGGCCAAAGCCCAGGCGGAAGCCAAAGGTCAGGAAGGCTGGCTGCTGACGCTGGATATCCCCAGCTATCTGCCCGTGATGACCTACTGCGATAACGCCGCGCTGCGCGAAGAGATGTATCGCGCCTACGCGACCCGCGCATCCGATCAGGGGCCGAATGCGGGTAAATGGGATAACGGCCCGATCATGGCGGAAGAACTGGCGCTGCGTCATGAACTGGCGCAACTGCTGGGCTTTGACTCCTACGCCGATAAATCGCTGGCGACTAAGATGGCGCAAAGCCCGTCTCAGGTTATCGACTTCCTTAACGATCTGGCGGAGCGCGCCCGTCCGCAGGGTGAAAAAGAGCTGGAGCAGCTGCGCGCTTTCGCGCAAAAAGAGCACGGCGTGACCGAGCTTAATCCGTGGGATCTCACCTATTACGGTGAAAAACAGAAGCAGCACCTCTACACCATCAGCGATGAACAGCTGCGTCCTTACTTCCCGGAATCCCGTGCGGTGGCTGGCCTGTTCGAAGTGGTTAAGCGTATTTACGGCATCACGGCAAAACAGCGTACCGATGTGGAAGTTTATCATCCTGACGTGAAGTTCTTCGATCTGTTCGATGAAACCGGCGAACTGCGCGGCAGTTTCTATCTGGACCTGTATGCGCGTGAACACAAACGCGGCGGAGCCTGGATGGATGACTGCGTCGGTCAGATGCGTAAAGCCGATGGCAGCCTGCAAAAGCCGGTCGCCTACCTGACCTGTAACTTTAACCGCCCGGTGCAGGGCAAACCGGCGCTGTTCACCCACGACGAAGTGATCACCCTGTTCCATGAGTTTGGTCACGGCCTGCATCACATGCTGACCCGGATTGAAGTGCCTGGCGTTTCCGGCATCAGCGGGGTGCCGTGGGATGCGGTCGAATTACCAAGCCAGTTTATGGAAAACTGGTGCTGGGAGCCGGATGCGCTGGCGTTCATCTCTGGCCACTACGAGACCGGTGAGCCGCTGCCGAAGGCGTTGCTGGATAAAATGCTGGCGGCCAAGAACTACCAGGCGGCGCTGTTCATCCTGCGCCAGCTGGAGTTCGGCCTGTTCGACTTCCGTCTGCATACCGAATTTGACCCGGCTAAAGGCGCCCGGATTCTTGAGACGCTGCGCGAAGTGAAAAGCCGCGTTGCGGTGGTGCCGAGCCCGGAATGGGGCCGTTTCCCGCACGCCTTCAGCCACATCTTCGCCGGTGGCTATGCGGCCGGTTACTACAGCTACCTGTGGGCGGATGTACTGGCGGCAGATGCCTATTCACGCTTTGAAGAAGAGGGCATTTTCAATCGCGAAACCGGCCAGTCGTTCCTCGACAATATCCTGACGCGTGGCGGTTCCGAAGAGCCGATGGAGCTGTTCAAACGCTTCCGCGGCCGTGAACCGCAGCTCGACGCCATGCTGGAACATTACGGCATTCAGGGATAAGTCGTTACGTGAAAATCTGTTTGCTCGATGAATCAGGCGCCGGAGACGGCGCCTTATCACGTTTAGCGCAGCGCTGGCAGCTGGAGCACGACGAAAATGCCTTGCTGGCGCTGGTACAAACCCCGACGCATCTTGAGCTGCGTAAGCGGGATGAGCCGAAGCTGGGCGGCATCTTTGTCGATTTTGTCTCAGGTGCAATGGCGCACCGTCGTCGCTTTGGCGGCGGTCGCGGTGAAGCCGTGGCAAAAGCGGTGGGCATTAAAGGCGACTATCTGCCGGATGTGGTGGATGCCACGGCCGGACTCGGGCGTGATGCCTTTGTCCTGGCGGCACTGGGCTGCCGGGTGCGGATGCTGGAGCGCCATCCGGTGGTGGCAGCGCTGCTGGAAGACGGTTTACAGCGCGGCTATCAGGATGCGGAAATCGGCGGCTGGCTGCGTCAGCGCCTGACGCTGATTCACGCCGCCAGCGCCGAGGCGCTGAGCGATATCACCCCGCAGCCGGACGTGGTCTATCTCGATCCGATGTATCCTCACCGGCAGAAAAGCGCGATGGTGAAAAAAGAGATGCGGGTATTTCAGTCGCTGGTGGGTCCCGATGAGGATGCTGACGCGCTGCTGGAACCGGCCCGTCGGCTGGCAAAGAAGCGGATCGTGGTGAAGCGGCCCGACTATGCGCCGCCGCTGGCAGGCGTGGTTACCCAGGCGGCGGTGGTGACCAAAAGCCATCGCTTCGATATCTATCCCCCACTGGTCAGTTAACCCGATAAAAAAGCCGGCAATCAGCCGGCTTTACGGGTCCTGCACGTCACTCAGGCTTCATCTTCATCGCGTAGCGGCACAATCAGCATGTCGATATGTACGGTGTTGATCAACTGGCGCGCCGACGACATCAGCTTGCTCCAGAAGTCCTGATGATGACCACACACCACCAGATCGACGTCATACTTTTTAATCGCATCCACCAGCACCTGGCCGAGATCGCCGCTGCCGCTCAGGGTTTCACTGATCGGGTAGCCCGCGGAATCAGACAGACCTTTCAGCGCAGAGTGCGTCTCTTCAGAAATACGCTTCTGCATATCGCCCAGGTTGACATCAATCAGGCCGGTGTAGAGATCGGAATAATTCACATCGACGTGAATCAGGGAAATTTTGGCATCGTAAGGGCGGGCCAGCGAAACGGCTTTATCCACCAGTAACTGACTTTCGGGAGAAAGGTCTACTGCAATCAGGATATGTTTATAAGCCATGATAAAACTCCTTTCACGAGATTAAGGATGGCATCCGGGGTTCCTGCCGCGTCACAGCTTAGCGAAATCCTTTGCGCGAGCGGGCGATGAGCGCCACCAAAGTGTGTACCTGCGGTGCAGGTGGTCATGTTGTTATGTCTCTGAGTATAGCCTTCTCTGCGGGCAAATGCTGCCGTTGCCGCCTGGCTTGTGAATAAGATCAACGATGCGGTAATTTTACTCGCGCCAAACGAAATTCATCGCTGGAAAAAATTTAAACATTTCTCCTACACTGAAAAAAGGCGGTCTGGTTTGTTACCGCCCAGGCGTTCAGAACACTATCGCAGTTGGGTGATTCAGAGGTTGGCTATTTCTGTGGGCGTGCTCAGCGTTTTCCCGCTGCGTCTGTTCCTGCGGCTCCAGCCAGGAGGGGAGAATATGATCAGTACTATTGCGCTTTTTTGGGCTCTTTGTGTGGTGTGTATTGTGAATATGGCGCGCTATTTTTCTTCTCTGCGTGCGTTGCTGGCGGTATTACGCGGTTGCGATCCGCTGCTGTATCAGTATGTCGACGGGGCGGGCTTTTTCACCTCTCACGGCCAGCCCAGCAAACAGGTGCGACTGGTGACCTATATCTGGGCGAAACGCTATCTTGATCATCATGATGACGAATTTATTCGTCGCTGCGAGCGGGTAAGGGGACAGTTTATGCTGACCAGCGCGCTGTGCGGACTGGTGGTGATCAGCCTGGTGGCGATGGCGATCTGGCATTAAAAAGGGCGACTTGCGTCGCCCTCTGATCTCGCTGGCATTACACCAGTTTTAAGGCAATCCAGTAGAGCGAACCTGACAGCACAATACATACCGGCAGCGTGAAGATCCACGCCATGGCGATGTTTTTGATGGTCCGGCTCTGCAATCCGCCGCCGTCAACCAGCATGGTACCGGCGACTGACGAAGAGAGGATGTGGGTGGTCGAAACCGGCATTCCGGTATAGCTGGCGACGCCGATAGAGAGCGCTGCCGTGACCTGGGCTGACATTCCCTGTGCATAGGTCATGCCTTTTTTACCAATCTTCTCACCAATGGTGGTGGCAACACGACGCCAGCCAATCATGGTGCCGGTGCCGAGCGCTAACGCAACCGCAACGATAATCCAGACCGGCGCATACTCGATGGTGCCAAGCAGATCGCCTTTCAGCTTATTGAGGAAGCGCTGATCGTCCGGGGTGGTTTCCGGCAGCTTGGCCGCTTTGTCCGCCGTATCTGAGATACACAGCAGCAGGCGACGCATCTGGCCGCGCTGATCCACCGTCAGCTGATCGTAACTTTGCAGATTATTCAGCAGCACCTGTGCGCGCTGAACCGCCTGTAACGCGCGGGCGCTGTCACAGTGGAACTCCTGCGGGCTGGTTGATGGCACTTCTTCCGGCGTCGGCAGCTTAGGCGGCGCCATCTGGATGATATGCGTCAGCGAAGCGTTGTGCTGCTGATAATACTGCTCCAGATGATTGACCGCATCGCGGGTCCGGGTGATGTCGTAGCCCGAGGCATTCATGTTTACCACGAAGCCGGCCGGAGCCACGCCGATCAACACCAGCATAATCAGACCGATGCCTTTCTGGCCGTCATTCGCGCCATGCGAATAGCTGACGCCGATCGCTGAAACAATCAGGGCGATGCGGGTCCAGAACGGCGGCTTTTTCTTGCCGTCGATCTTTTCGCGGTCGGCTGGCGTCATATGGATGCGGGCACGCTTTTTGGTGCTGCTCCAGTAACGACGCAGAATAAAGATCAGGCCACCGGCGATCGCCAGGCCGACAATCGGCGACAGGATCAGAGACAGGAAGATGTTCAGCACTTTCGGGATGTTGAGTGCATCAACCACCGAGGTACCGGTCATCAGGGCGTTGGTCAGACCGATACCAATAATGGCGCCGATCAGGGTATGGGAGCTGGATGCCGGCAGACCCAGATACCAGGTGCCGAGATTCCAGATAATCGCCGCCAGCAGCATAGAAAACACCATGGCGAGACCGTGAGCCGATCCAACATTTAATAACAGATCGGTGGGGAGCATATGAACAATGGCATAGGCGACACTCAATCCACCGAGTAGCACGCCAAAAAAGTTAAAGACGCCTGCCATAACCACAGCAAGCTGGGCACGCATGGCACGCGTATAGATGACCGTCGCAACTGCGTTGGCCGTGTCGTGGAAGCCGTTGATTGCTTCGTAAAACAATACAAACAGCAGGGCAAGAACCAATAACAGGCCAGTACTGAGGTCTAGACCAGCAAACAGATGTAGCATAAACGTTACGCCATTTTTGGAGGACATGAACGCGGCGCATTATCCGCGACAACGTGCTGTATGGGAAAGGAAAATATAGCCTTAATTTGACCTTTAGCAGTAACGTAGCCGGGTTAAAGGGGGAAAAAGGCCCAGATATTAGTCAGTTACATTATGACACATTTACGGCAAATTTTTGACGCTGGCGTCTCAGTGAGCAGATCACTACAATCTGCGCCTTTCCGATTAAGTGAGTAAACCGCCGTGGAACAGTTTGACGTTATCATCATTGGTGCCGGGGCCGCAGGGCTGTTCTGTGCCGCCCAGGCCGGACAGCGCGGGCGTCGCGTATTGCTGCTGGATAACGGCAAAAAGCCGGGACGTAAGATCCTGATGTCGGGCGGAGGGCGCTGCAACTTCACCAATCTCTACACTGAACCGGCGGCCTATCTGTCACATAACCCTCATTTCTGTAAGTCGGCGCTGGCGCGTTATACCCAGTGGGATTTTATCGATCTGGTCAATCGTCACCAGATAGCCTGGCATGAGAAAACCCTTGGCCAGCTGTTTTGTGATGATTCCGCTCAGCAGATTGTCGATCTGCTGCTGGCCGAGTGCGAAAAGGGCCAGGTGACGCTGCGGTTACGCAGTGAAGTGCTGAGCGTGACGCGTGACGACAGCGGCTACACCCTGCAACTCAACGGCAGCACGGTTCAGGCGGAAAAACTGGTCATCGCCAGTGGCGGTCTGTCGATGCCCGGCCTGGGCGCATCGCCGTTTGGCTATAAGATTGCTGAACAGTTTGGTCTGACCGTCTTCCCGACGCGTGCTGCGCTGGTGCCGTTTACCCTGCATAAGCCGCTGCTGGAACAGCTACAGACTTTGTCCGGCGTGGCCCTGGAGACCACCATCGACGCGCAGGATGGCACCCGCTTTAAAGAGGCGATGCTGTTTACCCATCGGGGAATCTCTGGCCCGGCGGTGTTGCAGATCTCCAGCTACTGGCTGCCGGGTGAGTTCGTCACTATCGATCTGTCGCCTGCCACGCCGCTCGACGCCTTTCTGACCGTTCAGCGTGAGGCGCATCCGAACCTCAGCCTGAAGAACAGCCTGGCAAAAATTCTGCCGAAACGGCTGGTGGAGGTGCTGCAAACGCTGAAGGTGGTGCCCGATATCACCCTGAAGCAGCTCAACAGCAAGCAGCAGGCGGAGCTGGTGCAGACGCTGCACGCCTGGCGTATTCAGCCAAACGGAACCGAAGGCTATCGCACTGCTGAAGTGACGCTGGGCGGCGTGGATACCACCCAGCTCTCTTCGAAAACCATGGAAGCACGGACGGTACCGGGCCTCTATTTCATTGGTGAAGTGGTGGATGTGACCGGCTGGCTGGGGGGATATAACTTCCAGTGGGCGTGGAGTTCCGCCTGGGCGTGCGCCCAGGCGTTGTAAATCGCGCGACTACCAGCGCTGATGCACGTAAGGGGCGATCTTCGCCTGATAAATCTGCTTCAGCGCCGCCATGGTCTCGTCAGACAGCGCGTCAACGCTGCTGGCGCGGGCATTGTCTTCAGCCTGCTGGCGATTTTTCGCGCCGGGGATCACCACGCTGACATCGTCGTTCATCAGGATCCAGCGCAGCGCCAGCATCGCCATGCTGATGTCGCCCGGCACGTAACGACGAATCTCCTCTACCGCCTCCAGCGCCACCTCATACGGTACGCCGGAAAAGGTTTCACCCTTATCAAAGGCTTCGCCATTGCGGTTGAAGGCGCGGTGATCGTCGGCGGCAAACTGGCTGTCCGGGCCCATTTTCCCGGTCAGCAAGCCTGATGCCAGCGGGACGCGGGCGATAATCCCGACATTACGCCGTTTTGCCTCTCGCAGCAGCAGTTCCGCCGGACGCTGGCGGAAGATGTTGTAGATCAGCTGAATGGATGAGACGTTGGGAAATTCCAGCGCCTTCAGCCCCTCTTCGACTTTTTCTACCGACACGCCGTAATGGCGAATTTTCCCGGCGGCAACCATCTCATCCATCACTGCAAACACCTCCGGATTGTAATAAACCTCGGTTGGCGGGCAGTGAAGCTGCACTAAATCCAGCGTCCCGGTTTGCAGATTCTCGCGCGAGCGGTCGACAAACGCATTGAGGTTGCTGGCGTTATAACCGTCCGCCACGTGCGGCGACAGCCGCCGGCCCAGCTTGGTTGCCACAAACGGGCGCTCACCGCCGCGCTGATTCAGCACCCCGGCGATAATCTTTTCAGAGCGGCCGTCACCATACACATCGGCAGTATCAATAAAGGTTATGCCGGCATCCAGGGCAGCGTGCAGCGCGGCCTCGGCATCCTGCTGGCTGACTTCTCCCCAGGTCCCGCCAATCGCCCATGCGCCAAAGCCAATTTCGGAGACGCGCTGACCGGTACGACCTAACGTGCGTTGTTTCATCTGAATCTTCCTCAATACAGGGGTGACAGTAAGCTGACAAAGATTGAGCTTAGCGCTAACCGGCGAGGAAGGGATGACGCCCGGTCACAGACTGCTACGCTGAAAAAGGGCAGACGACACCGCCAATCTACTGGTTATGTTGGCTATTTCAGCAAAATGCGGCCAGAGATGAACACTAACCGCTTCGCTAATTAATTGATTTTAAGAAATTTCACCTGAAATTAACCAGGCGAGAGTGCCGTTTCGGTCACATACTTTCTCTTTTAAACCCGATAAGTGGATCGCCATGTTCAAATTTGTTAAATCGCTGTTTGCCAGTCCCGAGAAATTTCTGCAGATCATGTCCCGCCAGGACATCAACGACTCCATCGCTGAAGGTGAACGCATCATCATTGACGAGAACGGCAATATCTCGGTCAACACCCTTAGTGAAGAAGTGCACGAAGATTTTGCCCGCCATGTGAATACGTTAAAGGGAGTCTGAGGTGGGTACCGCAATATTCATGGTGTTAATGGTCAGTGGTTACTGGTACACCAGCCGCGATTTGAATAGCCGCTTTAAAATCCGCCGCTCGTCGGGCTGGGATGTCTATTTTCTGGTTGCCTTATACGGCTGTATTTTTGTTTTGCAGGGCGTGTTTGCCACCGGCATTGTCTGGTTACTGCTGCTCGCTATCTCTGCTATCGCCAATGCGGTACAGATGATCCCGGGCGTCCATCTCAAATGGCAGATGGAGTTTATGAACTGGAGCTTCCTCGGCATCCAGGCACCGATTGTGATCATGCTGGCGTTTGCCATTTTGTTTTGCCTGTATCGTTCGAACTGGGCGGGCAGTGCACGACTTAACGTCTCCGGGCGTAAAGATCTCTATCAGCAACTGTCGCGCTCGAATGGCGTTGAGCAGCTGCTGTTTCAGTGCATGGAAGAGGGTGAACTGGCGTGGATTACGCTCAAGTCGCGCCGCATCTACATCGGGATGGTGCACGCCTCGACCTTTGAGTATGAGAGCACCAAAAATATCGTCCTGATCCCGATGCTCAGCGGCTATCGCGACAGCAAAACGCTGAAGCTGGCGGTAGAGCATAACTACAGCAAGTGGTACGCCGAGCACGGCATCACGCTGGATTCCACGCCCAAAGACGCGATGTCATTTCGTAAAGTGATTATGGTCGATCAGATTGAAAGCCTGTCGCTGTTTGACCCGGCCAGCGCCACTGCACTGTCGATGGGTCATCCGCAGGAAGTCGAGAAGAGCCAGGGCAGCGATGACGGCCAGAGTCCGGATGATGAGAGCCGGGAGCCGCCGCAGTAACCTTTGTGCTGGCCCCTTAATGCGTGAGGGGTTACACCATATTCTCCGCCGTAAACAGCCGGAACGCGACTTTACCCTGCTGATAGACATCCGGCTGATAACCGGTTTCCAGATGCCGCAGCAGCAGGTCAATCGACAACCGGGCGTGCTGCCGGGCGTGCTGATCGAGGGTAAACGCCACTTCATCATTCAGCAGCAGCTGACGGGTCACTGAATAAAGCTCGTGGGTAATGTAAGTACAGCGGCCCAGCAGCTGATGGGCGCGCAGCGTTTCGCTGACGTCAGTATTGCCCATGCCGGTATTGTAGACGCCCGCAATCGCCTGCGACTGGGTCAGATTACGCGCCAGCAGGCTGCGGATGGTGCCGCGGTCGTCCTGACCAAGCAGCACTTCACGCAGGTGACGTTGCGGTGCGCGCTGGCTCATCACTTCGCGGAAACCGGCGATGCGCTGCCGGTGTGCCTGGTAATCGAAACGGCCGCTGACCATCACGATATCGCCGGGCTGATGGCTGGTTTTACTCATCAGCAAACCGGCTGTCCGTCCCGCCTGATACTGGTCGATACCGACATGGCACAGGCGATCGGCGGCGGGCAAATCGGTCACGATGGTGATCACCGGCACGTTACGGCTGCGACACAGCGCCAGCGCGCGATAGATCGGTGGCGAATCGTGGGCGAAAACAATGATGCCGTCACGATTGGCGCTGCGGGCAATAATGCTCTGCGCCAGTTTTTCGGGCTGCGCTTCGGTCACCAGGGTTTTGTGCAGCTTAAGACGGCGATAGCCGAGCTGGCTGGCGACGTCGCTGAAGTGGGCGGTCAGCTGCTGGAAAAACGAAGAACCGTTGTTGCTGAGGAACACTTCTATTTGCCACGGATGCTGATACTCCTCCGGCAGCAGGCGCTTCAGGCCGACTTCGCGTGCTGCTTTCAGCACTTTGCGGGTGGTTTCCAGCGACACGCCGCCACGTTCATTCAGCACCCGATCAACCGTCGCGATGCCGACGCCGGCCATTTTTGCCACCGTGTCTAAGGTGAGCTTTTTCATTCAGACTCCACGTGAAAAAAGCGGGCGAACGTCGCGCAGCCTGCCACTCAATCGATATCTTCTAACCGGTTAAAAGTAAAAGATAAAGCGAAATATTGATGGGAAACCATCAGGGAAAAGTGCCTGGCCGGTTTACCTGCTCGCCGGGCGCATTTTACCGGTTGTGCGGTTGCCGGACGAAATAGCACCTGCGGCTGCTGGCAGGGCGGATTTGCCGTTAAGCTGATAGATGACATCATCAATGAGGAATCAATATGGCTCAGCAAGGTAAAGCATTAGTGATCGGCGCATCACGCGGTATTGGACTGGCGGTGGTGCAGGCGTTTGCCGCCCAGGGCTGGCAGGTGACCGCCACGCATCGCAGCGGCATCCCGGCGCAGGGAGAACAGCCGGGCGTCACGTGGCATGCGCTGGATATGACCGAATCGTCGGCAGTGCAGCAGCTGGCAGGCCAGCTCGCCGGACAGATGTTTGATGCGATTCTGATTAACGCCGGGATTTTTGGTCCGGCGCACCAGACGCTGGCGCAAAGTGAGGCGCAGGAGCTGGCTCAGCTGTTTCTGACCAATGCGGTGGCACCGGTACGCAGTGCCGAAATTTTGCTGCCGCTACTTAGCAAGCAGAAGGGAGTGCTGGCGATCACCTCATCACAGCTGGCCAGCCTGAGCGAAAACCCGCGCGCTGACATGCCGCTCTATTCCGCCAGCAAAGCGGCGCTGAATATGCTGAGCCGGTCGCTGGCTGAGGAGGTTGAAGCCCAGGCCGGCACGCTGGTGACGCTGCATCCGGGCTGGGTAAAAACCGAGATGGGCGGTGAAGCTGCGCCGTTAACCGTTGAGGAGAGCGCTGAGGGTATTGTCCGGCAACTGACCGCCTGGCAGGGCCGCGGCGGTCATCACTACATTGATTACAGCGGTAAAACGCTGCAATGGTAACCCTCTGCGGGGCGGTTACGCCCCGATATCACGCAGGGCTTTGCCCTTCATCAGGTTGCGTTCGATATGCTCCAGCGTCACGTGCTTGGTCTCTGGCACCAGCAGCATGGTCAGCACGATAAACAGCAGATTGAGCGCCCCGTAGAACCAGAAAGTGTTGGCATTGCCCAGCTGATCGAGCATGGTCAGGAAAGTGGCACCGACAATCATGTTACCGACCCAGTTGGTGGTGGTCGAGGCGGTAATGCCGAAATCACGCCCTTTCAGCGGCTGGATCTCTGAGCACAACAGCCAGATCACCGGACCGGCAGCCATCGCGAAACCGACGATAAACATCAGCAGCATGGCAATGGCGAAATATTTGCGGAAGTCAGTCTCCACGCCCAGATGCAGTAATGTCCCGAGCACGCCCATGCCGATCGCCATCACCAGAAAACTGGTGGTGAGCATCGGTTTACGTCCCCAGCGGTCAACCAGGAAAATGGCAATCAGCGTCGCCAGCATATTGACCAGGCCGACGATAACGGTGCCCCACATCTGCTCGCTGGTGCTGGAGAAACCGGCGATATTGAAGATTTTCGGCGCGTAATACATCACCACGTTCATGCCGGTGAACTGCTGCATAATCTGCAACAGCATGCCAAGCCACACGGCGCGACGGAAATGGCTGTTAGAACGAAACAGTGACCAGCCGCGTTGCTTCACCTGCAGGCTTTCACGGATCTCTTCCAGCTCCTGGCGGGCCTGTTCGCTGGTGTTGCGCAGCCGATCCAGCACCCGCTGCGCCTCGTTAAAGCGACCGTGCGCGGCCAGCCAGCGTGGGCTGTTAGGCAGAAACAGCACGCCGACAAACAGGATCACTGCCGGAATAGCGATAATCCCCAGCATCCAGCGCCAGTTACCGCTATAGCTGAAGGCGGTATCGGAGAGGTACGCCACCACGATGCCGGTGGTCAGCATCAGCTGATACATCGAAATCATTGATCCGCGAATACGCTCAGGCGCAATTTCGGCCAGATAGAGCGGGGCGGTATAAGAGGCGATGCCGACCGCCAGGCCCAGCATTACCCGGGCGCAGACCAGCGATTCGACATCCGGTGAAAACGCCGACCACAGCGAACCGATCACGAACAGCGTGGCACCGGCCAGCATGCTTTTCTTGCGTCCCAGCTTTGATGACATCCAGCCAGCACCCAGCGCACCCAGCGCGGCACCAAACATCATTGAACTGACTACCCACTCCTGCTGATGGTTAGTGATCTGCAAATCTTTGGCGAGAAACGGCAGCGCGCCGGCAATCACGCCAATATCCAGGCCAAATAACAGGCCGGATAGCGCGGCCATAAAACAGACGAACCAGGTAAAGCGGTTCTGACGATCCCCCGATCTCTTTGCTGCAGCCATGCTTCTCTCCTTGCTCTGTGACTTTGTCAATATTGTTAATGTTATGTAAACATAGTCGAGGGCAGTGTGTTACCGGTCACAGTTTAAACATCCGCAGCCTGGCCATCGGCGGGAACGGCGCCAGCAGCCCGGCGGCACGCGGCCTGGCGGTCAGCGCGCCGACTGATAACAGCGCACAAATAGGCAAAAGCTCCGCCTGCCCGGGAAATTTTGCAACCGGTGGCGTGCGCTATTACACTGCGGTTTTTCAGCCAATGATTGAAGGTGCTTATGTCTCAGCCTTATCAGCGCCAGCCGCTGCCCTTACCTGGCGGCCACAAAAAAGTCCTTTTGCACTCCTGCTGTGCCCCCTGTTCCGGTGAAGTGATGGAAGCGATGCTGGCATCCGGCATTGACTACACCATTTATTTCTACAACCCAAATATTCATCCGCTCAAAGAATATGAGCTGCGCAAAGAGGAGAATATTCGTTTTGCAGAAAAATTTGGCGTGCCGTTTGTGGATGCTGATTATGACCGTGATGACTGGTTTAAACGGGCGCGCGGCATGGAATGGGAACCGGAGCGCGGCGAGCGTTGTACCATGTGCTTTGATATGCGCTTTGAACGTACTGCCTTGTATGCCCATGAAAATGGTTTTCCGGTGATCACCAGTTCGCTGGGTATTTCACGCTGGAAGAATATGCAGCAGATTAATGATTGCGGAGTGCGTGCGGCGGCCCATTATCCTGACCTGCTTTACTGGGAATTTAACTGGCGTAAGGGCGGCGGATCGGCGCGGATGATTGAAATCAGCAAGCGCGAAAGTTTTTATCAGCAGGAATATTGCGGCTGCGTTTATTCGCTGCGCGACACCAATCGTCATCGCGTCACGCAGGGCCGTGAGCGAATTCAGATCGGTGTGCAATATTATCAACCGGACGATATCTGATCATCACAGGCTACGGGCTGAGTCAGACGTACCATAGTGATGAGCGGATAAGGTGATATTCTGGCTTATTCCGCTGCTGATTTTTTCACGGGTTTCAGGCTGAGCGTAGCGGCATAGCGCACAGGGATTGGCGGCCTCAGATAACTGCTGGCACGTCGCCTCATCCAGCTGACGCCGACGGCAGACGCTCGGCGTACATCCCATCACCTGTTTAAATGAGCGGGTGAAAGATTGCTGGCTTTCAAAATGGTATTTCAGCGCCAGGCTAATAATTGGCGTACGGCTATTTTTTAAATCATTGACACAGGCAGCCAGCTTGCGCTTGCGAATATAACGCGCCAGCGTTTCATTGTGATAGCGGGCAAATAATTTCTGTAAATACCATTTTGAATATCCGGCTTTCTCCGCAATATCATCAACGCTTAACCGCTGATCGAGATTGTTATCAATCCACTCGGTGACAGAGACGATCACACTTTCATTATATTTACGCTCATTCATAACATCCCCCTTTTTATCTTCGGGGCAGTTTAAAATAACTTATCTTTTTCTGCGCATTTCTTACGTAAAGTTTTATCAGGAAATGAATCGTTATCTCCGATAAAGCAGTTTTAATAACTATTTGATAATATAAATGGCTTACTTGTAATTGATATGTTGATGAAGTGAGTGAAATAAGTAGTGTGAATAAGCGGGATGCGTAATATTAATTAAACGGTTTCGCTTAAGCGGGTTTAACCGGTGATAAGACGTCTCAGCGGCAGGGGGATGATCAACATCGCACAGCCCATCAATACACTTTTCAGCACTTCATGCCAGGCTTACACCTCACCTTTAACCTGGAGAACCCTGGATGAGCCCGACATACGCGTTGAAGAAACCGCTTGCCGCCTTGCTCACCTCGCTGACCTTACTCAGCACGGCACCGGCGCTCGCCGCCAACGTTTACGGCGAGCAGCTGGAAGGATTTCACTATCCTTACCCTCTGCAACATTTCAATTTTTCCTCTCAGCAGCAACCGCTGAGCATGGGCTACATGGATGTGAAACCGACGCAAAAAGCCAACGGACAAACCGTGGTGCTGATGCACGGGAAAAACTTCTGTGGTGCGACCTGGGAAGAGACGATTCGCGCACTCAGTCAGCAAGGCTATCGCGTGGTGGCGCCCGACCAGATTGGTTTCTGCAGTTCAACCAAACCGGCGCATTACCAGTACAGTTTTCAGCAGCTGGCGGAGAACACCCATCAGCTGCTGGCGCAGCTGGGGGTAGAAAAAGCGGTGATTATTGGCCACTCCACCGGCGGAATGCTGGCGACACGCTATGCGTTGATGTATCCGGAGCAGACCCGGAAGCTGGTGTTGGTCAACCCGATCGGGCTGGAAGACTGGAAGGCTAAGGGTGCGCCGTGGCGGTCCGTCGATCAGTGGTATCAGCGCGAACTCAAGCTGAGTGCCGAAGGGATTAAGAAGTATGAGCAGCAGACCTATTATGTCGGTCGCTGGAAACCGGAGTATGACAAATGGGTCGATATGCTGGCCGGGCTGAACAGCGGGCCAGGACACCAGAAAGTGGCGTGGAATTCAGCGCTGATTTACGACATGATTTTCACGCAACCGGTGTTTTATGAATTCGGCGATTTGACGGTGCCGACCACCCTGATGATCGGCACTGCCGACACCACCGCAATTGGCAGCGATATCGCACCTGCGGCGGTCAAAGCGCGGCTCGGTGATTACGCGGTGCTGGGTAAAGAGGTGGCGAAGCGGATTCCGGGCGCGCGGTTAATCGAATTCCCGGGAATGGGACATGCGCCGCAGATGGAAGAGCCAGCGAAGTTTAATCAGACCCTGCTCGACGACCTGGCGCGACAGTAACCCCTCAGGTGTAACCGGTCAGGCGCAATGGCGCCTGACGTTACAGCACCGCTCGCTTCTGCTTTTTACTGCGGTACATTTGCTCGTCGCTGTCATGCAGTAACTGCTCCAGCGACTGCGGATGGGCCGCATCAAACTCCACCACGCCATACGAGAAGTGCAGATGGTAACGGCGGTTCAGGCTGATCGACTGCTGGGCTAAGTAGTGGGCAAACTGCTGCAGCAGCGCTTCCGTCTGCTGCTGTTGCAGGCCGTTAAACAGCACCACGAACTCATCGCCGCCTAAGCGGGCAAACAGATCGGAATGTTTAAACACCACTTTCATCGCGTCAGCAAAATCCATCAGCGCCCGGTCGCCCTCACGATGGCCGAGCGAGTCATTAATCTGCTTAAACTTATCCAGATCGAGAAAGGTCAGACAGGCGGGCCGGTTCTTCATCCGGCACTCTTTCAGCACCATCTCGCCCAGCGTCATAAAGCCACGCCGATTGGTAATCTGCGTCAGCTCATCGCAGGTGGCCGCCTGAAACGCCACCAGTTCCGCTTCGGCCATCGCCGCCAGGTCGCGCAGCGTGGCCCGATCTTCTTCGTCGAACTGGCGCGGCTCACGGCCAATGATGCACAGCGTGCCCATTTTCGCGCCACCCGGTGCCCGCAGCGGACAGCCGGCGTAGAAGCGAATGTGCGGCTCGCCGGTCACCAGAGGATTGTCATGAAAGCGCTCATCGGTGGCGGCATCTTCCACAATCATGATCTCATCCTGCAGGATGGCATGGCCGCAAAAGGAGATGTTGCGTGGCGATCCGGCGGGCTCAAAACCCTGCGCCGACTTAAACCACTGGTGATCGGCTTCCAGCAGGCTGACTAACGCAATCGGAACGTCAAACAGCCGGCGTGCCAGACGGGTCAAACGATCAAAACGCTCTTCTGCAGGGGTATTCATAACGTTCAACGCACGCAACTGCGATAAACGTTGTGCCTCATCGGCAGCGATCTCGGGTGCTTTCATCGCAGAGCCCTTTATTTTTTTGGTGAAGCCAGGTTCTGATGTGTGCCTTACGGCAAAGAAAAAAGACAGTGATCGAAGCGATTCAATTCACTGTCTTATTGAGGAGGGGATCAGAGCACTTTTTGTTCGGCGAGATCAAGCGCGAAATAACTGAAAATCAGGTCCGCACCGGCACGTTTAATCGCACCCAGGCTTTCCAATACCACATTACGTTCATCAATGGCACCGGCCTGCGCGGCAAATTTAATCATGGCGTACTCACCGCTCACCTGGTAGGCCGCCAGCGGCAGCTCAGTGCGCTCACGAATATCACGCAGGATATCCAGATAGGCACCTGCCGGTTTCACCATCAGTGAATCTGCACCTTCCGCCGCATCAATCAGTGATTCACGGATCGCTTCACGGCGATTCATCGGATTCATCTGGTAGGTCTTACGGTCACCTTTCAGTGCCGTTCCCGCTGCTTCACGGAATGGACCGTAAAACGATGAGGCGAACTTAGTCGAGTAAGACATGATCGCGGTTTGAGTGAAGCCCGCCGCGTCCAGCGCCTGACGAATCGCCTGTACCTGGCCATCCATCGCCGCAGAAGGGGCGATAAAGTCCGCGCCCGCCGCGGCCGCCACTACCGCCTGCTTGCCAAGATTGATCAGCGTCGCGTCGTTATCAACGCCGTGATCGCACAGCACACCGCAGTGACCGTGGCTGGTGTATTCACAGAAACAGGTATCGGACATGACGATCATTTCCGGTACCGTCTCTTTGCAGATGCGGGACATCCGCGCCACCAGACCGTTTTCATTCCAGGCATCGCTGCCGGTAGCATCGGTATGGTGTGAAATACCAAAGGTCATCACCGAGCGGATACCGGCTTTCGCGATGCGTTCAATCTCATAGGCGAGACGTTTTTCCGGGATACGCATCACGCCAGGCATCGCCTGAATCGCTTTGTAATCGTCGACACCCTCTTCAACGAAAATGGGCAGAGCCAGATCGTTCAGGCTGAGGGAAGATTCCTGGAACATTTCGCGCATTGACGCGCTGGCGCGCAATCTTCTTGGGCGCTGGATAAGGGAATAATCAGACATATTCATTCTTACGCAGGTGAAAAAAGTGACAATAGTTTACTCCCTTTGCCGGGGAGGCATGAAGGTTTGTGTGCGGTAACGGCGCGGGAGAAAAACTCTCCCGCCGGGCGACGGGAGAGGGAAGACGATTACTCGTTAATGTCCGGGTGCTGCTGCACCAGGTTTTTACGTTTCGCTTCGAGGCGGGCGATCTCTTCGTCGATATCTTCGATTTTGTGCTCGATGTTATCGTGATGTTCCTGCAGGATTTCGCGCGCTTCTTCCATATCCGAGGCGGCTGGTGTTGCACCTTTCAGCGGTTTATTGGCGGTCTCTTTCATGAACAGACCGGTAATCAGGCCAATCACCGCGACCACCATCAGATAGTAGGCTGGCATATAGAGGTTGCTGGTGGTTTCCACCAGCCAGGCGGCCAGGGTCGGGGTCAGACCGGCGATCAACACCGAGATGTTAAACGCACTGGCCAGCGCACTGTAGCGGATGTGGGTCGGGAACATCGCCGGCAGCGACGAGGCCATCACACCGGTAAAGGCGTTGAGGATCACCGCCAGCAGCAGCAGACCGGCAAAAATCAGTCCCAGCACGCCACTGTTGATCATCATAAAGGCTGGAATCGCGAAGATCATCAGGGCGATACTGCCGATGATGACAAACGGACGACGGCCGAAACGGTCACTCATCATGCCGATCATCGGCTGGACAAACAGCATACCGATCATGATGGCGATGATAATCATCACCCCATGATCTTCGCTGTAGTGCAGGTTATGTGACAGGTAGCTCGGCATGTACGTCAGCAACATGTAGTAGGTGACGTTAGTGGCGATCACCAGACCGATACAGGAGAGCAGGCTGCGCCAGTGTTTAGTCGCAATCTCTTTAAACGAGACCTTCGGGCCATCCTGCAGGCCTTCGCGGTCGCCCTGTTCCAGTTTGTCCACGTGCTGCTGGAATGCCGGCGTCTCTTCCAGCGCATGGCGCAGGTAAAGACCGATAATCCCCAGCGGCAGCGCCACGAAGAACGGCAGACGCCAGCCCCACTCAAGGAAGCTATCTTCACCAATAATGGAGGAAATCAGCACCACCAGGCCCGCGCCGAGCACGAAACCGGCAATCGAACCAAAGTCGAGCCAGCTTCCCATAAAGCCGCGTTTGCGGTCAGGCGAATATTCAGCCACGAAGATCGAGGCGCCGGTATATTCACCGCCGACCGAGAAGCCCTGCGCCATCTTGGCTAACAGCAGCAGAATCGGTGCCCAGATGCCGATCGAGGCATAGGAGGGTATCAGGCCGATACAGAAGGTACTGACCGACATGATGATGATGGTGATAGAGAGAATTTTCTGACGACCATATTTGTCGCCCAGCATACCGAAGAACAGCCCACCCAGCGGGCGAATCAGGAAGGGAACAGAGAAGGTGGCGAGCGCCGCAATCATCTGAACGCCCGGCGAGACGTCCGGGAAAAACACTTTACCCAGCGCGTAAGCCACAAAGCCATACACACCGAAGTCAAACCACTCCATCGCGTTACCCAGAGAGGCCGCGGTGATGGCTTTACGTAAACGGGCATCATCGATGATAGTCACATCATCAATGCCAATTGGTTTTACACGCTTCCTACGCAATTTCATAGAATTACCCTGTAATGGAACATGAAAGTCCTCAACGGCGCGAACCGAGCGGAATCGTTCAGACCGCGGCGTTGAGGAAATTAAAGCATAGCCGTAAACAGGTGCATTTTATCGGCTAGCCAACGCAATAATTAGTGCCGGGATTATTGCATTAAGCGACAGAGTATACCGTTTTTGTGTGATATCTGTCATGTTTGAGCTAAAACTAACCCCTCTGGCCGATCGTTTACCCCGTTTATCACCCTGAAAAAAATAATCACTCTGCGTGACGAACGACGCTTTTTTCAGCAGAGTTGCCGCCATTTCTGCCGCTTCGGTTAGTTTTCAGGCGATTTACTGCGGAAAGGGGCGGGTGTCAGCGATGCTGAAACATTCAGATACATTTACCGGATCAGCCGAGCGCTGGCGAAAAGATCAGCAGCAGCGAGCAGCGCGGTGAAGCTGGCTGGCGGGTTGAGGCTGGCGAAACGGCAGCCAGGGTCGCCGATATTTCGCGCTGATAACTGGCTGGCAACCGTGGGATGTCAGAGGGGATCGTCATGCTGTAACGGGCGCTGTCCGTGTTGCTCCAGCCAGGCGATCAGCGCAACGTTATCCATCGGGCGGGCATAGTAGTAACCCTGAATAAACACCACTCCACGCTGTTGCAGATAGCGGAACTGCAGGGCGGTTTCAACCCCTTCGCCCAGCACCTCCAGCTGCAGTTTATGGCTGAGGTTAATAATGGCGTCCAGCACCGGCGTTTCACCGTCCAGCGATTCAATGGCGTTAATAAAGCCGCGATCGATTTTCAGGTAGTCCAGTGCGAAGGTCTGCAGATAGCTCAGTGAGCAGTTGCCCGTACCGAAGTCATCAATCGCCACCTTCATGCCGATCTGCCGCAGCTGTTCCAGCTTACGCGCCACGCCTTCGCCATCTTTAATCAGGCTGCGCTCCGTCAGCTCAAGGGTGATCATGAACTGCTTCTCTTTCACCCGCTCGGCAAAATGCAGCATATCGCTGACAAATTCAGGATGCTGCAGATGATCGGCGGCCACATTAATCGCCAGATGGAAGTGCGCAGGTACCTGCCAGCCTTGCACATCCTCCGCAATCAGATCGAGCAGATGACGGGTCAGCGGCACAATCATCCCTTCGGCTTCGGCAGCACCGATAAAAATGTCCGGCCGCACGCCAATGCCATCGGGCATGGTCCAGCGCAACAGCGCTTCTGCACCGCTGCAGCGCTGTAACCGTTCGTCATAAACCGGCTGATAGTGTGCCCTGAACTGGCCGCCAGCGATGGCGCGACGGATCTCATCACGCCAGGAGATACGGCGTCGGAGCCAGTTCGAGGTCAGGATCATCAGCAGAATGGAAAAAATGGCCGCCATCGGCAGGAAGATAAACAGCACCTGTCGCCAGGCCGTTATCAGTTCGCTCGGCGGCGCGACCACCGTAACGCTCAGCGGATAACGCCGGGAAGTGGCCTGGTAAACCAGCGGTTCAAACCAGCCCTGCGCGGTGGTTTGCGCTGCGCCATAAGCGATCGGCGCGCCGCCGCTAAACTGCATGCTCAGGTGATAGCCGCGTGCGCTGCCAATCGCCTGCATAAAATCGATCAGATACTGGCCATCGATCACTGCCCAGAAACCTTCTCCGCCCGGCAGTTCACGCACGAACACCACCGCCGGACGATACGGCACCGCGTACGTCCCGGCGATCGACAGACTCCACCAGGCTTTGCCGGTCACCGGCACATCACGCATCATCATTTGTGATAGCGAGCCAGAATTTAGTCCATAGGCGGAAGAGCAGGCGATCTGATCCTTTTCCAGTTTACCAATGGCACGGAAATAGGCGTTGAGGGTACCGAGTCGCTGCAGGGTGTTTTCAATCTGGCTGCAGGGTTGGTTCTGAAACTGGCGTAGTGAGCTGATCATATCCCAGGCGCTGTCGCTCATTTTCTCAGCCTGAGATAAAAGCGTATTGGCGGCGCTCACCTGCTGTTGGTGGACCGTATGGCGCGCATCGAGGGCGGTGAAAAAAATGCCAAGTATTAAAGGCAACACGCCGGATACGATGATAATCAGCCTGGCGTAATCGCGTTTTCGTTGCAATATCGGCACCGCAAAATCCTCTGAGTGTTATAGGCGTTATGAGGAGGTGCTAATCAATCGGCGCAGCATAGCATGTCTCCGGGCGATGCAGGTTAGCGTTTTGGCCACCAACAGAACTGATTAAGGTCAATTATCGTCCAGAGAATGCATTAGTTGACAATGTTTTGCTTTTGCTGGCATTCAGACATGATTTTAAACGTATTCCGAAAGAAAGGGCAGGTCGCGGGCGGCAACGCCGGTTGCTGTGGCATGGCGGGCACCGGACAAGAGGGCGGCAGAACGGAGCGCTCAACGGCGAAACCAGCCCCGGCCAGCTTCAGGCCGGACCCAGGGCCAGTCGGGTTAACTCAGTGGTTAAAATAGATCTGTTTCAGGGCCACTTCGACACCACGTAATTCCGCCAGTCCTTTCAGACGTCCAATGGCAGAGTAGCCGGGGTTGGTGCGTTTGTGCAGATCGTCCAGCATCTGATGTCCGTGATCGGGCCGCATCGGGATAGCCCGGCCGTTGCCAGCCTGACGGCGACGCTGCTCTTCAGCCAGAATCACTTTGATCACCCCGACCATATCAACGTCACCTGCAAGGTGGGCAGCTTCGTGGAAGCTGTTGGGATTGTCCTCACGCTTGGTGGCGCGCAGGTGCACAAAATTGATGCGGTCGGCAAAGGCTTCCGCCATCTCAACCAGCGGGTTATCGGCGCGAACGCCATATGAGCCGGTACAGAAACAGAAGCCGTTGTGCAGACTGTCTACCGTCTGTTTCAGCCACTGCATATCTTCCTGAGTCGAGATAATGCGCGGCAGGCCGAGAATCGGGCGCGGCGGATCGTCCGGATGCACCGCCAGTTTGATGCCCACCTCTTCCGCCACCGGCACAATGGCGCGCAGGAAGTTGGCCATATGCTCGCGCAACCGGGCTTTATCGATGCCGTCATATTGCGTCAGCTGTGCCTGGAACTGCTCAAGGGTGTAGCCCTCTTCGGCACCGGGCAAACCGGCAATAATATTGCGCACCAGGGTGTTTTTCTCTTCTTCGCTCATGGCGGCGAACAGTCGGGCGGCGGCCTGCTGTTCGGCGACGCTGTAATCCTGTTCGGCACCCGGCCGTTGCAGCAGATGCAGCTCAAAGGCGGCAAAAGCGTCGGCGTCAAAGCGCAGCGCTTTCGCCCCATCCGGCAGAGTCCAGGCGAGGTCGGTGCGGGTCCAGTCCAGCACCGGCATGAAGTTGTAGCAGACGGTATCAATGCCACAGGCGGCCAGATTACGTATCGACTGCTGATAGTGAGCAATATAGCGCAGGTAGTCGCCGCGCTGGGTCTTGATCGATTCATGCACCGGAATGCTCTCGACCACCGACCAGACCAGTCCTTTCTCTGCCAGCAACGCCTGGCGGGCTTTAATCTCTTCTACCGGCCAGATTTCGCCGTTAGGAATATGGTGCAGCGCGGTTACGATGCCGGTTGCGCCAGCCTGACGGGCATCATCCAGCGAGACCGGATCGTTCGGACCGTACCATCGCCATGTATGTTCCATGTTTACTCCTCAACTGTGATGTGGCCCAGTGGTCAGGCCGCTGGACCAAGAGTATGATAGTCAGCAAAATGAGGCCGTGATCCCGATCGCAGCATGACAAACTGCGCGATCGGTGAAGCCAGATAACAGGAGTGGATGATGGCGCTGCCAGTGGTAAAAACCGAACGTCTTTATCGTCAGATTGCCAACGCCATTATGGCGGGTATTGATCGCGGCGAGTTTGTCGCCGGTGGGATGCTGCCGCCGGAACGTGAGCTGGCGAAGCAGCTGGGGGTCAGCCGCTCTTCAGTACGTGAGGCGTTAATTGCGCTGGAGATGACCGGCTGGGTCGATATCCGTACCGGCACCGGCGTCTTTGTCTCTCAGCCGTTGCCCGAGACGGCAACCCCGCAGGAGAGCGAAGCCTGCAGCCTGCAGGATCTGTTACAGGCCAGAGAAGCGTTTGAAGGGATGCTGGCGGGATTTGCCGCGCGCAACGGCACCCCGGCACAGCGCGCTGCCCTGCTGGCGCTGCTGGCGCAGCTGCAACAGCACGCGCAAAATGATGCTGCCTTTCTGGAGCAGGATAAACGCTTTCATCTGTTGATCAGTGAGATGAGCGGCAACGACCTGCTGCGCGAGATGCTGGAGCAGCTATGGAACAAGCGCCACAGTCCGCACGTGCAGCGGCTGGAGCGCCATTTCGCCGATAACAGTTTTGCCCTTGAGATGAACGCCGATCATCAGCAGATCGCCAACGCGATCGTGGCCGGTGACGAAGTGGCGGCCCGTCAGGCGATGGAGAATCATCTGCGTCACGTCCAGCAACGACTACTTGGTTAAGCCTCGCGCCCGTTTTGGTCGCCCGGTGCCCAGCATAATCGCCAGCCGGCTACCGCCCGGCGTGGTCTCCATCAGGATTTTGGTAATGCTGGTGAGCGGCACCGATAATAGCATCCCGACCGGACCGAGCAGCCAGCCCCAGAACACCAACGACAGAAACACCACCAGAGTGGATAAACCCAGTCCCCGGCCCATCAGGCGCGGCTCCAGCATATTGCCAAACACCATATGGATAGCGGTAAACAGCGCCGCCACCATCGCCGCATCAAACAGGCTGTTGAGTAATAACGCCTGCAAAAACGGCGGAATGCCGGCAATGATCGGGCCGATATTGGGAATGAAGTTGAGGATAAACGCCACCACACCCCACAGCAGGGCGAATTTCACATCCAGCAGATAGAGGCTGAGCCACACCGACAGGCCGGTTATCACACTGACCAGCGTCTTCAGCGCCAGATAGTGCGTCACCCCTTTCAGCGCTTTATGCAGTCCGGCGATACGGATCTTGGGATTAACCAGCGCATTACGCATTTTGTAGGGCAGGTGATGCACTTCAAACAGCATAAAAACCACGGTCAGGATCAGCAGCACCGTATTGGTCATGGCACCCGAAAAGCCGCTCAGCGCCACCGTTGCCAGGTTCATCATGGTGTTCGGGTCGAAGCGCTGAATTAACACATCGGTCGAGATGTTGAGGTGAAAGCCAGCCGCCAGATGCTGCAATATCGTCATTTTCTGCTCCATGGTGGCGCGCAGCTGCGGGTAGAGATCGGAGAACTCACTCATTGAACTGGCCAGCACCGCGCCAAGCAGCAGGATGACGAAGAAGATCACCGTGATAACCAGCGTAATCGCCAGCCCACGGCGAAAACCGCGCCGCATCAGCATGGTGACCAGCGGGTTGAGCACAATGGCAAAAAAGGCCGCCAGCAACAGTGGCACCAGAATATCGGACGCGGCCCGCACGCCGGCGAGGATAATCACCAGCATCGCCAGTTTGATCAAAATATTTTGTCCGATTTTTTCCCGTTGCAGCTCGCTCATTCCCTCTCCCATCACACAAATTGGCTGAGCAAAGTGTAGCTGAAGTAAAATTAACAAGCTGATTTATCAGAGAAACGGTAAAAACAGCCGCCGGATTTGAGACCACCGGGACCTCTGGCGCGTCAGCCAGTGAATCCCCTGTCGGGTCTGACTCCGCCGTTTGCAGCATTTGCGCGGATGGCAAAAATAACGCCACCGGATGGCCGCCGTGATGCGTTGCCGGTGAAAGCAGGTATAGTTAACAGCTAACCGTTACCTTTCAGCCAACTACGCGCGCGAGGACTGATGCCTGACCAACCTGCAGCGGAGCCGACTACCGCATCCGGTAGCGTAAAAATATCTCTGCTGATCCTCTCTATCGTGATCTACAACTTCGCCAGTTATCTCACTATTGGTCTGCCACTGGCGATTCTGCCGGGCTGGGTGCACGACACGCTGGGCTTTAGCGCCTTCTGGGCCGGGTTAGTGATCAGCCTGCAGTATGTGGCGACGCTGCTGAGCCGGCCGCATGCCGGACGCTATGCCGATCTCTGGGGGCCTAAGAAAGTGGTGGTGATCGGGCTGGTGGGTTGCCTGATCAGCGGCGTCTGTATCCTGCTGGCGGCGCTGACGCTCGACAGTCCGTTGCTGAGCCTGACGCTACTGTGCATCGGCCGGTTGATCCTCGGGGTGGGGCAGAGTTTCACCGGCACCGGCACCTCATTGTGGGGCGTGGCGCGGGTTGGTTCGTTGCACATTGGCCGGGTGATCTCATGGAACGGCATCGTCACCTACGGCGCGATGGCGATTGGCGCGCCGCTCGGGGTACTGATTTACCGGCTCGGCGGGCTGCTGTGGCTGTCGGGGATCATCATCGCCATCTGCCTGGTAGGGATTGCCGGGGCCTTGCCGCGTCCGGCCGTCAAAGGCAGTAAAGCCAGACCGCTGCCGTTCCGCGCGGTGCTGGGAAAAATTGCCGGCTTCGGCGCGATTCTGGCGATGGGCTCTGCCGGTTTCGGCGTCATTGCTACCTTTATTACCCTGTTTTATCAGGATAAAGGCTGGGGAGGCGCCGCCTTTGCGCTGTCGCTGTTCAGCGGGGCTTTCGTCGGGGCGCGGCTGTTGTTTCCGAACGCCATCAACCGGCACGGTGGTTTGCGGGTTGCCAGCATCTGTCTGGCGGTTGAAGCAATCGGACTGTTTCTGGTAGCCGCCGCTGGCGATCCGTGGATGGCCAAAGCGGGGGCGTTTCTTACCGGAGCCGGTTTCTCGCTGGTGTTCCCGGCGCTGGGGGTGGTGGCAGTAAAAGTGGTGCCGCAGCAAAATCAGGGCAGCGCGCTGGCAACGTACACCGCCTTTATGGATCTGTCGCTCGGCATTACCGGGCCGATCGCCGGGCTGATCATGAGCTATGCCGGGGTTTCTCAGGTCTACCTGCTGACGGCACTGCTGGTCTGTCTGGCGTGCGTCTGCACTCTGCGTCTGCAGTTGAGGCAACCGGCTACAGAGCCACATCAGGGATAAAAAAAGGGCCCCAACCGGGGCCAAACGTCTTTTCAGACACAGACAAGAAGATGTTCGGACGATGATTTGTGCAGGCTCAGGCCTGCAGCAGTTCGATACTGTGACGAATCTGGCGTTCAATCTCAGCCGGTGTCCAGCTATCCAGCTGGCTGGAGAAGGGTTCAAACGCGTAAATTCCCTTGTAACCCAGCATCTCCAGCCGCTTGACCTGCACCACGCTGTTCAGCACATCGCCATCGCTTAACATCACCCGTTCCTCATCAGTCAGTTCCGCCGTCGGGCGCAGATCTTCCACGCCAGAGAGATGCACCAGCCCGATTTGCTCAACCTCAATGCCCAGCGGAAACTCCTGTTCAGCCTGCTCATAGAGATGATGATGGAAGGTATCCAGCACCAGCTTAAACGGCACCGCTGCCTCAGCAATCAGCTGTTGCGCCTGCACGGCCGAACGCAGTGAGCTGACCGGAAATCCCAGCGGCTCGACCAGGCCCTGAATCCCATAATGGGCAAAGCGCGGAGCCAGCTGCTGCAGCGCCGCCACGGTTTGCTGCGGCGATACGCTGATTCCCTCGTTGAGCGGACACATCACCAGCGCACGGGCGCCAATCCGTTGCGCCTCCTGTAACAACGCCTCCGTCCGGGTCAGCAGATCGTCATCAATGCGGTTAAAGGGATAGAGGGCGTTAATGGTGACAATATCAATGTGGTATTTGTCGGTCAGCGCGCGCAGCTGTTCAGCAGTGAGGCCGTCAGTCACCCTGCCGCCCGGCATATCATTACGCAGCTCCACCTTACTCAGCCCCAGGCGCTGGACCAGCTGGAAAAAAGCCTCCAGTGAGAGCCGGGGCGCGATTTTACGATTAATACAGAAGCGGGTGGGATCGATGGCCATGCTGCGACTCCGGTGACAGGAAAGAGGAAGATGGGGCTAAAGAGAACATTTATTTCATTATTTATGAATTATGAAATGGTAATTATTAGATCCGTCTCGCATTAATTCCATATTCCGTTTCACTGCGGACCGGTAAAACCCGATCGCGCCAGCAAAAACCGTGACTTTTTCACCCGGCTAACGGATTTGTCAGCGGCCGTAAAGCGCCTGACAGGCTGGCTTTGGCCCGATATCAGGCTGCCTCGATCGGGTGACGATAAAAATGCGATCTGTGCCGCTAAAAAGAAATTTTCTAAAAATATCCATTTGAAAAATTTGTTCCACTGTAATAGTTTCATAGCACGCTTTCAGGTTTGCCTGATCAGGCTGCGGGACAGGCCGCACAGTGAGTCTGCAGGGAACTTAACCATTTAAAGAGGCAACATCATGACTATCACAGGAAACTTTATTGGCGGTAAAACCACCTTCAGCGCCAGCAACGAAACCATCCCGGTTTACGATCCGGCAACCGGAAAAGTGGTACGTGAACTGACGCAGAGTACTGCTGACGAAGTGGCTCATGCGATTGAGGTTGCGCACAACGCCTTCCCGGCCTGGTCGAAAACCTCACCGCTGCGCCGTGCCCGTGTGCTGTTCAACTTCAAAGCGCTGATGGAACAACATCGCGATGAACTGGCGGCGCTGATTGTCTCCGAACATGGCAAAGTCTGGTCTGACGCGCTGGGCGAACTGACCCGCGGCATTGAAGTGATTGAGTTTGCCTGCGGGATCCCGCATCTGCTGAAAGGGGAATACTCACCGAATGTCGGCAGTGGCGTTGACAGCTTTTCGCTGATGCAGCCGGTCGGGGTTGTGGCGGGGATTACGCCGTTTAACTTCCCGGCGATGGTGCCGCTGTGGATGTTCCCGATCGCTCTGGCCTGCGGCAATACCTTTGTTCTGAAGCCGCCTGCGCTTGATCCGTCTGCCGCGGTCCGCATGGCGGAACTGCTTACCGAAGCGGGTCTGCCAGATGGCGTATTCAACGTGGTACACAGCTCAAATGAAGATGCTGAACAGTTGTACAAAGATCCGCGCATCGCAGCGGTGAGCTTTGTCGGGTCATCCGGCGTAGCAGAACACATCTACAAAACGGCCAGCGCCCACGGTAAGCGGGTACAGGCGTTTGGCGCCGCCAAAAACCACGCCATCGTGATGCCGGATGCCGATCTGGATGCCACCGTGAACGCCATTATGGGTGGGGCGTTTGGATCAGCGGGTGAGCGCTGCATGGCGCTGCCGGTGGTGGTCGCGGTTGGTGATGATACGGCTGACAAACTGATTGCCCGCCTGACGCCGCTGGTAAAAGCGCTGCGTGTCGGGCCTGGCATCAATAAAGGCGCAGAAGAGAATGAGATGGGGCCGGTGGTTTCGGCGGCGCATCAGAAGAAAGTGCTCGGCTACATTGATAAAGGTGAGCAGGAAGGTGCGAAGCTGGTGGTGGATGGCCGCACTATTCAGGTGGCCGGACACGCCGAAGGTTACTACGTCGGCGGCACGCTGTTTGATAACGTCACCTCTGACATGGTGATCTGGCGTGAAGAGATTTTTGGCCCGGTGCTGAGCATCATGCGTGCGCCGGACTACGACAGCGCGCTGCAACTGGTCAACAGCCATGAGTTCGGCAACGGCAGCGCCATTTTCACCAGCAACGGCAACACCGCGCGTGAATTTGTCCAGAACGTTGAAGCCGGCATGGTCGGGGTGAACGTGCCGGTTCCGGTGCCGATGGCTTTCCACAGCTTTGGTGGCTGGAAGCGTTCGGTGTTCGGCGCGCTCAACGTCCACGGTCCGGACGGTGTGCGTTTCTACACCCGGATGAAAACCGCCACGGTGCGTTGGCCAGCGGGTCAGCAGACCGTTTCAGAATTCAGTATGCCTACGCTAAGTTAATTCAATGAACTCTGTTTGAGGTGCCCGACCGGCAGGCCGCATTACGATGGCCTGCCGGTTAGCGGTTTCAGGCGGCTGGTTAAATCCGGGCCACTGCGACGGCAAGCGCATCTATCATGCAGAGAGGAGGAATGGGATGTCTTTACTTTCGAAAGCACAAGCACCAGACAGTCAGGGTCGCATTCAGCACGTCACGCCGGAGCGCGCCGGCTGGCGTTATGTCGGTTTCGACGTTTATCTGTTGAAGAAGGGAGAAACCCTGCGCCTCAGCAGCGGTGATAACGAGCTGTGCCTGGTGTTAGTCGCCGGGCTGGCCTCGGTTAAAACCCGCCACGCAGAATTCCCTGGCATCGGTAAGCGCATGTCACCGTTTGAGCGCGTACCGCCGTGGTCAGTCTATGTCCCGCATGACGATGAAGTCGACGTGCAGGCCGACAGCGATCTGGAACTGGCAGTCTGTAGCGCGCCGGGCCACGGCAATCTGCCTGCGCGGCTGATTGCGCCGGAAGATGTCGGGGTGGAGCATCGTGGCAAAGGACGTAACCAGCGGCTGGTACACAATATTCTGCCGGATAATAAACCGGCTGACAGTCTGCTGGTGGTGGAAGTCTATACCAATGAAGGCGATACCAGCTCTTATCCCAGCCACAAGCACGACCAGGAAGAGAGCGAAGACGAAACCTATCTGGAAGAGACCTATTATCACCGTTTCGATCCGGAACCGGGCTTTGCCATGCAG
Source organism: Pantoea brenneri (assembly GCF_038594305.1). Classification (NCBI taxonomy): domain Bacteria; kingdom Pseudomonadati; phylum Pseudomonadota; class Gammaproteobacteria; order Enterobacterales; family Erwiniaceae; genus Pantoea; species Pantoea brenneri. Next base: position 135,319 of record NZ_JBCGBG010000005.1, on the reverse strand, counting down.
CGGGTTTACACCGACGATCGCTCGCTGGACGCGTGCATGGCGCCCTACAATCGCGATGTGGTGATAGTGCCGCGTGGCTATCATCCGGTGGCGACGCTGGCGGGTTACAACAACTACTACCTGAACGTGATGGCCGGACCGGTGCGGCTGTGGAAGTTTACCTGGGAGAAAGATCACGCCTGGGTCAACAGCGACGACTATCCGCGTCAGTCATAACTGTCTCACCGTCAGCCGTAACCGTTCTACAGCCGGCCGTGATTAAGCTCACCGCCGACCAATAAAAAAGGCAGCCAACAGGCTGCCTTTTTTAATCGCCTGAATCAGGGCGTTTCCGCATTGTTCAGTGCCAGTGACACCGCCAGCGTCTGCGCCAGACAAAGTGATGCAACCTGCGACCGGAAGCCATCCACCTGCGCTTCACGCACCACAAAACAGACGTCGCTGAAGGCGGCCAGCGGGCTGACCTGGCTGTCGGTGATGGCAATCTGATGCGCACCGCGCTTGGCACCCATTTCAACCACTTCGACCGCTTCACGCGCATACGGCGAGTAGCTGATGGCAATCACCACATCTTTAGGATTCACCAGGCTGAGCTGTTCGGTAAACATGCCGCCGAGGCCGTCGATCAGGAAGGCCCGGCGTTCCAGATGGCGCAGCGCATACACCAGATAAGAGGCGACGCTGAAAGAACGGCGCAGGCCAATCACATAGATATTCTCGGCCTCGTTCAGCAGCTTCACCGCTTTGTTCAGCTGCTCCGGATTAACCTGCATCGCCAGCTGCTGTAACGCCTGGCTGTTAACCATGGTAAACACGTTGAGGATCTCAGCCGGGCTTTCAGGCGCACTGGCGCTGTCATCGGTTGAGGTCTGACGAAACAGACGGGCGCGTTCAGTGTAGTTAACCGTCTCTTCCATCAGGTGCTGACGAAAAACCTGTTTCATTTCATTGAAGCCGCTAAAGCCAAAAGCGTTGGCAAAGCGAATCAGGGTTGATGGTGGGACATCAGCCTGCTGGGCAATAGAGGCCACGGTATCAAAGGCAATGCTATTGCTGTTATCAAGAATGTAACGCGCAACCTGTTTAAGACGTTTGCTCAGCGTTTCGTAGCGGCGACGAATATCGTCCTGCAATAAAGAAAGTTGGGTGGGATTATTGGTCATTACTTCTGCCCGTGTAATAAGAATAATGGCTGGATAATGAGCGCTATAGTACCAGATGGATGGAAAATTTCATTTGTTTGCGTCAACAGAGCGGTTTATTTCATGGCTTTATGAATTGCTTCACAGAATGTCCCGGCGTGGCCAGCCGGAGAGGCGGTTCGTGGCGCACAAGGATAAAACGGCGCTGATTTGCGGCTGTCAGGATGGGGAGAGTGAGGATAGCAGGGCGGGCGACAGCAGAAGGATGACGGTGTAAGACATAAAAAACGCCACCCTCTGAGCAGGATGGCGTCTGGCGGGCTGCATCAGGCGCGGGCGGCGCGCCAGTACTCAATCAGCCGCAGGTAGTTGCCTTTCACGGTGTCGATCAGCGACTGATCGTCCAGTTCGCCCTGTAACCACTGGCGCGATGGCTGACCAAAAATCGTCCGGCCGACAGCAAAGCCTTTTACCCATGGCGCTTTCGCCGCAGCGGCGAAGCCAGCTTTGAGCTTCTCTTCCGGCGCGTCCAGACCGAGTAACAGAATGCCGCGGCAGTGCGGGTCCTGCTGTTCGATCAATCCGCTGATCGCCTGCCAGCTTTCGGCCGACAGCGGCGGCAGTTTCCACCAGTCCGGCTGAATGCCGAGGCTGTAGAAGTGACTGAGAATATCAAAATAGTAACCTTCATTACGATCCGGGTTGCTCTCCGGCAAAATCACTTCCAGCAGCAGTTCATGGCCACTTTTGTTACAGCCGTTCCAGACATCCAGTACCTGCTCATCCTGCTCTTTACGCAGTTCGGCACTGTCGTGCGGATGATAAAACACCAGGCATTTCACGACGTGTTCGGCTGGCCAGTCGATTAGCTGTGAGCCGATGTTGCCATGTTCCAGCCGCAGCGGGCGCGAACCCGGCAGTTCAATCGGGCGACCAATCCACCACTGTTTACCGGTGATGGCATTCAGCGCTTTCTGGCCGTAAGTGGTATCCGCCAGAATACCGCTTTTGTTCTCCAGTCCGGCGGTTTGCGCCGCTTCCTCGGCCGCTTTCAGCAGCAGCAGTTTAAGCTGTGGAATTTTGCTCTCATCGACGCCCGCTTCGCGCGCCATATCCACCAGCTGTTTACGATGGTCAAAGGCGAACACGTTCAGTTCCGGCCACTGCTGTTTGCGGGTGGTCACGCGGTGCAGATGGTTGAGGCGACTGTCGAGATCGGGCCGTTTCACCTCTTTATCGCGACTCAGGAAATCATCCAGCTCCGCTTTGGTGGGCATGGCGGGCGCGCAGCCGTGGCGTGACACCACCAGCGCTCCGCAGGCGTTGGCGTAACGGCACGCCTGTTCCCAGCCTTCATCGTTCAGCCAGCCACGCAGCAGGCCGGACATAAAAGCATCGCCTGCGCCCAGCACGTTTAGCACTTCGACCCGCACCCCGCTGTGCAGCCGGGTCTGTTCCCAGCTATCCGGGATCTCACCTTCAAACACTACGCAGCCCAGCGGACCGCGTTTGCAGACCAGCGTCGCCTGACTGGCCTGACGCACGTTCTTCAGGGCGGTCAGCGTATCGGTGCTGCCACCGGCAATATGAAACTCTTCTTCGGTACCGACGATTAAATCGAAATAATGCACCACTTCCTGTAGCTGTTGCGTCACCTGCGACGATTCAATGAAACGGGTTTCACCGTCGCCGAGCGAGGTCAGTCCCCACAGCACCGGACGATAATCGATATCCAGTGCGGTACGCAGGCCGTTGCGGCGGGCAATATCCAGTGCTTTGAGCACCGCTTCGCGGGTCTGCGGGTGGGATAAGTGGGTGCCGGTCACCGCGACCGCGCGCGAAGAGGCGATAAAATCTTCCTGCACGTCGTCCGGTACCAGGCCCATATCGGCGCAGTTATCACGGTAGAAAATCAGCGGAAAAGTCTCTTCATCTTTAATACCGAGGATCACCATGCCGGTCAGGCGTTTTTCGTCGGTGATTAAGGCATCGGTATTACAGCCGACGCGCTGCAACTCTTCGCGCAGAAAGCGACCATTGTGCTCATCTCCCACCCGCGCCAGCATCGCCGATTTCAGGCCCTGAATCGCGGTGCCATAGGCGACGTTGCCTGAGGAACCCCCGAGATATTTGGCGAATGAGGTGACATCCTCCAGCCGCGCCCCGATCTGCTGACCATAAAAATCGACGGCGATGCGCCCGATACAAATCACATCAAGCCGCTTCTGTTGTGTACTCATACCTGTGGTTTCCTTCTGTGATTAGCAGACACTGCGGGCGAAAAGCCCGACGTTGCGCGCTTTGCTTCCGGGTCTATAGGTGCCTGATTGGCTATGAGGGCAGTATGAGGAATAAAAATTCCAAGTTCAACATGAAATGAAATATCCATCGCGATTTTGTGAACCAGGTAAAACTCCTGATTCCACTCAGCGATCGGCAGAGCCAGGTTGACGGCGCCCGGCATATCAGGGTTGTGAGAGAGATCGCAGGAATATCCCCATTAATAGAGGAAGCTGCTGAAGTGAAATGAATTTTTTCATCATTCGGTGATGTCCATAAAACGTTCCAGTTTTCCCGGTCCGGATCGCCTGTCAGCCCCGGCAGCGTCACTAAATTTGATCTCACTCGCAAAATGAAATGTTTCTTCTGTAATTGTATTTTATGAAAAATATATTTGTTTATAATCGCCTCACGTTTCAATTATACCGGTCGCCTTTTCCGCAGTATGACTTCGCCTGGCGCGTTGTACCGGAGTCAGGTACCACCAGCATGTAAAGGAAGAGCATATGGGCACAATCAGACTGACCACTGCACAGGCGCTGGTTAAATTTCTTGATAATCAATACATTGATGTTGATGGCGTTGAGACTAAGTTTGTAAAAGGCATCTTCGCCATTTTCGGTCATGGCAACGTGCTGGGAATGGGACAGGCGCTGGAGCAGGATAGCGGCGATCTGGTGGTGTATCAGGGACGCAATGAGCAGGGCATGGCGCATGCCGCCACCGGCTTTGCTAAACAGTCACTGCGTCGTCAGATCATCGCCTGCAGCTCGTCAGTCGGACCCGGCGCCGCCAACATGATTACCGCGGCTGCCACCGCCACCGCGAACCGTATTCCGCTGCTGCTGTTGCCCGGCGACGTGTTCGCTACCCGCCAGCCCGATCCGGTTTTGCAGCAGATTGAGCAGAGCTACGATCTTAGCATCAGCACCAACGACGCCTTCCGGGCCGTCAGCAAATACTGGGACCGCGTCAGCCGTCCGGAACAGCTGATGTCGGCCTGCATTAACGCCCTGCGCGTGCTGACCGATCCGGCCGAAACCGGCGCGGTAACGCTGTCGCTGCCGCAGGATGTGCAGGGTGAAGCCTGGGATTACCCGGACTATTTCTTCCAGAAGCGGGTGCACCGACTGGATCGTCGCCTGCCGGTTGCGGCGCAGCTGGCCGATGCCCTGACGCTGATCGGCCGTAAGCGCAAGCCGCTGATCGTCTGTGGCGGCGGGGTTAAATACTCTGAAGCGGGTGAGGCGCTGCGCCAGTTCGCCGAGCGTTATCAGATTCCGTTTGCCGAAACGCAGGCGGGCAAAGGCACGGTGATCTCCGACCATCCGCTTAACGTCGGCGGCGTCGGTGAAACCGGCTGTCTGGCCGCCAACCTGCTGGCAAAAGAGGCTGATTTAGTCATCGGCATCGGTACCCGTTACACCGACTTCACCACCGCCTCGAAATGGATTTTCCAGAATCCGGACGTCAGCTTCCTCAATATCAACGTCAGCAATTTCGACAGCTACAAGCTGGATGGCGTACAGCTGCTGGCCGATGCCCGTGAAGGGTTGACCGCGCTGACGGCCGCGCTGGCGTCACAGCATTACAGTAACGACTGGGGCAGCCAGATTGAACAGGCGCAGAGCAAACTGCTGAAAGAGACTCAGCGTGTCTATCAGGTGGAGTATCACCAACAGGACTTTGTGCCGGAGATTGCCGACCATCTCGATCGTGAAGCGGTATTCGCCGAGTTCAACCGCCTGACCCAGTCAGTCCTGACGCAAAGCAGCGTGCTCGGTACGCTGAACCAACAGTTACCCAAAGAGGCGGTGATTGTTGCGGCAGCGGGCAGCTTGCCCGGCGATCTGCAGCGCGTCTGGCGCACCAAAGATTACAACGCCTATCACGTGGAGTACGGCTACTCCTGTATGGGTTATGAAGTTAACGCCGCGCTGGGCGCAAAACTGGCGCAGCCGCAGCGAGAAGTCTATGCGCTGGTCGGCGACGGCTCTTTCATGATGCTGCATTCCGAGCTGGTTACCTCGATTCAGGAAGGGGCGAAGATCAACGTGGTGCTGCTGGATAACATGACCAACGGCTGCATCAATAACCTGCAAATGGAACACGGAATGGACAGCTTCACCACCGAGTTCCGCTTCCGTAATCCGGAAGGTGGCAAGCTGGATGGGGGCTTCGTGCCGGTTGATTTCGCCGCTATCGCGGCAGGCTACGGCTGTAAAACCTACCGCGTCACCACGCTGGAGCAGCTAAAAGCCGCGCTGGAAGATGCCAGAACGCAGACCGTTTCCACGCTTATTGACATCAAAGTGCTGCCGAAAACCATGATCCACAAATATTTCAGCTGGTGGCACGTTGGCGTCGCGCAGGCCTCCGATTCTGAACGGGTTCAGGCGGTAGCGGATAAGCTGAAAACCCATCTGGATCAGGCGCGTAAATACTAATTTCAGGGCCGGATCACGGCCCCTTTCCTCTTATCTCAGCACGAACCCTACACAGGTGTAATTATGACTTTGAAACTTGGCGTCATCGGTACAGGTGCAATTGGTCAGGAACATATTCGCCGCTGCAACCACGTGTTGCAGGGCGCACAGGTGGTTGCCGTCTCGGATATCAACGTTGACGGCGCGCGCGCTGCGCTGCAGCGCCTGAACATCGAGGCGCAAGTGTTCCAGAACGGACTTGACGTGATCCAGTCACCAGAGGTGGATGCGGTGCTGGTGACGTCATGGGACCCGACCCACGAAGAGTTCACCTTAGCTGCGATTGCCGCGGGCAAACCGGTGTTCTGTGAGAAGCCGCTGGCGATGAGCGCCGAAGGCTGTCGCCGGGTGGTGGACGCTGAAATCCAGGCCGGCAAACGGCTGGTGCAGGTCGGCTTTATGCGCCCTTACGATGCTGGCTACCGCGCGCTGAAAAAAGTGATTACCGACGGGGATATTGGCGAGCCGCTGATGCTGCACTGTGCGCACCGTAACCCGACCGTGCCGGAAAATTACACCACGCCGATGGCGATCACCAACACGCTGATCCATGAACTGGACGTGCTGCGCTGGCTGACCAATGACGATTATAAAACGGTGCAGGTGGTCTTCCCGCGCGTCACCTCAAAATCCCATGCCCAACTGAAAGATCCGCAGATTGTACTGTTTGAGACCCAGAAAGGGGTACGCATCGACGTCGAGATCTTCGTCAACTGCGCCTATGGCTATGACATCCAGTGCGAAGTGGTTGGGGAAGAGGGCATTGCCCGGTTGCCTGAGCCGTCGTCGGTGCAGCTGCGTAAAGATGCCCGATTGTCGAACACCATTCTGGTTGACTGGAAAGATCGGTTTATCGAAGCGTATGACGTGGAGCTGCAGGCGTTCATCAACGACGTGAAAGCGGGCACGCTGACCGGTCCGTCTGCCTGGGATGGCTTTGCCGCCTCAGTGGCCGCCGATGCCTGTATCAAAGCGCAAAACAGCGGTGCGATTGAAACGGTAGAGATGCCGCCACGTCCTGCTTTCTACTCTTAATTCAGCCCAGACAGGCGGGATGACCGCCCCGGCTCAGGAATAAAATGATGAACAAAGACAATGTAAAACTGGCTATCGCCCCGATTGGCTGGACCAACGATGACATGCCGGATCTCGGCAGTGAGAACACCTTCCAGCAGACGGTGAGCGAGATGGCGCTGGCCGGTTTTACCGGTAGCGAAGTCGGCAGTAAATATCCGCGCGATCCAGCGATTCTTAAACCGATGCTCGACATTCGCGGCATTGAGATCTGCAACGCCTGGTTCAGCACCTTTTTTGCCAACGGCGACAAAGCTAAAACCATCGACGAGTTCGTTAACCACATGAACTTCCTGCATGCGATGGGTGCGCGGGTGATTGGCTGTTCAGAACAGAGCAAAAGTATTCAGGGCACCACGCTGGCGGTGTTTGAGCAGAAACCGGTGTTCAGTGATGAGGAGTGGCAGCTGACGGCAGAAGGCTATAACGAACTGGCGCGGATTGCGGCTGAGAAGGGGATGCGGGTCACGCTGCATCACCATATGGGGACCGGTATTCAGACGACTGAAGAGATAGACCGCTTTATGGCCCTGACCGACGATCAGGTTGGCCTGCTGTATGACACCGGTCACGTCTACTACTCTGAGGGATCGCAGCAGAAGATGCTGGCGGTGCTGGAAAAATATCTGCCGCGCATTTTCCACGTCCACCTGAAAGACGTGCGTGACGAGGTCGTCGCCGAGGTGCGCGACAATCATCTCTCCTTCCTGGAAGGGGTGAAAAAGGGCACCTTCACCGTACCGGGCGATGGCGTGATCGATTTCAAACCGGTGTTCAAAATCCTCGACGATTACGGCTACAAAGGCTGGATGGTGGTGGAAGCGGAGCAGGACCCGGCGCTGGCTAACCCGTTTGAATATGCGGTGAAAGCGCGCAAATATATTCGTGAGAACGCAGGATTGTAAGCGCAGGCGGGAAACCGTGAGATAAACCGGCTTCCCCCAGATGGGGGAAGCCGCAAGCCAGCAGGGCAGTCGCCCGGCCTTATTTCAGCGCAATACTCTTCACAATATTGTCGGCATCGCTTTGTGCCTGCTGCTGGTTGTCGCCTGGCAGGGTAATCTGCAGCGTCACCAGTTTGCCGTCGACTTTGGCCAGAATCACCGATGACCATGAGGTCTGGTTATTGGCAGAAATCACCGTATCCAGCTGCTGTGCCGGCTGATCTTTCAGCGTGACCGCTTTGTTCGAGACCACCTGCAGTTGCGGATCGCGGTTGCGCTGCTGCTGCTCCATACGCTGTGACAGCACGTCCAGCCCATCACTGGTCGGCTCACCGGCAATCACAATAATCGCGCGCGCACCGGTTTCGTCGGCATACACGTGCATATTGGTGGTCTGTGAACCGAGCTTGCCGCTCTTGTCCGACATGCCCGGCGGCAGCGAGAAGCTCAGTTTGCCATCCATCAGCGTCACGGTCTGCGCCGACTGACTGGCGCTGACGCCGTTGTCATTCGCCGCGTCATCTTTCTTCTGGTCACAGGCGGCTAAGCCCAGCACCAGTAAGCCCATTCCTACATATTTCACCAGGTTGCGCATCAGAATCCCTTTTTTAAGTTTCCAGTCAGCCGTTAATACAACAGGAATCAGGTTGCAAACGCAACCTGATGATTGTCAGCAGATCTTAGCGGGTAATGGCGTAAATCGGTATGGCGGGTTAGCCGAAATTTATCTGGCTGGTGGCACGGCGCTCAGCCAGGCGTTTCAGCGCGGCATTGAGCAATACGCCGTAGGCCGGCAGGAAGAACACCATGCAGATCAGCACCTTGAAGCTGTAGTCAACCAGGGCGATCTCCACCCAGTGCTGGGCCATAAACGCATCAGGGCTTTTATAAAAAGCGATGAAGAAAAAGGCCAGCGTATCGCTGATGTTGCCGAGGAACATGGCGCAGCCTGGAGCGATCCACCATTGCGGCAGGGCGCGCAGACGGTTGAAGACGTGCACGTCGAGGATCTGACCCAGGGCGTAAGCCATAAAGCTGGCGCAGGCGATACGCGCGACAAACAGATTCACCTGTTCCAGTGCCGCCCAGCCCTGCCACTGACCCTGATAATAGAGCGAAGAAACGGCATAGGAGATAAACAGCGCCGGGATCATCACCGCCAGAATAATGCGTCGGGCCAGCGGCGCGCCAAAGATGCGCACGGTCAGATCGGTTGCCAGGAAGATAAACGGGAAGCTGAACGCGCCCCAAGTGGTGTGGAAGCCGAAAATGGAAATCGGCAGCTGCACCAGGTAGTTACTGGAGGTGATCACCAGCAGGTGAAACAGCGATAACCAGAACAGCGCGTGCATGCGCTGACGCGAAGAGAATGCGAGCATAATCAACCTTTTTAATGTTGGGGTGAGGGAACCCATTGCGGGACGCCGTTCGGGCAGCGCCTGGCAGTTTTATGAGCAAAAAGCGGCGGCATCTTACCGCGTTGTGCTATTTATGCAATGGTTAATTTTAGCGCAATCGTTATCGCCTTGCGTCAACGGCACCACGCGCTAGAATGAGCGCCCCAAACCTGAACCGAGTCCATTATGAGCGATGCTTTTTCCTCTGCCGACCATCAACTGGATGCCCGTGGCCTGCGTTGTCCGGAGCCGGTGATGATGGTGCGCAAAACCGTTCGCAGCCTGCAGGATGGCGATACGCTGTTGATCATTGCCGACGATCCGGCCACCACCCGCGATATTCCCGGCTTCTGCCGCTTTATGGAGCATCGCCTGCTGGCGCAGCAGACCGATAACCTGCCTTATCAGTTCCTGATCCAGAAAGGGATGGCGGAGTAACGCTGGGTGCCCATTGGCAGCGCGGCCCGTCATCTGACCGGCCGCTCGTCTTCAGCTTCGGTTGCGCAGTAATCGCAGCGCGTTAGCGGTGACCAGCGCCGTTGCGCCGGAATCCGCCAGCACCGCCAGCCACAATCCGGTCAGTCCCAGCAGGGTCGTGACCAGAAATACCGCCTTCAGCCCCAGCGCAATGGTCAGGTTCTGACGAATGATGCGGCGCGTACGGCGCGCCAGTACAATCATCGGTGCCAGATTGCTGAGCTGATTGCGCGTCAGCGCGGCATCGGCCGCCTCCAGCGCAACGTCGGTGCCGCTGCCCATCGCGATCCCCAGCGTCGCCGCTTTCATCGCCGGCGCATCGTTAATGCCATCCCCGACCATCGCCAGCGGCTGCTGCTGACTCAGTTCTGCTATCGCCGCCACCTTGTCGGCCGGTAACAGGCTGGCACGGTACTCAATGCCCAGTTGCCGGGCGATGGCTGCCGCTGCACGCGGGTTGTCGCCGGTCAGCATCAGACTCTCAATGCCCAGTTTTTTCAGCGCCTGTAATGCGGCGATCGCATCGCTGCGCAGCTGATCGCGCAAGGCCAGCGCGCCCAGCGCCTCGCCATTGCGGGCCAGCACCACCACCGTTTCACCTGCTGCTTCACGCTGGGTGATCTGTTCGGTTTGCTGCGCCGTCAGTCCGGTCATCTGCGCGGGCGTCAGCAACCGGATCGGCTGGCCATTGACCACCGCCGTAATGCCCCGTCCCGCCTGAACCTGCTGATCGCGGGCGGCCGGGATGGCCAGATTGCGTGCCGCCGCCGCCGCCACAATCGCACTGGCCAGTGGATGCGTCGCGCCCTGTTCAACTGCCGCGCTGAGCGCCAGCATCTCTGCTTCGCCGGTCTCGCCAAAGCGCAGAATCCCGGTGAGCTGCGGCTTGCCAACGGTCAGGGTGCCGGTTTTATCGAACGCCATCATGCGCAGGGAACTCAGACGTTCTAAGGCCGCGCCGCCTTTGATCAGCGCGCCCTGACGTGCAGCGGCAGCCAGCCCGGAGGTAATCGCCGCCGGCGTGGAAATCACCAGTGCACAGGGGCAGCCAATCAGCAGTAAGGTCAGGCCCTTGTAGATCCACGGCTGCCATTCTCCCGCGCCGAGCAGCGGGGGCACCACCATCACCAGCAGCGACAGCAGCATCACCAACGGCGTATAGAGACGGCTGAACCGATCGATAAAGCGCTCAACCGGGGCGCGGTGGGTTTCTGCTTCTTCAATCAGCTGCAGTATCCGGTCAATCGCGCTTTCGCCCGGTTTCGATACCACTTCCAGCGTGACCAGCCGGTCAATGCTGGTGGCACCGGCCAGTATTTTTTCGCCGCTGCTGCGCGTCACCGGCAGCGACTCGCCGGTTAACGCGCTTTCATCAAAGCTGGCGAGCGGCGTGATTAAGCGGCCATCGACCGGCAGGCGACTGCCGGCTGACACTTCAATCTGATCGCCGGGCTGCAGCGCAGCCAGTGGCACGTCGCTGCGCCGACCCTGCTCAAGACGGACCGCCGATTCCGGCCGCAGCGCCATCAGACGGGTCACGCCACTGCGCGCCCGCGAGGCGGCATAGCTTTCGAGCTGTTCGCCAAGCTGAAACAGCACCAGCACCATCGCTGCTTCGGCGTGAGCGCCGATGATCAGCGCACCCGCTGAGGCCAGCGTCATCAGGGTTTCGATGGTGAAAGGCGAGCCGCTGCGCAGCCGTTGCCAGGCGCTGCGCGCCACCGGAAACAGGCCGATCAGGGTAGTGACAATAAACAGGCGATCGCCCCACAGCGGCGCGAAATGGCTGAGCAGGCTGCTGGCGAGCACCAGCAGCGCCAGCGCAATCAGCATGCGGTTATGCTGCCAGCGTGGGACATCGGCTGCCGTTTCGGTCTGCGTACTGAGCTGGAAGCCGGCTTTTTTGACCGCCTGCTCCACCGCCTGGCGCACGTCGCTGTCCGCATTGACCACCAGTTTTTCACTGCTGAACAGGACGCGCGCCTCGGTGACGCCCGCGACCTGCTGAACGGCGGTTTCAATGCTGCGGGCGCAGCCGGGACAATCCATCCCGCTGACCTGCCAGCTATAAGGTAGAGTGCCGACGCGTCGTCGGTCACTTTCCTCATCGGCGTCGTTGCCGGGACTGCTGTTACTGTCGCAGCAGCAGCCCGCACTATCCGGCGTGACCGGAGTCGCGGCATGAATATAGAGCGTCAGGGGACGGGACTGAGGGATCTGGCACAGGGGTTTGGCTGCGGCGTGGCTGGCACGCGGTTTACCGCAGCCACAGGCGTGATGTTGATGCATATGACCTCCGGAAAAGGGATGGACGAAGCTGCCCATCCCGCTATCCTACACTCTGGAGTGAACTCCAGAGTCAAGGTCAATTTTTTAAATCACCCACAGCGAACGGACAATCATAAAGTGACCGGCAAAGTAGCAGGCCGCAACGATAGCGCTGTCGGCACTGAAACGACGGCGATAGTGGCTGATAAACCAGACAATGTTAGCCAGCAGCAGCAGACCTGCACCGACCATGATTGAGAAGCTGTAATCGGTAGGACGGAAGAAGTATTGCTCAGTAGCGATCCAGGTCATCACCAGCGTCATGCCGATAAAAGTACAAATCGGCCAGCGCAGATCTTCCAGTCTGCTCCACAGAATGCCAATCAGCACCACGCCGATAATCAGCAGCGTCAGCGGGATCGGCCAGAAAAAGGTCATGGTCATGCTGGCGGCAAAACAGAGGGTATACAGCAGATGCGACAGGAAAAATGCGCCAATCGCATAGAGCATCTGCTGACGGGGCAATAGCGTTAGCGCATCACCGACCAGCGTGGCGATCAGGCCGGCCAGAATCAGATAGTCAGTGGTATTCAGCGTCGGAGCCTGCCAGGCCAGGCCGACCAGCAGCAACAGTGTGACCGGTTTAAACAGCCAGCGTTGCCATTGCGGACCGCGATAGGTGGCATCAACGTAGAGCCAGCCGGAGAAAAGTACAGCGAGGAAAGACCAGAGCATTGTTTCTCCCTTTTTTAACCAAAATGGTGAAAGATCCCAAAATATCCCTTCCAGTTTAGGTTACGTCCCGACGATGTGACAATCAGGCAACTCTGGTTGTATGCTTTGCCGCGCAGTTAACGCCATCCGCACCCTTTAAGCCCGAGAGAATTATGAGCAAACCACCGCTAATCTTTATTATCGTTCTGGCAATTATCGCCGTGCTGGCAACCCGTCAGTTCATCAAGCAGCGCCGGGAAACCGCCGTCAATGACGCCTCTCCGGTGCGATCCCTGACGGCACAGGTTAAAACCAAACGGGAGTTTCCGGCACCCAATCGCCGCTCACGTCAGCGTGAAGTGATTGCCGGAGAAGAGATGCGCTACGAAGCGCTGTTTCATCCGCTTAACGGTGCCAGCGACATTAAAGTGCAGCTTCAGGAAGCGCAGTATCATCAGCTGGATAAAGGGGCGAAGGGCGAATTAAAAATGCAGGGGACGCGCTTTATCAGCTTTACGCCAGCGCAGTAATCAGCGGGCAGGGTGCCCGCTCTGAAGACTACTTTTTCCGCGGGAAGTGCTTTTTCTGCCAGGCGACCAGCTCAAATACGCCGAACACAAACACTTTCACCTGGGTCAGGCGGTCGATTGGCGGGGCATCTTTGGTCTGCGTTGCACGCAGTAACACCAGCTGCAGGCCGTGCATCATGATCATGAAAAACAGCGCGACATTAATGAAGTAGGTCAGCGGTTTCGGGTAGGGATGGACCACGTTAACCAGCAAAAAACCCCATACGCACAGCATCAACAGACGCCCCAAATTAAGTAACATCCTGCGTCTCCAGTTGACGTTGATATAAACGATAAGCCACTTGTCCGGCTATTTTCTCGCGATAAAGGTTCCACTCTGGCGGCACCGGCGGCGCGCCATTTTCCACTTCACTTTCGACGTAGATCAGCGCCTCGTCTGCCAGCCAGTGATTCTGTTCCAGCAGCTGCAGCGTCTGTTCCAGCAGGCCCTGACGAAACGGCGGATCGATAAACACCACGTCAAACGGTTGGCCCGGCTGGGCCAGAAAGCTCAGGGCATTGGTCTGAATCACTTTGCCGTTGCTGGCGTTCAGCGTCTGCAGATTCTTCATCAGTTGCTGTGCCACCGGACGCTCCAGCTCCAGTAGCGTAGCCGATCCAGCGTAACGCGACAGCGCTTCCAGACCTAACGCGCCGCTGCCGGCGAAACAGTCGAGACAACGTGCGTCGGGCAGTACCGGCGCCAGCCAGTTAAACAGCGTTTCACGTACCCGATCGGTGGTCGGGCGCAGTCCGGCACTATCGGGCACCGGCAATTTGCGTCCGCGCCATTGTCCGCCGATGATGCGGATCTGGCCGGCACCGCCGGTACTGCGGGGGTTTTTAGTCATCTTGCTCACAACTCGTCATAATTTGTTGCGTAGTTTAACGGGCGAATCGGTGAGAAGAAACGTTAAAAAAGGGTTCTGTGGTGAGCTGGCTGGAAAGTGTTAGACTACTGAGTTGCTGAAGTCATGCAGTATTCTGCGGTTTTACGCCGGTCTGGCGTTAGCCAATTTTAATTGATTCACCCCTGGAAACGACGTGCGACCGGGACAAAGCCATCGAGGAGTGTAGTCACACAATGGCAAAAGAGAAAAAACGTGGCTTTTTTTCCTGGCTGGGATTTGGCAAAGAAGAAGAGAAGCAACCCTCTGCGGAGGAGCAGGCGCAGCAGGCGGCTGAGTCTGCTCAGCAGCAGTCAGAGCAGCAAGCCGCAACCTTAACGCAGGCTGAAGCGCAAGCGGAAGAGACTGTCGCCATCACCGAAACGGTGGCCGGACAGCAGCGTGATGCGGATGTGACGGCCGCTGCGCCACACGAAGCCGCGCCGGAAGCCCTGGCGGAGCCGGAGCCGATTCAGGCTGACCCGGAAGCCTTACTGGAAACGGCGAGGGTGCCGGAGGCTGACGTTGCCCCGGTCGTCGAGGCTGATGCCGTTATCACACCAGCGGCTGATGCTGAACTGCATCAGGCCGACGCGCCGCTGAGCGATGAAGAGCTGGAAGCGCTGGCGCTGGGCGATGCAGAGATCATCGAAACGCCACCGGCCGACGCGCCGCTGAGCGATGAAGAGCTGGAAGCGCTGGCGCTGGGCGAGGCAGAGATCATCGAAACGCCACCGGCCGATGCGCCGCTGAGCGACGAAGAGCTGGACGCGCTGGCACTGGGCGAGGCAGAGATCATCGAAACGCCACCGGCCGACGCGCCGCTGAGCGATGAAGAGCTGGACGCGCTGGCGCTGGCAGAAAGCGAAGAAGCCGATGTCGTGCCGGATACCGTCAGCGATCTGCCGTTAGCCGCTGCGCCAATCATCACGCAGGAGCAGGAACGTCCCAGCAAGGAGGGCTTCTTTGCCCGCCTGAAGCGCAGCCTGGTGAAAACCCGTCAGAACCTCGGTTCCGGTTTTATCAGCCTGTTCCGTGGCAAAAAGATTGATGATGACCTGTTTGATGAGCTGGAAGAGCAGTTACTGATTGCCGACGTCGGCGTCGATACGACCCGCCGCATCATTACTCACCTGACTCAACAGGCGAACCGTAAGCAGCTGCGTGACGCAGAAGCGCTCTACGGCTTGCTGAAAGCCGAAATGGCCTCGATTCTGGCCAAAGTCGATGCGCCGCTGGATGTCTCCGGCAAAACGCCGTTTGTCATTCTGATGGTTGGCGTCAACGGTGTGGGTAAAACCACCACCATCGGCAAACTGGCGCGTCAGTATCAGGCCGAGGGCAAATCGGTGATGCTGGCTGCCGGCGACACCTTCCGTGCCGCTGCGGTAGAGCAGCTGCAGGTCTGGGGCCAGCGCAATAATATTCCGGTGATTGCCCAGCATACCGGTGCGGATTCCGCTTCGGTGATCTTCGATGCGATTCAGGCAGCCAAATCACGCGGTGTGGATGTTCTGATCGCGGATACCGCCGGTCGTCTGCAGAACAAATCGCACCTGATGGAAGAGCTGAAGAAAATCACCCGCGTAATGAAGAAGCTGGACGAAGATGCGCCGCATGAAGTGATGCTGACGCTTGACGCCAGCACCGGGCAGAATGCGGTCAGCCAGGCCAGACTGTTCCATGAAGCGGTTGGCTTAACCGGTATCGCGCTGACCAAGCTGGATGGCACGGCCAAGGGCGGTGTGATCTTCTCGGTCGCCGATCAGTTCGGTATTCCGATTCGCTATATCGGTGTCGGGGAAGGCATCGAGGATTTACGGCCGTTTAAGGCGGAAGATTTTATTGAGGCACTGTTTGCCCGAGAGGACTAATTAGGATGATTCGCTTTGAAGAGGTCAGTAAGGCATATCTCGGCGGACGTCAGGCACTGCAGGGGGTGGATTTCCATCTGCGTCCCGGCGAAATGGCGTTCCTGACCGGCCACTCCGGTGCCGGTAAAAGTACGTTGCTGAAGCTGATTTGTGGCATTGAGCGTCCGAGTGCCGGACAAATCTGGTTTAGCGGCCACGATATTTCCCGCTTGCGTAACAGTGAAGTGCCTTTCCTGCGCCGTCAGATTGGCATGATCTTTCAGGATCACCACCTGCTGATGGATCGTTCGGTGTATGACAATGTGGCGATCCCGCTGATTATCTCCGGTGCCAGCGGCGAAGATATCCGTCGTCGTGTCTCAGCAGCGCTGGATAAAGTCGGCCTGCTCGACAAAGCGAAAAGTTACCCGATTCAGCTGTCAGGCGGTGAACAGCAGCGTGTCGGTATCGCCCGTGCGGTGGTAAACAAACCGGCGGTGCTGCTGGCGGATGAACCAACCGGTAACCTTGATGAAGCGCTGTCGGAAGACATTCTGCGGCTGTTTGAAGAGTTCAACCGCGTTGGCGTCACGGTATTAATGGCGACGCACGACAACGGCTTAATCGCCCGTCGTAACTACCGCGTCATGACGCTGAACCAGGGACGCCTGCACGGAGGCCACGATGGTCAATAAACGCAATAAACGCCCGACGGCGCAGAAAGCGAAGCAGCAGCCGTCAAAAAGCAAAGCGCTGAAAGGTGGCTGGCAGGAGCAGTGGCGCTACGCGCTGCGCGGTACGCTGTCTGACATGTGGCGTCAGCCGCTGGCGACGCTACTGACGGTGATGGTAATCGCCATTTCGCTGACCCTGCCAAGCGTCTGCTATATGGTGTGGAAAAACGTCAGTCAGGCGGCGACGCAGTGGTATCCGGCACCGCAACTGACGGTCTATCTCGACAAAGCTCTGGATGACACCGCCGCGGAAAACGTGGTGGCGCAGCTCAAACAGGTTGATGGCGTGGATAACGTCAATTACCTGACGCGGGAAGAGGCGCTCAACGAGTTCCGCAACTGGTCAGGCTTTGGCGGTGCGATGGATATGCTGGAGCAGAATCCGCTGCCTGCGGTGGCGATTATCACGCCGAAGCTCAATTTCCAGAATTCCGACACCATGCAGAGCCTGCGCGATCGGGTCACCAAAGTGCAGGGCGTAGATGAAGTGCGGATGGACGACAGCTGGTTCGCACGGCTGGCGGCGCTGACCGGGCTGGTAGGGCAGATTGCCTCAATGATCGGCGTGCTGATGATTGTGGCGGTGTTCCTGGTGATCGGTAACAGCGTACGGCTCAGCATCTTTGCCCGTCGCGATACCATCAACGTACAAAAGCTGATTGGTGCGACCGATGGCTTTATCCTGCGGCCGTTCCTGTATGGCGGCGCGTTGCTGGGCTTCAGCGGCGCGGTACTGTCGCTGGTGCTTTCAGAAGTGCTGGTGCTGCGGTTACAGTCGGTGGTGGCCCACGTGGCGACCGTATTCGGCACTACCTTCTCACTGGAGGGATTCTCCTGGGATGAGGCGCTGCTGTTATTACTGATTGCCGCGATCATCGGCTGGGTGGCCGCCTGGCTGGCGACGGTACAACATTTACGCCGATTTACGCCCCAGTAAACGCCTGCAACATTTTTTTGTTATAATACTCCTCTGCTGCCGAAGACCGGATGCAGAGGACGTATTACCTCTTCCCTTCCTGTCATCTGTGTGTAAAATATTCACTGCTATAATTGTTGTTGTGGATAACTTTGTTGTCCCGGTAGCACAGATTGCTTTCGGATTTCGCGCGACGTTGACATACTGTATCGTCTGCGCAAGGAAATGTGCGGCAATTCCACTGAATTTGTGAGGGTTTGAATGACCAAAGAAATGCAAACTTTAGCTATTGCTCCTCTTGGTAACCTGGAGTCTTACGTCCGGGCTGCCAATACCTGGCCGATGCTATCGGCAGAAGAGGAAAAAGCGTTGGCTGAACGGCTGCATTACCAGGGCGATCTGGATGCGGCAAAGACGCTGATCCTGTCTCACCTACGCTTTGTAGTTCATATCGCTCGTAACTACTCCGGCTACGGCTTGCCGCAGGCTGACCTGATTCAGGAAGGTAACATCGGCCTGATGAAAGCGGTGCGTCGCTTCAACCCTGAAGTGGGCGTGCGCCTGGTCTCATTTGCCGTGCACTGGATTAAAGCCGAAATTCACGAATACGTGCTGCGTAACTGGCGTATCGTGAAAGTCGCGACCACTAAAGCACAGCGTAAGCTGTTCTTTAACCTGCGCAAAACCAAGCAGCGTCTGGGCTGGTTCAACCAGGATGAAGTCGAGATGGTGGCGCGCGAGCTGGGCGTGAGCAGTAAAGACGTGCGTGAAATGGAATCACGTATGGCGGCGCAGGATATGACCTTTGATATGTCGGCCGACGATGAGAGCGGTGAAGGCAAATCAATGGCGCCGGTGCTCTATCTGCAGGATAAAACCTCTGACTTTGCCGATGGCATTGAAGAGGATAACTGGGATGCCCACGCTGCCGATAAGCTGAGCTATGCGATGGAAGGTCTGGATGAGCGTAGTCAGCACATCATTCGTGCCCGCTGGCTGGATGAAGACAACAAAACCACGCTGCAGGAGCTAGCCGATCAATACGGCGTCTCAGCGGAACGTGTCCGCCAGCTGGAAAAAAACGCCATGAAAAAACTGCGCATGGCGATCGAAGCGTAATACCGCAAGGTAACCTTCAGGGGCGACATTATCATGTCGCCCTTTTTGTTTTCTGCGCCCGCCTAATCGACCGCTAATACCCAGCCATCCGCCTGCGCCCTGAAGCCACACGCCTGCATAAACGCCGCCCGCACCTGCTGATCGTCGCTGCCATCGTCTGCCATCCACCAGTCCGCTAATGACCCGTTCTGCCTGATGGTCTCTTCCAGCAAATATTGCCCGACTCCTCGGCGACGGGTGACATCGCGCACCGCCAGCCGCTGGATCTTGCCGTGAATACCTGAAATCTCCAGCTGTAACGCGCCCAGCAGACGATCGTTGAAGCGTGCCGCATAAAGGCGATGCCGTTCATTCAGGCGCTGTTCCAGACGATCAATCTCCAGATCCGGCCAGATTTTAGCCAGATCAATGCGGTCCTGCGGCGTCAGCGCGGTTAAACGCTGGATGGTGAGCTTCATGACAAACACCTGTACTTGTAAAAGGGGAAAGTGTAGCGAAAGTATACAACCAGAGCGCTGACACATTTTCATCAATAAAACAGGTCAAAAGATGGCCTGGCTGCCAGAATGATAGTTGTAAACAGGCCCTGGATGCGATCAATCCAGCATAAGCCGCTGGCAAAGTGGTGAAAAACCGGCCGTTGCATCCAGTGTATTATGCTGTTGCACTCAGGCAATTCTGAATATGCCAGTTGATTTACAGAAGAAACTTCCTGTTTAATAACCTGAAAAATAAAGCCTTATTACTAATAAATGCCAGAAAAGTGCGCTAACTCATTATTGCTTAATCAGTTTTTGATCTTTATCTGGCAGTTTGCACTCACACATACACGACATAACACATGGGGTAGTCCGGATGAAAATGAAAGGTCGCGCATTACTGGCGGGATGCGTAGCACTGGCGATGAGCCATGCAGCGCTGGCTGAAGATATTAAAGTGGCGATTGTTGGGGCGATGTCTGGCCCGGTTGCGCAGTATGGCGACATGCAGTTTGCCGGGGCTACTCAGGCGATTGAAGATATTAATGCCAAAGGCGGCGTCAACGGCAACAAACTGGTTGCGGTGAAATATGACGATGCCTGCGACCCGAAACAGGCGGTGGCGGTAGCCAACAAAGTGATCAACGACGGCATCCGCTATGTTATCGGCCATCTCTGCTCCTCATCGACCCAGCCGGCGTCTGACATTTATGAAGATGAAGGCGTGCTGATGATTACCCCTGCCGCCACCGCGCCGGATCTCACCGCCCGCGGTTATAAACTGATTATGCGCACCACCGGTCTCGACTCCGATCAGGGCCCGACCGCGGCCAAATACGCCATGACCGAGCTGAAGCCGCAGCGTATTGCCGTGGTTCACGACAAGCAGCAGTATGGCGAAGGCCTGGCGCGTTCAGTGCAGGATAGCCTGAAAAAGCAGGGCGCCAACATCGTGATGTTTGAAGGTATCACCGCAGGCGATAAAGATTTCTCCACCCTGGTGGCGCGCTTTAAGAAAGAGAACGTCGATTTCGTCTACTTCGGCGGTTACTACCCGGAGATGGGCCAGATTGTTCGCCAGGCGCGTGCAGCCGGTCTGAAAACCCAGTTCATGGGTCCGGAAGGGGTCGGTAACGCCTCGCTGTCCAACATCGCCGGTGCCGCCTCTGAAGGCATGCTGGTGACCTTACCGAAACGCTACGATCAGGTTGAGACCAACCAACCGATCGTTGATGCGCTGAAAGCGAAGAAACTCGATCCAACCGGTCCGTTCGTCTGGACCACCTATGCTGCCCTGCAATCGCTGGCGGCCGGGATGGAGCGCAGCAAGAGCGCAGAGCCGGAAGATATCGTGAAAAACCTCAAGGAAGGCGCTGCGGTGCCAACCGTGATGGGCAACCTGAGCTGGGATCAGAAGGGCGATCTGAAAGGCTTTGAGTTCGGCGTCTTCAAATGGCATGCCGACGGTACCTCGACCGCTGTGAAGTAAATCAGGCTGTTTACTGGCGGGTCAGGTAGCGGGTAACCGCTGCCTGCTCCCCTGCAACACTAACGCCTGGTCTGTGCTGCCAGGCGTTTTTTGTACTCCGTTCGGTCACGAGCGGATAAGTAAGGGTTAAGGTATGTCCGAGCAGTTCCTCTATTTTATCCAGCAGATGTTCAACGGTGTTACCCTCGGCAGCACCTATGCGCTGATCGCCATCGGTTACACCATGGTTTACGGCATCATCGGCATGATTAACTTCGCCCACGGCGAGGTTTACATGATCGGTAGCTACGTCTCCTTTATCGTGATTGCCGCCCTGATGATGATGGGCATCGACACCACCTGGCTGATGATTGCCGCCGGGTTTGTGATGGCGGTGATTATCTCCAGCGCCTACGGCTGGAGCATTGAACGCGTCGCTTACCGGCCGGTGCGCTCCTCCAAGCGTCTGATTGCGCTGATTTCCGCCATCGGGATGTCGATATTCCTGCAAAACTACGTCAGCCTGACCCAGGGATCGCGCGACCTGGCGCTGCCGAGCCTGATTACCGGTCAGTGGACCGTCGGCGAGAGCAACGGCTTTGCCGCCACCATCTCCACCATGCAAATTGTGATCTGGGTGGTGACGTTCCTGGCGATGCTGGCGCTGACCACCTTTATTCGCTATTCGCGTATGGGCCGCGCCTGTCGCGCCTGTGCCGAAGATCTGAAAATGGCCAGTCTGCTGGGTATCAATACCGATCGCGTCATCTCACTGACCTTTGTTATCGGTGCCGCCATGGCGGCGGTCGCGGGCGTGCTGCTGGGCCAGTTTTATGGATCGATCAACCCGTTCATCGGCTTTATGGCCGGCATGAAGGCGTTCACCGCCGCAGTGCTGGGCGGCATTGGCAGTATTCCGGGCGCGATGATTGGTGGCCTGGTGCTGGGAATCGCCGAAGCGCTGACCTCCGCCTATCTGAGCACCGAGTATAAAGATGTCGTCTCCTTTGCCTTACTGATTGTGGTACTGCTGGTGATGCCGACCGGGATTCTGGGCCGTCCGGAGGTGGAAAAAGTATGAAGTCTTCCTTGCTCAACGCCCTGATTTCGTCGCTGATGTTATTGCTGCTCGCCAGCTTCTTTATGGGTCTGCGCCTGAATCTGGACGGCACTAACCTGGTGGTGCAAAACGCCGGCAGCGTGCGCTGGAACTGGATTGCCGTCGCCTGTGTGGTGGTATTTCTGTTCCAGCTGCTGCGGCCGGTCTGGCAGAGCGGCCTGAAGAAAATCTCGGGTCCGGCGCTGGTGCTGCCAGGCATTGATGGCTCAACGCCGAAGCAAAAACTGGTGATGGCGGTAATGATCGTGGCGGCGCTCGCCTGGCCCTTCCTGGTGTCGCGCGGCACGGTCGATATTGCCACCATGACGCTGATCTACGTGATGCTCGGTCTCGGACTGAACGTGGTGGTCGGCCTGTCGGGCTTACTGGTTTTAGGTTACGGCGGCTTCTATGCCATCGGCGCTTACACCTTCGCTTTGCTGAACCACTATTACGGGCTTGGCTTCTGGCAGTGCCTGCCGCTCTCGGGCATGGTGGCCGCGCTGTTTGGTCTGCTGCTGGGCTTCCCGGTCTTGCGGTTGCGCGGCGACTATCTGGCGATTGTGACGCTGGGCTTTGGTGAGATCGTGCGTATTCTGCTGCTCAACAATACCGCTCTGACCGGTGGCCCGAACGGCATCAGCCAGATCCCGAAACCGACCTTCTTTGGTCTGGAATTTGGCCGTACACCGCGTGAAGGCGGCTGGGATACCTTTCACCACTTCTTTGGCCTGAAATACGATCCCAGTGACCGGATTATCTTCCTCTATCTGGTGGCATTGCTGCTGGTGGTGCTGACGCTGTTTGTGATTAACCGTCTGTTGCGCATGCCGCTGGGCCGCGCCTGGGAAGCGCTACGTGAGGATGAGATCGCCTGCCGTTCGCTTGGCCTCAGCCCGACCCGAATTAAACTGACTGCCTTCACCATCAGCGCCGCCTTCGCCGGCTTTGCCGGCAGCCTGTTCGCCGCGCGTCAGGGCTTTGTCAGCCCGGAATCCTTTACCTTTGTCGAATCGGCTTTTGTGCTGGCGATTGTGGTACTCGGCGGCATGGGCTCGCAGTTTGCGGTGATACTGGCCGCCATTCTGCTGGTGGTCTCTCGCGAGCTGATGCGTGATCTCAATGAGTACAGCATGCTGGTGCTGGGAGGCTTAATGGTGCTGATGATGATCTGGCGTCCGCAGGGACTGTTGCCGATGAAGCGTCCGCATCTGAAGCTCAGACAAGGTAAACAAGGAGAACAGGCATGAGTCAGCCTTTATTAGCCGTTGAAGGTTTGATGATGCGCTTCGGCGGCCTGTTAGCGGTTAACAACGTGGCGCTGGCGCTGCATCCGCAGGAAATCGTCTCGCTAATCGGGCCGAACGGTGCCGGTAAAACCACGGTGTTTAACTGCCTGACCGGCTTCTACAAGCCGACCGGTGGCAGCATTAAACTGCGTGAGCAGCATCTGGAAGGATTACCCGGCCAGAAGATTGCGCGGATGGGGATTGTGCGGACCTTCCAGCACGTTCGTCTGTTTCGTGAAATGACGGTGATTGAAAATCTGCTGGTGGCGCAACATCAACATCTGAAGAGCGGGCTGTTTGCCGGTCTGCTCAAAACCCCGGCGTTTCGTCGCAGTGAAAGCGAGGCGCTCGATCGCGCAGCCAACTGGCTGGAGCGGGTCGGCTTGCTGGATCTGGCTAACCGTCAGGCCGGTAATCTGGCTTATGGTCAGCAGCGGCGTCTGGAGATTGCGCGCTGCATGGTGACGCGTCCGGAAATCCTGATGCTGGATGAACCGGCGGCCGGTCTTAACCCCAAAGAGACGCACCAACTGGATGAGCTGATTGCCGAACTGCGCGGTGAACACAAGGTTTCAGTGCTGCTGATTGAACATGATATGAAGCTGGTGATGGGCATTTCTGATCGCATTTACGTGGTCAATCAGGGAACGCCGTTGGCTAACGGCACGCCGGAAGAAATTCGCAATAATCCGGACGTGATCCGTGCCTATTTAGGAGAGGCGTAAGATGGCAAATGCGATGTTAACCATTGAGAACGTGAGCGCCCACTACGGCAAAATTCAGGCGTTGCATAACGTCAGCCTTTACATCAATCAGGGCGAGATCGTCACGCTGATTGGGGCCAACGGTGCCGGAAAAACCACGCTGCTGGGGACGCTGTGTGGCGAACCGCGTGCCACTCACGGCACCATCACCTTTGACGGTAAAACCATTACTGACTGGCAAACGGCGCGCATCATGCGTGAAGCTATCGCCATCGTACCGGAAGGCCGGCGGGTGTTTTCGCGTATGACGGTGGAAGAGAATCTGGCAATGGGCGGCTTTTTTGCCAGCCGTCCGCAATATCTGGAGCGGATCAAGCGCGTTTATCAACTGTTCCCGCGGCTGGAGGAGCGCAAAATCCAGCGTGCCGGCACCATGTCAGGTGGTGAGCAGCAGATGCTGGCGATTGGCCGTGCGCTGATGAGCCAGCCCCGCCTGCTGTTGCTGGATGAACCGTCGCTGGGTCTGGCACCGATTATTATTCAGCAGATCTTCGACACCATCGAACAGCTGCGCAGCGAGGGGATGACCATCTTCCTGGTGGAGCAGAACGCCAACCAGGCGCTGAAGCTGGCGGATCGTGGCTACGTGCTGGAAAACGGCCATGTGGTGCTGGAGGATAGCGGGGCTGCGCTGCTTTCCAATGAAGCCGTCCGAAGCGCGTACCTGGGAGCTTAATATTCAGAGGCCTGGCTTACTGGTCAGGTTGTGGTTGGGCAGTGCTCGTAATCCTCACGTACTGAATGTACGCTCCGGTTACTGCGCGCTGTCCGCCCGCAACCTGCCTGCGCCGCCGACGGCCTTCGATATAAATGCTCGCTGCGCCGCCGACGGCCTTCGATATAAATGCTCGCTGCGCCGCCGACGGCCTTCGATATAAATGCTCGCTGCGCCGCCGACGGCCTTCGATATAAATGTTCGCTGCGCCGCCGACGGCCTTCGATATAAATGCTCGCTGCGCCGCCGACGTCCTTCGATATAAATGCTCGCTGCGCCGCCGACGGCCTTCGATATAAATGCCCGCTGCGCCGCCGACGGCCTTCGATATAAATGCTCGCTGCGCCGCCCACGGCCATCAAAATGGGTGCGTAATCGCGCGGGCCGGGCATGTCATGGATTGGCTTTAGCGTCTTTCCGATCTGACCGTGTTCTCTGTGCAGGGCTCAGCCTTACAGCAACCAGGCCAGACGTTGTCAAAAATCTCAGCCCGGCCGGTAGCCGCTCCGCCTTTTGCACGCTTAAGCCTGTCATCTGGCTGTCATCCGCCCGTTATTAATCCGTCATTTTCCCGTGTCATGTTACTTCGCGAACCACAAATGCGTGATTTCACGCGTATTTACCTGCACAGGAAAATTCTATGTCCGTCGTTACCTATCGTCGTAGCCTGATCGGCGTGCTGCTTGGCCTGACGCTCAGTGGCCAGGCGCTGGCCGCCACTGAGATCCCGTTCTGGCACTCTATGGAAGGCGAGTTAGGCAAAGAAGTTGACTCGCTGGCGCAACGCTTTAACCAGGCCCATCCCGATTACAAAATTGTTCCGACCTACAAAGGTAACTACGAGCAGAGCCTGGCGGCAGGTATCGCGGCAGTGCGCACCGGCAAAGCACCCGCCGTGTTGCAGGTGTATGAAGTCGGTACCGCCACCATGATGGCGTCGCAGGCGATTGTGCCGGTGCATCAGGTGTTTAAAGATGCCGGTATTCCGTTTGATGAAAAACAGTTTGTGCCGACGGTGGCGGGCTACTACAGCGACAGCAACGGTCAGCTGATCTCTCAGCCGTTCAACAGCTCGACGCCGGTGCTCTACTACAACAAAGACGCGTTCAAAAAAGCGGGTCTTAACCCGGACCAGCCCCCCAAAACCTGGCAGGAACTGGCGAAAGATGCGGCGGCGCTGCGTAAATCGGGCATGAGCTGTGGTTACGCCAGCGGCTGGCAGGGCTGGATTCAGATCGAAAACTTCAGTGCCTGGCATGCCCTGCCGGTAGCGACTAAAAACAACGGTTTTGACGGACGCGATGCGGTCCTGGAGTTCAATAAGCCGGTGCAGGTTCGTCATATCCAGATGCTGGAAGAGATGAATAAACAGGGCGACTTCACCTACTTTGGCCGCAAAGATGAATCCACCGCCAAGTTCTATAACGGCGATTGCGGTATCACCACCGCCTCATCCGGCTCGCTGGCGGATATTCGTCATTACGCCAAATTTAACTTCGGCGTCGGCATGATGCCGTATGACGACAGGGTTCCTGAGGCACCACAAAACGCCATCATCGGCGGGGCCAGCCTGTGGGTGATGAAGGGCAAAGACGCGGCTACCTACAAAGGCGTGGCTGAGTTTATGCAGTTCCTTGCCCAGCCGGAAATCGCCGCTGAATGGCATCAGAAAACTGGCTATCTGCCAATCACCACGGCTGCCTATGAGCTGAGCAAACAGCAGGGCTTCTACGATAAAAATCCGGGTGCTGATATCGCGACCCGTCAGATGCTGAACAAGCCGCCGTTACCGTTCACCAAAGGGATGCGTCTCGGCAACATGCCACAGATTCGTACCGTGGTGGATGAAGAGCTGGAAAGCGTCTGGACCGGTAAACAGTCGCCGCAGGGCGCACTGGATAATGCGGTGAAACGCGGCAATGAACTGCTGCGTCGTTTCCAGCAGCAGGTGAAGTAATCCGCTGTATCGGGCCAGCACCGGCCGGCCCTTTCTCTTTCTGAATCAGAGTGCGCCATGTCCTCATCTCGTCCGGTATTTCGCACCAGCCTGTTGCCCTATCTTTTGGTGCTGCCGCAACTGGTGATCACCGCCATCTTCTTTCTCTGGCCGGCTGGCGAAGCCTTGTGGTATTCGCTGCAAAGCCTCGATCCTTTTGGTCTCTCCAGCACCTTCGTCGGGCTGGATAACTTTAAACGGCTGTTTGCCGATCCTTACTATCTGGATTCATTCTGGACCACCATCAAATTCAGCGGTCTGGTCACGGTGTGCGGCATGGTGTTATCGCTGCTACTGGCGGCGCTGGTGGATTACGTGGTGCGGCTGCGCAAGCTTTACCAGACGCTACTGCTGCTGCCGTATGCCGTCGCGCCGGTCGTGGCAGCGGTGCTGTGGATGTTTCTGTTCAATCCCGGCCTTGGCCTGTTCAGCTACCTGCTGAACCACATCGGCTACAACTGGAACTACGCGCAAAACAGCGGCCAGGCGATGTTCCTGATTGTGCTGGCGTCGATCTGGCAGCAGATGAGCTACAACTTCCTGTTTTTCTTCGCCGCGCTGCAGTCGATCCCCAAATCGCTGGTTGAAGCCGCCGCGATTGACGGTGCCGGACCGGTGCGCCGTTTCTTTAATCTCTCATTACCGCTGATTACGCCGGTCAGCTTCTTCCTGCTGGTGGTGAACCTGATTTATGCCTTCTTCGATACCTTCCCGGTGATCGATGCCGCCACCGGCGGCGGACCGGTGCAGGCCACCACCACGCTGATCTACAAAATCTATCGCGAAGGCTTCACCGGCCTGGATCTCTCCTCATCCGCTGCTCAGTCGGTGGTGCTGATGGTGTTGGTGATCGGTCTGACGGTGATTCAGTTCCGCTTCGTTGAACGTAAGGTGCAATACCAATGATTGAGAATCGACGCGGGCTGGATATCTTCAGCCACATCGTGCTGATACTGGGCGTGCTGACCATCCTGTTCCCGCTCTACGTCGCCTTCGTGGCGGCCACGCTGGATAACGATGCGGTCTATCAGGTGCCGATGACGCTGGTACCCGGCACTCACCTGTGGGAAAACGTCTCGCGCATCTGGACCCACGGTGTGAACGGTAACGGCCCGGCATTCGGCCTGATGCTGCTGAACAGCACCATCATGGCGCTCGGGATCACCGTCGGCAAAATCACCGTCTCGATGCTCTCGGCATTTGCGCTGGTCTGGTTCCGCTTTCCGCTGCGGACGCTGTTCTTCTGGCTGATTTTCATCACCCTGATGCTGCCGGTCGAGGTGCGTATTTTCCCGACGGTGCAGGTGATCGCCGATCTGAATCTGCTCGACAGTTATAGCGGCCTGACCCTGCCGCTGATGGCATCGGCGACCGCCACCTTTTTGTTCCGCCAGTTTTTTATGTCACTGCCGGATGAACTGGTGGAAGCCGCCCGGATTGATGGTGCCAGCGCGATGCGTTTCTTCCGCGATATCGTGCTGCCACTGTCGAAAACCAATCTGGCGGCGCTGTTCGTTATCACCTTTATCTACGGCTGGAATCAGTATCTCTGGCCGCTGCTGATCATCAATGACGCCAGCCTCGGCACGGCGGTGGCGGGGATTAAAAGCATGATCTCCACCAGCGGTTCACCGACCCAGTGGAACGAAGTGATGGCGGCGATGTTATTAACCCTGATCCCACCGGTGGTGGTGGTGTTAGTCATGCAGCGTGCCTTTGTGCGCGGCCTGGTTGAGAGTGAGAAATAAGATGGCAGGCGTAACCCTTCAGGCAGTGACCAAGTCCTACGATGGTAAAAATCAGATCATTCAGCCGCTGAACGTCACGGTAAATGATGGTGAATTTATGGTGATGGTGGGCCCCTCCGGCTGCGGTAAATCGACGCTGCTGCGGATGGTGGCGGGCCTCGAGCGCGTCAGCTCCGGCGACATCTACATCGACAACAAACGCGTCACGCAGGAAGAGCCAAAAGATCGCGGCATTGCGATGGTGTTCCAGAACTATGCGCTCTATCCCCATATGTCAGTGGAAGAGAACATGGCCTATGGCCTGAAGATCCGCGGCATGGGCAAAGAGCAGATTCGGCTACGGGTGCTGGACGCCGCGCGCAGCCTTGAGCTGGATCATCTGCTGACCCGCCGGCCGCGTGAACTCTCTGGCGGGCAGCGTCAGCGCGTTGCCATGGGCCGCGCGATTGTGCGTGAACCGGCGGTCTTTCTGTTCGATGAGCCGCTCTCCAACCTTGATGCGCGCCTGCGGGTGCAGATGCGTCTGGAGCTGCAACAGCTGCATCGGCGTTTGCAGACCACCAGCCTGTATGTCACCCACGATCAGGTTGAAGCGATGACGCTGGCGCAGCGGGTAATGGTAATGAACAAAGGCGTGGTCGAGCAGCTGGGCACGCCGGTTGAGGTTTACGAGCGTCCCGCCAGTCAGTTCGTCGCCTCGTTTATCGGCGCACCGGCAATGAACCTGCTGAAAGGCGCATTCAACAGTGATGGCAGCCGCTTTAATCTGGACGCGTCGCATGCCCTGCCGCTAAGCGAGAGCAAAGCGAAGTGGGCCAACCGTCCGGTGGTGCTGGGTATCCGGCCGGAACATATCCAGCTCAGCAGCCGTGAACAGGGTGGGGTACCGCTGCGGGTTGATACGCTGGAAATGCTGGGGGCTGACAATCTTGCCCATGGCCGCATCGGTGATACGCCGCTGGTGGTACGCTTAGCCCACAGCGAGCGGCCACAGCCCGGCAGCACGCTGTGGCTGCATCTGCCCGCAGATGCGTTACACTTCTTCGATTCAACCCATGGAAAGCGTCTGGAATGAGCACACAACACTGGCCCTATCCGCACATCGTCGCGCATCGCGGCGGCGGCAAACTGGCACCGGAAAACACCCTGGCGGCAATTGACGTCGGGGCGAAATATGGTCATCAGATGATTGAATTTGATGCCAAATTATCGGGCGACGCGCAGATCTTTCTGCTGCACGACGACACGCTGGACCGCACCAGTAATGGCTGGGGTGTCGCGGGGCAGCTGCCGTGGGAGAAACTGTCGCAACTTGATGCCGGCAGCTGGTTCAGCAAAGCGTTTAACGGCGAGAAGCTGGCACGGCTGGATCAGGTCGCCGATCGCTGCCGTCAGCATCAGATGATGGCGAATATCGAAATAAAACCGACCACCGGCAGCGAGGCGGAAACCGGGCGGGCAGTGGCGCAGGCAGCAGCCAGCCTGTGGCAGGGGCAAACGCCGCCGTTGCTCTCATCCTTCTCGTACGTCGCGCTGGACGCGGCGATGCAGGCTGAACCGCAACTGCCGCGCGGTTTACTGTCGCACAGCTGGGATGACCAGTGGCGCGACAAGACCTCGGCGCTGGCCTGCGTTTCGATCCATCTCAATCACAAAGTGCTGACCGAAGCGCGGGTGGCGGAGCTGAAAGCGGCGGGCCTTAAAATTCTGGCTTATACCGTTAACAGCCCGGAGCGGGCGCGGGAACTGCTGAAATGGGGCGTTGATGCCATCTGTACTGACTGCATCGACATCATCGGCCCCGATTTTAGCTAGTTCTGATTCTGGTTCTGCTGGCCCGGCTGGGTGGTGATCACGCGTTGCTGGGCGCTGTTGCGTTGCTCCTGCATCTTACGCTGCATATCCTGCGTCTGACGCTGCTGGTCCTGACGCAGCTTCAACTGCTGTTGTTGCTGTTGCGCCTGCATCTGGCTCTGCATCCGTTGCTGGCTCGGGTTATAGCCGGGCCGGTTAGGATCGTTGGTACTGTTCAGCGTATTCGCCAGCGTGGCGAAGGGCAGCAGAGCCGCCAAAGCAATAATCCACTTCTTCATCATTCCTCCTTCCTTAAAGCGACAGGTGCTGGATGCTGAACGCCATCGTCCGGCGTCCAGGGTCGCATGCATAAGTTTACGCGATATCACAGACCTTACCTTCAGATGTATTCCTGATTTGACTTAACCCTGACTAATTTGCTGTATTTGTAGCCACTTGCGGAAATGATAAAAAAATGTAAATAACAAATAAGGATGGTGGCGGGATGAAAATGCAGGCAACAGTGCGCCAGCTCGGCTGGTCGTTGGTGATGAGCTTTACCGTGGTCGCGGGGGCGAACGCGGCCCCGACTCAGGCACCGCCGGTTTCCTACGGCGTCGACAGCGATACCTTCCACCCGGTAAAAGCACAGCACGGCATGGTGGCGTCGGTCGATGCGATGGCAACCCAGGTCGGAGTCGAGATTCTGCGTCAGGGCGGCAACGCCGTTGATGCCGCAGTGGCGGTGGGCTTTGCGCTGGCCGTCACCCATCCACAGGCCGGTAACCTCGGCGGTGGCGGCTTTATGCTGCTGCGCACGGCGTCCGGCCGCACCAGCGCCATCGATTTCCGTGAAATGGCACCGGGCCACGCCTCGCGTGACATGTTCCTCGACAAGCAGGGAAATGCCGACAGTAAGCTGTCGCTCACCTCGCATCTGGCCTCCGGCACACCCGGTACGGTGGCGGGCCTGGCGCTGGCAGCCCATAAATATGGCACGCTGCCGCTGAGTACGCTGCTGGCTCCGGCGATCAAACTGGCGCGCGACGGCATCGTGGTCAATGATGCGCTGGCGGATGACCTGAAAACCTACGGCAAAGAAGTGCTGATTAACCATCCCAACAGCAAAGCGATCTTCTACAAAGCGGACGGCACGCCGTGGCAGAAGGGCGACCGGCTGGTGCAGAAAAACCTCGCCCACAGCCTGCAATTAATTGCCCGTCAGGGACCGGATGCCTTTTATAAAGGCGCTATCGCCGATGAGATTGCGGGCGAGATGGCGCAGCACGGCGGCCTGATCAATAAAGCCGATCTGGCGGCCTACCGCGCGGTTGAACGTAAGCCGATCAGCGGCACCTACCGTGGTTATGAGGTCTTCTCAATGCCACCGCCGTCGTCCGGTGGCATCCACATCGTGCAGATCCTCAATATCCTCGAAAACTTCGATCTGGCGAAGATGGGCTTTGGCAGTGCTGACGCGATGCAGGTAATGGCCGAAGCGGAGAAATATGCCTATGCGGACCGCTCTGAATACCTTGGCGATCCCGATTTCGTTAAGGTGCCGTGGCAGGCGTTAACCAGCAAAGCCTATGCCAGAACCCTGGCGCAGCAGATTGATGTCGCCAAAGCGCGTCCTTCCAGCGAGATCAAACCCGGCAAGCTCGAACCCTACGAAAGTAACCAGACCACCCATTTCTCGGTGGTGGATAAACAGGGCAATGCGGTGGCGGTCACTTACACGCTGAATACTTATTTCGGCAGCGGTATTGTGGCGGGCAACAGCGGCATTCTGATGAATAACGAGATGGACGATTTCTCAGCCAAACCGGGAACGCCAAACGTCTATGGGCTGGTCGGCGGTGAGGCCAATGCGGTGCAGCCGGCGAAACGTCCGCTCTCTTCCATGTCACCGACCATTGTGGCGAAAGGCGGCAAAACCTGGCTGGTCACCGGCAGTCCGGGCGGCAGCCGTATTATCACCACGGTCTTGCAGATGGTGGTGAACAGCATCGATTTCGGGATGAATGTCGCCGAAGCCACCAATGCACCGCGTTTCCACCATCAGTGGCTGCCCGATCAGCTGCGCGTTGAGAAAGGCTTCAGCCCCGATACCCTGCGTCTGCTGGAAACCAAAGGTCAGCATGTGAAAGTGCTGCCAGCGATGGGCAGTACGCAGAGCATTATGATCGGGCCGGATGGGATGTTGTATGGCGCGTCCGATCCGCGCAGCATTGACGATCTCAGTGCCGGTTATTAAGGCGCAAGGTGTAATGCTCGTCAGTTAAGCAGCAGGTGATAACGCAGTCTGGCGCCGCTCAGGGGCTGGCGGTCCTCGCGCCGCTGTGCGGTTCCTTCACTTCATTCGTCTGCCTGACGGACCGCCGGAGATGGCTCATCCTGTGCTGCCCCGCCTTTCGCCCGCGTCCTGCGGGCTCTCCTGGCAGACTCATTCTGTTCAGCGCTGCGGATTGCCTGCCCCTGATCGGCACCCGCCTGCTCTGAAGCTTCAGTGTGTGCTGTTGAAAGGGCATGAGAGTGGTGCTCAGGCCCGCATTCCGGCACGCTCGCCCAGTAAAAAAAGCTGCCACGTTTGACCGTGACAGCCTTTACAAATTTAACCTTAACTGACGAGCATTATACCTCAGGGTGCCCTTTTTTATTCTGAGGCGTCAGGATTTCAGCCGCGCCATATAATACGCGTCGATCAGTTCACCGTGCCGCATTGCGAAGCCCTTAGCCGTTCCCTCGATCTCAAAACCGAAACGACGATAAAGGGCGATGGCCGGCGCATTATCAACAAACACCGTCAGTTCCATCCGCGAGACCTGCAGCCAGTTGTCGCACAAGCTGACCATCTCCTGCATCAGGGCACGGCCCACACCGCGCTGGCGGTAACGTTCGTCGACCCCCATGCCCAGCGTGGCGGAGTAACGCCGTCGGGCGCGCTCGGGCACTTCCAGGGCGCATTGCCCGACCACCTCGTCATCCATACAGGCGACCAACAGACGTACGCCTGGCTGGGGAGTGCTGAGCCGGGTTTGCCACATCTGTAACGACGAGTGGGGCAGATGTAGCGTATTCGCCTGGGTATCGGGCTGACTATAAATCCTGTGCAGTGCAGCCGCATCTTCCGGCATAACGTGGCGAATGGTTATCTCATTCATGGTGCCTCCCCCTGCGAATTAAATGGATAAATCCCTTTTAACATCAAGGGATTCACTCCAATAATCAACAAAAAAATCGGCAAAATCGCTTTACAGACGCGAATGATAATGATTATTATTGCGATGCGTTCTCGGGCAGTCGCCCGACAGCCTGAGAAAGCACGACATTGCTCACATTGCTTCCAGTATTACTTTAGCCAGCCCGGGTGCTGGCTTTTTTTTTGACTGACACTCACCGATCGGCAGGGATAAGCAGCAGGCACTCTGATCATCGTATCCAGCAGGATGACCCTGCGGTTAATATGCTGTCTGGCCGCCAGCGTAACCGCCTTCCTCTTCGCCACCTCTTCAGCTACAGCCATCATTCAATCAAAAATAAAGCCAGAAGGTTATATTGGGTGGTGTCAGTTGTTAATAAAAAACCTGTGTGGCGGTTTTTTACTGCGTCCTGAAATACCGAGACGAAACGGTATTGATGACGCGGGAAAATAAAGCCCGTGCGATGGGTTTATGTATAGCGGTTAACATCACACTTTCTCCCTACCCGTTGCCGTCGGCTGGTTAATAAATAACTTACCTTGATGCTAATGCTGTTATTTCAAAATTATCTGCTTTATTTAGCAGCTGGTTTACTCAATAATTTATTCTGTATATCCAGTAATGAGGTATTGATATGCGTTTTAATACGCTGTCCGATGGCGCCATTATTTCTGAATTGTGCTGCAGAATTAAAGAAACCCGTATGCAGCTTGGGCTCTCGCAGATTGAGCTTGCTGAACGCGCACGCGTCGGCACGGCCACCATTAAACGGGCAGAGTTGGGTGAATCAGTCACCCTGAGCACCTTAATTGGAATATTGCGTGGTCTTGGACGATTGCATCAGCTGGAGTCAATTTTGTCCGATTCACACATGCGAACCTTTAACGCGCAGTTTACCGCTGCGCCACCTGCCCGTATTCGTATCCGGAAAAAACAGAGCAGCCAGTTACCGGCGGCGGATACCACTGAAGCTGTTGCTGAGCGTCCTGCCAGCGCAACCATAAATGAGTGGTACACCTCTTCTGAAGTGCGCAGCATGGTCTGGTCCGATCTGGCCACGGAAAGCGAATCAAAATAACCCGACTCAAAGCATAACCTCTGTCAGGTCCGGGTTAATTAAAAAAACCGCCAGCCTCGCCGCCAGCGGTTTTCAGGCCGTTACGATTCACATATCGCAACTTTGATCGCCAGACCGCCGCGGGCTGTTTCACGGTATTTGGCATTCATGTCTTTGCCGGTTTCAAACATGGTTTCAATGATCTTATCCAGCGACACTTTGGGATCGCTGGTGCGGTACATCGCCATACTGGTTGAGTTAATGGCTTTGACGGCAGCAATCGCATTCCGCTCTATACAGGGCACCTGCACCTGTCCCGCAACGGGATCGCAGGTCAGACCAAGATTATGCTCCATGCCAATTTCAGCCGCGATGCAGACTTTCTCCGCATCGGCCCCCAGCAGTTCGGCCAGACCCGCCGCCGCCATCGAACAGGCCACGCCGACTTCTCCCTGACAGCCGACTTCAGCGCCGGAAATTGACGCATTCATCTTATAAAGAATGCCAATTGCGCCTGCCGTCAGGAAATAACGCATATAGAGTTCAGGCGTTACCGGCTTGATGAATCGATCATAATAAGCCAGTACCGCCGGGATAATGCCGCATGCGCCATTGGTGGGGGCGGTGACCACCCGTCCTCCGGCGGCATTTTCTTCACTCACCGCCATAGCGAACATATTCACCCAGTCCATGGCACTCAGGGGATTAATAGACTGGCTCTGTGGTGCCAGAATGCGATGCAGAGAAGAGGCCCGACGCGGCACCTTCAGCGGACCGGGTAATACGCCTTCAGTACTGATGCCACGGGTAATCGCATTACGCATGGTTTGCCACAGTTGTGCCATGTTGTCTTCGACTTCACGGCGGCCATAGCGTGCTATCTCGTTCTTCATCATGACGGCCGAAACCGACAGGTTGTTATTATGGCAATGCGCCAGCAGGTTACGGGCGGAGTAGAAGGGGAAGGGAATATCGACTTCGCTATCCAGGTTTTTACCAAAATCGTCTTCGGTGACAATAAAGCCGCCTCCGACAGAATAATAGGTCTGGGCGTGAACGATTTTTCCGTCACAAAAGGCGGTTATGCTCATGCCGTTTTCATGTAACGGCAGGAACTCGCTGTGAAAGCGCATGCACTCTGCCACCGGGAAGGCAATCTCCCGCCGCCCTTCTTCGATACGCAACTGTTGCAGCGTATTCACGTCGCGAATGATCGCTGGGATCTGATCGATATCCACGGTGTCAGGCAGATAGCCACTCAGGCCGAGAATAATCGCAATATCGGTATGATGACCTTTTCCCGTCAGGGAAAGAGAGCCATAAATATCCACCACCAGCCGGCTCACGCGATCCAGCAGGCCCTTTTCTTTTAGCGTATCAACGAAATGTTTACCCGCTTTCATCGGTCCGACCGTATGCGAACTGGATGGCCCGATGCTGATTTTAAAAATATCGAAAACGCTAATCATGATTCACCCATGCGGATTGCAATATGAAAGAGGCGCTGACCGGTACGGCAAGCGACGGCATTAGCTAACTAAAGAGAAAGCGATGGCGGAGATAGCAATCAGGCCAATGATGACGACAAAGAGATTACTCAGATGACCGCTATATTTGCGCATAGCCGGCACTTTATTAATGGCGTACATCGGCATCAGGAACAGGATCATGGCGATAACCGGTCCGCCCAGGGTTTCAATCATGCCAAGAATGCTGGGGTTGAGGGTGGCAACAATCCAGGTGGTAGCCAGCATAAAGAAGGCGGTGATCCGGTTCAGTTTATTAATTTCTATCGACTTGCCTTTGCTGCGAAGCGATTTAATCACCATGCCGTTGAAACCTTCACGCGCGCCCAGATAGTGGCCGAGAAAAGATTTGGTGATGGCGATAATGGCGATAATCGGGGCCATCCAGGCAATTAACGGGGCGTTAAAATGGTTAGCAAGGTAGGAAAGGATGGAAATATTCTGCGCCTTCGCCTCTGCCAGGTTTTCCGGGGAGAGACTCAGAACGCAGCTGAAGACGAAGAACATTACGGTGAGGACCATCATGATATGGGCACAGGCCAAAATGCGTGAACATTTTGATGCCGCCTGATCGCCGTACTCCTGACGCTTGGCTACCGCAAACGATGAAATAATCGGGGAGTGATTGAAGGAGAACACCATCACGGGAATGGCCAGCCACAGCGTGAGCCATAATCCGCCGCCGGTGGTTTCAGAACCACTCATCGAGAGCGTATTCAGAATGGCTCCGTTCCATTGCGGGATCAGATACAGCGCGAGCAGCATCAGTGCGGCCACGAACGGGAACACCAGAATACTCATCGCCTTCACGATAGCCTTTTCGCCGAAGCGCACGATGGCCATCATGCCGACAATCAGAATGAAAGCCAGTACCGCACGCGGCGGCGATATCAGGTGAAGCTGGTGGGTGAGAAAGCTGTCGACGGTGTTGGTAATTGCGACGCTATACACCAGTAGAATAGGGTAAATAGCAAAAAAGTAGAGCAGGGTGATGAGTTTTCCCGCGCCGATACCAAAATGTTCCTCCACCACTTCAGTAATGTCTTCTCCCGGATTCTTGCCGGAAAGAACAAAACGGGTGAGCCCACGATGGGCAAAGAACGTCATCGGGAAAGCCAGCAGTGCCATAATGATTAACGGCAGTAAACCACCGGTACCGGCATTGATCGGCAAAAACAAAACGCCAGCACCAATTGCAGTGCCATACAGTCCCAGCATCCAGACGGTATCGCTTTTTCTCCAGCGTGGAGTTTCATCTGATATCAGCGTATTTTGAACGGCATCCATAATTGGGTTCCTAATAATAATCAGAAATAAAATGAATCGGAGGGTATTTAAAGCAACAGGCTTTTTATTTGCTGACTATTTTAGTAGGGTTTATGAGGACAGGTTATTTACGGCGATCACATTATTCATTTTATAAATAAACTTTTAAGGTATCAAAAATCATCCCTTATTTAGCGTTATTTTTAAGGTATCATTTTTAATGCCTTAATAAGGTTGTGCGTGCTTTCACCTGAGCATAAATATGCCTGAGCCGGTGACGCGGCAAAATAAATTAACTGCTGACTATCCCGCGGCTATTATCCGGCAGATTTATCCGATTAACCTGTATGTCAGGTGTCCCTTCATCCCTTCATCCCTTCATCCCTTCATCCCTTCATCACATCCGGTTCGTTCGATCTGTTTCAGTGATAAGCCCGCTTTTGTTCAATGATTTTGAACAGAGGCGTGAAGTTTTTCAGCTATCAATCAAAGCGCCTCAGGGAGAGACTATAAAAAACATTGAGGAGATTTGAACATGATTTATGTACGTAAAGCTGAAGAACGCGGTCACGCTAACCACGGCTGGCTCGATAGCTGGCACACCTTTTCCTTCGCCAGCTATCACGACGCTAACTTTATGGGTTACTCCGCGCTGCGGGTGATCAATGAAGATGTGGTGGAAGGCGGCCAGGGTTTTGGTACCCATCCGCATAAAGATATGGAAATTCTGACCTACGTGCTCTCCGGAACAGTTGAGCATCAGGACAGCATGGGCAACAAAGAGCAGATCCCGGCCGGAGAATTCCAGATCATGAGCGCCGGCACCGGTGTGCGTCACTCGGAGTACAACGCCAGTGCCAGCGAGCCGCTGCATCTTTACCAGATCTGGATCATTCCTGAGCGTACCGGCATTGAGCCACGCTACGATCAGCGTCGCTTCCCGGATGTGCAGGGACGTCAGCTGGTGCTGAGTCCGGACGCGCGTGATGGCTCGCTGAAGGTTTATCAGGATATGACCTTATCGCGCTGGGTGCTGGCGGCGGGTGAGCAGGACAACGTCGCAATTGATGCCGGTCGTCGCATCTGGATTCAGGTGGTTAAAGGTGATGTCACCGTCAACGGTCAGGCGGTCACCACCAGCGATGCGCTGGCGATCTGGGATGAAAGCGCACTGACCATTGAGGCCAGCAGCGCCGCCGAAGTACTGCTGTTTGATCTGCCACCGGTCTGATTCGGGTACGGGCGCGCAACGTCGCGCCCGGTTGGCAATTTGGTGACAGAAAAGTGATAGACTCATCGTACTTAAGCTATGAGGGCGATCCCAGGCGCTACGATGAAGAAGAAAAGACCGGTATTACAGGACGTTGCCGATCGCATCGGCATTACTAAAATGACCGTCAGCCGTTACCTGCGCAATCCTGAGCAGGTCTCCATTGCCCTGCGCGATAAGATTGCCGTGGCGCTGGATGAGCTGGGTTATATCCCTAATCGCGCGCCCGACATGCTTTCTAATGCGACCAGCCGCGCCATTGGCGTGCTGCTGCCGTCGCTCACCAACCAGGTTTTCGCCGACGTTCTGCGCGGCATCGAAGCCGTCACCGATGAGGCGGGCTACCAGACGCTGGTGGCTCACTTCGGCTATAACCCCCAAAAAGAAGAGTTACAGCTGCGCTCGCTGCTCGGCTGGAACATTGATGGGGTGATCCTGACCGAACGCACTCACACTCCCGGCACGCTGCGGATGCTGGAAGTGGCCGGCATTCCGGTGATTGAGGTGATGGACAGCGTGACGCCCTGCCTGGATATGGCGGTAGGCTTCGACAATGTGGAAGCGGCACGTCAGATGACCCAGGCTATTCTGCGTAAAGGCCATCGTTATACGGTTTACCTTGGTGCGCGGCTTGATGAACGTACGCTGCAAAAGCAGCGCGGTTATGAAGCGGCGATGCGCGAAGCGGGGCTGACGCCGCGCAGCGTGATGATGGAAGATGCCTCGTCGTTCAGCGCCGGTTGTGATCTGCTGCGAGAAGCGCAACGACTCTATCCTGAAACCGACAGTCTGTTCTGTACCAACGATGACCTGGCGGTCGGCGCGATGTTTGAATGCCAGCGGCAAGGGTTGCAGGTGCCGAGCCAGATGGCGATTGCTGGTTTTCACGGTCACGACATCAGTCAGGTGGTGACGCCGCAACTGGCAACGGTACTGACGCCGCGCGACCGGATGGGACGTGAAGCGGCGGCGCTGCTGCTGGCGCGTATCGCCGGTGACAGCAGCGTGAATCAACCGCTCGATGTCGGTTTTGAAATCAGTGAAGGTGGCAGCATCTGATTCTGGCGATTTTATGAGTCAGCTCACACTTTCGTGCTTTTCCCGGTAAAAAGGTTGCCAGGCTGTTAAGCGGTCAAGACAATGAGAAACGACATTGTTATCGGTAACATTGGCAAATTCATCCCTGCCGGAGCAGAAAAATGACAACGCAATCCCCGTCGCATCACGTTTTTATCCTGATGGGCGTTTCAGGCAGCGGTAAGTCTGCCGTCGCCAACCAGGTTTCGCATCAACTGAATACCGCCTTTCTCGACGGTGATTTTCTCCACCCGCGTGCCAACATCCTGAAAATGGCCGACGGTCATCCGCTGGATGATAACGATCGTCAGCCATGGTTACAGGCGCTGAACGATGCCGCTTTTGCGATGCAACGTACCCAGGCGATTTCAGTGATTGTCTGCTCGGCGCTGAAAAAAAGTTATCGCGATATTCTGCGTCAGGGTAATGACAACCTGCGTTTCGTCTATCTGAAAGGCGACTTCGACACCATCGAAGCCCGTCTCAAAGCGCGTAAAGGTCACTTCTTCAAGCCGCAAATGCTGGTCACTCAGTTTGCGACGCTGGAAGAGCCCGGCAGCGATGAGTCAGATGTACTGGTGGTGGATATCGATCATTCACTCGACGAGGTTGTGGCGGCTACGGTTGCGACTATCAGGGACGCAATCAGCCAGGGTTAGAGATGAATACCGCAACACTTGTTTTGACCGCAGCAGGCTCTGTCCTGCTGCTGCTTTTTCTGGTGATGAAAGCGCGCATGCACGCCTTTGTCGCCCTGATGTTAGTGTCGATTGGTGCCGGTTTGTTCTCCGGCATGCCGCTGAATCAGATCGCCGAAACCATGCAGAAGGGGATGGGCGGTACGCTCGGCTTCCTCGCCATTGTGGTGGCGCTGGGCGCGATGTTCGGCAAAATCCTGCACGAAACCGGTGCCGTCGATCAGATCGCTATCCGGATGCTGAAAACCTTTGGTCAGAGTCGTGCCCACTATGCGATGGGCATTGCCGGCCTGATCTGCGCGCTGCCGCTGTTTTTTGAAGTGGCGGTGGTGCTGCTAATCAGTATCGCTTTTGCCGTGGCGCGGCGTACCGGTGGCAATCTGGTCAAGCTGGTCATCCCGCTGTTTGCCGGGGTCGCCGCCGCTGCCGCCTTCCTGTTGCCTGGCCCGGCGCCGATGCTGCTGGCCTCGCAGATGCACGCTGACTTTGGCTGGATGATCCTGCTTGGCCTGTGCGCGGCGATCCCCGGCATGCTGATTGCCGGTCCGCTGTTCGGCAATTTCATCGGGAATCATGTCTCCTTCAGCGCACCGCCGGAAAATCATCAGCCGGATGTCGATGAGAGTAAGCTGCCGTCGTTTGGCTTCAGCCTGTCATTGATTCTGTTCCCGCTGGTGCTGGTCGGCCTGAAAACTATCGGCGCGCGCTTCACCACCGAAGGCACCCCTTTATATGAGTGGCTGGAGTTCATCGGTCACCCGTTTACCGCCATTCTGCTGGCGTTGCTGGTGGCGATTTATGGTCTGGCCTACCGTCAGGGCATGGACAAAGAGCGGGTGATGCAGGTGTGCGGCAGTGCGCTGCAACCGGCGGGTATTATTCTGCTGGTGATCGGTGCGGGCGGGGTGTTTAAGCAGGTGCTGGTAGATTCCGGCGTCGGCCCGGTGCTGGGTAATGCGCTGACCGGTGCGGGACTGCCGATTGCACTGGCCTGCTTTATCCTGTCGGGCGCAGTGCGGGTGATTCAGGGATCGGCGACGGTCGCCTGTCTGACCACGGTCGGCTTGATTATGCCGGTGATTGAACCGCTGCACTACAGCGGCGCTCAGCTGGCGGCACTGTCGATTTGTATCGGCGGCGGGTCGATTATCATCAGTCACGTCAATGATGCCGGTTTCTGGCTGTTTGGTCGCTTCACCGGGGCCAGCGAAGCAGAGACCCTGAAAACCTGGACTCTGATGGAAACCATTCTCGGCACCGTTGGCGCGGTGGTGGGGATGATCGCCTTTACGTTGTTATCGTAACGGCGTGGCCACTCTGGTTCCGTTCTTCCCTGCTGTGACCGGGAAGAACGGAACTGACTACAGCTTCAGGTAGGCCCGAATCCCATCGAGGAACATCTGGGTCGCCAGCATAATCAGAATCAATCCCATCAGCCGCTCCAGCGCATTCACCCCTTTGTCGCCCAGCAGGCGGAGGAACAGGCCCGACAGCAGCAAAATACCGACCGTTACGCCCCAGGCAATCAACAGTGCGCCCACCAGATGCGTCATCTGTTGTGGGTACTGATGTGACAACAGCATCAGGGTCGCCAGCAGCGACGGTCCGGCGACCAGCGGGATCGCCAGCGGCACCAGGAATGGCTCTTCGCCTGCCGATAAGCCAGTACTGCTGCTCTCCGCCGACGGGAAAATCATCTTGATGGCGATTAAGAACAGGATTACCCCACCGGAAATCGACACCGTCTCGGTACGCAGATTCAGAAAAGCCAGAATGCGCTCACCGGTAAACAAAAACAGCAGCATGATGATTAACGCGATCAGCATTTCACGTATCAGTACCACTCGCCGCCGTTTCGGTTCCAGATGCTTTAAAACCGACATAAAAATGGGCAAATTGCCCAGTGGGTCCATAATTAACAACAATAATATGGTTGCTGAAATCATTTCAGTCATTCGTTTTGCGCCGTCTCGTGATCTAAAAATGGCTGTTATTAGTTACGCTGCTGAAAAAGTTAGCGTAATCGCATTAATTCACTTGCCAGAAAGCCTGCATTTTGTAGAGTTGGTAGTCACAGGTAAATCTTATTATTACGCAGAGCGACGTGAAATTAACACGTCGTTCTCTCCTCTGAAATGAAAAGCAGGTGTGAAACCGCCTGAGACGGACACGACATGAAGAATGTAGGTTTTGTTGGTTGGCGCGGTATGGTCGGCTCAGTGCTGATGTCCCGCATGAGCGAAGAGCGTGATTTTGATCTCATCAATCCGGTCTTCTTCTCGACGTCGCAGCACGGCCAGGCCGCACCCGCCTTTGGCGGTAAGCAGCAGGGCGTACTGCAGGATGCATTTGATATCGAGGCGCTGCGTGCGCTGGATATCATCATCACCTGCCAGGGCGGCGATTACACCAGCGAGGTCTATCCGAAGCTGCGCGAGAGTGGCTGGCAGGGTTACTGGATCGATGCCGCCTCTACGCTGCGGATGAAAGACGATGCGATCATCATCCTCGATCCGGTTAACCATCAGGTGATCCGTGAAGGTATCGATCGTGGCATCAAGACGTTTGTCGGCGGAAACTGCACCGTCAGCCTGATGCTGATGTCACTCGGCGGGCTGTTTGCGCAGGATCTGGTGGAATGGGCCTCGGTGGCGACCTATCAGGCGGCTTCAGGCGGCGGTGCGCGCCATATGCGTGAGCTGCTGACCCAGATGGGCATGCTGCACGATCACGTGGCACCTGCGCTGCAGAATCCGGCGTCAGCCATTCTCGACATCGAGCGTAGCGTCACCGACTTCACCCGCTCCGGTACCCTGCCGACCGATAACTTCGGCGTGCCGCTGGCTGGCAGCCTGATCCCGTGGATCGACAAGCAGCTGGATAACGGTCAGAGCCGTGAAGAGTGGAAAGGGCAGGCGGAAACCAACAAGATTCTCGCCACCCGTAATGTGATTCCGGTTGATGGACTGTGTGTACGCGTCGGTGCGCTGCGCTGTCACAGCCAGGCGTTTACCCTGAAGCTGAAACGCGACCTGCCGCTGGCCGAAATCGAGCAGCTGCTGGCTGCGCATAATGAGTGGGTCAAAGTGGTGCCGAACGATCGCGAACGGACAATGCGTGAACTGACGCCAGCGGCGGTGACCGGCACGCTGACCACGCCGGTTGGCCGTCTGCGTAAACTGAATATGGGGCCGGAGTACCTCTCCGCCTTTACCGTCGGTGACCAGTTATTATGGGGTGCGGCTGAACCGCTACGCCGTATGCTGCGGTTGTTAACCAACTAATCGATGAGACTCGCCAAGGGCCGGATTTATCCGGCCTTTTTTGTTTTTGTTGCGGCATCTTTGCGCTGCCGTTTCGCTTACTAAGTGATCAGCTTCCCTTTTTTACCGCTCGGTGAATAATTTTTTGTTTTCAGCCATGGCAACTGCCGCTACCAAGCTATGATTTAACCATGATGTGCCGCAAGTTGACTGTTTTGCTTTCCGGACTAAATGGTTGTTGTACACGGCAAAGACACTTTTCCCATGGAATGGCCTGACTCCTTTTGTCGTCGTACGTATGGCTCAATGAAGAGCAGTGCATTTGAAGCGCGACGAGCCGTGTCGTGTTGCTCATTTCGCCTGCCAAATATCACAGGAAGAAAGTCATGTCAGAGCTTCCCGATCGCGATGCGATCAATGCCCTGTTTGCAGGTAATTATTCTGACCCGTTTGCGTTACTGGGGATGCACCAGACTCAGCAAGGCCTGGAAGTCAGGGCGTTGTTACCTGAAGCGCTTGAGGTGTGGGTAATCGAAACCTCCACCGGGCGCAAACTTGCTCAGCTGGCGTGCGAAGATGCACGCGGCTTCTTCAGCGGCGTGATCCCACGCCGTAAAAACCGTTTCCGCTACCAGCTGGCGGTGAACTGGCACGGTCAGCAGAACCTGATCGACGATGCCTACCGCTTTGGCCCGCTGCTGCAGGAAATGGACCTGTGGCTGCTGGCCGAAGGGACCCACCTGCGCCCTTACGAAACGCTGGGCGCCCACGGTGACGTGATTGATGGCGTCACCGGTACCCGTTTCTGCGTCTGGGCGCCCAATGCCCGTCGCGTGTCGGTAGTGGGTGATTTCAACTTCTGGGATGGCCGCCGTCACCCGATGCGCCTGCGTAAAGAGATGGGCATCTGGGAGCTGTTTGTGCCAGGCGCGGTTAACGGCCAGCTGTATAAATTTGAAATTATCGATGCCAACGGCCAGCTGCGCATCAAAGCGGATCCGTTCGCCTTTGAAGCGCAGATGCGTCCGCAAACGGCTTCGATGATTTGTGGTCTGCCCGATGCTATTGAGATGAAAGAGGAGCGCAAGGCGGCCAACGCCTTTGATGCGCCGATCTCAATTTATGAAGTGCATCTCGGTTCATGGCGACGCCACACCGACAATAACTTCTGGCTGAGCTACAAAGAGCTGGCTGAGCAGCTGGTGCCCTACGTCAAAGAGATGGGCTTTACCCATATCGAACTATTGCCGATCAACGAACACCCGTTTGATGGCAGCTGGGGTTATCAGCCGCTGGG
Source organism: Pantoea brenneri (assembly GCF_038594305.1). NCBI lineage: Bacteria > Pseudomonadati > Pseudomonadota > Gammaproteobacteria > Enterobacterales > Erwiniaceae > Pantoea > Pantoea brenneri. The sequence continues at coordinate 90,450 of NZ_JBCGBG010000005.1, read as the reverse complement.
CATGTATGCGCCAACCCGTCGCTTCGGAACCCGTGACGAATTCCGTGCCTTTATCGACAGCGCCCATGCCGCCGGCCTGAACGTGCTGCTGGACTGGGTGCCGGGCCACTTCCCGAGCGATGACTTTGGTCTGGCAAAATTTGATGGTACCGAGCTGTATGAACACAGCGATCCGCGTGAAGGTTTTCATCAGGACTGGAACACCCTGATCTACAACTTTGGCCGGCGCGAAGTCAGCAACTACCTGTCGGGCAATGCGCTCTACTGGGTCGAACGCTTTGGCATTGATGGTCTGCGCGTCGATGCGGTGGCGTCGATGATTTACCGCGACTACAGCCGCGCTGAAGGCGAGTGGGTGCCTAACCAGTATGGCGGGCGTGAAAACCTCGAAGCGATTGAGTTTCTGCGCTACACCAACCGCACGCTGGGCACCGTGGCCTCCGGATCGGTGACCATGGCGGAAGAGTCGACCGATTACCCTGGCGTGACGCGCCCGACCGAAGGCGGTGGGCTGGGCTTCTGGTTCAAATGGAACCTCGGCTGGATGCACGACACGCTCGACTACATGAAACTCGATCCGATCCATCGCCGTTATCATCACAACCTGATGAGCTTCGGCATGATGTACAACTACACCGAGAATTTTGTGCTGCCGCTGTCACACGACGAAGTGGTGCACGGTAAGCGCTCGATTCTCGACCGCATGCCGGGCGACGCGTGGCAGAAGTTCGCCAACCTGCGCGCCTATTACGGCTGGATGTGGGGCTTCCCGGGCAAGAAACTGCTGTTTATGGGCAATGAGTTCGCCCAGGGCCGCGAGTGGAATCATGACGTCAGCCTCGACTGGCATCTGCTGGAAGGCGGTGACAACTGGCACCACGGCGTGCAGCGTCTGGTGCGCGATCTCAACCATACCTATCAATATTACACGCCGCTGCATCAGCTCGACTTCGATCCGCAGGGATTTGAATGGCTGGTGGTCGACGATGCGGAGCATTCGGTGTTTGCCTTTGTCCGTCGCGACCGTGAAGGCAATGAAGTGATTGTGGTCAGTAACTTTACGCCGGTGCCGCGGCCGGGATATCGCTTTGGCGTGAACCAGCCAGGCAAGTGGCGCGAAGTGCTGAATACCGACCAGCATGAATATCACGGCAGCGACGTGCGCAACCACGGTGTGCATACCGATCAGCAGCCGAGCCATGGGCGACCGCAGTCGCTGAGTCTGAATCTGCCGCCGCTGGCGACCCTGTGGCTGGTGCGGGAGGGCGAATGACCATAACGGCCGGCGATCCGCAGCCGCCTGGTGCCAGTTACGATGGCAAAGGCGTCAATTTCACCCTGTTTTCACAGCATGCCAGCCGCGTTGAGCTATGCCTGTTTGATGAAAACGGCGTGGAGCAGCGTATCGATCTGCCGGGCCGCAGCGGCGATATCTGGCATGGCTATGTTCCGACGCTAAAGCCAGGGCAGCGTTACGGCTATCGGGTTCACGGTCCATGGGCGCCCCGCCAGGGGCATCGTTTTAACCCGGCTAAGCTGCTGGTCGATCCTTGCGCCCGCGCGGTAGAAGGCGACGTGCCGGACGATGCCCGTTTTCACGGCGGCATTAACGCGCCTGACCCGCACGACAGCGCGGCGATCGCGCCGAAGTCACGGGTGGTGGCCGAAGATTTCGACTGGCAGGACGACGTTGCGCCGCGTACGCCGTGGGGCAACACGGTGATTTATGAGGCGCACGTGCGCGGCCTGACCCGGCAGCATCCGGAAATTCCGGAAACGCTGCGCGGCACTTACGCGGCGCTCGGCCATCCTGTTATGGTGGATTACCTGCGTCGTCTCGGTATCACGGCGATTGAACTGTTGCCGGTTGCCCATTTTGCCAGCGAACCGCGTTTGCTTCAGTTGGGGCTGAGCAACTACTGGGGCTATAACCCGTTTGCGCTCTGGGCGGTCGATCCGCGCTACGCCTCCGGACAGGATGGGCTGACCCCGCTGCAGGAGTTTCAGCAGGCGATCAAAAACCTGCATGCGGCCGGGATAGAAGTGCTGCTGGATGTGGTGTTTAACCACACCGCCGAACTGGACGCCATCGGTCCGACGATTTCAATGCGCGGCATCGATAACGCCAGCTATTACTGGCTGGACGAGCAGGGCGACTACCAGAACTGGACCGGCTGCGGCAACACGCTCAATCTGCATCATCCGCAGGTGATGGCGTGGGCGCTGGATGCGCTGCGCTACTGGGTGCGCGTCTGTCACGTCGACGGTTTCCGTTTTGATCTGGCACCGGTGCTGGGGCGTACGCCCGACTACCAGCGCGATGCACCACTGTTTGAGGCGATACGCGCCTGTCCGCTGCTGTCACAGGTCAAGCTGATTGCCGAACCCTGGGATATCGGACCCAATGGCTACCAGGTCGGCCATTTTCCTGCGCCGTTTGCTGAATGGAACGATCGCTTCCGCGACACCGCGCGACGTTACTGGCTGCACGGTGCGATGAGCAACGGCGAGTTTGCCCGTCGCTTTGCCGCCTCCAGCGATCTTTTTCAGCATGAGGAGCGGCAGCCACACGCCACCGTCAACCTGATCACCGCTCACGACGGCTTTACGCTGTGGGATGTGGTGAGCTTCGAACGCAAGCACAACGAAGCCAACGGGGAAGATAACCGTGACGGACACGGCGATAACTACAGCCATAATCATGGCAAAGAGGGGCTGAACGTCAGCTTCGATGTGATTGAGCGCCGCCGTCGCAGCGTGCGGGGCTTGCTCACCACCCTGTTACTGTCGCAGGGCACGCCGATGCTGCTGGCGGGCGATGAGCGCGGCCACACGCAGCACGGTAACAACAACGCCTACTGTCAGGACAATGCCCTGAGCTGGCTTGACTGGCAGGCGGATGAGAAGGGATTGGTCGGATTCACTGCGGCCCTGATCCAGTTGCGTCAGCGCATTCCGGCGCTGACGGCGGATCGCTGGTGGCAGGAAGGTGATGGCAATGTGCAGTGGCTCAATGCCGGTGGCCAGCCACTGCAACACGATGAATGGGCACAGGGGACGCACAGATTGCAGATCCTGCTGTCCGGCCGCTGGTTAATAACAATAAACGCCACGGACTCGGTGAATGACATCGTGTTACCAGACGGAGAATGGCGTGCCCTTCCTCCTTTCGCCGGGGACGATAACCCCATCCTGTTAACTGTCTGGCATGGTCCCGCACACGGTGTGTGCGTGTTCCAAAAGCAATCATAAGGAGTCAGACATGGTTAAATTAGACAGAACAGATCACCTGATGCTGGCGCGCCAGCTCCCTACACAAACGGTTGCTCTGATCCTCGCCGGTGGACGCGGTACACGGCTGGTCGACCTGACGGCAAAACGCGCCAAACCGGCGGTGCACTTCGGCGGCAAGTTCCGCATTATCGACTTTGCCTTGTCCAACTGCGTTAACTCCGGTATCCGCCGCATCGGCGTGATTACCCAGTACCAGTCCCACACCCTGACCCAGCACATCCAGCGTGGCTGGTCGATCTTCAATGAAGAGATGAATGAGTTTGTGGATTTGCTGCCAGCGCAGCAGCGCTTCTCCACCGAACAGTGGTATCGCGGCACCGCCGATGCGGTAACGCAAAACCTTGATGTGATTCGCCGTTATCAGGCGCAGTACATCGTGATCCTCGCCGGGGACCACATTTATAAGATGGATTATTCGCGCATGCTGCTGGATCACGTGGTCAATGAGGCGAAATGTACCATCGCCTGTTTGCCGGTGCCGGTGCATGAAGCCACCGCGTTTGGCGTGATGGCGGTTAACGAAGAGAACATGGTGATCGACTTCGTCGAGAAGCCGCCAAAACCGCCGACCATGCCGGGTGATGACACTCAGGCGCTGGCCAGTATGGGGATCTACGTCTTCAACGCCGATTATCTCTATGCGTTGCTGGAAGAAGATCTGCAGACCCCAGGCTCAAATCACGACTTTGGCAAAGATATTCTGCCGAAAATCGTAGCGAGCGGTGAAGGCTACGCGCACTCCTTTGCGCTCTCCTGCGTGCAGAACGACGACAAAGCGCCGCCTTACTGGCGCGATGTCGGCACGCTCGAAGCTTACTGGCGCGCTAACCTCGACCTGGCCTCGGTAATGCCGGAACTGGATATGTACGACGTGACCTGGCCAATTCGCACCCATATGGAGCCGCTGCCACCCGCCAAGTTTGTCCAGGATCGGTCCGGCAGTCACGGCATGACCATGAACTCGCTGGTATCGGGCGGCTGCATCATCTCCGGCTCGGTGGTGGTGAACTCGGTGCTGTTTCCCCGGGTGCGCGTTAACTCGTTTTGCAATATTGATTCAACCGTGCTGCTGCCCGATGTGGTGGTTGGCCGATCCTGCCGTCTGCGCCGCTGTGTGATTGATCGCGCCTGCGAGCTGCCAGAAGGAATGGTCATCGGCGAAAACCCTGATGAAGACAGTCGCCGGTTTCACCGTTCGGATGAAGGCATCGTACTGGTTACCCGCGCCATGCTGGCTAAATTGGCCAATGCGGGGCAGTAAGCGATAGCGGAACACACGCAATCGGCACGCGGATCGTGCCTGATAACTTAATGAGGTCGAGGATGCAGGTTTTACATGTCTGTTCAGAACTTTTCCCGCTGCTCAAAACGGGCGGACTGGCTGATGTAGTCGGGGCATTACCTCAAGCACAAATTGCGGGTGGCACGGATACGCGGGTGTTATTGCCCGCTTTTCCAGCATTGCGCAAGGGCATACCTGATCTTCAGGTGGTAACAGAATTGGATACGTTTGCCGGACATGTGCGCTTACTGTTTGGTGAGTTTAACGGGGTAGGCATCTACCTGATCGATGCGCCGGCGCTCTACGACCGTCCGGGCAGTCCGTATCATGATGAGTCGCAGTTTGCCTACGTCGATAACTATCTGCGCTTCGCGCTGCTCGGCTGGATGGGCTGTGAGCTGGCGTGCGGTCTGGATACGATGTGGCGTCCGGATATCGTTCACGCCCACGACTGGCATGCCGGCCTGACCTGCGCCTATCTGGAAGCGCGGGGCCGTCCGGCCAAATCGGTGTTCACCGTGCATAACCTGGCTTATCAGGGACTGTTCGCGGCGCATCACATGGAAGAGATCGGCCTGCCGTGGTCGTTTTTCAGCATGTACGGACTGGAGTTTTTCGGTCAGATCTCTTTCCTCAAAGCGGGCCTTTACTACGCCGATCACGTCACAGCGGTCAGTCCGACCTATGCGCATGAAATCACCTCGGCCGAGTTCGGTTATGGCATGGAAACCTTACTGGCGCAGCGTATGCGTGAAGGTCGCCTGAGCGGCATTCTGAATGGCGTGGACCCGTCAATCTGGGATCCGGCGCATGACCTGCTGCTCAACGCGCGCTATAACCGCGACACGCTGGAAGCCAAGGCGGAAAACAAACGCCAGCTGCAGGTTGCGATGGGGCTGAAGGTGGATGATAAGGCCCCGGTATTCTGCGTCATCAGCCGTCTGACCAAACAGAAAGGGCTGGACCTGGTACTGGAAGCGCTGCCGGGCCTGCTGGCACAGGGCGGACAGCTGGTGCTGCTGGGGCAGGGCGATGCCGAGCTGCAACAGGGATTCCTGGCCGCGGCGGCAGAGCATCCGGGTAGCGTCGGGGTGCAGATTGGCTACCACGAAGCATTCTCACACCGCATTGTCGGCGGCGCGGACGTAATTGTGGTGCCGAGCCGATTCGAGCCGTGCGGCCTGACTCAACTTTATGGCCTGAAGTATGGTACGTTGCCGTTAGTGCGTCGTACCGGCGGCCTGGCCGATACGGTCAATGACAGTTCATTAGAGAATCTGGCGGACGGTATCGCCAGTGGCTTCAGTTTTGAAGATGCAAATGCCTGGTCGCTGTTGCGGGCCATCCGGCGTGCGTTTGTGTTGTGGTCTCGTCCTTCGCTGTGGCGTTACGTTCAGCGCCAGGCCATGGGGATGGATTTTAGCTGGCAGGTGGCGGCACAAGCCTACCGTGATCTCTACCAACGTTTGATGTAACGGATTGGGAATACTGGATATGAATGCACCTTTCACTTACGCCTCACCAACGTTGACGGTTGATGCCTTAAAGCATTCGATTGCCTACAAACTGATGTTTACCATCGGTAAAGATCCTTCTATTGCCAATAAGCACGAGTGGCTTAACGCCTCGCTGCTGGCGGTGCGCGACCGGATGGTTGAGCGCTGGCTGCGTTCCAGTCGTGCCCAGCTGTCACAGGACGTGCGGCAGGTTTATTACCTGTCGATGGAGTTCCTGATGGGCCGCACGCTGGGCAATGCGCTGCTGGCGATGGGGATTTATGACGATCTGAACCAGGCGCTGGATGAGATGGGGCTGGACCTGGCCGAGCTGATGGAAGAAGAGAACGATCCTGGCCTCGGTAACGGCGGTCTGGGTCGCCTGGCGGCCTGTTTCCTCGACTCCCTGGCAACGCTGGGTATGCCCGGCCGCGGCTACGGCATTCGTTATGACTACGGCATGTTCAAACAGAACATTGTGGAAGGTGAGCAGAAAGAGTCGCCGGATTACTGGCTTGAGTACGGTAATCCGTGGGAATTCCAGCGCTTCAATACCCGTTACAAAGTGCGTTTTGGCGGCCGGGTGCAGCATGAAGGGGCGAAGGTGCGCTGGCTGGAGACAGAAGAGATTCTGGCGATGGCGTATGACCAGATCATCCCGGGTTTCGACACCGATGCCACCAACACCCTGCGGTTGTGGGGGGCGCAGGCGAGTAACGAGATCAACCTCGGTAAATTTAACCAGGGCGACTATTTCGCGGCGGTGGAAGATAAAAACCACTCCGAGAACGTTTCCCGCGTGCTCTATCCCGATGATTCAACCTATTCCGGCCGTGAACTGCGGTTGCGTCAGGAGTATTTCCTGGTGTCCGCCACCGTACAGGACATTCTTAATCGTCACTGGCGGATGCACCAGACCTGGGACAACCTCGCCGATAAAATCGCTATCCACCTGAATGACACCCACCCGGTGCTGGCGATCCCCGAACTGATGCGTCTGCTGATCGACGAACATAAGTTCAGCTGGGGCAACGCGTTTGACGTCTGCTGTCAGGTGTTTTCTTACACCAACCACACGCTGATGACCGAAGCGCTGGAGACCTGGCCGGTCGATATGATTGGCAAAATTTTGCCACGTCATCTCAGCATCATTTTCGAGATTAACGACTTCTTCCTGAAAACCATTCAGGACTACTACCCGGATGACTGGGATCTGCTGTCGCGCATTTCGATCATCGATGAGAACGACGGCCGCCGGATCCGCATGGCGTGGCTGGCGGTGGTGGTCAGCCATAAGGTCAATGGCGTCTCTGAACTGCACTCCAATCTGATGGTACAGTCGCTGTTTGCTGATTTCTCGCGGCTGTTCCCCGGCCGTTTCTGCAACAAGACCAATGGCGTGACGCCGCGTCGCTGGCTGGCGCTGGCGAACCCGGCGCTCTCTGAAGTGCTGGATGAGGAGATCGGCCGCAACTGGCGTACCGATCTCAGCCAGCTCGGCGAGCTGAAAGCGCAGATTGATTATCCGGCCTTTATCGAAAAAGTGGCGGTTGCCAAACATCAGAACAAACGTCGGCTGGCTGACTGGGTGGCGAAAAACCTTGATGTGGTGCTGGACCCGAACGCGCTGTTTGACGTGCAGATTAAACGTATCCATGAGTACAAGCGGCAGCTGCTCAACGTGCTGCATGTGATCACCCGCTATAACCGCATCAAAGCCGATCCGCAGGCGGACTGGGTGCCGCGCGTCAATATCTTTGCCGGCAAAGCTGCCTCGGCCTATTACGTCGCCAAGCACATCATTCATCTGATTAACGATGTCGCTAAAGTGATCAACAACGATCCGCAGGTGAAAAATAAGCTGAAGGTGGTCTTCATTCCGAACTACAGCGTCAGCCTGGCGCAGATCATCATCCCGGCGGCCGATCTTTCTGAGCAGATCTCTACGGCCGGTACCGAAGCCTCCGGCACCAGTAATATGAAGTTTGCCCTCAACGGCGCGCTGACCATCGGTACGCTGGATGGCGCCAATGTCGAGATGCTGGATCACGTCGGCGAGGAGAATATCTTCATTTTCGGTAACACCACGCCGCAGGTTGAAGCGCTGCGTAAAGGCGGATATAACCCGCGTCAGTACTACGAAGAGGACCCGGAGCTGCATCAGGTGCTGACCCAACTGGCCTCTGGCGTATTCAGCCCGCAGGAGCCAGGCCGCTACCGTAACCTGTTTGATTCGCTGGTGAATTTCGGCGATCACTATCAGCTGCTGGCGGATTACCGCAGTTATGTCGATACCCAGGATAAGGTGGATGCGCTCTATCGCCAGCCGGATGAATGGCAGCGGCGTGCGGCGATGAACATTGCCGGCATGGGCTATTTCTCGTCGGACCGCACCATTCAGGAGTATGCCGATGAGATCTGGAATATTTCGCCGATAAGGTTATAAGACGCGCACGTCACCGTCCGCGGTGACGTTATCATTCGCGGCGGCCGAGGGAGCGGCCGCACTGCTTCACGCCCGTCATTTCCGCTACCGCCGATCCACCGTGACGTTCAGCGCTTCCCCTGACCAGGCTGATACCTGTACTCATCCCGCTTTGCCGCGACGGCAGCGGATCGCCGATCCCGCCCGATTGACTCCCCGGCAGAAGTACCACGGCAGACATGCCAGATCATAACGCTCTCGCTGAGGTATCGGCTATTATGCAGCCCGGCTTACATGCGTTTCATCTTTTGACCAGACAGGCAGAACAGACAATGAGTGACAACATCAATCACGAGATTACCTTTCGCAAGCTCAGCGTCTTCATGATGTTTATGACCAAAGGCAATATCGCCCGCACCGCAGAAGCGCTGGAACTGAGCAGCGTCAGCGTCCATCGTGCGCTGCACACGCTGGAAGAAGGCATCGACTGTCCGTTGTTTATCCATAAAGGCCGCAACCTGGTGCCGCTGCCCGCCGCCTGGACGCTGCTGGAGTATTGCCGGGATGTGACGGCGCTGATGGGGAAAGGGATCGAAGAAGCACGGCTGGTGGCTGGCGTGGGCTGTGGTCGTCTGCGGATCGGCACGCTCTACTCGCTGACGCTGGAAACCATCCCGCGACTGATCATGGGCATGAAGCTGCGCCGACCGACGCTCGAGCTTGATCTCACCATGGGCTCAAATCAGATGCTGCTCAACATGCTTGAGGATGATGCGCTTGATGCGATCCTGATCGCCACCAACAACGGCGAGTTCAGCGATTCGCTGTTCGATGTGGTCCCGCTGTTTTATGATGACATTTTCCTGGCCGCGCCAGCCGGTGAAACGCTGGATCTGAGCCGTCCGGCGGATCTGCGCGACTATGCCGATCGCGATTTCGTTTCGCTGGCCGAAGGCTTTGCCACCTATGCCGGTTTTCAGGAGGCGTTTCAGGTTGCCGGATTTGAACCGCGAGTGGTGACGAAGGTGAATGACATCTTTTCGATGGTCAGCCTGGTGCAGGCTGGCATGGGGCTGGCGTTAATTCCGGGACGGATGAAAAAAGTCTACGAAAACAATATCCAGCTGGTCAGCCTGGCCGAGCCTTATCAGATGCGCCAGCAGATTTCGATTGTCTACTCACACCGCCGCGAACGCGATCAGGAGCTGCTGGCGCTGGCCGCAGAAGGGCGAATGTATGCCCGCGGCCTTACTGACTCAGCCGTTTAGCCAGATGCAGTGCCACCTCAACGCTGTTGCGCTCCATGCAAATGGCTTCGCCCTGCCAGCCCGCCTGCAGGGTGAGGCCGGTCAGCACATTGCCTGGCGGCATTTCAATCGCCAGGCGGGCATCGCGCTGGTTGGCTGAAATCACCGCATCATTCCACTGCACCGTTCGCGCCATGTTATAGGCGAGGTCGTCGGCAATTTTGCCCGGCTCCCAGATTACCCGACCGGTCGAACCGCTCAGGTAAGCGCAGCCAGGGCGAGAAAGACTGACAGACTCAAACGCGGCAGCCAGTTCAGCAGCAGGCTTATCCAGCAGTGCGCAGTGAGAAGGCACGCTGACCGCCAGCCTGACCGCTTTGCTGGCACCGGCCGCCAGCGCTTTTTGCGCCACCCGCGCCATATCCTCATCCCGTCCGGCAATCACGATCTGCGTTTCTGCATTGAGGTTGGCAATATAAGTATTGCTGTCGACCAGCAGCTTCTCCAGCCGGCTGAGCGTCAGTCCGGTAATTGCGGTCAGGCCGTAGCCCTGCGGATAGGCCTGCTCCATCAGATCGCCGCGCAGAGCCACCAGCCGTAGCGCATCGCTGAAATCGAGTGCGCCAGCAATCACCGCGGCGGGATAAGCGCCAATCGACAGGCCGCTGACAATGTCTGGCTTCAATCCGTGTCTGATCAGCTCACGCGCCCAGGCTACGCCGGCAATCAGCAGGCTGAGCTGGACGGCGCGGGTATGACGCAGTGCGTCAGCGCTGTCGAGCAGGTCGGTCTCTTCACCAAGCACGGCGCGCGCGCTGTTTAACACCGCCTCACCGTCGGGAAGATGTTGCAACATACCGACCCGCTGGGTGCCCTGGCCGGGAAAAGTAAAAAGGATTTTCATGCGGGATCTCTGCTCCAGGGTGACGCGGTCAGTCTCGGACCGGTGGCGGTTTTCAACAGTACGCGGCCTTCACGCAGCCATTCGTTGAGGGCAAAAGCGCCGAGCGGCGTTTCCACCTGCGTATCGACGCGGCAGGGCAGCGTTTCAGTCTGGCTCTGCCACTGCTGCAGCTCGTCGCGCGCCAGCGGCTGCGGCGCACGAATCAGTAAGTCCAGATCGCTGGCGGCGTGCAGCGTCGGCCGCTGTGTCGCCAGGGCATAACCGGTGCTGCCGGTGACGCCCCAGTACCATGGCCAGACGCTGTCGCTGAGCGCGATCGCCGCCCTGACCGGCGGATAATCAACAAACGGCGACGCGAGCAGTTGGCTGCGATCAGCCAGCATTTCCGGTGTGACGACGCGTTCAATATCGGCCGCGTCTGTCCATCCGGCGGCGCGCTGTTCACGTTTTTCACCGCGCACGCCGACCGGAATCAGCCCCGATTGATTCACATCGCGCCGCACCACCACTGGAAAAGCGTGCTGCCAGTGCTGGCTGACCCAGGCGTCGCTGATGGCTAACAGCGCGCTGTCTGAGCGCAGCCAGAGGAGATCGTGGGGGCGCGGTGTGAACGTCATATTACATTCCGGAAGTCAGAGTAATGAACAGGGGTAACGATAAAATACACAGAATCGAACTTAACAGCAGCACGGCTTCAGCATCCGGCGACTGCACACCGAAGCGGTTACCAAACACCACGCCAAAGAAGCCGGCTGACAGCGCAATCATCAGAATCGCAGTAATCGCCACCGGACCACTCAGACCCAGCGCCAGCACCAGACCCCAGGCAATAAAGGGCTGAATCAGCAGTTTGGTAATCGTGCCGACACCAACCACGGCGTTGAGTTTCAGTTTACGCGCAGAGAGGATCACCCCGGTCAGGAACAGCGCGGCTGCGGTCGCCGCCAGGCCCAGCGGTTTAATCGCCGCCAGCACCAGATCCGGCATTTTAACGCCCAGCGCTGACAGCACCACACCAATCAACGGACCCATCACGATCGGTTTCTTTACTGAACGCCACATCAGGATCGGCAGCATGGTCAGCGTTGAACCGTGTGCGGTTCCCGCCGCAAAGGCTTTTTCGCGTTCCAGAATCAGCAGGCACAGCGGCGTCAGCAGGACTGAACCACAGGCAATGGATACCGCTACAGAGAGCGAAGTTGTTGGGTTTTCACCCAGAACGCTGGCAAGAATCGGCAGGCCGAGTGCAGCGTAGTTTGGCAGCGCAACGGTCAGCGTCAGCACTGCGGCATCCTGCGGCGACTTTTTGAAAATTTTAGTCGCGGCAAAATAGATACCCGCGTAGGTGATCCACATGGCACCGGTAAGCACCACGATTAACGGCCATTGCGCCACGATGCCTGGCCAGGGGGTTTGTACTGTCGCGCTGAACAGGGCAGCGGGCAGGGCAAAATCCATTACAAAAATATTAAGCAGTGAAACGTCTTTGTTGTTGACCATTCCAGCCTTACCGGCCCAGAAACCCAGCAGCATGATCACAAAGATTGGAGCAAGGGCATGAACAATTATATAAATCATAAATCACCTGTATTTTAAGAAGAATTCTTGGCTAACACGATGTTTATAATTCTAAAAGCGGCCCTTATTGCGGGGCGGTCATCCGCCCCGTCCAGGCCGTTTCCGGCAGGTTTTTTTGTTTTGTAGTCGGGTTTACCAGCTGGCGCGCATCCGCTCACGGACCAGCGAGGAGCTGCGGCGATTTTCAGCGCCCAGCCGGTTTTTCAGGCTCGGATCCTGACGGGCATCAGCGATAGCTTTCTGCAGGGCAATCTCAACCATCGCCAGATCGGCATCTGACGGTGCATCAGGATCGGCCACGGTCAGCAGGTCAGACAGCAGGCCCAGGGTGTGGAAGTTGCTGACGTCATAGGCCATCGGTGGAATGGTGGCCGCCAGTTTTTCCAGCGCGTCGACGGTACGCAGCGTGATGCGCGCAGCGGACTCTTTGCCCATTGCATGCACCAGCACGCCCTGGTCGTTGAGCGCGATCAGCCGGTTCGCCTGATAGCCGTGCGCCAGAAATGCGCCGGACATCGCTTTACCGACAATCAGGCCAATCACCGGATGACCGGCCAGACGGGCTTTCGCATAGGCACCGGCGGCACCGGCCAGCGCCTGGTGAATACCAAACGCCTCTTCACGGCGGCCATAAGCCTGACTCGGCACATCGATCACTGCCACAATCGGACGTTTCACCGCGCTGTTGCTGTCAGCGTCGATGGTTTCATTTACCACTTTCGCCAGCGTCCAGCCTTCCAGCAGGCCGACTTCACCTCTGGCGGCACGGGGATAGTGATTGTCTGCGTCAGGGACTACGGCGATAAAGCGGACGCTTTCGCCATTAAGTTCGCCGTCAGCGACCTGAACAGAGGGGCACAGCCCACTCAGGCGTTGCGCATCGGGTGCGAGTTTTGCCAGCCATGTTGCACCGCGGCTGTTGGTCTGGGTCATTATTTATCCTCCCGGGCGAAAAGCTGTTTAATCGTAGCGGTATCGGCCTGCTGACGGGTGTCGAAGTTGCTCAGACGTGGCAGGAAATCCGCATATTTATCACTGCGATGCTGCGCCGGTACGCCTTTGGCAATGAAGTCATTCATGGCAGTTTTAACCGCATTGACGCCATCGCTGACCAGCGCATCCACCAGGCCGCTGGCGTAGCGGATTTCGCCGCCGGTCATGCTCCAGATAAACGGACGGTCGCGAGAGTCATACTCTTCAATGCCCGCTTCCTGCTCGATAACCTGTGGTCCGTTAAGGCCGAGGCGTGCTTCGCGTGTCACGATCAGGTAGCTGCAGAGCGCGGCAGCGATAGACATGCCGCCAAAACAGCCGACGGTGCCGGCAATGATGCCGATAACCGGGGTATAACGACGCAGGTCGACAATCGCCGCATGGATGTCGGCAATCGCCGCCAGTCCCAGATTAGCCTCCTGCAAACGGACGCCGCCGGTTTCGAGGCACAGCACCGCCTGAGTCGGTATTCCGTTGCGATTGTCTTCAGCGGCCAGTTCGAGCGCCGCGGCCATTTTCGCGCCGGATACTTCGCCCATGCTGCCGCCCTGGAAGGTGCCTTCGATGGCAATCACCACCGCCGGCTGACCGTTCAGCGTACCGCGTGCCACCACCATGCCGTCATCGGACTGTGGCACCACACCCTGCGGTGCCAGCCACGGCGACATAATGCCTTCGAAGGGATCCAGCAGTTCGCGATAGCTGCCGTCGTCCAGCAGCGCACGCGCACGCTCACGGGCACGTAATTCAATAAAACTGGCATCGTTACGCATGGCTCACCTCTTCAAATACCTGTTCAATACGGATACGCGCGACGCCGGGCGTTGCGCCAAAGTCGTGAATAACCAGCTGTCCGGCAGGCAGGCCGCTGATTAAATTCAGGCGGTCAAACAGCGCCTTCCAGCGGGCGTCGCTGTTATCCAGTGAAGTGGTGATATCAATATTCAGCGTTTGCCCTTCGGTTGCGGTGTACAGGACTTCCATATCACCGGAACCAACGACCCCTGCCAGGGCTTTACCGCTGAGTGCGCGGTTAGCAGGGAAAGATAATGTGATGTGTTCCATAACGACCTCTAATTAAAAGAGTGGTTGGTGGCCGGACATACCCTGTCGACAAACAGCGTAGCGGCCAGCAAATCGGCGGCACCGCCTGGGGATGCGTTCAGTGCCAGCATGCGGCGATCCAGACGGGCGAGGGCGGCCTGACCTTCAGCGGTACCGCAGCCACCGGCCAGCAGCACCGCGCGGGCACCGCGCTGCATGGTTTCCAGTCCGGTCATGCCGGCGCGTGACAGCACGCAGGTATCGCTGAGTGAGGTCATGATCGCCATCAGCGCATCCAGACGGGCTTCGCTTTCGCTGGCACCGGCTGCCCGGCTGCGCAATAACTGCGGCAGCGCCAGCTGCATCACGTGAGGAAAAGCCTGTTGCGCCTCCTCACGTGCGCCGGGTACCTGATAGCGGTGACTCGCTTTCAGCCCCTTGCTGAACACTTTCGGTGCCGCCCGATCGGGCAGGCTTGCCAGCATTGCGGCTGTCTGCGTCAGGCTGTCAGCCGTGGCGTGTCCGCCGTGCATTGCGGCCGCGCTGACCAGCAGACCCAGCGCCCAGATAGCACCACGATGGGTATTCACGCCGCCGGTGGCCGCCATCATCTGCCGCTCGCCCTCACGTCCCAGACGACCCACCGTTTCGCGCAGGGCGATGTCGGCTGGCCGCATCCAGCTCTGACGGGCCAGCGCCAGGAAGGTTGGCACCAGGCTTTCGGCGGAACGCTCCATCAGGGCCAGCGTCAGGTCCTGATGCGCCCCGTTTCCCCGACTGTCGACCAGACCCGGCTTGGGACTCAGCCGCGCTTCATCGGTCAGACAATCGCGCGCTGTGATCGCCAGCAGGCTGGCCTGCGCCTCGGGTTGAGTCTGCGACAGGAGTTTCATTACCAGCTCCGGAATTTTGCCGGTGGGTTATAAAGACCGCCCGACCATTCAACCAGGTCTGAGACACTGCTGGCGGCGAGCAGCGAGCGGGTCGCATCTGAACGACGGATGCCCATGTCTTCCGGATAGACGACTTTGCCGCTTTTACGCAGGGCTGCTACGCGTGCCGCATCAACGCCAAGACCGATATCGGTAATCCCGGCCACCGCAGCGACCATGGCGCGGCGCTCTTCAAGACTTTCTGCCCGATAGAGATAGGCAATACCTTCTTCGGTCAGCACGTGGGTAACGTCATCGCCATAAATCATCACCGGTGCCAGCGGCATGCCGGTCGATTTTGCGACCTCTACCGCATCCAGCGTTTCAACGAAGGTAGGTTTTGCACCGGCCTGGAAGGTTTCAACCATCTGAACCACCAGTTTTTTACCGCGCTGCATCGGATCTGGCTCGGTGATCATATTGAGCCAGGCGGGCGAAGCATGGCGGCGGCCGTGCGGATCGTGGCCCATGTTAGGCGCCCCGCCGAAGCCGGAAAGGCGACCGCGGGTCACGGTAGAGGAGTTCGCCAGCCCATCAACCTGTAAGGTTGCGCCGATAAACATATCAACCGCGTACTGGCCTGCCAGCTGACAGAAGGCGCGGTTAGAGCGCATAGAGCCGTCGCTGCCGGTGAAGAAGATATCGGGGCGGGCGCGAATGTACTCTTCCATGCCCAGCTCACCGCCGAAGCAGTGCACGCTCTCAACCCAGCCGCTCTCAATCGCCGGGATCAGCGTCGGATGCGGGTTCAGCGTCCAGTGCTTACAGATTTTGCCTTTCAGGCCGAGTTGTTCACCGTAGGTTGGCAGCAGCAGTTCAATCGCGGCGGTGTTAAAACCAATGCCGTGGTTAAGCGACTGCACCTGGTGTTCAGCGTAGATCCCTTTGATCGCCATCATCGCCATCAGGATATGTTCCTGCTTGATCAGGCGTGGGTCGCGGGTAAACAGCGGTTCGATAAAGAAAGGTTTGTCCGCCACCACGATATAGTCGATCCAGGAACCGGGGATGTCGACGCGTGGCAGGTCGGTTTCGTCATCGACCAGTTCATTCACCTGAGCAATCACGATACCGTCACGAAACGCGGCAGCTTCTACCAGCGCCGGCGTATCTTCGGTGCTTGGGCCGGTATACAGATTGCCTTTACGGTCAGCTTTATAACCGGCAATCAGCGCGACGTTCGGGCTCAGATCAACGTAGAGGCGGGAATAGAGTTCGATATAGGTGTGAATCGCGCCTATTTCCAGTTGTCCATCTTCTAACAGCTGGGAAATACGCAGGCTTTGCGGGCCGGAAAAAGAAAAATCGAGTTTGCGGGCGATACCTTTCTCGAAAATATCAAGATGTTCGCTGCGGCCGACGCTCGGCATAATCATATGCAGGTCGTGGACTTTGGCTGGATTAACTTCCGCCAGGGTACGCGATAAAAAATCTGCCTGTTTCTGGTTATTACCTTCCAGCACGACCCGGTCACCGGGCGCAATCAATTTTTCAAATGCTTCAACAGCTCTTTCAGTAGGAATGACTTTGCCATCAACAGGGAAGGATGCCAGACGCCGCGCTTTCTCACTGCGGCGTGTGTTCCATTCCCGGGCAGGCGTTTGGCCTGTGTTCATTTCAACCTCCTGATTAAAATAACGGATATGTCGTTTTTGCTGAGAGAAGTCTGAACTTTCTGGTTGCATGGTTCAATTAAGCAAAACACGCGAACGTTAGATTTTAAGTAACGATGAGCACGGCGTGGCCGGGATAACCGAAACATGAAAGATTGAGTTTAGGCGGTAATTCAGAAATTAAATGAATAAATATTGATCGGGGTTAATATTGGCGTGAATCTGACAGGATTAATAAAAATTTAATAAAAAGGAGATCTTCTGCTAATGCGGCTTAATAGCGGTGACCGCATGACAGTTATATTACCGTTAAATAACCTCAGCACTGACGTGACAATTCGCGACTGACGCTTACCGCGAAAGCCTGTTGCCGTAACCCGGTTGCGGCAGTTAAAAAAAGCAGGCCGGAGCCTGCTTTTTTCCGTGTTGCCTGATTATGACGCCAGTGACAGCGTGGGTTTGGCTTTCTGCGCCAGCCATTCTGCCACACGGGCCTGCTGCTCTTTGCTCAGCCACATGCCCTGCTTGGTACGGCGCCAGATGGCATCGTCAACTTCACGCACCCATTCATGCTGTACCAGGTAACGTAATTCGGCCTCGTAAAACTCATGACCAAAATTCTCACCCAGATCGTCCAGACTCTTCGCGCCGGCTAACAGCGTTTCGGTGTTGCTGCCGTAGGTACGGGCGAAGTGGCGCGCCATATTTTCGCTAATGAACGGATAACGGCGACGCAGGCTGGCGGCGTAATCTTCACGGGTACCGGAGATATTACCGCCCGGCAGCACGCAGTTCTTCGTCCAGGCCGGACCGGCATTCGGGTAGTACTTCGCCAGTTTCTCCAGCGCATGTTCCGCCAGCTTACGGTAGGTGGTCAGCTTGCCGCCGAACACCGACAGCAGCGGTGCCTGGCCGTTATCGTCACGCACATCCAGCGTGTAATCACGGGTAATCGCCTGCGGTGAATCGGATTCGTCATCACACAGCGGACGCACACCGGAGTATGACCAGACAATATCGTCCGTGGTCAGCTGCTTTTTAAAGTGGCCATTGAACACTTTCAGCAGGTAGTCGGTTTCGCTGTCGTCGATGTGAACGTTTTTCGGATCGCCTTTGTACTCCACGTCAGTGGTGCCGATGATGGAGAATTCATCCATCCACGGGATCACAAACACGATACGGTTATCTTCGTTCTGCAGAATGTAAGCCTGCTTCTCGGTATGCACGCGCGGCACCACGATGTGGCTGCCTTTGATCAGGCGAATGCCATACGGCGATTTTAACTTCAGGCTGTCGTCGAACAGCTGTTTAACCCACGGGCCTGCCGCGTTGACCAGGCCTTTAGCGCGCCAGGTGTAGGTTTTGCCGCTGTCGACATCTTCCGCTTCGACCATCCACAGGCCGCCTTCACGCCAGGCGCGGGTGACGCGGGTACGGGTACGCACTTCACCGCCACGCTTCACCACTTCCTGCGCATTCAGCACCACCATGCGGGCATCATCTACCCAGCAGTCGGAGTATTCGAATCCGCGCGTGATTTCTGGCTTCAGGGCCGAATCCGCGCCAAAACGCAAGCTCTTACTGCCTGGCAGACTGGTTCGTTTACCCAGATGGTCATACATAAACAGGCCGGTACGGATCATCCAGGCCGGACGCAGATGCGGGCGGTGCGGCAGGCGGAAGCGCATCGGGAAAGCGATATGCGGGGCCATTTTCAGCAGCACTTCACGTTCGGCCAGCGCTTCACTCACCAGACGAAACTCGTAGTGCTCCAGGTAACGCAGGCCACCATGAATCAGTTTTGAACTGGCGGAGGAGGTCGCGCAAGCCAGGTCCCGCGCCTCCAGCATCAGCACCGACAGTCCGCGTCCTGCAGCATCTGCTGCAATGCCGGCACCGTTGATGCCGCCGCCGATCACGATCAGGTCTTTGGTTTCCACGTCATCTCCTCCGATGTTCGGAATAGTTCATTAATGTTCGTTTTCGAGCATAATCATAATCGCAAACCAACATTGATGCCAGCTTTTAACCAGGTAAAAACAATTTTGCGTGATATAGCTAACATTCTGCCGGGGAAAAAATTACAAAGCCGCAATGATTGTCAGGTTATAGGCGCTGATTCTCGGGTTACACTAGGCGCCATTGTGACGATGTTATGAGAGACACCATGGAAACGTTTGAATGTATTAATGTGCAGCAGGCGCAGGACCGTCTGGCGCAGGGTGCCCTGCTGGTCGATATCCGTGACCCACAAAGCTTTGCCCTCGGTCACGCCGCCGGCGCACTGCATCTGACCAACAGCAATCTCAGCGACTTTGTTGCCGGCGCGGACCATAGCCTGCCGGTGCTGGTGATGTGTTATCACGGCAACAGCAGTAAAGGCGCCGCACAATTTCTGCTGGGCCAGGGATTCAGCGCCGCCTATAGCATTGACGGCGGGTTTGACTCCTGGCGTGCCGCTTTTCCCCAGCAGGTTGCTCACGGCAGCGAATAAATTGCCGCTCGTCACATGGAGAGTTACTGATGCGCATTACCCAATTTAACCAACCGCGCATGGCGCAGGCGTTTGTTGACTACATGGCAACGCGCGGCGTCACGCTGCGTATTGAACGTGAAAGCCACTACGTCATCATGCTGGATGATGAAAGTCAGCTGGAGATGGTCGAAAACGAACTTCAGCAGTTCGTGCAGGATCCTAACCATCCGCGCTATCAGGCGGCGAGCTGGCACAGCGGCAAAACGGACAGCGGCTTACGCTATGAGCGCAGCAACATCTGGGCCAACATCCGCGAGCGTGCCGGTCCGCTGACCATGACGGTGATGCTGCTCTGCATTGCGGTGTTTATCCTGATGCAGATCGTCGGCGATCGCACCGTGATGTCCTGGCTGGCGTGGCCGGACACCGATCAGCATCTTGAGGTCTGGCGCTGGTTCAGCCATGCGCTGCTGCACTTTTCACTGCTGCACATCCTGTTCAACCTGATGTGGTGGTGGTATCTGGGCGGCGCGGTAGAGAAGCGGCTCGGCAGCGGCAAGCTGTTCGTGATTATGCTGATCTCCGCGCTGCTGAGCGGCTGGATGCAGGCCAAATTCAGCGGCATCTGGTTTGGCGGTCTGTCGGGCGTGGTGTATGCGCTGATGGGCTATTGCTGGCTGCGCGGTGAACGCGATCCCGACAGCGGCATCTATCTGGAACGTGGATTGATCGGCTTCGCGCTGGTCTGGCTGGTGATTGGCTGGTTTGGCGCGTTTGGTCTGGCGATCGCCAACGCGGCGCACGTCGCCGGTCTGGTGGTCGGCTTAGCCATGGCGCTGGTCGATACGCGAAAAATCGCGCGCCGTTAGTCGCGGCATTTCAGGAATAAGCGAGAAAACAGGAGAGGAACGTGAAGCAGACGCAACGTCATGACGCGATTATCGATTTAGTCCGACGTCAGGGATATGTCAGTACTGAGGAGCTGGTGGATCATTTCGAGGTGAGCCCGCAGACCATTCGTCGCGACCTGAACGATCTGGCCGATCAAAATAAGATTCAGCGCCATCACGGCGGCGCGGCGCTTCCCTCCAGTTCTGAAAACACCGCCTGGCACGATCGTAAGATGATGTTGTCGGCGGAGAAAGCGCGGATTGCGCAGCGGGTGGCCAGCCAGATCCCGGATGGTGCCACGCTGTTTATTGATATCGGCACCACGCCAGAAGCGGTGGCGCATGCGCTGCTGAACCATAACGATCTGCGGGTGGTGACCAACAACCTGAACGTGGCGATGCTGCTGATGGGGAAACCCGATTTTCGGGTCATCATCGCCGGTGGCGAAGTGCGTACCCGTGACGGGGCGGTAATGGGAGAAGCCACGCTCGACTTCATCTCTCAGTTCCGCCTTGATTATGGCATTCTCGGCATCAGCGGAATCGATATGGATGGCTCACTGCTGGAGTTCGACTATCACGAAGTGCGTACCAAGCGCGCCATCATTGAAAACTCACGCTGCGTGATGCTGGTTGCGGACCACTCTAAATTTGGCCGTAACGCGATGGTTAACCTCGGCAACATGAACCTGCTGGATCATCTCTACACCGATAAAATGCCGCCAGCCAGCGTGATGAAGGTGATTGAGCAGCATGAGGTCCACCTCGAACTCTGCTGATTTCCGCCCTCGCCAGCTGCCCGGCTGGCGTTTTTGTTTGATTGCTGTCGCTTTTTTCCCCACTCCCGTCTTTACTTAACACGTCGCTGGCACCCTGTTGCCAGCCCGTGCGCTTGCTCGTTTTGCTTCACCTCATTGCGTAACAGAAGGGAGTGATATGCCGCAGCAAAAATTCAATAAAGCCCGTTTCAACGCCGCACTAACCCGTCAATGGCAACACTTAGGTCTCACCTCCGCACAACAGATGACCACGCACCAGTGGTGGCAGGCGATTAGCGCTGCGCTGGCGGAATTACTGGCTGCGCAACCGGCTCCCCGCGTCTCTGAGCGGCAGCGCCACGTCAATTATCTGTCGATGGAGTTTCTGATCGGTCGCCTGACCGGCAATAACCTGCTCAATCTTGGCTGGTATGACGACGTAAAAGCGCTGCTGGCTGGGCAGCAAATCGATCTAACTGAACTGCTGGAGCAGGAGGTTGATCCGGCGCTCGGCAACGGCGGGCTGGGTCGACTGGCGGCCTGCTACATGGACTCCATGGCCACCGTCGGTCAGTCGGCCACCGGCCACGGGCTCAACTATCAGTACGGCCTGTTTCGCCAGTCGTTCGATCAGGGACAGCAGATTGAAGCGCCGGATGACTGGCAGCGCGAACGCTATCCGTGGTTCCGCCACAATGCGGCACTGGATGTTGAGGTGGCGATGGGCGGCAGCGTGGAGAAACTGGAGCAGGGCGGCGTACGCTGGCAGCCCGATTTTTATCTGCGCGGCGAGGCGTGGGATCTGCCGGTTACCGGCTACCGCAATGGCACCACGCTGCCGCTGCGTTTGTGGCAGGCGACCAGCGCCCATCCTTTCGATCTGACCCGCTTTAACGACGGTCAGTTTTTGCAGGCGGAGCAGCCCGGCATTGATGCGGCAAAACTGACGAAGGTGCTGTATCCCAACGACAACCATCAGGCGGGCAAACGCCTGCGCCTGATGCAGCAATATTTCCAGTGCGCCTGTGCGGTGGCCGATATTCTGCGCCGTCACCATCTGGCGGGGCGCAGCATTCATAGTCTGCCCGATTTCGAAGTGATTCAGCTTAATGATACCCATCCGACCATCGCCATCCCGGAAATGCTGCGGCGGTTGCTGGACGAGCATCAACTGAGCTGGGATCAGGCCTGGCATATCACCAGCCGGTTATTCGCCTACACCAACCACACGCTGATGCCCGAAGCCCTGGAGCGCTGGGATGAAAAACTGATGCGCAGCCTGCTACCGCGTCACATGCTGATCATCAAAGAGATCAATCAGCGCCTGAAAAAGCAGGTGAAGCAGCGCTGGCCGGATGACAAAGCGCTATGGCACAAGCTGGCGGTGGTGGCGGACGGTGAGGTGCGCATGGCGAACCTTTGCGTGGTCAGCGGTTTCGCGGTAAACGGCGTGGCGGCGTTGCATTCCAGCCTGGTGGTGACCGATCTGTTTCCGGAGTATTACCAGCTGTGGCCGCAGAAATTCCATAACGTCACCAACGGCATTACGCCGCGCCGCTGGTTAAAACAGTGTAACCCGGCGCTGGCGTCCCTGATTGATGACACGCTGAAGGTGGAGTGGGTCAATAACCTCGATGCGCTCAAAGGGCTGGAAGCCTATGTCGACGATCCGGCGTTTTGTCAGCGTTACCGCAGCATCAAGCAGCAGAATAAAGCGCGGCTGACCGACTACATCGCACGGCACACCGGCATTATCGTCAACCCGGATGCGATGTTCGACGTGCAGATCAAGCGGTTACATGAGTACAAACGCCAGCATCTCAGCCTGCTGCATATCCTGCACTGCTATCAGACCCTGCTTGATAACCCGGACGATGCCCGCTTTATTCCGCGCGTCTTCCTGTTTGGCGCCAAGGCGGCTCCCGGCTATTACCTCGCGAAAAATATTATTTACGCTATCAATAAAGTGGCGGAAGTGGTCAACAACGACCCGCGGGTCGGCGACAAGCTCAAAGTGGTGTTCATTCCCGACTACCGGATCACCGTGGCGGAGATGATGATCCCGGCCGCGGACTTATCTGAGCAGATTTCCACCGCCGGTTATGAAGCGTCCGGCACCGGCAATATGAAGCTGGCGCTGAACGGCGCGCTGACCATCGGCACGCTGGACGGGGCTAATGTCGAAATCGCTGAACAGGTCGGCGAGGAGAATATCTTTATCTTCGGTCATCGCGTTGATGAGGTGAAAGCGCTGAAAGCCGCCGGGTATAACCCGAAAAAAGTGCGCAAGCAGAACAAGGGGCTCGACGCGCTACTCAAATCACTGGAGAAGGGCAAATTCAGCGGCGGGGACAAACAGGCGTTTGACCTGATGCTGGCGAGCCTGACCAAAAACGGCGACCCGTGGCTGGTACTGGCAGATTTTCAGGCCTACATCGAGGCACAGCAACGCGTGGAAGCGCTGTGGCGCGATCCGCTAAGCTGGACCCGCGCCGCCATCCTCAACACCGCGCGAACCGGCATGTTCAGCTCGGATCGCGCGATTAGTGATTATCAGCAACGTATCTGGCAGGCAGCACGCTAAGGAGCAGCATGAAACAGAACTCACTTGATCAGGCCGCCCGTGCGGCCGGTATTTCACTGGATTACATTAACGTTAACGGCGAGAAAGAGGCGATCAGCGACGACACCAAACGCGCGTTGCTGGCGGTGATGGGCGATCCTCATGATGCAAAGAAGTCACCCTTACCGCCGGTCGCGGTCTTCAGCGGCAGCGGTAAACGTCAGCTCACGCCGCAGGGTAGCGGTGTTTATCACTGGCAGCTCCAGACCGAGAAGGGCAAGCAGCTCAGCGGTGAACTGACGGCCGGCGAATCCTTTACGTTGCCAGGTCCGCTGGCGCAGGGCTATCACCAGCTGACGCTGAGTAAGGGAAAAAAGCAGTGGCAGACCCGCATCATTGTCACGCCGCGCCGCTGCTATCTGCCGCCGGCGCTGGAAGCGGGCGAGAAGCGCTGGGGCGCACTGGTACAGCTCTATACGGTTCGTTCGGCGCAGAACTGGGGCATCGGTGACTTCGGCGATCTGCAGACGCTGCTGGAGCAGCTGGCGGCCCGCGGCGGCGATTTCGTCGGGCTTAATCCGCTGCATGCGCTCTATCCGGCCAGCGCCGATTTTGCCAGCCCCTACAGTCCGTCGTCGCGTCGCTGGCTGAATATTATCTATATCGACGTGGGTCAGGTGGTCGACTTCCAGCAGAGCCCGGCGGCGCAGAAGTGGTGGAAAAGCGCTAAAACGCAGCGGGCGCTGAGCAAAGCGCGTGAGGCGGAGCTGGTCGATTATGAAGCGGTGATGGCGCTTAAGCTGGCCGCGCTGCGCCTCGCCTGGGCACACTTCCAGGCGCGGGATGCAGAGAGCGAAGATAAACAGTCGTGGGCTGCCTTTGTCCGTGAGGGCGGAGACAGCCTGCGCTATCAGGCGGCCTATGATGGCATACAGCTTGAGCGGCGGGCGGGCAATGCGCAGCACTGGGGCTGGCCCGCGTGGCCGGAAGGCTGGCGTAACAGCCAGTTGCCGGAGGTGCAGCACTGGTGCGAGCAGCACCAAGAGGAAATTGCCTTCTGGCAGTGGTTGCAGTGGCTGGCACAGCAGCAGTTCTCCCGCTGCTGGTCGCGCAGCCAGGCGCTGGGGATGAGCGTGGGTCTTTATCGCGATCTGGCGGTCGGCGTGGCGGAAGGCAGTGCTGAAACCTGGCACGATCCGGAGCTGTATCGTCTGCAGGCGTCGATTGGCGCGCCGCCCGATCGCCTCGGTCCGCTGGGTCAGTACTGGGGCCTGCCGCCGATGGATCCGCACGTGATGCAGGCGCGAGGTTATCAGCCGTTTATCGACATGCTGCGCGCCAATATGCGCGATTGCGGCGCGTTACGAATCGACCATGTGATGTCGCTGCTGCGCCTCTGGTGGGTGCCGGCCGGAGAAACGGCCGATAAAGGTGCCTACGTGGCCTATCCGGTTGATGATCTGCTCGGCATTCTGGCGCTGGAGAGCCACCGGCTGCGCTGCATGGTGATCGGGGAGGATCTTGGCACCGTACCGAAAGAGATCGTCAGCCTGCTGCGTAAAAGCGGGGTGTTTTCATGGAAGGTGCTGTGGTTCGAGCAGGAGAAAAACGGCAGCTATCGCGCTCCCGCAGCCTACCCGCGCCAGTCAATAGCCAGCGCCAGTACCCATGATTTGCCAACGCTGACCGGGTTCTGGGAGCAGGGCGATCTGTCGCTGGGCGAGAAGATTGGCCTCTATCCGGGTGATGCGGTTAAGGCGCTGCATCAGCAGCGGGCAGAACAGAAGCAGGCGCTGCTTGATGCGCTGCATCAGGCGGGAGCGCTACCGGCCCGCAGTCCAAAAAAAGCCGATAAGCTGGCGATGACGCCGACGCTGAACCGGGCGATACATCGCTTCCTGGCCGATACCGACAGCGCCCTGCTGGGCCTGCAGCCGGAGGACTGGCTCGGGATGACTACGCCGGTAAATGTGCCGGGCACGGTTGAGCAATACCCCAACTGGCGGCGCAAACTGAGTAAAACGCTGGAAGAGATGTTTGCTGACGAGGAAGTGAATAAGCTGCTTAACGCGGTCAGCCAGCAGCGTAAGCCTGGCTGAACAGATCAGCGCGACAGCCGGGCTGTCGCGCGTGATCATCAATAGAACGAGTGCTCACCGCGCTGGTGCTCGGTGATATCGCGTACGCCTTTCAGTTCCGGGAAGGCGGCCAGCAGCTCTTTCTCGATGCCATCTTTCAGGGTGACGTCGATCATTGAACAGCCATTACAGCCGCCGCCGAACTGCAAAATGGCGTAACCGTCATCGGTGATCTCCATCAGCGACACGCGACCGCCGTGGCCAGCCAGCTGTGGGTTGATCTGCGCCTGCAGCAGATACTCAACGCGCTCTACCATCGGCGCATCGTCAGAGACCTTACGCATTTTGGCGTTAGGCGCTTTCAGCGTCAGCTGCGAACCGAGGTTATCGGTGACGAAATCGATTTCAGCGTCTTCCAGATAGGGCGCGCTCAGTTCGTCAACGTAGGCGGAGAGCTTTTCGAACTTCAGCTCGGTATCCGTCGCTTCAACCGCATCGGGTGGGCAGTAAGAGACACCGCATTCGGCAGTTGGCGTACCCGGGTTAATCACGAATACGCGAATCTGGGTGCCATCTTCTTGTTTGGATAGCAGTTTGGAAAAATGCTCTTGGGCAGAATCAGTAATTCGGATCATGTCGATTGCTCAATAGTTGACTAATTTAGTTGGTTATAATACGCCCATCAATGACGCTCTACAAGGTACGGCACAGGCACCAGATCTGCACGCTGGCCGCTCCCTGCGCCAGTAACAGGCGACTGATTTCTTCTACCGTGCTGCCGGTGGTGACCACGTCATCCAGCAGGGCGATATGGCGTCCGTGCACCGCCATTTCAAGGCGGAAGGCACCGCGAAGGTTTCTGCGGCGCTGGCGGGCGTTCAACTGATGCTGTAACGCCCCCTGTCGCTGACGATGTAATCCCATCCCCCGCTCGCAACCCAGCCAGTGCGCCAGCGGCGCGGCCAGCAGATCGGTTTGATTGTAGCCGCGCTGCCAGCATCGTCGCGGGTGCAGCGGGACCGACAGTAGCAGGTCAGGGCGTGGCAGGTTGCCACGTCGGTAGCTATCCTGCCAGCTTAGCAAAAGCAGCCGCGCCAGCATCACCCTGAGTGCGGTAACGCGAGAAAATTTGAGCTGATTAACCCAGCGACTGAACGGCGGACGGTAGCTGTTTACGCAGATCAGCGCCTGCCAAGGCGGCGGCTTCAGCAGACAGCGTCCGCAGGGCAGCCGCAGGTTACCGGCTGGCAATCCGCAGCGCGGGCAGAGCCGCGGCAGGGCGGGCAGCTGACGTAAACAGAGGCTGCACAGACCGTGTTGCGCGATTCGCAACGGCAACCGGCATAGCCAACACAGGGCAGGCATTGATAGCATAGCGACCTCCTTATCACTTTCGGGATAGTAACTGATGACGTCGCTTTACTGGCACACCTGTGGAACAGGGAATGTGGATCTTGTGCTACTGCACGGATGGGGACTGAATGCGGAAGTCTGGCAAAGCATTATTCCGCGACTCAGCTCGCACTATCGCCTGCATCTGGTCGATCTGCCTGGCTATGGCCGCAGTCAGGCGTTTGGCGCGCTGACGCTGGACGAAATGGCGCAGCAGTTACTGCCGATGCTGCCTCCGCAGGCGATCGTCGCAGGCTGGTCGCTGGGCGGTCTGGTGGCAACCCAGCTGGCGCTGAACGCGCCGCAACGGCTGCGTGCGCTGATTACCGTGGCATCCTCTCCCTGTTTTACCGCCAATGCAGAGTGGCCAGGTATTAAACCCGACACGCTGCAAAATTTTCAGCAGCTGCTCAGCAATGATTTTCAGCGCACGGTCGAGCGCTTTCTGGCGCTGCAAACCCTGGGAACAGAGACCGCCCGGGCCGATGCGCGCCGCCTGAAAGAGGTGGTGCTGTCGCAGCCAATGCCATCGGTGGCGGTGCTGGATAGCGGACTGGATATTTTGCGGCAGGTCGATCTGCGCAGCGCGTTGCCGCAGATATCGCTGCCGTTCCTGCGGCTGTACGGCGCACTGGATGGTTTAGTGCCGCGCAGCATTGCTGCCCGCCTTGATCAGACGCTGCCCGCTTCGCCTTCGCGGGTGATAGACAAAGCCGCCCACGCGCCTTTTATTTCCCATCCGGAGGCGTTTTGTCAGCAGATTATGAATTTCATCAACGATTTGCCGACATAATTGCGCCGGTGACTGGCAAATTTGCCGGTAGCGGCAATACTTCTCTTCGTGAGCAAGGCCGCTGCATTTTTATGTGATTAGTCACGGAGGACTATGCCGTTCCATATAGCCTTACGCGTTTCGCGGCTGCTTACATCTCACAATGGACCATGAATGAGGGTAAACATAATGAAGGTTTTTAAATGGGTTGTGGCTTCAATGATGATGGGCGCGATTTCATTTTCTGCGATGGCGGCGAAAGAGGTCACCAAAGAAGAAGTTAAGAAGATGAACCTGCAGAAGATTGGTACGGTCAATACCACGGCGGAAACCACCTCGCCAATGGATGCGAAAAAAGTGCTGTCGCAGCTTGCTGATGAGAAAGGGGGCAAATATTACCTGGTCATCGCGGGCCGTGAGCACGGTAAATTCAGCGCCACGGCTGACGTCTATAAATAATTAGCGTAACCACATAAACTGCCAGGCATCCAGCCTCACCGGCTGGGTGCCATCAACCTTCCTGCCACTCACCACATCCTGCAAGGTATGCGCCACCGGCAACCGGGTCTCAACCGGACGCCCGCCGAGATTAAACACGCACAGCAGTCCGTCACCGCTTTCTGGCTGATGCCGCCGCATCACCAGCAGCGCATTTTCGCTGTCGTAGAGCGTCATCGGGTTATCGGGATGAAACGCCGGCTGACGACGACGCAGCTGAATCAGCTTACCCAGATGGGTATAGATTTGCTGGCGCAGCCAGTCACCTCCTGCCAGCGCTGCCTCAATCTCTTTTAAAGGGTACTTCTGACGATTAATTGCCCGGTTATGTCCTGCCGCCCGCACGCCATCATAGTGGTTGCGTGAGCCGAGAATGCTCTGGATGTAGATAGCCGGCACGCCGGGGAAGGCCAGCAAAATGGCATGCGCCAGTAAAAATCGCTGCAGGCGGGTCGCGTCATCATCGGTTTCGCGGTTTAACGCATCCAGGTAGGTGACGTTGATTTCATACGGGCTGGTGCTGCCGTCCGGGTTGTTTTTATAGGAGACCAGCGCGCCCTCCAGCGCCAGATCGCGCACCAGCGCCACAATCTCCACCTCGCTCAGAATGCCGCGCGCCGGATTCAGCCCGATACCGTCGTGCGACGCCAGGAAGTTGAAGAAGGTGGTGTCATTACTGCTGAGATCGAGGCTGCTGGCCCACTGTCGCAGTGCGCGCGCCGAGCCGGTGTGGATGCCGTGCAGCACCAGCGGTGGCAGTGAAAACTGGTAGACCATCTGCGCCTCATCATGGCCGTTGCCCAGATAGCTGATGTTGTCCTGATGCGGCACATTGGTCTCGGTGATAATCACCGTGCCCGGCGCGACAATATCGGCGATGGCGCGGAACAGTTTCACCAGCTGATGGGTCTTTTCCAGATGAATGCAGCGGGTGCCGGGCGTTTTCCACATGTAGCCCACCGCATCCAGCCGCACATAATCCGCCCCGCGCTTCAGGTAGTCGAGCAGTACGTTGACCATGCGCAGCAGCACCATCGGATTGGCGAAGTTGAGGTCAATCTGATCGGCGCTAAAAGTGGTCCAGATAAAGCGGGTCTCGCCATCGGCCATCTGAAACGGCGTCAGCAGCGGTGAAGTGCGCGGGCGGGTTACCGCGCTGAGATCGGTGGCGGGCGGCATGCTGATAAAGAAGTCATCCCAGCCCGGGTCCTGCGCCAGAAAGTGTCTGAACCACGCGCTGTGCGACGACATATGGTTACAGACAAAATCAAACATCAGCCGGGTTTCCTGATGCAGCCGCGCCACATCCTGCCAGTCGCCACACAGCGGATCGACCTGATGATAATCAATCACCGAGAAGCCATCGTCAGACGACCAGGGGAAGAACGGCAGCAGGTGCACCAGCGGGAAAATAGACTGCAGGTGCTGCTGATAGAAACGGGAAAAGGTGCTGAGCGTCGGCTTATCGGCTTCGCGAAACTGATCGGCGTAGCTGATCAGCACCACGTCCTGCTCATCCCAGTGCGCTTTACGCGGCAGCTTGATGACATCGCGCGCTTGCGCAATATCCGCCAGCAGCTGAGTACGCGTTGCCGCGGGAAAAGTGCCAGCATAAATCTTATCGATTAGATCGGTGATCGTTTCCATCGTGAGTTGGGTGCCACAGCAGGTGTTGTTTTTATGACAGGCGTCTTTCTAGCGTAGCGCTATGGCAGGGATTTTCCACTGAGGGAGTGAGATTGAAAGGGGGGCAAGCTGCGCCCCCCTGAAAAAGCTAGCGTTTCTTACCGAATGCGGCGGCCAGCGCATCGCCCATCGCGCTGTTACCGGCTGGCTGGCTGGCCGGACGAGGACGTCCTTTACCACCGGCGGGCCGTTTGTCGTCGCGCGGCGCGGCGTTTTTCGCTCCGCCACGGGCGTTGCCTTCACCGGGCTGCTCATCCAGACGCATCGTCAGGGCAATTCGCTTGCGCGGCAGGTCGACTTCCATCACCTTCACTTTGACGATATCGCCCGCCTTCACCACCTGGTGAGGATCGTCGACGAAGCGGTCGGAGAGTGACGAGATGTGTACCAGACCATCCTGATGCACTCCGATATCGACGAATGCGCCGAAGTTGGTGACGTTGGTTACCGCACCTTCCAGAATCATGCCCGGCGTCAGGTCATTCAGCGTTTCGACGCCTTCAGCAAACTGCGCAGTTTTGAATTCAGGACGCGGGTCGCGGCCCGGCTTCTCCAGCTCTTTCATGATGTCAGTTACGGTCGGTAAACCGAAACGCTCATCGGTGAAATCGTGGGCGCGCAGATTACGCAGGCTACCAGGGTTGCCCATCAGGTCGCTCAGCGCCTGTTCGGTGGCGGCCAGAATCCGCTCCACCACCGGATAGGCTTCCGGGTGGACGGTCGAGGCATCAAGCGGGTTGTCGCCATGATTGATGCGCAGGAAGCCGGCACACTGTTCAAAGGCTTTCGGGCCCAGACGGCTGACTTTCAGCAGCTGCTGGCGATTCTGGAACCGGCCGTTCTCATCACGCCAGCCGACAATATTCTGCGCCATCATTCGCGTCAGACCGGCAACGCGGGTCAGCAGGGGCACCGACGCGGTATTCAGATCCACACCGACGGCGTTCACACAGTCTTCCACCACCGCATCCAGTTTCTTCGCCAGCTGACTCTGACTGACGTCATGCTGGTACTGGCCGACACCGATCGACTTCGGGTCGATCTTCACCAGCTCCGCCAGCGGATCCTGCAGACGCCGCGCAATGGAGACTGCGCCGCGCAGCGAAACATCAAGATCCGGGAACTCCAGCGCCGCCAGTTCAGACGCCGAGTACACCGAGGCGCCGGCTTCGCTGACAATCACTTTCTGCGCCGTGACCTGCGGGAACTGCTGTTGCAGATCGAGGAAGAAACGCTCGGTTTCGCGCGACGCGGTACCGTTGCCAATCGCCACCAGCTCAACCTGATGTTTGATGCAGAGCGCGGCCACGGCAGCGGCCGCTTTCGCCGTCTGGCCGGTGTGTGGATAAACGGTATCGGTCGCCACCAGTTTGCCGGTCGCATCCACTACCGCCACTTTGACACCGGTACGCAGACCCGGATCGAGGCCCATGGTGGCGCGCATGCCAGCCGGTGCCGCCATCAGCAGATCGTGCAGGTTGCGGGCGAAAACGTTGATCGCTTCATCTTCAGCACGCTCGCGTATCGTGCCCATCAGCTCGGTTTCCAGATGCAGCATCACCTTGATGCGCCAGGTCCAGCTCACCACCGCTTTACGCCAGCTGTCCGCCGGGGCGTTATTCAGACGCAGGTTAAGGTGCTCGGCAATCAGCGTTTCGCCATGGCTTTCACGTGGCGCTTCATCGAACTGCGGATCGGCGTTGAGCGACAGCTGCAGTACGCCTTCATTACGGCCACGCAGCATCGCCAGCGCACGGTGTGACGGCACGCTGCTCAGCGCTTCATGGTGATCAAAATAGTCGCGGAACTTGGCACCCGCTTCTTCTTTACCTTCCACCACGCGCGAAACCAGATGGGCATTCTTCCACAGGTAGTTACGCACTTTCGCCAGCAGGGCGGCGTCTTCGGCGAAACGCTCCATCAGGATATAGCGAGCGCCATCCAGCGCGGCGCGCACGTCAGCCACGCCTTTATCGGCGTCGACGTAGCGTTCAGCCAGCTGTTCAGGCGAGTGGGACGGATCCTGCCATAAGGTGTCGGCCAGCGGTTCCAGACCGGCTTCAATCGCGATCTGACCACGGGTGCGGCGTTTCGGTTTATAGGGCAGGTAGAGATCTTCAAGCTCGGTCTTGCTGAGGGTGGTATTGATGGCGCGAGCAAGGTCGTCGGTGAGTTTACCCTGCTCGTCAATCGACTTCAGAATCGACTGACGGCGCTCTTCAAGTTCACGCAGATAGCTGAGGCGGGTTTCCAGCTGGCGCAGTTGGGTATCATCCAGCCCACCGGTGACCTCTTTACGATAACGTGCGATAAACGGCACGGTATTCCCTTCATCTAACAGGCGAACGGCGGCATCAACTTGCTCTGCCCGCGCCTGTAGCTCACTGGCAATTATCTGGCTCAGAACTTTCATCATCAGGACTGTCTTGCTTTCCGGGTTGAGAAATAGCGGACAGTTATACGGATTGATGGTTGAAATTGCCAGAGATGCGGCCGGCTTTCAGCGATATTCTGAATCACCCTTCCTGATAGCGGATTTCATTGACATACCACAGCGCCGGACCGGCTGGCGTCTCGACGGTAGCGGCATCACCAACCTCTTTTTTCAGCAACGCGCGTGCCATCGGCGAGTCAATGGAGATGTAATCTTTGCGGCCGAAAATCTCATCATAACCCACAATGCGAAAGCGCTTAACGTCACCGTCATCGTTTTCAATTTCGACCCAGGCACCAAAGAACACTTTGCCATCCTGCTGCGGCGAATAGTCTACGATGCGCAACTGTTCCAGACTTTTGGTCAGGTAACGTACGCGACGATCAATTTCACGCAGGCGCTTTTTGTTGTACTGATAATCGGCGTTTTCACTGCGATCGCCGAGGCTGGCAGCCCAGGTGACTTTTTTGGTCACTTCCGGTCGCTCTTCACGCCACAGGTAGTCGAGTTCTGCTTTCAGCTTATCGAAGCCTTCGCGGGTAATCAGTCGGGTTTTCATGCTGCATTGGCCAGAAAGAATCAAAGAGCGTCAGTGTAAGGCAAAGGGGGCGTGGCAAAAAAGAGTCGGGGAACGGGTTTTTAAAGTCTAAAAACCCACGTTGACTTCCCCGGCGGCGAAAAGGGTGGCTGCAAAAACGTGTTCTGAAGCCGATAGTGACTGAAGCCAATAAAGCAGAGGGTAAAAATTATTTTCCGGCGTGGGTCGCCGTGGTCGTCGAGGTGCTGCCGTGTCCGTCACCACCGCCACCGGCGGTAGCCAGTGCGACACCGAGCAGGGCGGCAACCGCGCCGACGCCGATGGCATTAGAGTTCCCTTGTGCAGTGGTGGTCGCCTGAGCGCCCGCCGCTTCACCTGTAGCGATAGCTGCGTAAGTTGGGCTGACGCTGCCAAATGCCAGCGCGCTCAGCAGTAAAATTGTTTTTTTCATTGTGTTATCCCCGTTGAGACGTCAATTGATGCCAGAGCAGTCTGGTTGAAATTTTCCGGGGCGAAAAGTTGGCTTTACTGATTGATTTAATGAACTTTATTTTTAACTGGCCTTGCTAAAGGCGTCGGTCAAAATAATCCGAGAGAAGTCTGGCGGGAATAAACGGTTTGCTGGAATTTTATGCTGCGAAAGCGGCAATGCTGTAGATTATCTGGAGCTAATCAATAATGATGGCTGATGTTTAAGTCAAATTCTCTGTTAACCTGCTGAATTTGCTGGCTGAATAAAAACTGGCGCGTTTCTGACGCCAGCGATGAAGAGAAATCAGAGCGATATTTCGGAATTGCCGTAATTCTATTTTTCAGGCTGAAAAGCGGTTATATCCCGGTGCTGATGCGGTTAAATTAAATATAAGCTGCTGTTTAATATGCTTTGTAACAATTTCGGCTAGAATATAAACCATTAATGACTGTCACTATAAGGCATCTTTTTTTAACAATGTTGGCTCAGGCAATAGCGCCTTTGGGAGTTGAAAATGCAAGAGAACTACAAAATTCTGGTCGTCGATGATGATATGCGTCTGCGTGCACTGCTTGAACGCTATCTCACCGAGCAGGGCTTTCAGGTGCGCAGTGTTGCTAACGCCGAGCAGATGGACCGTTTGTTAACCCGTGAATCTTTTCATCTGATGGTGCTCGACCTGATGTTACCTGGCGAAGATGGCCTGTCGATCTGTCGCCGTCTGCGCAGCCAGAGCAACCCGATGCCAATCATTATGGTGACCGCCAAGGGCGAAGAAGTGGATCGCATCGTCGGGCTGGAAATCGGCGCGGATGACTACATCCCGAAACCGTTTAACCCGCGTGAACTGCTGGCCCGTATCCGGGCGGTGCTGCGTCGTCAGGCCAATGAACTGCCGGGTGCGCCTTCACAGGAAGAGGCGGTCATCGCCTTTGGTAAGTTCAAGCTCAACCTCGGTACCCGTGAGATGTTCCGCGAAGATGAGCCAATGCCACTCACCAGCGGCGAGTTCGCGGTGCTGAAAGCGCTGGTCAGCCATCCACGTGAGCCGCTGTCGCGCGATAAGCTGATGAACCTGGCACGTGGCCGCGAATACAGCGCCATGGAACGTTCGATCGACGTACAGATCTCCCGCCTGCGTCGTATGGTGGAAGAGGACCCGGCGCATCCGCGTTATATCCAGACCGTCTGGGGCCTGGGCTACGTCTTTGTACCGGACGGCAGTAAAGCATGAGGCGACTGCGCTTCTCGCCACGCAGTTCGTTTGCCCGCACCTTGCTGTTGATCGTTACCCTGCTGTTTGTCAGCCTGGTAACGACCTACCTGGTGGTGCTGAACTTCGCCATTCTTCCCAGTCTGCAACAGTTCAATAAGGTGCTGGCCTACGAAGTGCGTATGCTGATGACCGACCGGTTGCAGCTGGAAGATGGCACGCAGCTGGAAGTGCCACCGGCGTTTCGCCGGGAAATCTACCGCGAACTGGGGATCTCGCTCTATACCAATGCAGCAGCAGAAGAGAGCGGATTGCGATGGGCGCAGCACTATGAATTCCTGAGCGAGCAGATGGGCCAGCAGCTTGGCGGTCCTACCGACGTGCGGGTTGAAGTTAATAAGAACTCCCCGGTAGTGTGGCTGAAAACCTGGCTGTCACCTGACATCTGGGTGCGGGTGCCGCTGACCGAAATCCATCAGGGCGATTTTTCGCCGCTGTTCCGCTACACCCTGGCGATTATGCTGCTGGCGATCGGCGGCGCCTGGCTGTTTATTCGCATTCAGAACCGACCGCTGGTCGATCTGGAGCATGCCGCCTTGCAGGTCGGACGCGGCATTATTCCGCCGCCGCTGCGCGAATATGGTGCCTCGGAGGTGCGTTCGGTCACCCGTGCCTTTAACCAGATGGCGGCAGGCGTGAAGCAACTGGCCGACGATCGCACCCTGCTGATGGCGGGCGTCAGCCACGATTTGCGTACTCCGCTGACCCGCATCCGTCTCGCCACCGAGATGATGAGCGAGCAGGATGGCTATCTGGCAGAGTCGATTAATAAAGATATCGAAGAGTGCAACGCCATCATCGAGCAGTTCATCGACTATCTGCGTACCGGTCAGGAGATGCAGACCGAGCGCGCCGATCTCAACAGCGTGCTGGGCGAGGTGGTGGCCGCTGAGAGCGGATATGAACGTGAGATTGAAAATGCGGTGATGCCGGAAGAGCTGATGCTGGATATCAATCCGCTGTCGATCAAACGCGCGCTGGCGAATCTGGTGGTTAACGCGGCGCGGTACGGTAATGGCTGGATCAAGGTCAGTAGCGGACGGGAACTGCATCGCGCCTGGTTTCAGGTGGAAGATGATGGTCCGGGCATCAAGCCGGATCAGCTGGCGCATCTGTTCCAGCCGTTTGTGCGCGGTGATAGCGCCCGCAGCACCAGCGGTACCGGGCTGGGGCTGGCGATTGTGCAGCGTATTATCGATGCGCATCAGGGATCGCTGGAGATTGGTGAGAGTGAACGCGGCGGGTTACGGATCCGTGCCTGGCTGCCGTTAGTTGAAACTCTGGCGCTGAGCCACAACAACAGCAGCAACAGCGTTTCAGGCTAAAAAAAACCGGCGCGGGCAGGGTGCCGCGCCGGTTTTTTTTAGCGTTGCGGACCGGCTTTGACCAGCGCCGCACCGGCTTCGTTATCGGTATATTTGGCGAAGTTATCAATAAACCGCTGCGCCAGACCCTCGGCTGCTGCGGTCCACTGCTCCTCGCTTTCCCAGCTGCGACGCGGATCGAGCGTATCGGCATTCAGCTCACCCAGACTCACCGGCATCTGCAGATTAAAAATCGGCAGCGTTTCTGTCGGTACATCATCCAGTTCACCGGCCAGAATCGCATTGATGATGGCGCGGGTGTTCTTCAGAGAGATACGTTTGCCGCTGCCGTTCCAGCCGGTGTTA
The DNA here is from genome assembly GCF_038594305.1 of Pantoea brenneri. Classification (NCBI taxonomy): domain Bacteria; kingdom Pseudomonadati; phylum Pseudomonadota; class Gammaproteobacteria; order Enterobacterales; family Erwiniaceae; genus Pantoea; species Pantoea brenneri. The sequence continues at coordinate 54,142 of NZ_JBCGBG010000005.1, read as the reverse complement.
ACCAGATAAGCCTGCGCCCCGGCCGCTTCCATCCGCTTCACCAGCACTTCGGCGTACTGCGTCGGATGCAGCGTCAGGAACGCCGCGCCGAAGCAGGCAGAGAAGGTCGGCGTCGGCTCAGTCACACCGCGCTCGGTACCGGCCAGCTTGGCGGTAAAGCCCGACAGGAAATGATACTGAGTCTGCTCAGGGGTCAGGCGGGAGACCGGTGGCAGCACGCCAAAGGCATCGGCGGTCAGGAAGATCACCTTCTTCGCGTGGCCCGCTTTGGAGACCGGCCGCACGATGTTGTCGATATGGTCGATCGGGTAAGAGACGCGGGTATTTTCGGTTTTACTGCCGTCGGCGTAATCGACGCTGCCATCTTCGCGCACCACCACATTCTCCAGCAGCGCATTGCGGCGAATCGCATGGTAGATCTCCGGCTCGGCCTGCTCAGAGAGGTTGATGGTTTTGGCGTAGCAGCCACCCTCGAAGTTAAACACCCCGTCGTCATCCCAGCCGTGCTCATCATCGCCAATCAGCTGACGCTGTGGATCGGTGGAGAGCGTGGTTTTGCCGGTGCCGGACAGGCCAAAGAACACCGCAACGTCGCCCGCTTTGCCGACGTTGGCGGAACAGTGCATAGAAGCAATGCCTTTCAGCGGCAGCAGGTAGTTCATCACCGCGAACAGCCCTTTTTTCATCTCGCCGCCGTACCAGGTTCCGCCGATCAACTGCATCCGCTCGGTCAGGTTGAAGGCAACGAAATTCTCTGAATGCAGCCCCTGCGCCTGCCAGTCCGGGTTGGTGCATTTCGCGCCGTTCATCACCACGAAGTCGGGGGTAAAGCTGGCCAGCTCCGCCTCATCCGGCTGGATAAACATGTTTTTCACGAAGTGCGCCTGCCAGGCCACCTCGGTGACGAAGCGCACGCTCAGACGGGAGTCGGCATTGGCCCCGCAGAAGGCATCCACCACAAACAGGCGCTTGCCGGAAAGCTGCCGGGTAACGCACGCTTTCAGCGCGTTCCAGGTCTCCTGCGACAGCGGCTGATTATCGTTTTTGCCGGTGCCCTGATCGTTCCACCACAGGGTATCGCGCGTGGTGTCGTCACGCACAATGTACTTATCCTTTGGCGATCGCCCGGTAAAAATCCCGGTATCCACGGCAATCGCGCCGCTCTGCGTCAGGGTGCCACGTGCAAAACCATCGAGGTCCGGGCGTGTCTCTTCCTGAAACAGCGTGTCGTAATCAGGGTTGTAGACCACTTCCGTGGTATCCACGATGCCCAAAGCGGCAAGGTCTTGCGAGGTCAGGCCGTTAACGCGCATTTTACTGCTCCTTAAATCGGTGTCTGTTCTGCAAAGCAGAGATAGGTTGGGATCGTGCCGCCCGGCACCCTTCATTGAGGGTTAACAGCCCGTCGCCAGCTTGCCGCATCCGAAAAGCAGGCCGGTTCAGGCATCTGCCTCTGGATTATGGGCGGCTGCACGATCGCGCGCAGTTTACTCCTCTGCGTTTCGGGAAAAAGTCTGGTGATCTAAAAATGCGACTCAGGGCGCGTTAAGACTATGTTTCGAACGTTTTGAAGATGTTATGAAAGTAAAAAAAGATAATTTCTCAAGAAAATTATGGGGATAGGCGGAGCGGGGCGGGAAAGGGCGGCTAAAGCCGCCCGATAAATCAGTGCAGACGGTCGTTGTTTTCCAGCGAATGGCTACGGATGCCGGCAATATCGACAGCATCAAACACGTAGTTTGAGCCGCAGTAATCACAGTGCATGTCGATTTTGCCATCTTCCGCGATGATCTCATCGACCTCTTCCTGCGGCAGCGTTTTCAGGACTTCGCCACAGCGCTCACGCGAGCAGGTGCATTTGTAGATCACCGGCTGCGGATCGTAGAGGGTCGCTTCTTCCTGATGGTAGAGACGCCACAGTACCTCATTGGCCGGCAGATCGATCAGCTCGTCGGTTTTGATGGTTTCGGTCAGCGTTGCCAGATGGTCGAACGCTTCTTTCTCCGTCTCCTGCGCTGGCATAACCTGCAGCAGGATACCGGCTGCGCCTTTCTCGCTGGTGCGGATAAACAGCCGCGTCGGCAGCTGCTCTGAGCGCATGAAGTAATCTTCCAGGCATTCGGCCAGCGTCTCGCCTTCCAGCCCGACCACGCCCTGATAGCGTTCACCTTTCTCCGGAGAGATGGTGATCACCAGATAGCCGTTGCCGACCATGCTTTTCAGCGTGCTGTCGGCCGGAATGTCGCCTTTAATCCGCGCCACGCCGCGCAGCTCCTGATTGTTGTTGCCGTTAATTACCGCCAGCGACAACGGACCGTCACCCTGCAGCTGCACGGTGATTTCGCCGTCAAACTTCAGCGTGGCGGTCAGCAGGCTGGTTGCCACCAGCATCTCACCCAGCAGGGTATTCACCGCGGCCGGATAGTCGTGGTTCTTCACGGTTTCGCGCCAGGTGTTAGAGACGTTCACCAGCTCGCCACGTACCGCGGCATTTTCAAACAGATAACGGTGCAGTTGATCCTGGACTGACATATTTTTTTCTCTCGTTGGGGCGGGGCGGTGACGCGTCAGTTAAGACGGCGCTACTCATCGCCCGATAATTTAAACTTCATCAAATCGCGACGCTCTTTCTTATCAGGTCGCCGATCGGGATGTGGCATCGTCAGGGCATTCATCTTGCGCGCCTGCGCCACTTTCTCGCGTTTTTCGATGCTGGCATCCGTTTCCCGATAGAGCTGCTGGGCTTCACTGGCCGGGCGGCGTTGATTACTGATTTCCACCACCACCACCGTCCGTTCATCGTTGCCCTGGCGGAGTGTCAGCTCTGCATTCAGCTCCACCAGCTTGCCGGGTTTGCTGCGCTGACCGTTGTAATGCACCTTGCCGCCTTCAATCATCTCGCGCGCCAGCGCACGGGTTTTATAAAAGCGGGCTGCCCACAGCCACTTATCGAGGCGCACGCCTTCGCTGCTTTTCTCTTTCATTGCTGCTCCTGACTCAGATCAGCGTCTGGTAATCGCTCACCGCGACGTGACGCTCGAAGATTTGCTCAGGACGGCCCGAATCGGGATTACTTACGCCTAAGCACCAGCCGATGCCGGCTAACTTCGCCGCATCCAGAATCACTTCGCTGTCATCGATAAACAGCGTACGCCGTGCGCAATAGCCGGTGTGCTGTTGTACCGCCTGCCATAAACGTTGGTCTTCTTTCGGATACCCAAAGGTATGGGTAGAAAGTAATAAATCAAGGTGTGGCGCTAAACCTGTCTGCGCCAGTTTGACGTCCAGATTGTAAGGATGCGCATTGGTGAGCAGGATGGTGCGCTTGCCTGCGCGTCGCAGTGCCTGCAGAAACGGCAGCGTATCGGCACGAAGCGCCACGCGGCTGCGCAGTTCCCAGGTCATGGTGCGGATATCCAGCGCCAGTGCCTGCGCCCAGTAATCCAGACAATACCAGTTTAGCGTATGAGCTACGGCCTGATACTTTTCCGCGATGATCTGTTCCGCCTCATCCGGCGTGATGCCGCGTTGCTGGCTGAGGATGGCAGGCACATGCTCCAGCCAGAAGTGACGGTCAAACGCCAAATCCAGCAGCGTGCCGTCCATATCCAGCAGTACGGTATCAATCTCAGACCAGTCGACGATCATGGTGTCTCACCCTGTAAAAAACCGGGCGACAGGGTAGCACAGAAGGGCAGGGCTCAGAATAACGAGCGCACACCCTGCAAAGTGCCGAGGTTATGGTTGAAGCACTTGTCGTAATAGTGCTGGATATCGGTCATCCGCTGACGATTACGGTGCATGCGGCGCAGCGCCAGCAGACCGTTGATCACTGCGCAGGTAACCAGCACCAGCAGCAGCAGGGCGGTGCCGAGATAACGCCACTGCGCCATCGCATCCGGCTCATTATGCAGCGCGATGTGGCGGGTGCCGTTGGCATCGGTCGACAGGCTGGTGATAATGCCGCTGGCGCTGAACGGCGTGTGCAGCAGCATAGCGGACATACGCTGCAGCTCGCGCCACTGAGACGGCGGATCGAGGTCAAACAGGGAAACGCTCGGCTGAGGCTGATTCACCAGCTGGCGACCCTCATCGCTGACAATCAGGAAACCGCCTGGCGGTGGGCTGTTAAGGTTTTCCGCCGCGCGCCGGGTTTCACGAAAGAAGAAGGTCGAGGTGGCGGTATTCACCAGGTTTTCCAGCGCCTCGGCACTGACCGGACGCAGCAGCACATTCATACCGTTCAGCTGACCCGAGTCGGCCCGGCGCACCAGCGCTTCCCAGTCTTTCGCGTTGCCTAAATTGACCAGTGCGTTCTTTAACCGCACGCAATCCTGCGGCTGATTACACAAATCCTGCGTCTTCATCACCAGATCGGAGAAGTCATCCAGCAGGATCATGCCGGATTTCTGAATCGCGGAGGCCAGCTGCGGGTTCAGTTTCGGATCGGTGTTGGTTTCCGGGTGCAGCTGCCGTGTCGTGGTCTCCAGCAGGGCGGCGGCCTTGTCGATGATGTCCGACTGCGGCTGCGGCAGAGGCGTCGCGTTATTCCAGTAGACCGCCGAGCAGTCGAACGGCATAAAGGCGTAATTACGGTTGCTCTGATAATTGTCAGGCACCGAACACATGCCGGTGCCGGTGACCTTGAGGCTATCACCGATATTCAGCGGCACGCTGCTGAGCTTATCAACGCTGCTCACTTCCAGACTGTCGGTGCCTTTAGCCCAGGCCAGGCTGAGTTTGATCGGCATGCTGAGCGGGATCCAGGTCACCAGCAGAGCCAGCACCGCCAGCGAACCACAGGCCAGCACCACGTTTTTACGCCAGCGCTGGATGGGAAAGTTTTTCACTTCATCCTGCAGCGAAAGGAACCGGCCCTGACGCACCACCTGACGGTTCAGGTAGATTTCCACATCGGTAACCTGACCGAGATCGTGCGCCACATAAGGTTGCCAGTGCGGCGGATAGGCGAGGTCGATAATCCCCAGCGTGATGTTGCTCTGTTCCTGATTAGACTCGCTGAACAGGCCCCAGCGCTTCGGCGCGCCGCGCAGACAGTGAATATCACGCAGGCCGCGTTCACCAGGAACCCGATAGAGCAGCCACAGGCTGGCGGCGATCATCGCTGCGCCAGCCAGCACCAGCCAGATCATCAGGGTGGCCGGCACCAGCAGGCTGAAGAAGAATAACAACAGGGCGAGCGAGATAATGACCGCTTCACGGGTGCCATCCGGACGCGACAGACGATACTCTTCCGGCGTCTCTTTACGCACCTTAAGCAGCTCAACGCTCTCGGTTTCCGCTTTGCGGATCGACGCATTGGTTGAGACCGGACGCATCAGCGTCGGCAGACTTTGTTGATCAACAGCGTAATCGACCAGCGAATGACCGTTTAGGGAGATTACCAGCGGGATCGATTGGGTTCGGATCAGTTCAACGTAGTTTTCATCGGTGATGTACTGCTCCCACAGCGGCGGCAGATGAACTTCGACTTCATCGAGGTAGTAGCGCCATTTATGGGGATCGTCGGTCGACAGGCCGTAGCGGGTAATCGCACGGGTGACCGGATAGACGTTATTACTTTGTGCGGTCAGGGTCAGACGTTCAGGCGCGGCGCGTTTGCCCGTTGTAACGGTAGTGCGCGGCTGCTTTTCCAGCGCAGCGACATACTTATCGACCGCCTTACGCTCCTGATCAGACAGTTTGCGGCAGGGCGGACTGATAAATGGCAGTGGTTTCGCCAACGGCGGACGATGCCGCATAGCGTACCAAAACCCAATGCCTGCCAGAATTGAACAGGTTAGCACTATGGCCAATATCGTAAAGATTGTGCTCATACTCTGCTCAACTCAGCCAAAATGCTGTCTTCACTTTAAACTTACGCTCCCGGATACACCCATTATTTAAGACAAATTATGGGGGGTTAAACAACTCTGACGAGTCAAGCATACAAAAAAATAGTACTGAAAATCATTAAATTAGCATTTGTTAAACCCTGCCTTGCCCGAATGGTAACCGTCTCAGACTGAATTAAATATCGGTATTATCTGAAACTGATCGGGGTGTATTGACTAATGCAAATTTTTTCATACTGATAACCACAAGGGGGTAGTGGCTAACCGTAAACGGCGTAACGACAACCTCATGGTCTGACTGTCGCACAATTGTCTGCGGTTAGGTATGCTAATTCGTTCCTGAGAGCCGGCGCAGTAAAGTTTGAGGCTGATATGAAAAACCCGTTAAAAAAACCTGACATCCTCAATGTAACAGCCGTGGCGCGTTCACGATTGTTTACCATCGAAGCGGTCGATCTGGCCTTTAGCAATGGTGCGCGGCGCGTTTATGAGCGGATGAAACCCTCAGAACGTGAGGCGGTCATGATTGTGCCGATCATTGATGACCATCTTATTCTGATTCAGGAATATGCCGTGGGGCTGGAAAGCTATGAACTGGGCTTTCCCAAAGGGCTGATCGATGCCGGTGAGTCGGTTAATCAGGCCGCCGACCGCGAACTTAAAGAAGAAGTGGGCTTTGGCGCAGGTCAGCTGACCCCGCTGGGCAAGCTGACGATGGCACCCTCCTACTTTTCCAGCAAAATGAACATCGTGATTGCTGAAGGGCTGTATGCCGAAAAGCTGGAAGGGGATGAACCAGAACCGCTGATCGTGCATCGCTGGCCGCTGAGCGACATGTTGTCACTGTTACAGGAGCCTGATTTCCGTGAGGCGCGTAACGTCAGTGCACTGTTTATGGCGCGCGAATGGCTGGTGAAGCAGGGGCGTCTGGGTTACTGAGTCAGACCTACTGAGTAAAACATTCTGCATAAAAAAAGGCCGACATCTGTCGGCCTTTTATGATCTGCGTTGCACATCAGAACAGTTCGTGGCTCTGGCCATTATCCATAATGGTGGTGCCGACATCATGTACCGAATATTCGGTTGGCTGAGTCCCTTCGATGAAGTATTCCTGACGGGTGTTGCCACCGCCGTTCGCCAGCTTGCCGGTACTGCGATCGATGGTCACCGTGACAATGCCTTCTGGCGGCGTTAACGGCTGCACCGGCACGCCATCCAGCGCACTCTTCATAAATTCATCCCATGCTGGCTGCGCGCTCTTCGCACCGCCTTCATAGCCTGAAATCTGATCGGGGATCGCGCCTGACAGCGTGCTGCGGCCCAGATTGCGGCGGGCATCGTCAAAGCCAATCCACACTGAGGTCACCACGCCCGGACCGTAACCGGAGAACCAGGCATCTTTCGAGCTGTTGGTGGTACCGGTTTTACCGCCGATGTCATTACGCTTGAGATCACGACCGGCGCGCCAGCCGGTACCCATCCAGCCTGGCTCGCCGAAGATATTCGAGTTCAGCGCGCTCTTGATCAGGAAGGTCAGCGGCGTGTTGATCACGTGCGGCGCATAGTTGCCCTGCTCAGGCGGGGTGGGCACCTGCTCCAGTTCGGGCTGTGGCACCGCCTGATTCTGGTTTTTATCGGATGCCGCCACGTTTTCAACGCTCTCTTCGTTCAGTGCCAGCGCTTTTTTGGTATCGCCGTAGATCACCGGCAGATTGCACTGCGGACAGGCAATTTTCGGTTTCTCTTCAAACACTACGCCGCCCTGTTCATTCTCGATGCGGGTGATGAAGTAAGGGTCGACCAGGAATCCGCCGTTAGCCATCACTGAGTAGCCGCGAACCACCTGTAACGGCGTAAACGAGGCCGCACCCAGCGCCAGCGACTCGGTATGCACGATGTTTTGCGCCGGGAAGCCGAAACGCTGCAGATACTCTGCGGCATAATCGACGCCCATTGCCCGCATCGCACGTACCATCACCACGTTCTTCGACTGGCCTAAGCCCTGACGCAGACGAATCGGGCCATCATAGGTTGGCGGGGAGTTTTTCGGCCGCCAGTCAGCACCGGCACCGGCATCCCAGCGTGAAATCGGCACGTCATTAAGAATCGAAGCCAGCGTCAGGCCACGATCCATCGCGGCGGTATACAGGAAAGGTTTGATGTTCGAACCCACCTGACGCAGCGCCTGAGTCGCACGGTTAAACATGCTCTGGTTGAAATCGAACCCGCCGACCAGCGCACGCACTGCGCCGTCGTTCGGATCGAGTGAGACCAGTGCGGAGTTCACATCCGGAACCTGACCCAGCCACCATGCATCGTCGACCTTGCGCACCCAGATCTGCTGGCCGGGCTGTAATACCTGGCTGACGCTTTTCGGCGTTGGGCCCTGCACGGTGTCAGACTTATAAGGACGGGCCCAGCGAACGCCCGCTAAGGTCAGCGAGACATTGCTGCCATCTTTCATCATCACGGTCGCCTCATCGCTCCGTGCTTCGGTGACGACCGCCGGCTGAAGCGGGCCGTAGACCGGCAGCGTCTTCAGCGCTTTCTCGATCCGCGCCTGATCCCACGCCGGTTCGCCAACTTTCCATAGCACGCTGGTCGGGCCGCGATAGCCATGACGCATGTCGTAAGCCATCACGTTATTGCGCACCGAGGTCTGCGCCGCCTGCTGCAGGCGACGGGTCACCGTGGTGTAAACCTTGTAACCGTCGGTATAGGCATTTTCACCGTACCGTTTCACCATCTCCTGACGCACCATCTCGCTGAGATAAGGGGCGGAGAAGGCGATTTCCGGACCATGATACTTCGCCACCAGTGGCGTATTACGCGCCTCGTCGTACTGCTGCTGGGTGATGTAATGCTGATCCAGCATGCGCGCCAGCACCACGTTGCGACGTGATAAGGCGCGGCTGTGCGAGTAAAGCGGGTTGAACGTCGAAGGCGCTTTCGGCAGACCGGCAATCATCGCCATTTCACTCAGCGACAGCTGATCGACCGGCTTACCAAAATAGACCTGCGAGGCAGCACCGACGCCGTAGGCGCGATAGCCGAGGTAAATTTTATTGAGGTAGAGCTCAAGAATTTCATCTTTATTCAGCAGCTGCTCAATACGAATCGCCAGAAACGCTTCCTTTATTTTACGCATCAGCGTGCGTTCCGGACTCAGGAAGAAGTTACGCGCTAACTGTTGAGTAATGGTACTGGCGCCCTGTGAGGCGTGGCCCGACACCAGCGCAATGCTGGCGGCACGGAAGATGCCGACCGGATCGACGCCATGATGCTCATAAAAACGGCTATCTTCAGTCGCAATAAACGCTTTCACCATCTCAGGCGGGACTTGCTGCAGCTTTAAAGGAATACGGCGCATTTCACCGTACTGCGCGATCAAATCGCCCTCAGCGCTGTAAACCTGCATCGGCGTTTGCAGACGCACATCTTTCAGCGTGTTCACATCGGGCAACTGTGGCTCTATGTATTTGTACAAACCATAAATCGAGCCTGCTCCCAACAACATGCAACACACTGCAAGGATCAATAAATACTTTACGAACTTCACCTGGAATTTCCCATCTGTTGTCGTTTGAGCAGTTTATAAACAACCGCGCGGTAGTATAAAGGCAAGCCAGACGCTTTGATATGTCCATTTTCCCCGGACGATAAGGAGATCGCGCGCATGGCTTTTCATACCTGGCAAATTGGGCTGGATATTCAGAATAGGCAGATTTGTGCCCTGGCCCTCCAGCCTCAACGTGATGGCTGGCAGCTACGCCACTGGTGGCAGCAGCGGCTGCCGCAAGATACGTTAAGAAACGGCGTGCTGCAATCTTCGCCTGAATTACTGGCGGCCTTAACCGCCTGGCGACAGCGCCTGCCACGGCGCTATTCGCTGCGCGTCGGTTTGCCGGTTCAGCTGGTATTACAGCGCCAGCTACCGCTCCCGGCACAGCCGCTGCACGAGCCGGCTCTGGGGCACTATGTGCAGGCGGCGGCACGGCGTCTTTTCCCGCTGGAGCCCACTGCGCTGGCGCTGGATTACCGACAGGATGCTGCGGGCGAACAGCTCTGTGTTACCGCCGCCCGGCTGGAGGTGATCGACCAGTGGGCAGCACCGCTGCTGCAGGCTGGATTAACGCCACAGGTGTTTGAACTGACCACTGAGGCGCTGAAACGGCTGGCTCAACAGGCCCGCTTACGCGCCGGCAACGTGCTGGTGTTGCAGCAGGATGAGCGCTGGTTGTGGAGCGATGGGCAAACCGCTGCGGATGCGGGCGACGCGGCTTCGGTTGAGGCGTTGCAACAGCAGGCATTTCCGCAGGCCTCGCAGATACTGGCCTGTGCCTCGCAGTCCGTCACCTGGCCTGCAGTCGTGACACCGTTCTCACCCTTCGATCTGTTCCAGTATAAGCAGCCGCCGTTGCCCGCCAATCCGGGTGCATTCGCGCTGGCGGCCGGTCTGGCGCTGCGGATTAAGGATTGCTGATGGTGGCGGTCAATCTGCTGCCCTGGCGGCAGCGACGCGATTTGCAGCAGCAACGGCAAAGCCTGACGGTGCTGCTGCTGGTCGCCGTCAGTCTGATGCTGGTGGTGATTCTGCCGTTGTGGCGGATAAAGGCACTACAGCAGCGGGCTGCAGTGGAAACCGCCACGGTGCAGCTGGCGCTGGACGATTTGCTTGCGCGTTTAGCCCGGCAACAAGCGCTGATGGAACAGCTCGCGGTACAGCAAGCGCTGCGCCATAAACAGCAGCAACAGGCGATGCAGCGGGCAGCCTGGCAGCAGTTCTGGCTGGATTTACCCGTGTTGCTGCCCAGGACCGCCTGGCTGAAGCGGCTGGAGAAACGCGACAGCCAGTTCACGCTGGAAGGCCAGGCGCAGGATATGCAGGCGATACGGCAATTTCGTCAACGGCTGGCGGCGCTGCCGCTGTTCAGCCGGATAGCGCAGGGCCGCGTTCAGCATCAGCCTGGCGGGGGATATCATTTTACTCTGCGGGCACAGCTTCAGGCGGTTGGCGATGAGTGAGTGGTGGACGGGCTGGTGGCAGTTAAAGGCAATGGCACGCTACGGCGCGCTGGCAGCTGCGGCCGCCGGTTTACTGATGCTGAGCTGGCTGGTGTGGCTGCGGCCGGAACTCAGAGCGCTGACAGCTGAACAGCAGCGCCTGAAGCCGCTGACCACGACGCTGCAGCTGCGCCAGCAGCAATGGCGTCAGAATCCGCCGAATGCGCTGCTGCAGGCTCAGTTGATATCACCCGCAGTGCGTTCTGCATCAGGAGCCTCAGGGACCTCAGGCCAGGCGATAGAAATCCTCCTCACTTCACGACGCGACCAGCTGGAGCAGTGGCAGCCCGATACCCAGCCACGTACTCTGACGCTGCATCTGCAATGGCAGGAATTCCAGCCGCTGTTTACTGAACTTGTTCAGGCAGCGGCCCCGTTTCCGGCGCATTTCCTGCTGCTGGCGCAGCCAGAGCATCTGGTGGCACAACTCTGGCTGGAGCCTGACGATGCGCCGTAGCCTGCTGATTCTGGTGCTGTGCTGCAGCAGCGCGCTGGCCCGCGATCCGTTTCAGCCGCTTGCCGGGGCCGCCTGCCTGCCAGCGGCAGAACCGCTGACCGGCTGGCGTCTGCAGGGGATCGTTGGTCGCGGATCACGTTTTCACGGCTGGCTGCTGACGCCGCAGGGGCAGGTGAGGGCGATACGGGCCGGGCAACCTTTTGCACTGACGCCGTGGCAGCTCATTGCCATTGACCGGCGCAGCCTGACCTTAGCGATCAAAAACAGCTGCAGTGCACAACGTCATTCATTTTATTTAAAAGGAAGCCCGCATGAGAACCCTTCTGACGTTATTGCTGGCAGTCAGTTGCCTGTCGCCGGCCCGCGCCGCTGACGATCAGCGTCTCAGCCTGGCATTTGATAATGCGCCGGTTGAGCGCATTTTGCAGGCCCTGGCAGACTACCAGCAGATCAACCTGATTATTGCACCCGAGGTTGAGGGATCGTTGTCGCTGCGGCTGGATGATCTGCCGTGGCAGCAGGCACTGGATCTGGTGGCCCGGATGGCAAAGCTGACGCTGGTTGAGCACGAAAATGTGCTGCTGGTCTATCCGGAAAGCTGGCAGCAGGCGCAACGGCAAGCTCGGGATGAACAGCAGAAAGAGCGGTTGCAACAGATGCCGCTGCAACAGCGCGCGGTGCTGCTGCATTATGCCAGCGCCAGCGAGGTACACCGCAGCCTGCTGAGTGAGCGCCAGTCACTGATGACCGCGCGCGGCAGCGTCACGGTCGATAAACGCACCAACACGCTGTTACTGCGTGATACGGCGGCGGCGTTGCAACAAACGGAGCGCTGGCTAAAGGCGCTGGATCTGCCGCTGGAGCAGATTGAACTGGCGGCGCATATCGTGACCATCAGTGAAGAGCATTTACAGGAACTCGGCGTGAACTGGGGATTACAGGCTGGCGACGCGGCGGTCACGAATGTGCTTCATCATCCGCGGCTGGCGATTCCACTGGCGCTAAGTTCGCCCGGCGTGAGTGTCGGTATGGCGCTGGCGCGTATCGGCGGCCAGCTGCTGGATCTGGAGTTAAGCGCGCTGGAACAGGAGAACCAGATCGAAATTATCGCCAGTCCGCGTCTGTTTACCTCGCATCAGCAAACGGCCTCGATTAAGCAGGGCACGGAAATTCCGTATGAAGTGTCGGCGGGCAACAGCGGCGCCACCAGTATTGAATTTAAAGAAGCAGTACTGGGCATGGAAGTCACGCCCAGCATTTCCGGCAATGGCCGTATCCAGCTCAACATTCACATCAGCCAGAACATGCCTGGCCGCAGCATCCGGACCGGCGATAGCGAGGTGCTCTCGATTGATAAACAGGAGATTGAAACTCAGGTCACTGTCAGGGATGGGCAGACGCTGGCGCTGGGCGGTATATTTCAGCAGCAGCGAACCCGGGGCGAAAATCGGGTGCCGTTACTGGGCAACCTGCCGCTGATCGGCGGGCTGTTTCGTCAGCAATCTGAGCAGCGTAAAAAACGGGAGCTGGTGATCTTCATCACGCCGCGATTGGTCAGGGAAGCAGCGCTTACGGCTGGATAAAACGGAAAATTCGTCCCAGAGGGCCATCCGAATTGACGCAGGGCAGGAATTAGCTTACAAGGTTTAGCGATTTTCAATACGGTGTAACCGTCTATGTTGGGTAAATCCCAGCAAACAGATCAGAAAATTCCTCTGTGAGCAGCGTTGTAAAGACGCAGCGCTGGCGCGTTACAGTTTCGCGAACCACAGGCCAATTCAGAAATGGATCAGCTGCAGGCAATATAATCGGTTGCCAAACAGCCTTGAGTGTTGAGATAATTTTTCGTCTGACTCTTGCTAACGCTCATGAGGTCTCAGTTCCTGTCCCGCCAGCAAATGCTGAACGCGGGGTATCATTAACGAATTCTTAGTAATACCGACAAAATGGCAGAGAAACGCAATATCTTTCTGGTTGGGCCGATGGGTGCCGGCAAAAGCACTATTGGTCGTCAGTTGGCTCAGCAACTCAACATGGAGTTCTTCGATTCCGATCAGGAAATTGAGCGACGCACCGGAGCGGATGTGGGCTGGGTTTTTGACGTCGAAGGCGAAGCTGGCTTTCGCGATCGCGAAGAAAAAATCATTAACGAACTGACTGAAAAGCAAGGCATCGTCCTGGCAACAGGCGGTGGCTCCGTCAAATCCCGGGAAACGCGTAATCGTCTCTCCGCCCGCGGCGTCGTGGTTTATCTTGAGACCACCATCGAAAAGCAACTGGCGCGCACTCAACGTGACAAAAAACGTCCGTTGCTGCAGGTGGATTCACCGCCGCGTGAAGTGCTTGAAGCGCTGGCTGGCGAACGTAACCCGCTTTACGAAGAGATCGCCGATGTGACTATTCGCACAGATGATCAAAGTGCGAAAGTGGTGGCGAATCAGATTATCCACATGTTGGAAAAAAGTTGATCCAACGTTCGAAGGCTCTTTAACAGGTATCGAGCATCATGGAGAAGATCACCGTCTCACTGGGGGAACGCAGTTACCCCATCACTATCGCCGCCGGACTGTTTAACGATCCGGCTTCTTTTTGGCCGCTGACCGCGGGCGAAAACGCCATGGTGGTGACTAACCAGACGCTGGCTCCGCTTTATCTCGACAAACTGACAGCGCTACTGACGGCGGCGGGTGTGAAAGTGGATCAGGTGATTTTACCCGACGGCGAGCAGTACAAAACGCTGGCCGTGATGGATCAGGTCTTTACCGCTTTACTGCAAAAACCGCACGGTCGTGATACGACGCTGATCGCCCTGGGCGGTGGCGTTATTGGCGATCTTACCGGTTTTGCTGCGGCCAGTTATCAGCGTGGCGTGCGCTTTATTCAGGTGCCGACCACCTTACTGTCGCAGGTTGACTCTTCGGTTGGCGGCAAAACAGCCGTAAACCATCCGCTCGGCAAAAACATGATTGGCGCGTTTTATCAGCCCGCTTCGGTGGTGATTGATACCGCGTGTCTGCACTCGCTGCCGGCACGTGAACTGGCGTCCGGTCTGGCCGAAGTAATTAAGTACGGCATCATTCTTGATGGTGCGTTTTTCCAGTGGCTGGAGCAGAACCTTGACGCCTTGCTGGCGCTGGATGAACAGGCGCTGGCTTATTGCATTCGTCGCTGTTGTGAACTGAAAGCGGACGTGGTGGCTGCCGATGAACGGGAAACCGGACAGCGCGCACTGCTCAATCTGGGCCATACCTTTGGTCATGCCATTGAAGCGCAGATGGGCTACGGCAACTGGCTGCACGGTGAAGCAATTGCTGCAGGCATGGTGATGGCCGCGCGTACCGCTGAACGTCTGGGCCAGTTCAGCCCGCAACAGACTGAACGTATCATCACGCTGCTGCAGCGTGCCGGTTTACCGGTGCACGGTCCGCAGGAGATGAGCGCAGAGATGTACTTGCCTCATATGATGCGCGACAAGAAAGTACTGGCGGGTGAATTACGGCTGGTGCTTCCGTTGTCAATTGGCCGCTCTGAAGTGCGTGGCGGCGTGGCGCATGATATGGTGCTGGCTGCAATTAACGATTGCCAGAAATCTTGATATTAAGCAGTTAAGTGGTGACGCGGCGCGCCGGGTGCGCAGTGCGGAATGCCGCTTTACGGAGGAGGCATAATGGATGAGTTCAAACCGGAAGACGAGTTAAAACCTGACGCCAGTGACCGTCGTCCCTCGCGCCCACGTAAGGCGTCTACCGCAGCAAAAATACCGGTTTCACGCCAGCGCATCATGATGGGTGTGGGGATTCTGGTGCTGTTGTTACTGGTGCTGGGCATTGGTTCGGCGCTGAATGGCCCGGATGATAAGAAGCCCGCGACCGGCGGCAATGCGCCCGCCACTGGCGGTGGATCGAACAGCGAGAAAAATATTGATCTGACCGGCTCCTCTTCAATGTCGGGTGGTCAGACCTCTCTGACGGCGACCGAAAATAGCGCGCCGGCCAGTGGTGATGCGGCCAGCAACCCGCAGCGCGATGTCTCGATGCCGCCGGTGGCCTCAACGCCAACCCAGGCAGCCCCGGTTGATACGCCAGCCAATCAGCAGCGCGTCACTTTACCTGGCGATCTCAACAGCGCACTGACGAATCAGCAGCAGCAGGTCGACAGTGCCGCGACCGGCGCGCAAAATGGTAGCTCGCTGCCAACTGCGCCGGCCACCGTCAGTGGCAATGCCGGAACCGCAGCCAACCCGGTCACCGCCCCGGTCAGCCGTCAGACGCCGAACAAAGCGACGTCGCCGACGCGCCCTGCGCACGACGCCGGCCGCAAGACTGCCTCGAAGCCTGCGACTACCAGTGACAGCCGGACGCATACGACGCCAGCCCGCACGCCTACCGGCAATACCGCGGCCAGCAGTTCGGCCGCAGCCAGCAGCAGTTCAGCCAGCAAATCACTGCCAGGCGGCAGCTATACGCTGCAACTGAGCGGCGCGTCCAAAGCGGAAAGTCTGAATGCCTGGGCGAAAAAACAGAATCTGAGTGCGTATCACGTCTACAAAACCACCCGCAACGGTCAGTCGTGGTACGTGCTGGTGAGTGGATCATACGCAACACCGGCAGATGCCAAACGCGCTGTGGCATCGCTGCCAGCGGAAGTCCGGGCACAGAATCCGTGGGTTAAACCGGTTAGCCAGGTTAAGAAAGAAGCCAGTCAATAATTGATGTGGGGCCAGCGTTACTGGCCCCGTTTTAAGCGCAGATCTGCTGTCGGTCCAGCCACAGCCTCACAATAAGATGTAATAACCACGACAGCATGAAAAAAAATCGCGCTTTCCTGAAATGGGCAGGGGGAAAATTTCCCTTAGTAGAAGAGATCCATCGCTACCTGCCGCAAGGCGACTGTTTGATCGAGCCGTTTGTTGGTGCGGGATCGGTGTTTCTCAATACCGATTTTGATCGCTACCATCTTGCCGATATCAACAGCGATCTGATCAATCTCTACAACATTGTCAAAACGCGCACGGCGGATTTTATTCGTGACGCGCAGCTGCTGTTTACCCCGGAAGGTAACAACGAAGCCTGCTATTACCTGCGTCGTACCGAATTTAATCTCAGCACCGACGCCTACCAGCGCGCGCTGCTTTTCCTCTATCTGAATCGTCACTGTTACAACGGTTTATGCCGCTATAACCTGCGTGGCGAATTCAACGTGCCGTTTGGCCGCTATCGCAAACCCTACTTTCCGGAAGCAGAACTGTTATGGTTTGCCGAGCGCGCGCAAAAAGCGACGTTTGTCTGTGAATCGTACGATGTTACCCTGAACAATGCCGGTAAAGGCTCCGTGGTATATTGTGATCCGCCCTATGCGCCGCTGTCGGCGACGGCGAACTTCACGGCTTATCACACCAACAGTTTTAGCCTGCGCGAGCAGCAGCATCTGGCGACGTTAGCGGCACAGCTGGCCTCGTCAGAACACCGGATTCCGGTACTGATTTCTAACCACGACACTGCACTGACGCGTTTGTGGTATCAGGATGCAGTGTTACATGTGGTCAAAGCCCGGCGTTCCATTAGCCGAAGCATAGCCGGTCGCACTAAGGTCGACGAACTGCTGGCGCTCTATAGCTAGTCTGTTTCGTCCGCGACCAACGCATTACGCCAGCCGCAGGGCTGGCGCACAACAGTGGGAGAATCGGATGAAACAATATTTGCTGGCCCCTTCAATCCTTTCGGCGGACTTTGCTCGCCTGGGCGAAGATACCGCGAAAGCGCTGGAGGCCGGAGGCGACGTAGTTCACTTCGACGTGATGGATAACCACTATGTTCCCAACCTGACCATGGGACCGATGGTACTGAAAGCGTTGCGCGACTATGGCATCACCGCGCCGATCGATGTCCATCTGATGGTCAAACCGGTGGATGCGTTGATCCCCGAGTTCGCCCGTGCAGGCGCGACCTACATCACCTTTCATCCCGAAGCCAGCGAGCACGTTGATCGCACCCTGCAGCTGATTAAAGAACATGGCTGCAAAGCCGGGCTGGTATTCAATCCGGCAACCCCGCTGAGCTACCTCGATTACGTCATGGATAAGCTGGATATTATTCTGCTGATGTCGGTTAATCCGGGCTTTGGCGGCCAGTCGTTTATCCCTGGTACGCTGGATAAGCTGCGTGAAGCGCGCAAGCGTATCGATCAGAGCGGTTACAATATTCGTCTCGAAGTGGATGGTGGCGTGAAGATAGATAACATCGGTCAGATCGCGGCTGCTGGCGCCGACATGTTTGTCGCCGGTTCTGCCATCTTCGGTCACCCGGATTACAAAAAAGTGATCGACGAGATGCGTAACGAACTGGAGAAAGCCAATGGCTCATTTCACTGATATCCGGGCGCTGGCGTTTGACCTCGACGGCACGCTGGTCGATAGCGCGCCGGGTCTCGCTGAGGCGATCGATCGGACGCTGAAAGATCTCAGCCTGCCGGTCGCCGGCCTTGAGCGCGTCTCAACCTGGATTGGTAACGGAGCGGACATCATGATGTCGCGCGCCCTGACTTTTGCGCTGGGCCGTGAGCCGCAGCCGGACGAGCAGCACGATGCGCGTGCCCTGTTCGACAAACACTATGCTGACACGGTTGATGCGGGCAGCACGCTGTTCCCGCAGGTGAAGCAGACGCTGGCTGCGCTGCAGGCCACCGGTTTACCGCTGGCGATTGTCACCAATAAGCCGACGCCCTTTGTCGCGCCACTGCTGCAATCGCTTGGCATTGCAGAGGCTTTTTCGCTGATTATCGGCGGTGACGATGTGCCGGTGAAGAAACCGCATCCTGCCGCGATCTTTCTGGTGCTGGGGACCTTTGGTGTCCTGCCCGATCAGCTGCTGTTTGTCGGCGATTCGCGTAACGATATTCAGGCTGCCCAGGCGGCTGGCGTGCCCAATGTCGGCATGACCTATGGCTACAACTATGGCGAATCGATTGCCAGTAGCCAGCCCAACGTCACACTCGACTCTTTTGACCAACTTTTGCCCGCTCTCGGGCTGTAATTATCAGGACTTAAGCATGAGCAAACCCATTGTTTTCAGCGGCGCACAGCCGTCCGGCGAACTGACCATTGGCAACTATATGGGTGCGCTGCGTCAGTGGGTGCAGATGCAGGATGATTTCCACTGCATTTACTGCATCGTCGATCTGCACGCCATTACCGTTCGACAGGATCCCGTCGCGTTGCGTAAAGCCACGCTGGATACGCTGGCGCTCTATCTCGCCTGCGGTATCGATCCGCAAAAGAGCACCATCTTTGTTCAGTCGCATGTGCCAGAGCACACCCAACTGAGCTGGATCCTTAACTGCTACGCCTATTTCGGTGAACTCAGCCGTATGACGCAGTTCAAGGATAAGTCGGCGCGTTACGAAGAGAACATCAATGCCGGCCTGTTCGACTATCCGGTGCTGATGGCGGCCGATATTCTGCTCTATCAGACCCATCAGGTCCCGGTTGGTGAAGATCAGAAGCAGCATCTGGAGCTGAGCCGCGATATCGCTCATCGCTTCAATGCGCTGTATGGCGACGTTTTCAAAGTGCCAGAGCCGTTTATTCCGAAGTCAGGCGCGCGCGTCATGTCGCTGCTGGAACCGACGAAGAAAATGTCCAAGTCAGATGAAAACCGTAATAACGTGATCGGCCTGCTGGAAGATCCGAAATCGGTCGTGAAGAAGATCAAGCGCGCGGTAACCGACTCCGAAGAGCCGCCAGTGGTGCGCTACGACGTGAAAGAGAAAGCGGGCGTCTCTAACCTGCTGGATATTTTGTCGGGCGTGACCGGAAAAAGCATCGTTGAGCTGGAGCAGGAGTTCGAAGGCAAGATGTATGGCCACCTGAAAGGGGCGGTAGCGGATTCGGTCTCAGGCATGCTGTCCGAGCTGCAGGAACGCTATCATCGTTTCCGTAACGACGACGCGTTGCTGGAGCAGGTGATGCGTGACGGTGCGGCGAAAGCCCGTGCCCAGGCGCAGGAAACCCTGAAAAAAGTCTACGAAGCAGTCGGCTTTGTCGCCATGCCGTAACGGCATTGCCAACAGCACAGACGGCGGGCTTATAGCCCGCCGTTTTCTTATGCGTTGCTCAACCGTTAAAACCAGCGCAGCTTATCGCGCAGGCTGACCACGCTGCCGATGATCATCAGGCTCGGGCTGCTGACCTGTTGCGCCAGCGCTGCCAGTTCGGTCAGGGTGCCGGTGACCACGCGCTGACGGGGGCTGGTACCGTTTTCTACCAGCGCGACCGGCATATCGCTGCGCATACCGTGCTGCAGCAGCTGATGCTGAATCTCTGCGGCCTGCGTCAGCCCCATATAAAACACCAGCGTTTGCTGCTCCGCCGCCAGCGTCTGCCAGCAGAGCGTTCCCTCTTTCTGCAGATGCCCGGTGACCAGCCTGACGCTTTGTGCATGATCGCGGTGGGTCAGGGGAATGCCGCTGTACGCCGCACAGCCTGAGGCCGCCGTGATGCCGGGCACCACGCTGAACGGAATCTGGTGCTGCGCCAGCATCTCCAGCTCTTCGCCACCGCGGCCAAAGATAAATGGATCGCCGCCTTTCAGCCGCACCACCCGTTTACCGCGCTGCGCCTGCTCCAGCAACAGCTGGTTGATCGCCTCCTGCGGTACGCAGTGGTGACCGGCGCGCTTGCCGACAAAGATACGCTCGGCATCGCGTCGCACCAGGTTAAGCACCTGTTCAGAGACCAGCCGGTCATACACCACGATATCTGCCTGCTGGATCTGCTGCAGCCCTTTCAGCGTCAGCAAACCGGCATCACCGGGACCGGCACCCACCAGCGTCACTTCACCCTGCGTCGGCAAATCCGCCGCAAACAGCGCCTCAGTTAACTGCTGAGCACGTTCGCCATCGCCGTTTGCCAGGGTTTGCGCCAGCCGCTCACTGCTAAAAAAACGCTCCCAGAAGTGTCGGCGTGCGGCAATCGATGCAAACTGCTGCTTTACCTGCGCCCGTAAGCTGCCTGCCCGCTGCGCCAGTTGGCCCAGATGTTGCGGCAACATTGCTTCCAGTTTCTCCCGCAGTAAGCGGGCCAGCACCGGCGCACGGCCACCCGATGAGACCGCCACCATCAGCGGCGAACGGTCAATGATGGAGGGCATAATGGCGCTGGCCTGTTGCGGCGCATCGACCAGGTTGCAGAAAATTCGCTGACGTTCGGCCACCGCTGCCACCTGCTGATTGACCGCATCATCGTTGGTGGCGGCTACTACCAGCCAGCAATCGGTCAGCCAGTGCGGATCAAACTCGCCGGGCAACAGGGTCACGGCTTGCTGCTGCGCCCATTGCCGGAAGGCGGGCGAGAAGTCGCGTGCGCCAACCCACAGATCGGCCCCGGCCTCCAGCAGCAGGCGGGCTTTGCGCTCAGCCACTTCGCCCGCGCCAACCAGCAGGCAACGTTTGCCCTGCAGCCGACAAAACAGCGGGAAATAGTCCATAAGCGGTCCTCAAAAAAAAGCCCGCCAGCGGCGGGCAGTAGACGGGAATCAGAGACAGACTTCGACCTGGCCCGCATTCACCCGCACCGGATACGCTGCCACTGAGCGCGTTTCATCTTCCATGCAATAGCCATCGCAAAGACGAAAGTGCTGTTTTTTCAGCGGGCTGGCGACCCATAACGTTGACTGATGCTCGGCGATAATGCCGCGCGATAACACGCTGGCCTCGGCAAACGGGTCGATATTGCTGATGGCATACAGTTGCTCATCGTTCCGTGGACGAAAGATAGCAATCTGCTGACCTTTCACCAGTGCGCAAACACCGGTGGCGGGCAGGATTTGTGTCAGCTGACACACTGCATTCCACTGGCTCATTATTCAGTCTCCTCAATCAGGGTGACGGCGATGCGTTCTTCAGGGCGCGCCGGACGATGCTGATCGCGTTCGGCCACCACCTGTATCGCCGGATCGCGCTGCGATGAGTTAATAAAGTGAGCGAAGTGCGTCAGGTTGCTGTTCTCTTCGAGCGTAGCTTTCCACTCGCAGTGGACGCTGGCACGCAGCCGCTTCATTTCCTGCTCGAGATGGCTGTTGAGGCCCAGCTTATCGTCAACGATCACTTTACGCAGATAGTCGATACCGCCTTCCAGACTCTCCAGCCACGTTGAGGTACGCTGCAGGCGATCGGCGGTGCGGATATAGAACATCATGAAGCGGTCAAGATAGGTCACCAGCGTCTGCTGATCGAGATCCGCTGCCAGCAGATCGCCATGGCGTGGTTTCATGCCGCCGTTGCCGCAGACGTAGAGATTCCAGCCTTTTTCGGTGGCGATGATGCCGACATCTTTACCCTGTGCTTCAGCACACTCACGGGTACAGCCGGAGACGCCAAACTTCATTTTATGCGGGGTGCGAATGCCTTTGTAGCGATTCTCCAGCATCACGCCAAAGCCGAGGCTGTCGCCCACGCCATAGCGGCACCAGGTACTGCCAATACAGGTTTTTGCCATGCGCAGCGCTTTGGCGTAGGCCTGGCCTGTCTCAAAGCCCGCGGCAATCAGCTCAGACCAGATGGCGGGCAAATCCTCTTTGCGGGCACCGAACATGCCGATGCGCTGCGAGCCGGTAATTTTGGTGTAGAGCTGGTAGCGTTCGGCAATATCGCCCACCGCTTTCAATCCCTGCGGCGAGATTTCACCGCCCGGCGAGCGCGGGATCACCGAATAGGTACCGTCTTTCTGGATATTGCCGAGATAGAGATCGTTGCTGTCCTGTAGCGGGGCATGTTGTGGCTTGAGCACATACTCATTCCAGCACGAAGCGAGCAGGGAACCGACCGTCGGTTTACACACTTCACAGCCGTAGCCCTGACCATATTTCGCCAGCAAATCGTCAAACGTTTTGATCTCTTCGACCTGAATCAGGTGATACAGCTCCTGACGCGAATAAGCGAAGTGTTCGCAAAGATGGTTATTGACCTCAATTCCCTGACGGCTCAGTTCGCTGTTCAGTACCTGAGTAATCAATGGAATACAGCCGCCGCAGCCGGTGCCGGCGCGGGTGGCGCTTTTCAGCGCCGCTACCGTGTGGCAGCCAGCCTGTACCGCGTTAATGATGTCACCTTTGCTGACGTCAAAGCAGGAACAAATTTGCGCGCTGTCGGGCAGCGAGTCGACCCCGATGGCCGGTTTTTCGCCGCTGCCGGCCGGTAAAATCAGCGCTTCCGGATTGGCGGGCAGCGGTATCGCATTCAGCACCAGCTGCAGCAGGTTGCCGTAGTCGCTGGTATCGCCCACCAGCACTGCGCCGAGCAGGGTTTGCTGATCTTCGCTGAGAATTAAACGTTTGTAGATCGATTTACTCTCATCCAGCCACACCACACTGCGTGCGCCTGGCGTGGTGCCACGCGCATCACCAATGCCGCCCACATCGACACCCAGCAATTTCAGTTTGGCGCTCATGTCGGCACCGGTGAAGGCGTTGGGGCGGCCCAGCAGGGTATCGCTGGCGACCTGCGCCATTTTGTAGCCTGGTGCTACCAGTCCGTAGACCCGGTTCTGCCAGGCGGCGCATTCACCGATGGCGTAGATGTCGCTATCGCTGGTCAGGCACTGATCATTAATGGCGATGCCACCGCGCGGCCCCAGTGCTAATCCACACTGTTTTGCCAGCTTGTCCTGCGGCCGGATACCGGTCGAGAAGACGATGAAATCGACCTCCAGCTCGCTGCCATCGGCAAATTGCAGCGTTTTACCGCCGTTTTCATGATGGTGGATCTGTTGGGTATTTTTACCGGTATGTACCCGCACGCCCATCTGCTCGATTTTACGGCGTAACTGCTCGCCGCCTTGCCGATCGAGCTGTTCAGCCATCAGCACCGGCGCGAACTCAATCACATGGGTTTCGACGCCGAGGTTTTTCAGCGCGCCCGCCGCTTCCAGTCCCAGCAGTCCACCGCCGATTACCGCACCGCGTTTGCTGCGGCGCGAGCAGGCTTCGATAGCGTTAAGATCTTCGATGGTGCGATAGACAAAGCAGTCGCTGCCTTCTGCGCCGTTAATCGGCGGGATCCACGGATAAGATCCGGTGGCGAACACCAGCGTGTCGTAATGCACCGCGCGGCCGGTATTGGAGTGAATCAGCTTCTCGTCGCGGTTGATGGTAATGGCGCGTTCACCCAGCAGCAGGTTGACCTGATGCCGCTCATAATACCCGTCGCGAACCAGGGATAGCTCTTCGGCTGTGTGGTGAGAGAAGTAGGCGGAAAGGTGGACACGATCGTAGGCGACACGCGGCTCTTCACAAAAGACGGTTAGCGAAAACTGGTCAGGTTCAGCCTTCTCAAGTAATTCTTCTATAAAACGGTGCCCGACCATGCCGTTACCGATAATGACGACATTGTGCTTGCTCATTTTTGCCTCAAATTTACGATATCTGCGGCTACAATAGCGCGCCATTTCTGGCGCTCATTGATATACATCAACCGCTCCTTCATATACCTATTTAGAGGTAGGTGGTTGATTTGAATTAACTTTATCCGGTAAGCCTGTAAAGGGGTTAAGGGCGTTGTCCGCGACGCGGTGAATCGTGCTAGTTTTAACCGCAGACGGTTAACCGGAAAAGGAGCGGCTAATGGCTTCACTTAAGTGGATTAATAACGTGCGTTTACCCTGGCGAGAGGGCTTATGGCAGATTGAAATTGCCGACGGTCACATTGCCCGTATCACTCCCCAGCCGCAGCAGGCGACGCCGGTGGAGGCATCGCTGGACGGTGAGGGCGGCCTCGCCTGTGCGCCGTTCATTGAACCGCATATTCATCTTGATACCACCCAGACTGCCGGTGAACCGACCTGGAATCAGTCCGGTACGCTATTTGAAGGCATTGAGCGCTGGGCTGAGCGCAAGGCGCTGCTCAGTCATCAGGACGTGAAGCAGCGGGCATTACAGACGCTGAAATGGCAGATCGCCAACGGCATTCAGTTTGTCCGTACCCATGTCGACGTCTCCGACCCCAGCCTGACCGCGTTAAAAGCGATGCTGGAGCTGAAAGAAGAGGTGGCACCGTGGATAACTCTGCAGATTGTCGCTTTTCCGCAGGAGGGCATTCTCTCTTATCCCAATGGTGAAGCGTTGCTGGAAGAAGCATTGCGGCTCGGCGCAGATGTCGTCGGGGCGATTCCGCATTACGAATTCACCCGCGAATATGGCGTTGAGTCACTGCACAAAACTTTTGCGCTGGCCAACCGCTACGACAAGCTGATTGATGTGCACTGCGATGAAATTGACGATGAGCAGTCGCGCTTTGTCGAAACCGTGGCGGCGCTGGCGCATCGTGACGGTAACGGCGCGCGGGTCACCGCCAGCCACACTACCGCTATGCACTCTTATAACGGTGCCTACACCTCGCGGCTGTTCCGTCTGTTAAAACTGTCAGGCATTAATTTTGTCGCTAATCCGCTGGTTAACATTCATCTGCAGGGCCGTTTCGACCACTATCCTAAGCGGCGCGGCATTACGCGGGTGAAAGAGATGCTGGAGGCGGAGATTAACGTCTGCTTCGGGCACGATGATGTGTTTGATCCCTGGTATCCGCTGGGCACCGCGAACATGCTGCAGGTGCTGCATATGGGATTGCACGTCTGCCAGTTGATGGGTTACGAACAGATTGATGCCGGCTTAGATCTGATTACCCATAACAGTGCCAGAACTCTGCAGCTTTCCGGCTACGGTATTCAGAGCGGCCACGAGGCCAGCCTGATCATTCTGCCTGCCGAGAGCGGCTTTGATGCGGTAAGAAGACAGGTTCCGGTGCGCTATTCACTGCGTCGCGGTGAAGTGATTGCGGCAACCAGACCGGCTGAGACTGAGATTTACTGGCGGGAGCAGGAGCGCGTCGACTTCCGGCGCTGACAAGCAGGGCGGCGAAGGATCGCCGCCCGGCGAGATTAATGGGTGACGTGACCGTGCGAACGATGTTTGGTCACCAGTCCCAGCAGGACACACATGACAAACACCACCGCATACAGACCGTTAGCGGTGACCAGCGCGGTGTGCACGCCGCTCTTCTCGACGATAGGCGCGGTAACCACAAAGGTCAGCATGGTGCCGACGGTGCCGCAGGTCAGAATGAAGTTCACCAATTTTGGTGAAGCTACTTTGGTTTGCAGCGAGCCGAGCGTGATGATGGTGGTGTAAATCGCGCTGGAGCTAAAGCCCAGAACCATGATGATCCACTTCAGCATGCCGGCATCCTGGCTGCTGACGAACCAGTACATCAGCAGCGTCGCCAGGCCAGCCAGCACCATCAGGATACGTTGCAGATCGAAGAAGCGCAGCAGGAAGCTGAACGCCCACATTCCGACCATATAGGCGGTCCAGAAGCTGCCAACCAGCTGTCCGGCATTATCGATATTCATGCCCATCACTTTGGTGGCGTATTCCGGTACCCACGAGATAAAACCGAGCTGACCGAGGATGTAGCACAGGGCGGCAACCGCGAGCAGCAGCACGCCAACGCCCCATTTTTCCTTTTCAACTGTCGGGCTGTTTTCCGGCTTGCGCAGTACCGGGAACTCGACAAACAGCGTCATGATGAAAATCGCCACATAGATGAAGCCGATGCAGACATAAACCCAGTACCATGGCAGTTGACGTGCCAGCAGGATACCTGCCAGCACCGGGAACAGCGTGCCCGCCATGCTGAAGAAGGAGTCGGTAAACAGCAGACGTGATCCGCGCTGGCGACCTTCATACATATGGGTAATCAGGAACGTCCCGATCGACATGGTAATGCCGCTGACCACACCCAGCACGAACATGCAGAGCGAGAAGATGCTGAGATCGCGGCTGGTCATTAAGCCAATGATCGCCAGCACCATCAGGACGAAACCGAAAATCAGCTGGCGCTTGAGTGGCACGATCACCATCAGCCAAGCATTGAGGAAAACGGCGGCCAGGATCCCGCTGTTCAGGAAGGTGAAGGTGTTACTCATGCTGGAGATGGGGATCTGGAAATCTTTCGCGATATCGCCCATTACCATGCCGGTAACGATTACCAATGCGCCGGTAAGCGCATACGAAAAGAAGCTTATCCAGGTAAGGCCGATACGATTACGGTTTGTCATGTTCTGAACCTGTTAGGAAACCGGTGGCAAAAAGTGTCAGAAAGTGTAAACGGAACTGTGATCTTAATAAACAACCAGTGAAACTGGAGATCTACATTTCATGTGTTGTGTGATTTTAATCACGCATTTGCCGGGTTTTATCGATTGCTCGCGCTTTTTAAGCCGCAGCGTAAATATAGGTAAAACGCTGGCTCTTGTATTACATGCTCTTTACAATCAATCACGTTTTTGAGCTAGCTCTCCAAGGTAAGGAATCTTTCATGTTTAAACGTACTTTAACAGCGGCAATTACCCTGTTAGCGCTCTCATCTGTTTCTGCCTCGGCCCTGGCCGCAAAAGGCGATACCCATGTTCTGCTCACCACCTCCGCCGGCAATATCGAACTCGAACTGAATGACCAAAAAGCGCCGGTCTCGGTGAAAAACTTTGTTGATTACGTCAACAGTGGCTTCTACAACAACACCATTTTTCATCGCGTGATCCCAGGCTTTATGGTGCAGGGCGGCGGCTTTACCACCGACATGCAGCAGAAGCAGACCAATGCGCCGATCAAAAATGAGGCGGATAACGGCCTGCGTAACCTGCGCGGCACCATCTCAATGGCCCGTACCGCCGATAAAGACAGCGCCACCAGCCAGTTCTTCCTCAACGTGGCCGATAACGCCTTCCTCGACCATGGCCAGCGTGATTTTGGCTATGCGGTATTCGGTAAGATTGTGAAAGGTCAGGATGTGGCTGAAAAAATTTCTCAGGTACCGACCAAAGATGTCGGTCCTTACCAGAATGTCCCGTCTAAACCGGTAGTTATCCTCTCCGCTAAAGTTCTGCCTTAATACTTCATGCCGCCATCTGTCGATGGCGGCGCTTTCCCGCATCCGGCAAAGCCAGAAAATGCTCTTATACTTAGGGCAAAACCTGAGCAGGAGGCGGCATGGCGAACAAACTCACCGAGAAACAAAAGGCCACATTGTGGCAACAGCGGCGCAGCGCCAGCTATCAGGCCAGCTGTCGGCTGGAAGGCTTCAGCCACAATGAACCCGCGGTAAAAGGCGACGAGGCGGCGGCACGTCTGGCTTCGCTGAGGAGGCAATATGGTGTCTAATATCGCGGTCAGCCAGGATCCCTACCTGTGGCACAACGACAACGTGCTGAAGAATCTGCTCGATATTCATGACGCGGCACAGCTGCGTAAAGCAGAGCTGAGCTTCAGTGCTGCCCGTCTGGCGACGCTGGAGTTAGGGCCGCGTAATGCCGGCTTGCCGTGGCTGCAGCTGATCCACCGTACGCTGTTCCAGGATGTTTACAGCTGGGCCGGTGAGTTGCGTACCATCGATATCTGGCGCGATGAGACGCCGTTCTGCCATTTCGAATATATCGAAAAAGAGGGGAATGCCCTGATGGCGGCGCTGGAAGAGGAAAATGGCCTCGCCGACCTGCCGCGTGACGCCTTTGTACAGCGTATTGCCCACTACTACTGCGAAATCAACGTGCTGCATCCTTTCCGTGAAGGAAATGGCCGCGCGCAACGCATCTTTTTCGAGCAGCTGGCGCTGCATGCCGGTTATCTGCTGGCGTGGGAGGCGATCGATGCCGAAAGCTGGCGAGTGGCGAATCAGGCAGGCGTTGCAGGCGACCTGCAGCTGCTGGAGCAGGTTTTTGCGAAAGTGGTGAGCGAGCCGGCGTAACCGCGTAGAATAGCGGCGCTGGTAACCACTCTGGATTAGTCATGCTGCTGCTGATCGACAACTACGACTCCTTTAGCTGGAATCTCTATCAATATTTCTGCGAGCTGGGCGCGCAGGTTCGGGTGGTGCGCAACGATGCCATCACCCTGCAGCAGATGGATGCGCTGCCGCTGACCCATCTGGTGATTTCCCCGGGACCCTGTACCCCCAACGAATCCGGCATTTCACTGGCGGCGATTCGCCATTTTGCCGGACGCCTGCCGGTGCTGGGCGTTTGCCTCGGACATCAGGCGATTGCGCAGGCCTGGGGCGGCGAGGTCGTGCGCGCCCGTCAGGTGATGCACGGTAAAACCTCGCTGATTCAGCACAGCAACAGCGGCGTGTTCCGCCAGTTGAATAATCCCCTCACCGTTACCCGTTACCATTCATTGATCGTAAAACGCGATACGCTGCCTGACGTCTTTGAGGTCACCGCCTGGAGCCTGCGTGACGGACAGCCCGACGAGATCATGGGCATCCGCCATAAAACCCTGGCACTGGAAGGGGTGCAATTCCATCCTGAAAGCATTCTCAGCGAGCAGGGACACCAGCTGCTGCGCAATTTCCTGTCGCAATAGTTTGCCTTTGAGTGATTTTTTATGCATATTTTGTGATTATTATTTCACAGCAGTACAACAATCATTCAAATGGGGTCACTAATGGCAGCCGAAAAAATTGCGGTCACACGGGAAACGTTCGATAACGTTATTTTGCCTGTTTATGCACCAGCGCAGTTCGTGCCGGTCAAAGGCAAGGGCAGCCGCGTCTGGGATCAGCAGGGCAAAGAATATATCGACTTTTCGGGCGGCATCGCCGTGACTGCGCTCGGCCATTGCCATCCTGGGCTGGTGGAAACGCTGAAAAGCCAGGGCGAAACGCTGTGGCATACCAGTAACGTCTTCACCAACGAACCGGCACTGCGTCTCGCCAGCAAGTTAATCAATGCCACCTTTGCCGAGCGGGTGTTTTTCGCCAACTCCGGTGCAGAAGCGAATGAGGCGGCGTTCAAGCTGGCACGCTATTACGCCTGCAAACGTCACAGCCCGTTCAAAAGTAAGATCATCGCCTTCCACAATGCTTTCCACGGCCGGACGCTGTTTACCGTGACGGTCGGCGGACAGCCAAAATATTCCGATGGCTTTGGCCCTAAACCTGCCGATATCGTCCACGTGCCGTTCAACGATCTGGCCGCGGTTAAGGCGGTTATCGACGATCACACCTGCGCTATCGTGGTCGAACCGATTCAGGGTGAGGGCGGCGTGGTGCCCGCAACCGAAGAGTTTATGCACGGGCTGCGTGAACTGTGCGATCAATACCAGGCACTGCTGGTGCTGGATGAAGTGCAGAGCGGTATGGGACGCAGCGGCAAGCTGTTTGCTTATGAGCACTATGGCGTGCAGCCCGATATTCTGACCTCGGCCAAAGCGCTGGGTGGCGGTTTCCCGGTCAGCGCCATGCTGACTACCCATGAGATCGCCTCCACCATGGCCCCTGGCGTGCACGGCACCACCTACGGCGGCAATCCGCTGGCCTGCGCCATTGCCGAGACCGCGCTGGATATCATCAATACCCCGGCAGTGCTGGAAGGCGTTGGCGTCCGGCGTCAGCAGTTTGTCAGCGCGCTGCAGGCGATTGATGCGAAGTACGATCTGTTCAGTGATATTCGCGGCAAAGGCCTGCTGATTGGCGCGGCGCTGAAGCCTCAGCATGCCGGCAAGGCGCGCGATATCCTCAATGCGGCAGCCGCTGAAGGGGTAATGGTGCTGGTGGCCGGCACGGACGTGATGCGTTTTGCACCTTCGCTGATCATCGAACCCGCCGACATCGAAGAGGGTATGCGCCGCTTCGCCACCGCCGTCGGCAAGGTGATTACCGGCTGATTTAGTTTTTGCGTAACCGTCTGCTCAGCCAGCGGCCATGTTGCGGTCGCTGGCTCCACGCCAGAGATGAAATGGTGTGCATCACGCTCAGATGATCCAGAATGCGGCGTACATGCTGTTCCACCACCGTGACCGGCCCTTCATTAATGTTTTCCAGCTCATCCAGCAGGTTAACCTGCGAACTGGCACCATCATATTCCAGTCGCTGCTGACAACGTTGCAGCGCAATTTCGCAGGACTGCAGATAACGCTCAGCTAACGTGGCGGTCAGCATGGTGTGTTCACGCGCCAGAATCGTCATTGCATTGATGTGCTCAACAATAAACTGGCTGTGGGTGACCCACAGACGCATATCCTTGAGGTACTGAGCGTTAAAAGCCGGTTCCTGCATCGCCTGGTTCAGGGAGTTAAACAGCGCATTGTGAGCCTGATTGACCCGTACCCGCTGATACGCCAGTTTCTCCGGTGACTGTTCCGCCCCCAGCAGCAGCCGTAGCGCATCCTGATAGGTTTCCAGCGCGTCATGGGCGTTTTGCCGCAATAAGCCACTCTGCCACTGCGGCCACAGCCACAACATTCCGCCAAAGGCGATCAGGCAACCCATCAGCGTATCCATCAGGCGCGGCAGCAGGAACTGCGCCCCATTCAGCGACAGCAACTGCAGCGAGTAAACCGCCGTCACCGTAAAGCCGATCATCGACCAGCCGTAAAACTGGCGGGTAAACCGGTAGCTGATAAAGGTGATCACCAGCATGATCAGCAGCACCAGCGACTCCGGCACCGCCAGGCGTAAGGTGGCAGCCGCAATCACCAGGCCGGCAAAGGTGCCCAGTGCCCGGTGCTGGATGCGAACGCGGGTGGCGCTGTAGCCGTTCTGGCTGACGAACATAATGGTCATCAGAATCCAGTACGGTTTAGGGATGTTGAAAAACAGCGCCAGTGCGCTGCCCAGCATCAGCATCACCGCAAAGCGCCCGGCAGTGCGCAGTGCCGACGAACGCCAGGACAGATAGCTGCGCAGCGCCGGCAGAAGCGGCAGACGGCGCTGACGATCGGCCATCAGGTCACGTTGATAGAGCGGTTTTTGGGTGCGCAGCACCCGCGCAATCCGATTGAAGTGGTAGAGACAGAAATTTCCCACCGGATTGTCAGGATGCTGGCGGGCGATTTTTTCCAGCGCGCTGAGCTGCTTCTCCATGCCAAAACGATCCGGCAACTGGTGATAGAGAATGTTATCCGCCAGCACCCGTAAGCGGGCCGAAATAGTCTGGGCGTTCCAGCGGATCACCGCTTCGGCATAGCTCTGCTCCACCAGTTTCTGCACCTCTTCCGGCTGATGCAGGCTGACCGAGATGTGCTCCTGCAGGTCCAGCGCCACCTGAAAGGCGCGGGTCAGCCGCTTATGGCTGTGATCCCGGCTGGCGGAAAGCATGTGCATCTGCTGGTAACAGGTGGTGATCATATCGACCACTTTTTGCTGACGCGCCAGCAGCGGCGGCAGGGCCTTTTCCGGATCGGTCAGCTGAGTCAGCAGGGTATATTTGGCGTCGCAATAGTTGGCCAGCTCACGGTAGATCAGGCTCAGGCTTTCACGCATCGGCTGCTCTTTCCACAGCCAGAACCAGAACCAGTTAAACAGCCCATACCATAGCGTGCCGCCGATATAGAGCAGCGGCGGCACATAGATCGGCATACGGCCAATCAGGCTCAGCGTGAAGATGGCGGCGATCAGGGTGCCGGGCAGCAGACGGCCGTGCAGCGGGCTGATTTCGCCGGTGACCCCCAGCAGCAACGGCAAGGCGAACAGAATCAGCGGCAGCGGAATGGCGTGCTGCGTCAGCCACTGAATCAGAAAGCTGCCGAGCGCAAACAGGCTGCCGCCGACAATCAGGCGTTTGAAGAAGCGTTTATGCGGGGTATCCAGACCGGCGATATTGCAACAGGCGGGAACTAACGAGAACAGCAGACCTTTTTGCAGGTCGCCAGCCAGCCAGCCCAGCGCCACTGGCAGACAGAGCACCAGGGTTTGCCGCAAGGCGTAATTGACTTCAGGATGGTAAATAATTCGACGCCACATCGGCCCAACACAAACAATAACGGCGCGATGTTGCCATCACGCCGTGGGTGACAGGAATTAGCGGGTGCCGTAAACGACGATGGTTTTGCCGTGTGCAGAGATCAGGTTCTGATCTTCCAGCATCTTCAAAATACGGCCCACGGTTTCACGTGAACAACCAACGATTTGGCCAATTTCCTGACGAGTAATTTTAATTTGCATGCCGTCGGGATGCGTCATGGCGTCTGGCTGCTTCGCCAGGTTAAGCAGAGTCTGAGCAATGCGTCCGGTCACATCGAGGAAAGCGAGATTACCCACTTTTTCCGACGTAACCTGCAGGCGACGCGCCATCTGCGACGACAGTCGCATCAGGATATCCGGGTTAACCTGGATCAGCTGACGGAATTTCTTGTAAGAAATCTCCGCCACTTCGCACGCGGTTTTGGCACGTACCCAGGCGCTGCGCTCCTGACCTTCTTCGAACAGGCCAAGCTCGCCAATGAAATCGCCCTGATTCAGGTAAGAAAGAATCATCTCTTTGCCTTCTTCATCTTTGATCAGAACCGCAACGGAACCTTTCACGATGTAGTAAAGCGTTTCAGCTTTTTCACCTTGGTGAATCAGCGTACTTTTGGATGGATACTTGTGAATATGGCAATGGGACAGGAACCATTCGAGTGTAGGGTCTGTTTGCGGTTTGCCGAGAACCATTCGCTATTATCCTCTGTTGTAATCGTGCCCAAAATACAGGGGGCAGTTTCCCTGTCAGGCGATGAAAGCTTCAAGCGTTTCCCTTACAGGAAATTATTCGGGCTGCATTCGGCGCAGTGCGCATCATTCTTCCCGGCTTCGCCATCGGGTGACGAAAAATATTTTCAGCACTGTTTGTAGCACAGCTTTTGCCGACTGTCTTCTGTTGTCTCGCTTCAGCTAACGGCGGATTTCTCTGGATTGCTGTTTACCAGGCGAAAGCGTACTCTGACGGCAAAACCGCATATTCTGGAGCGAAAATCATGCAGGCAAGAGTGAAATGGGTAGAAGGGCTGACATTCCTCGGTGAGTCGTCATCCGGACATCAGGTATTAATGGATGGCAATTCGGGTGATAAAGCGCCCAGCCCAATGGAGATGGTGCTGATGGCGGCGGGCGGATGCAGCGCCATCGACGTCGTTTCAATTCTGCAAAAAGGTCGCAACGATGTGGCTGATTGTGAAGTAAAACTGACCTCAGAACGTCGTGAAGAGGCGCCGCGAATCTTTACGCACATCAACCTGCACTTTATCGTGAGCGGCAAAGCGCTACAGGATAAGGCGGTCTCACGCGCGGTGGATCTTTCTGCTGAAAAATATTGCTCGGTCGCCATCATGCTGGGTAAAGGGGTTACCATCACCCACAGCTATGAAGTGATCGAACTGTAGTAGCCGCAAGGGTCATTGCAGACCTGCTAACTTCACTTCCAGTATCTGATGCAGGTTGCTTTAAGTCTGTGCCTGGGCAGGGAATCCGTTTTGATACTGTGCCTGCGCAGGGAACCGGGTCAGATCGGAAAGTCGTTTAAGCCAATCCCTGGCCGCTCGGCCCGCGCGATTACGCACCTCATCCCTGAGGCGCGCCCGTAGCCGGGCCAACGCTTTGCGTTGTTCAAAAACGCTCCCGGCGTTTTTATCCGGGCGGCGGGACGCTTTCCTCTTCTGACCCGGTTCCCAGCGTGTTGAACTTATCTATTGCTGCCAGATTCTTTCTGCCCAGGGGTTGTCTGTAGCGACCTTCCTGAAACCGGATGCGGTTGTCGAACGTGAAGCGAAGGGAGCATATGCCTGTAGCAAAGCATCGCGGGCCAGGGATGGCCCGTGCTGAGCCTGCCAGGGATAGCGGTTTTGCGTCTTTGCGAAAGGTGTATGCTCCCTGAAGCCTGCCCAGGGATAAGTCTTTAGCCGCAGGAAAGCCAGTTTTACTCTCTTTGTTAAAGACATCTGCTCTCAGAGCGGTTTTTGCTGGCCTCTTATTCTATCCGCTTGCCTTCCACCAGCCGCTTCACCAGCGGACCCATGATCAGCTCCATCGCCAGCCCCATTTTTCCGCCCGGTACCACCAGCGTATTGATATGCGAGATGAACGATCCCTGCAGCATCGCCAGCAGATAAGGGAAGTCGATATCGTCCAGCGCCTGGAAATGGATCACCACGAAGCTCTCATCCAATGACGGAATAGCGCGGGCGGCAAACGGATTTGAGGTATCGACCGTCGGCACTCGCTGGAAGTTAAGATGGGTGCGCGAGAACTGCGGCGTAATGAAGTTGATGTAATCCTCCATTGAGCGCACCACCGAATCCATTACCGCTTCACGCGAATGGCCGCGTTCGCTGGTGTCACGCACCAGCTTCTGAATCCACTCGAGGTTAACAATTGGCACCACGCCCACCAGCAGGTCGACATGCTCCGCTACGTTATGCTGGGCGGTCACCACGCCACCGTGCAGTCCTTCGTAAAACAAAATATCGGTGTTTTGCGGCAGCGGCTGCCACGGCGTAAAGGTGCCCGGCACCTGATTCCACGGTACCGCTTCGTCATAGGTGTGCAGGTATTTACGCGACTGGCCCTGGCCGTTGAGCCCATACTGCCTGAAGCTCTGCTCCAGCAGGCCAAAGTCATTGGCTTCCGGACCGAAATAGCTGACATGACGGCCCAAATCGCGCGCCTTGCGGATTGCCATATCCATTTCAGGCCGGGTGAAACGGTGGAAACTGTCGCCTTCCAGTTCGGCAGCGTGCAGATCGAGCTGCTGAAAGATTTTACGGAACGCGAGACTGGTGGTGGTGGTCCCCGCGCCGCTGGAACCGGTGACGGCGATTATCGGATGGCGTGCTGACATAAAAAAGCTCCCTGTGAAGTCGGGCCATGCGCATTGTTAACATGAATTGCCGCCGGCTGCATCAGCCGCGAAATTCTTTGCGCGGCATAATATTGACCGATTCATGCAGTTCCGACCACACCAGCACCACTTCGCCGGTTTCCAGCTGACGGCGCACGTCAGCCACTTTTTCGCTCAGGCTGCGTTCCTGCTCGCCGTAGTCGGTGCCTTCACGCAGTACGAAAGTTTCAATCAGATTTTCAAGCGTCTCAGGTGAGACCTGTTGCCAGGGAATAATCACAACGTTAGGTATCCAGAAAAGGGGCAATCCACTGGGGTATGCGCTGTTCAAGCCACATTTCGGGCTGGCGCAACGTCCCGCCGACAAAGCCAACGTGACCGCCGTGCGGCGTCAGTTGATAAGTAATAGTGGCAGATAATTGGCTGCTGTGCGGGATCACCTCATCACTCATGAACGGGTCATCTTTGGCATGAATGATCAGCAGCGGCTTATCGACCTGTTTCAGCCAGGGCAGGGCGCTGGCGCGCTGATAATAGTCAGCCGCATCGCTGAAACCGTGGGCGCGGGCGGTGATCGCGTCATCGAAGTCGCGTAGCCGGCGTAGCGCTTTAAGCTGCGTCAGATTCACCGGCAACGTTTCCGGCCAGGCGTGCAGTTTGCGCCGGGCGTTCTTCTTCAGCTGCGCCAGTAAATAGTATTGGTAAAAGCGCGAGAAGCCGCGCTCCAGTTTGACGCTGCACGGCTCCAGCAGCAGCGGCGCGGAGACGATGACGCCCGCGTTAACCGGCGCATCGGATCCCTGCTGACCCAGCAGGCAGCCCAGCATGTTACCGCCGAGCGAAAAACCCACCGCCACGGTCGGTACCCGACCCCAGCGGGTTTGCAGCCAGTGCAGAAAATAGCGTGCATCTTCGGTTTCACCGGAATGATAGATACGGTTCAGCCGGTTAGGTTCGCCGCTGCATCCGCGGAAGTGCATCACCACCGCCAGCCAGCCGCGTGCGCGGCAAATTTCCATCAGCCCGTGGATATAGGGGCTGTGGAAACTGCCTTCCAGTCCGTGAAACAGCACCACCCGGGGTTTGTGCTGTGCCAGATGCGGATCTTCACTCCAGGCGAGATCGACAAAATCGCCATCGGGCAGATCGAGACGCTGCCAGTGAGGATCGAGCTTGATCTGCCGCCGTAGCAGGCGTGGCAGTACCGTTTGCAGATGCGCATTGCGCATGCCGGCTAACGGCGTAAATTGATCCGTGTCGGGTGCGATTAATTTCATCGGGTAAAAGCTTGTCTGTTCCATATCGCGCTGTTAGCTTCGATAGGTTTTTTGCTTGCTGGGGGTGAGGAGCACCCGATTGCTATGGAACTGAGTCTTTTCTTGTCGATGTTAGGATTCCTTTGGGTCGCCGCGATCACGCCAGGCCCTAATAATATGTTACTTACTGCGGGCGGCGCCAATTTTGGCTTCCTGCGGACCATTCCTCTGATGATTGGCATCATGATCGGCATGCAGGTCATGCTGCTGATGGTGGCGTTTGGCGTCGGCGGACTGATCCTGCTCTATCCCTCACTGCATCTGGTGCTGAAAATCGCCGGTAGCCTCTACCTGCTGTGGCTGGCATGGAAAATTGCCACCGCCAGCTACGAAAAACTGGAAACCGATCAGGTGCCGGAGTCGCCCATGCCGTTCTGGCAGGGCGGATTACTGCAGCTGATCAATCCCAAAGCCTGGCTGATGGCGCTGGGCGCGGTCGCCAGCTTTAGCCTGGCTGGCGATGCCTATCGTCAATCGGTGATGGCGATCAGTCTCGGCATGTTTATCGTTAATCTGGTGTCCGGCCTGATCTGGATGGGATTCGGCGCAATGATTGGCCGCATTTTACGCAGCCGCCGCGCCTGGAAAATCTTTAATCTCGCCATGGGATTGCTGACGGCAGCCTGCGTGCTGTTGATCTGGCACTGAGTTAACTGGAGGCGCGTTCAACGCGCTTCCAGGGCAGGACTTCACGGATTACCGGCGCGTGCGGCTGACGGATTTTCTGCAACAACAGCTGCACGCTTCGCGCCCCGAGCTGATACATCGGTTGTTCGATGGTGGTCAGCGGCGGGTTAAGGCTGCCGGTAAATGGAATGCCGTCAAAACCCACTACCGCCAGATCTTCCGGCACGCGCAGCCCCGCTTGCAGCGCGGCATGAATCACCCCCACAGCCAGCACATCCGACACGGCAAAAATCGCATCCGGCGGTTGCGGCATCGCCAGTAATTGTTGTAGTGCCTGGCTGCCCGCTTCCGTGGAGATATCGCTGGCGTAGGCGACCCCTGACCACTGCAGTCCCAGCGCGTTTATCGCCTGCTGGTAGCCCTGTTCACGATGGTGCGAATAGAGGTAGCGCATATCCCCGTTAACCAGCCCGATGCGTTTGCGGCCTTTGCCGGCAAGGTAGTGGACGGTATCGCGTGCCGCGTCGAGATGATCGATGGTGACGGAAGAGGCCGGGATAGCCGGATCGAACTCCGAGCACTGGACCCACGGCGCGCCTGCAATGATGTGCTGCAAATCCTGCAGTCCCGACGCCGCATCCATGGTGATCACGCCATCCACTACTTTGCCGGTCAGCAGCGTGAGATAGGCGGCTTCACGCTGTAACTGCGAGGCGGAGTGGCAGAGCAGGATGTGATAACCGTGCAGCTCGGCTTCCGCCTCAATGCCCTGTACCACCCGCGAGCAGAAGGGATTGGTGATGTCCGAAATCAACACCAGCAGCATGTGGCTTTGCGCCGTGCGCAGTTGTCGGGCTAATAAGTTGGGCTGGTAGTCACAGGCGGCGATAGCCGACAGCACTTTCTCACGCGTATCGGGTTTGACGCCGGGATGGGCGTTGAGAACCCGCGACACCGTGGCTTTAGAGACGCCAGCCAGCTGAGCGACTTTCTCAATCGACATCGAACACAAAGACCTTTTACAAGCAAGAAACGGGAACGCATATCAATAGCACAGGCCGAATGTGAGCGCCTGACATTTTTTTATGCTGGCGCTGTTTTCAGCATTTGCGATTTTTAGCTTAGTTTTGCAGATAGTGATCTAAGAACTTATTTCTATTAGGGATAATTTTTAATTCCTTGGTGAAATTATTGCCGCCAGAGACACTGCTTCCATCATAAAAAGGGTGGGGTAGCAATCATGGCAGTTACAGCACGTTTATCGTTTTTAGCCGCAGCGCTGGCGCTGCTGGCCTTCCGGGCGGACGCGGTCAATGTCACCGTGGCGTATCAGACTTCTGCCGAACCGGCCAAGGTGGCGCAGGCGGACAACAGTTTCGCCAAAGAGAGTGGTGCCAGCGTTGACTGGCGTAAGTTTGACAGCGGTGCCGGTGTGCTGCGCGCGCTGGCGTCGGGCGACGTACAAATCGGCAATATCGGCTCCAGTCCGTTAGCGGTCGCTGCGGCGCAGAAGCTGCCCATCGAAGCCTTTTTGCTGGCTTCTCAGCTCGGTAACTCTGAAGCCTTAGTGGTGAAGAAGAACATCACAACACCGCAGGATCTGATCGGTAAACGCATCGCCGTGCCGTTCATCTCTACGACCCATTACAGCCTGCTGGCGGCGCTGAAACACTGGGGCATCAAGCCGTCACAGGTGCAGCTGGTCAATCTGCAGCCGCCCGCGATTATCGCTGCCTGGCAGCGTGGCGACATTGATGGTGCCTACGTCTGGGCACCTGCAGTCAATGAGCTGGAGAAAAACGGCAAGGTGCTAACCGACTCTGCGCAGGTGGGAAGCTGGGGATCGCCCACTCTCGACGTCTGGGTGGTGCGCAAAGACTTCGCCCGGCAGCATCCGGAGATCGTCACCGCCTTTGCCCGCAGCGCGCTGGCCGCGCAGCAATCCTATCTCGACAATCCTGATAGCTGGCTGAAGCAGCCTGATAATCTCAGCAAGCTGTCACGCCTGAGCGGCGTACCGGAAGCGCAGGTGCCCGGCCTGGTAAAAGGCAACACCTACCTGACGGCGCAACAGCAGATTGAACAGCTGGGCAAGCCGGTGAACAAGGCGATTGTCGACACGGCCCAGTTTCTGAAAGCGCAGGGCAGAGTGCCGCAGGCGGATAACGATTACAGCAGTTACGTGACCTCCCGCTTTGTCGCGCCGTTAGCCAAACCTTAAGGAGTCCTCATGCTACGCATCGCTCATCTGAATGCGCGTTATGCCGGGCAACCGGTGTTGCAGGATATCAATCTGCAGATCGATCGCCGTGAACTGCTGGTGGTGCTGGGGCCGTCAGGCTGCGGTAAGACCACGCTGCTCAACCTGGTAGCCGGTTTTTTGCCGGTGGAATCGGGCAGCATCACGCTGGATAACCAGCCGGTCACCGGACCGGGGGCTGACCGCGGAGTGGTGTTTCAGCATGAAGGCTTACTGCCGTGGCGCAACGTGCTGGATAACGTCGCCTTCGGTTTGCAACTGGCTGGCATGGCGCGTCAGGAGCGTGAAGCCATTGCGCGCCGGCTGATCAGGCAGGTCGGACTGGAAGGCGCGGAAAAGCGGGCAATCTGGCAGTTATCAGGCGGTCAGCGGCAGCGGGTTGGCATTGCGCGCGCGCTGGCGACCGATCCGCGCCTGCTGCTGCTGGATGAGCCGTTTGGCGCGCTTGATGCCTTTACCCGCGAACAGATGCAGACCTTGTTGCTGACGCTGTGGCGCGACAGCGGCAAACAGATCCTGCTGATTACCCACGATATTGAAGAGGCGATTTTTCTCGCCAGCGAACTGATCCTGCTGTCGCCGGGACCCGGACGCATTGTCGAGCGGCTGCGGCCCGATTTTGGTCAGCGCTTTGCCGATGGAGAGCCGTGCCGCAGCATCAAATCCGATCCGCAGTTTATTGCTCAGCGCGAATATGTGCTGAGCCGGGTGTTTGAGCAACGGGAGGCGTTCGCATGAGTGCGTTAATCAACGACAAAACCTTGCCGGTGCGACGCCGACTGCGCTGGCCTTTTTCTACCCGCTTTTCATTAAGCGTACTGAGCGTATTACTGCTGTTACTGGTGTGGTGGGGCGTGACCGCGCTGGGGTTAATCGCGCCGCTGTTTTTACCGCCGCCGCAGCAGGTATTCAGCAAACTGCTGCTGATTGCCAGCCCACAAGGGTTTATGGACGCCACGCTGTGGCAGCATCTGACAGCCAGCCTGACCCGCATGTTGATCGCGCTGTTTGCCGCCGCCGCTATCGGAATTCCGGTCGGGATTCTGATGGGCCTGAGCCCGGTGGCGCGTGGATTGCTTGACCCGCTGATCGAACTTTATCGTCCAATCCCACCGCTGGCCTACCTGCCTTTGATGGTGATCTGGTTCGGCATTGGTGAGACCTCGAAAATCCTGCTGATTTATCTGGCCATTTTTGCGCCGGTCACCCTCTCTACCTTAGCCGGGGTGCGTAATGCGCAACAGGTACGCATCCGGGCGGCACAGTCGCTGGGCGCTTCCCGCTGGCAACTGCTGCGCTGGGTCATTCTGCCTGGCGCGCTGCCCGAAATTCTGACCGGACTGCGCATCGGTCTGGGGGTCGGTTGGTCAACGCTGGTGGCTGCTGAACTGATCGCCGCCACCCGGGGGCTCGGTTTTATGGTGCAGTCCGCCGGGGAGTTTCTTGCCACCGATGTGGTGCTGGCGGGCATCGCGGTCATCGCCTTAATCGCGTTTAGTTTAGAACTCGGCTTACGGGCCCTGCAGCGCCGTCTGACGCCGTGGAATGGAGAACAATCATGAATGAACGTCTGAATTTTCAACCGCTTGGTCCGTATATTGGCGCCCAGGTTTCCAACCTTGATGTTTCACGGCCGCTCAGTGATGCGCAGTTTGAACAGCTCTACCATGGCCTGCTGCGTCATCAGGTACTGTTTCTGCGTGACCAGGTGATTACGCCGGAGCAGCACCGGGCGCTGGCGATCCGCTTCGGCGATCTGCATATTCACCCGGTCTATCCGCACGCCGACGGGGTTGAAGAGATCATCGTGCTGGACACGCATCAGGACAATCCACCGGATAACGATAACTGGCATACCGACGTGACGTTTATCGAAACGCCACCGGCGATTGCGTTGCTGGCGTCAAAAGTTCTGCCGGAGGCGGGAGGGGACACGCTCTGGACCAGCGGCATTGCTGCTTATGAGGCGCTCTCGGCACCGTTTAAAGCCCTGCTGGCCGGCCTGACCGCCGAGCACGATTTCAAAAAGTCTTTCCAGGAATATAAGTACCGCAAAACGGAAGAGGAGCATCAGCGCTGGCAGCAGGCGGTGGCGAAGCATCCGCCGGTGCAGCATCCGGTAATCCGTACACATCCGGTCAGCGGCAAAAAAGCGCTGTTTGTGAACGAAGGCTTTACCACGCGGATTGTTGATCTGAGCGAGAAAGAGAGTGAGACGCTGCTGAGCTTCCTGTTCAGCCACGTCACTAAGCCGGAATTCCAGGTGCGCTGGCGCTGGCAGCCGAACGATTTGGCTATCTGGGATAACCGGGTTACCCAGCATTATGCTAATGCCGATTACTATCCGGCGCGGCGGATAATGCAGCGGGCAACGGTGCTGGGGGATAAGCCGTTT
Organism: Pantoea brenneri; assembly: GCF_038594305.1. NCBI lineage: Bacteria > Pseudomonadati > Pseudomonadota > Gammaproteobacteria > Enterobacterales > Erwiniaceae > Pantoea > Pantoea brenneri. The sequence continues at coordinate 12,530 of NZ_JBCGBG010000005.1, read as the reverse complement.
TAAGACGCAGAGTCAGCGGCGCTCTCCCCCGGTTAAAGGGAGAACGCCAGCCGTTTAACTGGCCATCATCTGCTCTAATTTTTCCTGCGCGTCCAGCCAGGCCATCTCGACCTCTTCCAGCGCCGACTTACTCTCGGCCTGACGCTGCAGGGCGGCCGTCAGATCCGCCTTACGGCTTTGCTCATAAATCGCGCTGTCGGCCAGCTGGTTTTCCGCTTCGGCCAGCTGGCTTTGCCAGCGGGTCATCTGCTTTTCCAGCTTCTCAATCTCTTTGCGTAGCGGTTGCGTTTGCGCGCGTAGCTCTGCGTCCCGGCGCTTCTGATCTTTACGGGCCTGGGCGCTGTTGCCGTTATCCAGCTTCGGCGGCGCATCCTGTTGCGCCTGCTGTTTCTGCAGATCGCTCAGCCACTGCTGATAATCTTCGAGGTCGCCCTCAAACACATCCACTTTGCCGTCATGCACCAGATAGAGATCGTCGGTGGTAGCGCGCAGCAGGTGGCGATCGTGCGATACCACCACCAGCGCGCCTTCGAAATCGATCAACGCTTCGGTCAGCGCCTGTCGCATATCCAGATCGAGGTGGTTAGTCGGTTCATCAAGCAGCAGCAGGTTAGGACGCTGCCAGACGATCAATGCCAGCACCAGTCGCGCCTTCTCCCCGCCCGAGAAGCGTTCGGTGATTTCGCTGACTTTGTCACCCTGAAAACCAAATCCGCCGAGGTAGTCACGCAGCTGCTGCTCCAGCACGTTTGGTGCGATGCGCGCCAGATGCTGTACCGGCGACTCATCAGCCCGTAAATACTCCAGCTGATGCTGTGCGAAGTAGCCCAGCTTGATCCCTTTTGCCAGACCAATCTTGCCTTCCATCGCCTCAAGTTCGCCAGCCAGCAGCTTGATCAGGGTCGATTTACCGGCGCCGTTACGGCCGAGCAAACCGATGCGTGAGCCGGGTACCAGGTTGAGTTTGATCGCGTCGAGGATAATGCGATCGCCATAACCCGCCGTGACTTTTTCCATCTTCAGCAACGGATTCGGCAGGTTTTCTGGCGCGCGGAAGCTGAAGCTGAACGGGTTATCGACGTGGGCAGGCGCAATCATCTCCATGCGTTCCAGCATTTTGATGCGGCTCTGTGCCTGCTTCGCCTTGGTGGCCTGAGCGCGGAAGCGGTCGATATAACTCTGTAGGTGCGCCACTTTCTCCTGCTGGCTCTCATACAGTGACTGCTGCTGTGCCAGTTTGGCGACGCGCTGCCGCTCAAACGAGGTGTAGTTGCCGGTATATTCGTACATCGCCTGCTGTTCGATGTGCACAATCTTGTCGACCACCGGATCGAGGAAGTCGCGGTCATGGGAGATCAGGATTAGCGTGCCTTCGTAGCTTTTCAGCCAGCGCTCCAGCCAGATCACCGCATCGAGATCGAGGTGGTTGGTTGGTTCATCAAGCAGCAGCAGATCGGAACGGCAGATCAGCGCCTGCGCCAGGTTAAGACGCATGCGCCAGCCGCCGGAAAAGTCGCTGACCGGCCGTTGCAACTGCTCCTGACTGAAGCCCAGGCCGTGCAGCAGGCTGGCGGCGCGCGCATGGATGCTCCATGCCTGTACCGCATCGAGCTTGCCGTGCAGCAGGGCAATGGCATTGCCGTCGTCGCGCTGGTTGGCGTCTGCCAGTTCCGCCTCAAGCTGGCGATACTCACGGTCACCGTCAATCACGTACTCCAGGGCCGGTTTACCCAGCGCCGGCGTCTCCTGATTGACCCAGGCCAGCGCCCAGTTGGACGGAAAAGTGACTGAGCCGGCATCGCTGGTGATCTCACCTTTTAACAGCGACAGCAGCGTGGATTTACCACAGCCGTTTTTACCCACCAGACCGACCTTCTGGCCAGGATTGATGGTGGCGGTGGCGTTATCGAGCAGAACGCGGATGCCGCGGCGAATTTGTAAGGAAGAGAAGACAATCATGTAAGCGCCGTATCGTCAGAATATGTTAATTTACAGGCAACATAATGAGATTTTGCTGCGTCGTGCATGGTAGCGGAAAACCGCACCAATGACGACGCTTTGGAGGGAAAGGATGTCGCAGCCACCCAAGGTTTTGCTGCTTTATGCTCATCCGGAATCGCAGGATTCGATTGCGAATCGGATTTTACTGCAGTCGGCTCAGGCGCTGGAGCATGTCACGGTGCATGATCTCTACGCCGCCTATCCGGATTTTTTTATCGACATTCATCATGAACAACAGCTGCTGCGCGAACACGAGGTGATCATTTTCCAGCATCCGCTCTATACCTACAGCTGCCCGGCGCTGCTGAAAGAGTGGCTGGATCGGGTGCTGTCGCGCGGGTTTGCTAACGGTGTGGATGGCAATGCGCTGGAAGGTAAGTACTGGCGCAGCGTGATCACCACCGGCGAACCGGAAAGCGCCTTTAAACACCATGGTCTGAATCGCTATTCGATGAACGACATTATGCGGCCGTTCGAACTGACGGCGCAGATGTGCCGAATGCACTGGATGCCGCCAATGATTGTCTATTGGGCGCGTCGTCAGAATCCCGATTTAATGAAAAATTATGCCCGCGCCTATGGCGACTGGCTGGCAGCACCGCTGCCGAATGGAGGGGTGTAGATGGAAGGACAAACGCTGCTGACCGCGGGGGTGATTTATCTGGTGGCGGCGGTACTGATCGTACCGGTGGCGGCTCGCCTCGGTATCGGTGCAGTTCTGGGCTATCTGGTGGCGGGTATTGCCATTGGTCCGTGGGGATTAGGCTTTATCAGCGACGTCGATGAGATCCTGCACTTCTCTGAACTGGGTGTGGTGTTTCTGATGTTTATCATCGGGCTGGAGCTGAACCCGGCCAAGCTTTGGGCACTGCGGCGTTCGATCTTTGGCGTCGGGGCCGCGCAGGTGATCTTCTCTGCCGCGATTCTGGGCGGCCTATTGTGGCTGACCCACTTTAGCTGGCAGGCGGCGGTTATCGGCGGGATTGGCCTGGCGATGTCCTCCACCGCCATGGCGTTGCAGCTGATGATGGATAAGGGCATGAACCGCAGCGAAGCGGGGCAGTTGGGCTTTTCGGTGTTGCTGTTTCAGGATATCGCGGTCATCCCGGCGCTGGCGCTGATTCCGCTGCTGGCGGGCACCGATAGCGGGCATGTCGACTGGATGAAGGTCGGCATGAAGGTGCTGGCCTTTGCCGGCATGCTGGTGGGTGGACGCTACCTGTTGCGGCCGATCTTCCGTTATATCGCGGCTTCCGGGGTGCGCGAAGTGTTTACCGCCGCCTCGCTGTTGCTGGTGCTGGGCTCGGCGCTATTTATGGATGCGCTCGGCCTGTCGATGGCGCTCGGTACTTTTATTGCCGGCATTTTGCTGGCGGAAAGTGAATATCGCCATGAGCTGGAAGTCGCCATCGACCCGTTTAAAGGGCTACTGCTTGGGCTGTTCTTTATTTCGGTCGGCATGGCGCTTAACCTCGGGGTGCTCTATACCCATATTATTACCATCCTGCTGGGCGTGCTGACGCTGGTGGTGGTCAAAACGCTGGTGCTGTACGTGCTGGCGCGGATTTACGGTTTGCGCAGTTCAGAACGGCAGCAGTTTGCTGGCGTGCTGAGCCAGGGCGGTGAATTTGCCTTTGTGCTGTTTTCCGCCGCTGCCTCTGCGAAGCTGTTCTCTGGCGATCAGCTGCCGATGCTGCTGGTGACGGTAACGCTGTCGATGATGACCACGCCATTACTGATGCAGGGCGTCGATCGCCTGCTGGCGCGCCGTTTCAACGAGCCGGACGACGAGGCGGAAAAACCGTTCGTCGAAGACGATCAGCCGCAGGTGATTGTGGTCGGCTTTGGTCGCTTTGGGCAGGTGGTGGGTCGTTTACTGATGGCAAACCATAGCCGCATTACCGTGCTGGAACGCGATATCAGCGTGGTCAGCCTGATGCGGAAATATGGCTATAAGGTTTACTATGGCGACGCCACTGAACTGGAACTGTTACGCGCAGCCGGGGCCGCCAGCGCGCAGTCGATCGTTATTACCTGTAACGAACCTGAAGATGCAATGACGATCGTGCATTTATGTCAGCAGCATTTTCCCCATCTGCAGATTCTGGCGCGTGCCCGTGGTCGTGTCGAAGCGCACGAGTTATTGCAGGCCGGCGTGACCCAGTTCTCGCGTGAAACCTTCTCCAGTGCGCTGGAGCTGGGCCGTAAAACGCTGATGTCGCTGGGGATGCATCCCCATCAGGCGCATCGCGCTCAGCAGCATTTCCGTCGGCTGGATATGCGCATGCTGCGTGAACTGATGCCGAATCTCACCGATTCCGCCCAGGTGTCACGGGTACGTGAAGCGCGGCGTGAACTGGAGGATATCTTCCAGCGCGAAATGCAGCAGGAGAAGCGGCAGCTTGATGGCTGGGACGATGATGAATAACGTGATTAAACAGGCGGGATATCATGCGTAAACGTTTTATTGCCGGTGCGACCTGTCCGCACTGTCAGGAAAAAGACACGCTGGCGATGTGGCGTGAAAACAATGTCGATGTGGTGGAGTGCGTTAAGTGCGGCCACCAGATGCGTGAGGCCGATAAGCAGGCCCGCGATCAGGTTCGCACCAATGAGCAGGTTATCGGGATTTTCCATCCCGAGTAGCGGAATGGCTCAGCTTTTTTTAAGCTTAAACTTACAGCGGGATTGAATTCCGTTACAATTGGCGCCATTAACGCTGTGGTCGCAAGAGAAAGGTTATGTCCTCTTGCACTCAGCAACGAACCTTTCTGGTTGGTGTTATTGCACGCAAGAATAGACCAATGAGACGGGATCTCAGCTCTCAACGGTTAGGAGATATCATGAAAGTAGCAAAAGACCTGGTGGTAAGCCTGGCCTATCAGGTACGTACAGAAGACGGCGTGTTAGTTGACGAGTCACCGGTGAGTGCACCGTTGGACTATCTGCACGGTCATGGTTCCCTGATTTCTGGTCTGGAAAATGCGCTGGAAAACCACGTAGCAGGCGACAAGTTTGACGTGCATATTCCGGCAAACGACGCGTACGGTCAGTACGATGACAACCTGGTACAGCGTGTGCCGAAAGACGTTTTCATGGGCGTTGACGAACTTCAGGTTGGCATGCGCTTCCTGGCAGAAACCGATCAGGGTCCGGTACCGGTAGAAATTACCGAAGTGGAAGACGATCACGTCGTGGTTGATGGTAACCACATGCTGGCGGGTCAGAACCTGAACTTTAACGTCGAAGTGGTCGCGATTCGTGAAGCCACACCGGAAGAACTGGCCCATGGTCACGTTCACGGTGCAGATGGCCATCATCACGACCACGACCATGATCACGGTCATGACCACGATCACGGTCAGGGCGGTTGCGGTACTGGCGGTTGCGGCTGCAGCCACTAAGACCGATTATCCGTATCAGGGCCACCTTCGGGTGGCCCTTTCTTTTGGCGGCCATCCGCGTACCGGTATTGCCGGTTCAGGCTGATCCGGCCAGACGGCAGATCAGTAGTGCGGCGGCGGCGTCTCTTCAGACTGTGACGCGACCATCGACGGCGCGTTGGCTTTGAGTTTGTCGGTCAGAATACGCATCTGCTCACGCATCTTATTCATCTCCAGTTCGTGCTGCACCACCGCGCTGTTTAACTGCTCAATGGTCATCTCCTGGAAGGCCAGTTTACTCTCTAACGTCTCCAGACGCTGTTCCCACTCAGATTGTTGCATGACCTGTTCCTCTGTTAAGGTGCGACTCGGACGTGATTCTACGGGCTGGACGCGAAGAATCACCTGATTTTTAAACTATCTGCGGCGTTTCGCTTGAAAAAGCGCAGCGCGGCATCATCTCTGATGAAACTTCCTGATGCAAAAAAGGTCGGAGGTTAACCGGGTAATTACATTGTGGCAGTGTTCGCCACTGCCACGTAAAGTTATAGTGTGGACTCTGAAGTCCGCAATGATTCCCGAGGTTAGACGCTTCGGTTTTGGAGAATGGATGAAATCACTGTTTAAAGTCACATTGTTAGCTACCACTATGGCCGTCGCGCTGAATGCACCGCTGACAATGGCGGCAGAAACCGCGGCTGCACCGGCAACGGCTGCGGCACCACAGTCTGCTCCTCAGGCACCGAAAAATGCTGCCTTCAAAGATGAAGACCAGCAGTCTGCCTACGCACTGGGCGCCTCACTGGGTCGCTACATGGACAACTCCCTGAAGGAGCAGGAAAAACTGGGCATCAAGCTGGATAAGCAACAGCTGATCGCGGGTGTTCAGGATGCCTTTGGTGGCAAGAGCAAGCTCTCTGATGAAGAGATCGAGCAGACGCTGCAGGCTTTTGAAGGCCGCGTGAAAGGCGCAGCCTCCGCGAAAATGGAAAAAGATGCGAAAGAGAACGCCGAAAAGGGTGATGCTTACGCAACCAAATTCGCGAAAGAGAGCGGCGTGAAGAAAACTGAAAGCGGCCTGCTGTATAAAGTCGAGAAAGAAGGCACCGGCGCAGCCCCGACTGATAGCGACACGGTGGTTGTGAACTACAAAGGGACGCTGATCGACGGTACCGAGTTCGATAACTCCTATACCCGTGGTGAGCCGCTTTCCTTCCGTCTGGATGGTGTGATTCCGGGCTGGACTGAAGGTCTGAAGCACGTGAAGAAAGGCGGTAAGATTAAGCTGGTGATCCCACCACAGCTGGCTTACGGCAAAAATGGCGTTCCGGGTATTCCGGCTAACTCCACGCTGGTATTTGATGTCGAACTGCTTGATATCAAACCGGCCCCTAAAGCAGACGAAAAAGCGCAGGCACCTGCGGCTGACGCGAAAAAAGCACAGTAATCTGCTCACCGCCGCCTTCGGGCGGCGGTTTCATTTCTGCTTCATGACAAACCACTGGCATAAGCCGACGACATTTGCCAGACTAGCGCCTGCCTAATTATCCCAATATTGAGTCTGCCCATAAGCCGCTGTGACAGGCTCCAGCCATTCAGGGTGATCTCTTCAATGTCTAATCCATTCAATCCCGGTGAACTGAGCGACTTCGATCTGCTGGAGCAACGCCCGTTCGAACAAACAGATTACGATATTCTGAAATCATACGAGGCTGTCGTCGATGGACTGGCGATGCTGATCGGTTCGCATTGCGAAATCGTCCTGCACTCGCTGGAAGATCTTAAATGTTCGGCAGTGCGTATCGCAAACGGTGAGCACACCGGCCGTAAAGTGGGATCGCCTATCACCGATCTGGCGTTACGGATGCTGCATGACATGCACGGCGCCGACAGTAACGTCTCTCGCGCCTACTTTACCCGCGCCAAAAGCGGGGTGCTGATGAAATCCGTCACCATCGCCATCCGTAACCGGCAGCAGCGGGTGATTGGTCTGCTTTGCATCAACATGAACCTGGATGTGCCGTTCTCGCAGATTATGTCGACCTTCCTGCCGCCGGAGATGCAGCAGGTGGATTCCAGCGTCAACTTTGCCAGCTCTGTCGACGATCTGGTGATGCAGACGCTTGAATTTACCATCGAGGAAGTCAGCGCCGATCGCAACGTTTCGAACAACGCCAAAAACCGGCAGATCGTCCTGAACCTGTATGAGAAGGGGATCTTCGATATTAAAGATGCAATCAACCAGGTTGCCGAGCGTCTCAATATTTCGAAGCACACGGTTTATCTCTACATTCGCCAGTTTAAAAACGGCGATTTTCAGGGACAGGATCGGTAATGCGTTACACCTTACTGGTTACCGGTCCGGCGTACGGCACGCAGCAGGCGACCAGCGCGCTACTGTTTGCCCGGGCGCTGGTAGCGGCCGGTCATCAGCTGGAGAGCGTTTTCTTCTATCGTGAAGGGGTGCTGAATGCCAATCAGCTTACCGCGCCGGCCAGTGATGAATATGATCTGGTACGGGCATGGCAGGCGCTGAATCAACAGCAGGGTGTGGCGCTTAATATCTGCGTTGCGGCGGCGTTGCGCCGTGGCGTGACCGATCAACAGGAAGCGGCACGCCTGCAGCTGCCCGGCAGTAATCTCCAGCCAGGGTTTACCCTGAGCGGTCTGGGTGCGCTGGCCGAAGCGGCGCTAAGCTGCGAACGACTGGTGCAGTTCTGATGAATCGAGTGGCTTTTGTATTTACCCACGCACCGCACGGCAGCAGTGCCGGACGTGAAGGGCTGGATGCCGCCCTGGCGACTGGCGCACTGAGTGACGACATCGGGCTGTTCTTTATTGGCGATGGTGTACTGCAGCTCAATACACAGCAACAGCCCGAGGCGATAGAGAGCCGCCACTATGCGCCGACCTTTGGCGTGCTGGCGCTGTACGACATTGAGCACTGCTATCTCTGTCAGGAATCGCTCACCGCGCGTGGAATGCAGGTTGACGCCGCCCGGGTGATGGATGTTACGCTATTGTCCGCGGTGGAACTGCGCCAGACGCTGGCCGGTTATGACCGCATTCTTACCTTTTAAGGGCTCTTCATGCTGCATACTCTCCTGCACTCACCGGCTTACAGCGATCTTGAGACTCTGCTGTTAATGGTGGATGCGGATGACGACATACTGTTACTGCAGGATGGTGTGATCGCCGCCTTAGCCGGTAGTCGGGCACTGCAACAGCTTTCAGGCTGTGCGGCTGCACTGTGGGTACTGGACGAAGATGTGCGTGCTCGCGGCCTGGCTGGACAAATTTCGACCAGTGTGCGTCCGGTGGACTATACTGGTTTCGTCGCGCTGACGGTAAAGCATCCGCAACAAATGACCTGGTAATCGTCTAAAACCTGGTTATTTCTTGACACCCTTTTGACGCAGCCCTAAAATTCTGCCTCCTCGTAATTCTACGAGGCGATTTATTACGTGTTTACGAAGCAAAAGCAAATCCAGGAGCTATTTAATGGCAACAGTTAACCAGCTGGTTCGCAAACCACGCGTCCGCAAAGTTGCAAAGAGCAACGTGCCGGCGCTGGAAGCTTGCCCGCAAAAACGTGGCGTTTGTACTCGTGTGTACACCACCACTCCTAAAAAACCAAACTCAGCACTGCGTAAAGTTTGCCGTGTGCGTTTGACTAACGGTTTTGAAGTTACCTCCTACATCGGCGGTGAAGGTCATAACCTGCAGGAACACTCCGTGATCCTGATCCGTGGCGGTCGTGTAAAAGACCTGCCAGGTGTGCGTTACCACACCGTTCGTGGCGCGCTTGACTGCTCAGGTGTTAAAGACCGTAAGCAGGCTCGCTCCAAGTACGGCGTGAAGAAGCCAAAGGCTTAATGGTTCTCCGTTAAGTAAGGCCAAACGTTTTAAATTAAATGTCAAAATAAACTCGTAGAGTTTTGGACAATCCTGAATTAACAACGGAGTATTTCCATGCCACGTCGTCGCGTCATTGGTCAGCGTAAAATTCTGCCAGATCCTAAGTTCGGATCAGAGCTGCTGGCCAAATTTGTAAATATCCTGATGGTAGATGGTAAAAAATCTACTGCTGAATCAATCGTTTATACCGCGCTTGAGACCCTGGCTCAGCGTTCAGGTAAAAACGAACTGGAAGCCTTTGAAGTAGCCCTGGAAAACGTACGTCCGACTGTCGAAGTTAAGTCACGTCGCGTTGGTGGTTCTACCTATCAGGTACCAGTAGAAGTCCGTCCGGTTCGTCGTAATGCTCTGGCAATGCGTTGGATCGTAGAAGCTGCTCGTAAACGCGGTGATAAATCAATGGCTCTTCGCCTGGCGAACGAACTTTCTGATGCTGCAGAGAACAAAGGTACTGCAGTTAAGAAACGTGAAGACGTTCACCGCATGGCAGAAGCCAACAAGGCGTTCGCACACTACCGTTGGTAATCACCACGTAGATGTTAAACCAGCGGGCGCTCAATCAGCCAACCCGCTGGGGTCGACTTACCTTGAACGCCCGAGAATCAGAGGAATCAAATGGCTCGTAAAACACCCATTGCTCGCTACCGTAATATCGGTATCAGTGCGCACATCGACGCCGGTAAGACTACCACTACCGAACGCGTTCTGTTCTACACCGGTGTAAACCACAAAATCGGTGAAGTACATGACGGCGCAGCAACCATGGACTGGATGGAGCAGGAACAGGAACGTGGTATTACCATCACTTCCGCTGCGACCACCTGTTACTGGTCTGGTATGGCCAAGCAGTTTGAACCACACCACATCAACATCATCGACACCCCAGGACACGTTGACTTCACCATCGAAGTTGAACGTTCTATGCGTGTGCTTGATGGCGCGGTAATGGTTTACTGTGCAGTTGGTGGCGTTCAGCCACAGTCTGAGACCGTATGGCGTCAGGCTAACAAATATAAAGTTCCACGCATTGCGTTCGTTAACAAAATGGACCGCATGGGTGCTAACTTCCTGAAAGTTGTTAACCAGATGGAAGTTCGTCTGGGCGCAACTCCAGTTCCTCTGCAGCTGGCTATCGGCGCAGAAGAGAAATTCACTGGTGTTGTTGACCTGGTGAAAATGAAAGCAATCAACTGGAACGACGCAGACCAGGGTGTAACCTTCGACTACGAAGATATTCCAGCTGATATGCAGGAACTGGCTGAAGAATGGCATGCGAAGCTGGTTGAAGCCGCTGCTGAAGGCTCTGATGAGCTGATGGAAAAATTCTTCGGTGGTGAAGAACTGACTGAAGAAGAGATCAAAACATCTCTGCGTAAGCGTGTTCTGAACAACGAAATTATCCTGGTAACCTGTGGTTCTGCATTTAAGAACAAAGGTGTTCAGGCGATGCTGGATGCAGTTGTTGAATATCTGCCAGCACCGACTGACGTTACCGCGATCAACGGTATGCTGGACGACGGTAAAGACACGCCGGCTGTTCGTCACTCTGATGACAACGAGCCGTTTGCTGCACTGGCGTTCAAAATCGCTACCGACCCGTTCGTGGGTAACTTAACCTTCTTCCGCGTTTACTCTGGTGTTGTTAACACGGGTGACACCGTGTTCAACCCGGTTAAGTCAAACCGTGAGCGTCTGGGCCGTATCGTTCAGATGCACGCTAACAAGCGTGAAGAGATTAAAGAAGTTCGTGCGGGTGATATCGCAGCTGCGATCGGCCTGAAAGATGTGACCACTGGTGACACCCTGTGTGACCCAGATAACGTCATCATCCTTGAGCGCATGGAGTTCCCGGAGCCGGTAATCTCTATCGCCGTTGAGCCAAAAACCAAAGCTGACCAGGAAAAAATGGGTCTGGCTCTGGGCCGTCTGGCAAAAGAAGACCCATCATTCCGCGTATGGACTGATGAAGAATCTAACCAGACCATCATCGCCGGTATGGGTGAACTGCACCTCGACATCATCGTTGACCGTATGAAGCGTGAGTTCAACGTTGAAGCAAACGTGGGTAAACCACAGGTTGCTTACCGTGAAGCGATTCGCACCAAAGTTACCGATGTTGAAGGTAAACATGCCAAGCAGTCTGGTGGTCGTGGTCAGTATGGTCATGTTGTTATCGACATGTACCCACTGGAGCCAGGTTCGAACCCGAAAGGCTACGAATTTGTCAACGACATCAAAGGTGGTGTGATTCCTGGTGAATACATCCCTGCGGTTGACAAAGGTATCCAGGAGCAGCTGAAATCAGGCCCTCTGGCTGGTTACCCGGTTGTGGATCTGGGCGTGCGTCTGCACTTCGGTTCTTACCACGATGTCGACTCCTCAGAACTGGCGTTTAAACTGGCCGCGTCTCTTGCCTTCAAACAAGGCTTTAAACAAGCGACACCTGTTCTGCTTGAACCTATCATGAAGGTTGAAGTTGAAACGCCAGAAGAGAACACGGGTGATGTCATCGGTGACCTTAGCCGTCGTCGTGGTATGCTCAAAGGGCAGGAATCTAACGCTACTGGCGTTCAGATTCACGCTGAAGTTCCGTTGTCTGAGATGTTCGGATACGCAACTCAGCTGCGTTCTCTGACCAAAGGTCGTGCTTCTTACTCCATGGAGTTCCTGAAGTATGACGATGCGCCGAACAACGTAGCGCAGGCCGTTATTGAAGCTCGTAGCAAATAAGCTACGGTTTAAATTTGAACTGATGCCTTCACCGAGACGGTGAAGGCACAACGTAAGGAATTATCGCCATGGCGAAAGAGCAATTTCAGCGTAACAAACTGCACGTAAACGTGGGCACCATCGGTCACGTCGACCACGGTAAAACCACCCTGACTGCAGCTATCACCACCGTACTGTCTAAAACTTACGGCGGCCAGGCGCGTGCATTCGATCAGATCGATAACGCACCAGAAGAGAAAGCACGTGGTATCACCATCAACACTTCACACGTTGAGTATGAAACCCCGACTCGTCACTATGCACACGTTGACTGCCCAGGCCACGCCGACTATGTGAAAAACATGATCACCGGTGCTGCGCAGATGGACGGCGCGATCCTGGTTGTTGCTGCGACTGATGGCCCAATGCCACAGACCCGTGAGCACATCCTGCTGGGTCGTCAGGTTGGCGTTCCTTACATCATCGTGTTCCTGAACAAGTGCGACATGGTTGATGATG
>NZ_JBCGBG010000004.1:0-270524 GCF_038594305.1 Pantoea brenneri | reverse complement strand
AAGGGGCGGCCGCCCGCCCCTTGACGCGTCCGCCTGTTATATCTTTTATTTTCTGGGATTAAGTGTCGTCTGCTGGCATGAAAGCCAAAAACAATCCCGAAAATCTTCAGCGATAAGCTACTGAATCTTTTGAGAAGAGATAACAGCGAGAAGTTAGGAGGCCGTCAGAACCGCTGAGCCGATGAGGGATTTCAGGACGAGCGACAGGGAGGTCGCGAAGAGGCGGGTTCGTGCCAGGGATGGCGCGTCCCGACGGTCCGTGAGAAATCCGGAAGAGGCGAAGGGACCGCGAAGCGGCGGTGAAGCAGGCCGGAGCCCGGGGTCAAGGGGGCGCGGCGACTGGCGGCCCCTTGTCGGTCGCCGGCAGCGGCGAAACTGAAACTGCCGCAGCCAGCCGGCGAACGAAAACCTCTCATAGCCCCGCGCAGCGAACCCAGGGCCAGGCGGGCGAAAACCGCTCAGTGCATACCCGCTGCCGGGCGAAAATCCATTAAGTGTCAGCTCGCTGCAAAGCGTACACCGCCGCCAGGCGAAAACCTCTCATAGCCCTGCGCAGCGAACCCAGGGCCCGGCGGGCCGCTACCCGCCTCTGCCCACGCTCAGATCAGCGGCCCACCATCATATTAGCCACCAGATACTTGCGCCCCGCGGCGTCCTCCTCGGTATAAACGCCCTGCAGTTCCGGCGAGAAGCCTGGCAGTAAATTAACGCCCTCTTCCAGCGCCAGGAAGTAGCGCTGCACCGCCCCGCCCCACACTTCACCCGGCACTACGCAGAGCACGCCCGGTGGATAAGGCAATGCGCCTTCCGCAGCGACACGCCCTTCGGCTTCAGCGATCGGCACCAGTTCAACCTCGCCACGAATATACGCCTGATGTGCATCCTGAGGATTCACCGCCACCGGCGGCAGACCCGCTTCGCGGAACATCATTCGTTGCAGGCTCTTCACATCATGGCTGACATAAAGATCGTGCATCTCCTGACACAGCCGACGCAGGGTATAGCCGGCATAACGTTGAGCATTTTTGCGGTAAATCGTCGGCAGCACTTCAGCCAGCGGCGCATCCTCTTTAACGTGCTGTTCGAACTGCGCCAGCATCGCCACCAGATTGGCCATTTTCTCCGGGCTTTCGGCCGGCGTTAGCAGGAACAGAATCGAATTAAGATCGCACTTCTCCGGCACGATCCCGTTCTCACGCAGATAGTTCGCCAGAATGGTGGCGGGGATCCCGAATCCGGCATAGTCACCGCTCGCCGCATCAATGCCCGGCGTGGTCAGCAGCAGCTTGCAGGGATCAACGCGATACTGATCGCGGGCATAACCCGCAAAACCGTGCCAGTTGGCCTGCGGTTCAAAGCTGAAATAGCGCAGATCGCGGGCGATCGTCTCAGTCGGGGCCGCCTGCCAGGGTTGCCCATCGACCGTTTCCGGCACAAACGGCAGGATCATCTCACACCGCTCAAGGATCGCTTTTCGCGCCTCGATCCCCAGCGTAACGCACTCATCCCACATCCGCCGTCCCGCCTCGCCCTGATGCATGCGGGCGTTGATGTCCAGCGCGGCGAACAGCGGATAGAACGGACTGGTTGAGGCGTGCAGCATAAAGGCGTTATTCAGGCGTTTATGCGGGCAAAAGCGTCGCTGACCGCGGATGTGGTTATCTTTTTTATGGATCTGCGACGTCTGCGAAAAGCCCGCCAGCTGCTTATGCACTGACTGGGTGACAAAAATGCCGGGATCGTTTTCAGTCAGCGTCAGGGTCAGCGGCGAACACCCTTCCATCAGCGGAATAAACTGCTCATAGCCGAGCCAGGCGGAATCGAACAGGATGTAATCACACAGATGCCCGATGCGATCCACCACCTGACGCGCGTTATAAACCGTGCCGTCATAGGTGCCCAACTGGATAATCGCCAGTCGGAAAGGACGCGCTTCCGCGGCACGCTGCGGGGCCACCTTGCCAATCTGCTCGCGCAGATAAGCCTCATCGAAGCAGTGCGCGTCAATGCCGCCGATAAAGCCGAAAGGATTACGCGCGGCTTCAAGATAAACCGGCGTAGCACCCGCCTGAATCAGTGCACCGTGATGATTCGATTTGTGATTATTGCGGTCAAACAGCACCAGATCGCCGCGCGTCAGCAGCGCGTTGGTCACCACTTTATTGGCGCTGGAGGTGCCGTTAAGCACGAAGTAGGTTTTATCGGCGTTAAACACCTTTGCCGCGAACTTCTGCGCATCTTTAGCCGATCCTTCGTGAATCAGCAGGTCGCCCAGTTTGACGTCGGCATTGCACATATCAGAACGGAAAAGGTTCTCGCCATAAAAATCATAGAACTGTTTGCCCGCCGGATGCTTTTTGAAGAATGCCCCGCCCTGATGCCCCGGACAGGCAAAGGTACTGTTCTGCATATCCACATAGCGGGTCAGCGTCTCGAAAAACGGCGGCAGCAGAGCCGCTTCATACGCCTGCGCGGCGCCTTCCAATGCGATCCAGTCCTGCGGTTCACCGTTCAGTTCACCGCTGACGCCAGGCAGATGCATCACCTCTTCTTCAAACGCGTTAGCCACAAATACCGGCAGATTAAAGCCGGTGTGGCGCAACAGGGCGAGTACGCCACTGCGGGTATCTGCCAGTGAGACGACCACCGCCGCCACATCGGTAAAGTCAGTGTTATCCAGCGTCACCACGTCGCGCGCAGTGTTAAGAGTCAGATTGGGCGCCACCGCGGCGCTGGCAGCAATTTTCAGTGGAGTCATAAGGCAAATCCCTAACGTCAGGGCGTGAGTGCCAGAGGCACAGCAATGGGGAGATCTCCCCGGCGGATAATGTCAAACAGGGGCATGCGGCCGCTTTCAGCCACCGGTGATCGGTAATACGTCATCTTTACCGATAGCCGGCAGCCAGCGCCAGACTGGCCTCACCGCATGGTGATGCAGAACGTGATCGGCGGAGCGGAGAATAATCGGGCGTAAGCCGGAAAAAACGAACGGTAACCAGAGCGAGTGCGCGGTGAACCGGACATGGCAACGTCCTCTGAAAGCGATAAGAGAGTGCAAAAAAGTGGCGGTCATGATGTCATCTTTTTTTGGCGCGAACAAGCCGCAGAAAGCAATTAATTAGTCAAACCATTAAAATCGCAAACCGCTGTTTTAATTGACTTAAATAATATTAAACCTGAAATATTCGACTAATTAGCTGAATTATATGCTGATTTATGCATACCTCTTTCGCTAATCAGTTCGACGTTGCAGCCGGGGAGAGCGGCGCGGCCAGCCGTTAGCGACCCAGTCCCTACCGTAATCACGCCACCAGGCGTAAACTTATTCCCCTCTTTCCTATTTTGCCGGAGGCTGCATGTTCAAGGCACTGGTCATTGAAAATGACGAACAGGGTTACCGTTCTCTGCTGAAAGATCTTCCCGAATCTCAACTGCCCGACCACGATGTCACTCTCGACGTCAGTTACTCATCCCTGAACTATAAAGATGCGCTGGCGATCTGCAATAAAGGTCCGATCGTGCGTCAGTTTCCGATGGTTCCGGGTATCGACTTTGTTGGACGGGTTACCGCCAGCCGCCATCCCGACTGGCAACAGGACGACGTCGCCCTGCTCACCGGCTGGGGCGTGGGCGAAAAACAGTGGGGTGGCCTGGCGCAGAAAGCCAGTGTGACCGGCGACTGGCTGGTGGAAGTGCCCGCCACGCTCAGCCCGCTGCAAACCATGGCGATTGGCACCGCAGGCCTGACCGCGATGCTGTGCGTGATGGCGCTGGAAAAACAGGGCATTACGCCAGATCGCGGTCCGGTGCTGGTGACCGGTGCCAGCGGCGGCGTCGGTAGCTTTAGCGTCAGCCTGCTGGCCCGCCTCGGCTATCAGGTGGTGGCCTCCAGTGGGCGCGCCAGCGACCACGCTTATCTGCTTGATACGCTGGGTGCAGCTTCGGTTATTGACCGCAACGAACTCTCCCAGCCCGGTAAGCCGTTAATGAAAGAGCGCTGGGCGGCAGCGGTAGACAGCGTCGGCAGCCACACCCTGGCCAACGTGCTGGCCGCGACCCAGCGTGACGGTGCGGTCGCCGCCTGTGGAATGGCGCAGGGACTGGATCTGCCGACCAGCGTTGCACCGTTTATCTTACGCGGCGTCACGCTGGCTGGCGTGGACAGTGTGATGTGTCCGATCCCGCAGCGCCAGCAAGCCTGGCAACGGCTCGGGGAATTGCTCGATAGCGATCTGCTGAGCCAGCTGACGCAGGTGATCCCCTTAAGCGAAGCCCGCCAGGGGGCTCAGGACCTGCTGGATGGCAAAGTTCGTGGCCGTCTGATCGTCGACTGTCGCTAAGGCAATTACCCCTGCCGGATAAGGCGCAGCATTGCGCCTTTATTCCACCGGCAGCTGAAGCCGTTTAATCAGGCCTTCCAGCGCGAACTGCGCACCCTGCTCCATCACCGATTTGGGATCGCCACTGAACTGATGGCACTCGGCGTAGTCGCGGCCGTTCGGCAATACCCAGCCAAACCAGATGGTGCCCGCCGGCGTACCATCTTCTCCGCCATCAGGCCCGGCATAGCCGCTGATCGACAGCCCGACCGGCTCGCCGGAGCGCGCACAGGCACCCTGCGCCATCTCCCGCACCGTCTGTTCACTGACCGCCGTGTGCTGCTCCAGCGTCGAGGGGCGGACACCCAGAAGGCGGATTTTGGCATTCTCGCTATAGGTGACAAAGCCACTGGTATAAAAGTTGCCGCTGTTCTCCACCGCCGCCAGCGTCATGCTGATCAATCCGGCGGTACAGGATTCGGCAGTGGCAAGATGAAGTCCGGAAGAGAGTAAAATTTCACCCAGTTGTTTAGCGGTTTGGTCTAATGATTGCGCCATTATTGTCTCCTTAATAACTCACCCAGGAACACAAGTATGGCGCAAAACTGGCAAGACATAACTTCGCAACACAATGTTTTAAAAGCGAAACGGCCTAAACCCGCAGCTGAATATGCGGCTGCCCGCCCGCCCCCTGCGTGACCTGCAACTCGGCCTGATACCAGCGGGTCAGCGTCGCTTCCGTCATCACCGCCTGCGGCGTACCCTGCGCCACCAGCCTGCCGGCGTGCAGCAGCAGGATGCGATCGGCCCATAACGCCGCCTGGTTCAGATCGTGTAGCACGGCGCAGACGCTAAGCTCACCGCCACGGGTGAGCTGTCGCAATAAACGCAGCGTCTGCTGCTGCCAGAAGAGATCCAGCGCCGAGGTCGGTTCATCCAGAAACAGCCAGCCGCGCGGCGCGCCATCCTGCCATAGCTGTGCCAGCACCCGCGCCAGTTGCACCCGCTGCTGCTCGCCGCCGGAAAGCTGGCGGTAGTCGCGCTGTGCCAGCGAATCACAGCCGGTCAGCTGCATGACCTCAGCCACAATCTGTCGACTGCCGGTATCCGGCCAGGGCGCGCGTCCCATCGCCACCACCGATTCGGCGGACTGAGAAAAGGTCAGTTGGGTTTGCTGACGCATCACTGCCCGGCGGCGTGCCAGCTGATGGCGAGACCAGTCCGCCAGCCGGGCCGCACCCAGACGACATTCCCCCCGATCGGGCGGCAGAAAGCCTGTCAGCAGGCGCAGCAATGTCGATTTACCGGCACCGTTAGGGCCTATCAGCGCCACCATCTCACCGGCCGTCAGCGTCACGTCGAGCCGATCGATAATCGCCTTGCCGTCGCGGAATAAACAGAGATCCGTGGCCTGCAGTAACTCGTTCATTCGATGCCTCGCTGTTGACGCAGGATCAGCCAGAGAAACCACGGCCCGCCAATCAGGCTGGTGAGCAGGCCGACCGGCATCTCCGCCGGCACCACCACCGTGCGCGCCAGGGTATCGGCCAGCAGCAGCAGGATCGCCCCGGCCAGCGCCGAGCCGGGCAGCAGCCAGCGATGATCGCTGCCAAGACAAAAACGCATCACGTGTGGCACCACTAAGCCGACAAAGCCGATCACCCCGCTGACCGAAACCGCGGTGCCGACCAGCAGCGCGCTGAGGATCAGTAACTGGTGCTGAGTGCGTTTCACATCAACGCCCATGTAATGGGCATCTTCTTCCCCCGCCTGCAGCAGATTCAGCTGGCGCGCCCCGGTCTGTAACAGCAGCAGCGCCGGTAAAATCAGCACCGCGCAAATCAGCAGCGCCGGCCATTGCGCCTGGCTCAGGCTGCCCATTCCCCACAGCGACAGCTGGCGCAGTTGCTGATCGTTGCTCAGCCACGACAGCACGCCGACCGCCGCCCCACACAGCGCATTAATGGCGATACCCACCAGCAGCAGCCGCGACAGGTTGCCGCGCGCCAGCCGGCTGAAACTGAAGATCAGTAGCGTCACCAGCAGGCTGCCGATAAACGCGGCGATCATCGGCAGCCACAGCGCCAGCGACGGCGGCAGGGCCAGCGGGACAATGATTGCCAGCGCCACCGCCAGACCGGCACCGCTGCTGATGCCGAGCAGACCCGGATCGGCCAGCGGATTACGAAACACGCCCTGCATCACTGCGCCCGACACCGCCAGCGCCATGCCGATCAGCACCGCCAGCAGTACGCGCGGCAGGCGGATATTCAGCCAGATTTGCCAGATCATATCGCTGAGCGGTGCCTGCCACAGGGCGCGCAGCGACAGGGACATCGCGCCAAGGTTGGCCGCCAGCACCATGGATACCAGCAGCATAATGGTCATCAGCGCCAGCCCGCGCAGCGTATTACCGTTCATGCATCAGAGATTCCGCAGCCTGACGTAACCGGACGATGGCCCGCGGCGTATCCAGACCAAAGCCCAGCAGCGCCTGGGTATCGATCACCAGTAAACGATGCTGCTGACCGGCTGGCGTCAGCGCCAGGCCGGGCAGCTGCCACAAACGCTGTTCGCCGCCAATGGTTTGCAACCCCTCTTCACCCACCACCACCAGGTCCGGCGCGGCAGCGATCACCCCTTCCTGCGACAGCGCCTGATAGTGCGGCACGCTGCCCATCGCATTCTCCAGCCCGGCGCTGCGGATGGCGCTATCAGCAGCGGTCTGCTTACCCGCCGCCATCGATTTCATGCCGCTGTTGGCCATAATGTAGAGCACCTTCACCGGCAGCGTCTGCTGTGGCAGCTGGCTGATCTGCTGCGTTACCTGCTGTGCCAGCGCCTGCGCCTCGCTCTGATGGCCGAGTGCCTGGCCGATAGTGATAATTTTTTGCGGGATCGCCTGCAGGCTGTTCTCGCCGCTGACCGTGACAACCCGTCCCCCGGCCTGGGCAATCTGTTGCAATACCAGCGACGGCTTAGCCTGCGCACTGGCGATCACCAGCGTCGGTTTAAGCGCCAGAATCCCTTCGGCATTGAGCTGGCGCATGTAGCCGACATCCGGCAGCCGGGTGGCCAGCGCCGGGCGCAGACTGGTGCTGTCGCGCGCCACCAGCTGCTGCTGGGCATCCAGCGCATAGATAATCTGGGTGACGTCACCGCCAATCGATACCACCCGCTCCGCCGCCAGCGAAGGCAGCACCAGCAGCAGGCCCAGCAGAGTCAGCCATTTCATGCCATTGCTCCCGCCGCGCGCAGGGCCTCGATCTGCTCGCGCCAGCGTTTCTGTTCCGGCGTGCCTTCACTACGCTGCCCGTACAACTGGGCGATCTGCGTGCCGTCGGCAGCAAACAGTTCCAGGCTGGTGACAAAACCATCGCCACTCGGTTTGCGGGTGATCCAGCTTTCGCTGATCTGGTCCGCCATCAGATGCAGGGTGAAGTGAGGATTAAAGACGTTGAGCCAGTTTTCCATCGGCACCAGCCTGTCGATCGCGCCGGTGAAAATCTGGGTGCAGCCCCGGTTACCGACAAAAATCATAATTTCGTTACCTGCCTGCTGCGCCATCTGCAACAGACGCGCCAGCGCATCGTTGCTGGTCTGCCAGGCCAGATCGTCACCGGCGGCGCGGAACGCCTGCTGGCGCGACAGGTTATGCCGCCTGAGCAGGCTGAAAAACTGATGTACATCGGTCATGGCGCGCCATTCGCGATCGACGGCAGCGGCATCGATCGCAGGGTTAAGAGCGACGGTAGCGACCGGTTCCACCTGCAGCGGTGCCGCACTGGCTTCGGTAAACGTGGCGATCAACGCCTGCCACGCCGCCTGGTCGGTCTGATCGGTCGCATAGATCTTCAGTACCGCATCACCGTGGCGATCGAAAATCTGAATACTGTGCCGTTCGCCCTGTGCGGTTTGCTCCTGCAGGGCAAACGCGCTTCGCCACTGGGCGACAAACAGACGCTGATCCAGTGCACGCGGGTTCAGCACCAGCCCAGCATGGGCACCGAGCTGCAGGTTTTTGTACTCGCCGAGCTGTTCATGGACGGCATAGGCGTTACGGGTAATGCTTTTGGTCTGGCCGACCGACTCCAGCGCTTTCAGCAGTGCCGGAAAGTCGCACTTCAGCCGCCGGGCATCCATCCCGATTCGCGCCTCGCACAGCGCCGCTTCGCTGATACCGATCAACGCCGCCAGGTCACGGGCATATTTTTTCGGTTGTTCGCCTTTCAGGGCGAGATAGTGCTGATAAACAGAATTCATAATGATGTGCTCCCATGATGATGCCCGGCGTCAGCACCGGGCATCAGTGATCAGAAATCGACGTTAACGCCCAACTGGAAAGTACGGCCCGGCATCACCGCCAGCGCCTGATCGTTGCGTTCCTGCTGGGTGGCACTGGTCAGTTCACGGCTGCTGAGGTAATCCCGGTATTTACGATCGGTGATGTTATATAGCCCGCCGCTCAGCCTGACCTGTGGCGTCATCCGCCAGTAAGCCGTCATGTCCACCATGCCGTAACCGGGTACCCGCATGTAGTCGGTGCTGGATCCGGTCAGGCTGCCGCCGCTATTGGCATAGCTGTTACGGTTGGTGGCGCTGGCCTGTTTGCCTTTGACGAAGGTGGCGGTGACGGCCGCGCCGTAGCCGCGCGCATCATCATCCCAGGCCAGTCCGACAATCGCTTTCATCGGGGCCACACTCTCCAGGTCGATATAGCGGTCGCCGAGGTAGCTCGACTTTGCCGCCCCCTGGGTGTAGCCAAACGCCAGCCTGGCGCTCAGGCCATCCACCTGCTGGAACCAGCTGCCGAAGTTCACTTTGCTGCTGATTTCCGCGCCGTAGATATAGGCTTTATCGCGGTTCTCCGCCTGGTAAGTGGTGTAGATGTTGCTGGGGACATTAACGAACTTACCCGGATTTGCCGCGCGGCTGTAGCGGGTAAAGGCGATAAAGTTTTTGTAGTCGTTATAAAACGCCGCGGCATTAATCGTAATACCGTCGGTCAGCTGGCCTTTCACGCCCCACTCATAGTTATTGCTGGTCTCGGTTTTTAAATCCGGGTTACCAATCAGCGCGTACTGCGCGGTACCAGCATAGCTGGAGCCGAGGTTCCATGAGCCATACAGCTGGGTATCATTGGGGAACTGCGCCCCGCGGGTATATTGCAGATAGGTCATCAGGCCAGGCGTGAGATCGTACTGGAAGGCGATCGACGGTAACACCTGAGTATCGGTGTTGGCCGAACCGTACAGCGCGGAGACTTCACTGGCATCGAGTACGCTGCTGTTGGTGGTCAGCGTTCCGACATCACGCGGTTTGGTGTTCTGGTATGCCACCCGCACCCCGGGGATCAGCGCCGCTTTATGTCCGTCAGCATCAAAATTGATTTTGTCCTGCAGGTAGCCGCCCAGCGTATAGCTGCGACTGTTGGCCTGCGGCTGCATGATGACACTATAAACACTGGGGGCCGGCGACTGACGGAACGGCCGCTCGGTATCCACCTGCCGCGCATTCAGTCCGCCACTCAGCTCATGACGTCCCAGGGTTTTGGTCGCCCGGGTGTCGATTCCGTAGGTGTCACTGTTGTAATCGGAATAGACGTTTTGCCAGGCGGTGGCGCTCGACGGCATCAGGGTATTGTCGTGCGCCTCAGTTTGTTGCCAGTAAATACGGCTGGTCAGGCTGTCGATGATCTCATTGTAAGGGGTGTATTCATCAGCAAGGCTGATGCCCCAGCGCCGCGTATCGCTCTGCTGCTGTGCGGTACCCCAGATCGTATAGCCTGAGGTATCCCAGCTGTCGTAATGGCTGTGATTGGTTTTGTGGTAGTAGTCGAGGGTGGCGCTCAGCTGATGCGCATCGTTGGGCTGCCAGATACCGGAACTCATAAAGGCGTCGGAGTGCCAGTTAGCAGGATACGCATCCAGCGTGCCGCTGTTATTGCGGGTTTGCTGGCCGTCGCGGCGGCTGTAGACAAAGATACCGCGCAGCTCATCGTCGCCTGCCGCGGCGGTAAGGCCGTTATGCCAGCTGCGGCTGGCGGAATCGTAGTCGCTCTGGTAGCCAAAATAGGTCGATTTGCCGGGACGCAGGTAATCGTCGGGGGATTTGTTGCGGAACGAGACATTGCCGCCAATCGAGGTGTTGGGCTGATCCACCGCAGTAGCGCCCTTTTCAATGTCGATGCGGCCAAACAGATAAGGGTCGATGTAGTCCCGGCCAATGCCAAAACTGTCCAGCCCGGCACGTCCGACGTAACTGCGACCGGTAGCCTGGGGTAACGGGATGCCATCCACATCCAGCCCGACCCGGTTACTTTCCAGTCCGCGAATGTTGTAGCCGGTATAGCCCGCGCGATCAAAGCCGCTCTTGCCGGCTGACGATCCGCCCTGCGAGCCGGTGGCGCTGATCAGCGGCTCATAACGCATGATTGAGCCAAAATCGGTGGCCCCACGCTGTTGCAGATCGGCCGCCGACAGGCTGGTTTTGCTGCCCGCCTGTTTTTTAATTTCGGTCGCCGTAACCGTCATCACCGTTTCGGACGGGCTTTGGCTGTTATCGGTGCGCGCCAGCAGAGCAGATTCACTCTGCGCGGCATAACTGCAGGTGGCGTGGATGGCAGAGGCAAGTAATGCCAGTTTAAACAGACGCTGTTGCGTCAATCCCTGAAAAAGTAGTGACATGGGCGCGAATTACCTGATTAATTGTTAGTATTCGCTCACTTGCTTACTGGCATCATCAAAACGGCCTGGCACAAAAGCCGTAAAATCGGACTTATTTCTGACTATAAATTATGATCCGGAATTTAATGCAATTGCTAATCATTATCAATCTTATTTACATTTAACTCTATCTTGCAGCGCACAGTTTGTTAACTACAATTAACCGGTAATTTATCAATACGTTAAAGGAATAGAGTTATGGCACAAAAACCTGTGGTCGTTATCCACTACTGTATGCAATGCAACTGGCTGATGCGTTCAGCGTGGATGGCACAGGAACTGCTGCACACCTTCGCTGACGATCTGGCGGAAGTGACGCTCAGGCCGGGCACCGGCGGCATCTTTGAGATTACCCTTGATGAACATCTGCTGTGGGAGCGTAAACGGGATGGCGGCTTCCCTGACGCCACCAGCCTGAAGCAGCGGGTGCGTGACATCTGTTTCCCGGATCGTACGCTGGGTCACATTGATAAGCACAAGTCTGAAGTGAGCTAAGTTGCCCGCTGGCAACCCGCCAGGGAGAACGTTCAGCTGCGGGTGATTTTTTCTGCCGCGTCCTGCAGCGCCGCGATCAGCGTCTGCAGCGCGGCCTCAGAGATATCCTGCTGCGCCAGTCGCGTATTGAGCGCCATTTTCAGGTCGTGAATTGCCTGTTCTACCGCCGGAATGCTGCGGTTGTTGACCAGAATGGCCAGCGACGATAAACGCGCGATCAGGCTGGCAATAGGGTCGCGGTTGGCCGCCAGCAGCGCCTCACCAGCCTCAGTCAGCCGGTACGCTTTACGGGTGGCCTGCGCATCCACCACCTCAATCGCCTCCATCTCTTCCAGCAGCGTCAGATTGGGGTAAATGATGCCCGGACTGGGCGTATACTCCCCTTTCGACAACTCCTCTACCGACTTGATCAGCTCATAGCCGTGCGCGGCATTCTGCGCCAGAAAATGGAGCATCAGCAGACGAATATCACTCGCCTCCAGCATTTTTTCCCGCCGCTTACGCCGGCTGCCGCAACCGCCTGCGCGCGTGGGTTGATCGCCAGATGAAGATGCTGAATGGTCTTTCATTGCCTGCCCGGAGAGAAGAAAAGGAGATTGATGGTAGTCCGCCACCTGGCAAAATTCAACACAGGCGGCGGACCCGCTTACTTCTGGTGCCAGTACGCCACGGCCCGCACGTAGTCGCTGTTTACGCCGCGCTGAGTGGTGAAGTAATCGCTCAGCGCCTTAACAAATTCGCCTTCGCCGGTAAGCCAGATGAAGTAATCTTCCGACGGTATCGCCAGTTGATCCAGCCTGGCGGTCAACTGGCTGAGCTGCGCCAGTTGCATCTGGCCGCTGCCGAGCCAGTTCAGATTAACCCCCGCCGTATCGGTTAAATAATCACGGCCGGTGGCCTGATCGGCATAGGCAAACAGGTGCAACTGTTGGGCGCGGGCATCCTGCTTACGACGCGCAAAAGCAGGCAGGCCGGTTTCGTCGCAGACATAGAGCTGGAACGCGTAATCGGTCGGTACAATCAGCGAGCCGCGCGGGCCACCGACGATCAGACTGTCACCGATCTGCGCCTGGCTCGCCCAGTCGCTGGCGACGCCATGCTGATGAATATAGAAATCGAGCGTCAGCGATGAGACGCCATCAAAGGCCAGCGGCGTGTAATCACGGGCCGCCGGACGCAAACCGTCTGGCCAGACAATCCCCTGGTCAGTAATCTGCGGCAGTACCGGCGTTTCACCGGCGGTGGCAGGAAAGAAGACCTTAATGTGGTCGTCAAAGCCCGGCGAAGTAAAGCCCGCCAGATCGCTGCCGCTGAATTCGATGCGCCAGAAGTTACCGGCAATGTTGGTTTTACTCGCTACCTGAATATGACGAAAGCGCAGTTCGTTACGGACGCGCTGAGGAAGGCGATCAGAGTTAGGGTTTGGCAAAAGATCTCTCCTGAAACGGGGTGAATGCCCGTCACGTCAGGGCATCAGCTAAATTATGGAATCAAAATCATTCTCATCTGAGTGGCTCAGGTTAGCTATGATATATCTTCAACACAATGACGAAAAATGCGATCGACCGGGATTAAGATATATTTTACGCCCGGGCTGCGCATCTGAATCGCCTTCAGGCAACCATGTCAGGATCGAAAAGGCTGGTCAGCCGTCAGATGACGGGCGAGAGCGGAGAGTCAGTATCAGGTGCAGATCAGCGATGGCAGGAGAAGCAAACCGAATTGATAACCGGCTGGTGGCGCTATAGACAGGAGCGAGGTCGACGGGACGCGCTATCACCGTCACAGCAGGTGACAGGCGGGTTATCCTGCCGGTAATGCCCGCCGCGCCTGTGAACGGGCGGTCACTCGATTACCGGCAGAACGGTTACAGCGTGTCGTTAAATCCGGATGCGGCAGGATTATTCTGGCTATGCTGCGGCAGCTGGCCGTCGCCCAGAATTTCGTGCTGAGAGATCTGTGAATGCGGGTGCAGCCCGGCGGGTGGCGAGAACGGTTCTGCCAGTTGAGCCGCAGCCAGCATAGGCAATGCCGAAAGCATTGAAATAAGGAACAACATTGAGCGTCGCATAATTTTCTTCGTTTATCGTTTTTAGCCAGGAATGGCCAGAAATGCAGATGATTGTTTCAGCCCCGCCAGGAAAGCACGATGAATGGAGCACAGCAGGGTTTCGGTGAAGGATTTTACGCCAGAATGGTAAGTTATTTTATAAAATCGTGCGGTTTGTCACGGTTTACCGCACGGAATATGCATTTGTCGCTTTGATGCCGCCCGAATCGGGCTAACGCAGCGTGCTGACTCTCAGGCTGGAGTCACCGGAATCGAAAAAACACCGCTCAGCCAGTCGGGTTTACAGAGCGCAAAATCCAGCTGCAGCAGATCTTTGCCCTGGCGACGCGCCACGCCCAGCGTCGGCAGGTGCAGATAGTAGATATCCGCAATGAACCGGGTCAGTTGCTCGGGCGTGCCACTCCAGTCAATCCGCGCATACAATCCACGCGTCTCGCTCCAGGTTTCACGGTGCCCTTCCAGCAGCGCCGCATGCTGCGGCTCCAGCGCCTGAAACAGGCTGATATTCTGCTGCTCAGCCGATGAGTGGCCGGGACCATACTGAAAACCCAGCCAGCCGTGCCGGGCCTGACTGCCGGCCAGCGCCACCAGCCGCCGCGCCTGCTCGGCCACCCGATGCTGATGATCGGCAATATACTCGCCAAACTGGCACTCCCACTCCAGCGTCTCGCCACACAGAAGCAGATCATCATCCCGCTCAACCAGCGCTGCGCGTTCAATTGGCGAACGCACCGGAATCCGGCCATGGAAGTTTTTCACCGGTAGATGAGGAATGCGCCGAAACGCGCCGGGCGTCAGGGAGAAATGGCTTTTAAACACCCGGGTAAAGTTCTGCTGGTTATCAAAGCCAAAGCGTACCGCGATGTCGATCAGCGGCATTCGTGTCAACCGCAGCGCCATCGCCGCCATCGTCAGGCGTCGTTTACGGGTGTAAGCGGCCAGCGTTTGCCCGGTCATCTCCTTGAACATGCGCTGCATGTGCCATTTGGAATAGCCCGATTTGAGGGTGATCAGATCGATGTTGATGTCGTCGGTCAGATGGGCTTCTATCCACTCTACCAGAGCGTTAATGTGCTGTTTCTTAAGGGCCTGACTGAGCATGATGGCGATTTACGACGCGGATTGAAGGGTGATATTTGTCACAAAAGGATAACAAAAAATGTGACCGTCTGTAAGGAAAGGCCTGACCGGAGCGGTCTCCTGGCGACGATTTCGCATTAATTGCTTAGGTGACTAATTAAAAAAGGCTGACCGAAGTCAGCCTTACCTGTGCACCGTCGCCGTAAAGATGGCGACAGTCTGTAACAATCAGTGACTGCGCATCCCAGCGGCGGTCATCATCATGCGGAACAGTGAAGCGACAACGCCCAGTGCCAGCACGCTTGCGGCGTAGATAACCACCAGCCACATCACGCGTTTCCACCACGGAGCCCTGGACTCATTGTGATCTTTCATGCTGCTGAGCTCGGTTTTCATATCAATGATATCCTGCGTCTGCTTTGATTTTTCCACGGAACACGTAGTAGCTCCAGAAGGTGTAGCCAAGGATCATCGGAATGATCAGCAGGCTACCGACCAGCATAAAGGCCTGACTCTGCGGCGGTGACGCGGCGGCCCAGATGGTGACGGACGGCGGAATGATGTTAGGCCAGATACTGATCCCGAGGCCGGAGAAGCCGAGGAAAATCAGCGCCAGCGTCAGCAGGAACGGCGAATAGTGCGCCTGACGTTTAATCGCCCGCACGATACCCCACGAGCAAAGCAGTACCAGCACCGGAACCGGCAGGAACCAGAACAGGTTAGGCTTGCTGAACCAGCGTTGCGCGATATCTGCGTGTGCAAACGGTGTCCACAGACTGATGATGCCGACAATCACCAGCAGCGCAATCACCAGCGGCGTCGCCAGCGCTGACATTTTGCGATGCAGTTCATCTTCGGTTTTCATGATCAGCCAGGTACAGCCCAGCAGCGCATACGCCACCACCAGACCGACGCCGCAGAACAGCGGGAAAGGTGCCAGCCAGTCCATCGCGGAACCGGCAAAGTGACGTCCTTCGACCGGGATACCGTCCAGCATTGCGCCCACGGCCACACCCTGGCTGAAGGTCGCGATGATCGAACCGGCAATGAACGACTTGTCCCAGAATGCCCGGTGCCCTTCTACCGCTTTGAAACGGAACTCAAAGGCGACGCCACGGAAAATCAGGCCAATCAGCATCGCCGTCAGCGGAATCGACAGCGCATCGGCAATCACCGAGTAGGCCAGCGGGAACGCGCCATACAGCCCTGCCCCACCCAGCACCAGCCAGGTTTCGTTACCATCCCAGACGGGCGCGACGGTATTCACCATCATGTCGCGTTCACCCGCGTCCTTATTGAACGGGAACAGCAGGCCGATGCCGAGATCGAAACCATCCATCACGATATACATCAGGGTGGCGAAGACGATAATCGCGAACCAGATAATTGAAAAATCGATCATCTTAGTGGTCTCCATCCTTAAATGTGGCAGCCGAAAGTGGACGCGCCGGCGTTTTCTTCTGGCCCGGACCACCCTGCTCAGTAATGTGTCCTTCGCCGGTTTCAGGTCCCTGCTTAATCAGACGCATCATGTAGTGATAACCGACGCCGAATACCGAGCTGTAGACCAGAATAAAGGCCAGCAGGCTGATGCTCATGTGCAGATCGCCATGCGCCGAGACTGCATCAATGGTGCGCTGTACGCCATACACCACCCACGGCTGACGGCCGATTTCTGTGGTAAACCATCCCGCCAGAATCGCAATCAGACCTGAAGGACCCATCAGCAGTGCAAACCACAGGAAAGGACGAGACTCATACAGACGCCCTTTGAAACGCAGCCACAGACTAAGCACGCCGAGAGTAATCATCAGCAGCCCCATCGCCACCATTACGCGGAATGACCAGAAGATCACGGTGGAATTCGGCCGGTCCTCTTTCGGGAAACTCTTGAGCGCCGGGACCTGCTTATCCAGGCTGTGGGTCAGAATCAGGCTGCCGAGGTAAGGCACTTCCAGCGCATATTTGGTGCGCTCCTGCTCCATATCCGGGATACCAAACAGAATCAGCGGGGTAGCTTCGCCTGGCGGGTTTTCCCAGTGTCCTTCAATCGCCGCAATCTTTGCTGGCTGGTGTTCCAGGGTGTTGAGACCGTGCGCATCACCGATCATCGCCTGAATCGGCGCGACAATCAGCGCCATCCACAACGCCATTGAGAACATTTTGCGAATTGCCGGGTTGTTTTTGCCTTTCAGCAAATGCCAGGCTGCTGACGATCCAACAAAGAAGGCGCTGGCGAGGAAGGCCGCCACGGACATATGGAACAGCCGGTACGGGAACGACGGGTTAAAGACGATCTTAAACCAGTCCTGCGGTACCACGATACCGTTCTCAATGATGTAACCCTGTGGTGTGTGCATCCAGCTGTTCGAGGCGAGGATCCAGAAGGTAGAGATCAGCGTGCCCAGCGCCACCATGCAGGTCGCAAAGAAGTGCAGTCCGGGACCGACGCGA
Source organism: Pantoea brenneri (assembly GCF_038594305.1). Lineage (NCBI taxonomy): Bacteria > Pseudomonadati > Pseudomonadota > Gammaproteobacteria > Enterobacterales > Erwiniaceae > Pantoea > Pantoea brenneri. The sequence continues at coordinate 253,380 of NZ_JBCGBG010000004.1, read as the reverse complement.
TTCCAGCCGAACAGCATGACGCCAAGGAAGCCCGCTTCAAGGAAGAAAGCGGTCAGGACCTCGTACGTCAGCAGCGGGCCGGTGATACTGCCGGCGAACTGCGAGAAGCCGCTCCAGTTGGTGCCGAACTGATACGCCATTACCAGACCCGATACCACGCCCATACCGAAGTTAACGGCGAAGATTTTCGACCAGAAATGGTAGAGATCGCGATAGGTATGATCGCGGGTTTTCAGCCACATCCCTTCAAGCACTGCCAGGAAACTGGCGAGGCCGATGGTGATGGCGGGAAAGATAATATGGAAGGAAACAGTAAATGCGAACTGAATCCTCGCCAGATGAAAGGCATCTAATCCGAACATTGCTTACCTCTTTGCCACATAGAACACCACATATTTACTTATAATTAACAACTTAAGCCTGACGCACTAATTTCGTTGCGCTTAATGTAATTCCCGCCGCAAATTTAAAACTATTCGCAGCGAGGAAACAGAAACAATCGGGTTAATGAAAACTATAACAGTCTTTTTTGATTATGATCATTGTTTTTCATGGGAATTACTTATTTAAAAATAAGGTGCAAAGGTTAATTACAGCGTAGTTATGTGACATGAATGTTATGGTATTTGTCGGTTTAAAATGAGCCGGCAGCTATGGCCCCCCTTACCCAAAAATAGCCCTCAAGCTGCTGTTTTTCGGTGTTATTATTTTATAAACCCTGTTCCGGGAAAGGTCAAATTTGACAATAACCCAGGGAAATAGACTTACTTTTTAATGGGTTAGAATGACAGATATTTTTGCCTGCCGCTTTGTTTGCTTTTTTGCCTGAGATTGTCTATTAGCGCAATTATAATTGCAGGCGAAGCCGCATAAATCGGGCAATTTGCCGGCTGCGCATATGTTAATAAATTGGAATGGATCCTTAATCCTAATAACAGCCAGCGCATCCCCGACGGATATTCTGTTCCCCACAGCAGCAGAAGCGGTTTAATAAGCGGCAATCAGGGTGAGCGGGCTGAGTGAGTTATTTCCCTCTGCCGTTTCGTTACCGCCGTTTTAATCGGCAGCTGCATGCAGGTTGCCTGCGCGCTCAGGCTGTGCTTTGGTAAGGTGGCACACATCCTCTTATCCGGGTTAAGGAGTTGCTATGGCACGTCTGACCGCACAGGATTTTCCGCAGGAACTGCTTGAGCTTTACGATTACTACGCCCATGGCCGCATCAGTAAACGAGAGTTTATTGCGATGGCCGGGAAACTGGCGATTGGCGGTATGACCGGAGCGACGCTGCTCGGTATGCTCAGCCCCAACTATGCACTGGCGACCCAGGTTGAGTTTACCGATCCCGACATCAAACCAGCGTATATCCACTACCCTTCGCCGCAGGGGCACGGTGAAGTACGCGGCTATCTGGTAAAGCCAGCTAACCCCAAAGGCAAGCCGCCAGCGGTGGTCGTGGTGCATGAGAACCGCGGTCTGAATCCCTACATTGAAGATGTGGCGCGCCGGGTCGCTAAAGCGGGTTACATCGCGCTGGCACCCGATGGCCTGAGTTCGGTCGGTGGCTATCCCGGTAATGATGAAGAGGGACGCGCCTTACAGGCGAAGGTCGATCCGACCCGGCTGATGAACGATTTTTTTGCCGCGCTGACGTTTTTAATCGAACATCCGGAGGCGAGCGGAAAAGTGGGGATTACCGGCTTCTGTTATGGCGGCGGCGTTGCCAATGCGGCGGCGGTGGCTTTTCCGGAACTGGCCTGCGCGGTGCCCTTTTATGGCCGGCAGCCGAAAGCGGAAGATGTGCCGCGCATACAGGCTCCGCTGCTGCTGCACTATGCGGCGCTGGATAACAACATCAACGCTGGCTGGCCCGCCTATGAGGCGGCGCTTAAGCAACACCAGAAGATCTATCAGGCCTGCCTCTATCCCGGCGTAAATCACGGCTTTCACAACGATTCGACGCCTCGCTACGATAAACCGGCGGCAGAACTGGCATGGCAAAGAACTCTGGCCTGGTTTGAAAAATATCTGCACTGACCCACGCGTCTGGCGGGCGTCAGCGGCGGCAAAGGTGCGGCGGAAAACAGAGCCGCTGCGCCTGCTGAGCGCGGACTTACTCTCCGCCCGCCTGGGCTTTTTCACGCTGCGCCAGAATCCGGCTCAGATTGACCTCCAGCCAGTCGGCCAGTCCGACCACCTGCTCACTCACTTCACGGCCAAGCGGCGTCAGAGAATATTCCACGTGGGGGGGGACCACATCGTAGGCGATGCGCTGCACGAAACCATCTTCTTCCAGATGACGCAGGTTCTGCGCCAGCATTCGCTCACTTACGCCGCCCACAACCCGCCGTAGCGCGCTGAAGCGCAGCGTCTGATCCTGCAATGCCAGCAGAATCAGGACGCTCCAGCGACTGGTGACTCGTTTGAGCACCTCGCGCGAGGGGCAATTCACATTCAGCAATTCACCCCTAATAAATTTTTCACTTAGCTTTTCAGACATTTACTTTGCAAACCCCATACTAACTCATCTGTAAGTACTTACGAAAAGTTAGTTTATAGCCCAGGATTGATTTTACCAACAGCGAAATAATCGGAGCGATACCATGTTTGCAGTAACCGGTGCCACCGGCCAGCTCGGCCGTTTAGTGATTGATGCATTGCTGAAAAAAGTCCCGGCGGGCGAAATCGTCGCCGCCGTGCGTACGCCAGCCAAAGCGGCCGATTTCGCTGCGCGTGGCGTCGTGGTTCGTCAGGCCGATTACGGCCAGCCTGAGACGCTGGCAGCCGCTTTTGCCGGCGTCGACAAGCTGCTGCTGATTTCCGGCAGTGAAGTGGGCCAGCGTGAAGCCCAGCATAAAGCGGTGATTGAGGCGGCCCGCACCGCCGGTGTGAGTTTCATTGCTTACACCAGCCTGCTGCACGCCGATCGCTCTCCGCTGGGACTGGGCGTTGAGCATCGCGCAACCGAAGCGCTGCTGCAGGCTTCCGGCATACCGTTCGCCCTGCTGCGTAACGGCTGGTACAGCGAAAACTATGCCGCCAGTATCGCCCCGGCGCTGGCGCATCATGCCTTTATTGGCGCGGCAGGCGAAGGACGGATCGCCTCGGCGGCACGGCAGGATTATGCCGATGCGGCAGCTGAAGTGCTGACCCGGGATAATCAGGCGGGCAAAGTGTATGAACTGGCCGGTGACGACAGCTACACCCTGGCGCAGTTTGCCGCTGAGATTGCCGCTCAGAGCGGTGAGAAAGTGGATTACGTCAATCTGTCTCAGCAGGAGTTTGCCGCAGCTCTCAAAGCGGCAGGGTTACCTGAGGGCCTGGCAGAGATGCTGGCAGACTCAGATGCGGGCGCAGAGCAAGGCGGGCTGTTTGATGACTCCCACCAGCTGAGCCAGCTGATTGGGCGTCCGACCACCCCTTATCAGGATGTGATTGGCGCGGCACTGGCGAAGCGCTAAGCCGTTATTCCCTGAGCGGGCCACTTTGGCCCGCCCTTTTCATCCGGCTGAGGCGCGTTTTCATGCCATTCTGGCGTTGCGTATGCCATCTTTTGCACCTGATTTCGCGCCACACTTCTCTTACAAATTGTAAATAAACGCCGATTTTCTTCAGACAAAATCTTTTTCTTTTGCTGACTAAGAGATTCATCTGAAATGCGTTTTTTAAGAACAACCGCATATTTGGTTGAATTGTCTGGAATTTATGCAAAAACGCCGATTAATAGACAATTATTATTACGTTCATAGATATTCTGCATTGTTGTACCGCAGCATCAGAGGGCTATAATTTGTCCTTTGTGCAACCCCGACCGCTCAGGAGGCCGCTATTAATACTTATCGCCAGCAACTAAATGCACTTGAAGAGGTTCGTGCCGGGGCGGAAGTTGAGTATCAATACGATCCCCATGAACTGAAACTGGATCGCATGCAGGATTCTGAACCGGAGCCCGAGCTGATTGAAGGCTTACCGGCTCCGGATGCGCTCACGCCTGCCGATCGTTATCTGGAACTGTTTGAACACGTTCAGATGTCGCGCATTTTCGAGGATAGCAAAACCTTCCCCGACTGCTCGCCAAAATACGATCCGCTGGATGTGCTGATGCGCTATCGTCGTCAGAAACGCAGCAGTGATTTCGACCTGTCGCGTTTTGTCGCCGATCACTTTTATCTGCCTGGCGTAAATGAAAGCTTTTATGTCTCCAACCCGGATAAAACGCTGAACGAGCATATTGATGATCTGTGGCCGGTTCTGACCAAAATGCCGCAGCAACATATGCCGCACTCTTCTCTGCTGCCGCTGCCGAAACCTTACGTGGTGCCGGGCGGACGCTTTGGCGAGACCTATTACTGGGACTCCTACTTCACCATGCTCGGTCTCGCCGACTCGGGCCGTGATGACCTGCTGCGTCATATGGCGGATAACTTCGCCTGGCTGATTGATAACTACGGCCATGTGCCAAACGGCAACCGCACCTATTATCTCAGCCGTTCTCAGCCGCCGGTGTTTGCGCTGATGGTCGAGCTGTTTGAAGAGGATGGCGTACGCGGTGCCAAGCGTTATCAGGAACAACTGATGAAGGAGTATCAGTTCTGGATGGACGGTGCCGGCTCACTGATGCCGAACCAGGCCTATCGGCACGTGGTGCGGATGCCGAACGGTTCGCTGCTGAACCGCTACTGGGATGACCGTGATACGCCACGCGATGAGTCGTGGATCGAGGATGTGGAAACGGCGCGCCAGTCTAAACGTCCGGCGAGCGAAGTCTATCGCGATCTGCGTGCCGGTGCGGCATCAGGCTGGGACTATTCGTCACGCTGGCTGCGTAACCCGAAACGCCTGTCGAGCATCCGGACAACCCAGTTTATCCCGATCGACCTTAACGCGTTTCTCTACAAGCTTGAGCTGATGATTGCGACGCTGTCGCACGCCAAAGGCGAAGAGCTGACGGCGCTGGCCTGGCAGAAAAAAGCGGAAGCGCGTAAACGCGCAATTACCCGCTATCTGTGGGACAGCACGGCTGGTGTGTTCCGTGACTATGACTGGCGTCGTGAGCGCTTCGGTGCGTTTACTGCCGCCTCGGTGGTTCCGCTGTTTGTCGGCTTAGCCACGCCGCATCAGGCGCATCTGCAGGCGATTGCGCTGCGTCACCTGCTGTTGAGCAACGGCGGTCTGCTGACCTCTATGGTGGAAAGCGGCGAGCAGTGGGATAAGCCCAACGGCTGGGCCCCGATGCAGTGGATGGCGATTGTCGGCCTGAATAACTATGGCGAAGAGACGCTGGCGAGTGAGATCGCGGTGAACTGGCTGAATACGGTGAATAATTTCTATCAGCTGCACCACAAGCTGGTCGAGAAATATGACATCAGCGGCGATCGTGCCCGTCCTGGTGGCGGCGGTGAATATCCGTTGCAGGACGGTTTTGGCTGGACCAACGGCGTTACGCGTCGTCTGATGACTATGTATGGCCACCTGATGGCGGATTAAGCCAGCAAGAGTGGAATGGTTGAGCGTCAGCCGACATTGACCGCTTTACCTGACAATCAGCCACAAAAAAAGCCGGGAATTGCCCGGCTTTTTTTCGCGTTGAATATTATTTCTTAGCTTCAACGCCTGGCTGTGCTGCACGCTGCAGGAACTGCTGCGTCACTTCAGGCAGATGCTGAAGCAGCCACTCAGCCATCGCCACTTCCTGCTCACGAATTTCAGTCAGCACTCTGACGCCTTCGGCATCACCGACCTGCTCAGCCGCCGCAATCAGGCTGGTGTAGCTGGCGATCTCCGCATTTTCGAAGACATAGCCGCTGATTGCGCCTTTCACTACTTCGTCTGAATTGAACATGCCGCCTACCGCCTGGCCGGTCGCTGCCATCTTGCCCATCACGTCTTTCATCACGGAGTGGTCAATGCCGTGGGTGTCAAGCAGCCGCTCCAGCAGCGAGAGCTGATGTTTAGTCTCGTCAAGATGCTGAGCCAGACGTTGTTCCAGCGCCGGATAGTGCTCCAGACGACCAGACATTTTGCTCAGCATGCTTTCAGCCTGCTTTTCCATGGCGTGCGCATCGCGCAGCCAGTCATGATAATTTTCGATTGCAGTCATTTGCTACTCCTTAAGACACAGTAATGGATTCCGCCACCGAAGTGAGCTTCTCATCCGTCTGTTTCTCTTCATTCAGGGTCTGTTCCAGCAGTTTCGCCGCCTGGGTGTAACCCAGTTTCAATGCCAGCGCATGCAGGGTGCCGTAGGTAGCAATTTCATAGTGCTCAACTTTTTGTGCCGCACCAATTAAGCCCTGATCGCGAACTTCGCCCTTCTCTACTGAATCAATGATTTCCTGCGCTTCTTCAACCAGACCTTCAAGCGCATGGCATTTCATTCGTTTGATTTTAACCTCTGGCGTGGCTTCCACTAACTGGTCCAGCCGTTCGATTTGGCCACGTGTCTCTTCAAGATGCTGATTAAACGCAGCGATAAGTTTTTCATCACTGGCAGCGCGCGCCATTTTCGGCAATGCACGAGTTATCTGTTTCTCAGCGCTGTACACATCAGACAAATCATGGATGAAGAGATCGTTTAGCGTTTTCACTGTCATAAGATAGCCTCATTGATTGAAAAGTTGCGTAAGTAAGAAATAACGCAACGCCAGTCGTATCGTTGCCACTTAAAAATTCTAGCGGAGATTTTTTATATCGCACGCCGCATCGGTACGAATTTACGCCAGAAGTGGCATGTAAAATGCATTTTCCTTTTTACAGCAATACGTTAGAGCTCTAATGTTTTTTGTTATTACGGCTTCGCTAAGATAGAAAACCTGTACAAATAAAAATTAAGTTGTATAAATTTGCTCAGCTAAAAAACCTCAGACAAATCTAACCGGCAGGCTAATCGGTACAGCACGTTATTAAAACTCACCGTTAAAAAGCACAAAAAATAAAAAAACCGGAAGGGAATACCCCTTCCGGTTTAATCGACCGCTCTGCCACCGCTATTGATTAAGCGCTGACATAATGCTGGCAGTAATTATCATGCGGGAGAATTAAATAGATTTAACATTGCCCAGCGAAATGATGGTAACTGCTGTTACAGCAGAGTTAAAGACGTTCAGCTCCGGCGACTTACCTTGCCTCCTTTCCGACCCGCCTCAATGGCGCGCTCGGGATCATTCTTAAAGTTCCCGCCGCTTTTCTGGCCCCCTTTACGTCCCGCTTCAGCCGCACGCTCTCTGTCCGCAGCAAAATTTCCCGCTCCACCACGATATTGAGTCATTCTGTGTTCCTCATTGGATTTAATAATAGAAATAGCACAGTTAATGCTTCATCAGGCCGATTCAGCAAATATAAATGTAGCCATAAAATGTCGTCTATCAAGGTGGAAAAATAGAAAACTCCGCCTGATTTTGGTTAATTTATGGCGATTAGCTTTACTGGCTGATAAAGCTCCGCAACTAATCTTCATAACCACTGAAAAAGGTGCCATGGAAAATCAAAGGCCTTCCCAGAGCTATTGCGAACTCTATTAATCGATCATTTTCAAAAAAAGTCCAATTGAAAAGAATATAAGCGAAGCGGTGGGATAACGTCGTCATATGAAACAGTTAGTGAAGATGATCAACAAACGATCAATTTACCTAAGCGAAGCGTGAAAGCGGTTTAAAAGGCTTTTTAATTTTGTAAAAAATAAGCGAAGCGTCAGTTACGATTAAAACCAGATAAAACCTGAGCAGATTGATCAATAAATGATCAAATAGCCCTGTTTATTCGAAAAATATTATAATAAAGTGAAGAAAAGCGGGACGGAAAGGCGTTTTAAATAAGCGAAGCGCGACAAATGTTTTGTCTGACAGTGGACCGTTTTTTCTCAGATTAGTACTAAAAATGTTTTTTTGTGTGAATGCGCACTAAACAGGCGAGTAAAGAATGGATGAAGGCAGGTTTGAGCAAGCGTTACTATGGTGTCAGGTGTCGACCCGCAGAGTGACGGGATAGCACGATCCGATCGGGCAGGGGTTGACCAACAGCAAAGGAAATTCAGGCAGGATCGGGATAAAGCGGGTCAAATGCCACGCCGCGCTTACCGTTTTTCTTAATGCGATACATCGCTTCATCCGCACGCGCCAGAGCAGAATCAAAATCATCCTTTCTCAGCACCTGGGCCACGCCAATCGATGCACCAATCATTGCATGGCCATTAGCCATATCAAACGGCGTCAGGACCGCATCCAGACAGGCGTGCGCCAGCTGGCTGACCTGCGGGTTATCCCGTGAAAACGGTATCAGCAGCACAAATTCATCCCCGCCCGGACGGCCAATAATCACCTCTGGCGGACAGACGTCGATAAAGCGCTGGCTGAGATGGATTAACACTTCATCGCCGCTGCGATGACCTAAGGTATCGTTAACGTGTTTGAAATTATCTAAGTCGATAAACGCGACGCATAACGGACCCTGAGCTTTAAGTTCGCGAAAATGATTTTGCAGCGCATGGCGGTTGGTGAGCAGGGTTAGCGGATCGTGCAGTGCCAGCAGCGCGAGCTGTTCCTCATACTGCTTCTCTTTGGTCATGTCGATATGGGTGCCGGTAACCTTCAGCGGCCGGCCTTGTTCATCCCATTCGCTGACCCGTCCCCGATCCAGCACCCAGGTAATACTGCCATTTTTAGCGATCATCCGATGCAGCGCTTCATAATAGGGCGCTTTTCCGGCGAGATGATCGTTAAACGCTTTTAATACTTCAGCGGCATCGTCGGGATGCAGGCTCTCTTTCCAGGATTCGAAATTGGCGTCGGTTTCCTTCGGCTGAAAGCCCAGCATCGCGCCCCAGCGTCGGTTGAAGATCACCAGCTTGCCGCTGGGGATATCCAGTTGCCACAGGCAGAGGCCAGTACCATCAAGGGCTGCGCTGAGCTTGTTACGGGCGTCATGGGCTATACGCTTCAGTCGCGCATTATGCTTTTTCAGGGTCAGTATCTGTAGTCGCAGCGCTTCTTCTGACATAGCCATAACAGAGGAGTAAAAGAGGTTATTGTGCCTGTCCGGCTGATTGTGTAAAGAGAGGCTTATAAAACACGATTAGTCGCGGCGAATTGCAGGCTGGACAGGATTTCAGGCGGTGCGGCCCTGGCAATACAGCATAGAGGCGAGCCGGCAAATTAGTTTCGCCGTGAAATCTGTTCAGTCAAGACCGGCGTAAAAAAGAGCGCGTGAAAGGATGAGTCGGCGGCTGAAATGCAAAAACCCGCCAGAGGCGGGTTCTTTAAAGATGGTGCCCGAACCCGGACAAAAATGCCGGGAGCATTTTTGCATCGCACGCTGGCGTGCAGACCCGCAGGGCGAGCCACAGGGAAGTAGCGAGTACATCGAACCTTCGGGGCCGGGTTCGTTGCTCTGAAAAGCAAAAACCCGCCAGAGGCGGGTTCTTTAAAGATGGTGCCCGAACCCGGAATCGAACCAGGGACACGGGGATTTTCAATCCCCTGCTCTACCGACTGAGCTATTCGGGCAACGGGGCGCATTAAACCAAAGCGGCCCGACAGCGTCAAACGCTTTTCAACAAAATGAAATCGACTGACGGCTTTTCCATCAAACCCGCCATCCCGCCCCGCCGCTGCCGGTAAAAATCGTGCTATTGGCTGCCGGAATTTCAACCAGAATGGCCGCAGAGGCTGAATTGTGGCGCTATCAGGCCGATAAATGTGACGAGACCAACACTAATAATAAGGATCACCATGTTTTACACCATTACATCAGGCATTGCTTCCCGCCTCAGTTGGCAGAGGCGTACACACTCCGCAGCAACCCTCACCTCCCTTAACGACTCGATCGCCATGATTGAGTTCACGCCCGAAGGCACCGTTCTCGGTGCCAATGCGCTGTTTCTCGACCGGATGGGCTACACGCTGGCCGAAATTGATGGCCAGCATCACAGCCTGTTCTGTACGCCGGATCAGCTGCAATCCAGAGACTACAACGACTTCTGGTTGCGACTGAACCAGGGCGAAAGTTTCAGCGACAAGTTTCTCCGCGTCGCGAAAAACAGCCGACCGGTGTGGCTCGAAGCCAACTATGTGCCGGTGCAGGATCGTCACGGACGGGTATTTAAAATCGTTAAGCTGGCGACTGACATCACCGGCCACATCAACGATGCGCAGGAACAGCGCGCGATGACCAATGCGATTGAGCGTTCAATGGCGGTGATCGCTTTTAACCTGAAAGGTGAGGTGCTTAAAGCCAACGACAATTTCCTTAAGACCATGGGATACCGTCGTGAGGAGATTGAGGGTGCGCACCACAGCCTGTTCTGTTCAGAAGCGATGCGTAACAGCCGCGAATACAGTGAACTCTGGCAGCAGTTGAATCGCGGTGAATTTATCTCGGGTCAGTTTCCCCGGGTGAATAAACAGGGTCGTACCGTCTGGCTACGCGCCACTTACAATCCGGTTTTCGACGAGCAGGGCAAACTGTATAAAGTGGTGAAGTTTGCCACTGACGTCACCGCCCAGGTCGAGAAGAATCAGCAGGAGCGCGAGGCGGCACAGCGGGCTTATCACACCGCGCTGCAAACCAACGAAAGCACCCGCGTCGGCGCAGAGGTAATCGCCCATAGCGTACAGACCATGCATGCGCTGGCGGGCGAACTACAGGGAATTTCCGGAGATATCTCCGGCCTGAGCGAATCGTCGGACCGAATCGGCTTTATAGTAGAAAGCATCCGCCGCATTGCCGATCAGACCAATCTGCTGGCGCTGAATGCGGCGATTGAAGCGGCGCGAGCAGGTACTCATGGGCGCAGTTTTGCCGTAGTCGCCAATGAAGTCAGAACGCTGGCGGCTAACATCAACCGCGCCACCGCAGAGATTGAGAACCGGGTGCAGCAAAACCACTCGCTGGCGAATAAGGCGCTGAAGGGGATTGAATCGAACCTGAAGCGTGCCGATCAGGGCGTGCAGCTGGCGCAGGAAGCGGGCGGCGTTATTGCGGAAATTCGTGAAGGCGCAACGGATGTGGTGCGCGCTATCAGCCACGTCACGGAGACGCTGAAATCTTAACATCAAAGGGGCTGCGGCCTCTTTTTACCCCTGCACCGCTACTTCTTCTCTGCCGCCACCGGCGCTTCTGGTGCTTCCGGCACGGGCGGGATAAAGATGTGATCCAGAATGGCACGCATCACCGGCGCTGCCGTTACCCCTTCCCCACCGCCATTTTCCAGAATCAGCGTCACCGCCACTTTTGGCGCGTTAAACGGCGCAAACGCGGTATAGAAGATATGATCGCGCAGCCGTACCGGGATCATTTTGGCGTTATAAGTCTGGTTCTGTCGCAGACCAAACACCTGCGAGGTGCCACTTTTCGCTGCGATACCATAAGGTGCGGTATGAAAATATTTATAACCGGTGCCGTTAGGTGCATTGGCCATACCAAACATCGCGTGGCGCACCAGTGACCAGTACGGCGAATGCGGATCGCCAATCTGCGCCGCCGGCTGTTTTGGTTGATAGTTCTCAACCAGATTGCCGCGCTGCGCTTTCTGCAGCAGGTGCGGCGCAATCACCCGGCCGTTATTGATCAGCGCCACCATCGCTTTTTCCATCTGAATCGGCGTTGCAATCCAGTAACCCTGACCGATGCCGACTGAAATGGTGTCGCCCTGATACCAGGCTTTTTTGTGCACCTTCTGCTTCCACTCGCGACTCGGCAGTAAGCCGTTGTACTCTTCATTCAGGTCAATGCCGGTCGATTTGCCGTAACCAAACTGACTGAGCATGGTGTGAATACGATCGATGCCCATCATGAACGCCACCTGATAGAAGAAGGTATCCGCAGACTCCTCAATCGCCCGCGTGACATCCAGCATGCCGTGACCGGTTTTTTTCCAGTCGCGATAGCGGCGATCGGTGCCCGGCAGCGTCCAGGTGGGCGCGCCAAAGAATTGCGACTGCGGCGTAATGACATGGGTCAGCAGCGCGGACATCGCCATATAGGGCTTCACCGTCGAGGCGGGAGGATAAAGGCCCTGGGTAACGCGATTGATCAGCGGCAGATCCTTATCCTGCAACAGCGATTTGTAGGCCTGATAGCTGATACCCTTAACAAAAGGATTGGGGTCGTAGCTGGGACTGGAAACCATCGCCAGCACCGAACCGTCACGCGGGTCCTCAATCAGCAGTGCCGCACGCTGGCCCGCCAGCAGGCTTTCGGCGTACTGCTGCAGATGCAGATCCAGCGTCAGGGTGAGGTTTTTCCCGGCTAACGGCGGCACCTCTTTCAGCACCCGCACAATGCGGCCGTGGTTATCCACCTCCACTTCCTGATAGCCCGGCTTACCGTGCAGCAGGGTCTCGTAATAGCCTTCAATCCCCTGTTTCCCGATGTTGTGGTCAGCGGCGTAGTTCTCGGCGATGCCCGCCGCATTTAGCCGTTTGTAGTCGTTATCGTTGATTTTCGACACATAACCGAGCACGTGCGCCAGATCGGCACCGTAGGGATATTCACGATCCTGATAAATTTCGATGCTGGCACCGCTAAAACGAAACTGGTTAACCGCGAAGCGTGCTACCTGCTCCTCGCTCAGCTCCTCTTTCAGCACCACCGGCTTGTAGCGACTGGTCTGTTTTAACGCGTGCTGAAAGGTCTCAATCTCATCGGGTGTCAGGTCAAGGATCGGCGTCAGCGCCCGCAGCGTAGCCTGCATATCGGTGATTTTATACGGCGTCAGGGTGATGGCGTACCAGCTGACGTTGCGTACCAGCGGGATGCCGTTACGGTCATAAATCAGCCCGCGCGTCGGGGCGATGGGGATCATTTTGATGTCGTTCTGGTTGGATCGGGTCTGGTAGTAGCTGTGGTCGCGTACCTGCAGGCGATACAGGTTCACAGCAAGAATAGTGAAGCAGAGACAGACCAGAGCAAAAGCCACCGTCGCGCGACGGGCAAACAGTTTCTCTTCAGCGTCGAAGTTACGAAAATTCATCAGAAAGCATTATCAGGCGGTTATTTATTATTTGTTGTTCCGCAACATGATAAAGCGCGATCGCCGGGGTACCAGCGCGAAGATGCACAAGCCTGGCGAAAAGTGTGTCATTTGATGTGAATGTTACAGCACGGGTAAGGCGGAATAAGATCGGGTCCTCCTCATCAGAAGAGGACCCGGCAGGATCGTCAGGCTGCAGGCGGGTACGTTAACCCGCCGGGTGGATTAATCCCCCAGCAGCACCGACTCCAGCGCAATTTTAATCATGTCGTTGAAGGTGGTCTGACGTTCAGCCGCAGTGGTCTGCTCGTGGGTACGAATGTGGTCTGATACGGTGCAGATGGTCAGCGCTTTAGCACCGAACTCTGCCGCCACGCCGTAGATGCCAGCAGCTTCCATTTCCACGCCGAGGATGCCATATTTTTCCATCACATCGAACATCTGCGGATCCGGGGTATAGAACAGATCGGCGGAGAAGATGTTACCGACGCGGGCTTCAACACCCAGATTTTTGGCTGCATCGACGGCGTTACGCACCATGTCGAAATCAGCAATCGCCGCGAAATCGTGATCTTTGAAACGCATCCGGTTCACTTTGGAATCGGTGCAGGCACCCATACCAATCACGATGTCGCGCAGTTTGACGTCTGCACGGACCGCACCACAGGATCCCACACGAATGATCTTCTTCACACCAAAGTCGGTGATCAGCTCTTTGGTGTAGATCGAGCAGGAAGGAATGCCCATGCCGTGACCCATTACGGAGACTTTACGGCCTTTGTAGGTGCCGGTGTAGCCCAGCATGCCGCGCACATTGTTCACTTCGACCGGGTTTTCCAGGAAGGTTTCTGCAATGTGTTTCGCACGCAGCGGGTCGCCCGGCATCAGGACGACGTCAGCGAAATCACCCATTTCGGCATTAATATGCGGAGTTGCCATTGTTACTTTATCCTTGTTAAATCGCTGGGTTACAGCATGTTCTTGCCATAGTCCATGTCGGACAGGCCAAAATAGTGTGCAATTGTCTGACCAATATCGGCGAAGGTTTCGCGATAACCGAGTGAACCCGGCTCAACTTTCGGTCCGTAAATCAGAATCGGAATATGCTCACGGGTGTGTTCGGTGCCTTGCCAGGTCGGATCGCAGCCGTGGTCAGCAGTCAGGATCAGAATGTCATCCTCACCGACCAGTTCCATCAGCTCCGGCAGGCGACGGTCAAACAGCTCCAGTCCGCCAGCATAACCGGCTACATCACGGCGATGTCCCCACGTCGAGTCGAAATCGACAAAGTTGGTGAAGACAATCGAGTGATCCGGCGCGATTTTCATCTCCTGAATCGTGGCGTCAAACAGCGCATCCAGACCGGTCGCTTTGACCTTTTTGGTGATGCCCTGCTCAGCGTAGATGTCCGCGATTTTACCCACCGAAATCACCTGACCGCCCTTCTCATCCACCAGCTTTTTCAGCATGGTGGCTGACGGCGGCTCAACCGCCAGATCGTGACGGTTACCGGTACGTTCAAAGTGACCGGCTTTGTCGCCGACAAACGGACGGGCGATAACGCGGCCGATGTTATAGCCGCCTTCCGTCAGCTCTTCGCGGGCAATTTCGCACAGCGCATAGAGGCGATCCAGACCAAAGGTCTCTTCATGACAGGCAATCTGGAATACCGAGTCCGCAGAGGTGTAGAAAATCGGCTTGCCGGTTTTCATGTGCTCTTCACCCAGCTGATCGAGAATCACCGTCCCCGAAGAGTGGCAGTTACCGAGGTAGCCTGGCAGCTCAGCGCGCTGCACCAGCTTATCGAGCAGTTCCTGCGGGAAACTGTTCTCTTGATCACTGAAGTAGCCCCAGTCAAACAGCACCGGAACCCCGGCGATTTCCCAGTGGCCTGACGGCGTATCTTTACCTGACGAGATTTCGCTGGCGTAAGCGTAAGCGCCGGTGATCTTCGCATTCGGGTCAAGGCCCGCCGGGAAGCGGCCAGTCGAAAGCTCTGCGGCCTTACCCAGACCCAGCGCGGTCAGATTAGGCAGATGTAAAGGCCCTTTACGGCCTTTGTCCGCTTCACCTTTGAAACAGGCTTCAGCGATGTGACCAAGCGTATCTGAACCTGCGTCACCGAATTTATCGGCATCTTTACTGGAGCCGATCCCGAAGGAGTCGAGAACCATAATAAAAGCACGTTTCATGCAAGTCTCCTGCGCAATGGCGCGTGACAAGTCAAAAAAAAGCGATCAGATCAGTATACCCGAATGCGTTGCCGCTGGCACCGATTACTGCCCGGTTAACTGACATCGCTCACACGACGATAGACCACTGGCGTAGCGGCTGGTGCCGTATCGCCGATCACCAGCGCGGCTTTGACCGCAGCGGCGGCCTGTTGCCATTGCGCTTCGTTGCTGGCGTGGATAATAGCCAGCGGGCGCTGCGCATCGGCGCGTTCACCGAGAGTGATCATTTCGCTTAACCCAACGCTGTAATCGATGCTGTCGCTGGCACGCTGGCGTCCACCGCCCAGTGCCACGACCGCCAGACCAAGCGCCCGGGTATCCATGCTGCTGACAATGCCAGGCTGGTCGGCATAGACCGCCTTGCTCAGCGTCGGCGCAGGCAGATAAGCATCGTAGCGCTCGACAAAATCGGCCGGCCCGTTCTGCGCTGCCACCATGCGGGCGAAAATTTCTGCCGCCCTGCCGTTATCCAGCACCTTCATCAGCTGCTGGCGCGCCTCTGTCTCATTAGCGGCCAGCTTGCCGGAAATCAGCATTTCGCTGCACAGCGCCAGCGTCACTTCCAGCAGGCGCGGGTTACGCTGTTCACCGGTCAGGAAGCGCACCGCTTCCCGCACTTCCAGCGCGTTACCGGCAGACGAAGCCAGCACCTGATTCATATCGGTGAGCAGCGCGGTGGTCTGGCAGCCGGCACCGTTAGCTACGCCAACAATCGACTGCGCCAGATCCTCTGACGCTTCATAGGTTGGCATAAATGCGCCCGAGCCCACTTTGACATCCATCACCAGCGCATCCAGCCCTTCTGCCAGTTTCTTCGCCAGAATCGAGGCGGTAATCAGCGGGATCGAGTCTACGGTGGCGGTAATGTCGCGCGTGGCGTAGAAGCGTTTGTCGGCCGGAGCCAGTGAGTTGGTCTGGCCGATAATCGCCACCCCGACCTGTTTGATGATCTCCCGGAAGCGGTCGTCGCTGGGGAAGATGTCGAAGCCTGGAATTGCTTCCAGCTTATCCAGCGTGCCGCCGGTATGGCCGAGGCCACGGCCGGAGATCATCGGAATATAACCACCGCATGCGGCCACCATTGGTCCGAGCATCAGCGACGTGACATCGCCAACGCCGCCGGTCGAATGCTTATCCACCACCGGCCCGTTCAGATTGAGCGATTTCCAGTTCAGCACGGTACCGGAATCACGCATCGCCATGGTCAGCGACACGCGCTCAGGCAGCGTCATGTCATGAAAATAGATGGTCATGGCCAGCGCGGCAATCTGGCCTTCAGAGACGCTGTTATCACGGACGCCGTTGATGAAGAAGCGGATTTCAGCGTCAGTCAGCGCGTGACCGTCACGTTTTTTGCGAATAATTTCTTGTGGCAGGAACAAGGTAGCCCCCTTGGCTCAGGGAAATGCGGTGTGACAGCGGCGATCGGTGACCGCCGCAGGATGAGTTTAATAACCGGCTTTGCTGGTCTCGCTCTGATGACCCAGAGTATTCAGCAGACTCGCCAGCAGGCTTGATGCGCCAAAGCGGAAGTGACGCGCATCGGCCCACTCCGCACCCAGCGTATCTTCCGCCAGTTGCAGATAGATGGCGGCATCTTCAGCGGTGCGTACGCCACCCGCCGGTTTGAAACCGACCTGCTGGCTGACGCCTTTATCACGGATGACGCTCATCATGATCTGCGCCACTTCAGGCGTGGCGTTGACCGGTACTTTACCGGTAGAGGTTTTGATGAAGTCAGCACCGGCATCGATAGCGATTTCAGACGCCTGACGGATCAGCGCTTCCTGCTTCAGTTCACCGGTTTCAATAATCACTTTCAGCAGTACGTTCGCCTCAGCACAGGCGGTCTTACAGGCTTTCACCAGATCAAAACCGACCTGACTGTTACCGGCGATCAGCGCGCGGTACGGGAACACCACATCCACTTCATCGGCACCGTAGGCGATAGCGGCGCGGGTTTCAGCCAGCGCAATCTCAATGTCGTCATTGCCGTGCGGGAAATTGGTTACCGTGGCGATACGGATCTCTGGCGTACCCTGCTCACGCAGCGTTTTACGCGCAATCGGAATAAAACGCGGATAGATGCAGATGGCTGCTGTGTTACCCGCCGGGGATTTCGCCTGATGACAAAGCGCGATCACTTTTTCGTCAGTGTCGTCGTCATTCAGGGTAGTTAAATCCATCAGTTTCAGGGCACGCAGGGCTTGCTGTTTGATATCGGTCATGAGGCTCTCCAAAGGATCGGGGTGCGATCCACCGGCTGGCCGGCGGAATGTTATAATAATAACACCGTCAGGCGGCCTGTTATGTGCCAGCAGTCACATCGGAATAAGAAAATGATGCAATTATGCCACGCTTACCGTGATCAGAATCGCATTTAACGCCGTTAACAGCCCATTATACGCCAGCCAGCCAAATGTTACTATTATCACATTTAGTCGCGCAGACCGGCATAGGTTAAAGCTTAGCGGGTTGATTAAGGATGGCGGGAAAAGCGGGATCGAGCTGAAACAGCTGCTGGCTGTTGCGCCACAGCGCCCCGGCAATGACTTCAGGTGGCTCGTCGCGCAGGGTGCAGAGCGTCTCCCACACCTGGCGCGCCCGTTCAGGCCGGTTGGGCTGGCCCTGGAAGCCTTTTAACGGCATATCCGGCGCATCCGTTTCCAGCAGCAACGAGGAGAGCGGCAGTTGCGCCAGCGTCTGCCGGGTTTTGCTGGCGCGCTCATAGGTGATGGTGCCGCCGACCCCAATCGCATAGCCGAGCTTAATAAACGCCTGCGCCTGTTGCAGACTACCCGCGAAGCCATGTACCACCCCGCGACGCGGCAGATCGTGGCGACGCAGATGCTGGGCCAGTTTGTCATGGGTACGACGCGAGTGCAGGATCACCGGCAGATCGTAGCGTTTCGCCAGCTTAAGCTGGGCATCAAGAAAGCGTTGTTGCTTATCAAACTGCGGATCGTCGCGGTAGAGATCCAGCCCGATCTCGCCGATCGCCACCAGCTTGCGCGGTCGCTGCTTAAGCTTCTCCTCCAGCCGATCGAGATGCGCTTCCTGATGCGCTTCTATGGCAATCGGATGCAGCCCGAGCGCGGCGTAGAGCGCAGCATGTCCGGCCGCCAGTTCGCACACCCGGCTGAAGCGGCTGGCATCGATCGCCGGGATGATGATCTTCTCGACGCCGGCCGCCGCGGCTCGCGCCAGGCTGGCGACGGTATCACCCTCAAACGGCGGAAAATCAAAATGACAGTGGGTATCGATAAACCTCATGCCAGCGATCCTTTATCGTAATCCGCATCATTATCCGCCAGCGGCGGCGTAATAATCTCGCGGTTGTCCGGTGCATTGGCCACCGGTGCCGGCGGCGTGACGATACGCGGCGTCAGTGGCTCTGCGTCGCTTAACCACTGGCCCAGCGTGGCGAGAAAATAGCGGCCGCAGCGCCGTCCAAGATGGTAATCCTGGTTCAGCGACGAAATACGGCTGCCCAGCGCACTGCTGGCCAGCACATGTGGCGGAAAAATCTCAATAATCCGTAAGTCACCGGGCGGATTTTCAATAAACTGCTGAATTTCCCGGTAGCTTTTTTCATGATGATTGAGCACGTTAATCATCGGCTGAAAGGCACCGGTGCTTAGCCAGCGCTCCATCCGCTTAATCCATTTCGGCGTATAAAACATCTGAGAAGGCACGGTGCGGATCACCACAATGGTGTCTGCGCCACGGCGCGCCGCTTCCCGCACCGGAATCGCATCGCTGATGCCGCCATCCAGATAGCTAATCCCTTCGAAATTGACGCCCAGCCGGTAGAAGCCGGGAATGGCACTGGAGGCTTTAATCAGCTCCAGCCAGTTGTCTGCCGTAGGGGTGAAATAGCCTGGCGTATAGTCGTCGCTGCGGCAGGCGCACATGTAGAACTCAAGCCCGCGCGAGAACATTTTTTCAGCGCTGGTCATCGCCAGCGGAAATTCACTGCGGGTGGTTTCCACCAGCCAGTCGAGATCGATCAGATTACCGCCGCGAACAAAACGCAGCGGATCAAAAAAGAGTTTATTGGTGGTGTAACGGGTGATCACGCGGCGGGCATAGCCTGGCTGGCCGCAGACAAACGCAGAGAGGTTTTGCGCGCCAGCAGAGGTGCCGAGCAGCAGTTGAAACGGATTAAATCGGGCACGCTGAAATTCATCAAGCACACCGGCGGTAAAAATGCCGCGTTGACCGCCGCCTTCACAGACCAGCGCAATTTTATGCGATTTGAAAGGGGTCAGCGCAAGAGGTTCAATGGCGCCGAGCGTAACAGGAATGCGAATACCCACTGTGTGAACCTCAGATGGGGTTCCGACGGGCAGGCTGATGGATGTTAACGTCTATCCAGCAGCATTCCGGAGAACCAGTCATACAATCCTTTAGCCGGACAGCCCGCGCAGGGGGGCTGCCCATGTAGCCGTGTGAAAAAATCCCGCTTCTCACTGATCTGGCTACAGATGACTGGTCTCCGCTTTATGCTTACTTGCTTTGCATTAAACTGCAGGACTCATCGGCTAAAGCTTTTTACGGCCGGTAAACAGGCTGATGAGGAACAGAATAATACCAACAACGAAGACAACTTTAGCTGCCCATGCTGCTGTACCTGCTAAACCACCAAAACCTAACGCTGCAGCAATCAGTGCGATCACCAGAAAAATAATGCCCCAACGAAACATAAGCCTCTCCTTACCCTATTGAAAATCGAACTGCTTATTTCATCCCCGGATGGGTATCTTTTATCCGTGCGGCCGGCAGTGACGCGACCGCACGGTTACCATTAAGATTTAACCGTCAGGTCATTCTTAACGCTTTTCACGCCTTCAATGGCTTTAGCGATGCTTTCAGCACGGTCTGACTGTGCCTGATTTGCAACCTGCCCTGAAAGCTGAACAACGCCGTCGGTGGTTTCAACTTTTACGTTGCGCGACGGAACAATATCATCCGCTAATAGCTTAGCTTTAATTTCGCTGGTCGTAGCGGCATCGCCCGCATAACCTTTCATCGATTGGGATTTGCTGTCTTTAACGTGTAGTTTGTCGCTGACGGATTTAACACCTTCGATTTTCTGCACCACGGCCACAGCTTTTTCAGCCTGATCCTGGGAAGTGACGAAACCGCTTAAGGTCACCACGCCCTGATGAGTTTTTACCGAGATATCCGTACTTTTAATCGCGTCATCATCAACCAGTGCCGCTTTGGCTTTGGCGGTGATGCCGCTGTCATCCATATAACCATCGACTTTTTTCATAGAACTATCGATTTTCGCACCCGTGCTGTCTGCCGTCTGCGACGCTTTCTGGGAAAGCGACTCGTCGGCCAGCGCGCTGCCGCTGATCAGTGCTGAGCCAATCATTGCAGCCATCAGGGTTTTGGCAATCTTAGTCTTGTTCATCGATATATTCCTTCTATCAGTTAACTCGCCCAAAACTGTGGGCGCAACAGCAGCAAACGGCGCCGCTGGGTTACAGGACGTAAGGACAAGAGAAGTCTCTTCCGCCGTCCGATAGAATAATCATAGACGGCATTTCGCGATTTGCCTGGCTAACTGGTTGATCACACGTCAAAACGAGAGGAAAAGCCGTTTTTTAGGAGGAGTCTGTAGCGGGGAAAACAGGGCCATTTCCTGCTGGAATGGCCCGGATAGCGTGCGATCAGTGCTCGCGGGTTTTACGGAATCTGACGTCAGGATAACGTTCCTGGGTAATATTCAGGTTCACCATGGTCGGCGCGATATAAGTCAAATTATCGCCGCCATCCAGCGCGAGGTTAACCTCGTTTTTACGCTGGAAGTCTTCGAATTTTTTCGCATCGTCGCACTCAACCCAACGCGCGGTAGAGACGTTGATCGCTTCATAGATCGCTTCGACGTTATATTCGCTCTTCAGACGCGCCACCACCACATCGAACTGCAGCACCCCGACGGCACCCACGATCAGATCGTTGTTGTGTACCGGACGGAACACCTGCACTGCACCCTCTTCCGACAGCTGAACCAGCCCTTTCAGCAGCTGTTTCTGCTTCAGCGGATCGCGCAGGCGAATACGACGGAACAGCTCCGGCGCGAAGTTCGGAATACCGGTGAACTTCATGTTTTCACCCTGAGTGAAGGTATCGCCGATCTGAATGGTGCCGTGGTTATGCAGGCCGATGATGTCGCCAGGATAGGCTTCTTCAACGTGAGAGCGGTCGCCGGCCATAAAGGTCAGCGCATCGGAAATCACCACATCTTTGCCGGTGCGGACCTGACGCAGCTTCATTCCTTTTTCATATTTACCCGACACCACACGCATAAAGGCCACGCGGTCGCGGTGTTTCGGGTCCATATTGGCCTGAATCTTGAACACAAAGCCGGTAAATTTCTCTTCGCTGGCTTCGACGGTACGGGTATCGGTTTTACGCGGCATCGGACGCGGTGCCCATGACACCAGGCCATCCAGCATATGATCCACGCCGAAGTTACCCAGTGCAGTACCGAAGAATACCGGCGACAGCTCACCGTTGAGGAACGCTTCCTGCTCGAACTCGTGTGATGCGCCCTGCACCAGCTCCAGCTCTTCACGCAGCTGCGCCGCCAGATCTTCACCCACCGCGGTATCGAGATCCGGGTTGTTCAGCCCCTTAACGATACGCACTTCCTGAATGGTGTGGCCTTTACCGGTCTGGTAGAGATAGGTTTCATCGTTATAAAGGTGGTAAACCCCTTTAAACAATTTGCCGCAGCCGATGGGCCAGGTAATCGGCGCACAGGCGATTTTGAGTTCGCTTTCGACCTCATCCAGCAGCTCCATCGGATCGCGGATGTCACGGTCTAGTTTGTTCATAAAGGTCAGGATCGGCGTATCGCGCAGACGGGTTACTTCCATCAGCTTACGGGTACGATCCTCAACGCCTTTGGCGGCGTCGATCACCATCAGACAGCAGTCAACCGCCGTCAGGGTGCGGTAGGTATCTTCCGAGAAATCTTCGTGGCCCGGGGTATCCAGCAGGTTGACCAGGCTTTCACGGTAAGGAAACTGCATCACCGAGGTGGTGATGGAGATACCACGTTGTTTCTCCATTTCCATCCAGTCGGATTTGGCGTGCTGATTCGAGCCACGGCCTTTTACCGTACCGGCGGTCTGGATAGCCTGTCCGAACAGCAGGACTTTTTCGGTAATGGTGGTTTTACCGGCATCCGGGTGCGAAATGATCGCGAAGGTGCGGCGGCGTGCCACCTCTTCTAAAAAGGGATTAGACATGAGTGAATTCTTCTCAATGGAGCAGCGCTCTCTGTCTGGCGCTGCTGATAAATCACGGTGGCCGGCAGAACCTTACCGGCGGGTAAACGGTGCCGAAGGCGACATTACGTCGTCGGCGGGTCAGCGCGAAGTTACATTGGCGTGAATTCCGGTTACCTGGTCAGCTTTAAGGCGGCATAGCATACAATATTTTGCGCGCGCGGCCTACAGGGGAAGGCGGGGGATTTGGTCAGTGGCTCAGGTCGCTGAACCCGACAAACGGCCGGGACAGGCCAGCGCCCGTCCCGACATCATCAGCCCAGTACCTTGCGGACGCAGGCTTTAAAGATCTGCACGCCAATTTCCAGCGAATCGAGATCGAAGCGCATATCGGGATGATGCAGACCTGGCGTCAGGTTGGTGCCCAATCCCCAGAAGCCCGCCTTCACGCCGGGGCGTTTTACCGGGTAGTAGAAAAAGTCCTCGCTGCCAGGGGTGGTTTTAGTCGGCAGCAACCCCTCTTCTCCCAGCACCTCGACAATCGCTGCGCGGATCACCGCCGTCGCCTCATCATCGATCTCTGCCGCAGGCATCTCTTTCAATACCCTGACCTGCGCCGTGGCCCCCAGCGCCGCCACGCTGTTAACGATGGCGCGCGTGACCTGCTCTTTCAGCAGCTCCATCGGAGCATTTTCCTGCGAGCGCAGATCCCACACCACCCGCGCTTCGTCCGGCACCGAGTTGGTCACGCCCGCGTCACACAGGAAACGCGTCGCTTTAACGCTCCAGTTAAGGCCCGGCGAAAGGTGCAGTGCGTTGACCGCATTCACCGCCTGCACTGCCGCATCCAGCGCGTTGACACCGAGATGCGGGCGCGCCGCGTGAGCCGGCTGACCTTTAATGGCCGCTTCCAGCGTACTGCAGGCCGAGTAGAGTACCGCAGGCACCGCCTGCCCGACCACGCACTCCTCCAGCGGCCGCAGGTGAAAACCCAGAATCATCTCCACGTCATCCAGCGCGCCGCCTTCTACCATCGCCAGCGCGCCCGCGCCCAGCTCCTCCGCCGGCTGGAACAGAATTTTCAGCCGGCCGCGCTTCACAGCGCCTTCTTTCAGCAGCGCCGTCGCCGCCGTCAGCACCACCGAGGAGTGACCGTCATGGCCGCAGGTGTGACGCGCGCAGGGCACGCCATCGATGATGTGCCCCAGCGCATCCATATCGGCGCGCAGCGCCAGCACCGGGCCGGGCACTCCGCTGTCGATCTCCGCCACAATGCCGGTGGTGTTATTAATATTGCGTGTCACCTTCAGACCCGCCTGCTCCAGTTGCCCGGCGATGTAAGCGGAGGTTTTTACCTCCTGGAATCCCAGTTCCGGGATCTCATGCAGAAAATGGTAATGCTCTAATACCTCAGACACGGCTTCACTCCTGAATAAACAGACGCATAACAAACATCGCGATCAGCGCATTGATGATGCTCACCAGCATCAGCAGCGGCCAGTATTTTTTTGGCACATCGGCCACACCCAGCAGCCGTCCCATATATTGCAGTTGCGATCCCATCAGAAAAATTGCCGGCGCCAGTACGGTCACATCGGCGCCGGTCAGTAGCCCTTTGGTCAGCAGGCTGACCGCCACACCGGTCCCGGCAGACGAGGAGAGCCAGGCAGTCAGCAGCACGGTAATTGCTTCGCCCGGCAAGCCGAATACGCCCATCACCGGTGCAAACAGCTGGCCGAGAAACTGCATAATACCGAGCAGATTGAGCACTTCCGCCAGCACATACGCCATCACCACATTGGGCATCAGATTATGAATGGCAATATGAAAGCCTTTACGCGCGCCGGTGACAAACACATCAAACGGGTTATTACTGACGCTGACGACTTTATTGGTTTCCATCGCTGAAATCCTTTTTATAAACACTGTTTAACACGAAGCGGGTAATCGCCGCACCGACAAATTTCAGCACCAGCATTAAAATCAGCGGGATGATGATTGGCAGCGTCATTGAGGCAAACAGCGCCGAACCGATAGCAAAATAGTTGTTGATTAAACCGGCGCCGGAATATTGCCAGGCGCTCATTACCACCACCTCTTTTTTACCGATCTGCCTCTGGTCATACATCTCTTTGGTTAACGCCGCACCCGCATCGGTACTTTGCAGGTCGGTAATTAATGCCAGCCCGCAGCGTCCCGGCAGACCCATTAAGGGTTTCAGTAACGGCGTCAGCAGCCGGTGCGCCGCGCGTATCGCCCCGTAGTGGGTGAAGATTTCCAGTACGCCGAGCGCCAGCATCACGGTCGGCGTAAGGGATAACGCAAACAGGAAGCCTGCTTTGGCGCTGAGTCCGCCAGCCCCCAGAAAGGTGTTGCTGGCAGGATCTTTCATGGTGCCAAAACTGCCGCCCAGCGTGGTGAAGTCAAATGCCCCCAGCCATTTCAGCCCATCAACCTGATAAAACAGCCCGGAGAAAAACAGAATGGCAAAAATTAACGCCACATAGCTGCCTTTTCCGGCACTGACCTTTTCCGCCTTAACCACACTCTGTTCCGACATTATTTTCTCCCGATAAGGCTGACCCGCCGGCGGTTTTGCGGCGCGGTAAGTTTCAATATATGGAACTAAGTTCTAAGCAGGATTTATGCCAGAGCGGCCAGCAGACTGATTATTTATCGCCATCGCCAGCCTGACGGAGCAATATTCGGTGCGCACGGGCTGAAATTAATTAGCAGGTGAGGGATAACCAGCAAAATAATATTTGCCGGCTGAAATCAGATTGCTGGAATTTAAATCAACGGAAAACAGCCTGCACCAGCATGATTCAGTCAGACCGTCCGGTTTCGCACTATAATGGTGCCAGTGGGTGAAGCCATAAGGTTGATGAAAAATGAGAATCCGTCGCATTCAATTTGTGAAATAATTCTATTTAAATCAACCAGATAAATTAGCCTGTTTTGCCGAAAAGGCTTCACATTGCTAACATGTTTGATGCATAATTCATCGCCTCTCACCTGTTTATTTAACATATTCTTATAAGGACTCGGCCATGCTGACTGCTGAAATGACTGGGCGTCTGAACGACCAGCTGAACCTGGAATTTTTCTCCGCTAATCTTTATCTGCAAATGAGTGCCTGGTGCAGCGACAAAGGATTTGAAGGCGCCGCCTCATTCCTGAAAATGCACTCACGTGAAGAGATGGAACACATGCAGCGCCTGTTCGATTATCTGAGCGACACTGGCGCGATGCCGGTGCTGGGCACCACTGCCGCGCCGCCGGTCTCTTTCACCTCACTGAATGAAATCCTGCAGCAGGCGCTGGAGCACGAGCAGCTGATCACCACCAAAATCAACGAGCTGGTGCATGCGGCGATGACCTCACAGGACTACCCGACCTTCAATTTCCTGCAGTGGTACGTGGCTGAGCAGCACGAAGAAGAGAAGCTGTTCAAAACCGTGCTGGATAAACTGGCAATGGTGAGCAACAGCGGTAACGGTCTGTTCCTGGTCGATAAAGATCTTGGCCGGATGAGCACCGAAAACCACTCCGCGTAATACTATCGGCCCGGTAAATGGGCCGACCTTTTTCTGCTGCGCCGGTGTTTCCACCGGCTGCGCTGTTTAGTCCAGCCGGTAAACGTCTGCTGGCTCGCCGTTAACCCACAGCGGCCGGGTTTCATCCGCGGGCAGTCGCAGGCTGATTTCACGCCATGCTGGCTGGTAATCACCGCGTTTTTCAATCGTCAAATCGATCCGCGTGGCGCTGCTGCTCAGCGTCCAGTTCAGCCACAGCGCATTTCCCTGTTGCCAGCCATAACTCTCACCGTCATCGTCGAACACCTCTCCATGCGATACCCCATCAGCGGGCGCCGGCCATAACTGCCACTGACGGACCGTATCCCGCTGCGCATCGGTGGTGCTTTCACACTCGCCCAGCGGAATCACCGCCCCGGCACGAACCAGCAACGGCAGCCGATCGAGCGGCGCATCCAGCGTGATCTGCTGACCACCGACAAACCACTGGCCGCTGTGCCAGTCATACCAGCCCTGGCCGTTATGCGGCAGATAAACTTCACGCTGCCGCGCGCCCTGCTCAACCACGCTGGCGACCAGCAGATCGCGTCCCAGCATAAAGTCATCATTCTCCTGCCAGCTGCGCGGGTCCTGTTCATGATCGAGAAAGGTCGGACGCAGCATCGGCTCATCCTGCTCACTGGCCTGCCACGCCAGGGTATAGAGATACGGCATCAGGCGATAGCGCAGCCGGATCGCCTCGCGGATCATCGGCGTCACCTCCGGATACATCCAGGGTTCGTTGACCGTGTGATCGTCATTCCAGGAGTGAATGGTAAAGCGCGGATGCATCACGCCGTTCTGTACCCAACGCACAAACAGCTCGGCATCGGGCTTGTCGCCAGAAAAACCGCCGACGTCATGGCCGACGTTGTACAGTCCGGAGAGGCTCATTCCCAGCCCCATGCGGATGTTGTAGCGCAGGGTTTGCCAGCTGGTCCGGTTGTCGCCGCTCCAGGTTTGCACATAGCGCTGCATCCCGGCACAGCCGGATCGCGATATCAGGTAGGGCCGTTTGTCGGGCGCAAACTGCTGCTGCGCTTCCATTGAGGCACGCATCATCAGCAACGGCATCACCGGCCGGATATGCTTGATGGCGATCGGCTGACCGAAGCCGTGGCAGCGTGCTTCACCATCCCACACCTCATACTCATTGTTGTCGTTCCAGGTGGCATCAATGCCCTTTTCCAGCAGCTGACGGGTGACATTCTCCTGCCACCAGCGCACCGCCTGCGGATGGGTAAAGTCGAGGTGCGACCCTTCATCGTCCCAGAACACCGAACGCTCGGGACGGTCCTGTTCGGAATCACGAATAAACAGCCCCTGCGCGGCCACTTCCTGATAGCGCGGATGATCCTGCAACAGACAGGGTTTGATATTGGCCGCCAGCTTCATGCCGGCACGATGAAACGCCTCGCTCAGCGCATTGGGGTCAGGGACTTTGTCGTAGTTCCAGTTGAAGACGTAACGTTTATTGTTAATCGAGGTATAGCCCGACGACAGCTGGAACGAGTCGCAGGGAATTTCATGCTCACGGCACAGGCGAATAAACGATTGCAGCTGCTGTTGCGCGTCGGGCGCATCGGTGTAGTGCATGGTCGAACCGCTGTAGCCGAGGCTCCATTTCGGCTGAAACAGCGTGCGGCCAGTCAGTCGCACAAAGGCTTTAGTGACCTCCAGCAGCGTCGGCCCCAGCATCATGTAGTAATCAAGATCGCCAGCCTCGGCGCGATAACGGCGATAAGGCAGATGGTAGTTATCCAGTTCGTTACCGAGGTCGAGCCAGCTGCTGCTGAGATTGTCATAAAACAGGCCGAAACTGACGCCGTCGCGCTGCGTCAGGGTAAACGGGATATGTTTGTAGAGCGGATCGGTGCTGGCGGCGTTGTAGCCCATCGCATCCAGATTACGCATCTCGAAGCGACGGTTGGCGCGATTCAGATCGCCGCTCTTTTCACCCAGGCCATAAACCCGATCCTGCGGCTGACGGCGCTGATAGTGTTCGACGCCGTCGCCGTGGACGTTCAGCAAATAGGCACCGGTATGACGGTCAGCCGCCAGCGGTTGCCAGTTTGTACCATCGAACTGCTCCCAGCTCAGGCAGAGCGGCTGATGTACCGTGACCCGCAGCCGTCCGGTGCCGATCTGTACCTGCTGCGCATCATGCACCAGCGTAAAGTCGGGCAGCGCAAAACCGTCCAGCGCTTCACGATCGCGGCCCTGCCACGGCACATCCTGACCGGGCGCAATGCTCCAGGTGCGGTTCAGCGCCAGCTGGCCGTCGCGCTTCAGCAGCACCCGCATCAGTCCCTCTTCGAGCACATAGATGCGCAGAAAATGACGATCCTCCACCTTCAGCTCAACGAAATGCGCAGCCTGCTGATGCAGTGTCCAGTTCTTCAGGGTTTTCATCGGGATATCCTTAATGGTTTACCGGGCGCTGGCGGCGTTCGGCGATCAACATCACCAGGAAAACCGCGCCAATCAGGTCAAAAAAGCCCATCGCCACAAACAGCGGATTGAAGCCGATGGTATCGGCGGTGACACCGATAATCAGCGAGAAAATAAAGCTGGCGATCCACGCGCAGGAGCCGCGCATACCGTTAACCGTCGCCATCTGGCGGCGATCAAAGCGCTCCACCACCAGCGCGCTCAGCATGCAGGAGATCACCTGGTGACCGAAGCCGCCGACTGAAATCAGCGCAATCGCCAGCCAGGGATCGTCAACCAGCGTCATCAGCGCCAGCGAGACCATCAGCAGCGCGCCGGTGACGGAACTGGCGACGATTGAATTGACCCGGGTCAGGCCGAACCAGCGCACATAAAGTTTGGTCAGATAGCCGCTGGCGACGCTGCCGAGATCGGCGGCGAGGAACGGCAGCCAGGCGAACATCACAATCTGTTTCAGATCCATGCCGCGTTCGTTCGCCAGATAGAGCGGCACCCAGAAACTCAGCACCGCCCAGGCCGGTTCCGCCAGGAAGGCCGGAATGGCGATACCGTAAAATTTCTTCTCTTTGCCGATCACTTTTAACGCGGTAAAGAACGGCAGCTTCTCACCCACCGCTTCGTTATCCTGATTAATAAAGGCGCGCTCTTCATCGGAAAGACGCGGATGGCGGTCGGGTGCGTGATAGCCCCACCACCACAGCCCGACCCACAGCAGACCCAGCCCGCCGGTCAGCAGAAACGCGCCCTGCCAGCCAAAAGAGATGTGGGCAAGGTAGATGATCGGCGGGGCCAGCATCGCGCCGACCGAGAAGCCAACACCTGCCCAGCCGGCGGCCACCGGACGTTCTTGTTTCGGGAACCAGTCACCAATCGCTTTGGCATTGGCCGGTGTCGCGGCCGCTTCTGACGCGCCCATCACGAAACGCAGCAGCGCCAGATGCAGCCAGCTGCCAGCACCCGCATGCAGCAGACAGGTCACCGACCAGATCAGCGCACAAATCAGGAACCCCATCTTCAGGCCAATCACATCGATCAGCCAGCCGCAGACCGGCTGGAACAGGGTGTAGGCCAGCTGGAATCCCGCCACTACCCACGAATACTGTTCGGTACTCATGTTGAGGCTGTTTTTTAGCTCCGGTGCCAGGATACCGAGCGAGTTGCGGGTGATGTAGTTAACCGTCACCCCCAGCAGAAACATCCCCAGCATCCACCAGCGTAAATTTTTAATCACGCGCACCGTGCGCGAGGCGCTGATCGGCTTGGTTGTTGAATCGAGGCTCATAGTGCCACTCCTGATATGCATTGATGACTCACACCGCCGGCAGGCGTACCGCGTGTCTGTGCAACGACGTTAGAAAAGTGTGAAACGTGGGTACAGCCTCTTTTTTGCAACTCTTTTCATGGCAGGCTAACGCCAGCGCAAAAAGCGTGGTCAATCGCTTATCTGACGCGATTCAGCACGCTATGAAAAATTTTTCATCAGCAGATTTGAAGGCGATCACAGAATGAAACAAAGGTTGAAAGTGAGTGAAATTGCGGCGTTAAGTGGCGTCTCGATCAGCACCGTATCGCGGGTGCTGGCGGGCAAAGCGAATACCCGCCCCGCCACCCGTGACAAGGTGCTGGCCATTGCTCAGCAGCAGGGCGTGCTGGACAACCTGCACAGTGGTCGCCTGCTGCTGAATAATCTGATGGTGTTTGCGCCGCCACGCGCGTTTGACGTGCGCAGCGACATTTTCTACTACAAGGTGATTCAGGGCATCAGTCAGGCGGTGGAACCGCATGAGGTCAGGCTGCGCTACTGCGCGCTGGAGGAGATTGAGAGTGATGCGGCGCTGTTTATCGATAAGATGCAGCAGACCGAGGCCGCACTGCTGATCGGCATTGATGATGAGCATATCCACCAGCTGGCGGCAGAGATGAACAAGCCCTGCGTGCTGATTAACGCCCGGGATCGTCGGATGCGTTTACCTTCGGTCTCGCCGCATCATCAGCTGATTGGTGAATTTTCGGCGCGCTACCTGTTTGAGCAGGGACACCGGCAGATTCTGTCGCTGCACTGCCTGCGCCGTTACACCATGGAGCAGCGGTTGCAGGGCGTGCGCGACGCCTGGCACGCAATGAATCTGCGTTTTGACAGCCGTCAGCATCTGCTGACCCTCAACAGCTTCAGCAGCAATGAAGCGGCGGAACGGCTGAGTGAATATCTGCGCCACTGCCCTGAAGCGCTGCGCCCGACGGCGATTCTGGCCAGCGGTGACTACATCGCGGCCGGTGCGGTCAGCGCGCTGGAGCAGGCCGGACTGCGGGTGCCGCAGGATATTTCGGTGATGAGCATGGATGGCTTTAATCTGGCCGCCATCCACGATATTCCGCTGACCTCAGTCCAGGTGCCGCGTGATGAACTGGGCGCGGCGGCCGTCAGAATGCTGCAGGAACTGCGGCTGCATCCGGGCGCACCGCCCGGCACGCTGCTGCTGAATGGTAAACTGGTGGTGCGCGATTCGGTGCGCCGCATCCGCGATAATCTCAGCCATGCGCCGGTCCAGCAGCATGGCCTGTATGATTAATCCAGCGTTTTCAGCCGCAGCTCCGAAGGCTGCGGACGTCCGAACAGGAAGCCCTGGAACAGCGTACAGCCCTCATCACGCAGCTTAGCGAACTGTTCGTTGCTCTCCACGCCTTCTGCGGTGATCTGAATGTCCAGGCTGCGGCTCATGCCGGTAATCGCCCGGATAATCGCCAGCGCCTCGCGGCTGTCACCCATATCATTAATGAACGACTTATCAATTTTAATCTTATCGAACGGGAAGGATCGCAGATAACTCAGGGAAGAGTAGCCGGTGCCGAAATCATCCAGCGCAATCTGAACCCCCAGCGCCTTGAGGTTTTGCAGGGTACGGATATTGCCGAGCGAGTCATCCAGCAATACCGACTCGGTGATCTCCACTTCCAGCCGGGCCGGGTCGAGCCCCGATTCCGTCAGCGCGCCTTCCACCACGGAGACCAGCGAGCTGTTTTTGAACTGCAGCGGTGACAGGTTAACCGACACCGACTGCACCCCTTCCCAGCTTGATGCTTCACGGCAGGCTTCATACAAGGCGAAAGCCCCCAGCATGTGGATCAGCCCGGTCTCTTCCGCGATCGGTATAAAGTCGTTCGGCATGATCAGCCCGCGGATCGGATGATGCCAGCGCATCAGCGCTTCATAGCCAATGATGGTTTTGTTGTCGCCGTTGGTGATCGGCTGATAGTAGAGCTTGAGGTGCCCGCCGCTGATCGCATCGCGCAAATCATTCTCAATCACGCGCCGGCTGCGCGCCACGTCATCCATCGCCAGGGTGAAATGCTCGAAGCGATTACGGCCATTGCGTTTGGCTTCATACAGCGCCATGTCGGCGCAGCGCAGCAGCTGTTCCGGCGTATTGGTGATGGTGGTGCTGAGCGCGATGCCGACGCTCAGTCCGACCGACAGGTTATGACCTTCAATATTAACCGGCGGCCGAATCGCCTCGATCAGGCGCTGCGCCACGATGCTGGCTTCCTCGCTGCTGGTCACTGAAGGCAGCACAATGGCAAACTCATCGCCGCCAATGCGCGCCAGCGTATCCTGATCGCGCAGGGTACTACGCAGACGTTTTGCCACCGAGCGTAACAGCTCATCGCCAATCTGGTGGCCCAGCGCGTCATTGACGTTCTTGAAGTTATCGAGGTCGAGGCAGAGTGCCGCCGTCTGACGCTCAGTCTGGCTGGCGGTGCGCAACGCCTCGCTCAGACGCTGGCGAAACAGGATGCGGTTGGGCAGGCTGGTAAGATTGTCATGGTGCGCCATATGGTGAATGCGGGCGTCGGCGGCACGCTGATCGGTGACATCTTCAACAATCAGCATCAGGTAATTACGTCGCGCATCCTGGCCATTGATCGCGGTCGCGCGGGTATGCAGAATGCGTTCGCCGCTGGCGGTCATCAGCAGTTGCTCACGCTGATGGATGCCTTCACTGCGCAGCGCCACATCGGCAAGGTTGTTGAAATAGTCGCTCAGCTCGGGCGACATACACTCGTGTGGCCGTTTGTTGACGATCAGCGATTTCGACAGGCCAAACAGCTGCTGCGAACGATCGTTGACCAGCAGGATCTCGCGGGTGATCGCATCTTCGACGATCACGCAGGAGGGAATATTGGCGATGATGTTGTCGAGGAACTTCGACAACGCGGTTTTCTGCGCACTCTGCGCCTCAGCCAGATCGCGGGCGCGCAGCACCTGCTGCTCCTGTTCACGTCGTTCGGTGCGATCGCGGGTGATTTTAGCAAAGCCCACCAGCTTGCCGTCATCATCGTGGATCGCGTCGATCACCACATGCGCCCAGAACGCGCTGCCATCTTTGCGGTAACGCCAGCCCTCATCTTCAAAGCGACCGGTCTTCAGTGCAATACCGAGGTTGGCTTCCGGCGTGCGGTTCAGCCGTTCCTGCGCGCTGTAGAACAGGGAGAAATGCTGGCCGACGATCTCGTCCGCCTTGTAGCCTTTGGCGCGCTGGGCACCGGCATTCCAGTTCACCACCCGCCCCTCAATATCCAGCATATAGATAGCGTAATCGGTTACGCCTTCGACCAGCAGGCGGAAACGCTGCTCCTGGTCACGCTGCAGGTTACGGATGCGCTGCTGCTCGCTGCAGTCGCGGGTGATTTTGGCGTAGCCGATCAGTTTGCCCTGATCGTCGCGGATCGCATCGATCACCACGTGCGCCCAGAACGCGCTGCCATCTTTGCGATAGCGCCAGCCCTCATCTTCGAAACGGCCGGTGCGATAAGCGGTTTGCAGGTTCTGAGCCGGCAGATGATTGAGCCGATCCTGCGCGCTGTAGAAGCGCGAGAAGTGCTGGCCGACAATCTCTTCGGCAACGTAGCCTTTGGCGCGCTGGGCACCGGCATTCCAGTTCACTACGTTGCCGTCGTGATCGAGCATATAGATAGCGTAATCGGTGACGCCTTCGACCAGCAGGCGAAAGCGCGCCTCCTGCTCACGTTCTTTGCGCTGATGCTCCTGCTGCCGGGTACAGTCGCGGATGATTTGGGCGTATCCCACCAGCTGACCGGCATCGCTGCGCATCGGATTGATCACTTCATGCGCCCAGAACGCGCTGCCATCTTTGCGATAGCGCCAGCCTTCGGTTTCATACTGTCCGGCGGTGGCGGCGAGATCCAGTCCGCGCTGCGGCAGGCCCCGGCGACGATCCTCTTCGCTGTAAAGCAAGATGACGCTGCGGCCGATAATTTCGTCTGCCGTATAGCCCAGAGTGCGCTGGCCTCCGGGGTTCCAGCTGGCGACGGTGCCGTCCGGTTTTAGCATAGTGATGGCGTAATCCATCACGCTTTGTACCAGCATGCGATAGATGACATCAGCGTTATTATCCATTGTTTTTAGCCTGCTGCTGTGTAGCCGGATAGTGGCTTAGGAATGTTCTTAATAATGTGCGCAGACTACAGCCGAAATGGGCCGGGATCACAAGCGCAATAAGAAGAATCACCAAACTTAGTAGGAGGTTTATCGGCAGCAGCGGGTAAATATTCAATCGTGCCGCCGCGTCAGCCAGAGGAGAGACGCGGCAATGGCGATGCGTCAGGCGACGCTTTCCCAGCGCGAGCAGAGCGGATAATGAGGCTGCCAGCAGAGCGTTGCCGGACTTTGTCTTATCAGCTGCTGACACTGTTCCGGCGCGACGAACGCCGCGATCACTTGCCGGGCGGCCGTCTGTCTGATCAGCGTCAGCTGGTCGTCGAGCGGTGGATGGACGTTCCACGGCAACCAGCGTGCCGTACCGGTTTGCAGCATCTCAAAGGCACGGGTTCCGGCGGAGACGTGGCTGCTGAAGATCAGGCGAAACCCGGCTTGCTGGCTGAGCTGCGCCGCCAGGCCACTGTCGGCGACCGCATCCGCCGCGACGATTACCGCGTCCGGTCGCCAGCAGTCCGGGGTGGCGACGCGCAGCAATCTGGCCAGTGCCAGCGTGGCGGCAACCGGCAGGCTGTTGAGCGCCAGCAGCTGCGCCACCTCTTCCCGCACCTGCGGGCACATCACCACCGGCAGCCCGCGCGCGCTGAGCTGCAACGCCATCTCCGGTCCGCGTCCGTGCAGCGGCGCCGTGACCACCGCGCCCGAGCGTGCTGCCAGCGCCAGCGCGTCGACCTGCTGCGCCAGCCGTTGGGTGCGGTCGCCATAGGAGCCATCGGTGATCAGCAGCCGGGCGCGCGGCGGGCAATCAAACGGCAACAGCAGCGATTCGCGGCTCCAGTCGCCCATATAGGTGATGCCACCTGCTATCGGCAGATGAAACCAGATCGATCCCGGCGAATGCCCGCTGCGTCCGGTAAACAAATTCAACGGCCCCAGCGCGCACTGGCCACGCAGCGGCAGGATGCGTCGCGCCTCAGGCGGTACGCCGCACTCGCCCAGCTGCTGCCAGGTGATGTCACTGGCATAGACCGGCGGTGAACCAATCCCGGCCCAGCTATCCAGCGCGGCCGCATGATCAACGTGGGAATGGGTCAGGCAGAGCGCATCAACCTGGCCGATGGCGGCGACGTCGGGCCGGACGCCAGGCTCCGGCCCGGCGCCCAAATCCCACAGCAGCCGGTAGCCCTCGACCTCCAGCAGGAAAGCGGCCGGCAGTTTACCGCCGACGCCGCTGATTACCGTCAGGCTTGCCATGGCAGCACCCCCTGCGGCAGACGGCGCGTCAGCCGGCTGGCCAGCAACATTAAGCCCAGCACCACGCCAATCATCAGGCAGCCAACCGCCGCCGCCAGCGGTGCCGATCCGCCTTCATCAAGGAAGATAATGGTCGGGCCAAGCGTCTGGGTTTGCGCAGTCACCAGCAGCACCGAAACCTGTATTTCATTCAGCGCAGTGAGGAACACCAGCAGCGCACCAGCCAGCACCGAGGGTGCCGCCAGCGGCAACAGAATATCAGTCATCCGCCGCATCAGCCCCGCCCCGCACAGGCGCGCCGCCTCATCCAGTGAGGGTTCGATTTGCGCGAATCCGGCCAGCGTCGGCCTGAGCACCAGCGCCAGGAAATTGGCCAGATAGGCCGCGAGAATGATCCACACCGTGCCGTAGAGGGAAACCCCCAGCAGCGGCAGCGGCCGCAGGAAAAACAGCATCGCCGCCACGCCAGTGACAATGCCGGGCAGTGCATAGGTCAGCTCACTGGCGAACCCCAGCCCGCGCACCAGTCGGCTGCGACGCCAGCTGAGAAAGAACGCCAGAAACAGCGCCATAACGCTGAGCACTATCGCGCTGAGACCGGTGAGCCACAGGCTGGTCACGAACGCCTGGCGGATCGCCGGATAGCCCCACAGCGCCTGCTGAAAATTCTCCAGCGTCAGGGTTTGCCAATTCAGCGCCTGACCAAAACCGCGGGTTAAGGCGGTGACCAGCAAGGCGCTGAGCGGCAGCAGCAGAGTGATCACCATCCACAGCCAGGCAAGGATTTCACCCGGCAGCCGGGCGCGCCGCAGCGGCTGGTGCCAGGGACGCGGCGAGCCGCTGACCCGCACGTCACGCCGTCCGCCAAGCCAGTTGCTGATCAGCATGCCGGCAAGCGTAATCAGCGCAATCAGCATCGAATAGACCGCCGTATTGGGCAGCGCCCCCGGCCCGAGCGTATTGAGTTGCTGATAAACCAGCGTAATCAGCGTCGGCACCCGCGCCGGAATCCCCAGCATCGCCTGAATGCCGAAGTTACCAACGGCGGCGACAAACGCCAGCGCCGCCCCGGCGAAGATTGCGGGTCGTGCCAGCGGCAGGATCACCGTGAACAGAATTTGCCAGGGCGATGCACCGTTGATGCGCGCCGCCTCCACCAGCTCAGCGGGCAAACGGCGCAGCCCGGCACGCACCGTCAGAAACACCAGCGGCGCATTGTGCAGGCCCAGCAGCAGCACCATGCCGGTTGCCGAATAGAGCGGCTGTTCGCCAGCAGCCAGCCAGGTTCCCCCCAGCGCGCTGACCAGCGCGGCCAGCCAGCTTCCCGGTGCCAGCGCCTGTATCCAGGCCAGCGCGGTCACCTGCGGCGGGATCATCAGCGGCAGGATAAAGGCGAATACCCAGGCCGCTTTGGCGCGCAGATCGGTCAGCGCCACCAGCCACGCCGCCACCGTTCCCAGCAGCAGCGCCAGCAGGGTTGCGCTGATGCCGATCGCCAGCGTATTCAGCGTGGCGCTGAGCACGCGCTGGCTGACCAGCAATCTCAGCAGGCGATGGCTGTCCACCACGCCATCGGGTGCCAGCGCGGTGACGATCAGCCGGGCAAACGGCGCCACCGACAGCAGGCCGATCGCCAGCACCAGCAGTGCCAGTACCAGCGGTTCCGCCCGCCATCTGCCGCGCCTGGCGGCCAGGCTGCTACGCCATTCATTGCCCAGCACGCTCATCGTCAGCCACCAAACAGTTCGGTAAAGGTTTCGCGTACCGCAGCGTCATCGGCCACCGCTTTCGCCACGTCCGGCGTCAGCAGTTTGATCTGATCAATTGGCGCAAAACCTTCAGGAGCCGCCACGCGCGAATCGATCGGCCGGTTGCCCTGCTTCGCCACCAGCTGCTGACCCGCTTCCGACAGCATAAAGGTAACAAACGCTTTGGCGGCTGGCAGGTTATGCACTGACTTCATGATCGCCACCGGTTCGGTGACGTAGGAAACGCCCTCCTGCGGATAGACCAGATCGATCGGCGAGCCCTGTTTTCTGGCGCGGATAATATCGGCGTCGGTGATCACACCATACTTATCCATGCCGCTGGCGACCGCCTTCAGCGCCGGTCCGTTGCCGCCCTGCGGCGCGATGCCGATGGCGGCCAGCTGCTGATAGAATTCCCAGCCAATGGACGGCGTGTTGATGTCAGTGTGCAGCTTGTACAGCGCCGCGCCGGAGTAGAGCGGACTCGGCACCGCAATCTGGCCTTTGTTTTCCGCCACTGCCAGCGCTTTCCAGCTGGTGACCGGTTTGGCGCGCTGGGTGTTATAAGCGATTACCGTGGCGATAATCTTGGTGCCAAAGAAGGTTTTATCCGCATCGTAATAGGCGGGATTAAGCTGGCTGACCGGCGCATCCTGCCAGGCATAAAGCTGGCCCTCTTTCTTGAGCGCGCCAAGATTGATCGCGTCGGCCACCAGCAGCACATCAGGTTTGACCTGGCCGCTCATCATCTCGGTGTGCAACACGTTCATCAGCTGGGTGGTGCCGTTGCGGGTCCACTCCACCTCCACTGTCGGGTAAGCGGCCTTAAACGCGTCGATGGTCTGTTGCGCAATTTCAGGTGCCTGAGAGGTGTAGATCACCAGCTTGCCGCCGGACGCGTCCGCCGCCAGCGACAGAGAGGAGGCCGTGAGGCCCGATAACAACAACAGCGCGTGAAACGAGGTGCGAAAAGCCCTTTTCATGGTGTCTGAAACCCTTTATGCAGGAAGAATCCAGCCGTCATCGACGGCGACGCCGACGGTGTCATCCACCGCCAGTAATGCAGCATCGTTAAGCGTCAGCGACAGGCTGACATCCGGTTGATTGAGTGGGCGCAGATTGAGTTGATGATAGCCGCCGCGGAAGATAATCCGCTCGACGCGGGCGGCAAACTGACGTTCATCGCTATCCGCCAGGCGGAAACTGACGTTGTGGAAGCTGGCTTTGCCGTGCGGTAGCGGACGCTGCTGAGGCGAGCAGCGCAGCAATACCCGCAGCCCGCACAGCGTGGCGGTCGCCTTGCCTGGATCGAGCGGTTCAATATCGCTGACCGGCAGTACCCGTCCTTCATCAATAAAGGTGGCGACCATCTCGTTAGCCGGTTCGCGCCACAGGGTCTGCGGCGTGGCGAACTGCATCACTTTGCCGTGATCGAGCACCACGATGCGATCGGCTAAGGCCATCGCTTCGCGTTGATCGTGGGTGATATAGAGTAAGGTGGCGCCACTGTGACGATGGAAGCGGCGGAACTCCTCTTCCATGGTGGCGCGCAGGTGGACATCCAGATTGGCCAGCGGCTCATCCAGCAGCACCAGCGTAGGCCGCGCGACCAGGCAGCGGGCCAGTGCCACGCGCTGACGCTGGCCGCCAGATAGATCGGCCGGCCGGCGAGCAGCGAAGCGCTCCAGCCCGACCAGCGTCAGCGCCTGAGTGGTGCGCAACTCGCGTTCGGCGCGTGCC
Source organism: Pantoea brenneri (assembly GCF_038594305.1). Classification (NCBI taxonomy): domain Bacteria; kingdom Pseudomonadati; phylum Pseudomonadota; class Gammaproteobacteria; order Enterobacterales; family Erwiniaceae; genus Pantoea; species Pantoea brenneri. The sequence continues at coordinate 214,711 of NZ_JBCGBG010000004.1, read as the reverse complement.
ACGCCGTTGACCTTCAGGCTGTAGGCGACGTTTTCCGCCACCGTCATGTGCGGCCATAAAGCGTAGTTCTGAAACACCACGCCGAGATTGCGCGCTTCCGGTGGCAGATGCAGTCCGTCAGCCGCGACCCGCCGCTCACCGATGCTGATTTCACCGCTGTCGAGGGTTTCAAAACCCGCCAGCAGCCGCAGCAGCGTGGTTTTGCCACAGCCCGACGGTCCCAGAACGGCAACAAACTCGCCCTGGTGAATCTGTAACGAAATCGCGTCCAGTACCGGCTGCGCCCCGAATGCTTTGTGCAGTCCGGTTAACGAAATTGCCGCCATCTCATTCTGCCCCTGCCGTTAACGTTGTGGGCAAAACGCTACGACAGTTTGATGACAGCCCGGTGACAGCCTGGCTTCAGAGTGGCGACAGCCGATCGGGCGGCTACGCCCTGGCAGGCACTCGCAGCCGTTTCTGGCTTATTGCTGTGCGGTCAGCGCGGCAATCGGCTGCCAGATATCGGTCATGGCACCCTCTTTGCCGGTAAACGGGTCCTGATGCGGCAGCGGAACGTTTTTGACCTGCGCCTGCGACGTTTTCAGCTTAGCGGGTTCGTCACGTAGCGTTTCCGGTGACATGCCCTGCGGATAAGCGCCGACGACCAGAAAATCTTCGCTGGCGCTGACCTGCCTGTGGCCGACGCCCGCCGGGATCAGTACCGCATCACCGGCGCGCAGCGTCACCATCCGGCCGCTGTCGCCGCCAAACAGCACTTCCGCCCAGCCCGCCGCCACACCCAGCAGTTCGTGGGTATTCGGGTGATAATGGGTATAGGGAAAGATCGGATAGCGCCAGGCTGGCGGCCAGCCGTGTTGTCCGAAGGTGGTTTCAAACCACGCAGCGATATCCTCTTCTTCATCCGGCGCCACGCGCGGCCAGATAATCAGGGGTAACGGGTTATTTGGCACGCCGCCCGACGGGCTGGCGAGCATCAGGTGCTGGGGATTGTCAGAAGCCCCGGCAGAGAAGGTGCCCGCGGCGAACGACATCAGCAACATCAGACTGGAGGATTGAACAGTCATACAGGTTCTCCGGTTTTTTTCTAAGTGTGGCAAAGCCCGGCCACAATGCAATGTGCGCCAGCCAGCACAATTAACATAATTAACTGATATTGCTAACTAAAGCCAAATGTGTCGTTAACAATGTTGCGACGCCATAGCGCAGCGGTTGAGGATGGTGGTTATCACTGCACGAAATTGTTGCAAAATGTCAGGCGGCGGGCGCAGTGATGAGGGCAACTGTTATATAAAAAGTGCACAAATCTGTTTCTGATATTCTTGACTGTTATCTGTTCTAATCGCTAACAGATGACAGTGAGGTAAAAAAATGGAAGCCATTAAACAAATCCTGATCGACGAGATCGCCACGCTCAACCGCGAAGAACGTCGCGACAATCGGCCGCGCTTTAGCCTCTCATTTCTGAAAAACCATCCCGGCCTGTGGGCGGTGATGTACCTGTGCTACGGTCTGTGCGTCGCGCTGATCTTCACGACTGAAATGCTCGGCTGGCCAGCCTTCTGGTTTGCCACCGCGTTCGTGCTGGTGATGAGCTTTTTAATGCTGCTGGATATCAACCCTAAATACCGTTTCGAAGATATTGATGCGCTCGATCTGCGCGTCTGCTACAACGGCGAATGGTATTACGTCCAGCCGGTTCCCGAGCAGGCGGTGTCACGTATCCTGTCGCTGCCGGAGACGCCAGAGCGGGTTAAAAGCGGTATCCAGCGCCTGCTGACGCAAAAAGGCGAAGTCGATTTTTATGATGTCTACTACCTGACCTGGGGACATCAGGAAGCGGCGCGCGTCTGACCCTGCGCCATCAGCTTACCCAGCGTTTCAATTGCCGCCTCGGCCCGCGTATCCCACGGCCAAGCGGTATTGAGTCGAAAGCAGTGACTGAACTGCTCCCCCGCCGAAAATAACTGCCCCGGTGCAATACTGATCCCCTGTGCCAGCGCCTGCTGATACAACTGCGTGGTGTTGATGTTGTCCGGCAGCGTTACCCACAGGAAATAGCCACCGCGCGCTTCGCTCAGCGTCGCCTGCGGCGGCAGCACTTTCAGCAATGCCTGACGCACCATCTGCTGGCGCTTCGCCAGAATCTGTCGCAGCCGCTTCAGGTGGGTGTCGTAACGTCGGGTGGCGAGAAAATCGGCCAGCGCCAGCTGCATCGGCGCGCTGGTTGACAGGGTGCTCATCAGTTGCAGACGCTGAATACGCTGCGCATGCTGGCCGGCCGCTACCCAGCCAACGCGGAATCCGGCCACCAGCGACTTTGAGAACGAGCCACAGTGCAGCACGTGACCCTGCCGATCCCAGGCTTTAGCGGGCAGCGGTGGCGTGTCGCCTGACCAGAGTTCAGCATAAACATCATCCTCAATCATCGGCACCTGGTAACGCGCCAGCAGTGCCACCAGCTGCTGCTTACGCTCGGCTGATAAGGTGACGCCCAACGGGTTGTGTAGCGTTGTCATCAGCCAGCACGCTTTGACCGGCCAGCGCTGAAGCGCCTCTTCCAGCTGCACCAGATCGATACCGTTCTGGGCATCAACCGGAATCGCCAGCGCCTTGAGCTTCAGCCGCTCAATCGCCTGTAATGCGCCATAAAAGCTCGGCTGCTCAATCACCACATAATCGCCCGGCTCGGTTAACGACTGCAGGCTGAGATTAAGCGCCTCCAGCGCGCCGCTGGTAATGACGATCTCATCCGGCGACAGGGTAATGCCCTGTCGCGCATAGCGTTGCGCCAGCAGCTGCCGCAGAGTGGCGTTGCCGGGCGGCAAATTGTGCAGCGCATCGGTTGGCGTCAGCTGATGGGAGACGTTTGCCAGCGAGCGCATCAACTGGCGTTGCGGAAACAGTGCGGGATCGGGAAAGGCGGAACCAAAGGGAACGATGGCCGGATCGCGGGTCGCCTGCAGCACATCAAACACAAAGTCGTTGATATCGACCTGCTCGCTGATGGTGACGCTGAGCGGTGCCGGTGCTAAGGCACGCGGCGCGACGTAGTAGCCAGACTGCGGCCGGGAGACGATCCAGCCCTGACTCTCCAGCAGCTCGTAGGCGTGCAGCACCGTCATCAGGCTAAGCCCCTGCTGCGCAACCTGCTGGCGCAACGAGGGTAAACGGGTACCCGGCAACCAGATGCCTGCCTCTATCTGCTGCTGAATTTCATCCATCAATCGCTGGTATTTCGCCACGGGTCGCCTCTCCTTTTTCACCCGCGAGACTTTACCATGCACGACGGCTAATGACAGGCCGGGCTTGCCACTTATCTTGCCAGCAGGGGTCAGGCTGGCGCAACCTGTGCCGCTAACGGCGGTTCACCAGGCTTCAGCGCCGCGCTGATGTCCACTTTTTCATCGCCGACAAAATTGGCCAGTTCGTTGACCCGGTCAGGCGGGATCGGTTTACCCAGCAGATAGCCCTGCAGGGTGTTACAACCGAGGCTGGTCAGAAAAGCCTGCTGCTCAGGCGTTTCCACCCCTTCGGCCACCACTTTGAGCTGCAGCGACTGCGCCAGCGCCACTATCGCCGAGACGATGGTGGCATCTTCGCTGTGATGCTGCAGTTCATTGACGAATGCCCGATCGATCTTCAGCTCGCTGGCCGGTAAACGTTTCAGATAAAGCAGGCTGGAATAGCCGGTGCCAAAATCATCAATCGAGGCTTTCACGCCAAGCTTAGTCAGCTCGGTCAGGATACGAACGCTCTCATCTGGATCGCGCATCGCGGTGGTTTCGGTCACCTCCAGCGTCAGCAGCTCGGGTGGGATCTCATGCTGCGCCAGCGCCCGGGTGACGGTCTCTACCAGGTTATTTTGTTCAAACTGCAGCGCCGAGAGATTCACCGCCACCGACCAGTGCGGATGGCCCTGCAGGTGCCACTGTCGCAGCTGGCGGCAGGCTTCGTTGATCACCCAGTTGCCGATGCCGACGATCATCCCGGTTTTCTCCGCCATCGGTAAAAACTGGTCCGGCGTCAGCAGACCGCGCTGCGGATGCTGCCAGCGCAGCAGTGCCTCAAAACCGAGGATCGGCCCGCGTGGCGCACAATATTTAGGTTGATAGAACAGGCGCAGCTCGTTGTTATCCAGCGCCTGCCAGAGATCGTTATTGAGCTGTAGCTGGCTCTGCGCCAGCAGGTTCATCGACGGCTGGAAAAAGGTGTAGCCGTTACGTCCGTTGTTTTTGGTGTGGTACATCGCTGCATCGGCGTTGAACATCAGTTCACGCTCATCCTCGCCATCGCCCGGATAGACCGCAATCCCGATACTGAGCGACACCACCAGTTCATAACGCGAAATATCAAACGGACGATCGACCGCTTTCACCAGCTTATCGGCGACCGCAGCCGCATCATTAGGATCGTCAATCTCAATCAGCAGCACAAACTCATCGCCGCCCAGCCGCGCCAGCGTGTAGTAGCCGGTCATTTGCTGGCTCATCCGCTCGGTGACGCCAATCAGCAGATTGTCGCCAATATGGTGACCAAAGGCGTCGTTAACCGCCTTAAAGCCATCCAGATCCATGAACATCAGCGCAAACTGGGTCTGCTCCCGGTTCGCCTTGTTGATCGCCTGCTCCAGCCGGTCCTCCAGCAGAATGCGGTTCGGCAGGCGCGTCAGGTTATCGTGCAGCGCCAGTTGGGCCAGTTCACGGTTCGCCTCGGCCAGCGAACTGGCCAGAATCGAGGTGCGCGCCTGCATGCGGGCATCCAGCATGGACACCAGCAGCGTGATGCCGAGGATTGAGATGGTAACCACCGTGACCAGAATCGCCAGCCAGTTGCTGTTGACGCCGTGGGTGGTCGGGTGGCTGTGCAGCGGAAACTCTGCCGCCATCATGCCGGTGTAGTGCATGCCGGCGATAGCCGCGCCCATCACCACCGAGGCACCGATACGCAACAGCGTCACCCGGCCGGTCTGGCCTTCGCGCAGGTTAAAAGCCAGCCACAGCGCCGCGCCGGAAGCCGCCAGCGCGATGATCACCGACACGGCGATCCAGCGCCAGTTCCAGACGATACCCGGTGAGAACATCAACGCAGCCATGCCGGTATAGTGCATGGCGACCACGCCGCTGCCGAGGATCAGCGCGCCACCCGCCAGCCGCCGTAACGGCAAATCGCCGTTGCACACCAGCCACAGCGCAAAGATGGAGGCGCAGACCGCGATACCGGCTGAAAACGCGGTGAGTCCGGCGTTGTAGCTCATCACCATTTCCATGTTCATCGACAGCATGCCGATGAAATGCATCGCCCAGATGCCGATCCCCATGGCAAAACCGCCGCCGAACAGCCACACCAGCGCCACCTTGCCGGTTGAATGCACCACCCGTCCCGCCATATCTAACGCGGTAAACGAAGCCAGCATCGCAACAAGAATCGAAACGATGACGATAAAAGAGTCGTATGAGGTCACTAACATAGTGCATTCCCGAGAAAAGCCGTGCCAGCAGCTGGGTGGTGTGAGTAAGGATCAGGGATTGTCTTGTTGTACAGGTTATCGGCAATATCTGCGGGATAATTAACCTGTCACGATACATGTTTCCAATGTGTTCAAGCGTTAAAACCTATCGTCAGACGCCGGTCAGCTGGGGCACCGGCGTCGGCAGGCTGAATTCGCCGACCCGATCGGCTGGCGTCGGCCTGCCCAGCAAATATCCCTGCAGCGCGTCAAAACCGAGGCCGGTCAGCAACCGCTGCTGTTCCTCCGTCTCGACCCCTTCTGCCACCATCCGCAGATTCAGGCTCTGAGCCAGCGTCAGCATCGCGGTCACTACCGTGGCATCCTCGCTGTCGGGTCGCAGACAGTTGATAAAGCTGCGGTCAATTTTCAGCTCACTGGCATCCAGATGTTTCAGATGCAGCAGATTAGCGTAGCCGATACCAAAGTTATCGATCGCCACACTGACGCCAGCCTGCTGCAACTCACCAATACGCTGCTGGCTGAAGAGCGGATCGCGCATGGCGATGGCCTCGGTAATTTCCAGCATCAGCGCGCCCGCCGGCAGCTGATGGCGCGCCAGCGTTTGGCTGAGGGTCGTCAGCAGATCGCGCTGATGAAACTGTAAGGCTGACAGATTCACCGAGACGGTCCAGTCGCTGTGTCCCTGATTATGCCAGATCTTCAGCTGGCGACAGGCTTCATTAATCACCCAGTTACCGAGCGCAACAATCTGGCCGGTCTTTTCCGCCCGCGGCAAAAACAGGTCCGGCATCAGCAAGCCGCGCACCGGATGCTGCCAGCGCAGCAGCGCTTCAAAGCCCATCAGCAGGCGGCCGCTGGAGCGAAATTTAGGCTGATAGAACAGCCGCATCTCCTGGCGTTCGATCGCTTTCCACAGATCGTTCGCCAGCTCAAGCTGATGCTGGGTTGCGGCACTCATCGCCGGTTCAAACAGGCACCAGCCGTTGCGCCCGTTATGTTTGGTGTGGTACATCGCCGAGTCGGCATTCAACAGCAGCTCCTGCCTGTTTCGGCCATGCAGCGGGAAGATAGCAATGCCGGCGCTGAGCGACACGTGCAGCGAGTAGCGATCAAGTTCAAAGGCGACATCAATCACCCGCACCAGCTGTTGCGCCAGCTGGCTGGCGGCGCTGATATCGTAACCCTCGGCCATCAGCACAAACTCGTCGCCGCCGAGGCGTACCAGCAGTATCGCCTCGCTGAGCTGATTGCGCAGCCGTTCCGCCACGGCAATCAGCAACCGATCGCCGACGTGATGTCCCCAGGTATCGTTGACCGCCTTGAAGCCGTCGAGATCCATGTACATCACCGCAAAGCGGCTGTCAGTCAGCGTGGCCTGCTTGATCGCCAGATCCAGCTGCTGCTCCAGCATCACCCGGTTGGGCAGCGCCGTCAGGTTGTCATGCATCGCCAGCTGGCGCAGCTCCTGATTGGCCCGGTTGAGCCTGGCGGTCAGCCGCGCGGCGCGCAGTTGTGCATCCAGCATGGAACTCAGCAGGGTGACGCCAAGAATGATGAGCGTAATAATGGTGACCCACACCGCCAGCCCCTGAGTGCTGACTCCGTTATGCTGCATTGCGCTGACGTGGCTGAACTCCGCCGCGGCCATGCCGACATAGTGCATCCCGGCGATGGCAATCCCCATCACCAGCGACGCCAGCCCGCGCATAATCAGCAGGTTGTATTCTCCCTGGCGCAGATGAAACGCCAGCCACAGCGCGACGCCTGACGCGACAAAGGCAATCAGCATCGACAGCGCCACCAGCGGCCGGTTCCACTCAGGCTGCGGCGAGATCAGCAACGCATACATGCCCAGGTAGTGCATCACCACCACGCCCGCGCCGAGGATCAGGCTGCCGCGCAGCAGACGACGCCGGGTCAGGTCGGCGCCACCGACCGTCTGACCAAACGCCAGCATCGACGCCAGAATCGCCACCAGCAGCGAGACAATAGTCAGCCGGACGTCGTAACGCAGGGTCATCGGCATCATCATCGCCAGCATGCCAATGAAGTGCATCGCCCAGACGCCAATGCCCATCGCGGTACCGCTCACCAGCAGCCAGAGCCGGGCGATCCAGCCACGGGAAACCGCCACCCGCCCCGCCGTGTCCAGCGCAGTGAAAGAGGCAATAAACGCGACGATCAGCGAAACGCAGACCAGAACGCTATCCCACGAGACCAGTAGCATGTGTAACTCCTCACCACCCGCCGGTGAACGGGCGCTGTGTAAAGCCTGAAAAAACACTCTGAAAACACCCGCGGGTGAAAGTTATTTAGCGCCAGGGTTGATGTTGTCCTGCCGTCCTGGCAACCCGCTATCTGTGCAGGGTGACTTTTATCGCTGGCCGCTGCTGAGCAGTAAAACGTTATTTTGTCTGATTGGTGCAAGAACATATCACCGAAGCAGAAAGGACGATAGAGGGGAAGAAAATTATGATTTTCGCTTTCCTGTCTCCCTGTAATGCCTTGCCGTTACTGGGTTATCGGCGCTTCAGGCAATTTGATTAATGAAAAATAGCCGGGCGTAATTAGCGTGACGCTTTAACTGTTCTATAGTAAATAAAACTGATATAAATCATTTAGCTTAAGTCCAGGATATTTCTCAGGACTCCGGCATTACTTACATCGTTGTGATTATTTTCTCTATTTTTGGGTTGAACCGTTAAATTAACACCGGGTGAAAAAGCACTGACTCTGGATAATCGGTAAGGAATGATTATGAAATTCAAGCTTTTTCTTTTGGCCGCTGCGGGCATCTCCACAGCACTTCCGTCATTAACGCTGGCGGCGACCACCTCGGGAACCATCAACGCGACGCTGACGCTGACCACCGGTTGTCTGGTCAACGGTCAGTCAGCCACCGCCGGGGTTAATTTCGGTACCTTAAACTTCGGTAGCAGTGCGGCAACCTTCGATACCCTGAACGCCACGCTGGTCGGCGCGGCGGGTAACGGTATTTTTGTCCGTTGTACCACCGGTCAGGACTATAACGTGGTGGTCACCAGCAGTAATACTGCGCCCGCCACCGTCTATGGTACGGCCTCCACTTCACCGCGCTATCTGGTTCTGGGCTCAGATAACGCTCAGGGAATCGCCTATACGCTGTATAGCGATGCCTCATTTACCACGGCGATTGCCAATAACACGCCGATTGCGGCCAGCGGCACTACCGATCCGACCTTAGGCACTAACTATGCCATTTACGGTCGGGTCATCGGCGGCGGTTTCAATCCGCTGATCCCGGCTGGCACCTACACCGATACCATCAACGTCGCCGTGAACTATTAACTGCATTCACGGGTGAATGTGGGTGGCTGTCACGCGGTCCTGCCTGACAATTGCACGCGGTCTGTCCCTGCTGATATGGAGTGTTAGCGCCTGGAGTCTGCCGACCAGCACTTTCCAGGTAACCGCTTCGATTGTGGCAGGCTGCGTGATATCCGGTACCAATACCGGCGTTTTTGGCACGCTCAATTTTGGCTCCCAGTCGGGAGTGTCAACCAGCGTTGTCAGCGCCAGCTATGTGCAAAGCACTACCCTCAACCTCGCCTGCACGCCGGGCACCACGCTGAGCATGAGCATTAACCAGGGCAACAATTACACCACGACGCGCAACCTGAAACTGCCGAACTTCAGCAATACCGTTCCCTATACGCTCTACAGCAACGCCAGTCGCACCACGGTCATTCCGGTGAATCAGGCGGTGCCGCTGAGCTACAGCAATGCCAATAACATTACGCTGCCGATTTATGGCCAGCTAAAACTGCCGGGTACCGCGCGCGCCGGCGTCTATACCGACACCCTGACCGTCACCCTGAGCTGGTGAGGCGAGATTAACAACAAGGAAACGACGATGAAGTCACTGCGCGCCCTGCTATTACTGATCGGCACCACATTGCTGCCGCCGGCCTTTGCCGCCAACTCGGTGATGATCTGGCCGATCGATCCGGCCATCAACCCGACGGAGAAGGCTAGCGAGCTGTGGCTGGAGAATCGCGGCAACACCACCACCATGATGCAGGTTCGGGTCTTCAGCTGGCAGCAGGTCAATGGCCAGGAGCAGTACCAGACGCAGCAGCAGGTGGTTGCCAGTCCACCGATGGTACGGATGGAGCCCGGCCAGAAGCAGTTAGTCCGGCTGATCAAGCAGACCCCACCGGCTGCCGGTCATGAACTGGCCTATCGGGTGGTGCTGGATGAGATCCCGACGCCACGCCAGCCGGGTGAAAACCAGGCCGGCCTGACCTTCCAGATGCGCTATTCGGTGCCGCTGTTTGTCTATGGCGACGGCCTGAACACCGACAGCGCCCGCCCCGATCTCAGCTGGCAGACGCTCAGCGATGGCGGCAAACGCTGGTTACAGCTAACCAACCGCGGCAACGGGCATGCCCGCCTCAGTAACGTCACCGTCGGTGGCCGCAAGCTGGGCGAAGGCTTATACGGTTACGTGCTGGCTAACAGCACCTATCGCTGGCCGCTGAACGCGGCGGTAAGCGGTGAACTGGTGGCAGAGGTGAATAAGAATTCGTGGCGCAGCGCTGCCCTAAAGTAAGCGCCAGATGAAACCTTTTCCCCTCCATCGCTGTACGCTGGCGGTTGCCAGCGTCTTCTGCTGTCTGACGCCGGGCACCACGCTGGCGGAGACCTACTCATCCCTGCCGCCGCCGCCCAGTCTGCAAAACCAGGGAAACGGTCAGCAATATATGCTGGAGCTGGTGGTTAACCAGCAGGCGCGCGGTGACATCGTGACGGTCGAGCAGCGTGACGGCCACTTCTGGCTGCGCAGTGGCGACCTGCAGCGCGCCGGTCTGCCGTTGGATAAGCTGGGCCAGCAGCCACAAATCGACGTCAGCGCGCTGCCGCAGGTCAAAGTAGAGTATGACGATGCGCGGCAGCGCCTGCTGCTCACCGTACCGCCGGGCTGGCTGCCGGGTCAGGTGATTGGCGAGGCGCAAAACGGACCGCGCTACCCCGGACGCACCAGCAATGGAGCGCTGATCAATTACGACCTCTATGCCAGCCGGACCGATAACAGCGGCACCCGCCTTTCCGCCTGGAACGAGCTGCGGCTGTTTGGTGCGGCCGGACAGTTCTCCAGCAACGGCGTCTGGCAGCAGCAGCTGGAGGGCAGCAACAGCTATCAGGATGACGGCTATATCCGCTACGACAGTTGGTGGAGCAATGAAAACGAAAATGCGGCGATCAGCTGGCAGGTCGGCGACCTGGTGACCGACTCACTGGCCTGGAGTAACAGCGTGCGGCTGGGCGGCGTCCGGATTGGCCGTGACTTTGGTGTCCGTCCCGATCTGGTGACCTATCCGCTGCCCGCCTTTTCCGGCCAGGCCGCTGTGCCCTCGACCGTCGATCTGTTTATTAACGGCTATCGCTCCAGCCAGGCGAATGTGCAGCCGGGGCCGTGGTCACTGACCAACGTACCGTTTGTGAATGGCGCAGGTGATGCGGTGATCACCACCACCGATGCGGTTGGCCGGCGCATCACCACCACCCTGCCATTCTACGTTTCCAGCAGCCTGCTGAAGTCGGGATTGTCCGACTACGCGTTTTCAGCCGGGGCGATCCGCCAGAACTACGGGATAAAGAATTTTGATTATGGCGCGGCGGCGGCCAGCGGGTCTTATCGTTACGGTATGACCGACTGGCTGACGCTGGAGAGCCACGCTGAAGGAAGCGACAGTCTGGCAATGGGCGGCGTCGGCGGCCTGCTGCGCGTCGGCAGCTGGGGCGTGGTGAATGGCGCGGTGGCGCAAAGCCAGCTCGACGGCCAGACCGGCACGCAGTACAGCTGGGGTTATCAGTACAACAACCGCTGGTTTAACCTCGGTACCCAGCAAACACAGCGCAGCCGCGACTTTGGCAATCTGGCGCTGGTCGGCAGCCGCGCCGGCACTGACGCCGGCAGCAGCTATGCGCTGTCGCGCCGCAGCGCCCAGTACAGCGCCAGCGTGTCGCTCAACCGCTTCGGCAGCGTCGGCGCGGCCTATATCGACATCACCGGTGGCCGCGGCGATCGAACCCGGTTATGGAACCTCTCGTGGAGTAAAAATCTGTGGGGTAACAGCAGCCTCTATGTTTCAGCCAGCCGCGATCAGCAGGAAAAAAGCTGGACCGGTGCTATTTCGCTGGTGATCCCATTCGGCGAACAGGGCAGTGCCGCCATCAGCACCGAACGCGACCAGCTGGGGCGCGATAATCAGCGGCTCTATGTCTCGCGCGCTATGCCCAGCGACGGCGGCATCGCCTGGGACGCCTCGTGGGCCAATCAGAGCGGCGACAGCGGGGATTATCGTCAGGGCAGTCTGCGCTATCGCAACAACCAGATCGATACCTCGGCGGGCTTTTATGGCGATGATGACAATACCACCCAGTGGGCTGACCTCTCCGGCGCGCTGGTGTTGATGGACAACAGTCTGTTTATCGCCAATGAGATTAACGACGCCTTTGTGCTGGTCAAAACCAACTATCCCGACGTCACGGTCCGTTACGAGAACCAGTCGATGGGCCGCACCAATCAGCAGGGCTATCTGCTGGTGCCGTCGATCAGCAGCTACTATCCGGCCAAATATGATATCGATACCCTCGACCTGCCCGCGGATATGACCACACCGCGGGTAGAGCAGCGTTTTGCCGTGAAACGTCAGAGCGGTTATCTGCTCAACTTCCCGGTGGAAAAACTGCGCTCCGCCAGCGTGATCCTGCACGATGCGCAGGGCCAGCCGTTGCCGGTGTCGAGCCTGGTGCAGCGCCCCAATCACGCCACCGAATATGTCGGCTGGGATGGCATTGTCTGGATGGAAGATCTGACCGCCAGCAATCCGATACAGGTCGTGACGCCGGATGGCCGCCACTGTGATACCGAACTGCAAATTGCCGGCGGTCAGCCGCAGGCGCTGAGAACCTATGGGCCATTGACCTGCGCGCTGCCGGCAGCGGCGGCTGGCAGCGCCGCCCATCCTGCTGATGCTTTTACTACCGGAAACTCACCATGATAAATCGTCTGCTATTCGCCGGCCTGTTGTTGCTGCTGCCGTCATTCGGCTACGCCGCTTGCGCCCTGCCCGCCTCTACGGCCAGCTTCGGCTCCGTCACCACCTTTGTCGCCAACAGCACCGTCAGCGCTGTCACTACCAACGCCAACGTCAACTGTGGCGCCGGTGCGGCGCTGTCGCTGCTGGGCAATAACCAGATCACCTTTCAGCTGACCGGTGCCACCAACAGTAACGGCACCCGCGGCATCCTGAAGCGCAGCGGCGATACCGGCAGCGACAATGTACCGGTCCGGCTCTGTACCGACAGCGCCTGCGCTACTGAACTGACGGTCGGTGGCACCCCGTTTGTCTATGGTTCGCAAACCCTGATCAACCTGGCTGGCCTGCTCGGCAGCCTGAACTTCACGATTCCGATCTATCTGCGCACCGTGCCCGGTCAGGTGGTCGCGGCGGGCACATATCAGGTGACGCTGAATATGGCGGTCACTTACCGCATCTGTACCAGTATCGCGATCGGTAATCTCTGTTTAAGCGAACAGACCGGCAGCGGGGTGATTCCGATTACCGTCACGGCGATCCTGACTAATGACTGCACCACCATTACCGCGCCGAATATCAGCTTTGGCAGTGCGCCGCTGGTCGGCAGCTTCTCCAGCGTGTCACAGACCATCAACGTACTGTGCAGCAAAGGCAGCACCTATACCGTCGGCCTGAGCAACGGCAGCTATCCGGTCGGCAGCGTCAGGAACATGGCGAGTGGCGCAAATCGACTGAGCTATGAGATCTACAAAAGCACTACCAGCAACCGCTGGGGGCCGGGCGGGACTGAGCGCTGGAGCAGCACCACCTCGTCGGCGGTTTCGGCAGATGGACTGACGCGCGGCTTTAACTACACCGCGCGGGTCCTGACCAGCCAGAACACGCCGCCAGCCGGAAACTACAGCGACAGCGTGGTGGTGGATTTGTCATTTTAGAGCGAGGCGCTGACCGGTGCACCGCTGTGGCGCGCCTGATACTGCTTCACCATCCGGCCAATCAGCAGCGTGCCGATTAAGCCACAGACGGCGGCGAAGGTCAGCCAGACACCCGGCATCGCTTTGTCGCCGGTGGCGTGGATCAGGTAGCTGGAAATCGCCGGGGTAAAGCCGCCAAACAGCGCAGTCGCCAGGCTGTAAGCCATAGAGAAACCGGCAGCGCGCACCTCGGCGGGCATGATTTCCGCCAGATACACCACCATCGCCCCGTTATAGCTGGCATAGAGAAACGACAGCCACAGTTCCGCTTCCAGCAGGTGAGCGAAGCTGGCCGATCCCACCAGCCAGTGCAGCACCGGCCAGGTGGTGGCAATCATCAGCAGGGTAAAGACGATCAGCAGCGGGCGACGGCCGATGCGGTCTGACAGCGATCCCATCAGCGGCAGCCAGATCAGGTTAGAGATGCCGACGCACAGCGTCACCAGGAACGCCTGCTTATCGCTCATCATCAGCACCGTTTTGCCGAAGGTCGGCGTAAACGCGGTGATCATGTAGAACATCACGGTGGTGGTGACTACCATCAGCATCCCCGCCAGCACCAGCGCCCAGTTACTGGCCACCGAACGCATAATCTCGGTCATCCGCGGATGGTGTTTACGCTTGCTGAACGCTTCGGTCTCTTCCAGCATCCGGCGGATATAGAACAGGAACGGCACGATCAGGCAGCCGACCACAAACGGAATGCGCCAGCCCCACTCGGTGACCGCCTCTTTCGCCAGCAGATGATTCAGCGCCAGGCCGAGCAACGCGGCAAAAATGACCGCAATCTGCTGACTGCCGGATTGCCAGCTGACAAAGAACCCTTTGCGTCCTTCTGGCGCCACTTCCGCCAGATAGACCGAGACGCCGCCCAGCTCAACGCCTGCCGAGAAGCCCTGCAGTAAGCGGCCGAGCAGGATCAGTATCGGTGCCGCCGCGCCCAGCGTGGCGTAGCCAGGCACCAGCGCAATCGTCAGCGTACCGATCGCCATCAGACCCAGCGTCAGCAGCAGACCTTTGCGGCGGCCATGATGGTCAATGTACGCCCCCAGAATGATCGCCCCGAGCGGACGCATCAGGAAGCCGGCACCAAAGGTCATTAGCGTTAACATCAGTGAGGCGAACGGGTCGTCGCCCGGGAAAAAGGTTTTGGCAATGGCGGTGGCGTAATAGCCAAACACCATAAAGTCGTACATTTCGAGAAAGTTACCGCTGGTAACGTTGAAGATGGTTCTGGCCGCGCTTTTGGGCGACTTTTGTAAAGACGGGGTGTGACTCATAACGGCTTCCTGAAGGTTTTTAGCCGTTTTAGCCTGCCTGATGCGGCAATAATGTGAGCTGGCTCACCATTGCACTTGACAAAACTGTGTTGAGTGGTAACAAATAATTAACATGACTGTTTCACCAGCATAACCGATCGGTGTAACAGCCGGTTCGCCTGATTTCGTCTGGTCTGGCTGAGGCAATAAAAAAGGCGGCTGAATCAGCCGCCTTCTCTTTGTGCCGGTTAACCCGCTATTTCTTCACGGTTTCCATGCCCATCAGACCAATTTTCAGATAGCCTGCGGTACGCAGTTGATCCATCACGCTCATCAGCGTTTCGTAATCCACCGACTTGTCCGCCTGGAAGAAAATGGTGGTCTCTTTGTTGCCGCCGGTCTGACCGGTCAGCACGCTGACCAGCGATTCCGGCGTCACCTGATCGTTACCGACATAAAGCTGTTTATCGGCCTTGATCGACAGGTAAACCGGTTTTTCCGGACGCGGCTGCGGGGCGCTGGTGGAAGCAGGCAGATTAACGCGCACGTCGACAGTTGCCAGCGGCGCCGCCACCATGAAGATGATCAGCAGAACCAACATCACGTCGATAAACGGCGTCACGTTGATCTCATGCATTTCGCCATCTGTTTCCAGGTCGTCGTTTAATCGCATGGCCATAACAGCTTACCCTAAGCGCAGTTTCTGGGTCGCCGCAGGACGCGGAACGTCAGTGGCGACGTTTCCCAGGTCAATATCACGGCTCTGTAACAGCAGCACCTGCGCCGCCACATCACCGAGCGAGGCTTTGTAGTTAGCGATCATGCGGGCAAAGACGTTATAGATCACCACCGCCGGAATCGCTGCCACCAGACCAATTGCCGTTGCCAGCAGCGCTTCCGCGATACCCGGTGCAACGACAGCGAGATTGGTAGTCTGGGTTTTGGCGATGCCGATGAAGCTGTTCATGATGCCCCACACGGTGCCGAACAGACCGATAAACGGCGCGACCGATCCGATGGTCGCCAGGAAGCCGTTGCCCCGGCCGGCATGGCGGCTAAAGGCGGCAACGCGGCGCTCAAGGCGGAAGCTGGTACGATCTTTAATGCCGTTGGTGTCTTCAACGCCAGCGGAGAGTTCAAGTTCGTTCTGCGCGTCATTCAGCAGCACGCTGCTGTGACTGTGTGCGGTGAACTCCCGGGCAATGCGGGCGGCGTCATTCAGATTGCGGGCTTCACCCAGCGCCAGTTGCTCACGCTTCAGGCGACGTTTAGCGGCGCTCAGTTCGGCATATTTGCCAAAGAAGATCGCCCAGGTCACGACTGAGGCCAATAACAGGCCAATCATGACCACCTTTACCACGATATCGGCATGTTGATACATGCCCCAAACGGAGAGGTCCGTTTGCATCAAATCACTGGCTACCACGCTGCTTCTCCAACTTCATCTACAGGGATGCGAGACAAGCGCGAATAATAGCAAAATAACGGCGAATTGATAGTCGTTCTCATTAGTATTTACAAACTCTGGCACTCGCTGTGCCCTGCCACGCCGTCAATATCACCAGAGGTTGCAGGTTCGTTTCGAAAATGTGATGTTGCGTGAAAATTTATTAAAACAACGTTTCAAAATGTGATCTCATTCATTCAATCAGCATCGGCGCATTTCTCCGGCGGCAGTTTTCACTATGCTGGCTGCACGCGGCCCCTTGCTACACACGCCGGATTCCTGAGCGCCGCCCTTCTTCTGCTGGAGACAACATAATGAGAATGACCCAAACACGCCTGGCATGTGCCCTGGCGGCAATGATGGTGAGCGCCACCGCCTCGGCACAGGTGATTAAAGTGGCAGAAGTGCAGCCGGCTGGCTACCCCACCGTGGTGGCTTTGCAACACATGGGCGACAAACTGAAGCAGGCAACTGATGGACGGCTGGAGATGAAGCTCTATGCCGGCGGCGTGTTGGGCGATGAAGATCAGACCCTGCAGCAGGTGCAGCTGGGCGCAATCGATATGATCCGCGTATCGCTGGCACCGGTCACCAGCATTGCGCCGGAAACCAGCGTATTGACGCTGCCCTATGTTTTCCGCGACGTCGACCATATGCACAAAGTACTGGATGGCGAAATCGGCAAAGAGATTGCCGACAAATTCGATAAAGATCCCAACGCCCGGATGGTGTTTCTCGGCTGGACCGACGCCGGTGAACGCAACATGATTACCAAAAAACCGCTGGCGAAGCCCGAAGATCTGAAAGGCATGAAAATCCGGGTACAGAACAGCGCCATCTCCCTGGCCACGCTGAAAGCGATGGGTGCCAACCCGGTGGCGATGGGCGTCAGCGAAGTGTTCAGCGCCATGCAGACCGGCGTGGTTGACGGCACCGAGAATAACCCACCGACCTTTGTCGCCCATAACTATATGCCAGTCGCGAAGTACTACACCCTGAGCGGCCACTTCATTCAGCCAGAGATGATTCTGTTCTCGAAACGCGCCTGGGATCGTCTCAAGCCTGACGATCAGGCACTACTGAAGAAACTCGGTAAAGAGGCGCAGGATGAAGAGCGTCAGCTGTGGGCAACCTATACCGAACAGTCGATCGCGAAGATGAAAGCCGGCGGCGTCACCTTCCAGCAAACTGACCGCGACTATTTCGTCAAAGCCACCCAGCCGGTGCGCGATCAGTTTGGCGGCAAATATCAGGATCTGATGACCCGGATCGCTGACGTGAAATAACCCTTCCCGCGCCACACTGCCGTGTGGCGTGCTTAATCAGGTATCAATTATGGCTGCTTATACGCGTCTGATGGATGGGCTCTATCTGCTGTGCATGCTGGTTGCCGCCGTGGCGCTGATGATCATGGTAACGGTGATCCCGATTGGGATTTTTGCCCGCTACGTGATGAACGGGGCGCTCTCCTGGCCGGAACCGGTCGCCATTATCTGCATGATCATTTTTACCTTTATCGGCGCGCCGGTCGGCTTACGCGCCGGGACCCATATCTGCGTCTCAATGATGACCGATCGGCTGTCACCTGCCCTGCAGCGTCTGCTGCTGCGGGTCTGCGATCTGCTGATGATTATCACCTGCCTGGTAATCTTTCAGGCCAGCTACAGCCTGTGTGAAGCGATGTGGGTGCAGTCGCTGGCTTCGCTACCCGCCGTTACCTATGGCGAGATGTATCTGCCGATCCCGATTGGCGCGCTCTTTACCCTGCTGTTTGTTGTTGAGCGATTGCTGACCGGCGATCAAAGCCAGCGGCCGATTGTCACGCTGGGCGGCACCCACTAATCCGGAGCAGAAGATGGACGCATTGATTTTATTAGGCAGTTTGCTGGCGTTGCTGCTGGTGGGTTTTCCGGTGGCGTTTGCGGTCGGCCTGAGCGCCTTTATCGGCGCCTGGTGGATCGATCTGCCGCTGGAAGCGGTGGTGATTCAGATTACCAACGGCATTAACAAATTCTCGCTGTTGACCATTCCGTTCTTCATTCTCGCCGGGGCGATCATGGCTGAAGGCGGCATCGCCCGACGGCTGGTCAATTTCGCCTACATCTTTGTCGGCTTCATCCGCGGCGGCCTGTCGCTGGTGAATATCGTCGCCTCAACCTTCTTCGGCGCGATTTCCGGCTCATCGGTGGCCGATACCGCCTCGATCGGCTCGGTGATGATTCCGCAGATGGAAGAGAAAGGCTATCCGCGTGACTTCGCCGCCGCCGTTACCGCCAGCGGTTCGGTGCAGGCGGTATTAACCCCGCCCAGTCATAACTCAGTAATCTACTCGCTGGCCACCGGCGGGCTGGTCACCATCTCTTCGCTGTTTGTCGCCGGTATCTTACCTGGCCTGATGCTGGGTGGCTGTCTGATGATAATGTGCCTCGGTTTTGCCCGTAAACGCGGCTACCCGAAAGGCGAGCGGATCCCATTTCGTCAGGCGCTGAAGATCTTCTTTGATGCGTTCTGGGGCCTGTTCACCGTGGTGATCATTATGGGCGGGATTCTGTCCGGTATTTTCACCGCGTCGGAGTCTGCGGCGATTGCCTGTATCTGGGCCTTCTTCGTAACGATGTTTATCTATCGTGACTTTAAATGGAACCAGCTGCATATCCTGCTGTTCCGCACCATTAAAACCGTCACCATCGTGATGGTGCTGATCGCCTTCGCCGCCGGGTTTGGCGCGGTGATGACCTTTATGCAATTGCCGACCCTGATCACTGAAGCGTTTACCAGCCTGTCGGACAACAAGTATGTGATTCTGATGTGCATCAACATTCTGTTGCTGGTGGTCGGTACGCTGATGGATATGGCACCGCTGATTCTGATCCTCACGCCGGTGCTGCTGCCGGTCGCGACGACACTGGGCATCGATCCGGTTCACTTCGGCATGATCATGCTGACCAACCTCGGGATCGGCCTGATCACCCCGCCGGTTGGTACGGTACTGTTTGTCGCCAGTGCGGTCAGCAAGCAGAAAATCGAGCAGGTGGTCAGCGCGATGCTGCCGTTTTACGGCATGCTGTTTATTGTGCTGATGCTGATTACCTATATTCCGGCCATCTCCCTCTGGTTACCGCGCCTGATGGGCGTGATGTAGCGTCAACCAAATCGGGTCCGTTAGCGGGCCCGATTTTTATCCTGCGACGCACTCTGATAATCGCCATTGAGTCTCAACCCTGCTGGCCGTTTCGTGATAACGTGAAGGCTTAGGCAGAAGCGGCAAAGGCGACTCATGACCACCAAAAAAATTGATACCACACTCGTCAGTGCAGGACGCAGCAAGCGTTATACTCAGGGCTCGGTAAACAGCGTGATTCAGCGTGCCTCCTCGCTGGTTTTTGACACGGTTGCGGACAAAAAACGCGCCACCGCCGGTCGGGCAAAAGGCGAACTGTTTTATGGCCGCCGTGGTACCCTGACCCACTTTGCCCTGCAGGACGCCATGACCGAGCTGGAAGGCGGCGCGGGCTGTGTGCTCTACCCGTGCGGCGCGGCTGCGGTCGCTAACGCGATTCTGGCGTTTGTCAGCGCTGGCGATCACATATTGATGAGCGGCGCGGTCTATGAGCCGACGCAGGACTTCTGCCATAAAATTCTGCAAAAGATGCAGGTCTCGATCGGCTGGTTCGATCACTGCATTGGCAGCGAAATTGGTGCGCTGGTTCAGCCCAACACCCGGGTGGTGTTTCTGGAGTCGCCCGCCTCAATCACTATGGAAGTGCAGGATATTCCGGCCATCGTTGCGGCGGTTCGCGCCAAAGCACCCGACGCGATCATCATGATCGATAACACCTGGGCCGCCGGGATTCTGTTTAATGCCCTGGCACATGGAATCGATATCTCAATTCAGGCCGGCACCAAATATCTGATTGGGCACAGCGACGCGATGATCGGTACCGCCGTCGCCAATGCGCGCTGCATCGATCAGCTGCGTGAGAACTCCTATCTGATGGGCCAGATGGTTGATGCGGATACCGCCTATATGGCGAGCCGGGGTTTGCGCACGCTTGGCACCCGACTGCGTCAGCACGAAGAGAGCGCGCTTCAGGTGGCGGAGTGGCTGGCGGCGCGTCCTGAAGTCGAACGGGTTAACCATCCGGCGCTGGCGCAAAGTAAGGGCCACGCCTTCTGGCAGCGCGACTTCAACGGCAGCAGCGGGCTGTTCTCCTTTATCCTGAAACAGAAACTTAGCCCAGCGCAACTAGCGGAATATCTCGATCACTTCCATCATTTCAGCATGGCCTACTCGTGGGGCGGCTATGAATCGCTGATCCTGGCGAATCAGCCGGAGGAGCTGGCGGCGATTCGGCCGGCCGGTGGGGTCGATTTCACGGGCACGCTGGTACGACTGCATATTGGCCTTGAACATGTTGAGGATCTGCTCAACGACCTTGAGGCGGGTTTTGCGCGCCTGACGCGCTGAGTAAGCTAAACAGAAGATAAACGCGGTGGCCGCCGCCAGCAGAGATTGCCAGGCGGCGGCAAGATTATTGTTAAAATTTGTCCCGGACCGTTCAGGCGGCAGGCCGAAGGTGAAGCGCTGAGCTTCCGCAGAATAAGCAGGTTCAGCACTTTTCCGTCGCGGCAGCCTGACAGGCGGGTTTTCCTTGTGACGTGATGGAATAGCTAATGGGTGTTTTACACGAGATTGTCCACGCGCTCTGGCATCAGGATTTTGCCGCGCTGGCGAATCCGGATGTAGTGTGGGTGGTGTACGGCGTAATGTTCCTGACGCTGTTTCTGGAAAACGGACTGTTGCCGGCCTCTTTTCTGCCGGGCGACAGTCTGCTGCTGCTGGCGGGTGCCATGGTCGCCAAAGGGGTGATGGATTTCATTCCGACGATGGTGATCCTTACCACCGCCGCCAGTCTCGGCTGCTGGCTGAGTTATCTGCAGGGGCGCTGGCTGGGCAATACCCGGCTGGTCAAAAGCTGGCTGATGCACCTGCCCGCGCAATACCATCAGCGCGCCTGGAATATGTTTAACCGCCATGGCCTGATGGCGCTGCTGGTGGGTCGTTTTCTCGCCTTCATCCGCACTATTCTGCCGACCATGGCTGGCATTGCGGGCTTACAGAATGGCCGCTTCCAGCTGTTTAACTGGCTGAGCGGCGTCTTATGGGTCGGCATCGTGGTGGCGTTTGGCTATGGCATCAGCCAGGTACCGTTCATCAAGCGTCATGAAGATCAGGTGATGGCGATTCTGATGGTGCTGCCGATGGTATTACTGTTTCTCGGCCTGTTCGGCAGCATTATCGTGATCTGGAAGAAACGTCGCCAGAAACAGGCCTGACGTTATCCCTCTCTGGTGAGGACCCGCCGCCTGTCAGGCGGAAGGGTCCGCCACCGTCTGACGTACCCGACTCACTTCCTCGCCCGGCGTGACGCCAAAATAGCGCTTAAACTCGCGCGAAAACTGCGACGGGCTTTCATAGCCAACCCGCACCGCCGCCGCACTCGCTTTCAATCCATCATGCAGCATCAGCAGCCGCGCCTGATGCAGGCGGTAGCGTTTGAGATATTGCAGCGGGGAAGTCTGGGTCACTGCCTTAAAGTTGTGGTGAAACGCGGAGACGCTCATGTTCACCTCCGCCGCCAGCGCGTCGACGCTGAGATTATCGGCGAAGTGGTTTTCAATACGCCGCAGCGCACGGGCAATCTGACTGAACTGGGTCTGGCGACTCACCAGCGACAGCAGCGCGCCACCAATCGGGCCGGTCAGCACGTAATAGATTATCTCACGCACAATATGCGGCCCCAGTACCCGGGCATCGCGCGGCTGCGTCATCACATCCAGCAGGCGTTCCGCCGCACACAGCATCGGTTCGGTCAGCCACGCCGAGTGGATGCCGGAAGTCAGCGGCTGTGGCTGAAACTGTTCATCGTCACCAATCTCAATCAGCAGATCCTGCAGGCTGGCGGTATCGACATTCAGACACAAACCGGCGATCGGCACCTCCGGCGAGGCCCAGGTTTCACACTCAACCGGCAGCGGCACCGTGAGCATCAGGTACTTGCTGGCGTCGTACTGGAATACCGTACTGCCGAGATAGCCGGTTTTGCTGCCCTGAAACAGGATCACAATGCCGGGCTGATACATCATCGGCGTGCGCGGACGATACTGATTGGCATAAATCAGCGAAACATTACTGACCGGATAGAGGCGATCGCGGCCGTGGGTCATTAAGGTCACAACCTGCTGCGCCAGGCGGTGACACAGAGCATCATGTGCCATCCAGACTCCTTATCAGGACAAAAATTCAGTGTGCCGTGACACTGCCTGAACCGCCAGCAAATTGGAGAATCAGGCAAGAAGTTTGCCGGATCGGGCATGGCCATGCCGTCGCCCTCGTTCAGCCCGACAGGCAGGGTGTGAATTGTTGGCTAGACTTAAGCACAGTGAAATCTCACTGGTTAACTGCAACGGAAAGGAGCAACTATGGCAGACCAACCCATTATCAAACTGCACGATGGCAACATGATGCCGCAACTGGGACTGGGCGTGTGGCAGGCCAGTATTGAAGAAGCGCGTCAGGCGGTACTGAAAGCCTTACAGGTCGGCTATCGCTCGATTGATACCGCCGCCGCATATAAGAATGAGGAAGCGATTGGTCAGGCGCTGCAGGAAACCGACGTGCCGCGCGACGAGATTTTCGTCACCACCAAGCTGTGGAATGACGATCAGCAGAACGTTCAGCAGGCGATGGAAACCAGCCTGCAGAAACTGCAGCTGGAGCAGGTTGACCTCTATCTGATGCACTGGCCATGCCCGGAAAAGGATCACTACGTTGACGCCTGGAAGAAGATGATTGAGCTGCAGCAGCAGGGGCTGACCAAAAGTATTGGCGTCTGTAACTTCCATGAATCCCACCTTAAGCGCCTGCTGGATGAAACCGGCGTGACGCCGGTGGTTAACCAGATTGAGCTGCATCCGATGCTGCAGCAGCGCACGCTGCATGCCTGGAATGCGATGCACCAGATTCAGACCGAATCCTGGAGCCCGCTGGCACAGGGCGGTAAAGGCGTGTTTGATCAGGAGGTGATTAAATCGCTGGCCAAGAAATATGGCAAAACCCCGGCGCAGATCGTCATTCGCTGGCATCTGGATAGCGGCCTGGTGGTGATTCCGAAGTCAGTGACGCCGGCGCGTATCGAAGAGAACTTTAAGGTGTTTGATTTCCGGCTGGATAAGCATGAAGTCAGCGACATCACTAAGCTGGATAGCGGCAACCGTCTGGGGCCGGATCCGGAAACCTTTAACGGCTAAGCGGTAATACCGTTTAAGGCGCGGCGTGACGCGGTTCATTGCTGTTGTCGCACTAAAAAAAAGGGCAACGTCACGTTGCCCTTTTTCGTTACGCCGTACGGCTTACTGCGTCGGCTGCACCACCAGTTGACCGGCAGTTCCGCGGTCGGCCAGTTCCAGCGTCTGGCTGTAATAGACAAACGGGAAATGGTCTGACGAACTCTGCGGGAAGCTGACCATCAGTTCCACATCACCGTCGACCCACACCGTATCTTTCCAGCCACGATCCTCGCCCATCGGCTGCGCGCCATTGACGCTCTTAATCAGGAACATCACGCCCTGAATATGCAGCGCCTGGGGCCGATCGGCATGCACGATCCAGCGCTCAAAGGTGCCCTGCTGCGCGGTGGTATCAATACGGTTCATATCCCAGATCGCCCCGTTGATGCCCGGCATACTGTCGCCGATGCGGAATTCACGTGTGCGTACCGCCACCCCATCCAGAATCTGATCGGCCAGCAGCCGCATCGGCAGATTATCGGTGACCAGCGGCAGCAGGCCGGTGGGTCGTAAGGTCAGGATCAGGGTGGAGGTCAGGATGGAGGATGGCTCAAAGAAGCCGCGCAGCCGATCCATAATGCCCGCCGCGGTACCCGCAGTAATCGACACTTCATCGCCCTGCGACATATCGATCAGCACTTCGCGTCGTTCGCCCGGCGCCAGTGACAGACGCTGCACCGCAACCGGCGCAGGCAGATAGCCCTGATCGCTGGCTATCACCATAAACGGCCGGTTATCGCTCAGCACCATCTCATAACGTCGCGCATTCGAGGCGTTCAGCAGACGCAGACGCACCCAGCCACGCGAGACCTCAACAAACGGGTTACGCACGCCATTGACCAGCAGCGTATCACCGAGAAAGCCGCCATCCTGCGGTGGATCGTAAACCGGGGTGGCGAAGTTATCGAGCCGCTTGTCCTGAATGATGATCGGGAAGTCATCGACGCCGTAATGTTTTGGCAGCGGCAACTGCTTGCTGACCTCATCTTCAATCAGCCACATGCCCGCCAGCCCGTTGTAGATATGCGGCGCCATGCGGTTTGGCGTATTGGCGTGATACCAGCAGGTCGAGGCGGCCTGACGAATAGGCAGGACCGGCGCCCAGTCGACGCCGGCTGACATCATGCGCGGTGCGCCGCCCATCAGCGCGCCCGGTAACTGCAGGCCGCTGACGGTCATTGAAACCGGCTCATTGAGGCGATTGCTGTAGATCAGCTTCACATCGTCGCCGCTGTAGACGCGCACCGTCGGGCCGAGATAGAGGCCATTGATGCCCCACACCGGCACTTTGTTGTTGTCGCCATTGAATGACCAGTGGCTGCGCTGCATGGTCAAAAACAGCGGCTGACCGCGACGGGATTCCAGCAAGGGCGGAATCGGAAGTGGCGTATCACCATTGGCGGCGGACGCGGCACGGGCCGTATGAGGCATAACACCGGCGCTAAGCGCCACTCCAGCAGAAAGCTGGATAAACTGACGTCTGCTGAAAGACATAAAACTTCTGACCTTTTACGCGTGGCGCTGACGCGCCAACCCTGTTTTTATTGCTGTTATGTGCTGTGCTGCGTTCACGGCGAGCGGTTAATCACCGCTCGCCGGACGGCATCCCTGCAGGCGAATTCGGCGAAGCGATCGCCGGTCAGATTTTACCGTTTTTTTCGCGTTCTTCGACTTCGGCGTTGAGCTCTTCCAGCTTCGCCGCCATCATTTCACGGCAATGGGTTGCCAGCTTACGCACCGAGGAGGACTCGAATTGTTTAACGTCAACCGGTGGCAGCATCTCAACGATGACCAGCCCATTGTTCCAGCGGTTCAGTTTGATCTTACCGTGGGTATTGGACACCACAATCGGGATGATCGGAACGCCAGCCGCAACCGCAGCATGGAACGCACCGGTTTTAAACGGCAGTAAACCGCGGCCGCGACTGCGGGTGCCTTCCGGAAACATCCAGAACGAGATGCGCTTACGGTTAAACTGATCGACCAGCTGGCCAATCGTGCCGTGCGCTTTAGCCCGGTTATCCCGGTCGATCAGCAGATTACCGGTCAGCCAGTAGAGCAGACCAAAAAACGGTACCCACAACAGGCTCTTTTTGCCGACCGTCACCGTGGTTGGCTGCACGATTTTGGCGGCGGTCACCATGTCATAGTTGTTCTGGTGGTTAGCGATATAGATCGCATTGCCGTAGTTGTCAGCGCCTTCCGGACGGCGCAGTTCTACTTTAAGCCCTAATACCGTCGACAATTTACCGAACAGACGACCAAAAGTGGCGACGTGGCGCGGATTGCGCGGTGAAAAAAGACACCAGATACAGCCAAACACAGAGACTAATATCGAATAAATTACCACGATAATGGTACGCAGTATCAGTAACATAGTTCCCTCATTGAGCCACGGCTGACACAGCGTCAGCCGGGTAGTTTACGCGTCGCTGTCCGGGCTGGCCGGACGCGCAGGGGCATCCAGTTCAACACGATCAATTTTTTGCAGGCCGCGCGGCAGCAGTGTGCCACGGCGTCCACGGTCGGCGCGGAATTTCTGCAGCTCTTCACTGCGCAGCAGCATCTTACGCTTGCCAACATGCAGGGTGATGGCGCTGCCTGGCGGCAGAATCATCAGCCACGCCAGCTTATCCTGACCGGCGGCAGCTTCAGCGGCGGGGATCGAGATAATCTTGTTGCCTTTGCCCTTCGACATTTGCGGCAGTTCGCCTACCGGGAACATCAGCATCCGTCCCGCCTGCGTAATCGCCAGCAGCATGTCATCTTCATGATGCACCGCCATCGGTGTCATCACATGGGCGTTTTCCGGCAGCGTCAGCAGCGCTTTACCGGCGCGGTTACGGGAGACCAGATCGGCAAAGGTGCAGATAAAGCCATAGCCCGCATCAGAGGCCATCAGTAATCGCTGTTCATCCGGCTCCATCAGCACCTGCTCAACCACCGCACCCGGCGGCGGCGTCAGCTTACCGGTCAGCGGCTCGCCCTGTCCGCGTGCCGACGGCAGGGAGGTCGGATCCAGCGTGTAGCTGCGGCCGGTGGAGTCGATAAAGGCCACCGGCTGGTTGCTCTTACCGCGTGCGGCCGCCAGATAACTGTCGCCCGCTTTATAGCTCAGCCCGGCAGGATCGATATCATGCCCTTTGGCGCTGCGTACCCAGCCCATCTGCGACAGCACAATGGTCACCGGCTCAGACGGAATCAGCTCGGTTTCGCTCAGCGCTTTCGCTTCTTCACGTTCGCGCAGCGGAGAACGACGCTCGTCGCCATAGCTGGCGCTGTCGGCCTGTAACTCTTTCTTCAGCAGGGTGTTCATCTTGCGTTCAGAAGCCAGCGTTGCCTGCAGCTGATCGCGTTCTTTCTCCAGCTCGGCCTGCTCAGCGCGGATCTTCACCTCTTCCAGCTTCGCCAGGTGGCGTAACTTCAGTTCGAGGATCGATTCGGCCTGGGTTTCACTCAGCTCAAAACGTGACATCAGTACCGGCTTCGGCTCATCTTCGGTACGGATGATGTGGATCACTTCATCAATATTGAGGAAGGCCACCAGCAAACCGTCGAGGATATGCAGACGACGCAGCACGCGGTCGAGCCGGTGATTAAGGCGACGTTTTACCGTATCACGGCGGAACACCAGCCATTCCGACAGGATTTCGTGCAGGTTTTTAACCGCCGGACGGTTGTCCAGGCCAATCATGTTGAGGTTAACCCGGTAGCTTTTTTCCAGATCGGTGGTGGCAAACAGGTGGTTCATCACCTGATCCAGATCGACCCGGTTAGAGCGTGGCACGATCACCAGACGGGTCGGATTCTCATGATCCGATTCGTCACGCAGATCCTCGACCATCGGCAACTTTTTGTTGCGCATCTGGTTGGCGATCTGTTCCAGAACCCGCGCACCTGACACCTGATGCGGCAGCGCGGTGATCACCACTTCGCCCTCTTCCTTCTTCCATACCGCGCGCTGGCGAATAGAGCCACGCCCGTTCTGATAGATTTTGCGGATCTCGTCGCGTGGCGTAATGATCTCCGCCTCGGTCGGATAATCCGGGCCCTGCACGATATCCAGCAGCGCATCCAGCGTGGTTTTAGGATGGTCGATCAGGGTGATCGCCGCCTGCGCCACTTCACGCAGGTTATGCGGTGGAATATCGGTCGCCATACCGACCGCGATACCGGTGGTGCCGTTCAGCAGAATGTTCGGCAACCGCGCCGGCAGCATCTTCGGCTCCTGCAGGGTGCCATCAAAGTTCGGCTGGTAATCGACCGTTCCCTGACCCAACTCACCCAGCAGCAGTTCAGCATATTTTGACAGGCGTGATTCGGTGTAACGCATCGCGGCAAAGGACTTAGGATCGTCCGGTGCACCCCAGTTACCCTGTCCATCCACCAGCGGATAGCGATAAGAGAACGGCTGCGCCATTAATACCATCGCTTCATAGCAGGCGCTGTCGCCGTGCGGATGGTATTTACCCAGCACGTCACCCACGGTACGCGCCGATTTTTTAAATTTGGCGCTGGCGGTGAGGCCCAGTTCGGACATTGCGTAGATAATGCGTCGCTGTACCGGCTTTAACCCGTCACCAATGTAGGGCAACGCGCGGTCCATGATGACGTACATCGAATAGTTTAAGTACGCATTCTCAGTAAATGTGTGCAGGGCAAGACGCTCTGCACCATCCTGCGTCAGTTCACTCATTAATTTCTCATCCTCACATCGTGGCCCACAACGGCGGGACACCCGGCGGTGGTTTGGCGAGGATAGTACCTTATTCGCCGGTGTTAGTCACAGGGGAAGCGCGCGGTGACGGGCGGTCAGCTGGCGCTGATTACGCCGTCAGCAGCGCGAAGATCAGGCGGATTGCATTACGGCTGTGCACCTATCCACTGCCGGGCGATCTCACGGTACTCACCGGTGGCGGTGCTGAGGTGTAACCACTGATCGACATAGAGTTTCCAGCTGATGTCATCGCGCGGGATCATGTAGGCCTTTTCACCATATTGTAGCGGCCGATCGGCATTGATCGCACACAGCGTCGGGAAGCGCTGCTGCTGATAGCGCGCCTCAGAGGCATCGGTAATCATCACATCGGCGTGGTTATCGACCAGTTGCTGGAAGATGGTGACGTTATCGTGGAACAGGGTTAGCGAGGCCTGCGGCAGATGGCTGTGAACGAAGGCTTCGTTGGTGCCGCCCGCCGGCTCCACCAGACGGACCTGCGGGCGATTGAGCTGCTCCAGCGTCTGATAGCGGTCTTTATCGGCACAGCGCACCAGCGGGATTTTGCCGTCTACGCCCAGCGGCTGAGCGAACCAGGCGGTCTGCTGCCGCTTCAGGGTAACGGATACGCCACCCAGCGCGATATCACACTGCTTCGCCAGAAAATCGGGCATCAGGGTTTTCCAGCTGGTGGCAACCCATTCTACTTTCGCGCCCAGTGAGGCGGCCAGCGCCTTCGCCATGCTGATATCCAGCCCTTCATACTGGCCGTCGGGACGCAGAAAGCTGTAAGGCTTGTAGTCACCGGTGGTACAGACTTTCAGCACTTTACTGCTGAGAACACTATCCAGACGCGACTGTGCCTGAGCGGCACCGGTGGCCAGCAACAGAGCAAGGATGACGGTTTTTTTCATTATTGTGTTTTCTTTGGCAGGTTGGTTTGCGTACTGAATGGTGCCATAAATCGGCGTATTGTTGCCGCTACAGCAAAAGTGTTGTGATCAGCCTCCCATTTCTCTGTCGCCGCTTCGCGCGTAAGCTGAGCGTCATACACAGAAAACGGAGCACATATTCGAATGAGTAAGATCTTAATTATCGACGGCGGCAAAACGTTTGCCCACTCGAAAGGCGAACTGAACCACACCCTGACCGACGTCGCCGCCAGCCAGCTGCGCGATATGGGCCACGAAGTCTCTGTCACCGTGGCGGACAGCGACTACGTGGTGGCTGACGAAGTACAAAAATATGTCGACAGCGATGTGGTCATTTATCAGATGCCAGGCTGGTGGATGGGTGAACCCTGGACCGTTAAGCGCTACATTGATGAAGTCTTTACCGAAGGTCACGGTTCGCTGTACGCCAGTGATGGTCGCACCCGCTCTGACGCCGCCAAAAAATATGGTTCCGGCGGTCTGCTGCAGGGCAAAAAATATATGCTGTCACTGACCTGGAACGCGCCGCTGCAGGCCTTTACCGATCCGGAGCAGTTCTTTGAAGGCGTTGGCGTGGATGGGCTTTACCTGCACTTCCATAAAGCCAACCAGTTCCTGGGTATGGAAGCCCTGCCGACCTTTATCTGTAATGACGTGATCAAGCAGCCTGACGTGCCGCGTGACATTGCGGCCTATCGTGCCCACCTGACGCGCGTTTTTGGCTAAGCCAGGCTGCCGTTAAGCTTCACTCCCCCGCGAAAGAGGAATCCGCGAATGTTAACAGTCGTTGCTGAAATTTGTGTAAAACCCGGCCGCCGTCAGGCGGTGCTTGAGGCCGTAAAAGCGCTGATCCCGACCGTGCTGCAGGAAGAGGGATGCCACCAGTATGATGCGCTGCTGGACCATCAGGCACAGGTGCCGTGGAAACAGAACTCGCCGGACTCCATTTTTATGCTGGAACAGTGGGAAACGCTGCGTCATCTGGAGCAGCATCAGCAGATGCCGCACATGGATGCGCATCGCGCCATCATTAAAGATGATGTGCTGGATGTGAAAATTCTGGTGCTGGAACCCAGCGCCTGATGATTGCTGAAGCCCTGCCCTCTGTTCTGTAACCGGGGCAGAGTCTGGTAATAAGCCTGAAGCAGGGTGCCTCTCGCAGCGATAAATTAGCTCAACGCGCAGGAAATAAGGTCAGAAGAGGAAAGCGTCCGGCGCCAGAGACGGCGCGGGCCGAGCGTTCCATAGATGGCGGTTGTTGCGCCTTTCCGATCTGACCCTGTTCCCTGCGCATGCACTTTCCCACAGCGAATCCAGCCAGATATTGTCAGCATCCTCCAACCTCTGCCCCGTGGCAGGGGTTTTTTATTATGTCATCAAAGCTCACAGCAGCTGGCGACGGTCGATCTCGGTGCGAAGAAAATCGAGAAAGCAGCCAATACGTGAGGAGAGCGTGGTGTTGCGATAGTAGACCGCGTGAACCGGCAGCCGCAGTTCGCGGGTTTCATCGGGCAATACCGGCACCAGCCGTCCGGCGGCGCAATCTTCCCGGCTGACAAAGTCGGAGAGGCGCGCAATGCCCTGCCCGGCCAGCGCCAGTTGCCGGATGGTTTCACCACTGGAGGCGGAGAGCGTCGGCTTGATCCGCATAAACTCGCCGTCGGGCTGCCAGACCGGCCAGACGTTGTGATTATCAAGATGGCTGAAACCGATGATCTGATGCTGTTCAAGATCGGCGACGGTTTGCGGCGTGCCGGCTTTCGCCAGATAGGCCGGGCTGGCCATCAGACGAATGGCACTGCTGCCCAGCATCCGCGCCCGCAGCGTAGAATCGCGCAGTTCACCAATGCGAATGGCGACGTCGGTTTGCTGCTCCAGCAGATCGATCAGGATATCGTCGGTATTGAGTTCCAGCTGAATCAGCGGATATTGCGCGCGGAACGCATCCACCAGCGGCACAATCACGTGCAGCATAAACGGGGTGGCGGCATTGATCCGTAATCGCCCTGAAGGCATTTCACGTCGCTGGGCAATCTGCTCTTCCGCCTGCTCTACCGACGCCAGAATCTGACGCGCATGCTCCAGAAACACCTGCCCTTCCTCTGTCAGTGCCAGCCGGCGGGTGGTGCGATGCAGCAGGGTAGTCTGCAGTTTGCTCTCCAGCCGGCTTAAGGCGCGACTGATGCCTGAACTGGTCTGCGCCAGCTGGTCGGCCGCGGCGGTAATCGATCCGCTATCCACCACGGCAACCCAGGCGCGTAACTCTTCCAGTGTAATTTTCACAATCGCTGCTGTCTCTGCTGTGTGGACCAGCCCGGGCGACTTATGGCCCGGCGGTCATTTTTGACGTGCGCAACCTGTAAAACAGGACGCTGGCGCGTCCTGTTTTTTATACTTCGATGTCGGCCATGTCGCCTTTTTCCTGCAACCAGTTTCGCCGGTCTTCGGAACGTTTTTTCGCCAGCAGCATGTCCATCATGCGTAACGTCTGGTCCACGTCTTCATCACTGATGGTCAGCTGCACCAGCCGACGGGTATTAGGATCAAGGGTGGTTTCGCGCAGCTGCAGCGGGTTCATCTCACCCAGCCCTTTAAAGCGCTGAACGTTAGGTTTGCCCTTTTTACGCTTCAGCTGCTCCAGCACGCCCTCTTTCTCATCTTCATCCAGCGCGTAGTAAACCTCTTTGCCCAGATCGATGCGGTAGAGCGGTGGCATCGCCACATAGACGTGGCCGCCTTTAACCAGCGAACGGAAATGCTTCACAAACAGCGCGCAGAGTAAGGTCGCGATATGCAGACCATCGGAGTCCGCATCCGCCAGAATGCAGACTTTGCCGTAGCGCAGCTGCGAAAGATCTTCGCTGTCGGGATCGATACCGATCGCCACGGAAATATCGTGCACTTCCTGCGAGGCCAGCACCTCATCCGAAGAGACTTCCCAGGTGTTAAGGATCTTGCCTTTCAACGGCATGATCGCCTGATATTCACGATCGCGCGCCTGCTTAGCCGATCCACCGGCTGAATCCCCTTCGACCAGGAACAGTTCGGTCTTATTCAGATCCTGCGCGGTACAGTCCGCCAGTTTGCCAGGCAACGCCGGGCCGCTGGTGAGCTTTTTACGCACCACTTTCTTCGCCGCACGCAGGCGACGCTGGGCGCTGGAGATTGCCAGTTCGGCCAGTTGCTCAGCCGCCTGTACGTTCTGGTTGAGCCACAGGCTGAAGGCATCTTTTACCACGCCCGACACAAAGGCCGCGCACTGACGTGAAGAGAGGCGCTCTTTGGTTTGTCCGGCAAACTGCGGATCCTGCATCTTCACTGACAGCACGTAGGCACAGCGATCCCAGATATCTTCCGCGGAGAGTTTTACGCCGCGCGGCAGGATGTTGCGGTATTCACAGAATTCACGCATCGCATCCAGCAGGCCCTGACGCAGACCGTTAACGTGGGTACCGCCCTGCATGGTCGGGATCAGGTTAACGTAGCTTTCGGTGAGCAGTTCGCCGCCTTCCGGCAGCCATAACAGCGCCCAGTCGACCGCTTCAACGTCACCGGCAAAACTGCCGACGAACGGTTTTTCCGGCAGCGTTGGCAGCCCGTTAACCGCTTCGCACAGGTAGTCAGTCAGGCCATCTTCGTAGCACCAGCGCTGCTCGGTGTTATTCAGCTTGTCTTTAAAGACGATTTCGACGCCCGGACAGAGCACCGCTTTGGCTTTCAGCAGGTGCGACAGACGCGATACCGAGAAGCGCGGGCTGTCGAAGAAACTTTCATCAGGCCAGAAGTGTACGCGGGTACCGGTGTTGCGCTTCGCCACCGTGCCGGTGACCGTCAGTTCCTGCACTTTTTCGCCATTTTCAAAGGCGATGTCATACACTTCGCCATTACGGCGTACCGTGACTTCCACCCGTTTTGACAGGGCGTTCACCACCGAAATGCCGACGCCGTGCAGGCCGCCCGAGAACTGATAGTTTTTATTGGAGAACTTGCCGCCGGCGTGCAGGCGACAGAGGATCAGCTCCACCGCGGGCACGCCCTCTTCCGGGTGAATATCCACCGGCATGCCGCGACCATCATCAATAACTTCCAGTGATTGATCGGCGTGCAGAATCACTTCAACCCGCTTCGCGTGGCCGCCCAGCGCCTCATCGACGCTGTTATCAATCACTTCCTGACCCAAATGGTTGGGCCGCGTCGTGTCGGTGTACATTCCCGGGCGACGGCGAACAGGCTCAAGGCCAGTCAGGACCTCAATGGCATCCGCGTTATAGTTTGATTGACTCATCGTAAATGTCTGATTAGAAGGGTGAAATGGGGTGCGATTTCCGCATT
The DNA here is from genome assembly GCF_038594305.1 of Pantoea brenneri. NCBI lineage: Bacteria > Pseudomonadati > Pseudomonadota > Gammaproteobacteria > Enterobacterales > Erwiniaceae > Pantoea > Pantoea brenneri. The sequence continues at coordinate 181,142 of NZ_JBCGBG010000004.1, read as the reverse complement.
ACTCAGGGATGATTCAGACCGAGAAAGTCCAGAATCTGCGGGAAATGGCGCTCGAATCCAGTAAATGTATGGTTTCCGCCCTCTTCAACCGTATGGCGGCACGCGCTGTAATAGTCGAGCGCCTGACGGTAATCGAGAACTTCATCGCCGGTTTGTTGCAGCAGCCAGAGTAAATCGGGCGCTTCCAGCGGTTCAATCTGCATTACTTTCAGATCGTAAATGTGGCGTGACTCTAACACATATTGCTGGCCGGTGTAGGGATTCTGATTGTCGCCGAGGTAATCCGCCAGCAACTCAAAAGGCCGTACCGCAGGATTGACCACCACGGCCGGCAGCATAAAACATTGCGATAGCCAGGTGGCGTAATACCCGCCGAGAGAAGAGCCAACCAGACCCAGAGTTTCGCCGCTGCGGCTCAGCACTAACTCTTCCAGCATCGCGGCGGCATCCGCCGGAAAGGTCGGCAGCTGCGGCACGATCATCTCGATCGCCGGATGCGTTACCTGTAGCCACTGACGGAACTGCGTCGCCTTGGCCGACTGGGGTGAGCTGTTGAAACCGTGCAGATAAAGCAGCGCCGCCATCGGTCAGTATCCTTCAGAGTCTAAATCGGGGCGGAAGATGTCGGTATCAAGACGGTTAACCTCGGTTTCAAGCTGGCCGTCCGGGTGCAGAGTAAACCAGCGCCAGCCCGGTGCCACGGTATCAATCGCGAAGCTGGTGCAGTGCGGTTTGAACTGTACGCAGGTGGAGGGCGTCGCCAGGACCCGGCGGCCGTGCCACTCGACATCCAGCTCCTGATGGATATGGCCACAGACCAGGGTCTTCGCCAGCGGAAACTGTTGCAACACTGCATCCAGCTGATGCGAATTACGCAGGCTGTGCTGGTCAAGCCAGGTGCAGCCGGACGCCAGTGGATGGTGATGCAGCAACACCAGAGTGTGCCGTTGCGGATAGCGGGCCAGCGCGTTTTCCAGCCACTCCAGCTGATAGTCACTCAGCATACCGTGCGGCACGCCGAACACCTGGCTGTCGAGCAGGACAATCTGCCACTGCTCGCCGATCAGCACCTGTTTGTGCGGATTGATGTGGGCGTCAGCTAAGGTATCGACCATTGCGGGCTGGAAATCGTGGTTGCCGGGCAGCCAGACGCAGGGCCTGGGCAAACGTGAAATGCCCTCAGCAAAATGCTGATAGGCTTCAACAGAGTGGTCCTGGGCCAGATCGCCCGTGGCGATGATCAGGTCATAGTCCCGATGCTGTGCAATTATCGCATCCAGGACCGCCTCATAGCTCGACCAGGTATTCACCCCAAGTAGCGATTCATGTTTTCCTGCGAACAGGTGGGTGTCCGTGATTTGCAGAATCCTGATTGCGGAACCGTTCGCTGCAGGAAGAGTTAGCAGGCTATCCAAAGCGTTTCCTTCGTCTCCACGCCATTTAACGCATTATACGCATCAGCAGACCGGAACTGCCATCGCGCCGTGCGCCAGGCAGTAGCGCAACCAGTCAGCGAGGAACTGGTTTATCTGATGTTTTTCATCACGCTGATGCAGTTTTTTATTAGGATAATCATAGCGCGCTTTGAAACGATAGATCTGTTGAGTTGAACACACTTCGGCGACCATCGCATCGTGGTAGAGCCGCACCGACATCGAAGGCAGGCTCCAGTAGCTCACGGCAGGCGCCACCTGGCGGATCTCCACCAGCGTGGTGTAGCGTGTCGACTCCTGAATCGTCAACTGATAACGGGCGCCACTCACCTGATAGATCACCGATGCGCCCGCGTCATCATCACGTGGCAGCAGGCGGCGTAACTGGGCGAAATTGGTTTCGCACAGCCGCATCATTTCGGGAAAGTCAGGGGTATAGCGCTGTTTCATTGTGGTATCCACTCTTCTCGTAGTTTCTCATGGTGCAACGCCAGCCATTGCAAGGCGATGACAGACGCCGCATTGTCAATAATCCCCTCTTCCACCCAGCGATAAGCCTGTTCGCGACTCACCACATGGACAAGAATATCCTCATTCTCTTCCTCCAGACCATGGCATCCTGTTGCCTGGCTGGCATCCACTTCCCCAATCAGCACCGATAAACGTTCACTGGTGCCTCCGGGGCTGGCCAGGTAATTAAGCATTGGCTTAATCCGTCCGACCTGTAATCCTGCTTCTTCGACCGCTTCGCGACGCACCACCTGTTCAACGGTTTCACCGGGATCGATAATGCCGGCCACCATCTCCAGCAGCCAGGGCGATGCACTGCTGTCATAGGCCGGAATGCGGATCTGTTCGATCAGCACCACTTCGTCGCGTAAGGGATCATAAGGTAGCAGCACGGCGGCATGTCCGCGCTCAAAAACTTCGCGCTGCACTTCGGCGCTCATTTCGCCATTAAAACGGCGGTGACGGAAGCGATAGCGTACCACTGAAAAAAAACCATCGTAGACGGTTTCGCGTGCAATAATTTCTACATCGTTTTTTGTAAAAGTCACAGGGGATTTTTTTTCTTCCGACATCATCTGGTTCCTTATGCAGATTGGGGTGGAGCGAAAAAAGCCTGGCACAGTGCTCCGTCTGAGTGGTTCTTTCTGAATTATTTACGTAAATTAGGGGAAGAAGGCACGTTCAGCCAACTTATCTCACAGTTGCCCTCTGCTAGAATCGGCGATAATTTTTTGGCTTACCCGGCAGCGCTATCACTGCAATTTGCTGCAACAAAAGGAATGCAAATGAAAAAACTGCTCCCATTTTTTATTGGGCTGAGCCTGGGCGGTTTCAGCTTCGCCAGCCAGGCCGAAGACCTGCTTCAGGTTTATCAACAAGCACGTCTGAGCAACCCGGATCTGCGCAGCGCCGCTGCCGATCGCGATTCTGCCTTTGAGAAAATCAACGAAGCGCGTAGCCCATTATTACCGCAGCTCGGTCTGGGTGCGGATTACACCTATAACAACGGCTACCGTGACAGCAGCGGTCTTCATTCCAACACGACCAGCGGCACGCTGCAATTAACCCAGACAATTTTCGACATGTCGAAATGGCGCGCCCTGACCCTGCAGGAAAAAGCCGCCGGCATCCAGGACGTTACCTATCAGGTTGCGCAGCAGGATTTGATTCTGAACACCGCGACCGCTTACTTCAACGTACTGAAAGCGATTGATACCCTTTCTTACACCGAAGCGCAGAAGCAGTCGATCTATCGCGAACTCGATCAAACCACCCAACGTTTTAACGTCGGCCTGGTGGCGATCACTGACGTGCAGAACGCCCGTGCGCAGTATGACAGCGTATTAGCTAACGAAGTCACCGCGCGCAACAATCTGGATAACGCGGTTGAATCACTGCGCCAGATTACCGGCATGGATTATCAGGCTCTGGCGTCGCTCAATATCGACCGCTTCAAAACCGATAAGCCAGATGCGGTCAGCGCGCTGCTCAAGCAGGCTGAAAGTCGTAACCTGACGTTGCTGTCTGCCCGTCTGAATCAGGATCTGGCACGTGAGCAGATTCGTTCAGCAGAAACCGGCCACATGCCAACGCTGGATCTGACTGCCTCAACCGGCATGTCCAACAGCAAATATGGCGGCAGCCGCGCTAACCAGAGCGCCGGTACGACCGATTCGATTACCGGTTCTAACCAGGTTGGCCTGAGCTTCTCTCTGCCACTCTACAGCGGCGGCAGCGTGACCTCGCAGGTGAAACAGGCGCAGTATAATTTTGTCAGTGCCAGCGAGCAGCTGGAAAGTGCGCACCGCTCAGCGGTGCAGACCGTGCGCTCATCGTTTAACAACGTGAATGCATCGATCAGCACCATCAACGCCTACAAACAGGCTGTGGTCTCAGCGCAAAGCTCACTGGATGCGTCTGAAGCCGGTTATCAGGTCGGTACGCGTACCATCGTCGATGTGCTGGATGCGACCACCGCGCTGTATAACGCTAAGCAGCAGCTTTCTGATGCGCGTTACAGCTACCTGATCAACCAGCTCAACATCAGCTATGCACTGGGAACGCTCAACGAGCAGAACCTGCAGGCGCTGAACAGCCAGCTGGGTAAAGAGATCCCAACGTCACCAGAAACGGTGGCACCGGAAAACGCGCAGCAGACCGCGCGCGTGGATAATGGCCCGTCTGCCAACGGCTCTGCCGCCGCAGCACGCCCTGCAGCTCGTAACAGCAGCAGCAATCCTTTCGGTAACTGATGACGATGACGGGTCGCTTTGCGGCCCGTCTCTCTATCGAACGTATAGCTAAGTAAAGATCCCTACAGTATCAGGCCCTCAGCTTCAATTTTGACCCCTCATCCCCTATTCTATGCGCTACCTTTGGGCACAGGATAATCATAATGAAACGCACAAAATCTATTCGCTATGCCGCTTTTCGAAAGAGCTGGCAGGCACGCCATTTAACGCCCGTCGCGATCGCCGTTTCGGCGGTATTTATGCTGGCAGGTTGTGAACAAAACGATGAATCCGTCTCGATGTATCAGAATGCGGATGACTGTTCGAAAGCCAATCCAGGCCAGAGCGCGCAGTGCACCACCGCCTTCAATGAAGCCAAAAAAGAGGCAGAACGCACCGCGCCTAAATATGCGACCCGTGAAGATTGCGTCGCCGAATTCGGCGAGAATCAGTGTCAGCAGGCTCCGGCTCAGGCTGGCGTCGGCAGCACCAACAATGCGGAAGCGCAACAGAGCGGCGGCAGCTTCTGGATGCCACTGATGGCCGGTTACATGATGGGCCGGATGATGGGCGGCGGCGCAGGCTTCGCTCAGCAACCGCTGTTTTCACCCAAAACCCCTAACAGCCCGGCAAACGGTCAGTTTGTTGATGCGTCCGGTCGTAACTATGGTGCTGCCACCTCAGGCAAAACCATGAATGTGCCGAAGACGGCGCTGGCACCGAAGCCTGCCACCACCTCGACCATCACCCGTGGTGGCTTTGGCGAGACGGTAGCCAAACAGAACAGCATGCAGCGCAGCAGCGCTACCGGCACCTCCAGCCGGACAATGGGAGGCTAACGCCCCGATGCAACGCATTGCCATTTCAGAACGCCCAGGCTGGCGGGAAAAAGCCACCGAGTTCGGTTTTCGTTTTCATACCATGCACGGCGAGCCGTACTGGTGTGAAGATGCTTACTACCAGTTTACGCTGGCACAAATTGAACAGCTTGAGGACGTCACCGCTGAGCTGCATCAGATGTGCCTGCAGGTGGTCGACAAAGTCGTTAACGATGAAGCGTTGCTGACCAAATTCCGCATCCCCAAACATACCTGGGATTTTGTGCGTGATTCCTGGCATCAGCGTCAGCCTTCGCTCTATTCCCGTCTTGATCTCGCCTGGGATGGCAAAGGCGACGCCAAATTACTTGAGAACAACGCCGATACGCCGACCTCACTGTATGAAGCGGCATTTTTCCAGTGGCTGTGGCTGGAAGACCAGCTCAGCGCCGGGCAGTTGCCGACAGGCAGTGACCAGTTCAACAGCCTGCAGGAAAAGCTGATCGCACGCTTTGCCGCGTTGCATCAGCAGCACGGTTTTAACTGGCTGCATTTCGCCTGCTGCCGCGACACTGACGAAGATCGCGGCACGGTGCAGTATCTGCAGGATTGCGCCACCGAAGCGGGCCTGCCGAGCGAATTTCTCTACATAGATGAAATTGGTCTGGGTGAAAAAGGTGAGTTTACCGACGTCCACGACCAGGTCATCAGCAACCTGTTTAAGCTCTATCCGTGGGAATTCATGCTACGCGAGATGTTCTCCACCAAGCTGGGCGACGCCGGCGTACGCTGGCTGGAGCCGGCCTGGAAGAGCATTCTGTCGAACAAAGCGCTGCTGCCAATGCTGTGGCAGATGTTCCCGAATCACCCTAACCTGCTGCCCGCCTTCTTTGCCGAAGATGAGGTGCCGCCGATGGACAAATATGTGGTGAAGCCGCTGTTCTCTCGCGAAGGTGCCAATATCCGCATTGTTGAAAACGGTCAGGAGATTGCCCGCGTCGACGGTCCATATGGCGAAGAAGGTATGATCGTCCAGCAGTTCCATCCGCTGCCGAAATTTGGCGACAGCTACACGCTGATCGGTAGCTGGCTGATTGACGATCAGCCGGCCGGGATCGGCCTGCGTGAAGATCGCGATCTGATCACTCAGGATCTTTCCCGCTTCTATCCGCACGCCTTCATCGAGTAATACCCTGACAAACAGACCCGCCCTGGGTCTGTTTGCATTCAGCCGACCTGCACCGACAACATACTGATCGCGCCCATCTCCATTCCATCCACCGGAATGCTGATCGCTTCCCCTTTCTGGCGTGCGCCCAGCACATATAACAGTGGCAGATAGTGTTCTGGCGTCGGGTTTGAGAGCGAAGCACCAGGATGCTGCATAAAGTTGACCAGCGGATGCGAAGCCGCGTCGCTCTCTGCCGTCAGGTTGTCACGCACAAACTGCTCAAAACTGCTGGCCCACGGATAGACCTCATCGCCACCGTCCCAGCGCACCTTTCTCAGGTTATGCACCACGTTACCACTGGCAACAATCATCACGCCCTCGTCACGCAGCGCCGCCAGCTTCTGGCCCAGTTCAAAATGCCAGGCCGGCGATTGGGTACTGTCGATACTTAACTGCACCACCGGAATATCCGCCTGCGGGTACATCTTGATCAGCACCCCCCACGAGCCATGATCGAATCCCCAGCTGTGATCCAGCTGTACCGGAATTGGCGCTAACAGACTGACAAGTTGTTCAGCCAGTTCGGGCGATCCCGGCGCCGGGTAGCGGGTATCAAACAACGCCTGCGGAAAACCGCCAAAATCATGCAGGGTGCGAGGATGTGCCATCGCCGTTACTGCGGTGCCACGCGTATACCAGTGGGCCGAGACCGCAATAATGGCGCGGGGTCGCGGCAGGGTATCGCCCGCGTGACGCCACGCGGTGGTATAGCGGTTCTCTTCCAGGGCGTTCATCGGGCTGCCATGGCCCAAAAACAGCGCTGGCATACGTGACTGGCTCATAACGGGTTCTCAGAATTGAATGTTTGATAGCCACTACGATACGCGCTTTACCCGCTATATCACGCGGATAAGCCTGATGATGATGCTCAGAAAATCTGAATAAGATTGATGATAAAGGAGATGACCGATCGGGGATAACAGCAGACGAAGGCTGGCTGACGGCTCAGATTGCCGCCACAAAAGCGGACGTGCGGATCAAGCGCCGGTAAAACAGGCCGAGCTGGCCTGTTTTACCGCGTCATCACGCTGATTAACTGGCGTGACGCGTTTCGTGGCTACGACGCCAGGCCACTAAATCCTCAATCGTTACCACTGGCATATTGTGTTGTCTGGCAAACGTAATGGCTTCCGGCGCATGCGCCATGGTGCCGTCATCGTTGGTCAGTTCGCACAGTACGCCTGCCGGCTTGAAGCCCGCCAGAGTAACCAGGTCGATGGTTGCTTCGGTGTGACCGCCACGGGTCAGCACACCGCCTTCGCGCGCGCGCAGCGGGAAGACATGACCAGGGCGATTGAGATCGCTGGGTTTAGCGTTATCGGCAATCGCGGCACGAATGGTGGTGATACGATCCTGGGCAGAAACCCCGGTGGTCACACCTTCGGCCGCTTCAATCGTCACGGTAAAACCGGTGCCGTAGGAGCTGGTGTTGTTCTCCACCATCATCGGCAGATCTAACTGCTGGCGACGCTCTTCGGTCAGGCAAAGGCAGACGATGCCGCTGCCGTGGCGAATGGTCAGCGCCATTTGTTCAACGGTCATGGTTTCCGCGGCGAAGATCATATCGCCTTCGTTTTCACGATTTTCATCGTCGAGCACCATCACACCGCGTCCCTCACGAAGGGCGGCGATAGCACGTTCTACACGCTGTTCAGGCGTGCCAAATTCAGAAAGTAGCGTCTGATTCATGGTAATAAAAACCTTTAAATGTATGGGTTACCAGAATCAGGGCGTGCTTAGGAGTGACGTCAAAAAGACGTGGCAATAACGTGAAGCAGACACAATTGTCCGACAGATGTCGTTACCCTCTCCCATCCGGACTGTAACCGTCGGCCCCGGAATTACACCGGATCTGCTGACCTTCATGGCGAATTTTCATCATCATGAAGCGCTCGCGGGCTTTCAGCCTAAGCTGATTTACCGCCGGTGGGGAATTGCGCCCCGCCCTGAGAATAAGCGTTTTTACTATAGCGCCGATTATCTGGAGCGGCAATCATCAATAGTGCAATTGCTTTTGCATTTCCTGCGTTGCCGATTTGAGGTTTATCCTTTTCATTTCTGGCATTACACTTAACCGTTATCAGGTTAGTAAAATGCTGACACAGCTCCCCGAAACCAGGAAATCATCATGATCGACACGAAAAAAATTGAACAACTTGCACGTCAGGTTCACGAAGCGATGCCGAAAGGGGTACGTGAGTTTGGTGATGATGTCGAAAAGAAAATTCGTCAGGTTCTTCAGGCGCAGCTGACGCGTATGGATCTGGTCAACCGTGAAGAGTTTGATGTGCAGACGCAGGTGTTGCTGCGTACGCGGGAAAAACTGGCGGCGCTGGAACAGCGTCTGGCACAGCTGGAAAGCCAGAGCGGCGCAACGCCGACAGCACCAGCCACCAGCGCACCCGTTGCTACGGCAAACACCGCAGCGGCGGGCGCAGCGACCTCTCCTGCCGCGTCACCCGCACCGTCAGTGATCACTACTCCAGATGTGGTCAAACCTGATACTGACAGCAACAACTAATCACCGGTTTAGCGGGAGCAGGTCTCCCGCTGACTACGGGTGTTAGCTGTCGCCGCGAATGGTTTTAATGATATTGGTGGTTGAGATGCCATCTTCAAAATTCAGCACCTGCACGTCTCCGCCGTTGGCCCACACCTCTTTACTGCCGGCGATATCTTCCGGTTTGTAATCACCGCCTTTCACCAGCAGATCCGGCAGGATACTGGCGATCAGCCGCTGCGGCGTATCCTCTTCAAATACCACCACCCAATCTACCGCTTCCAGTGCACCGAGTACGATCATGCGGTTTTCCTGCGGGTTAACCGGGCGGCTCGCGCCTTTCAGCCGTTTGGTTGACGCATCGCTATTCACCGCCACGATCAGGCGATCGCCCAGCTTACGCGCATTGGCCAGATAAGAGACGTGACCGGCATGCAGGATGTCGAAAACACCGTTGGTCATCACCACTTTTTCGCCACGCCGACGCGCCATTTCGACTGCCGCTTTCAGCTCCGCTTCGGTCATGATGCCGAAGCCCTGCTCCGGACGGGCATGAATCGCATTTTCCAGCTCAACGGTGCTGACGGTGGAGGTCCCGAGTTTACCCACCACTACGCCAGCGGCGGCATTGGCGAGGAAACAGGCCTCTTCCAGCGAGTCACCAGCCGCTAACGCCGCAGCCAGCACGCCGATAACCGTGTCGCCCGCACCCGTCACGTCATAAACTTCCTGGGCCTGAGTCGGCAGATGCAACGGCGCTTTGCCGGGTTGTAGCAGCGTCATGCCATTTTCTGAACGGGTCACCAGCAGCGCGGAGAGATCGAAATCAGCGATCAGCTGCATACCGCGCGCCACGATCTCCTCTTCGTTTTTACACTTACCGACCACCGCTTCGAATTCAGACAGATTAGGTGTCAGCAACGTTGCGCCACGGTAGCGGGCAAAGTCGGTGCCTTTCGGATCGATCAGCACCGGGACGTTTGCTTCGCGCGCCAGGGCGATCATGGTCTGCACGCTGCAGAGCGCGCCTTTGGCGTAGTCAGACAGCACCAGTGCGCCCGCAGCCGCCAGCGAAGCACGCATTTTTTGGTGGATCGGTTCGGGATCGACCTGATCAAAACCCTCTTCAAAGTCGAGGCGGATCAGCTGCTGGTTACGTGACAGCACGCGCAGTTTGGTGATGGTCGGATGGCTTTTCACCGCCACGAAATCGCAATGTACATTGACGTCTTTCAGCGTGTTACTCAACACGCGCGCCGCATCATCTTCACCGGTCAGGCCAATCAGCCGTGAGGCGGCACCGAGTGCTGCAATGTTCATCGCCACGTTTGCTGCGCCGCCAGGACGCTCCTCAACGGTGTCCACTTTCACCACCGGAACCGGTGCTTCAGGCGAGATACGGCTGGTAGGGCCATACCAGTAACGATCCAACATCACATCGCCAACGACCAGCACTGAGGCTTGGCCGAACGCGGGCAGAGTAACTTTCATTCCAGACACTCCAGACTGCATTAAAAATAGTGCGCGGATGATAGCACAGTTGCGATTTGTGCTATCAGCATCACGCCGGGAGAGACGCGGGCGAGTTAAGCCAGCGCTGCCAGCTGGCAACAACCGTTTGCCGTTCGGCGGCGAAAGCATCCGGCTCCACATGGCCGGGCAGCTCCTGCAATGCCCGATGGTGCAACGCATCGCGCAGCGTAACGTACGCCTGCGTCAGCGCCTGCGCTTCATCGGCGGGCATTTTATGGTATTTCGCCATCAGTTCAAAAATACGCACATTGTCGGACCAGCGCGTCAACTCAGGTTGTTCAGCGGCGTAGCGTAAGACAAGATATTGGGCGATGAATTCAATGTCGGTGATTCCACCCTGATCGGTTTTAATCTCCCAGCGTCCTTTATGCTTGTTACTGAGGTGAGCGCGCATCTTTTCTCGCATTTCTCGCACTTCAGTCTGTAACGCCTCAGCGGGACGCGGCAGACAGAGGATCGCCTGGCGGATGGCATTAAAACGTTCGCCCAGCGCAGGTTCGCCAAACACCACGCGCGCCCGCACCAGCGCCTGATGCTCCCAGGTCCAGGCCTCATTGCGCTGATACTCGTCATACGCTTCAAAGGTGCTGACCAGCATGCCCGCCGCGCCGGAAGGACGTAGCCGCGCGTCTACTTCATACAGAATGCCGGATGAGGTGCGGGTACTGAACAAGTGCATAATGCGCTGGGCGAGGCGCAGATAGAACTGGCGGCCATCAATGCTGCGCTCTCCTTCGGTCACCGCATCTGCCGGGCAATCGTGCAGAAAGACTAAATCGAGATCGGAACTGTATCCCAGCTCCCAGCCGCCCAGTTTGCCGTAGCCCAGCACCGCAAAGCCGCGTTCGTGCTCATTACTCAGGTGCGATGGCCGGCCGTAGCGCTGCACCATCATATGCCAGGCCTGGCGTACCACCGATTCGATAATCGCCTCGGCCAGCCAGGTGAGGTGATCGCTCACTTTCATCACCGGTAGCGTGCCGGCGATGTCGGCAGCGGCAATACGCAGATGCTGCGCCTGCTTAAACTGACGCACCGCCTCAAGCTGCTGCTCCTCATCATCGGTGGGAATTCGCATCAGATACTGACGCAACTCATCACGGTAGGCATCAGTGGCGGTGGGCTGGTAGAGCGTGGCCGGATCGAGCAGTTCGTCCAGCAACAGCGGGTGCCGGGCCAGCTGGCTGGCCACCATCGGCGAAGCGGCGCACAGACGGATCAAATGCCGCAGCGCACCGTGATATTCGGTTAATAATTCGAGGTAGGTGCTGCGGGTCAACACGCCAAGCAGTAACGGCGTCAGGCGGCTGAGCGTGACGGCAGCATCGTCGCGCGGACAGACTTCGCTTAACAGACGCGGCATCAGCTGGTCCAGCGCCTGACGACCGCGCGGGCCGATGGTGCGCCGGCTGATATCCTGGCGAAACGCCTCCAGCGTCTGGTGCAGCGTGCGGCACTGTTCATCGCTGAGTTGTGGCACCAGCGGTGCCAGTTCGCTCTCTTCCAGCGGGTCCTGCCACAGCATCTGGTATTCCGCCAGCTCGCGCTGATCGCCAATCTCTGGCGTATCTTCGCCAATCAGCTCATCAAAAATAGCGCGAACCGCCGCCATCTGGCTTTCGAGTGCCGCCATCAGGGCGGGCCAGTCCGCGCTGCCCATCGCCCATGCCAAGCGGGCGCGATGCAGCTCATCTTCAGGTAAAGTCTGGGTCTGCTCATCACCCAGGCTTTGCAGCAGATTCTCCAGCCGCCGCAGGAACAGATAGGCTCCACGCAGCGCATCGACCTGCTCTGCGGGTAATAACGCCAGCGCTTTTATCGCTTCCAGCGTCGGCAGTAAGGCACGCAGTTGAAGTGAGCGCTCACGTCCGCCGCGAATCAGCTGAAACACCTGGACGATAAATTCGGTTTCGCGAATGCCGCCTGCGCCCAGTTTGATGTTGTTTTTCAGGCCGCGCCGCCGCACTTCCCGGCTGATCATACCTTTCATGTTACGCAGCGACTGAATCACGCTGAAGTCGATATAACGCCGGTAGACGAACGGCCGCAGCATCTGTTGTAACTCCTGGCTCCAGCGATCGTGCTCGTCTCCCATCAGTCGCGCTTTGACCATCGCGTAACGTTCCCAGTCGCGTCCCTGCTCCTGGTAATAATCTTCCAGAGCGGCAAAGCTCATGACCAGCGGGCCGCTGTCGCCAAACGGACGCAGACGCATATCAACCCGGTAGACAAAACCATCCATGGTCGGCTGATCAAGCACCTTGATCAGCCGCTGTCCCATGCGGGTAAAGAACTGGGCATTATCCAGTTCCCGCCGTCCGCCGCGGGTGCTGCCGTTTTCCGGCCAGGCAAAAATCAGGTCGATATCGGATGAGAAGTTCAGCTCGCCGCCGCCCAGCTTGCCCATACCGAGGATCAGCATCGGTTGCGCTTCGCCATCGGCGTTGCAGGGAGTACCAAAATCACGACAGCAATCCTGATAGACCCAGTCGCGCGCCCGGCTGATTAACACTTCCGCCAGTACGCTTAACTGCTGCAGGCTCTGTTCCGTGCTGGCGTGTTGCAGGCACTGCATCCAGGCGATACGCACCAGCATCCGGCGGCGAAACAGTCGCAGTTCGCGCATCAGGCTGGCTTCGCTATCAACCGTCGTCATCACCTGATTCAGCCAGTCAGCGTAGTGCTGCCACTCGTCAGCCTGCGGCGGCGCATGACAGATCGCCTGCCACCAGTCGGGATGCTGTTGCAGGTTTTCCAGCACAAAATCACTGAAAGCCAACCCGGCCGCCTGCTCCGTGCTCAGCGAAGCAAGGGGAACCTCAAGCTGCTGCGCGGCGCGTGCCGCCTGTTCGCGTAACAACGCGGGAAGTGCTGACAACATAAATCCCTCCATGATGGCGTGGCACAGGTCAGGTTAGCGGGCAGACCCGCTGGTGAGCCAGAACGGTGGCTGTTTCAGCGCCTGCGTCGTCAGCCAGGCTAATCCGGCTTCCTGTTGCTCATGAATCGCTGACAGCAGCTGTTGCCATGGTGCCAGCCAGACCGCCACATCTTCCTGCGGATAAGCGCCGGCCAGTAAATGCACCGCCAGCAACTGGCGCGACAGGCGGGTCGCTTTATCCCGATACTCATTAGGCTGCTTAACCGTGCTGAAGGTCTCTCTGAGATCGGCATTAATGCGGCTCAGCATGATGTCGCCAAAGCGTTTAAACGAACCTTGTAATTTGGCCTGGCCTTTGACATCCACCCACTGCTGCCATTGCGATTCCACCAGCCAGTGCGTCAGCGCCAGCTGGGTTTCCACCGCCAGCGATGAGAGGCAGAAGCTGGTTGCATCCACCTCGTCGTTGACCAGCGTCTCTTCCAGCGTGGTCAGCTGCTGACGCAAGGCGCTGCTGGCCTTGCGCGGCACCAATGCACCAAACAGGGAAAACGCCTGACGCAGCACATCCAGCGCTTCACGCACCGCATCCTGTGCCGCTGCGTTGCCGCGCAGCCAGACTTCTTCGTGATACTGCCAGTGACTGAGACCGGCCGACATAGCTGCCACCATGCCCTCTTCTACCGTGGCTTTGGTACCGGCTTTCAGCAGCGGGAAAGGACGCAGCTGACGCGGCGGATTGCCCTGCGCCAGCTGATAACCGCGTGCGGCTTTGCTCAGGCTGCCCATGCGCAGGCCGCCTTGCGCCACCAGCTGTCGGGCAATGGCCAGCATATCTTTTCGTTCACCGCGCTTTAATTCCAGTTCGATTTCGCACAGCGGTTCGCTCAGGTCGCCCGCCGTGACGTCGCCCTGATCAAACGCCAGCTCAATCTCGCTGTCGCCGATGGTGATCAGCCAGGTTTCACGCTGGAAATGCGTGGTAAACAGCGGCTGTAACCGTGACTGCAACGCCGCAATGTCGGTGCCCTGCGGCCAGATGTCAGCGGGCAGCTGCGCAATATCCAGCGTGGGCTCGCTCAGGTCGACATTATATTCCGGGCGCTGATGCAGCCCGCCAAGCGTTTTACCGGCCGCTTTCAGCGTCATTTCATAACGCTTATCGACGCCACGGATGCGCAATCCCATATCCCAGCGTCGCAGCTGGTTATCGTCGGTTTCAAAATAGATGTTGGTCAGCTCGCGCGCGGGCTGATGCTGATGCGGCCACGCCGCGACAAGGTCAGCTAGTTTCCCGGCCGCCTGAGGAGTTGCAATGAACTTTAGTTCGATTTCGATGGTCATAATTTTTTATTCACTACGCCGCTGGCACTTAAGAGGATGTTTCCTGCATATTTCAGGCGATAATCAGCAGGTTACTCATGCTGTCGCCTGGAGGGCAAGGGGTTATCAGGCGAAGATTAATGCACAGAAGCCGCGCTGTCTCTGCTTTCTTTGTGCTTTCGCAGACCTTTTCGCACTCTCATGAGACCAGGATAGTTCTCATAGTGATTTATGTGAGGCCTCTCCAGACTGTGCCGGTAAATTTTTAGTCAGACTAAGCAAAACGAAATCGAATGAAAAAAATCACACTCGCTGGACTCACTTTGCTGGCCCTCAGCACCCTTGCACCTGCCCACGCCGACGAAAAACGCTACGTGTCTGATGAATTATCGACCTGGGTTCGCAGCGGACCGGGCGATCAGTTTCGCCTGCTCGGTAAGCTGAATGCCGGGGAAGAGGTGCGGCTGCTTCAGACCAATAATGATACCCATTATGGCCAGATCCGTGACTCGGAAGGCCGCACCACCTGGATCCCCCTGTCGCAGCTGAGCGCCAGTCCCAGCCTGCGTACCCGGGTGCCGCAGCTGGAACAACAGGTTAAAGATCTTACCGCCAAGCTGGATAATATCGACAACAGCTGGAATCAGCGCACCGCTGAAATGCAGAATAAAGTCGCCAGTAGCGACGGCGTGATCAACGGGCTGAAGGGCGAAAACCAGAAGCTGAAAAACGAGCTGATCGTTGCGCAGAAGAAAGTCAGTGCGGCAAACGTCCAGCTTGATGACAAGCAGCGCACTATCATCATGCAGTGGTTCATGTATGGCGGCGGCGTGCTGGGTGTCGGTCTGCTGTTAGGTTTACTGTTGCCGCACATGCTGCCGCGCCGCAAGAAAAACGATCGCTGGATGAACTGACCCGTCTCTGCCGTTTTTCATCAGGGGATCGCCAGATCCCCCTTTTGGCATGCCTGCAATCTGCTGAATCTGTGCAACAATAGAGCAACATGCACTGCTGAAGTGTCGCGCGGGATGCGCCCGGCGTGCAGGTCATTTCTTTTTCTCTGGAGTTTTGCGTGAAGACGTTTCTTGTGGGCGGCGCAGTGCGTGATGCACTGCTGAAGCTGCCGGTTAAAGACAAAGATTGGGTGGTGGTCGGTGCCACGCCCGAGGCCATGCTTGAGCAGGGCTATCAACAGGTCGGTCGCGACTTTCCCGTTTTCCTGCATCCTGACAGCCGCGAAGAGTATGCGCTGGCGCGTACCGAGCGGAAAAACGGGAAAGGCTATACCGGATTCGTGACCTGGTCCGCGCCCGATGTGACGCTGGAGCAGGACTTACAACGCCGCGATCTGACCATCAATGCGATTGCGCAGGATGAAAACGGCCGGCTGATTGACCCTTACCACGGCCAGCGTGATATCGCCCAGCGCCAGTTGCGGCATGTTTCTGACGCCTTCAATGAAGATCCGCTGCGGGTGTTACGCGTGGCGCGCTTCGCGGCGCGTTTCGCCCATCTCAACTTCCGTATTGCCGCCGAGACGCAGCAGTTGATGCAGCAAATGGTCAGCAGCGGCGAACTGGCCCATCTGACCGCTGAGCGGGTATGGAAAGAGACGGAAAAAGCGCTGACCAGCCGCAATCCGCAGGTCTATTTTCAGGTGCTGCGCGACTGTGGCGCGTTGCAGGTGCTGTTCCCGGAACTCGATAATCTGTTTGGCATTCCGGCACCGGCGAAGTGGCATCCGGAGATCGACACCGGCGTGCATACCCTGATGACGCTGACCATGGCGGCCGCGCTTTCTGAATCAGTCGATGTGCGCTTCGCCACGTTGTTCCACGACGTCGGCAAGGCGCTGACGCCGCCTGAAAAATGGCCCAGCCATCATGGCCATGGCCTGGCGGGCGTGCCGCTGGTTGAGGCGATTTGCCAGCGTCTGCGGGTGCCTAATGCGATTCGCGATCTGGCGCTAATCGTCACCGAATTTCACGACATCGTGCATACCATTGAGCGCCAGTCGGCCGCCTCGCTGGTGGCGCTGTTTGATCGGATCGATGCCTGGCGCAAACCGCAACGCGTCGAGCAGATGGCGCTGACCAGCGAAGCCGATGCGCGCGGGCGTGCCGGTCTGGAAAGTATGGCGTATCCGCAGGGTGACTATCTGCGACGAGCGTTTGCGCTGGCGCAGGCGGTGCCGACCAAAGCGGTGATTGAGGCGGGCTTTAAAGGTGCAGAGGTGCGGGAGGAGTTAACGCGACGACGGATTGACGCCGTCGCGCAGGGTCTGGCTATACCGCAGCCTGACTAGCAGGCTGCGCTCGGTTTACATGAAGACCATGTAAACCGCTGCCGCCACGATAAAGCGGTAGATGGCGAATGAGACGAACGAGATACGCTTAATCAGCTCCAGGAAGGCTTTAATCGCGATCAGCGCCACCACAAAGGCGGTTACGAAGCCCACGGCGAACATCGGAAAGTCAGCCATGGTCAGGAAGCCGATGCTCTTGTACATATCCAGCACCGTCGCGCCCATCATCATTGGCACCGCCAGGATGAAGGAGAACTCAGAGGCCGCATAGCGGCTCACGCCCATCAGCATCCCGCCGGAAATGGTCGCGCCTGAACGAGAGAAGCCCGGCCACAACGCTAAGCACTGAAAGCAGCCAATCATAAACGCCTGACGATAGGTAATATCGTCGACGCCGACCGCTTTCGGCTGCTTCGGTTTGAGATACTCTGCCGCCAGCAGCAGCACGCCCCCCACCACCAGCGCATACATCACGTTGATCGGATTAAACAGCGTTTTGATCTGATCGTGCAGTACCAGCCCCACGACCACCGCTGGCACCATGCCCAGCAGAATGTGGATCAGTGATAAACGTCCGCTACCGACACCTTCATGTTTTACTTCACCGAAGTGGATACCGATCAGGCCAAACAGACGCCGCCAGAACATCACGACAACGGCCAGAATCGAGCCTAACTGGATAACCACCTCAAAGGTCTCTGCTTTCTCGCCCTCAAAGCCCAGCAGGTGACCCACTATAATCATGTGCCCTGTGGATGAGACCGGTAAAAATTCGGTCAGCCCTTCCACAACGCCCAGGATTGCAGCTACCCAAAGCTGATGAATATCTGCCATCAAATTTTTCCTCTATCCGTTTTAAAACCATTAAAAAGGCGCTAGCGCAAAGGCTATCGCCTGAAATCATGCCTGCATCAGCCTGAGTAAAACCTTAAGGTCTTAGGCCATTTCGCTTGCTCCAACGAAACGGCACTCGCTATGACAGACAGTAATTTGGTTTGGTTTCATTGTGATGGCAATCACATCGCATTTATTTAGGAATAGTCCCGCGCTCAATTCGCACGCCAACCTGCGCTGCCTGGGCGATAGCGCCCGGTTTGCTTACCTTTACGCGTACGCCAGGCGAATTGAAACGGTTCATCAACAGATCCGCGATTTCTTCAGCAACCCGCTCAACCAGCGCAAAACGACTGCCGGTCAGGTGCGTCAGAATCGCTTCAGAGACGTCGGCATAGCTGAGGCAATCGTTCACATTGTCGCTGCGCGCCGCCAGACGGTTATCCCACGCCATTTCGACATCGAGCACCAGCTTCTGCTGCATACCCTGTTCCCAGTCGTAAACGCCAATGGTGGTGAACACCGTGAGTTGTTCTATAAATACGATATCCATGATGATGGTCTCTGTTTTTGGCTAAGCCGGATACCACTTCCGGCGGATTATGCGTATTATCCACGGTTGATGAGATCAAAACGACCCAAAAGGTAACGGTACGGTGTTATGAGTGCTTTCGCGCCTGGTATGATTATTTTCGCGTATCTCTGCGGTTCGATTTCCAGTGCGATTCTGGTCTGCAAACTCGCTGGCCTGCCCGATCCCCGTACCCACGGTTCAGGCAACCCTGGCGCTACCAACGTGTTACGCCTTGGTGGTAAAGCGGCAGCAGCCTGCGTGCTGGTGTTTGATGTGCTGAAAGGGATGGTGCCGGTCTGGCTGGCGTATCTGCTGCATGTGACGCCACTGTTTCTGGGCCTGACGGCGATCGCGGCCTGCCTCGGTCATATCTATCCGGTGTTTTTCCAGTTCCGCGGTGGCAAAGGTGTCGCGACAGCTTTCGGGGCGATTGCGCCGATTGGCTGGGACTTAACCGGACTGGTGACCGGCACCTGGCTGCTCACCGTGCTGCTCAGCGGCTACTCATCGCTCGGCGCGATTGTCAGCGCGCTGATTGCTCCGTTCTACGTCTGGTGGTTTAAGCCCCAGTTCACCTTTCCGGTTTCGATGCTCTCCTGCCTGATCCTGTTACGCCATCACGACAATATTCAGCGTTTGTGGCGCGGTCAGGAAGGAAAGATCTGGAAGCGTAAGAAGAAATCGCAGGAATAAAAAAAGCCGGCTAAGCCGGCTTTTTTACCTTCAGATGGCGGGGAGTTCCGCCAGCGGCCAGCGTGGTCGTACGCTGACGCCTAATCCCCCGCGCGTTCCGCCTTTCAACCGCACCATGCCCGCATACGCGATCATCGCACCGTTATCGGTACAGAACTCAGGGCGCGCGTAAAATACTTCTCCGCCACGCTTCTGCATCATCACCGCCATCTGCTCACGCAGCGTCCGGTTGGCGCTGACGCCGCCGGCAATCACCAGACGTTTAAAACCGGTTTGATCCAGCGCGCGCTTGCATTTGATCGCCAGCGTGTCGACCACCGCATCTTCAAAGGCCCGGGCGATATCAGCGCGGGTCTGCGCGTCATCATCATTGGCGCGGATGGTGTTGGCGGCAAAGGTTTTCAGGCCCGAGAAGCTAAAGTCCAGCCCCGGACGATCGGTCATCGGACGCGGGAAGATAAAGCGTCCTGCCGTTCCCTGCTGCGCCATCTTCGACAGCATCGGTCCGCCAGGATAATCCAGCCCGAGCAGCTTGGCAGTTTTGTCGAACGCCTCACCGGCCGCATCATCAATTGATTCGCCCAGCAATGCATATTCACCGATACCGGTGACGCTAATCAGCTGGGTATGCCCGCCCGATACCAGCAGCGCCACAAACGGAAATGCAGGCGGATTGTCTTCCAGCATCGGTGCCAGCAGGTGGCCTTCCATATGATGAACCGGCACCGCGGGCACTTTCCAGGCGAAGGCCAGCGCGCGGCCAATAGTGGCACCGACCAGCAGCGCGCCGACCAGGCCCGGACCGGCCGTATACGCCACCGCATCGATCTGATTCGGCGCTAACCCAGCCTGTTTCAGCGCCGCCTGAATTAACGGCACCGTTTTACGCACGTGGTCGCGTGATGCCAGTTCCGGCACCACACCGCCATAATCGGCGTGCAGTTTTACCTGGCTGTACAGCTGATTCGCCAGTAACCCGGCCTCATCGTCATAAATTGCGATGCCGGTTTCATCGCAGGACGTTTCAATACCCAGAATTCGCATTGCATCACCTCTTTCTCGCGGCGCGCAGTTTAGCACAGCAATTGTGCGGGCAGAGCGGGCAATCCCCGCAAAAAGTCATTTTCTGTCGGCTAAAGAGTACGCTATACTCCCGCCCCTGGAAAAACCGGCAGCCGCACAGGCAAACGCTCCTGTTGGTTTCAAATTATCCATGGTGCTTTACAAACCAACGCGAGTTGGAGTAAAATGCTGCACCATTTTGAAATGTGCTGGCGCCGCAGTCAGCAGCAAAAACCGAATTTTATCGAGGTGAGAGTTACATGCCGGTAATTAAAGTACGTGAAAACGAGCCATTTGACGTAGCATTGCGTCGCTTCAAGCGTTCCTGCGAAAAAGCAGGCGTTCTGGCTGAAGTTCGTCGTCGTGAGTTCTATGAAAAACCGACTACCGAACGTAAGCGCGCTAAAGCGTCTGCAGTTAAGCGTCACGCCAAGAAACTGGCTCGCGAAAACGCACGCCGCACTCGTCTGTACTAATTTCTTCTGGAGGTCCGCCTCCACCGCGTGTTAAACGCAGACAGAGTCAAGTAAAAGGCCGTGCTTTCCGAAAGGAAGCGCGGCTTGTTGCCGTTTATGAGCTGAAAATTTGGGGCGTATGGCTGGACGAATTCCACGCGTATTTATTAATGATTTACTTGCCCGCACGGATATCGTGGATCTGATCGATGCCCGCGTTAAGCTGAAAAAGCAGGGTAAGAATTTCCACGCGTGCTGTCCTTTCCATAATGAAAAAACGCCCTCTTTCACCGTAAACGGCGAAAAACAGTTCTATCACTGTTTCGGCTGTGGCGCACACGGCAACGCTATCGACTTTTTAATGAACTACGATCGTCTCGAGTTTGTTGAAAGTATCGAAGAGCTTGCCACTTCCCACGGTTTAGACGTGCCTTATGAAGCAGGCAGCGGGCCCAGCCAGATGGAACGCCATCAGCGCCAGAGCCTGTATCAGCTGATGGAGAACCTGAACGGTTTTTATCAGCAGGGCCTGCAGCAATCCAGTGCGCAGCCAGCACGCGACTATCTTGATCGTCGTGGTCTGAGCGCCGATATCATCAATCATTTCGCCATTGGTTACGCGCCTGCCGGCTGGGATAACGTTCTCAAACGGTTTGGTAAGCAGTCGGAAGACCGTGAGTCGTTGATGGAAGCTGGCATGCTGGTCAGCAATGATAAGGGTCGCACCTATGACCGGTTTCGCGACCGCGTCATGTTTCCGATTCGCGATAAGCGTGGCCGCGTCATTGGTTTTGGCGGACGGGTATTAGGCAACGATACGCCTAAGTATCTGAACTCGCCGGAAACACCTATTTTTCATAAAGGTCGTCAGCTTTACGGCCTGTATGAAGCACTAAAAAATCATCCGGAACCCGCCCGTTTACTGGTGGTCGAGGGATACATGGATGTGGTGGCACTGGCGCAGTACGGCATTGATTACGCCGTCGCCTCGCTGGGCACCTCAACCACGGCTGAGCATATTCAGCTATTGTTTCGCAGTACCGACAACGTGATTTGCTGTTACGACGGCGATCGCGCTGGCCGTGAAGCCGCCTGGCGTGCGCTTGAGACCGCATTACCTTACATGAATGATGGTCGTCAGCTACGCTTTATGTTTTTACCGGATGGCGAAGACCCGGATACGCTGGTGCGCAAAGAGGGCAAAGCGGCTTTCGAAGCGAGGATGGAGCAGGCAATGCCGCTCTCTTCGTTTTTATTCGACAGTTTGCTGCCGCAGGTTGATCTGAGTTCACGCGACGGTAAAGCCCGCCTGAGTACGCTGGCTTTGCCGCTGATTTCGCAGATTCCTGGCGAAACCCTGCGTATTTATATGCGTCAGGAGCTGGGCAATAAGCTGGGTATCCTGGATGACAATCAGCTTGAAAAGCTGATGCCGAAGCTGGCCGCAAGCGGAACGGCGCCAGTTGCACCACCGCTTAAGCGAACCACGATGCGGGTGCTGGTCGCGCTGCTGATTCAGAACCCGCAGCTGGCCACCCTGGTGCCGTCGCTTGATGGGTTGTCTGAGTCAAAAATGCCGGGATTACCGCTATTTATCGAATTAGTGGGCCGTTGTAATGAGAATCCTGGATTGACCACCGGACAGCTACTAGAGTTATATCGCGGGACAAATTTTAGTCAGACGCTTGAAACTCTGGCGATCTGGAACCACATGATAGTAGATGAGGAAGCCGAAGCGGTGTTTCAGGACTCGCTGGCCAGCATCTACGATTCTGCTCTTGAAGAGCGCCTGGAGTTTTTGATTGCGCGCGAGCGCACCCAGGGATTGAGCGCCGATGAGCGCCGCGAGCTCTGGACACTGAGCCAGGCTTTTGCCAGAAAATAACCTTTTTTAATGATTTGTCCGTTCTGATGTATGAAAGGACAGATTAAGCGTTTTATGGCCGGAATGGCGAGTAAGCCAGGCCAGCAGCACAAATTTTAAAGGCCGTCGGCGTCGCTGCCAGTCTGGTTATCGCCAGCGCACAGCCTCCGCAGCGTACTGAAGTACGTGAGGAAGGCGAGCACTGCCGGGGACCAGAATGGCGAGTAAGCCAGGCCAGCAGCACAAATTTTAAAGGCCGTCGGCATCGACGCCAGTCTGGTTATCGCCAGCGCACAGCCTCCGCAGCGTACTGAAGTACGTGAGGAAGGCGAGCACTGCCGGGGACCAGAATGGCGAGTAAGCCAGGCCATTAGCACCGAGTTTATACAAGCGGCTTAAGTGCCGAATACTGATGGGCAAAGCCCACGCCGCGACGAGGGCAGCGGCAAGAACTAAACGCCTTCACTGCTATTGTTGGCTCGCTGCCGACCGACACCAATCTAATTAACAGAAGTGTGGATACCGTCTTATGGAGCAAAACCCGCAGTCACAGCTTAAGCTTCTTGTCACCCGTGGTAAGGAGCAAGGCTATCTGACCTATGCTGAGGTCAATGACCATCTGCCGGAAGATATCGTCGACTCAGATCAGATCGAAGACATCATCCAGATGATTAACGACATGGGTATTCAGGTGGTTGAAGAAGCCCCGGATGCCGACGATCTGATGCTGAACGAAAACAGCTCCGATACTGACGAAGATGCCGCGGAAGCTGCAGCTCAGGTGTTATCCAGCGTTGAATCTGAAATTGGGCGTACTACCGACCCGGTCCGCATGTATATGCGTGAAATGGGTACCGTCGAACTGCTGACGCGCGAAGGCGAAATCGACATCGCGAAGCGTATTGAAGACGGTATCAATCAGGTTCAATGTTCCGTTGCTGAATACCCTGAGGCGATTACTTACCTGCTGGATCAGTACGACAAAGTTGAAGCAGGCGAATCACGCCTGTCCGATCTGATCACCGGTTTCGTCGATCCTAACGCGGAAGAAGATCTGGCCCCTACGGCAACGCACGTGGGCTCTGAGCTTTCTGAAGCCGATCGTGTTGACGATGAAGAAGAAGATGAAGAGAGCGACGATGACAGCTCCGACGACGATAACTCTATCGACCCGGAACTGGCGCGCGAGAAGTTTTCTGACCTGCGTAAGCAGTATGAAACCACCCGCAATGTGATTAAGAGCAAAGGCCGCAGCCACGCTGATGCCGTTGCCGAAATCCAGAACCTCTCTGACGTCTTCAAACAGTTCCGCCTGGTACCGAAGCAGTTCGATTACCTGGTGAACAACATGCGCGAAATGATGGAACGTGTCCGTACTCAGGAACGTTTGATCATGAAGCTGTGTATCGAACTGTGCAAAATGCCGAAGAAAAACTTCATTACCCTGTTCACCGGCAATGAAACCAACGAAAGCTGGTTCAAAGCGGCGCTGGCGATGAACAAGCCGTGGTCTGAAAAGCTGCTGGAAGTGCAGGATGACGTTATGCGTTCCCTGCAGAAACTGGCGCAGATCGAAGAAGAGACCGGCCTGACCATTGAGCAGGTAAAAGATATCAACCGTCGCATGTCGATCGGTGAAGCGAAAGCGCGTCGCGCGAAGAAAGAGATGGTGGAAGCAAACCTGCGTCTGGTTATTTCGATTGCGAAGAAATATACCAACCGTGGTCTGCAGTTCCTCGACCTGATTCAGGAAGGTAATATCGGCCTGATGAAAGCGGTTGATAAGTTTGAATATCGCCGTGGTTACAAATTCTCGACCTATGCGACCTGGTGGATCCGTCAGGCAATCACCCGCTCTATCGCTGACCAGGCACGTACCATCCGTATTCCGGTGCATATGATTGAGACCATCAACAAGCTCAACCGTATTTCGCGCCAGATGCTGCAGGAAATGGGCCGTGAACCGACGCCGGAAGAACTGGCTGAGCGTATGCTGATGCCAGAAGATAAGATTCGCAAAGTGCTGAAAATCGCTAAAGAGCCGATCTCAATGGAGACGCCGATTGGTGATGATGAAGATTCGCATCTGGGCGACTTTATCGAAGACACCACGCTGGAGCTGCCGCTGGACTCTGCTACCTCAGAAAGCCTGCGTTCTGCGACCCACGACGTGCTGGCTGGCCTGACCGCACGTGAAGCGAAAGTGCTGCGCATGCGTTTCGGCATCGACATGAACACTGACCATACGCTGGAAGAAGTGGGCAAACAGTTCGACGTGACGCGTGAGCGTATTCGTCAGATTGAAGCCAAAGCACTGCGTAAACTGCGCCATCCGAGCCGTTCGGAAGTGCTGCGCAGCTTCCTCGACGATTAAGTCAGACAAAAACCCCGGCACGCCGGGGTTTTTTATGCCTGTCGTTTAGCAATAACCGCCCTGCCCTGCTGTTACCGTCGGTTTTAACCCGCCTGCAATGCGTTATGGAGCTGTCGATAGGCTTCAACCATCTCATCCAGTGAAGCGCGATTCAGTCCACTGGGATTCGGCAGTACCCACACCGCCGTTTTACCGATCGCTATCGGCTGTTTACCCCATTCCACTTTGCTCTGCTGAAAGGCGCGCCGGAAGGCATCTTTACCCAGAATCGCCAGGGCTGCGGGCTGGTAATGCAGCACCTTTTCAATCAGGCGCTTGCCGCCATCGCGTAATTCATCCGGTGCTAACTCATTCGCCTGCACGGTTGGACGCTCAACCAGCATGGTGATGCCACATCCCGTCTCGGTTAACCGCTGCTCCTCTTCCGGTTTAAGCAGCTGTTGAGTAAAACCGGCCAGATGGATCACTTTCCAGAAGCGATTGCCGGGATGGGCAAAGTGATAGCCCTGATGTGCGGTTGACTGACCCGGATTAATGCCACAGAACAGGACGTTCAGATTGGCGCTGATGATGTCGCGGATACTGTGCTCAATCATGCTGCCACCAGTCCGGCGCGCTGCTTCAGGGCGTCACGGCTGCGCTGTAACAGCTGACCGGCATGCTTCGCATCCGGGCAGGCACGCGCCAGCGCCAGCGCCCCGACCATCTCGGCCTGCATACTGGATGCCAGCGCATCCGCATCTTCACGATCCAGCTCGCGCAGCATCTGCGCCAGGCCGTCATGCAGCGCATCGATACCCTGTGTAAAAATAGAGCGGGTCTGCTCAGGCAGATGCGCGACTTCGCTCACCAGCGCAGCGATTGGGCACCCTTCCGCTGGGGTATTGCGATGCGCCTCGGAAAGGTAGGTATCAATAAATCCGGCTAACCGCTGGCCTGGCTGCGTCACCTGATCCGCTGGCGCAAAACTGCCCGCCTCGGCAAACATGTGCTTCAGCACCTCCTGTACCAGTTCCTCGCGTGAGGCAAAATGCGCATAAAAGCCGCCGTGCGTCAGGCCAACCCGCTTCATCAGGGCCGCCACACCAATGCCCTCGGTGCCGGTTTCACGCATAACTCGCGCAGCCTCACTCAGGATACGCTGCCGCGTATGCGCTTTGCTGGTCTGCTTCTCCATATCCTCTCCTGCGGTTTCAGATGCGTTGCTTCTGGCTATTATAGTAATTATTACGCTCATCATATTCCAGCTTGACGGCACATATGATGATCGTCATATTGGTGTGAATTATGACGACCATCATACGAGGAGTAAATTATGTCAACATCAGGTACGGCGTTAATAACCGGTGCGTCCAGCGGCATCGGCGCAACTTATGCAAAACGACTGGCTGCACGCGGTTACGATCTGATTCTGGTGGCACGCGACGAATCGCGTCTGAACCAGCTGGCGGCGTTACTGAGTGAGCAGCACGCTATTCAGGTTAAGGTGTTGGCTGCTGATTTAACCAGTGAAGAGGATGTGCAGCGGGTAGAGTCTGAACTGGTCACTAATGCCAGCATTACACTGCTGCTGAACAACGCGGGTATGAGCGTGGAGGGAGAGTTCCTTGAGGCGGACATCAACCGCATCAATACCATGCTGACGTTAAATATCGTGACGCCCACCCGGCTGGCGCAGGCCGCTGCCCGGGTCTTCAAAGCGCGTGGCAACGGCATCATTATTAATATTGCCTCGGTGCTGGCACTGGTGCATGAGATGTTCAACGGTGCCTACAATGCCACTAAATCTTACGTACTGACGCTAACGCGTGCGATGCAGCGTGAGCTTGCTGACAGCGGTGTGCAGGTGCAGGCAGTGCTGCCTGGCGCAACCCGTACCGAGATTTTTGACCGTGCCGGCCAGCCGATCAACACCATCCCTGCCGAAATGCTGATGGAAGTCGATGAAATGGTCGATGCGGCGCTGGCGGGCCTCGACAACAAGGAAGCGGTAACGATTCCACCGCTGGAAGATCTGCAGATGTGGCAGGATTACGATCGCGTACGCGGCACTATGGTGCCTCACCTGTCGCGTAATAAATCCGCTACGCGCTACCACCAGAGCTGATTCCGCTACCCGTCAGGGCGTTTTTGATGAGGGTACGGCGGCATCCTGCCGTACCAGTTTGAGACCCTGTTACGGTTTATCAGGATATTTGTTATAGAAATCAGCAATTAAAAGCTTGCTGCTTATTTCAGCAACCGGTGGCTGAGTGCTGGATCGCTCAGAAGAGATACTTTATAATCCCCGCTCCGCTGGCCCCTTAGCTCAGTGGTTAGAGCAGGCGACTCATAATCGCTTGGTCGCTGGTTCAAACCCAGCAGGGGCCACCAAATATTAGCTTTAAAATCATTGAGTTAAGCCACCTTTTAACGGTGGCTTTTTTGTTTGCCGCGAGGCCATTGGCAGCAAAATGGCAGCAGATTTTTTGCCTAATCCCTAGTCTGAGGCTCATAACATGAAAAAAACCGCTTTAGCGCTTACCCTGTTCGCTTCCCTCAGCGCCTTGGCTGAAGAGGTGCCGAAGCCAGTACAAGAAGTGATTAACGCCTATCAACACTCTTCGTCCTCCCTGGAGAATGGTGTGCTTTCAATGACCATCACAAAACCTACCGTTAATGAAGAAATTGCCACCTCATTTTTTCGCGGGATATGCGATACGCAATATGTTGGGAAAAGCTGGCAACCTTCCCTGATTAAGAAAGTTGTAGTTTTAAACTCTTCTCAGGATCAGGAAGTGGTAATGAATGGAGGCGGCGCTGAATGCAAGAAGTTAGCGCCAATGAATATGAATGAGTCTGAAGTGTATATAAAGTCTCTGATCCAAAAATAAACCCGCATTAGCGGGTTCTTATTTATAACCAGAGCGCGCCCTGGAGTGTTCTGTCAGGATGCGGAGGGGCAGGCTTGACCTTGCCCGGATTCATTATAATTTCTGCCACTGTTTCATGGGACTTGAAGGTGCAACCACAATTGATGTTTTGGCACTGGTTATAGCGCTCCTTCGTTGTCTTAGAAACTTGAAAGCTACTACGCGTATGGGCCGCATTCCCACACAATGGACAATTCATCATAACCCAGCCCTCGAATCTCATTTTGGGTGGATAATACACAAAAAACCCCAATTGGGATACTTCTCATTCCATTTCTAATGAGTCGATTTTTACCTCAAGATCCATGCTTGTTGTATAGCCACTGTCCGCGCTGAGGCTGTGCGTAAGCGTCGTTACAATCCATTCGCCCGCGTCTATCTGCTGCTTGAAGCCGTTCACCTTTACCGGCATTTCCGTATAGAGATCGGCCCGGCCGCGAGCCAGCTGTATAGAAAATGACGCAACCCCGCGCTGCAGGCGCTCCCAACGCATTTTGGCCGCGCGCTCTGCATTGGCCCGGTTTGCATAGGTACGGCTCAGCACCAGGACGTTTTCATCCGTTCCGATCAGGTAATCGCCCTGTTTGGCTTCTGGCTCTTTTTTCTTTGTCGTCTTTTTCCGCCTGCGCTTTACTTTCGTCACCGGTTTTTTTGTCGGTTCGCGGGTATGCAGCCAGCTGGCAATCACTCCGGTGTAGGCGTCGCGGTCAGCCATGGTAAAGCGGTGGCTGTCGCCGTCCTTGCGTTGAATGGTGATTACCGGCAGCGCCTTACCGCTGGCCGTTTTGCCCTGCCCCTGACGTATGAACAGCAGATTGCCGTTTTTGATAGAGGCTATCGCGCCTGACTGTTTCGCCAGACGCATCAGAAAGCTGGCGTCTGATTCGTTGGTCTGGTCAAGGTGATCTACGGCCATCTTCGCCACATCATCACCCAGGGCGATCTTCAGCTTGTGGCGCCCTGCGATGTCTTTCACGATGTCGCCCACGGTAGTCTGGTGCCATGACTTTTCACGTTTAGTATTGAGCGTCTGCCTGAAGTCGGCGCTGCGGGCGCGCAGAGTCAGCCGGTCAGGCGTGCCAGAGTGCTCAATTTCGTCCACGATAAAGGTGCCTTTCGGAAAAAGCGCCTCACCCTGCCAGCCGAGCGCCAGCGACAGAGAGACGCCCCGGCGAGGCAGCAGCAGCTGGCAGTCTGCGTCGTCCAGCTCGATGTCTAGCTGGTCAGCCTCAAACCCCCGGTTATCTGTGAGCGTCAGACTCATAAGACGCTTCTCAATCTTCTGCGTGATGTCCGCGCCCTCAAGCGTCAGCCTGAAAGAAGGGGAATTTGCCTGCCCGTTTATCCATTGCGTGGCGCTCATGAAAGCAGCCCCCCCATCATACTGGTAACTTTACCCGCTGCGTCCGTTGCCGCGCCCTTTATGGCTGAGAGCTGATCGCTCAGACTGCCGAACATTTCGCCCAGCGTTTCGTCGGTGCGCTTCAGGGTGAGCGTGAACTCAATGCGCCGGCAGACGCCACTGCTGAAAAACTCCGCTTTGGTCTGGCTCAGGCTCTCGATCACAAACATGCCGTAAATGGTGCCGCTTCCTTCAATCAGCGGCCACGCGCGCCCCAGCTCTGCTATCTGCTCCAGCGCCAGCAGTGACAGCCTGCCGCCGGTAATCTCCGGCAGCAGAACGCCCGAAAGCGTCAGCGTTTCATTATCCGGCCCCAGAAACTGGAGGGACGAGCGCACGCCTACGCGGCTGTTTGACGGAAACCGCCAGCTGCGCTGGATCTGCAGCTCCTGATAAGGGACCGTCTGCAGCATGAAAACGAACATCCCCAGCGTCATCATCATTATTCAAATCCTTCTCTGTCGTGGTAGCTGCTGCGGGCGCGGGCCTTCGCCTGTCGCTCTTTTGCCTCAAGTCTGCGCATAACCTCGTCCGCCACGTCCTGCGCGCTCTGCCCTGGCTGCTGCATGATGGTGATAGGGGCATGAATGGTCACGGGCGATACACTGCCCACCGGTTGCGGTCGTGCCGCTTCCTGCCGGTACGCCTGCGCGGGCTGGCTCATCGGATGCAGCGGACGCGCAGCCGCTGGCGTTGCAGCCAAGCCCATCGCCAGCGCGGCAGAAGCGGCCAGCGCGGCAGTGCGGCGGCGGCTGGTTATGTTGGCCGGGCCGTTCACAATTTCCGGCCCGTTTTCCCCGACGATGCCGAACTGCCCGGACGGAATATGCCCACCGGTGTCGTACATCCTCGGAAAAGCCGGGAAGCCGCCCGGCGGCAGCGCCACTTTCCCGTCTGCCGTGACCTGCGCCGGGCGTGGTCGTGCTGCCTGCGTCGGTGCGCCTGGCTTGTCGTTGCCGGGCTTTAGAAAGTCCGGCAGGTAATCAGTCAGCGAGGACAGCTTGCTTTTGAGCGCATCCCATTTCTGGCTGATGCCTGCCAGCAGGCCATC
Source organism: Pantoea brenneri (assembly GCF_038594305.1). Lineage (NCBI taxonomy): Bacteria > Pseudomonadati > Pseudomonadota > Gammaproteobacteria > Enterobacterales > Erwiniaceae > Pantoea > Pantoea brenneri. Next base: position 151,156 of record NZ_JBCGBG010000004.1, on the reverse strand, counting down.
AATCATCTGCGAGCCAGCTTCCTGAAAGCGCGCGGGCAGCGCCTTCACGTCGGCCACGATCTCCTCCCATTTGGTGCTGATGTAGGTGCGGATCGCCGTCCATACATTGCTGACTTTGGTGCTGATGCCGTCCCACAGCGCGGCAAATTTCGGCCCCAGCGTGTCCCAGTTCTGCCAGATATATATGGCTCCCATGGCAATCAGCCCGATCACGGCCAGAATGGGGTTCGCCATCATCAGCCGCCCCAGCCACAGCACGCCATTACCGACAAGGCCAATAGCCTTACGCATGAGGCCAAAAGAACTAAACGCCTGAAGGCCCGTCTTGTTCATAAGCATACGCATTAGCAGCATGGGGCCGATTGTTGACGCAAAGACCAGCAACGCCGCACCTACCCCTGCTGTCACGATGGCAAATCCCGCCGCTATCTTGAACAGCGCCGCCGTCAGTTGCGGGTGCTGTTTTACAAACGAGCCTAATGCGCCAGCGAGATTTCCTAGCCAGTCGGCCACCTGTTTAAGCACTGGCGCGACCGTCTCACCAATTGCAGCCATTGCATTAGTAAACGAGCCGCTCGCCGCATCCCAGCGGTTTGACAGCGTCTTTAACGAGGCGTCAACGCGCTCCCGCAGAGACGCCTGGTTGTCGAGCTTCGCTGCGGTTTCCCTGTACCCGGCAAGCCCTTTAGTAATCATGTTGTTTAGCACCTGCAGCGTTTCCGCATCGTCGCCAAACATATCTTTGAGCGTCCGCAGCCGCTTCTCGGTACTAAGCGCCTTGAGCTGATCCAGCTGCGGATACATTTTCTTAATACCGGCAAATTCTCCTTTGCCGTTGGTGAAATCAAATTTCACCCCCGTGCCCTTAAGGTCTTCGTTCACCCCTTTGATTTTCTTGTTGTCCATCATGGCCTGCAGCACCTTGCGGTAAGCGTTACCTGCCGAGCCTCCGTCCATGCCCTGCTGATCAGCCATCACAAGCAGGGGCGCAAATTCTTTCGCCGCATCGATCCCTTTCTTTTTGATGATGTCCATGGCGCTGCCGATTTTAGAAAAGCCCTGCAGCATGTTTTCCGAATCCACGCCCGCATAAAATCCCTTCTGAATGATGTCGGTGAGCGCCATCATGTCCTTTTCGCTGGTCTGCGTGGCGTCCTGCAGCTTTGCCGCAAACTCCGCCGCGTCGGTCGGGGCCATCTGCAGCTGCACGCCGAGAGCGCCAGCAGAAGATCCGCGACATCCAGGCACGGCATGAAAAGCTGACCGAGACGCGCAATAAGCTGGCCGGTAACGGCGCGGGCATGGTGGCAACCGGCGTTGCTACCGGCGCGACCCTGATGGCCCCGGTGCGTGCCTATGCGGATTCGGAGAACGCCGCGACGCAGCTGGCCGCCTCAATGATGGGGCCGGGCGCTAAGGTGCTGCCGGAGTATGAAAAAATCAACAGGCTGGCAGTGAGCCTGGGCGACAAGCTGCCCGGCACCACGGCGGACTTTCAGAACATGATGACCATGCTTCGCCGCCAGGGCATGAGCGCGCAGGCGATCCTGGGCGGGCTGGGTGAGGCAACGGCCTATCGCCGAGCTTGCGCAGCTCTGCCTGCTGGCGCTCGATGGCCCCGGTTGCCGCCTGCGCGTCCGTTTTAAGCCGGCGCTGCGCCTCGCTCAGCTGTTTTGTGTCAATGCCCGCCGCGTTCAGCGCCTCACGCTGGCGCTGCACCGACAGGCGCAGGCCGTTGTAGGTCTGCTGCAGCTGGCTGGCGCGGTTCTTTGCCTGCTCAAGCAGCCGGGCCTGCTGCGCCGTGGGCCTGTTCGTTTCGGTAAACTGCACGGCAAGGCGCGCCGCTTCCTCGCGGGCGGCCTTCAGGTTGTTGGCGGTAACGGCAAGCTGTGAGCGGGTTTTGCGGAAACCGTCAATGCGGCCCGCCTGCTCGTTAAGGGATTTCAGGCCGTCTTTGCTGACCTTCAGCGCGGCAGACAGCTCCTTTGAGCCGTCGCGCGCGCTGCGAAAGGGGCGCGTGATTTTATCAACCGCGCTTAATACCACCTGCAGCCGCAGGTTTGTGTCACTCATCGTCACCGGCTCCGCTACGCTGCATCGCTTTATGCCGCCACTCAAGCACGTCCGTCAGAGACTCCGCGTACATCACCGGCGGCGGCCAGTGAAAAACGGTAGCGATGTCCGCTACCAGATCTTCTACCGTCAGGCTGTCGGGAAAGCTGACAGCGCCGACTTCGGCAACAAAAAAGTGATCACCTCGACCGACAGGGACAGCAGATCGGCGGGGTCCATTTCGTTAATTTCCTGCACGGTCAGCGCCGGGTTCGTGACGCGCGGCAGCACGGCCATCATCGCGTTCACGTCCATGTCCATCAGCGCCTGCAGGCGGATGCCGCGCAGCGCCCCGGCCTGCGGTTTGCGCACGGTCACGCTTGTAACTTCGTTTTTGCCGCGCAGGATGGGGGTGTCCAGCTCAACAGCTTTTTCGGTAGTTTTGTCGGTCATGGTTATTTTCCGTTTATATGTTTCAGAGCGGCAGGGCTGCCCCTGCCGGGTTTATCAGAGGCCGAGCGCGTTACGGTGCGCTTCCATCAGGTCGGTGCCGTCCACGATGTGGATCATGTTCACGAGGTCAATCTCGTAAACCACTTCGTTGTTAATGGTCAGCTTGGCGTAGCTGTTGGTCGCGGACACCTTGGTGGTGCTTGAATCGCCGGTCTTCCACTCGCCTGAATCCAGCTCTTTGTAACGGCCGCGCGTGACCAGCTCGACCGCCTGCACTTCGCCGGTGTCATCGCGCTGGATAGAGCCGGTAAAGCGCAGCTGTATGCCGTCCACGGTGGCGGTGCCCAGCTGCTTGAACAGCAGCGCCTCGGTGCCGCCTACAGTGAACTCCGTATCCAGCGCGCCGTCGTCCAGGCCCATGTCGATGTCTACTGCACCGGCCATGCCGCCGCCGCGGTACTTCTCAAACTTGCGGGTGACTTTTGGCAGGGTGATGGACTCAACCAGTCCCTGCCAGTTGTTGCCTGCGTTAAACACGTTCAGGTGCTTGAGCTTGCGGGGTAATGCCATGTTTCAGTCTCCTTATGCGCTCACGCGGCTGCTGAAATCGACCAGGTACTGGTCGGTGATGCGCTGGCGCAGCAGCAGGTTTTCCAGCGGGGGCACCGGCGTGTAGTCGTAGTCGATGGTCAGCTTGCCCGCCTTCAGCGTGTCTTTGTCATTCACGCTTTCATCCAGCCAGCAGTCCGCCCCGATGAGGTAGCCCTGATTCACCAGGCTGCGCAGCTTCGCGCGAATGCTCTCGATGATGTCGCGGGCCAGCGACGGGTTCAGCGGGCCGTCAACGGCCCACATCTGCGCCTCTGCCATGGTGTCTAGCGGCTGCGTACAAGCTGCAGGCGTGGCAATACGCTCTGGCCAATGGTCTGGCGCAGAAACGCATTGGCCCGCCGACGGCCATGTTTTCCTGATAGGATTTTTTGATAACGGTCAGCGAAGTACCCGGCCAGGTAGTCTGGCATGTCATGCAGGTATTGGCTGCGCCAGCTGTGGTCGTCGGGGTTAGCGTTCCACAGCTTCAGCTCAGCCAGGGTCATGTTACGCGGCGTTCTGACGCCATAATTCTCACGCTGCATTTTCAGGGCAGCGTGATAGTCACCATTAAACTCAACGGCGTTTACGGCAATATCGGTCACAGTGAAGCCACATGCTCAAAATGCGGAACGAGAATGATCTTGATTGCGCACTTGCCTTCTTCGGCAGCAAGGCCGGACTTACTGCCAGCCCACTTCAGGATGGTGCTCATAACGCCGCCCCTTTGTAGTGCACGCTTTTCAGCTCACTGATCTGTTTGCAGGTCACGCAGAGGGAAACGCCCGGCAGTGCGCGGCGACGCTGCTCCGGGATTTCTTCGCCGCACGTGAGGCAGAAAAATTCACTCGCCCCCGCAGGACGATGAGTAGCGTTAGCCAGATTGCGCACCAGCTCTTCCTGCACGCGCTGCTGTACCAGATCCATTGAATCGGCCATCAGTGCAGCTCCTGCGCCTGGTTTTCAAAGCGTTCCGCCTCTTTGTCCAGCAACTCGATGATTTCCGCTGCGGACATTTCATTTTTACGCGCATGAATAGCCAGTGCGGCCAGGCGGATAGAAACGGACAGCGCATCATCACTACGCTGCTCGGTTTTGGCCTTACTCAGCAGGACGGCCAGCGCATCCTGATCGGCTTTAAAATTACGGGTCTGGATATTTCGCATTACTCTCTCTCCTGAATTTGGGCAAAAGAATGCCCGGCGGGTTTACGCCAATTAATTTCGTTGGGTTAATTAATTAGGTAACGTCAGATTCTTTGGAAATAAACTCACGACTGCTTTTAAGTGATTCATTGCGCTAATCAGCGCCGTTTTTTCGTCACTCGTCAGTTCACTGAAATCAACGCCGTGACGTTCTTTGCTGATATTTGCCAGGAAGAAAATCGCGCTCAGTGCGCGGCCATTCTGTTCAGCCTGATGATCGCGCTTGTTGCGCATGTCTTCGATAAAGCGTTTGAGTTCATGACTGCAGTCGCCGTACATCATTGTGCGAAGTGCTGAGATATGATTAAGGGCACTGGCACGTTGCCCTGCGTTCATCTGAACAGTGATACTCTCAGTCTTGTAACCCATGATTTTTTCCTCTTACCGGTTAATCCTGCCAGCAATTCGGCCTGTGATATTGCCGGATGCCAGCGCTGGCCTGTTTTAGTTTCAATCCAGCCATGCCCTAAATCTTGTAACTGCTGTAGTGGTGACTGTTGTTTCAAAAATCTTACAAAAACCTGCATAATCCTCACTCCATTATCTGTTACGACATGAGGCGCAAATGCTGAATGAGAAAGAAATAGAACGCTTCGAACTCCTGGAGAAAGACCTTCAGCAACTCCGCTCCGAAGTTAAAATTCAAAACCTGGTTATTTCAGGACTTCTTAACGCTTACTTCACTAATAAAAAACATGACCACTCTCTCTTCTATTCTGCCGTTCGCAGTGAGTTAAACAAACTTCCGCCCGGCTCTGACACCCAGCACATTTTCATGAACGCTATTCAAAAATGGGTTAATAAATACAACAATTAAGTATATGTAAGAGGTAATACTTTATTACGTATCACTTCTTTGACTTCTTCACCGCGAAACCTTGTACCATCTTTTAGAGTAAAGAAATAACTGCCATCACCTGAAATGGATGGAAAGCACAACGCAACATCCGAATCTTTAACCTCTAAGCGCTTACCCTGTAAATTAAATTGGTAGGTCAATACTTTGATCATAACTACCTCACACCATCCCGATTGATGCACCGATACCACTTAACACATCAGCAGTACCCGAAAGTGCAGGGTTAGAATGAACGCGTGCCTGAACCGCCAGCGCTGCCAGAGTCAGACAGCGGATCCCTGCGTGTACGTTCTGAACCAGACCCCGGCGGCAGGATGCTGTTAATTGCTCCTGGCTCACTACGCCCGCAGCTAACTGCCCTACTTCGGCAGTGGCTTTCAGTACATAAGCAGGTAGATTCTCCTGCGCCATTTCGTTAACAGGTACGCATGGCAGGCAATGCAACTGCGCCAGTGCGCCGTCAATCAGCGTGGCGTCTTCCGTCAGATCGGTAAGCAGTAGCATTTCACGAACGGTTAACTGGTGAACCTGTTCCGGATTGAGTTTGTTACGGATGGTCTGAGGATTCAGCCCGGCTTTGTTAGCCAGCTGAATGATGTTGTGCGTCAGTGCAAACGTCCGGCACGCATCATCAAAATGGCTATGTGTGGAGACACGAAAATCAAACATGATAAATCCCTACTGCTATCCCAATATGGATGCATCAAGCCTGCATTGTGATTTCACAGCCAGCGGCCGCTTCAATCGTCAATGCAACCATGTTGACCTCGATGAGACCGTTAACGCCCTCTTTCTTCCTGATGGGCAGACGGTTCTCGCGGTACATTTGGCGCACGGTGCCCTCCTTGTAACCAGTGCGACGGCAGAACTCTTCAACCGTAATGTACGGTTCGGAGATAACAAGATTGATTGATGGGCGCATTGAAAGTTTACGGGTCATGATGCACTATCCTCTGTTGAGTTTTAGCCAACTCTATTTATCACTATTAAACACGTCGCCATACGACGAGTGAATATTAGGATCACAAATTGGAAAGGTCAACGAAAGATTTTACGAGTCGTAAAGCGCCTACTTTACCAGAGGGTGGTAAAGAACCCATTGAGCGCATCGTTCAGGCATACGGTTTCTCATCGCGCCAGGCGCTTTGCCGCCACTTAAATGTGTCACAGAGCACCATGGCTAACCGCATAATGCGTGGGAATTTCCCCGCTGATTGGGTATTGATTTGCTCAATGGAAACGGGTACTTCCCTTGAGTGGCTGACATATGGACGCGGTGATTCGAACATCACAAATCAAGATCAGCTATCAACCAAAATCGAACTCAGAAAAATCACAAATGGGAATTTTTCATCATCTGATTGGGTTGAATATGACGCTCAGCTCTTACCAAGTGATGTTAAAGCCCCATTGTTAGTACATTTCGAGAAACAGAATTACCTGGTAGATATGACCGCCGCAGAAATCACCGACGGGCTTTGGCTCATCGAGATAGATAAGCTCATTAGCATTAAAGAGCTGTACCGTTTTCCCGGCGGGCGCATCCGCGTTGAGAATGGCAAAGCCTCATTTGAATGCAAGGCAGAAGACATCAAGGTTTTGGGCAAAGTCATTGCCCGCACTGAGTACCTTTAAAGGCAAAGCATGGCGATAAACAAATTACCCAACGGGAAATGGCAGGCACAAGTTTTCCCAAATGGCCGTGACGGCAAAAGGATTCGCCGCCAGTTTGCGACGAAGGGTGAAGCACAATCCTATGAGAAGTTCGTAAAAGAGCAGGCTCAAGATAAGCCCTGGCTGGGAGAGAAAGCAGATAAGCGGCGGGTAATTGAGCTGGTTGAATTGTGGTTCAACACGCATGGCATTACGTTGGCGGATGGTGAGAAGCGGCGAACCACAATGGCGTTCGCCTGCGAGGCGATGGGAAACCCGCTCGCAACCGAGTTTAATGCAAAAATTTTTGCGTCTTATCGCGAGCAGCGGTTAAGCGGGAAGATCACCCGCTCCAGCCGAGTGAAGACGGTAACGCCGCGCACTGTTAATTTAGAGCTGGCATATTTTAGGGCGATGTTTAATGAACTGCGCCGGTTGGATGAATGGACCGCCCCAAATCCGTTAGAAAACGTGCGCGAGTTCAAAATCAGTGAATCGGAGATGGCGTATCTCACTATTGAAGAGATCCGCATGTTACTCGCCGAGTGTGAAAACAGCCGTTCAAAGGATTTAACCACAGTCGTTAAAATCTGTTTGGCAACTGGAGCGCGTTGGAGTGAAGCGGAGAGTTTGAAAGGAAACCAGATTCGCGCTGGGCAAATCATCTATGTGAAAACCAAAGGCAAGAAAAACCGAGCGGTGCCGATAACTGAAAAATTACAGGCTGATCTGCCATCCAGCAGGAAAGCGCAGTTACTCTTTAAACCATGCTATTCAGCTTTTAGAAAAGCGATGCAGCGTGCCGGTATTGAGACTCCGGCTGGACAGCTAACGCACGTCTTGCGGCACACTTTCGCCTCTCACTTTATGATGAACGGTGGCAACATTCTTATTCTTCAGCGGATTCTGGGACATACGGATATTAAAGTCACTATGCGATATGCGCATTTCGCTCCAGATCACCTTAATGAGGCTTTATTACTCAACCCATTGAATGGCATATGATTCACCCCATCTATCTTTGAGGTTTTTATGGAAAATGATAAAAAAGATTTAGATAAAAAATATCAACGTTTCATCCCCTTATGGAAATATCAAAGTCCTGAATTTTTAACATTAGTAAAAGAGCTGTTTGGCTTGATAAGAAACCATGGCTTAAAAAAAGAACCAATAGAAAGTGATGACATCACTCATAGCTTCATTATCGCTGTACATGAAGGATGGAAAAAAGCACAGATAAAGATAGCTGAAACAATCAAAGATAAACTGATTACAATTGAAAATCTAGATAAAGAAAAAATAAAATTCCACAACAATAAAGATTATGACTCTAAAAAAATAACATTATCAAAGCAATTGCGAATAAAAAATGAAATCAGGATACTAAGGCGGTTTATTGATTCAATTGCTTGGATAATTTTAAATAACGAGCATTCGACTATAAGAAGGTTACCTCTAGAAGACAACTTGAATAACCTATCAATTAAAGTTATTGAAGATACGTTGCCTGTAGTAAATGAGCTCAATCAAGATCCTTCAAAAATTGCTATAGCTTGTGACCTTACAACATTTATTCACACCGGAGATATTTTAGAATTTGAATATGGCAAAGGATATAGAATCATTGAACTTAAATCAGGGAAGAAAAATTTATTATTTAGCGAAGCTGCAAGTTTTTCACTTGCAACTGGATGTGAAGTTTTTGATGAGCAATTTACTAAAGACTTCAATAACAATGACAAAAGACATTATAAACGTGTAAAGAAACAATTAATCCATATGAGCGACGTGGCTAACACTATCAACACCGGTGAAGGTTATGACCATTACACAAAAAAAACAGTACATATACATGATAATGACTATATCCCAAAGTTCTTTTCATCACTACTAGTTGAATCTTGGGATAAAATTAGAAAAGGAAAAACATGGGATATTCATGTAATTGATGAGTGTCTTTATGTAGGTATGTATCGTGATTACAATTTGGGTTTCGTCGCATTCAACGCATGGCTGGATGGTACGGAATTTAATGGTACAACCTACAATATAAATGATAGCTTCAGCTTTATCTTTTCTAGACCGCTCTTGAATTTAGACTTACCAGATGATCTTCTCATGGACATCATAGACAGTAAACTTACTATTGTACTGTGTCTTGATCATAATAAATTCATTGAACGAGGAAATTTAATTTACCCAGATGTTTTTGAGTTTAAAAAAATTGATAAGAAACTAGAACATTCTGGTGATATTTTTACCTACAAAGGTAAAGGTGTATTTACTAGGAAAAACAACCAAGAAGTCTACTTAGGCACTGGTATGCTTACGCGTATTATTTTTGATTTTCATCGACCACAAAACATTATAGAGTGGGTATACCAAGATAGTGATATTAAGAAAAATTTAATGACTTAACTCTACTTAATGACCCCTTTGTAGCCTAGCAAATATTTTTACATCATCAAGTGGCAGCAAAGTGGCAGCAGAGCGTAACGCTATGTGCCACTTTTCATCACTATTCAGCCTAAAGAAAACATTAAAATCAGTAAGTTACTGATTTTACTCGCTTCAAAATGGGACTCATAATCGCTTGGTCGCTGGTTCAAACCCAGCAGGGGCCACCAAATTTAGTGATGTAAATCATGCAGTTAAGCCGCTTAGTTAAAGCGGCTTTCTTGTATCTAAAGAAGAACTGTCCCCTTTTCGTCCCCCCAACTAAAGCTAAAGAGCAGTGGGATGGCGGTGCTTTATAAAACTGAGGGCCATCATCAGAAGATTACATATCTTTATTAAGCATTTTTTTTATGTGCTTTCTGCCTGCATCAACCTGCATTTCCCTCCAGCTACTATAAGAAGTGTTTTGCATTATGAAGTCTTCCCATGCCTGATCAGGTATGGCGGCAAAATCCTCCTTTGTTTCAACCCTAAATCCTGATTTATCAAACATATCTTCAAGAGAAGTGAATGAAGAGCACTCAGCCAAAAACTGCTTATTAAAAAGTTCGCTAAAAGGTATTGATTGTGTTCCTGAAACTGCTTCAAGGTTCTTTTTGAGTTGGTCAATCTGGTTACTAAATTTTTTAACCATATAGCCTCCTTAATCACAGCCAAATTTAAAGTAAATAATTTTTTAGCATGTCGGCAGATAATGTGTCTATTTATTTTTCAAATAACTCATAATAAAATCAGCGCGACTCTCACTTCCCTTATCAAAAATCAATGAACCAGTAATAAATTCACAATCAAATCAATAAATTATTTAAAATTTATTAATTTGCACCAGCAAATTTGCGAAAGCGATTTTGCTGGTATTCTGTTAGAGTTTTACTCATAATCGCTTGGTAGTTGGTTCAGACCCAGCAGGGCGACAAAATTTTATTATATAAATCAGAAACTTAAGCGTGCTATTAGGGTGGCTTTTTGTTATTGATTAAATAAGTGTCGCAAAAATTTCACATAAGAAATCAAACTGAGACTGAAAACTGCAACCTCTTTTTTATGCATAAAGCCGCAAATGTTTAAATGTGTTAAAAATACAAAAATCGCATGTGAAGCTTCATATTTAAGGAAAGCTTTATAAACTCTCTAGATTCTAAATATGGTTGATATTATGGAACTGCTTGAAAAAGGAAAGCTTATATTATTTGTTATATTCATCATGCCAGGCTTCATAAGTATGAAGATTTACAAGATATTTTATCCTAGCTCAGACATTGAAACTTCAAAAGTTATTATTGATATAGTTTCATATAGCTGTATAAACTATGCCTTGCTACTAATACCAATATATTGGATGGAAAAGGAAAATATTTTCAACTCACATCCAGTTTTGTATTATCTTTTTTATGTATTTGTTTTAATAATAGTTCCTGTTTTCCTACCAGTTTCATTACGGTTTCTTCGACATGCACATTTCATAAGAAAGTATCTGCCTCATCCAGATAACAGGCCATGGGACCATTTTTTTTCGAATAATCCAACCTGCTGGGTATTAGTTACTCTAAAAAACGGAAAAAAGTACGGTGGAAGATATGGCTTCAGTTCATTTGCTTCAGGCAGCCCAGAACCGGAGCAACTTTATTTAGAGGAACACTGGGCACTAGATGATAATGGAGATTTTGATCATCAACTTAAAGACACTCTTGGAATTTTAATATTGACTAATGAAATAGAAAGTGTTGAATTTATAAAGCTGCACATCATAGACAATCAAAAATAGTGGAGGTTTTATGTCAAAAGAGAACAAAACCAATCAAGATGGATGGCAACCCATTGATGAAGGTTATCAGCCCCCTAAAAAACCTGAGCATCAAAACAATGGTTACCAGCCTCCAAAACAGAGTAATCAATCACAAAATTTTGTCCCACCCCCGAAGAAACGATAAAAAAAACCCCGCAACAATGCGGGGTTTTTACAATGGCGTATATTATTTATTTAACCTGTTTTCGTTATCAACCATTGTAGCAATAATATAAAAATGTAGACGAATGTCGCCATACCTAAAAATATGCAGCTTTGTATAAACCAAATAAGGTATTTATTAAATACTTTTTGAGGGTAAAGTAATATTCTCTTAGATATACCTTGTTCACTTCTGCATGTTAATAACTCAGGCAAATCTGTATTTAGCGACAGAACTTCGCATCTAAAATTTTCTTTAGGTGCAATGTATTCAAAAGTAACTACATACCTTCCGTTATAATCATAGCTTTCTGTATACGGCTTGACAGGCCAAACATTCATATGCATATCTTTGTAATTAAAAATCAACTCTAATTTCTTGGCCGCTTCCCTTCCTTCATTCATTATAATGTAAGACTTTGTATTGACAACTTGCTTAGCTTTTATTATTTCGCCAGCACTATCTTTCAGTGGTTCTTCTATCAGAAAGCTGAACTGATGCAATTCACCTATTGATACTTTTGCGCTTCCTTTGAAGAAGTTATTCAATATAAATGTAATCAGCGGTACTAATATCGAGATTATTTCTTTGCCATACTGAGTCAAAATATTCATATAGTTTCCAAAAGGATTTTTAAAATATAAATCAATTGGTTGAAATATTTAATTATACTAAATTTTGAATGAGCCTACATTTCCCTTCAATATTTTTCAGTCCCTCCTTGTGAATCTTATCTGCTGCAGCCCTTGAGCTGTCTGCATTGTTAGAGTTTTATTTCATTTTGCAACACGTTCAAGCTGAGATCCAGAAGATGACGTAAACTTATTAATATCCATAAAATTCAATAAGATGAAAAACAAAAGAGATCCATTCGAGATCCAGAAAACTGAAAAGTACTGAAATTCTTTTCACACTTTTCAGTTGGCGAAATCTGGCAGAAAGCCAGCAGCCATGCGCTCTGGTCATGCTGTTTGTAAAAAAATAAAACTGAAAAATTTTTATGATGCAAAACCTGCAGGCGGGTGCGGTGTAGCGCCGATTTTGTCTGCCGGACGATTATTTTGCCGTGCTGACGCGCAGCTAGGGCCGCGCTGTGCGGATGATCTGTTTATGGTTGTCGTGCGTGATGGGCGCGCCTTTGCGTGGCGCATCGTGCGTCTGAGGCGTTCTGGTGACGGGCAATAAAAAACCCGCTGCGATAGCGGGTTAGTGTGCTGGCTTACTTGCCTATGACGGGTGAATATTTCGTACTGAGCGCGGCGGCCTGCTGGCTGCTCTTTGCGATATCGCTGCTGTTCGTGGGCTGGCCGGTTGACGGGTGCGTATGGCTGGCCAGCTGGTCAGCCAGCTGCTGAACAAGCGCCACGGTATCGAGCATTAGCTGGGCCACGTTAATCTTCTCTGAACCAATCCACACAACCGGCGCGATAATTTCCTGACGCATTCCGGCAATGCTCTGGCGCAGCTGGCCGATTTTTTCAGTCAGTGCCTGACCGACTTTAATCGCAGCGCTGCCGGTGACGTCTGTTTCCGCATTGCCGCCCACTGTAATCAGCTGGCTCTGCTGCGTGGCCACGCTGTAATTGCCTGTCGTCACATGCTGAATTGCTCCGGCCATCAGTGACGCCGTTCCGATCACAGTGGTCCTGTCCGTGGCTTTGACTGTCGTTTCCCTGCTGACCAGATCACGCGTTTCCGTATCGGCTTTAACTTCCCGGCTCATGGACGTTTCACGTATAGCCTGATCGGTCTGGCGCTCCCAGTCTCCCGCCTGTGTTACCCGCTGTGATACTTCCGCGCGCTGCTGCTGCAGCTGTTCGCCCGGCTTCACGTCCGGCAGGCTGGTCCCGCCCGGCATGGTCTGGCGCACAAACGGCTTCTCCGGGCGTCCGCCGGTAAAACCGACCTCAACGAGCGTACCCTCTGGCGGAAACTGAAACATGCCGGAATCATTACCAGCCATCGGAACGGGCAGCGGCACAGCAGGATAAACCGGCGTACTGCCGTCCGGATTGCCGTCAGCGTCCAGCAGCTGCAGATCGACGGCATAGCGCGGCCTGAAGGGGTCAGCAAAGTTTCCGCTTTTAACCGCCTCAGTCGGGGCAACAACGCGCGCCATTTTGGGCAGGTGCAGGCCGCTGGCCAGCTCCGGGTAATGGCTTTCAACCTGCCGCTGTACCGGTGTTTTTTGTAGCGGCTGGCCGGTGATACGGTTTCGCGGCGTCCAGGTTATTGTCATGGTGTCGCCGTTCAGCTGCCCCTTTGTCACGCGCTGGCCGTTTACCTCCACGCCCGGACGCAGTGACTGGATCACAGGAACAGTCATGCTATTGCCACCGGCAGTAGACTCTATTCGCCTGTATTAAACCCCCAGGCCCGACTGATCTTACCGCCCTGCCATTGATATGGGTGAATTTAGTTAACCGGGTTGCACTAATCACATCACGATAGTCTCCGAGCAGGGTGTTGGGCTATGTCCTTCTGGAGTGACGGGTTGTAGAAAAAGTGATAGAGTATGCATTCATTTATCTATTCACATACCTATTCAAAAAGCGATTCAAATTTATGCTCACTCGCTCTGAAACGATACGTCGATTACTCAGCCAGGGTCCGATGCAAGCTCGGCAACTGATTGAAGTGATGGCAATTAGCCAGCCAACATTGTCCCGCGCAATAAGAGATATTGGCGATGACATTGTTCGAATTGGAGCGGGTCCATCTATTCAGTACGTTCTACGCGATGTTTTTCGCGGATTCCGATCTGCTCCCATTTACCGCATCACTGATGAAGGACGCATCAGACCCCTTGGCGAGCTTATTCCGGTTCATCCTGAGGGATTTGTCATGGTGCAGACCGACAATATAAGTCTTCATAGTGACGGGCTGCCGTGGTGGCTATTTGATATGCGTCCACAAGGATATCTCGGGCGAGCCTATGCATCAGCCTATGCGGCTGATCTCGGTCTGTCAGCGAATCCAGAACAATGGGCAGACCAGGATGTCGTTAGGGCGTTGCTTGCGCAGGGTCATGATGCTATCGGCAACCTGCTGATAGGAGAGCAAGCACGAGAACGTTTCCTTGAAATGCCGGAACCCACCCCCGTTGAGCGGGCCACAGCGTACCCCGCTTTGGCAATAGCGGCTGGAGCCGGTGAAGCACCGGGATCTTCTGCAGGGGGGGAACAGCCGAAATTTTGCACTTATACTGAACGCGGTCACGTCTTAGTGAAATTCTCAGCCCGGGACGATAATCCGATTAGCGAACGTTGGCGCGATCTCCTGCTAGCGGAGCACCTGGCATTGAGGGTGCTCGGTGTGGAGACTGAGGTATATGATTTTGGTGGTCAGCGATTCCTGGAGGTCCCCCGATTCGACCGCGTTGGCAAACTGGGACGTATTGGCATCTTCTCACTGCGGGCACTTGAGGCAGAATTTGTCGGCAACGCCAGCGCCCCCTGGCCTGTTCTGGTTAACAGCCTTGTTAAGGAGGGGCATGTCCATCCTGATGCCGCAGCGAGTACTGCCCGGCTCTGGGCATTTGGGATGCTAATTGGCAATACCGACATGCACCACGGAAACTTGTCGTTCATTAGTAGCCACGGTCGCCCGTATCAGCTTGCACCTGCCTACGATATTCTGCCTATGGGGTTCGCTCCCAGAACGGGTGGTGCAATCGTGAACGAGCTTCGACCAGCATCATTACCGGAAGTAATTAGCCGGGATATCTGGCAGGAAGCGTTGGGTCTGGCAGAGAACTTCCTGGTTACAGCGAGCAATTGCGAGCGTTTCTCCGCCAATTTCACCCCATGCCTTGAGACATTACGCCATCATCTTGACGAGGCCAGTTCGCGTGTCGCCCGTCTGGGATAAAAAGCTCGCTCAACTTACTGAGCCACGTATTCCGCCATGTTAGATTCCTGTCGTCCTGACTCAGCTTTGCTGATCCTGCAGAATGGAATCAGAAGTAGCTAAAAAAGCAGATAGCTTGCCCGCTTAAACCATAGAGTCCAGCTAAGCTGGGCCGATACTTAATCTAAAAACTGACTAATCAGCATCACCATCCCCAGCCCGACTACCGAGTTAATTAATTCCAGTAATCCCCAGGTTTTAAAGGTGTCCTTCATAGAGATGCCAAACGTCTCTTTAAACAGCAAAAAGCCGCCGTCATACATCAAGGTAATTGTGTTACTGCCACAGGCGACAGCAAGCACCATTAAGGCGGGATTGAGATCGAAGGCGCCAATCATCGGCGCGACAATGCCGGCGGAGGTGATTGCGGCAACTGCGCCTTGCCCGGTAAGAATGCGGATAACGGCAGTGATTAACCAGGCGATAATAAAGGGCGAGAACGGAACGTGACTCATCAGCTGAACAATGCTGTCGCCAACATCAGAATCGATAATCACCTGCTTCAGAATGCCGCCGGCGCTGATGACAAAAAGCACATTGGCAATCTGAGAAATCGACTTTGAGACATGCTGCGTAATGCCATCTGCCGTCATGCCGCGTTTAACACCGAGAAACCAAATCGCGGTAAAAGTCGCCAGTAGCATGCTGATTTCTGCGCTGCCAAGTAATTTGCACACCTGGGTGAGGATCGACGCTTCACCCGCCAGCGGCCTGACCACCGAAGCCAGAATCATCAGGATGGCCGGAATCAACGGGATCAGGATACTGATTTTAAACGAGGGAAGCTGCTGCGAATCGATTTCCTCAATCGGCTTAATAACTGAGTTTAGCGGGATGCGATTTATCCCTGGCAGAAACTTCGGTAATAAAATACCGGCACAGTATAAGGCGGGCAAAATTACCACTACGCCATAAAGATAAACCTGGACGATATCGGCATTGAACGCACTGATTAAGGCAATCGGGCCAGGCTGAGGGGGGAACAGGCTGTGTCCCATCGTGGCCCCCACTACCGTCGGGATCACCAGTTTCATGTAAGGAATGTTGGCTTTTACCGCGATGTTCATCACTAATGGCATGGCAATCAGGAATGCGACTTCATAAAACATTGCGATGCCGAATATCACTCCTATAAACATCAGGCCGATGGAGAGATAGCGGGTGCCACAATGGCGTATAACGGTATCGGCAATTTGCTGGCTGGCCCCTGATTCCGTCATGAATTTTCCAATGATCGCGCCGAATATAATAATCAGCGCGAGGTGACCCATAATGCTACCAATCCCCTGCTGAATAACCGTAACCACTTTTTCTAACGGAATACCGACCATAATGGCGACAAATATTCCGGCAATCAGTAAAGAAAATATATTATGGACTTTATATTTCAGGTTAAGCACAACCAGGATAACAATTCCTGCCAGCACCCAAAAAAGTGATAAAAAAGGTAGCATATAGAGCCTCAAAATAGTGACAGGATGAGAGTATTTTTAAACTGAAATTTTGAACAGAACATTGCTGAAAATTACTTCATTCATCTATTACCTTTGCGATAACCTCTATCCGTCCGTTTAATTACTCGCTCACTGTAATCATCATCATCACAAACAATAACCCAATGAAATTAAGGTCTGAATTATGAATAGTGACTGTTCCTCATCATCAATCGCGTAAAGCGGACAAGGTAAAAGTGGTTTTCTAAGCCCGGGATGTGTTGTCGCAAGGTGGTGGTTTCTGTTCACAAAAACCGCACTACCATTCTAGTATATTTAAATCTCTATGATATGAATTTGACGGCGCTCACACGGTTGAAAATTGCAACATCACTCTACCGCTGGAGTTATTTAATGATGTTGTCGTCTGGCCGATTGGCTATATCAGATGGCTTCTCAACCACCGTTAAAATATGACAGTCAGGCCATCAGAGTGAAAAATTCATAAGACGTTAGCTTCCTACCTGGTGGTCAGCAGCGAGATCTTAAGGCCAGGCAGAGTGTTACGGTAACCCCTTATCTCAAGCGGATGATGAGGCATTTCTTACCAACGGCGATCGCTGGGATCGGCAGTCAGTCCGTTTCCGCCACTAAGATAAAACCCGACATGCCGGAAAACCGCCCATTCTGTGTCTGACGCCGGACAGGCTTCAGCAGCCTGAGGTTTCACTGTCTTAAGCAGCAGCGCCGCATAAATTCCCGCCTTAGCGCCTCTTCGGGTTGGCTAGTCCGCCATCCATCCTGTTATTTTTTGTGCCTGCCCCTTCCCAGCCAACATTCTGCCGCGCTGCCCTGTTTTCATCGGAGAACTGCGTGCTATCTTGTGGTTTTGATTTTTCAGCAGGCAGAAATTGATGACAAAGTTGCGGGTAGGGATCGTGTTTGGCGGCAAATCGGCTGAGCATGAAGTGTCGTTGCAGTCGGCCAAAAATATTCTCGATGCGATCGACAAAACCAGGTTTGAGGTAGTGTTGCTGGGTATCGATAAGCAGGGGCACTGGCGTCTTAATGATGCTTCGGACTTCTTACTGAATGCTGAAAATCCGGCTCTGATTGCCCTGAATCGCGCGGCTGAAGATGTCGCGCTGGTGCCCGGCAACCAGCAGCAACCGCTGATTACCCGTCGCGATGCGCATCCGCTGTCGCAGATCGATGTGATTTTCCCGATTGTACACGGCACGCTGGGCGAGGATGGTTCTCTGCAGGGTTTACTGCGCATGGCCTCGCTGCCGTTTGTCGGTTCTGACGTGCTGGGCTCTGCGGTCAGCATGGATAAAGACTTTACCAAGCGCCTGTTACGCGATGCCGGCCTGAAAGTCGCCCCGTGGCTGAGCGTCACCCAGTCTCAGCGCGCCACACTGGATGCCGACGCGGTGATCGCCCGCCTTGGCCTGCCGCTGTTTATCAAACCTGCCAATCAGGGCTCCTCGGTTGGCGTCAGCAAAGTCGACAGTGCGGACGCCTTTGAGGCGGCGCTGGAACTGGCCTTTACCTTTGACCGTAAAGTGCTGATTGAAACCGGGATAAAAGGTCGCGAGATCGAGTGTGCCGTGCTGGGAAATGATGCCCCGCAGGCCAGCCCCTGCGGCGAGATCGTGGTGCATGATGCGTTCTACTCTTATGACACCAAATACATCTCTGAAACTGGCGCGCAGACGGTGGTACCAGCGGCGATTCCTGCGGCGGTCAGCGAGGCCATTCGTGAGGTTGCCATCAGGGCGTTTAGTGCGCTGGAGTGTTTCGGTATGGCACGGGTCGATGTGTTCCTGACCGATGAAGGCGAGATTATCGTCAACGAAGTCAACACCCTGCCCGGCTTCACCAATATCAGCATGTATCCCAAACTGTGGCAGGCAGCCGGACTCAGCTATCAGGATCTGATTACCCGCCTGATCGAGCTGGCAATGGAACGTCACCAGCAAGCCAGCAGCCTGAAAAGCAGCGTCAGCTAATCGCTCTCAGCGACGTGGTTTCAGGCCACGTCGCTGGTAATGGAGCGATGATTAACCGGCGAGGTCTGATTACGGCCATTGCGTTTCGACAGATAGAGGTTTTTATCAGCTGCCGAAATCAACCGGTTAATCATCCGTGGCCAGTCACTCGCATCGCCAGCGCTGCCATGAGCCAGCCCTGAACTGACCGTCACCGTGACCGTACTGCCCTGCAGCCAGAATTTCTCTTTCGCGATTGTCTGACGAATCGACTCGGCGAGAAAATAGAGCGCTTCCGGATCCTGATCAAACAGCACCACCACAAACTCTTCCCCGCCAAACCGGCAGATACGCCCTTTTTTGCCCACCACCCGCTGCATACGGCGGGCGATCTCTTCCAGTACGCTGTCGCCAGCATCATGACCAAAATTGTCATTAATGGTTTTGAAATAGTCGACATCCAGCAGGATCACACCGGCTTTACGCGACGGGCTGAACGGTTCGGTTCGAAGACTCTCATACAGACCGGATCGCGATAGCAGCTGGGTCAGGAAATCGTAATTGGCCCGCAGCGCGAGTCGCTGATTGAGCTGACGGATCGCATCCATGCTCGCGGCCACAATCAGCGGGCTGATGGCAATTGTCGCTACGCCCAGCCGCGCCGAGGTCAGATGGCTGATCGGCAGCAGATTATCATTGCCCTGAATGTTCATCACGCCGTGAGAAACCAGAATGATCTCGGTGATGCCGGTCAGTAAAATCACCAGGCTGGTGAGGGTCATCGGCAATACGATAGCGCACCAGACCAGCGCCGGTACCGGGAACGTCAGGCTGCCCGCGCCGCCCATCATCGCACCGACCACCAGCGAAAAGACCACCGCGATCACCGGTGAAAGCTTACGGACCTGCAACAGCTGACGTGGCGACAGGGTTCGCCAGTCGCGCGTCAGTAAGAACGGCAACAGCATCAGCCCGGTTGAGAACTGTTCACTGAACCAGTCGCCCCAGGCGGTCGCCAGCGCCGCATCAAAATTGGCCTGCTGCGCCAGTGCGCCCCAGGCCGCACAGACCAGCGCCGCCAGCAGGCAGGCCGGGAAAATGCGTAACACGCTGGTGATGCGTTCGCTGCCGGAGTCATGCTGGAGATGCTTCACCAGCAACGATACGGCGACCAGAATAAACAGCAGGTTGGCAATGTTGAGAGTAAAGGCTGCCAGCGTCCAGCCGGAAAAAACCGCATCGTTAAACACCATTGCGCTAAAGCAGGTGAAATAATAGCGAGCCTGATGCAGGAAAGGGTTGCGGACAATCACTCCGGCAACGATCGCATTGACCGGCCAGAACAGCGACAGCTCCTGTGGAATGCGCAGATGCCCACCGATAAAGCAGAACAGCAAGGTAATCAAAAACAGCGAGAGTGCATTTTTCTTAACATTGTGTTCTTCAAACAGCTTAACGTGCATACATCCGGACCTTGTCGCAGAGAGACGGGCTGTCCACGCCAACCTGAAAGGGGCGTGGCGTCAGAATGATTTAATCCTGGGCGCCACCAAAGTCATCCTGCGATAAAACCACTATTCATGGGCTAACTTTGAAATCAGCGGGCAAATTGCCCCCTTACAGGTGAAACACGTCAGGCGGCAGCGGGAATGGGGCCAATTATGCCCCGTAAATAAAAAAACCGGATATCCGAGATATCCGATTTTTGCTGCTCTGACGTGTTAACCGTTGCGCTTAAGGCTATTTTACCGCAACCGGCCACTGACTGAGGCGAATTCCGCGTTTATCTGCATTATCGCCAAAATCCTTCAGCACCGCTTTGACATCCGGATCGATATATTCGGCGTTGTCGTTATCAACGATCACCACGCTGTTCTCGGGGATCTCATCCAGCAGCCCCTGCAGCTTCGGGTTATGCATAAAGGTCAGGTTCTGCTGAAAGCGCAGCACGTAGTGGTCGTCGTAACGGGTGAGCTGCAGCGCGTTGCGATGACTTTTGTAGATGCTATAGAGGATCTGCGTGGCGATACCGATACCAATACCGACCAGCATTCCCAGGGAAATAATACCCACGATGGTGGCGAGGAACGGCACGTACTGCTGAGCGCCCATGCGGAACTGTTCCACAAACAGACGCGGCGTTGCCAGCTTGTAGCCGGTATAGAGCAGCACTGCCGCCAGGCTGGCCAGTGGAATGGCGTTCAGCATCTCGCTAAACCACATCCCGCAAATCAGCAGCAGTACGCCGTGAATGAAAATCGACAGTTTGGTTTGTGCGCCCGCGCTGACGTTCACTGAACTGCGGACGATCACCGCGGTAATCGGCATTGCGCCCAGAAAGCCGGCGGCCAGGTTACCGATCCCCTGGGCAAACATCTCTCTATTTGGCGAAGGTGCCGGCGTCTGTGGACGAAGCTTTTTCAGCGCTTCCTGACTCAGCAAGGTCTCCAGGCTGGCCACCAGCGCTAAGGTCAGCGCCACCACCCATACCTGCGGGTTTTGCCACGCCATCCAGTCTGGCGTCTCCAGTTCCGCCACCAGCGCAGAGACGCTGTCAAACGCCGGCAGTGAGATGCGCGCCAGCCTACCCGCCATCTCAGGATAGAGGCGCCCGGCCACTACCGTCGCCAGACAGCCAATCAGCACGGCAATCAGCGGCCCCGGGATCCACGCCAGCGCCTTGATGCGTTTCACCGGCGCGGTGGTCCACAAACACAGGATAGCCAATCCGATGCCCGCCACCAGCATCGCCGGCAGCGAGAAAGTCATCTCGCCTGTGACCAGCGAAATCAGTTCGGCATCTCCTGCCGCGCCCAGCGCGACCGGAATCTGCTGCATGATCAGTAACAGGCCAATCGCTGCCAGCATGCCTTTAATCACGCTACCCGGCACCAGCGAGATAAACCGCCCGGCGCGCATCAGGCCAAACAGGCATTGCAAGGCACCGGCGATAATCAGCGCGGTGAGAAAGGCGGAAAAGCTGCCGAGCGAGGCCATCGAGGCCACCACAATTGTGACCAGACCGGCCGCCGGGCCGCTGACGGCAAACCGTGACGGACTCAGGGAAGTGACGACCAGGCCGCCAATCACCCCGGTCAGCAGGCCGGCAAACGGCGGTAATCCGCTGGCTTGCGCAATGCCAAGACAGAGCGGCAAAGCGACCAGGAAAACCACCAGACCCGCTGGGATATCACGGCGTAGGGTATCGAGATTCATGGTGAAGGTTCCTCTGCAGATTGCTGAATCAACTCTTTGAGATGGCCGGTGCGCAGGTCATAAACACAACCAAACACCTCCAGTGGCTGGCCCGATTGCCAGATTTGCCGGACCGGTTCGGTTTTCACCAGTCGGGCGAATTGTGCCTTCACGTTGGCCTCAACCAGGCGGTCAAGCAGATCGCTCTGGCTCTCTTCGGCTGCGGGAGTTTCCGCCAGGCCAGCCTCAATCGCCTGCCGCAGTGTGCTGATACGGCGCGCCAGCGCCGAGTCCTGATGTTCCAGCACGCTGCCGGGCAGATTCAGCGCGGCCTCTACGCCACCGCAGCCATAGTGGCCGCTTAATACAATCCGTTTCACACCGAGAAAGAAGAGCGCGTATTGCAATACGCTGAGCAAATTGTCGTCATCCTCAACCACCATATTGGCGATATTGCGATGCACAAAAAGTTCGCCAGGATGGGAGCCGGTTAACACCTCTGCCGGTACGCGACTGTCCGAGCAGCCAATCCATAATGAGTGAGGTTTTTGTTGATGCAGGAATTTTTCAAAATAATTCGGGTTACGCTGGCGGCGCTGTAATGCCCAACTGCGATTTTTCGCTAATAAGGGTTTAAGTGTCGTCACAATCATCTTCTCTCTACTACCGGGAGGTCGCATCCCGGCCAACCACGAAGTGTATCAACTCACAAATAAAGCGCGAGCCGTCAGTGAAATAAGAAGCCAGTCACAGAAAAAGGTTATAGACGCTAATCATTACTAATGCACGCCCCCCTATTCTGGCGTGCCATCAGGCGTGACTTTTTGTCAACAGTATGTCAGTTACGGTCAATGACCAGTAAATTTAATTAAGCGCGGCGGGACTGAATAAAATAGCGATTAAGATATTTAATCTCTTAAAATCAATTAACTAAAATTAAAACATTAAATAACTAAAGTTACCCATGACAAATAAATACAATTACTTTTAGCGGGGGTAAATACTGCCATACCAGACGACTGGCTATTTACCAGGAATACTCTTAATTATGAAAATTAACCATTAGCATAATTCACCGCCTTTAAGCCTGACAGGCAGTGAAACGTGCCGGGTTTAATATAAGAATGGAGCAAGAGATGATTTATTTAATTTGCAGCAAAATAGTGACACATGAAAGTAAATCAGGACCGTTTGTTAACAGAGCCTGAACAGGTCAGGCTCTTTTTCTTGACGAATTATTTACCGTTCCAGCTTTGCAGCCGTGATTCCCGCACCGACAGCTGCTGTTCCGGCGTCAGTTTATTGTAATTTTCCGCCATTCCGCTCTCCCAGTCGCCATACAGAGGATTAGGCAGCACGATAAACTGCGTGCCGAACTGCTGATGGTTCAGATTCACAAAATCACGACGCTGCTGATTGCCCTGATGCCAGGTCGCACCGCCAAAGTCGTTAAGGTTATCGCCGACGTACAGCACCACGTTGTAGCCTTCATTTTTGATGGCATCGAAACGCGCCTGTTTGTTCGAGCTGTCGGTGTTCAGACGGACCGTTTTGTCGCTGACGTTGGGAAAGCCCAGCTGCTGCATATTGGCAACCGTTGCGGCGTAGTCCTGCTGATCGCGATTCGACACATAGAACAGCGTGCCACCGTGCTGAGTGACATAACGCGCAAACTCCAGCGCGCCCGGCACCGCTTTGGCCTGTCGCGCCTGAGTCCAGGCCGACCAGCTTTTACTGCTGAACGGCTGGCCGTTCTTCGCCTGCCAGGCACTGTATGCGCTGTTATCCAGCATGGTTTCATCCAGATCGACAATCACCGCTTTAGGTTTGCCGGTCAGTGACGGTGCCTGGTCAAACGCGAGGCGCGCGCTGTTAAAGGCTTGCCAGGTCAGGGCCTGATATTCACCTGACTGCTGGAACCAGTTCACCGCCAGCACCGATTGCTGGCCGAGTTGCTGTTGTGCCGTCGGGTGCGACGACGTTGCGCAGCCGGTTAACAGCAGCGCAACCAGTCCGGACGCGGCGAGTTTTGCTGAGGTTTTCATCATGTCATCCTTAAGGTGAGAAAGGTCGGAGTGGGAAAGCTTCAAAAATGTAGCAGTTAACGTAAGCTGTGGGGAGCTCAACGCACGCCGTTATGACAGGAGATTCTTATGGCCGTGACCCCGCGCTCAACCTTGCTCGACTCGCTCGACTGGCTGGATTACGCCTTTCAGGCGGCTGGCGATCCCCCGCCTGCCGATGCAGCTTATGGCCATCAGCGTCATAGCGCCACCGTGGTGACCGATATTGAAAATACGCCGCCAAAAAGCTGCGAGTCAGATGGCATCATCAGCACCGGCAGCCGCCCGGTTGCGGCCTACACCGCTGATTGCTTACCGGTGCTGTTCGCCGATTCACAGCGTAAAACCGTGGCGGCGGTGCATGCCGGGCTGAAGGGCACGCTGGCGGGCGTCCTGACCCGTGCGGTAGAAAAGCTACAGCAACAGGGCAGCGATCCACGAAACCTGACGGTGGCCATCGGTCCGGCAATGGGTCCCTGCTGTTACGAACTGGCCGAACCGCAGTTGGCTGAGATGCAGCAGCGCCCGTCCCTTGCTGGCTGGCTTCGCTGGCAGCACAACCAGCCGATCAACCCACTGGCACAGCGTCCGCAGGCGAACGCCCGGCAGCAGGGCGTCTGGTTTGATCTGCCGGCGCTGGCGACGCAGATGCTGATACAGAGCGGCGTGCCGCCGCAGCAGATCGAAAACGTCAACGTCTGTACCTACTGCATGGCGGAGAGCGGCTCGAGCTATCGCCATAATACCCACTTCGGCAACGGCTATCATTCCCGCTACTCGTGGATCCGGTGTCGTTAATCGCACGGCTGGCACGGGCGAAGTTGCCCGGCCCGGCCCGTCGCCGGGTCAGATGTTTTTGATTTCACTCACACCCTGACACTGTTTCACTTTTTTTTAACCCGGAAGCCGCTAGAGTTGACTCATCCGACCACTTCGCAGTGAGTGATTATGACCCAGCTCAATCCACACTATCCCGCGCTGTTTACGCCGCTGGACCTTGGCTTTACCCAACTTAAAAACCGTTTTCTGATGGGGTCGATGCACACCGGACTGGAGGAACATCCGCAGGGTGCTGCGCGGCTGGCCGCGTTCTATGGCGAACGGGCGCGTGAGGGAGTGGCGCTGATCGTCACCGGCGGCATCGCTCCGAATCCACAAGGCGTGACAACCGCACACGGCGCAATGCTCACCGACGCGTCACAGTGTGCCTGGCACCGGCCGATTACCGCCGCCGTGCACCAGCATCAGGGGAAAATCGCGTTGCAGATCCTGCATACTGGTCGTTACAGCTATCAACCGGATCTGGTCGCGCCCTCGGCTCGCCAGGCCCCGATTAATCCGTTTACGCCTCAGGCGATGAGCGATGCCGATATCGAACAGACCATTGCGGATTTTGCCCGCTGCGCCCGACTGGCGCAGCAGGCAGGATACGATGGCGTGGAGATCATGGGTTCGGAAGGCTATCTGATTAACCAGTTTCTGGTTAAGCATACCAATCAGCGCACCGATCGCTGGGGCGGTGACTTCCGCCAGCGTATGCAGTTCGCCCTGGCGATCACCCGCGCGGTCCGTGCCGCCACGGGCGAGGCCTTTATCATTATTTTCCGCCTGTCGATGCTGGATCTGATCAAAGACGGCAGCACGCTGGAAGAGACGTTGCAGCTGGCGGCCGAGCTGGAGCAGTGTGGCGTGACGCTGTTCAACACCGGCATTGGCTGGCATGAGGCGCGCATTCCGACCATCGCCACCTGCGTGCCGCGTGCGGCGTTTGCCTGGGTGACGCAGCGCCTGCGTGAGCAGGTGAAGGTGCCGGTGATCGCCACCAACCGTATTAATCACCCCGCCGTTGCCGAGCAGCTGTTGCAGTCAGGCTGCGCTGATATGGTGTCGATGGCGCGCCCTTTTCTGGCCGATGCCGCCTTTGTCAGTAAAGCGCAGCGCGGCGACGATAACAGCATCAATACCTGTATTGCCTGTAATCAGGCCTGCCTCGACCAGGTTTTTGCCGGCAAGATCACCTCATGCCTGGTCAATCCTCGCGCCTGCCATGAGTCACTGATGCCGGTGGTCGCCACCACCGCGCCACGCCGTCTGGCGGTGGTCGGAGCCGGTCCCGCCGGAATGGCGTTTGCACTGCAGGCGGCGCAGCGCGGCCATCAGGTGACGCTTTACGATGCCGCGCCCGACATTGGCGGCCAGTTTAATATTGCCCGGCAGATCCCCGGTAAAGCGGAGTTCAGCGAAACGCTGCGCTATTTCCGCCATCAGCTGGCGGCGGCAGGCGTAAAGGTGATCACCGGCTGTCAGGTCGGGGCTGACCAGCTCAGCGCGGCCGATGAAGTGATCCTGGCGACCGGCATTCAGCCGCGCACCCCGGCGATCCCCGGCATCGACCATCCCTGCGTGCTGAGCTACCTCGAGGTATTACGCGATAAGCGCCCGGTTGGCGCGCGCGTCGCCATTATTGGCGCGGGTGGAATTGGTTTTGACACCGCGGAATATCTGTCACAGCCGCCGCATCAGGATGAGCTGGCCGCGTTCTATCGCGAATGGGGCATCGATCGCAGCCTGAGCCAGCGTGGCGGCCTGATAACGCCGCAGCCGCCTGCCGCTGCCCGACAGATCTGGCTGTTGCAGCGGCGGGCCGGTAAACCGGGCGCGTCGCTGGCTAAAACCACCGGCTGGATCCATCGCACCAGCCTGCAGGCGCGCGGCGTGCAGATGTGGGGCGGCGTAGAGTATCTGGCGATTGATGATGCCGGGCTGCATCTGAGACGCGACGGTGAAACGCTGCTGTTAGCGGTCGATAACGTGATTATCTGCGCCGGGCAGGAACCGCAGCGCGAACTGGAAGCTGCGCTGCGGGAAAGAGGTCAAACGGTCACGCTGATTGGCGGTGCGGATGTGGCGCAGGAACTGGATGCGCGCCGCGCTATCGCGCAGGCGACGCAGCTGGCGCTCAGCATCTGATTAGCGCATCTTCACCGCACGCAGCACCACGAACTTCTGGTTCGAGGCGACCAGCGTGCAGTTGCCAAACAGCTTTTTCAGTTTGTGGTGATAATCGAGGTGGCGGTTGCCGACAATGCGCAACTCGCCGCCATATTGCAGGCAGCGTTTTGCATCACGGAACATCTGCCACGCCAGATGATCGGTAACCGCATGCTGCTGATGGAATGGCGGGTTGCACAGCACCGCGTGCAGACGATCGGAAGGATAACCACTCAGCACGTTATTGACGCGAAACTGGCAGCGGCTCACATCCTCAGGCCGGTTAACTTCAACGTTACGCTGGCTGGAGGCGACCGCCATGTAGGACTCATCAAGGAAATGCACCTCGGCCAGCGGGTTCTGCTCCAGCGCCACCAGCCCTACCACGCCGTTGCCACAGCCGAGATCGACAATCTCGCCCTCAATATTTTCCGGCAGATGCTGCACAAACAGTCGCGCCCCGATATCCAGCGACGCACGTGAGAACACATTGGCGTAGTTGTGAATCTGATAAGGCGTGCCATCCAGCGGCCAGACCAGCGTTGGCTCAGCGTCACGCAGCGCGGGCTGGGTGAAATGGCTGTAAATCAGCCGCGCTTTTTTCCACGCCAGCGAAGTGCGGGTTTCACCGATAATCTGTTCAAACAGCTGCAGCGTCGAATTATGGATCTCTTTGGCACGCGCCGCGGCCAGGATTACCGTCTCTGGCGTCGCCACCTGACGGATCGCGCGCAGCTGATGTTCCAGCAGCGCCAGCGTTTTTGGCACCTTGATCAGCACCGCGGCCGGAGCGGCTGGCAGCGCAGCCAGGCTATCGAGGAAATGGACTTCGCCGTCATCCAGCGCGTTTAACGCCAGGTTCTGACGTGTCGCCTGCTGGCTCAGCCAGGAGTCGCTGATGTGCCAGACGGTACGCGGATTGAGCGCGCAGGTTAACGCACCAAAGCTGTCGTTAACCACCAGCACCGGGCCATCGGGCAGCGTCTGCTGCAACAGATATTCATCAGCCGCATCCCAGGCTTGTAATGGACTTTCGTCACGCATCTGCGGGAAACGATGCAGGATCAGTGTGCGATCGTTCAGTTCAAGTTGGCTCATGAATTCTCCGGCGTGGTACACTTTGATTGATTTTCGCCCCAAAAAGGGGGCGCAGTATACTGTCTTTCGCCGGGAATCCCTAATGTCCTCACTGATCTACCTGCAGGGTTATCCTGCCCCCATTCTTGAGCAGGTTCAGACGTTGATCACCCATCAGCGTTTAGGCGCGTTTCTGCAGCAACGTTATCCCGACACGCACGACGTGATGAGCGATAAAGCGCTGTACGACTACACGCTGGCGCTAAAAAACCGCTACATGCGCAACGCGCCGCCGATCAGTAAAGTGATCTGGGATAACAAGATTAAGGTAATGAAGCACGCGCTGGGTTTGCATACCGCCATTTCGCGGGTGCAGGGCGGCAACCTGAAGGCCAAGGCCGAAATCCGTATTTCGACCTTTTTCCGCCTCGCGCCGGAACCCTTTCTGCGGATGATCGTGGTGCATGAGCTGGCGCACCTGAAAGAGA
Source organism: Pantoea brenneri (assembly GCF_038594305.1). Classification (NCBI taxonomy): domain Bacteria; kingdom Pseudomonadati; phylum Pseudomonadota; class Gammaproteobacteria; order Enterobacterales; family Erwiniaceae; genus Pantoea; species Pantoea brenneri. The sequence continues at coordinate 122,790 of NZ_JBCGBG010000004.1, read as the reverse complement.
AGGATCACGACAAAGCGTTCTACCAGCTCTGCTGCCATATGGAGCCGGATTACCACCAGCTTGAGTTTGATGCCCGCCTGTGGATGACCGATCAGGCGATGCGCGGCAACGCGGCTTAAAGAAACTCCTGCGCTTTCTGGATCAGGCTGGTTTTGGTCAGCGCCCCGAGAAAGCGCCGTTCCTGCGGATTGTTCAGCACCGGCAACCGCTCCAGCGTCACCGCCGCAAACGCTTCCCAGCCCTCACGCATACTCTGGTTCTGATAAACCACCGGAAACTCGTCATCCATCACGCACTGCACCGGTGAGTCGAGCGTGATCTCCTGCGCCAGTACCCGCCGTGAAATCTCATGGATCGATACCACGCCCAGAAACGCCCCGACGTCATTGATCACATAGACGTAGCGTTCCCGCTTCAGCGAACTGACCGCCAGCGCCTGGCCGACCGACTCGTGGGGCTGCAACGCCGCACCGGCAATGATCAGCTCAGCGATGCGCATATTATCGAAGTCGTATTTGGCTTCGGACCGGTTGAAGTGATGACTCACTACCGGGTAGGTGCTGGTCGATTGCAGCCGGTAGACCACCATCGACGCCAGCACCGAGGCGATCATCAGCGGGAACAGCAGGCTGCTGTTGAGCGTCATCTCCAGCACCATCAGCATCGCCATTAACGGTGCCTGACTGACGGCAGCCAGCACCGCCGCCATGCCAATCGCGGCATAAAGCAGCGCATTGCCGAGCGGCAAATGCAGCGCCGCCCCGACGCTGGCGATAATCACCCCCAGCAGCGCGCCAATCAGCAACGACGGAGTAAACAGACCGCCGACCGCATTCGATCCGACCGACAGGCTGGTGGCGAGCGTCTTCAGCACCAGCAACAGCAGCAGGCCTGGCAGCAGATAGTGGCCCGCCATCACCTTAACGATCACCTCGTAGCCGTTACCGAGAATGTCGGTAGAAATCAGCGCCAGTAAACCGACCGCGACGCCGCCCGCGCCGAGCCGCAGCGGCAGCGACGCCACCCTGCTGAACAGCAGCTTGCTGCGGGCAATCAGCTTAATCAGCAGCCAGCCGGCCAGACCGGCAACCAAACCGATCACCACCGTCATCAACAGGCTGCTGAGATCCATCTGGAAACTGGCTTCTGCCAGCGGATAAAGCGCATTGCGAAAACCCAGCGACCACATGGTCATCACCGCCACGGCCGAGGCGATAATCAGCGGTATCAGCCGCTGCAGCGCTGAAATACCAAAGGCAATCTCCGCCACAAAAATCGCTGACGCCAGCGGCGCGTGATAGACCGACGACAGACCTGCCGCCGCTGCCATGGCCACCACGTCACTGTTTTTCAGGTTAAGCGACGCCGGTAACAGCCGGCCAATCGCGCTGCCGCACAGTGCCGATAGCTGCACCATCGGCCCTTCTTTCCCTATCGACGCGCCGCTGCCGATACTGGCAATGGAAGATAAAGCGCGAAAAAGCGAGGTTTTGGTCGGAACGGCATCGAGACGGGCATTTATCACCTCAAGGTAGTCGGTTTTAACCGTCTGTTGCTGCTCGATTGCGACAGCGTAGCGCAGAAAATAACCCGCCAGCACCCCGCCGCCGCCCACCAGCAGCGGCCAGAAAATCCACGGCCAGAGGTGTACCGACTCGGTGATTTCGCCGCCGCTGGCGAACAGCAGATGGTTAATAAGCTCGATAACGCCACGAAACGCCAGCGTCACCAGCGAGGCCGCGCATCCGACCGGAATGGCAATCAGTAAAGTGGTCCAGTTTAATGCGTGCTTACTTGCTTTCACCTGCGCTCCCTGGTTTATCCCTGAAAATCATCGCGTCATCATATTATTGGAATGCGGATCGCAGGATCAATGCCTGCCCGGCTGGCCCCATTGCACCCGGCCGGAGAGATGTTACTCTGCCGCTTTACTTCTGCCGGAGAGATGACGTGATTCGTTTTGCCATTGTGGGAACAAATTGGATTACACGCCAGTTTATTGATGCCGCCCATGAAACCGGGGCGATGAAACTGTGTGCGGTCTATTCACGCAGTCAGCAGCAGGCCGAGGCGTTCAGCCACGATTATCCCTGCGAGCAGACCTTTACCTCGCTGGAGGCGCTGGCCGCCAGTCCGCAGATTGATGCGGTCTATCTTGCCAGCCCTAATGCCCTGCATTGTCAGCAGGCGTTGCTGTTTTTATCGCACGGCAAACATGTGATTTGTGAGAAACCGCTGGCCTCTAATCTGCAGGAGGTGGAGGCGATGATCGCCTGTGCCCGCCAGCATCAGGTGGTGCTGTTTGAGGCCTTTAAAACCGCCAGCCTGCCTAACTTCCTCCGGCTGCAACAGGCGCTGCCTGAGGTTGGCAGGCTGCGTAAAGCGTTGCTGAGCTACTGTCAGTACTCCTCACGTTATCCGCGCTATCTCAACGGCGAGAACCCCAACACCTTCGATCCGCGCTGGTCCAACGGCTCAATTATGGACATTGGCTATTACTGCCTGGCGTCGGCGGTTGCGTTGTGGGGTGCGCCGCAGCGGGTGCAGGCCAGCGCCACCCTGCTGGAAAGCGGCGTGGATGCGCACGGCGTCGTGGTACTGAGCTACGGCGATTTTGACGTGACGATCCTGCACTCTAAGGTGAGTGACTCCTCACTTCCGAGTGAAATTCAGGGCGAAGCGGGCGCGCTGGTGATTGAGAAACTCTCCGAGTGTCAGAAGCTGACCTTTATTCCGCGCGGTGCGGAAAAGCAGGCGCTGAGCCAGCCACAGCATATCAATACCATGCTGTATGAAGCCGAAACCTTTGTCCGGCTGGTTGAACAGCGCCAGGTGGACCATCCGGCACTGGAGGTTTCACGTATTACCGCCGCGCTGCTGACCGAAATTCGCCGCCAGACCGGGGTGATTTTTCCGGCCGATCAGCCAGCAGTGTAAATATTTCTAAATATTAACAACAACGATTGATTCCTGTTCGGCTAAGCCGTAACTTACGCTCCTGCAAAGGGGAGTAACTTGTAAGCTGATCGATCGTCACTACGTTGCGTAAGCATCCGGTCATCAGGCAACCCGGAATCTATTCTGTGTTGTAAGTGAGACCTTGCCGGAAGGCGAGGTTTGCTTACACCAAAAATAAGCGGCTGACGTCTTCTGACTTCAGCCGTTTTTTTTATTTTTCAGACAGGATACGAATATGCAAACTGTGGGTACGCCATTACTCTGGGGCAGCTTTGCGGTTGTGGTGCTGATCATGCTGGCCATCGACCTGCTGTTGCAGGGACGCCGCGGCGCGCAGACCATGACTTTCAAACAGGCCGCCGTCTGGTCGCTGATCTGGGTGTCGGTTTCACTGCTGTTCAGCGCCGCGTTCTGGTGGTATCTGGAAGGCAGCGCCGGGCGTGAGGTCGCCAACACCCAGACCCTCGCCTTTCTGACCGGCTACGTGCTGGAAAAAGCGCTGGCGGTGGATAACGTCTTCGTCTGGCTGATGCTGTTCAGCTACTTCTCGATTCCGGCGAACCTGCAACGCCGCGTATTGATCTACGGGGTATTAGGCGCCATCGTGCTGCGTACCATCATGATCTTTGCGGGCAGCTGGCTGGTGACGCAGTTTAGCTGGATCCTCTATGTCTTCGGGGCGTTCCTGCTGTTTACCGGCGTAAAAATGGCGCTGGCGAAAGAGGACGATCATGCGGTCGGCGACAAGCCGGTAGTGCGCTGGCTGCGTAACCATCTGCGCATGACCGACGCACTTGAAGGTGAGAAGTTCTTCACCCGCAAAAATGGCGTGCTGTTTGCGACACCGCTGCTGCTGGTGCTGATTATGGTGGAACTGAGCGACGTTATCTTCGCCGTCGACAGTATTCCTGCCATCTTCGCGGTAACCACGGATCCGTTTATCGTGCTGACGTCTAACCTGTTCGCAATTCTCGGTCTGCGCGCCATGTACTTCCTGCTGGCAAACGTGGCCGAGCGCTTCTCGATGCTGAAATATGGCCTGGCGATCGTGCTGGTGTTCATCGGCTTTAAGATGCTGATTGTCGATCTCTACCATATTCCGGTTGGCATCTCGCTCAGCGTCGTCGGCCTGATCCTGGCGTCAACGCTGCTGATCAATGCCTGGGTTAACCGCAAAAGAGACCAGAAAAAAATCGCGCCATAATTACCTGCAGGGGCAGCCGATGCCCCTGTTTTATTTTGCAGCTGCGTGCAGCGACATTTCATACCTCTGTCACACTTCCCATATCCAGCATAATAAAAACCCGACAGCGGCCACACTGGCAGAATTATCTCTTTTCTCATCCGATCTTTTCCTTATACTCCGCCGGGCAAACCGCTTTAGCCGATGCAAAACATCGCCGCTAAAACTACATCCGCGACAAAATATAGAAAACACTATGCAGAAAACTCTCTCCTCACGTCTGGGCGCGCTGTTCGCAGGCAGCCTGGTGAAGCAAATCATGATTGGGCTGGTTGCCGGTGTGGCGCTGGCCTGGATTTCTCGCGATGCGGCGCTGGCCGTTGGACTGCTGGGCGAACTGTTTGTCAGTGCGCTGAAAGCGGTGGCACCGCTGCTGGTACTGATGCTGGTGATCGCCTCAATCGCTAATCACCAGCAGGGCCAGAAAAGCAATATCCGGCCGATTATCATGCTCTATCTGCTGAGTACCTTTTTCGCCGCCGTGGTGGCCGTGGTGTTCAGCCATCTGGTGCCGCAGACGCTGACGCTGGCGGTAGGCAGCACCGAAATCACGCCACCGTCCGGCATCACCGAAGTGTTGCGTGGTCTGCTGATGAGCATGGTGGCGAACCCGATCACCGCGCTGATGCAGGCCAACTATATCGGTATTCTGGTCTGGGCGATTGGTCTCGGACTGGCGTTTCGTCACAGCAGTGACTCTACCCGCAACTTACTGAATGATGCCTCTCACGCGGTGACCTGGCTGGTGCGATGCGTTATCCGCTGTGCGCCGATCGGTATTTTTGGTCTGGTGGCATCGATTCTTGCCTCTACCGGCTTTGGCGCACTGTGGCAATACGCCCATCTGCTGACGCTGTTAATCGGCTGCATGTTGCTGATGGCGCTGGTGGTTAACCCGCTGCTGGTGTTCTCTAAAATTCGCCGTAACCCCTATCCGCTGGTGTTTACCTGCCTGCGCGAAAGCGGCGTCACCGCCTTCTTCACCCGCAGTTCAGCCGCCAATATTCCGGTGAATATGGCGCTGGCGAAACGTCTGGGACTGGATGAGGATACCTATTCGGTTTCCATTCCGCTGGGGGCGACCATCAGTATGGCGGGCGCATCAATCACCATTACGGTCTTGACGCTGGCGGCGGTGCATACGCTGGGGATCAACATTGACGTCCCGTCCGCGATTCTGCTCAGCCTGGTCGCCTCACTGTGTGCCTGTGGCGCGTCCGGCGTGGCGGGCGGTTCGCTGCTGCTGATCCCGGTGGCCTGTAATATGTTTGGCATCCCCAACGATCTGGCGATGCAGGTAGTCGCGGTCGGCTTCATTATCGGCGTGCTGCAGGACTCGGCGGAAACCGCACTCAACTCCTCGACCGACATCCTGTTTACTGCCGCGGTCTGTCAGGCCGAAGCCGAACGCGAAACCAGCCGGGCTTAATCTTTCTGATAGCTCAAAGAACGGGTGGCGGAGTCCGAAGAGCAAAGCGTCCCGCCGCCCGGATAAAAACACCGGGCGCGTTTTTGAACAACGCAAAGCGCTAGCCCGGCCAGGGCGCACCTCAGGGATGAGGTACGCAATCGCACGGGCCGAACGTGTCATGAATGACGGCCTTTGCGACTTTCCGATCGGACCGTGTTCCCTTCGCAGGATCAGTCTCACCGCCACTGAGCCGGACTTTAGCAACGATCTCAAGCAACCCGCACTTTAGCAGATCGCTTTTTTACAGCGTCACCCCGCTTTTAAAGATCGCCAGCTCGCGGAAGTCATTCTTTTCGTTGTTGGTCGGTTTGCCATTGGCAATCGCCACAATGGTATCCACAAAATCTTCCAGCATTTGATCCATGCTCATGCCATCAATCAGCCGTCCGGCATCAAAATCGATCCAGTGTGGTTTTTTCTCGGCCAGCGGCGTGTTGGTCGCCAGCTTCACCGTCGGGACAAAACCGCCATACGGCGTGCCGCGTCCGGTACTGAACAGCACCATGTGACAGCCGGCACCCGCCAGCGCACTGGTTGCCACCGCATCGTTGCCCGGCGCACTCAGCAGGTTGAGGCCTGGCGTTTTTAACCGTTCGCCATACTTCAGCACATCAACCACCTGGCTTTGTCCGGCTTTCTGGGTGCAGCCGAGCGACTTCTCTTCCAGCGTCGTGATGCCGCCCGCTTTATTCCCCGGCGATGGATTCTCGTAGATCGGCTGATGATGATCGATGAAGTACTGCTTGAAGTCGTTAATCATCGCCACCGTTTTGCCGAAAATCGCTTCGTCACGGCAGCGGCTCATCAGAATGCGTTCGGCACCAAACATCTCCGGCACCTCGGTCAGCACGGTGGTGCCGCCATTGGCGATCATCTGGTCCGAGAAGCGTCCCAGCAGCGGATTGGCGGTAATACCTGAAAACCCATCCGACCCGCCGCACTCGAGACCAAATTTCAGCTCGCTGAGCTTGCCAGGCTGACGCTGGTCATGCCGCATTTTTTCATACAGCGCATGCAGACGTTCCACACCGGCTTCCACTTCATCGTCGTGCTGCTGACAGACCATAAACTCCACCCGGTCGCTTTCAAACGCGCCGAGAGTGTCACGGAATGCATCAACCTGATTATTTTCACAGCCCAGACCAATCACCAGCACCGCACCCGCATTCGGATGACGCACCATATTTTGCAGCATGGTGCGGGTGTTTTCGTGATCCTGGCCAAGCTGAGAGCAGCCAAAGGTATGGCTGAACAGGAAGACGCCATCAACATCTTCCGCCTGCTGCGTCTCCTTCAGGAAACGTTGCAGGATCTGCCGTGCGATGCCGTTAACGCAGCCTACGGTCGGCAGGATCCATAATTCATTGCGGATACCGACCTCACCGTTAGGGCGACGGTAGATCTGCACCTCACGATCGCCCGGCTGTGGCGGGATGGCCACGAAGTCCGGCTGATACTGATAGTGATCCAGATCGCTGAGGTTGGTGCGGGCGTTCTGTGAATGGATCAGCTCTCCGGCAGCAATCGGCTGAGTGGCGTGGGCGATCGGCAGACCATATTTGATCACCAGCTCGCCTTCAGCGATGGGCTGCAGGGCAAACTTATGCCCGCGCCCGATAGCCTGTTGCAGCGCCACCGAATGCGCCAGTAGCTCTGTGGTGACGCCGGCGTCTAAGTCACGCAACGCCACGGCGACGTTGTCGCGGGAATGTATTTTAATTGCGTCTTGCATAGCGTTATCTCAGTTGACTCAGCGCCTCACGCATTCCGTGGGCGATGATGTTTTGCAGGTGTCGGGTCACCACAGCCACCAGATCGGGCCGTTGGGTTAAATCTTCGCCCCAGTGCTGCGCATCACTCAGGATGCTGCGCACCAGTTGCTCTGGCGAAATCTGATCGGCCTGCAGCGCCGTCCAGCCTTCGGCGTAGCGCTGTAACCAGTGTGCATCATCCTGCAACGGCCAGCTTTTATCCGCCGATTCGCCGCGATAAAAAGCGATCAGCGCTGCCAGTGCAAAAGTGATGCGGGTCGGCCACTCGCCGCTCTGCTGCTGTGCAGCCAGCATCGGCGTCAGCAGACGGGTGCGGAATTTGGTCATGCCGTTCAGCGCAATCGACAACAGCGCATGGCGAATAAACGGATTGCGGAAGCGACGCTGTACCGCGTCGGCAAAGGCGTGCAGTTCGTTCGCGGGCAGATCGAGCGTCGGGATCACTTCGTCGCGCAGCAACGCATCCACGAAGCCGGCAATCGCCGGATCGTCCATCGCCTCGCCCACGCTCTCCAGTCCGGCGAGAAAGGCCACCGGCACCATCGCGGTGTGCGCGCCGTTGAGGATCGCCACCTTCTGCGCTTTATACGGCGCAATGTCATCGACGTGCCGCACCTGGGGTGCCAGCGCGTCCAGTTTCAGCTCGCTAAACAGCGCCGACGGTCCCTGAATCACAAACTGATAGTAGACTTCGCCCGCCACCAGATAGCGATCCTGATAGCCCAGCGCCGCCTCAACCTGCGCGCTTTCAGCCGGGAAGCCGGTGACGATGCGATCCACCAGCGTGTTATAGAAGGCGCAATGCTGGTTAATCCAGCGGTTAAATTCGGCGGGCAGCTGCCAGTGCTCAGCGTAGCGCAGCACCCTATCGCGCAGCGTATCGCCGTTGTGGTCAATCAGTTCGCACGGCACCACCAGCCAGCCTTTATCACTGGCGCCTTCGAAGTGGCAATAGCGCGCCCACAGCAGCTGGGTCAGTTTACCGGGGAAGCTGTTGGCAGGCTGGTCGGTGAGCCGATCGCTGCTGTCAAAAACGATACCTGCCTCGGTGGTATTCGAAAACACCATGCGCAAATCGGGATTGTGCGCCAGCGCCATAAAATCGCCGAACTGCTGATAAGGCTGGATCTCGCGGTTCAGGCTGCGAATCAGCCGGGTTTCGCTCACCGACTCGCCCTGATCGTTCAGGCCACGAATCAGCGTAGTGTAAAGCCCGTCCTGCTGATTCAGGCTGTCACTGACCTCACGGTTACGCGGCCGCACCACCACGATCCCGGCATCGGTGCCCTGGTGCTGGTTAAGCCAGTCAATCTGCCAGTCGATAAACGCCCGCAGAAAGTTTCCTTCACCAAACTGGATCACCCGATCGCGATAAACCGCACCCGGGAAGTCGTGCCGATTGAGCCTTTTCATTATCAAGCTCCCAGCTCAATGCCGAAATAATCACGGGCATTGTTGAAACAGATGTTTTGCACCATCTCGCCTAACAGCGCTTCATCCGCTGGCGCTTCGCCCTGCTCCACCCAGCGACCGATCATCTGGCACAGCAGACGGCGGAAATATTCGTGGCGGGTGTAAGAGAGGAAGCTGCGGCTGTCGGTCAGCATCCCGACGAAGCGACTCAGCAAACCAATCTGCGCCAGCTGGGTCATCTGCCGCTGCATGCCATCAAGCTGATCGTTGAACCACCAGGCGGAACCAAATTGCATCTTGCCGGCCTGACCTTCACCCTGGAAGTTACCGGCCATGGTCGCCAGCACTTCGTTATCGCGCGGATTAAGGCAGTAGAGAATGGTTTTTGGCAGCGCATTATTGAGATTCTGCGCGCCCAGCAGCCGGGCCAGCGGTTCAGCCAGCGGCTGATCGTTAATCGAGTCGAAGCCCACATCCGGCCCTAACAGCTGATACTGACGCGGGTTGGTGTTGCGTAACGCGCCAATGTGATACTGCTGCACCCAGCCGCGACGGGCATATTCACTGCCCAGCCACACCAGCACCGCGGTTTTGAACTGGGCGGTCTCCTGCGGATTGGGTGCCGTGCCGCTGCGGCGGCGCGCCAGAATCCCATCCAGCGTAGCGTCATCCGCTTCGGCATAACAGACCACGTCCAGCGCGTGATCGGAGACTTTACAGCCGTGCGCCGCAAAGTGATCCAGCCGCTGATAGAGCGCGCTGCGCAGATCGTCAAAACGCTGCACGCTGATGTCGGTCAGCTGCTCCAGCGTCTCAATCCACGGCAGGAAGGTTTCCGCTTCAATATTGAATGCTTTGTCCGGCCGCCAGCTCGGCAGCACTTTGACAGTAAAGCTGCTGTCCTGCGCCAGTGCGTGATGATGACGCAGATCGTCCAGCGGATCGTCGGTGGTGCCGACCATTTTCACCTTCATCTGCTGCATGATGCCGCGCGTGGTAAAGCTGTCCTGCGCCAGCAGTTCGTTGCAGCGATGCCAGATGCTATCCGCGGTTTTTTCCGACAGCAGCGTATCGGTAATCCCGAAAGGCCGGCGTAATTCCAGATGAGTCCAGTGATAGAGCGGGTTGCCGATGGTATGCGGCACGGTACGCGCCCAGGCATCAAACTTTTCACGATCGCTGGCGTCGCCGGTACAGAACGCCTCCGGTACGCCGTTGGCGCGCATCGCCCGCCACTTGTAGTGATCGCCTTTCAGCCAGATATCATAAAGGTTAGCGAAGCGATAATTTTCGGCAATCTGCTGCGGCGGCAAATGGCAGTGATAGTCGAAAATCGGCTGATCCTTCGCATAGTCGTGATAGAGACGACGGGCGAACTCGTTATCCAGCAAAAAATCCTCGGTCATAAAACGCGACATAGAAACTTCCTCATCAACTGAACCGCTAATGGCTCAAAGTTATCATACCAATTTCAGCGCGCTGCGGATTTATTTGCGATCCTGCTCACATAAACGACGTTGTCTGCCGGCGGTTATGGACACTTTTGTCGCCTGTAGCGTGCTAAATGGCTGTCATTTCGCAGGTTTCCAGTATCCCACAGCGCAGAAAGGGTTTTTGTGATGGCTCTCAACTTTTAAAGTTGTATAACAAGTTAGGCTCTCGCTCCATCGTGAGGGTGTTTTGACTCACAAACGGCAAGGTCAGTAACGGTCGCTCAGACAGGACCTGCGGGCGTGAGCAGAGCTGCATCACGAGCTGTCCCGCTCCAGATAACAACAGCGGCATGACCGCATACAGAACTGGAAGAGGTAGAGGATGCGTAAAATCAAAGGGTTACGCTGGTACATGATTGGACTGGTGACTCTCGGCACGGTGTTAGGGTATCTGACCCGCAACACCATCGCGGTGGCGGCCCCCACCTTACAAACTGAACTGCATATCACCACGCAGCAGTACTCCTACATCGTCGCAGCCTATTCAGCCTGTTATACGCTGATGCAGCCTGTGGCGGGCTATGTGCTCGATCTGCTGGGCACCAAAGTCGGTTATGCAGTGTTTGCTGTGTTGTGGGCTATCTTCTGCGCCGCCACTGCGATGGCCGGTAGCTGGGGCGGTTTTGCGCTGGCTCGCGGTGCGGTGGGTGCGGCAGAAGCGGCGATGATCCCGGCGGGTCTGAAAGCCAGTAGCGAATGGTTCCCGGCCAAAGAACGCTCGGTGGCGGTCGGCTATTTCAACGTCGGCTCGTCAATCGGGGCGATGCTGGCACCGCCGCTGGTGGTGTGGGCGATTATGGCCCACAGCTGGCAGATGGCGTTTATCATTACCGGCGTGCTGAGCATGGCGTGGGCCCTGTGCTGGCTGGTGTTTTACAAACACCCGAAACAGCAGACTAAACTCAGTGATGAAGAGCGCGACTACATCATTTCCGGTCAGGAAGCGCAGCATCAGACCGGTAACACCCGCAAAATGTCGGCGCTGGAAATTATCCGCAATCGTCAGTTCTGGGGCATTGCGCTGCCGCGTTTTCTGGCTGAACCGGCCTGGGGGACCTTCAACGCCTGGATCCCGCTGTTCATGTTTAAGGTTTACGGCTTCAATCTGAAAGAGATTGCGCTGTTTGCCTGGATGCCGATGCTGTTCGCCGACTTTGGCTGTATTATTGGCGGATATCTGCCGCCGCTGTTTCAGCGCTGGTTTGGCGTCAATCTGATCGTCTCACGTAAACTGGTGGTCACCATGGGTGCGGTGCTGATGATTGCGCCGGGTACTATCGGCCTGTTTACCAGCCCGTACGTGGCCATCGCCCTGCTGTGCGTCGGTGGTTTTGCTCATCAGGCACTTTCTGGCGCCCTGATCACCCTCTCCTCTGACGTCTTCGGCCGCAATGAAGTGGCGACCGCTAACGGCTTAACCGGCATGGCAGCCTGGACAGCCAGCACCATGTTTGCGCTGGTGGTGGGCGCACTGGCCGATACGCTGGGCTTCAGTCCGCTGTTTGCCGCGCTGGCGGTATTCGACCTGCTGGGTGCCGTAGTGATCTGGACGGTATTGAAAAACAAACCGATTTCAGAGCTTACGCCAACCGTAACCGCACCGCAGGCCGCAGTGGCTCGCAGTTAGTCTTCCGGGCTGGCGTAAGCCAGCCCATTTCCTCGCACGACGCAAAGTGGTATAACAACTCTCTGTTTGCTACCTGGACTGTGCTATGGACCTCACTGAATCCCGTCGACTCTATCAACAGCTGGCCAGCGAGCTGAAACGCCGCATTGAAGCCGGAATCTACCCGATCGGCGAGAAACTGCCGGCCGAGCGCCTGATTGCTGAAGAGATGGAAGTGAGTCGCACCGTGGTCCGTGAAGCGATCATCATGCTGGAAGTCGAAGGCTATGTTGAGGTACGCAAAGGCTCGGGTATCCACGTGATGGCCAGCCAGCAGCAGAACCGCATTGCACCGACCAGCAGTCAGCTGGAGTTCGCCACTTTTGGCCCGTTCGAGTTATTACAGGCACGTCAGCTGATCGAAAGTAACGTGGCCGAGTTCGCCGCCACGCAGGTGACCCGCCAGGATATTATCGACCTGATGGCGATTCAGGAAAAAGCCCGACAGGAAGATCATTTCCGTGATTCCGAATGGGATATGCAGTTCCACGTTCGTATTGCCCAGTCCACCCAGAACAGCGCGTTAGCCGCCATCGTTGAAAAAATGTGGCTGCATCGCCTGCACAATCCTTACTGGCTCAAACTCCATGAGCACATCGACCAGCGCAGCATCCTCAGCTGGTGCGATGACCACGATCAGATCCTTAAAGCCCTGATGCGCAAAGATCCGGCCGCCAGTAAACTGGCGATGTGGCAACATCTGGAAAATACTAAACAGATGCTGTTCAATGCCACGGCGGATGATTTCGAATTTAACGTGGATCGTTACATGTTCGGGGAAAATCCGGTCATCCTGCCAGACGGGTCAAATAACGCCCGCTAACGGGTTTGAAAAGCGCTCAGCATGGTCAGTTAATCTGCAATAGTGTCAGGTCATGTAAAGCTCCTTTTTACACACCGTTTCACAAGGTAAAACTCCTGTTCACCGATCAGTTTTCCTGTTTCGGATGGGTGATTTTTGTTACAGTTATCGCCCTTTTCTTACCCTTTGCGACAGGGGTTTATAAAGTCGCTGATTTAACGATCAATTCTGGAAGGATCCGGAAAATCCTGCCCAGGCTGCGCGCCTAAAATTTACAACTAACTGCCAGTCTGTGCTCAAGTCCCGTGGGACATGTTTAACAATGATGTTCAGGAAAGATTGATGGATATTTTGCAAGCGTTGCTGCATGCCTTGTGGCAACAGGACTACGAAACGCTTTCCGACCCCACGCTGGTATGGGCCATTTACGGCGTGCTGTTTATGATTTTGTTTCTGGAAAATGGCCTGCTCCCCGCCGCCTTTTTGCCCGGCGACAGTCTGCTGATTCTGGTCGGCGTGCTGATTGCTAAAGGCACCATGAGTTTTCCACTTACCATTCTGGTCCTGACGACCGGCGCCAGCCTCGGTTGCTGGGTGAGTTATATTCAGGGGCGCTGGCTCGGCAATACGCCCACGGTGCAAAAATGGTTATCACACCTGCCGGCGCAATATCATCTGCGCGCCCACAGCCTGTTTCACCGGCACGGTTTATCGGCGCTGCTGATTGGCCGCTTTATCGCCTTTGTCCGCACTCTGCTGCCAACCATTGCCGGATTGTCCGGCCTGAGCAATGCCCGCTTTCAGTTCTTTAACTGGGTCAGCGCCTTCCTTTGGGTAGTCATTTTAACCGTGCTGGGCTTTGCACTGGGCAAAACGCCGATTTTCCGCCGTTATGAGGACGAACTGATGTTCTTCCTGATGATGCTGCCGCTGGCGCTGCTGGTGTTTGGCCTGGTGGGATCGCTGGTGGTGTTGTGGCGTAAACGACAGGCGGATCAAAACGGGAAAGCTGAGTAATGAAATTGCTACAGGCTATTCCTAAACGGTGGTTACCGTGGCTGATTGCTGGCGTTTTTGTGCTGATTGCCATTGGCATTGCACCGACGCTGATGCGCCATGAAACGGTGGTGCAGATTCGCGTATCGCACGCGGGTGCTACCCTGCCCGACGGCTTCTACCTTTATCAACAGCTGAGCGCCCAGGGGATTCGCATTAAGAGCATTACCCCGGCCGGCGACGCGCTGATCATTCATTTCGACAGTGAAGAACAGAGTCTGGCGGCGCAAAAAGTTCTGCGCCGTCTGCTGCCTCAGGGCTTTATTGTGGCGCAACACGACCAGTCTCAACGCCTGTCGCTGGCGTAATCTCCTTTTCCTCGCTGTTAACACTTCAGACCGTGGCGCAGGCTGGCACGGTCTGAAGTGAACTCTATCTCCCGGTGTTCTTTGAACTTTTTACCGCTGATGTCTATGCTTAACCGAGAGTTGATTCTCAGCACGTGGCGCAAGCGGATTCGCGGCGTGGTGACGGGTCAGGTAACAACGGAAGGTACAAAGCCTGATGAAATATCAAGTATTACTGGGAATCGCGCTGTTTTCACTGTCAGGATCGTTGCTGGCGGCTGAATCGCTGTGTCAGCAGAAAGAGCAGGATATTCAGCGTGAGATTGAGATGGCGCAGAAGCATAACAATCAGCGTCGCGTCAACGGTCTGGAGCGTGCACTGACCGAGGTGCGTGCCGGCTGTACTGACAAGAAGCTTGAGGCTGCGCATCTGGAAAGAATTAACGCTCAGAAGCAAAAAGTTGCTGAGCGCGAACACGAACTCAGGGAAGAGCGTGATGAGGGCCACGACAAGGAGAAGATTGCTAAACGAGAACAAAAACTGGATGACGCGCGCCGGGAGCTGAAGAAGTTACAGGCGGAGCCCTATTAATCGGAATTAATCTACTGATGTTAAAGGAGTATTTTATGTCTAAAGACACATCATCGGAACATTTGCGTGCTGAACTGAAAAACCTTGCTGACACCCTGGAAGAGGTGCTGAGCAGCAGCACTGAGAAATCCAAAGGCGAGCTGGATAAGCTGCGTAACAAAGCGCGTGTGGCGCTGGACAGCTCACGTGAGCGCTTAGGCGAGTCAAGCGAACGCATCGCTGCCACCACCCGCGAAGCCGCGCAGAAAGCAGAAGGCTACGTGCGTGAAAATCCATGGCATGGTGTCGGTATCGGTGCTGCGATTGGCGTCGCACTGGGCATCCTCATTTCGCGTCGTTAATTATGGCAGATTCACAGCATAACCACGGCCCGGCTAAAGGGGTCATTAACATTGGTCAGCGTATCGTTACCACGCTGGTTGGTATGGTTGAGACGCGCGTTCGTCTGGCAGTGGTGGAACTGGAAGAAGAGAAAGCTAACCTGATACAGCTGCTGTTGATGGTTGGCCTGACGATGCTGTTCACCGCTTTTGGCCTGATGAGTCTGATGGTATTGATCATCTGGGCAGTGGATGCACAGTATCGCCTGATGGCCATCGGTATCACCACCGGGGCGCTGTTCCTGCTGGCGATTATCCTCGGACTCTGGACGCTACGTAAATCGCGTCAGTCCACGCTGTTGCGCCACACGCGCAAAGAGCTGGATACTGACCGCAGCTTACTTGAGGATCAGCGTTAATGAGCCGCCGCGAGCGTGAAGAACGCATCCATGAACTGCTTAAGCATGTGCAGCAGCAGCGGCTTGATCTCAGCGCTGCGCGCCGTGACTGGCTGGAAGGGACCGCCCATTACGACCGCGGCTGGTTTACTTTCCTCAGTTTACGTCGCTATCTGGCGATCGGCAGCAGCGCGCTGGCGATCTACTCGATTCGCAGTCCCAACATGCTGTTACGCTGGGCAAAACGCGGGTTTGGCGCCTGGAGCACCTGGCGCATGATCAAATCCGCCTTGCCGCCGCGTTAATCCTGCTTAAAGCCGGTCCTGAAAA
Organism: Pantoea brenneri; assembly: GCF_038594305.1. NCBI lineage: Bacteria > Pseudomonadati > Pseudomonadota > Gammaproteobacteria > Enterobacterales > Erwiniaceae > Pantoea > Pantoea brenneri. Next base: position 106,989 of record NZ_JBCGBG010000004.1, on the reverse strand, counting down.
GACCGGCTTCTCTTCTTCAGAATTTCTGAAAAACATCGACAGTTTATATCGCTTACAACCTTTCCGCGCCGCGACTATCATCTCCAGCTATCAACCCAATGAATGGCAGCACAGCTTTCAGCGGGAATAAACCCTGCGGGCAACGGTCCTGCAATATTTATAGCGCTGGAGTAAATGATGAAAAAATTCGAAGATACTGGTTTGTTACTGGCTCGCATCCTGATGCCAATCCTGTTCATTACCGCGGGCTGGGGCAAAATCACCGGTTATGCGGCGACCCAGCAATATATGGAAGCGATGGGCGTGCCTGGCATGATGCTGCCGCTGGTTATCCTGCTCGAATTCGGCGGCGGCCTGGCGATTCTGTTCGGTTTCCTGACCCGTTTTACCGCGCTGTTTACTGCCGGTTTCACCATCCTGACGGCGTTTCTGTTCCACAGTAACTTTGCCGAAGGCGTCAACCAGCTGATGTTCATGAAGAACCTGTCAATTGCCGGCGGCTTCCTGGTGTTAGGTCTGGTGGGTCCGGGCGCTTACAGCATCGACCGTCTGCTGAGCAAAAGAAAAACACAGACGGCGATTGCACGCTAAACTCAGATAAGCATCATCACAGACAGACTTAACAGGGCGAGGAAATAACCTCGCCCTGTTTGCATTGGAGGCAATATGGGACAGCTAATTGACGGTGTCTGGCATGACACCTGGTACGACACCAAATCGACCGGTGGACGCTTCAAGCGTTCAGCCTCTGCCTGGCGCAACTGGGTCACGGCCGATGGCAGCGCCGGCCCGGACGGCAAAGCGGGATTCACCGCCGAGCGTGACCGTTATCATCTCTACGTTTCGCTGGCCTGCCCATGGGCGCACCGCACCCTGCTGATGCGTCAGCTTAAAGGGCTGGATAGCATGATTGATGTGTCAGTGGTGCATCCGCTGATGCTGGAAAATGGCTGGACCTTCGATGATGAATTTGAGCAGGCAACCGGCGATAAGCTCTATCAAAATGAGTTTCTCTATCAGCTCTATCTGCACGCCGATCCACACTACAGCGGCCGCGTAACGGTGCCGGTATTGTGGGACAAGCAGCAGAACACCATCGTCAGCAATGAATCGGCCGATATCATCCGGATGTTCAACAGCGCGTTTGATGCGGTTGGGGCCCGAGCCGGTGACTATTACCCGCCTGCCCTGCGTGAAAAAATCGATGAGCTGAACGGCTGGATTTACGACACGGTGAATAACGGCGTCTACAAGGCGGGCTTCGCCACCTCCCAGTCGGCCTATGATGAAGCGGTCACCGCGCTGTTTCATTCGCTGTCACGGCTGGAGCAGATCCTCGGTCAGCATCGCTACCTGACTGGCGATCGGCTGACCGAAGCGGATCTGCGCCTGTGGACCACGCTGGTGCGTTTCGATCCGGTCTACGTGACCCATTTTAAATGCGATCGTCATCGCATCGGTGATTTCATTAATCTCAGTGGTTTCCTGCGCGATATTTACCAGATGCCCGGTATTGCAGAGACGGTTAACCTGCCGCATATCCGCCATCACTACTATTGCAGCCATAAGACCATCAACCCGAACGGCGTGATTTCGCTGGGACCGGCGTTTGACTGGGATGAGCCGCACGGCCGCGGTTAATTCCGTCTGGTATTTTCGGTACTCACATCTCAACGGGTGGGAACTGATGCCTCAGCGGCTAATAAGCAAAAACCCCGCCGAAGCGGGGTTTTTAGTAACAAGTCGAAGCTGACCGTTGAGCCGCCTTCTTTTATAAAAAGCGTCGTGGACAGTCATTCAGCACTGTCTGCACTTAGTCCGCAAAGCAAAAACCCCGCCGAAGCGGGGTTTTTAGAAGTAGTCGAAGCTGACCGTTAAGCCGCCTTCTTTTATAAAAAGCGTCGTGGACAGTCATTCATCACTGTCTGCACTTAGCCCGTAAAGCAAAAACCCCGCCGGAGCGGGGTTTTTAGAAGTAGTCGAAGCTGACCGTTGAGCCGCCTTCTTTTATAAAAAGCGTCGTGGACAGTCATTCAGCACTGTCTGCACTTAGCCCGCAAAGCAAAAACCCCGCCGGAGCGGGGTTTTTAGAAGTAGTCGAAGCTGACCGTTAAGCCGGGTTCTGTCGTGGACAGTCATTCATCTAGGCCAGCAATCACTCACTGGCTCAAGCAGCCTACCCGGGTTCAGTACGGGCCGTACCTTGTGAACCCCTATTTGGCCTTGCTCCGGGTGGAGTTTACCGTGCCACGAACTGTTGCCAGTCGCGCGGTGCGCTCTTACCGCACCCTTTCACCCTTACCTGATCCCATTACTGGGCCATCGGCGGTTTGCTCTCTGTTGCACTGGTCGTAGGCTTGCGCCTCCCAGGCGTTACCTGGCACCCTGCCCTATGGAGCCCGGACTTTCCTCCCCTCTGCCCGTCTCCCCACAAGTGAGGACGACGACAAAGCGGCGACTGTCTGGTCAGCTTCGGCGCGGGATGATAGGGCATTCGCCGCCATTTGTCACGCCTCTTGCTGCTCCAGCGCATATTTGTAGAGCGCATTTTTCTTCACGCCATGGATCTCAGCGGTCAGGGCAGCGGCTCGCTTAAGCGGTAACTCTTTCTGCAACAGCGCCAGCGTGCGCAGTGCGTCAGGCGGTAGCGCCTCTTCGTCGGCCTTGTGGCCTTCGACAATCAGCACCATCTCGCCTTTGCGACGATTTTCATCCTCTTTCACCCACGCCAGCAGCTCGGCGACCGGCGCACCGTAAATCGACTCCCAGGTTTTGGTCAGCTCGCGCGCCAGCACCACATACCGGTCCGCGCCCAGTTCGGTCACCATGTCCTGCAGACTGTCCAGCAGACGGTGGGTCGATTCGTAGAAGATCAGGGTACGTGGCTCCTGCACCAGCGCACGTAAGGTATCGCATCGGCCTTTGGTTTTGGCCGGCAGAAACCCTTCGTAACAGAAACGATCGGACGGCAATCCGGCAGCACTCAGGGCGGCGATAGCGGCACAGGCGCCTGGCAGCGGCACCACCCGAATCCCGGCTTCGCGACAGCGTCGCACCAGATGGTAGCCGGGATCGTTAATCAGCGGCGTGCCTGCATCGGAAACTAAGGCTATGCTTTGCCCCTCTTGCAGCTTCGTCAGCAGCAGCTCGGCCTTCTGTTGCTCGTTGTGGTCGTGAAGTGCGAAGAGTCGCGCAGTGATGGCGAAATGTTGTAGCAACAGCCCGGTATGACGTGTATCTTCCGCAGCGACCAGATCGACGCTCGAAAGCACCGTCAGCGCCCGCTGGGTGATATCACCCAAATTACCAATCGGGGTTGGAACGATGTAGAGCGTGCTGGCAGAAATCTCTGCCCGATCGAGTTGTTTCATTGTTTCATCCGAATTGCCGATTTAATATTGAGCATCTTGAAAAAAACATCACTGGATACAGTATGCTTCCTTCAAAAGTCGTTCGTCGTAAAGCAGGACGCTTTCTGCCTGTCATTCTTGCCGGGCTGATTTTAGCCGCGTGTAGCGGTCAGGGGCCGCAAACCTCAACCGTCAATATTCAGGGGCCTGCTACCGCCAGCTCAGCCTATTATCTGCAACAAGCGCAGCAGAGCAGCGATGATAGCAAGACCGACTGGCAATTACTTGCAATCCGCGCCCTGTTGAAGGAAGGAAAGTATCCTGAGGCGACCCAGCAGCTCAGCCAGCTGCCGCAACAGCTTTCAGACACCCAGCAGCAGGAGCTATTGCTGTTGCAGGCGCAGTTGCAGCTGTCAAAACAGCAGGTCAAAGAGGCGCAGTCGCGTTTAGAGCAGGTGAAAACCAGCGCGCTGTCGCAGGATCAGCTGGCCCGCTATTACGGTTTGCAGATTGCTATCGCCCAGGGCCGCCCTTCGCTCTCGCTGCTGCGTACCTATATTGCGCAGGAGCCGCTGCTGAAAGGCCCGGATCATCAAAGTAATATTGACGCCACCTGGCAGGCACTGACGCAGATGCCACCGCAGGAAGTCAGTAATCTGGTGATCAACGCCGACGAAAATGTTTTGCAGGGCTGGCTGGATCTGCTCGCGGTCTGGCGTGCCAATACCCAGGATGCTGAGATGCTGAAGTCCGCCATTAAAGACTGGCAGACCCGTTATCCGCAGAACCCGGCAGCCAAAACCTTACCGACTCAGCTGAGTCAGATGCAGAACTACACTAAAGCCTCCACCAGCATCATTGCGCTGTTGCTGCCGCTGAACGGCCAGGCGCAGGTGTTCGCCAATGCGATTCAGAAAGGCTTTAATGACGCCAAAAATGGCGCACTGACGCCAGCGCCGCAGCCGGCGGCTGCCCAGCCCGCGACAGCGGATGCTACCGCCAGTGCACAGCCCGCCTCTGCTGATGCGGTCGTCAGTCCTTCTGCTGCGCCAATCAGCGCGCCGCAAGCGCAGCCTGCCGATGCGGCAACGCCACAGCCGGCCGCCGCACAGCCTGCTGCAACCCAACCCGCGGCGACGCAGCCAGCCGCCGCACAACCGGCCAGCAATGCGCAGATCAAAGTCTACGACACCAGCAGCCAGCCGATTCAGCAGGTGATGCAGCAGGCACAGCAGGATGGCGCCACCATCGTGGTTGGCCCACTGCTGAAGAGTGACGTTGAGCAGGTCGCTAACAGCCAGACGCCATTAAATGTGCTGGCGCTTAACGAGCCGGAAAAGATCCAGAACCATCCGAATATTTGTTACTTTGCGCTTTCTCCTGAAGACGAAGCGCGCGATGCCGCGCACCATATCTGGGATCAGGGCAAGCGTCAGCCGCTGTTGCTGGTGCCACGCAGTGGACTGGGCGATCGCGTGACTAACGCATTTACTCAGGAGTGGCAGACGCTGGGCGGCAGCACCGTGCTGCAGCAGCGCTTCGGTTCCACCGCTGAGCTGAAACAGGGCATCAACAGTGGCGCAGGCATCAGTTTATCCGGCACGCCGGTTAACGCCGCACCTGCCGAGCCGCAGGGCGTCTCGATTGCGGGCGTGAACATTCCGGCTCCGCAGCAGAGCACGCCAGACGTCGCCAGCCCCAGCGGTGACGGCGCGGTCGATGCGGTCTATATCGTCTCAACACAAGGCGAGCTGCAGCTGATTAAACCGATGATCACCATGCGTACTGGCAGCCGCAGCAACATCGCGCTGTATGCCAGTTCCCGCAGTGCCCAGGCGGGTGCCGGTGCCGACTTCCGGCTGGAGATGGATGGCCTGCAGTTCAGTGATATTCCGCTGCTCTCCGGCAACAATCCGGGTCTGATGCAGCAGGCGTCTAAGTCCTTTAACAATGACTATTCGCTGGTGCGTCTGTATGCGATGGGAATTGATGCCTGGACGCTGGCGAATCACTTTAACCAGATGCGTCAGTCACCGGGCTTTACGCTGGACGGCAATACCGGCAAGCTCAGCGCCGATGCGGATTGTGTGATCAACAGGAAGTTGACATGGAACCAGTATCGTCGGGGCGAAATCGCGCCGGCCAACTAAATCGCCGTCAGATTGGTGCCGGGCACGAACAGCGTGCCCGCCGCTATCTGGAGCAGGCAGGCCTTAAATGGGAAGCCAGCAATGTCCATTGTCGCGGCGGGGAACTTGACCTGATTATGCGCGACGGGCACTGTTGGGTGTTTGTCGAAGTTCGCTACCGGCGCGATGCGCGTTACGGTGGCGCCCTCGCCAGCGTGACCCGCGAGAAACAACATAAGCTGCTGCGTGCTGCCGCTCTCTGGCTGGCACAACGCGGCGGCAGTTTTGAAACAGTGAATTGCCGTTTCGACATCATCGCCATTACCGGCACGGCGCTCGAGTGGCTGCCGAATGCCTTTAATGCAGACGTTTAGAACCAGGTGGTCGTGTGCAGGACAGAATTAAAGCGTGTTTTACCGAAAGTATCCAAACCCAGATTGCCGCTGCAGAAGCGTTGCCCGATGCCATTTCCCGTGCGGCGATGACGCTGGTGCAGTCGTTACTGAACGGCAATAAAATCCTCAGCTGCGGCAATGGTGCCTCATCAGCCAATGCTCAGCACTTTGCCGCCAGCATGATCAACCGTTTCGAAACTGAGCGCCCCAGCCTGCCGGCGCTGGCGTTGAGTGCCGACAATGTGATGCTGACCGCGATTGGCAACGATCGTCTGCATGACGAGGTTTACGCCAAGCAGGTGCGGGCCCTCGGCCAGGCGGGCGACGTACTGCTGGCCATCTCCACGCGCGGTAATACCCGTGACATTGTTAAAGCCGTTGAGGCGGCAGTGACGCGCGATATGACTATCGTTGCGCTTACCGGGTATGATGGTGGCGAACTTGCCGGACTGCTGGGCCCACATGATGTGGAAATTCGCATCCCGTCGCACCGCAGTGCCCGTATTCAGGAGATGCACATGCTGACCCTCAACTGTTTATGCGATCTGATCGATAACACCCTGTTTCCACACCAGGAATGACCGAAGGAGCTCCAATGAAAGCATTGAACGCTGTAGCCATCCTGTTAACCGCAATGCTGCTGCAAGGCTGTGTTGCCGTGGTTGCCGGCAGCGCCGCTGTCGCCACCAAGACGGCCACCGATCCACGCACCGTCGGCACCCAGGTCGACGATGGCACGCTGGAATTACGTGTCTCTAACGCCTTAGCCAAAGATCAACAAATCAAAAGTGATGCCCGCGTTATCGCTACCGCTTATCAGGGCAAAGTCCTGCTGACCGGCCAGGCCCCTTCGCAGGAGATCGCCGACCGGGCTAAACAGATCACCATGGGCGTGGATGGCGCAACCGAGGTCTATAACGAAATTCGTATCGGCCAGAAAGTGACGCTGGGAACCTCCTCTTCGGATACCTGGATTACTACCAAAATCCGTTCGCAGCTGCTGGGCAGCGATCAGGTGAAATCATCCAATGTGAAAGTCACCACCGAAAATGGCGAAGTGTTCCTGTTGGGTCTGGTAACGCCGCAGGAAGCCCAGGCAGCGGCCGATGTGGCCAGCCGGGTAAGCGGCGTTAAGCACGTGACCACCGCGTTCACTATGCTGAAGTAAACCCTCAGACAGCAAAAAGGCGGCCATGGCCGCCTTTTTTTATGGCTGAATCATCAGACCGGGATATCAATAATTAACGCCCGGGTGGCCGTTTTCGCCGTCAGCCTGAGCTGCTGTTCTTCCTGCAAAAATGCCCCATCACCACAGCCGAGTTTTTCCTGATACTCGGTACCAGAGACAGCGTCCAGCGAGCCATGAATCGATTGCAGATAGGCGCGCGGACCGTGTAACTGCATCGAATGCTGTTCACCGGGTGCCAGTTCCACCTGATGAATCCACACCTGCTGGCGCAGTTGCAGACTGCCGTCCGCGCCGTCTGGCGAGGCCAGCAACTGGGTGGTTTGCCCTTCTGACAGCGCGATTTTCTGCATCCGTGGGTTTTCCCGCTCCGGACAGGCGGCCAGCCACAGTTGCATCCGCGTCAGCGGGCGCTCTTTACTCAGGTTGATCTCGCTGTAACTCACGCCCGGCTGAGCAGAGAGCAGCAGCGCTTCCCCTTCACGTACGGTGATGTGGTTGCCCTCGCTGTCGCGGTATTCCGCTTCACCCTGCAGCACGATGTTCAGCACATCGACCTGCGGATAGGTGCGCGGCTGAAAAGCAGCGCCCGGTGCCAGCACTTCCTGGTTGAGTACCCGTAGCGAGGCATAACCCATCAGTTTAGGATCAAAATAGTGGCCAAAAGAGAAACTGTAGCGCGCCTGCAACCAACCGAAATCGGCCTGACCACAAGCGGACGCACTGCGTGTTGTTATCATTGTTTACCTCCAGCATCCGGTAGCGAGGATCGGCCACGGACTTTATGCCCATATGGTAAAAGTCTGGACGCCGGATTGTTAGCCAGTTAATCTGCCTGGCATGTTCAAATTTCCTGACAGAGAACCGGGATGGCTAAAGAGCGTGCGTTAACCCTTGAATCTTTACGCGTTATGGATGCGATTGATCGACGCGGAAGTTTTGCAGCAGCCGCTGACGAGCTGGGCCGGGTGCCCTCCGCTCTCAGCTACACCATGCAAAAACTGGAAGAGGAGCTGGATGTGGTGCTGTTTGACCGTTCCGGCCACCGCACCAAGTTTACCAACGTGGGACGCATGCTGCTGGAGCGTGGCCGGGTGCTGCTGGAAGCGGCCGATAAGCTGACCACCGATGCGGAAGCACTGGCGCGCGGCTGGGAAACCCATCTGACCATCGTTACCGAAGCGCTGGTGCCGACCGAGGCGCTGTTTCCGCTGGTGACGCGGCTGGCTGACAAAGCCAATACCCAGTTTTCGCTGGTCACTGAAGTGCTGGCTGGCGCGTGGGAACGGCTGGAACAGGGACGGGCCGACATTGTGATTGCCCCCGATCTGCATTTCCGCGCTTCGACCGAGATCAACACCCGCAAGCTTTACACCATGATGAGTGTCTATGTCGCCAGCGCCGACCACCCGATTCATGACGAGCCCGAACCGCAGTCTGAAGTGACGCGCGTGAAATATCGCGGTATTGCAGTGGCGGATACGGCGCGTGAGCGCCCGGTTCTGACCGTACAGTTGCTGGATAAGCAACAGCGCCTGACCGTCAGCAGCATGGAAGACAAACGCCGGGCCTTGCTGGCCGGGCTGGGCGTCGCCACCATGCCCTATTCGCTGGTTGAGCAGGATATTGCCGAAGGCCGTCTGCGGGTGGTGAGTCCGGAATATACCCGTGAGGTGGATATTATTATGGCGTGGCGTCGTGACAGCATGGGTGAAGCCAAAGCCTGGTGCCTGCGCGAGATACCGCGCCTGCTGGCGAAAAAGAACTGACTCTCTCCCCGCGCTGCCGGGGAGCATCCCTTCACTCTTATAACCGGCTGAGACAGTCGATCGCCACCGCCTTAAAGCAGGCGAAGTCCGTACTGTCACGCAGCCGGCTCATCGCCCTTTCGCGCAGAAACGTCACGAACAGATCGTAGATCGCCATCGCTTCTTCATATTCACTTTTGCTGATTGCCAGCAGAAAAATCACGTAGGCGGTGTCGTCTCCCCAGGCAATGCCGTGCGGTGCCAGCACGGTATAGACCACGGTTTTCTTCGCCAGCAGCCCCAGCGAGTGCGGCAGCGCAATGCCTTCGCCCAGCATGGTGCTGACAATCGCTTCGCGCTCCTCTACCGACGGATAAAATGCTGAATCAACATACCCTTCCGCTTCCAGCTGGTCACAGAGTTGCCGAAACAGTTCAGACTGCGTCATCGGCCGGTCAACAATGTGAAAATGCTGAGCATCAAAAAATTTAGCCAACATGTAAGGCCGGGTGCGATCCACCAGTACCAGCTTGCCTATCTGCTCCAGCTGGAAACCGGTCGGGAACGGCGACATCACCACCACCGGCTTCTCTTTTTCGCTGAGGCGAATGGTTGAGATGACGAAATCCTCATCAATCCGGCTGCGCGCCTCATATTCCCGCTGCGACAATCGCGCCGTCACCTGCAGCTGCGGATACCTGCGTAGCAGCATCGCCTCGATCATGCGTAAGGTTGAATTACCACTGTCGCACACCAGCAGCACCTGCGGATGGCGCTGATAGCCGACATCATAATGCCGCTCCAGCCCGACGCCGATATGCAGCACCAGAAAGCCGATTTCGTTTTCGCTGATTACGTAAGGAGTATATTTGCCCCAGCTGGTTACCGCCGCCAGCGTGACGTCATAGGCCATCGGATAGTGCTGTTTGATGTTGCTCAGCAGCGGATTAGGAATGTGAATCTGATAGCGCACCCGGGTGATCATGGTTTTGATATGGGTGAGCAGATCGGCACGCAGCTGCTGGTCGTTTTGCAGGTTGAAGTTGTAATGGGTATTGATAAAACTCAGCAGATAATCGACCAGGGCGTCGGCATCATCGGCATTGATGGCGCTGGGGGCGATCGCCTGGATACGGCGCGCGGCGATATTCACCCGCAGCCAGTTCTCCTCAGCGGGCGAGATCGGTTTGCTTACCAGCGGCCGCATCAGGTTAATCAGCTGGTGCGCCGCTTCCCGCACCTCGTCGCCAATCTCTTCAGCGCCGGGATCGTTGAGCGGATAGCCCTCACTGATGCGCCGAACCGCCACGGCACAGTAGAGCCGCAGGTAACGTTCGCCTTCATCACTGATGCGGATGTTGTGTTGGGCAAAGCAGCTTTGCAACAGCGGACGCAGCGTATCGAGCATGCCGCTGTTTAACGCTTCGATCGTCAGCAGCGGGCTGTCCGGCTGCGCCTGATCGATCTCCCACAGCAGATCGGTCAGGCAGGTACGGATCGCCACTTCGCTGCCAAACAGCTTCATGCCGTAGTGCGGTTTGCTCTCGATCGTCAGGTGATAGCGACCCAGCCACTCCCGCACTTCCGCCATATCATTTTGTAACGTGGCGCGGCTGACGAACCACTCTTCCGCCAGCTCCTCAAGCTTGATCGAATAGGCCGCGGTGAGAAACCGGGTCAGTAAATAGCGCACACGATCCGGCGAAGTACGCGGCACCCGCAGCGGCGATGCGGTCTGCTGTTGCAGGTGCTGGAAACGCTGAGCATCCTCAATCTTCAACTGGTAACCTGCGCCGCGGTTCAGGATAAACTGCGCGCCGTGCTGCGCCAGCAGCGCATTCAGCGCGGTGATATCGGTGCGTACGGTGCGCGTCGACACGGCAAAACGCCGCGCCAGTTCATCCTGGGGCAGCGTTTCGTTTTGCAGGGCATCAAACAGTTGCGCAAGGCGCTGATTGGGAAATCTCACGATGGTTTACCTGTTGCTGCGGTTGGAAAAAAGCCGGGATTCAGCGGTCAGCCTACGGGGATCGTGGGGCAACGTCCATGTTGTCTGACGCCCACCCGGTTAGCGGCGGGCGTCTGGCAAAGATCCTCAGGCCAGCAGCTTTTTACAGATTGCCAGCAGTTGCTGCACATCTTCAATACGGGTTTCACCGCTGGCTTTATCAATGATCGAACTGTAGACGTGCGGGATCACTTTACTGACGCCCGCCTCCAGCGCGATACGAATGATCTGCTCAACGTTATCCAGATCAATACCACCGGTTGGCTCCAGCCAGAAATCCTGTCTGGCGCAGGCTTCCGCCACCGCACGATATTCATCAATCGTCTGCAGGCCGCCCATCGGGAAGTACTTCACCGAGCTGCCACCCATGTCCTGCAGCATGGCGATGGCGGTGCCGATCGGAACGATCGCGTCGTCGCTTTTTGCGCTGCGGGGTCCGGTGGAGATTTTTACCTTGCCCGGCGTGCCGGTGGGCGAGATCAGACCATTGACCACCGTCTGCGACTGACCCAGCAGCGCACGGCTGGTGGCGACGCCGGTGAACACCTGGTTCACATGCTGCGGTTGCAGTACGGCCGAGATCTCACTCACCATCTGCGACTGACCCGGATCGCCCGCTCCCAGGCCGACCGACAGCGCATTATCGATCAATGCGGCATATTCCCGCATATCAGCGATCGCTGCCTCATTACTGGCGTAGTTTTTTGACAGAACGCCGACCAGCACGTGTCCTTCCGCCGCCTGCCAGATGGCGCGTGCATTCTCTTTCGATCCTGCCAGCACGTTAAGGCACAGGCGATCCTGATAAAAATTAGGTGTCAGCGTCATGCGTTTTTCTCTCCGGTTAACAGCGCCTGAATACGGGCAAAAATGGTCTGCAACTGATCGGCGCTGACGCTACGCACGTCCGCCTCAATGATCCCTTCGTTAGCTTTGTAGCCACGAAAATAGATGGCGGTGTCACCCTTTTTCAGCGCCTGCACCAGATCGCCGGTACGCTGCTGGATCGTCGCCTCATCAAAGGCGATCTCGGCACGGGCGATATCCCGTCCCGCCGCATCCCACACTACCCGGGCAGTGACGCCTTTCAGTTGGTTAAGCTGGTTGATAAACGGCGTCATTTTTTCCACCATCTGCGCGCCGCTGATTTTCGGCTGCGTCAGATAGTTTTCAATGGCCTGCGTCAGGCCAAGAATGCCCTCTTTGCCGACTTTCATCGCACGGCCAATGCCGTTGGTCTGACGTTTCACCCACTCAACATAGTCATGACGGCCAATCACCAGCCCGCTGGTCGGGCCTTCGATCGCTTTTGCACCGCTGTAGATCACCAGATCCGCACCCGCCTGGTAATAACAGTGCAGATCTTCTTCTGCGGCCGCATCGACGATCAACGGTACGCCATGTTCACGCGCCACTGCCGCCGCCTGTGCCACGTCGAGGTGGCTTTTCTGCACGCAGTGATGCGATTTTACATAGAGGATCGCGGCAGTCTGTGGGGTGATCGCCGCTGCCAGCTGTGCTGGCGAACACTCATTGCTGTAGCCCGCTTCGACCAGCTGTCCGCCGCCCAGCGTCACCATGCTGCCGACCGGCGCACCGTAGTTAACGTTATGCCCTTTCGGTACCACAATCTGATGCGGCACGCTGAGCGGCGCCGCGTGCAGATTATCCAGCAGCCAGTGGTTATCTTTAACGATTACCGCCGCCACGCTCTGAGCGATGCCGGCTGAGGCGCAGGAAACCACCAGCGCATTCTCCACGCCAAGCAAACCGGCAATGTAGGCACCGGTCTTGTCCACCAGGTCCTTCATTTCGAAGTAGTGATCGAGTCCATATTTTACCGTATCGATCACATCAGAGGTCGGGGTTGAAACCCCAAGAATCGTCATACGGCCAGAGGCGTTAATCACCGGCTTCAGGCCATATTTTTCATATACCGAGCTCATTTGCTGCTCCTTCTTCTGTCGCGATCCACTGACCGGCGACCACTGCCGCCAGCGGGACCAGATGCTGCTCACCCGCCACCTGTTCACCTTCTGAATCGATAAACGGTCGGGTCTGTTGTTTGACGGTAAAAATGGTCAGGTCGGCGTCGTAACCTACCTCCAGCCGGCCTTTACGCGTCAGGCGCAGCGCGTCCGCCGCGTGGGCCGTGACGCAGTTAATCACCTGCGGCAGCGTCATGCCGACGCTGAAAAATTTCGACATCACGTGCGCCAGGTTGTGTACCGGACCCGCCAGCCGGTTGCGGCAATAGATGTCGGAGCTGATGGTGTCAGGCAGAATGCCCTGAGCGATGGCCACGCGGGCGACCTCAAAGCTGAAGCTGGCGCTGCCGTGGCCGACATCCAGCCTGACGCCACGAGCGATAGCCTGCTTTACCGCAGCCTTCAGTTCACCCTGCGGCGTCAGAATGCGGTTGGGTTTGCCGTTAAAACAGTGGGTAATGATGTCGCCTGAGGTCAGCAAATCGGCAATCTGCGCCAGATCGGGCGGATTGTTACCGATGTGAACCATCAGCGGCAGGCCGCCTGCTGCCTGCTGGATCGCTTTGGCTTTTACCAGCGGCTGAACACCGTTTTTGCCCACTACGCTGCTGCTGATGCGCGCCTTAAGGCCAACGATAAAATCGGGCAGTCGGGCCACCGCCTCTGCCACCGCCTGCTCATCAATCTGCGTCATGTCAGCCAGTTCGTTCTGGGTGACAATGCCGGTGCGGGCGATGTTGATCAGCGCATAAACCTGGGTCTGAGCCGTGCGCGTCAGCTGATAGAAATCATCAATGTGCTGCGCGCCGGTGCTGCCGGCATCCACCACGCTGGTGACGCCATGACTGACGCCGATTGCATCCGCCTCATCATGATAAATCGGGGATTTCGGGTAGCAGTGGACGTGGGAATCGATCCAGCCGGCGCTGAGGTAGCAGCGGCCAGCCAGATCGCGCTCGCTGTGCGCCTGGCCCTTTACCTCGCCGATGGCGGCGATTTTGCCGTCCTGCAAGGCAATATCCACCACCTGCTCATCGCTGAGGCGTGCACGGCGAATAATTAAGTCGAACATGGTGACTCCTTAGCGGCGGCCCGCTGCCGGACCGCCGGTGACATCAGAGCGCAATCGGGAAAATCGCACCAAGGATCATCGCACCGAGAATAGCGCCGCCGGTAATGGGCTTGTTCCACAGGTAGAACAGTAACGCGCCCAGCAGCGAACCGAGGCCGATCGGAATGGAGGCGGCCATCGCTGACAGAATGATCAACGGCCCAAGGAAGCGGCCCGAGGTGTTACCGGCCCCCATCATCACGTCGGCTCCGTAGGTGGAGTCGCTCTGATTGATGGTGAATTTACGCGCCAGAATAATCAGGTAGCCAATCGCCACACCGATGACCAGACCGGTGACCAGCGAGGCGGCAAAGTTCGCGACCGGGAAGATGATGCCGGCACCCAGCAACAGCGCCGGAACGCCCAGCCCGACGCCGGTCTGAATCGCGCCGCCGATATCGAGAATACCGACCAGCGATCCTTCAATAATGCGGGCGAACAGAAAGCTGGCACCGAATGCGGCGACCGCGCCGTAGACGCCGGTCTCCATGCCAGCACGCAGCATCGAGACAAACGCCACCTCGTTGAAAGCGCCAATGCCATACAGGTAGTACATGTGTGTCCCGGCAAACACGCCGGATGAGAGCAGGCCAACAAAGATCGGGAAAGACCAGTCGGCGTACCAGAAGCCTTTATTTTCGTTCATCAGCATCGCCTCTTATTTGCCGCTTACTGAGTTATGAATCATCTCGAGCCAGCCAGGAATGCCGAGCTGGAAGGACTGCAACAGCTTCATGTCGAAGCCGCGGAAGAAACCGCTGAGGACAAACAGCAACACGATGGCGGTCATCATCACTTTGGTGACCTTGTTCCAGCCGCTCTCTTCCACGCCTTTGCCGATCAAAATACCCAGCACCAGTCCCGGCACGGCGTTACCCATAATCAGCTGCGCCAGGCCGCCAAAAATGGTGGCCCAGAAGCCCGATTTGCGGCCCGCATCAATCGCCGCCAGCCAGAAGATCACCGGCATTACGGTATTGACCAGCAGGTTAGCCGCTGGCACCAGCACCTTCACCGCGGTGACCTGCAGCGCGGCCGGTACGGCTGAGGCAGTAGAGTTGAGGAAGGCCACCACGATCATGCCGATGATGCCACAGGCGATAGCCATTTTTTTCGGGTCGTGCAGCGTTTCGGCCACATTGCGGTTTTTGATCATCAGCGCCGCGGCGCCCCAGTTTGGAATGATGCGGTGATCCACATCCTGCGTGAACGAACCGGCTGCAACAGAAGATGCCCAGGCGTTAAAGAAGAAGCCAAGACCAAAGGAGAAGTGAGAGGCTGGATCGCCTTCGCACGAGTTGAGTTCGCCCAATGTACGAAAGGCGCCCATCCCCTGGGTGGTCGGCGCGTGAAACATCCGCGCAGCGCCGGCACCGACGCCGACACCCACCAGCCCGCCAATGATCAACGACTTAAACAAAATGATTAAAAACATGTTGTTGTACCTTTGTTGTCGTTTTTACCCATCACGCGTCAGCCGTCGCCTGGCCGTAGCCTTGACCGCCGCGAAGCTGCGGCCAGCGCGCCGTCGGGCAACCGGCTTTCTGACATGAAAGGGCACTGTTTTTAAGGTGTCACCGTGAACGTGACCTGTTCGGTGTCGAAAACGGTGACGCTGACGGTGATCTCCAGCTCTACGCTGTAGGTCCGCCGTTGGCGCGCCAAAAAGAAGAACAGAAATTTTTCGGTTTTGACGCTCTCCCGTGCGTTCAGCACCCGGACATCCTCGGGCTCTATCCGCAGCAGAATTTTTTGCGTCGCGCGCAGAACCTGGTTCTGTACGCGACTCAGGGCATCCGCAAAGGCTTTCGCTTTGCTGTCGCCTTTTCCCTCTACCGTCACCTGCGTAACGTATTGTTGTTTCATGATCAGCTGCCGTACTTCTTGTTCCAGGCCTGCACCAGCCGTTCGCCCAGCTCTTCTTTATCCATGAAACCGAAACCCAGTACGGTAGCGCCCTCGTTGATGGCAGTGACGCCTTCATCGATCGACCGCATCCCGTGTTTCGCCTTGTAGCCATATTTGTTCTGTGCGGTGATGGCGCCTGCGCCGCCGCTGCCGCAGAAGGAGATACCGAAATCGGCATTTTCCGCCTTCATCACGTCGCCAAGCTTCATGTCTGCCGCCACGCCGGGTACCACCACCGCGCGTCCACCGGCTTTCTCGATACCTGCCGCAACTTTCTGCCCTTTACCTAAACGATCGCCAATCACTACGGTTACCATGTTCACGTCCTCTTCAGTTGTTTGATCGGGCGACTTCGATATGCACCGAGAGCAGCCATGCTTCTTCGCGTGGCAGATTGCCAAACAGATCCACTACCTGCTGCGCCAGCTGCAGCGTTTCCGGCGGGATATCCTCAAACAGCTCGGCTTCCACTTCTGGCAGCGGCTCACCGCTCAGGGAGCGGGATGCCATCGCACCGACATGTGACACCAGCATCTGCTGCTGGACCGCATTCGGCACAATGCCGTGCTGCTGGTAGATCGTCGCAATCTGCGCCATTACCCTGTCTGCCAGCTGCTGCACTTTCTCCGGTGGCGCGTCTTGCACCGGAACGCCGTTATTGCTCACCTTGCTACTCCTGTTAGACCGGATAATTCGCGTTGAAAATAAATTACCCCTGATAGCGATCTCTGTGGAGACGCAACATTTCCAGCACCAAGCGGAAATCGAGGTGAAGAGCGTGCGCCAGATCGCAGGCTGCACGTTTAATGCGACTCAGCGCCCAGAATGCGTTAAATGTGTGTAATGTCATCAGAATGCGCGCAGGCTGCGCGGTGACGTTCAGCGAGGTGAGCGGTAAAACGGTGAGTAATAAGCAGAAGTGATGATAAAAATCGCCGGTCGGGGGTGACCGGCGCGGGCGTTAACGGAATTTCTTATGGTTAGCGTTGCGGATGTCGTCAAACTTCGCCGCTTCGCGTTTCGCACCGTCGACGTTATTGGCTTTTGCCAGCGTACTGACCACATCAATCTGCGCAATCAGCGAGTCGATACCGGCGTGAAAATCTTTAACCTGTGCGCTGTCAGCCGGCTGGCCTTCCAGCTTGTCCGGCGTACCCTTACGCGCATCCTGCGCCGCGGCACGCATTTTGGTCAGCGCCTGCTGCATCTCCTGCGCATCGTCGGTTTTCTTGACGATCTTCAGGTTGGCATTCAGCGTATCCATATCCTGTTCCAGATCGGCCGCATAGAGGCTGACGCTGGAGAACAACAGAGAAGCAGACAACATTGCAATCACATGCTTACGCATCGCTCTTTCCTTTCTTATTGTGATGAAAAAAAAGCAGCCATCAGGCTGCTTTCAGAATCCATCTTTCTTATTGTCCCGCTATCTTCATTTCAGGCAGTAACACCGAACCGCACTGGATGTTGCTGCGGGTTTCGATGTCATCACCGACGGTCACCATGTTGCGCCACATCTCTCGCAGATTGCCGGCGATGGTGATCTCACTGACGGGATACTGAATTTCGCCATTCTCGACCCAGAAACCGGCCGCACCACGCGAGTAATCGCCGGTAATGGCGCTGACGCCCTGCCCCATCAGTTCGGTGACCACTAAGCCGGTCCCCATCTGCTTCAGCAGGTCGTCAAAGCTGTGGCCCTGACCGGCGATGCGCCAGTTATGGATGCCACCGGCATGGCCGGTGCTGGTCAGGCCAAGTTTTCGGGCGGAGTAGCTGGTCATTAACCAGGTTTGCAGCACGCCATCTTTAATGATGTCGCGCGCCTGGGTCCGCACGCCTTCGCTGTCGAACGGCGTCGACGCCAGACCTTTCAGCAGGTGCGGCTGTTCGTTAATCGTCAGCCACTCTGGCAGGATCTGCTGTCCCATTGAATCGAGCAGGAAGGTCGATTTGCGGTAGACGCTGCTACCGCTGATCGCCCCGACCAGATGGCCGAACAGACCGGTTGCCACTTCAGCGGCAAAAATCACCGGCGCCTTCATGGTGGAAAGCTTACGCGGTGCCAGACGCGACAGCGTGCGACGCGCACATTCCGCGCCCACCCACTCCGGGCTCTGCAAATCTTCAAATGCGCGGCCAATGGTGTAAGCGTAATCGCGCTCCATGTTGCCATCCTGCTCGGCAATCACGCTGCTGGAGAGCGAGTGACGGCTGGAGCAATAGCTCTGCAACATGCCGTGGCTGTTACCAAAGACTTTGATACCGACGTGGCTGTTGAAGCTGCCGCCTTCGGTATTGATGATGCGTTTGTCTGCCCGCAACGCCGCCTGTTCCGCCTGTGCCGCCAGCTCAATCGCGCGATCGGCATCGATCTCCCACGGATGGTAGAGATCCAGATCGGGCGCGTCGTACGCCAGCAGGTCAGCATCCGCCGGACCGGCAAACGGATCGGGCGAGGTATAACGCGCAATATCGATTGCCGCCTGCACGGTGCGTTTAATCGCGTCCGGGCTGAGATCGGTCGACGAGGCGCTGCCTTTACGATTCTGATGATAAACGGTGATGCCAAGCGCGCCGTCGCTGTTGAATTCGACGTTTTCCACTTCACCGTAGCGGGTGCTGACGCCGATGCCAGTGGTTTTACTGACCGCCACTTCCGCGCTGTCAGTGCTTGCTTTAGCCAGTTCGAGCGCCTGCGCAATCGCCTGCTCTAACACTTTTCGCTGTTCTGCAACCTGAGTAGATACGTTCATCGACCTGCCGTCTAATCTTATGTATGTATGATTTGAGTCTATCAGAGTCAGAGAACAATTTCGCAGTCACCCGATAAACTGGTAGGATTAGCCTCTTTTTTTGGGAGTCCACTAATGACCAAACAGCCCGATGAGTGGCTCGACGATGTGCCAGATAATCATGAAGAAGAAGATGAAGAGATTATCTGGGTCAGTAAGAGCGAAATAAAGCGCGACGCTGAAGAGCTGAAACGCCTGGGTGCCGAACTGGTCGACCTGGGCAAAAATGCCCTTGATAAGATCCCGCTGGATGAGCGCCTGCGTGCCGAAATCGAACTCGCGCAGCGTATTAAGAAAGAGGGTCGCCGTCGCCAGTTGCAGCTGATTGGTAAAATCATGCGCAGCATGGACGTCGAGCCAATCCGCCAGGCGCTGGATAAGCTGAAGAACCGCCACAACCAGCAGGTTGCGCTGTTCCATAAGCTGGAGATGTTGCGTGACCGCCTGATTGAACAGGGCGATGACGCCATGACGGATGTGATCGCCCTTTATCCTCAGGCCGATCGTCAGCAACTGCGCAGCATGATCCGCAATGCGCAGAAAGAGAAAGCGGGCAACAAGCCGCCGAAATCTGCGCGACAGATCTTCCAGTATCTGCGCGAGCTGGCCGAAAGCTAAGCGATGTCGGGGCGGGCAGTTTGCCCGCCTGCAGGCAGCGTTACGCGACCCGATGCCGCTGTGCCATCACAGCCGGCGTTTACCGGCAGCGGCCGGACATCCGCGATTATCCCCAATCCTCTGCCGCAGTCCGACGCGCGCTTCCAGACCCCAGGATGCACGGCCATTCTCTGCATGCTCAGGCTACGGGTGAGTAAACGGTCGGGCATTGTCTTTGTCGGTCCGCTTATTTATCCCGCTCCGGCGCGCTTTCAGGCAGTTCGCTGCCGATCATTCTCACGACAGACGCCACATCACGCGCATTTGCTTCAGCTCAGGAGGCTATTCACCGCGCGCGGCGATAAGTTTCTGTTGCTGTACGGTGAAACGTTAAGGATGCCGTGGCGTGTGAAGTCAGGAGCGGTGAAGTCTGGCGGGAAATAAAATGCGGGCCGGTGTCAGGTTAAGGTAAAAAAAAGCGCCCCGGCGGGCGCTTGTTCTGTTAAGCCAGTTTATCGAGCAGCTTCTGATGAATGCCGCCGAATCCGCCGTTGCTCATCACCAGAATCGAATCACCCGGCTGCGCCGCTTTGGTAATCATCGAGACCAGCGTATCGATATCCGCGGTGGTGTGCGCCGGCTGCATACAGGCGTCAGCCACGTCTGAAACCTGCCACGGGATGTGGTGCGGCTGGAACAGGAAAACTTCGTCAGCACGCGCCAGCGACGGTGCCAGTTCGTTTTTATTCACGCCCATTTTCATGGTGTTCGATCGTGGCTCCAGCACCGCCAGAATTCGTGCCGTTCCGCCCACTTTGCTACGCAGCGCAGCCAGAGTCGCCAGAATCGCGGTCGGGTGATGCGCGAAATCGTCATACACTTTGATGCCGTTGACCTCGCCGCGCAGCTCCAGCCGGCGACGCGCGTTGATGAAGCTGTTCAGCGCCTGGCCGGCATCTTCCGGCTTCACGCCGACATGCCGAGCTGCGGCGATCGCCATCAGTCCGTTGTGCATGTTGTGCTCACCGACCAGCGCCCAGTTCACCTCGCCCACTCTGGCGCCATCAAGCCACACTTCCCAGTGCGACGCATCCGCCGTGAGTTTTTTCGCCTGCCAGCGGCCGTGTTCGCCGATACTCTCCTGCTCGCTCCAGCAGCCCATCGCCATCACCTGCCTGAGGTTGTGATCGTTTTCGGGCAGCAGGATCTTACCCTGCCCCGGCACGATCCGGATCAGATGATGGAACTGCTTCTGGATCGCCCGCAGATCGTCAAAAATATCCGCATGATCGAATTCAAGGTTATTGAGGATCAGCGTGCGCGGGCAGTAATGGACAAACTTGGATCGCTTATCAAAAAACGCGCAATCGTACTCATCCGCTTCGATCACGAAGAATGGACTTTTTCCTAATTTTGCCGAGACGTCGAAGTTTCCTGGCACACCACCAATAATGAAGCCTGGTTCCAGCCCGCAGGCCTCCAGAATCCACGCTGCCATGCCGGCTGTGGTGGTTTTGCCGTGGGTTCCCGCCACGGCCAGTACCCAGCGATCGCGTAGCACGAAGTCGTGCAGCCACTGCGGGCCAGAGAGGTAAGGAATGTTGCGTTCCAGAACGGCTTCCACACAAGGATTGCCACGCGTCATCGCATTACCGATGATCACTAAGTCCGGTGCCGGGTCGAGCTGGCTTGCGTCATAACCTTCTGTCAATTCAATGCCTTGCTGCTCAAGCAGCGTGCTCATTGGCGGGTAAACGTTGGCGTCCGAACCGGTCACCTGATGGCCAAGCGAACGGGCCAGCATCGCCAGACCGCCCATAAACGTGCCACAAATCCCAAGGATGTGAATGCGCATAACGAGATCCATTACTCAAAAGTTCGGCGCACAGTGTAACGCTGCTCGCAGACGGAAGAAACGGATTAGGACTATGGTTTTTGAAGTTCAATCGGCTAAACTGCGTACGCATACGTTGGCAGACTGTTACGCATGCTGCCACTCCATCGAAGATTCAGGGAATGTGTTATGAAAACGTTAGGCGAATTTATCGTCGAGAAGCAACACGACTTTCCGCACGCCACAGGTGAACTGACGGCGCTGATTTCAGCCATCAAGCTGGGTGCCAAAATTATCCACCGCGACATTAACAAAGCCGGTTTAGTGGATATTCTCGGTGCCAGTGGGGTTGAGAATGTTCAGGGTGAGCAGCAGATGAAATTGGATCTGTTCGCCAACGAAAAACTGAAAGCGGCATTGAAAGCCCGTGGCATCGTCGCCGGTATCGCGTCTGAAGAAGAGGACGAGTTCGTTATCTTTGAAGGTGAGGAAAACGGTAAGTACGTGGTGTTGATGGATCCGCTGGATGGGTCGTCGAACATCGACGTTAACGTTTCTGTCGGTACTATCTTTTCTATCTATCGCCGCGTCAGTGAGCCGGGTACGCCGGTTGTCGAAGCTGACTTTATGCAGCCGGGCAACAAGCAGGTCGCTGCCGGTTACGTGGTGTACGGTTCGTCAACCATGATGGTCTACACCACCGGCGCAGGCGTGCATGCGTTCACCTACGATCCGTCGCTGGGCGTCTTCTGCCTGAGCCACGAGCGCATGACCTACCCGGAAACCGGTTATACCTATTCGATTAACGAAGGTAACTACATTCGTTTCCCGCAGGGCGTGAAGAAATACCTGAAGTTCTGTCAGGAAGAGGATATTGCTACGCACCGTCCTTACACTTCCCGCTATATCGGATCGCTGGTCGCCGATTTCCACCGTAACCTGCTGAAGGGCGGCATCTATCTCTACCCAAGCACCGCCAGCCATCCGCAAGGTAAGCTGCGTCTGCTGTATGAGTGCAACCCGATGGCATTCCTCGCGGAGCAGGCAGGCGGTAAGGCCAGCGATGGTCAGAAACGTATTCTGGATATCCCGCCGGTCACGCTGCATCAGCGCTGCCCGTTTTACTGCGGTAACGAGGCGATGGTCAACGACGTTGAGCGTTTCCTGGGCGAATTCCCGGATTGCCGCCAGGGCTAATCTGGCGACAATCAAAGGGCGCGAATATCGCGCCCTGACGTTATTAAACAGGCCCTGGCTCAGGGAGCAAACGTCCTCCGCAAAGACGCAAAAATGCCATCCGTGGCTGCTCAGCGTGTGCCATCCGTGGCCCGCGATGCTTTGCTACTGATGAGTGCTCCCATCACATTGAGTTGGTCTGCTGTCTGAGGGCGCGAATATCGCGCCCTTTTTTTTGCTTTCAGGCCGGCTGCAAGCGGAACTGCGCCATGGTCGCCTGTAGCTGACCGGACTGGGCCTCCAGCGACTGGGTCGCCGCAGTTGCCTGCTCCACCAGCGCGGCGTTCTGCTGTGCGGCTTCATCCATCTGCGTTACTGCCAGGTTGACCTGCTCAATGCCGCGGCTCTGCTCGTCAGAGGCCATCGAGATCTCTTTCATCAGCGCGGTGACGCGCATCACCTCACCTGAAATTTCATCCATGGTTTCCCCGGCACGCGTCGCCATCTCGCTGCCCTCTTTGACCCGTGTCTGCGAATCCCCGATCAGCGTACGGATCTCTTTGGCGGCGTTGGCGCTGCGCTGCGCCAGGGTGCGCACTTCATTGGCAACCACCGCGAAGCCGCGGCCCTGCTCACCGGCGCGCGCCGCTTCAACCGCTGCATTAAGCGCCAGGATATTGGTCTGGAAGGCGATACCGTCGATTACGCTGAGAATGTCACCGATGCGATTGGCGCTGTCGGTGATCTCATGCATTTTCTCCATCACGTAGCACACCACTTCGGCGCCGCGATCGGCGGTATCTGACACCGCATTCGCCAGCTGATGTGCCTGCTGCGCGTTACTGGCATTGAGCCGCACCGTTGCGGTTAACTGCTCCATGCTGGCTGCAGTCTGCTCCAGCGAGGCTGCGGACTCTTCGGTGCGCTGCGACAGATTGACGTTGCCCGCGGCCAGTTCACGGCTGCCGATGTCGATTTGCAGGCTGGCTTCCCGCACCTGGCTGACCGAGGCGCGCAACGCCTGCTGCATCTCTGCCAGCGCATGGTTGAGCCGTCCCAGTTCATTGTTACCGGCTGCCGGCAGGGTTTGTGATAAGTCCCCGGCGGCAACCTGCTCGAGATGCACAATGGCGTTGTTAAGCGGCTGAAGTAGCATCCGGCGCAGCAGCTGCCAGGCGAGCACCAGCAACAGCAGCGTCAGCACCACAGCAACGGCGATCAGAACTTTCATTTTGGTTTCGTTATAGGCCGCCTGAGCCAGCTGCGCGGCGGTTACCTGATTGGCGTACTGGCCGAAATCATCCACCGCTTTGCTGTAGCGGGCAGCCAGTGAGGCCAGGTTGCCCTCCAGCAGCTGGTAATATTCGTCGGTATATTGCTTATCCAGCGCGCTCATCATTGGCCGGATGCCCTGCTCAAGATAGGCTTTGTAGCTGCCTGCCACCGCATCCGCCAGCTTTTTGCCGTGTGCCGTGACCGTGCCCGCATCAATAAAACGCTTCAGGTTCTGCTGTGATGTCAGCACATCGGCCTGTGCCAGCTTAGTGACGCCGGCCCCCTCTTCCAGCAAACCAATTTCAATTTTTCTCACCGCCAGCGCCGCGTTGGCGCGGGCGCGCATTAAATCCGCGTTGCTCTGATACAGGCTGTTCAGCTCAACTCCCTGAATGCGATTAATCACATCCAGCGACCGGTTCCCTTTGTTAATTGCCACGATACCCATAAAACTCACCGCCAACAGCAGCAGTGTCATAAATGCCAGCAATGCCAGCAACCCCGTGCGAAGTGATAACTGTTTCATCTTGATAGTTTCCGTGTATGAGAAAAGGCGAAATTTCCAGCGGCCCTAAAACGGAACAGGTATCGGCCATCACTCCGCTAAACTTTAACCTTAATGAATGGTTATCGACTTGATCATCACGGAGACATCTATCAAGCTGGACGCCGCTTATCAGTTACCCGGGGAAGAATAATGAAAACAGGATGGCTTCTGGCCCTGCTGTTGGCCAGCGACGTGGCAATGGCGCAGGATCGGCCGGCGGATGCCGCTCTGGCGCACTGCCTGAACGGCGCATCGACCACCCTTGCGATGAATCAGTGTTATGCCGCAGCCAGTAAAGCCTGGGATCAGGAGATGAATAATCAGTATGGCAAACTGATGAACCGGTTAACCGGCGAGCCTAAAAACAGCTTGCGTCAGGCCCAGCGTGCCTGGCTCAGCTACCGCGACAGCTGGCTGGCGGCCAGCCGCAGTCAGCTCAGCGCGCAGGGCACGCTCGGCAGCGTGGCGCTGAGTGCGCAGAGCGTCAGCCTGGTGCGTAACCAGGCGCTGATGTTGCAATCGCTGAGCACCGGCAGCTGCGCTAATCCGGATGATTGTTGATTACCACCCGTTTATGCGCTGGCTGAAGTCCTCAGCGCATCCATTCATTTTCAGGGAGAAACCATGGCTGCTTATGCCTCGACCATTATTCTGATCTGCCTCGCGATTCTGAGTTATTTCGTTCACAACAACGCCGTCACCATCTCCATTCTGGTGCTGCTGGCGATCAAGATTACGCCGCTGGCGCAATTTTTCCCCTACGTAGAGAAGCAGGGCATTACCTTAGGCATCATTATCCTGACCGTGGCGGTGATGGCGCCGCTGGCCAGCGGATCGCTGCCCGCCTCAACCTTGCTCAAATCCTTTGCCAACTGGAAGTCGATCGTGGCGATTCTGGTCGGCATTTTTGTCGCCTGGCTGGGCGGTCGCGGCGTTAACTTTATGAGCGTTCAGCCCTCGGTCATTGGCGGGTTATTGATTGGTACGGTGATTGGCGTGGCGTTTTTCCGCGGCGTGCCGGTCGGACCGCTGATTGCAGCCGGGATTGTTTCGCTGTTTGTCGCGGCAAAGTAGCGTTAGGGTGCATTCCGAAACGCCAAAAAGAGGGCATACTTTCAGAGTCAGTTGGCTATAATAGCCGACACTCAACATACGACTACTGAAGGAATGCCCGATGAGTTTGAACCAGGTGCCAGCAGGTAAAGACCTGCCAGAAGATATCTACGTAATCATTGAGATCCCGGCCAATGCCGATCCGATCAAATATGAAGTTGATAAAGAGTCTGGTGCCCTGTTTGTAGACCGTTTCATGTCTACCGCCATGTTCTATCCGTGCAACTACGGCTACATCAACCACACCCTGTCACTGGATGGTGATCCGGTTGACGTGCTGGTCCCAACGCCATACCCGCTGGAGCCAGGTTCTGTGATCCGCTGCCGTCCGGTTGGCGTGCTGAAAATGACCGACGAGTCTGGCGAAGATGCCAAACTGGTTGCGGTTCCGCACACCAAACTCTCTAAAGAGTACGATCACATTAAAGATGTGAACGACCTGCCAGAACTGCTGCGCGCACAGATCACCCACTTCTTTGAACATTACAAAGATCTGGAAAAAGGCAAATGGGTGAAAGTGGATGGCTGGGATAATGCCGAAGCTGCTAAAGCCGAAATCATCTCCTCTTACGAGCGCGCACAGAAGAAGTAATTCTGCTGTCAGCCGATAAGTCGAAAAAAAAACACCGTCCAACTGGACGGTGTTTTTGTTCAGGCCTCTGGCTCTTCATCACGCTTTAGCCAGTCCCCGCTCATGATACGCTGGCGTCCTGCCACTGAGCGTTGATAAACATAAAGCCATGCGCTGCCAAACGGCGTCTGAATCAGATGACGTTTGTACTCCCCTCCCTTGGTGCGTAACGCATCCAGCTCGCCAAGGGTGGAGGCATCAATGCGGTACACTTCACACTGCACCGCTCCATTGCCTTCAATCACGCCGGGATAATGTCCCAGACTGTAGAGCTCAAA
Source organism: Pantoea brenneri (assembly GCF_038594305.1). Lineage (NCBI taxonomy): Bacteria > Pseudomonadati > Pseudomonadota > Gammaproteobacteria > Enterobacterales > Erwiniaceae > Pantoea > Pantoea brenneri. The sequence continues at coordinate 80,920 of NZ_JBCGBG010000004.1, read as the reverse complement.
GCCCTCAATCTGGAAATCACCCAGCCATTGCGCATTCGTCATCCAGTGACTGTTTCCCTGTTTGCGCCGTAAACTGCCGTAGACAATTATTCGCATTGCTAAAACTCAAACTGATAGAGCAAATCGAGAGCCTGATCCACACCGGACACGGCTTCCAGATAGAGTTTAGGCATCAGGCGGTAACGCAAGGTTAACGTCGCCAGTGAATCAAATATGCCAACACCGTATTTTACCTGCAGACCCGGTAGTACATAGCCGCTGACCTGCACCTGCTGGCTGTCGCCAACACCGGCAGTATCAAGGGCCAGATTACTGACACCGAATGTCTCGCCGATTTTACCCACAACCTGCCCACTTTGTGCAACCCCTAAGCCAACAAGCGCTGAGGTTAACGCGTTACTGTCGCCGTCGCTGCCGAGTCCCTGACCGCGCAGCAGGTAAGAGAGCGCTTCCTGTTGCGACATCGCCGGATCGGAGAAGACTTCAGCTTTTGGCTCGTCTGCCAGGCCGGTGACGCGCAGTCCGGCGGTGACATCATCTTCAGTCGCCTCCGGGTTACGGATCGCTTCAAGGTTGATGTAAGGCTGGTCAGGCGGTCCGGCAAACTGTAGCTCGCCCTTACGCACAATCAGATCCTGGCCATAGGCGTGGAAACGGCCGGAAGGAATATTGATCTGGCCGTTGAGGCCGAGACCGGATTTGTCCTGCACCAGTTTGAGATCGCCATTAAGCTTCGCTTTCAGTCCGAACGCGGAGAGCCGCACATCATTACCGACGTGGATCACCAAATTGCTGTTGATTGGAATGGCGGCGGTTTGCGGCTGAATCGGCTTGAGGTTCTGATCCAGCATCACTTCATCCGAAGAGACGCCGGTGGCGCTTTCCGGCACTTCCTGCACCGTGATGCGCGCCCAGGGAACATCCACCCGGCCCGACAGGTTAAATGCCGCAGGCGTGGCTTCAAACACCAGATCCGGCGAGACATCCATCCGCACCATCGGCGGCACCGTTACCCGGACCCGGCTGCCCTGCGCCGCTACACGTGCACGCCAGTTATCAAGCTGGCTCCAGTCGGCGTTACCGTTGAGGTTGATATTGCCCTGCGCGGTCTGAATCAGCCCGTTGAGGGTCGAACTCATGCCGTTAAACACCAGATTGAGGTTGGCGGCGGTCAGATCGACCGGCATGAAGCTGCCATCAACATCGACATCAGACAGGCCGAGCTGACCAAACACCTGCGGCTGCTGCACGCTGCCCGCCAGCCGTAAACTGCTGTTCAGGTTGCCTTTGATCTTCTCGCCCTGCATCAATGCCGGGTTCAGCATCGCCAGCGACAGGTTGCGGATATTGACGTTGCCGCCCAGCGTGCGGCGGTTTTCCGGATCGGTGATCTGGACGTTACCATCCAGCTGACCGTTGTTGGCGATGCGGATCAGCCAGTCGAGCTGCGCACGGCCGTCACGCAGCGCCGCATTCAGGTTCAGGGTATCGAAGGCGACGGGCAGCGTATTGCCCTGCACATCCTGCTGAACTTTGACGCCGTTACCCTTCAGCGACACCGTACCGGTTGGCAGGCCTTCGCCGGCACGCCAGTTAACCCGCACGTCACCGCTGAACACGCCGCTGAGCTGGGTCGCATCAGGCATGAACGGTTTAACCATCGCCAGATCAAAGCGATTCAGTACCACGTGCGCCTTGCCGCTCGGACCGGCTTCCACCGGTTCCGGTACGCAGAGCTGGGCATTCGGGTTCTGCCAGCAGTGCGGCCCGATGGTGGCGGTCTGTTTGCTATTGAGGTAGTCGATAGCCATCGCCCGCGTCAGTCGCCATTCTCCTACCGGGGTATCGAAGCGGGTATTGTTCAGTTCGCCTTTCCAGCGCTGCGCCTGGCGGTCAAAGCTGCCGTTCAGCGCCAGCTGACCTGACACCGGCTCGCCCTGCACATTGAGCTTCAGCTGATGCTGATGCTCGTTGCCGTCGGCATTCAGGGTCAGCAGGTTAATGCTGAGCGCATCCTGCTTCAGCTGTTCGACGCGCAACTGCAGCTTGCCGGCCACCTGCTCGCCGGAGCGGACATCACCGTTCAGCGTGACGCGGTTAATCTGCATCTGCTGCCAGCGCAGGCCACGGGCATTGAGATCGGCCAGCAGCTGCGGCGCGCTCAGGGTGCCACGCGCTTTAATCGTTCCGTTGACCACGCCGCCCAGGCCCGGCAGCGCATTGTCGAGCTGAGGCGCGTCGATGCTGGCATCAAGATCCAGCTGCTCACCCAAAGCGCCCTTCACATCCAGATGATTACGACCCAGCGCCAGTTTAATGCCGGGTATCTTCCACTGGTTGTAGCTGTTGCCGGTGAGCGAGCCATCCGCCGTGACCGCATTCTGCTTCACATTCCCTTTCAGCTGTAGCTGCGGCACGCTTAACTGCCAGCTTCCGCCGTAGAGACTGCCGCGGGTAGTAATTTTGCCATCCAGCCGGGCGGGCCAGTCGGGATACTGCTGAGCGGTATTGATGCCGGCCAGCGTCAGTTCACTGCGCCAGCTGATCGCCTTACTCCAGTCGACCAGCGCAGTCAGATCGATATTGCCCTGCAATGCCGCGATGCGCAGTTTATCGAGGCTGAACTGCTCGACGTTACCTTTACCCGTCAGTGAAATGTTCGCCGGCGGCACCGTTTCCCCTTTCACCGCGGTACGCAGCGACATGACGTAGTCGGTCGCTTTGCCTTTGAACTGGTAGTCGAGGTTATCGGCCTGGTACTGCACCGCACCGGTTAAAGGCCAGCGCAGCTGTGGGCTGGTGAGCCGCAGCGACAGCGGCAAACCCGCCACCGCCAGCTGGGTAGTAGCATCGAGCTGTGCTTTCACCGGACCGGAAAGGTTGAGCGCCAGCTTCAGCTCATCGCGCATGGCACCGTTAAGCTTCAGCGCGATTTTTTCGCCTTTGATCGGATCGGTATTCACGTCACCGTTAAGGGTGAAATCGACCGGCCAGTTATCCGCCAGCGTGGCCTGGCCGCTGCCGTTCAGCTTGCCGAGGTTCGAGTCCACCTCCAGCGTGCTGAGCTGCATCTGGCGGTCAGCGGTTTTGGATTTCAGCAGCAGCCGACCGATCGCAATGTCGGTGTCGCCGGTGATGCGCAGCTGTTCGCCAAGGATCTGCTGCACATCAATATCCAGCGGCAAGCGGAAATCGGGTAACGCCGGCAGCAGCGGTTGCGCGAACATCGCCTGCAGGGTTTCACCCAGCGGCTTCTCCGCCGGTTTCGGCTGCTGCACTTTCGGTTGTACCACCTGCTCGTCAGCAACCTGCGCCGCTTTCGGCAGGGCAATCAGCAGGCTTTGAATATGGGTCGGATTAAGCGTCAGCGCGCGATCCTGCCACTGCAGGCCGGTGGTGAAATCCAGCAGCGAGATGGCGGTGTCATCAACTTTCACATTGATATTGTGCAGGCCGAGATGCCGCAGGGTGATTGGATAAGGCGTGCTGAGGTTGGCGTTGCCGCTCTCCTCTTCCGGCGGCGGCTCGCTGGCCGGCGTCATTTTCTTACTGTCGACCACCACGCTGATATCGCTCAGCGAAACATCGTTCACGCAGACCGATGAGTGCAGCAGACAGTTGAGATCGACGGCGAGGTGAATCTGACCGGCATCGACGCTGACGCCGGGCATCTCATAACGCAATCCGCTCAGGGTCAGATTACGCCAGCCACCATCGACCTGCTTGATCGATAAGCCCGGCACCCAGCGTGAGGCACCGTTTAGCAGCAGATGTAAACCGGGCGTGGTGCCGACTAAAAACGCCACGCCGCCTAATAGCAGCACCAGAAAAATCAGAATGCCGATCAGGACCTTTTTCCACAGCTTCATAGTTCAGGCCCCAGTCCTATGTAAAATTGCAATCCATGTTCCTCGTCATCCCCAATCGGTCGGGCGATATCCAGCTTGATCGGCCCCACCGGTGAAGACCAGCGCACGCCGAAGCCGGCGCCGGTTTTAACATTACTCTGTTTGATATCGTTGACCGCTTCGCCCGAGTCGACAAAGACCGCTCCCCACCATTTGCCGCTGACGTTGTACTGATATTCCAGCGATCCGGTGGCGAGCTTAGAGGCACCGGTCAGTTTGCCGTCCTCATCGCGTGGTGAGATGTCTTTGTATTTGTAACCGCGAATGCTGCGGTCGCCGCCCGCGAAGAAGCGGAGATCCGGCGGGACTTTTTCGAAGTCGTTGGTTTCGATCCAGCCGACATTGCCGCGCGCGACAAAACGGTGTTTATCACCGAGCGTGCGGATCCAGACGTTCTGCGCCTGCAGAATCAGGAAATCGACATCCGAACCCCAGGTGGTATCAGAAACATCCACCGAGTAGCGCTGTGTGTCGCCCCAGGTCGGCATTAAGCCGCCGCGTGAGCGGGTTCGGTTCACGCTGACGCCAGGATAGAGCAGCATGGTGGTGTTGGTGACGCTGCCCTGGGTAAAGTGGTCCAGGCTCCAGCGCAGGTTAATCGCTTTCTGCCAGCCACTGCTGCTGTCCCAGTTGCGCGACATCGCCAGCGTGGTGGTATCGGCTTTGGTATCGTTGAGGTCGGTGCGCTTCAGGCCACCGGAGAAGGTGTAATACTGCTCCAGCGGGCTTTTCAGCAGCGGAACTTTATAGCTCAGATCGACCTGCTGCTCCGGCGCTGAAACATAGGCGCTGGCTGCCAGACTGTGGCCGCGATCGTTGATCCACGGTTTTTTCCAGGTGCCTTTCAGGCGCGGTCCGACATCCGTCGAGTAGCCTACCCCGGTTTCAATGGTGTTTTCGGTACGCGGCGACATCACCGCATTGAGCGGCAGAACTTTGGTTTCGCGGCCCTGTTTAAACTCCGGGGCCACTACCACTGAGTTAAACCAGCCGGTGGCGGAGAGACGGCGGTTCAGCTCGGCTAAATCGCGGGAGGTGTAATAGTCGCCCTGCTTAAAGGGCACCAGATTTTGCAGATACTCCTCGCGAATTTGCGAGCCTTCAAAGCTGACATCGCCAAAGCGGTAACGCTGACCACTGTCGTAATCAATATCCCAGAACGCTTCGCGCCGTTCGATCGATACGCCTAACTGGCTTTTCTTAAAGTTGCCATCGAAGTAACCATTGCGCAGAGCAAGATTAGAAAAACCACTTTTGAATTTATCATACTGACCGTGGTTAAGCTGGGTGCCTACTTTGGGCCGTCCCTGCGCTACCCAGGCTTTATAGTCGGCATCGTTACGTGCATCGCCTTCTATGACGATGCTGCTGCCGCCAATTTTAACCGGTTCGCCGGGCGTGACCCGCGCCACCAATACCGGACGACCGCCTTTTGGCGGCGCAGGACGGGATTCAAAGTCAATCTCCGGCTCATAATAGCCGAGCGCGCGCAGCCCCTCTTTTATCGCTACCGAAACGCGTGCGCGAAAGCGGCCGTCGTTCGAGACTTCATCGTTGCCGATGGTCGACAGGCGCGCCCTGACGTTTTTTTGCAAATCCCCGGTTAAACCTTCTACCTGTAATCGTACCGTTGCCGCCTCAAGGGCGGGCGCGGCAAGCAGCAGGCTGGCCATGCAATAAACATGAAATCGTGGCACCTGTACTCCTGTTAAACATGCCGGCCCCTTTTCCGCGGGGCACTTATTAATCATCTTTGCCTGCGCTAGCGCGACGGCAACACCCTCATAATAGCCGCACTTTATGCTAATCGGCGGCGTAAAATCGACTTCTAAGTCAAATGCCCGGTTATTGTCGGTAAATGACGCGGGCGATACAACCGCTGTGGAGAGGAATGATTGTCGCCGCTGGCTTCACTCGGATTAATCTGAACCAAGACCGCGCCGGACCGGACAGCTCTCCGCGCGTCAACAGGGCGTTTGCCCTCTGGCGGCCCGGTGATAGCACCTGCTATAATCTGCCACCACAGGCATTTCGCCTGTTTTCATTTCTGCCCCGACATTGTCCTTTCCTGTCGAACTGGCGCAGACATTTTTGGCACGGATAGCCCTGTTTGACGGGTAAGCAGATCAGTTACGATCTCACCTGTACGCTGCCCAGGCCAAAAATGACAAGTGGATAACCCTTTGGATCTCTTATGTTAGATAGCTTACTTGTCATCCTGTTACTGATCGTAATCAGTGCATTTTTTTCCCTGTCGGAAATCTCGCTGGCGGCCGCCCGCAAGATCAAACTCAAACTGCTGGCGGATGAGGGCAATATCAACGCGCAACGCGTGTTGAAAATGCAGGAAACGCCGGGCATGTTCTTTACCGTGGTGCAAATTGGTCTGAACGCCGTGGCTATTCTCGGCGGTATTGTCGGCGATGCGGCTTTTTCGCCGGCGTTCAGCAGCCTGTTTAACCGCTTTGTCGCACCAGAACTGGCGGAGCAGCTCAGTTTCATCTGCTCGTTCACCATCGTCACCAGCCTGTTTATCCTTTTCGCCGACTTAACGCCAAAACGGGTCGGTATGATCGCCCCGGAAACCATCGCTCTGCGCATCATTAACCCTATGCGCTTCTGCCTGCTGTTAATGCGTCCGCTGGTGTGGCTGTTTAACGGTCTGGCTAACGTCTTCTTTCGCATCTTCAAACTGCCGATGGTGCGCAAAGACGATATCACCTCTGACGATATCTATGCGGTGGTGGAAGCCGGTGCGCTGGCCGGTGTGCTGCGTAAACAGGAGCATGAGTTAATCGAGAACGTGTTTGAACTGGAGTCACGTACCGTTCCATCGTCGATGACCTCACGCGAAAACATCGTCTGGTTTGACCTGCATGAAGATGAAACCAGCCTTAAAACCAAAATCGCCCAACATCCACACTCTAAATTCCTGGTGTGCAGCGGCGATATCGATCATATCGTCGGTTACGTTGACTCAAAAGAACTGCTGCTGCGGGTGCTGGGAAATCAGAGTATGGCGCTGAACAGCGGCTTGCAGATCCGTTCTGCGCTGATTGTGCCGGATACGCTTACGCTGTCTGAAGCGCTGGAGAGTTTCAAAACCGCCGGTGAAGACTTCGCGGTGATCATGAATGAATATGCACTGGTGGTTGGCATCATCACCCTGAATGACGTGATGACCACGCTGATGGGCGACCTGGTCGGTCAGGGCATGGAAGAGCAGATTGTGGCGCGTGATGAGAATTCATGGCTGGTGGAAGGCGGTACGCCGATTGATGATGTGATGCGGGTACTGGACATCGATGACTTCCCGCAGTCAGGCAATTACGAAACCATCGGCGGCTTTATGATGTATATGCTGCGTAAAATTCCCAAGCGTACCGACTTCGTGAAGTTTGCCGGTTATAAATTTGAAGTGGTGGACATTGATAGTTACCGCATCGACCAGTTACTGGTGACCCGCATTGATGAGCGGCCGCCGGTGCTGAATATGACCAAGAGCGAAGAAGAGTAGAATGGCTAAGCGCCTGGCCTGTCAGGCGTAATGGTTGCAGGCAGTCTGGACAGGGACAGCGCGGAGCAAGCAGGGGGTACAGGTAGTACGTGAGGATTGTGAGCATGAGCGGCGCTCAGACTGAGCCTGCCCTGCCTGGATAAACACTAAGGGCGCCATCGGCGCCCTTTTGATTAGTTGAACTCAAGTTTCAGACGAACGACCTGGCGGTTAATTTCTGACATCACGCTCAGGTGCTGTTTGTCTTTGACGCGCGGGATTAACACTTTCCCTTTATCAAACTCAAACGCGCCGACATCCTTGATATACAACCTTCCTTTGAACAGCGTTTTTACATATTTCGCTATTTGCAGCGGATTATAGCGCTGGAAGATCTTCATACTGATTAACTCCTGTACAATTTTAAGCACGCTTCGCCGTTTCCAAAATAGGTACGAGCCCATGAAGCGCGAATTCGGGATAAACTATAGAACACTCAGCGCTGCTGATGTTCCGAAAAATGAATTTTTTTACTGAGTTGACACATCATTACAGAAGACTCTGTTATTACGCTCACACAACGCAGTATAAACCTTCAGTCGTTAAGGAATTGTGCTGCTGATAACAAACCTGACACCTTTCCAGGACAGCAGCATCATCCCCGCCTACTATTGCAATAAAATGACTAACTGGTCTGATCACTTAAGGAAACAGCGATGCGAATCACTCTGGCAGCGATAGTTTTGTCGTTACTGATACCGGCAAGCGTTATGGCGCATGATTTGAAGCAGGATGCGCGCGTACCGGCCGTCGGCGTGAATGACAAAGGTGAGCTGTTATTGCAGCAGGATAAGTTTAGCTATAAAAACTGGAACAGTGCGCAGCTGAGCGGGAAAGTTCGCGTGATTCAGCATATTGCCGGGCGTTCATCAGCCAAACAAATGAATGCGGCATTAGTTGAAGCGATCAAAGCCGCGAAGCTGCCGCATGATCGCTATCAGACCACCACCATCGTCAATACGGATGACGCGATTCCAGGGACCGGCATGTTTGTCCGCAGCAGCATTGAGAGCAATAAGCAGCAGTATCCGTGGTCACAATTCATCGTTGACGACAAAGGCAATGTGCAGCGTGCCTGGCAGCTGCAACAGGGCGGCTCCGCCATCGTGGTGCTGGATAAACGCGGCACGGTGAAATTTGTTAAGGATGGGCCGTTGACGCAGGAAGAAGTGCAGCAGGTGGTGACGCTGGTGACCTCCCTGCTGGCGCAGTAGCGGTTGCAGAGTGGCGGGAGGCGAGCCTCCCGCTTAACCGGTTAGAACAGCGAGACGCGGAAGCCGGGATTGAGGAAGGATTCACGCGGCGCGTAATCCAGGGTTTTGCCCTGCCAGTCGTGTACATGGGCACCCGCTGCCATCGCCACCGCGTGGCCTGCGCCGGTATCCCAGATGTTGGTCGGCCCGAAGCGCGGATAGAGCTGGGCTTTGCCTTCCGCCACCAGGCAGAACTTCAGCGATGAACCGGTTGCCACAGTCTGATGTTCACCCAGCTGTTTCAGATACTGCTTCATCTCATCATCGTCGCCGTGTGAGCGGCTCACCACCACCAGCGGTGGCCGGGCGTCACGCGCATGAATCTGTTCACGGTGGCCCCCCTCTTCTTTCCAGGCTTTGCCTTCCGCGGCAGAGTACATTACCCCCAGCGCGGGTGCATAGACCACGCCCAGCACCGGCTTGCCGGCGTCAATCAGCGCAATATTGACGGTGAACTCGCCGTTACGCTTGATGAACTCTTTGGTGCCATCAAGCGGATCGACCAGCCAGTAGCGCTGCCAGTGCTGACGCACCTCCCAGGCCGGTGGGTCCTCTTCTGACAGAACCGGTACTTCAGGCGAAAGCTGCGCCAGACCGTTGACGATCACCTGATGCGCGGCGATATCGGCAGCGGTGACCGGCGAGTCATCCGATTTGTGAGAAACGTCAAGCGGCGCGGCGTCGTTGTAAACCTGCATAATCGCGTCGCCCGCTTCGCGTGCCAGTTGGCAAATTTGCTCTAACATTTTTCACCTCGTTGTGTCCATCTGCTGCACGTTCAGTTCAACGCCTGATGGTTACATTTTAGCAGTTCCGCTCCGCCAGCCGATTGTACGGCGGCAGCACGGAGCAATTTATAGATATATCAATACCATAGTTACCTGTTTATCGCCACGCCTGCTGGCCCCGCCACAGTCTGAAAGCCGTTGTCCGCTGACCGATGCGCCAAAACGATACATCCATCACGATTTAAACTGACCACTCATCAGGCTTTTACATTATTTTGAGAGCCTTAACTTATCTGGCAGCAGGAGCAAGCATGTTTAAGCCTGGAATGATGTTACTGGCCCTGAGCGTTTCCGTCGCCGCGCAGGCGGCAACGGTCGATTTGCGGATACTCGAGACCACCGATCTGCACAGTAACATGATGGATTTCGACTACTACAAAGATACCCCGACCGAGAAATTCGGCCTGGTCCGGACCGCCACGCTGATCCATGCGGCGCGCCAGCAGGTTAAAAACAGCGTGCTGGTCGATAATGGCGACATCATCCAGGGTAGCCCGCTCGGCGATTATATGGCGGCCAAAGGGCTTAGCGCGGGCGAGATCCATCCGGTTTATAAAGCGCTTAACACTCTCGACTACAGCGTCGGTAATCTGGGTAATCACGAGTTTAACTATGGCCTGCCTTACCTGAAAAAAGCGCTGGCTGGCGCACGCTTTCCTTATGTCAACGCCAACGTTATTGACAGCAAAAGTGGCAAGCCGCTGTTCACCCCCTACCTGATTAAATCGACCGAGGTGGTAGATCGTGACGGCAAAACGCAGACGGTGAAGATTGGCTACATCGGCTTTGTGCCGCCACAGATCATGGTGTGGGATAAAGCCAATCTGCAGGGTAAAGTGCGGGTGGATGACATCACTGAAACCGCCCGCCGCTACGTACCTGAAATGCGCGCCAGGGGTGCCGATATCATCGTTGCTATTCCCCACTCCGGCCTGAGCAGCGAGCCGTATCATGCGCTGGCGGAAAACTCGGTTTACTACCTTAGCCAGGTTAAAGGCATCAACGCCATTATGTTTGGCCATGCGCATGCGGTATTCCCGGGCAGTGATTTCGCCAGTATCAAAGGGGCGGATATCGCCCAGGGGACGCTGAACGGCATTCCAGCCGTGATGCCCGGCATGTGGGGCGATCATCTGGGTGTGGTCGATCTGGTGCTGGATAATGACGGCGGACGCTGGCAGGTCAGCAGCGGCAAAGCCGAGGCGCGGCCGATTTATGATACCGCAGCGAAAAAGTCATTAGCGGCGGAAGATCCGGCGCTGGTGAAGGTGCTGGCTGACGATCATCGTGCTACGCGGGCATTTGTGGCCAAGCCGATCGGCAAATCCGCCGATGTGATGTACAGCTATCTGTCACTGGTGCAGGACGATCCGACCGTGCAGATCGTGAATAATGCGCAGCGCGCCTACGTTGAACATTTCATTCAGGGCGATCCGGATCTGGGTCGTCTGCCGGTCCTCTCTGCGGCAGCACCGTTTAAAGCGGGTGGCCGCAAGAACGATCCGGCCAGCTACGTTGAAGTTGAGAAAGGAGCGCTGACCTTCCGCAATGCCGCCGATCTCTATCTTTATCCGAATACCCTGGTGGTGATGAAAATCAGCGGCGCGCAGGTCAAAGAATGGCTGGAATGTTCGGCGGGCCAGTTCAATCAGATCGATCCGCACAGCAGCAAAACCCAGTCGCTGATCAACTGGGATTTCCGTACCTACAACTTTGACGTAATTGACGGGGTTAATTATCAGATCGATGTGACCCAGCTAGCGCGTTATGACGCTGAGTGTCAGCTGATTCATCCGCAGGCGTCGCGCATTCGCCAGCTGAGCTGGCAGGGCAAGCCGATCGATCCGCAGGCAACCTTCCTGGTGGCAACCAACAACTATCGCGCTTACGGCGGCAAGTTTGCCGGTACCGGCGATAAGTATATTGCCTTCGCCTCACCGGATGAGAACCGTTCCGTGGTGGCCGCCTATATCAGTGCGGAAACCAAAAAACAGGGCGAAGTCAGGCCGCAGGCGGACAATAACTGGCGTCTGGCGCCGATTGCCTCTGCCACGCCGCTGGATATTCGCTTTGAAACCGCGCCAGGCGATAAAGCGACCCACTTTATTCAGCAGCACGCACAGTATCCGCTCCAGCCAAAGGGCACGGATGCGATCGGTTTTGCTCTCTGGCAGGTAAATTTACAGCAGTAAGAAGCAAGAGGCAGCGGCGGGCAGAACCGCCGCTGGCGTTCCCCTTGTCCGGCACGCTGACAGATGCTCAGGTCAGGCCCGCGAGGGGACGCAACGCTGCCCCCACAAGGGGAGCAGCGCCGGGGTATTACAGGATTTCCAGCAGCTCTACTTCAAAAATCAGGGTGCTGAATGGCGGGATAGAGGCACCGGCACCACGTTCGCCGTACGCGAGGTTGTGTGGGATCACCAGTTCCCATTTTGAGCCAACCGGCATCAGGGTCAGCGCTTCAATCCAGCCCGCGATCACGCCGCTGACCGGGAATTCTGCTGGCTCACCACGTGCTACGGAGCTATCGAACACGCTGCCGTCAATCAGTTTACCGGTGTAGTGCACACGTACGCGATCCTGGCGGGAAGGGATAGGACCTTCGCCCTGGGTGATGACGCTGAACTGCAGGCCGGATTCGGTGCTGCTCACGCCTTCACGCTGCGCATGTTCCAGCAGGAATGCCTGACCTTCTGCCGCCATCGCTTCGGTGCGCTCACGGCGCACGCCTTCTGCGCGTTCATGCACTTCACGCAGTGCGCGATGAACCACATCAACCGGTACCGCCGGCGAGTTCCCTTCCAGCGCGTCGCGCAGGCCCGCGAGCAGTGCTTCTGGCTGCAGCCCCTGCAGACCAGATTCCAGCAACTGCTGGCCAACCTGTAAACCAATACCGTAACTTGCTTGTGCTTCGACGCTGTCGAAAGAAGGGGTAGTCATCTTCGTTCCTTTCACTCTCGGATAAATTCGAACCGGCAGCATAGCAGTGCAGGCCGCTGGCGTAAAATGCCCTGCATCGCAGATGACTTTTCGCGGCGAAAGAGAAACAATACCCCCGTCAAATTTATCAATGCTGGCAGGCACTTCGCGCCGGTATTGCCCATACTATAACTGTTGACGGAATTACGCCGTCTGTTGCACACCAAAAGAGAGAACACATGGGCCAGATCGCCCCACGACGCCGCAGGACGCGCGCAACGCGTATTGTATCCCGGCTGCAAACCTGGCTGGCCGCACGCAAGCCGCAGCAACCCGCTGGAGAGGAGGAACCACGAATGGCTTCAGACGCGTCATCACGGCTACCGACATGGCTTCATCGTATCTGGCATGTTACCGACCACATCGGCTGGATGGACCCGCTGCCTGCGCCGCATCGCCGTGGCATTGTTATCGCGCTGCTGGTGATGCTGCTGGCGTTTCTCTGGCCGGTCAGTACACCGCGCTATCCGGTGGAGCGTCCGGTTACGCCGTCCGCTGAGAAAGAGGTGCCGATGCAGGCGGATATTTATGACAACAAAGCCGACTCATCCTCTTCTCAGCCGCAGCCGACGCCAAAAGCGGATTCACAGGGAGAGTGGCGCAACTATACGGTCGCTTCAGGCCAGACGCTGGCCCAGCTGTTTCGTGACAACAGTCTGCCGGTAAATGATGTGTTTGCGATGGCGCGAGTGGAAGGCAGCGATCAGCCGCTGAGTTCACTGAAAAGCGGTCAGCAGGTCAAAATCCGTCAGGACGCACAGGGCGCAGTGACCGGACTGACGATAGAGGGCGCTAACGGCCCGGTGCTGTTTACGCGTCAGCCGGATGGCAGCTTTATCCGCGCGCAATAGCGTTCAGGCGGCAATAAAAACAAAAACGCCGGCACAAGGCCGGCGTTCCCGCAGTGCTCAGTAATAAAAATTACTCAGCAACGATATTCACGATCAGTTTCGCGAATACTTCACTGTGAACCTGGAAGTTCACTTCGTGCTCACCGGTGGTGCGCAGAACGCCGTTCGGCAGACGAACTTCGCTCTTAGCCACTTCAACGCCAGCTGCAGAAACTGCATCAGCGATGTCGCGGGTACCGATAGAACCGAACAGTTTACCTTCGTCGCCTGCTTTAGACGCGATGGTTACGGTGCCCAGTGCATTGATTTTCTCAGCGCGTGCATTTGCTGCAGACAGAACGTCGGACAGTTTAGCTTCCAGTTCTGCACGGCGTGCTTCGAAGAATTCAACGTTTTTCCTGGTAGCAGGCACAGCTTTGCCCTGTGGTACCAGGAAGTTACGAGCGTAGCCCGCTTTAACGTTAACCTGATCACCCAGGCTGCCCAGGTTTGCTACTTTATCAAGCAGAATAACTTGCATTACCTTATCCTCTTAAAGTCGTTAATGGACAGTTGCCGATTACTGATGACGATCAGTGTACGGCAGCAGAGACAGGTAACGCGCGCGCTTGATAGCACGAGCCAGCTGACGCTGGTATTTTGCGCGAGTACCAGTGATACGGCTTGGTACGATCTTGCCGCTTTCAGTGATGTAGTTTTTCAGCGTTGCGATATCTTTATAATCGATCTCTTGAACGCCTTCCGCGGTGAAACGGCAGAACTTGCGACGACGGAAATAACGTGCCATTTGGCTAGTCTCCAGAATCTATCAATTCAATCTGCTCGGCATGTAACACCATTTTGCTCTGGCCATTGCGTGCCTGATGGCAGCTAATGAAACCGTCGAGTATGAGTTGCGTGCCGACCGTTATATGTTGAGTAATCACCTGATGGGCAGTGCCGCTGATAATCACCGGCATACGACACCAGGCTTGCCGGTGAAACCCGGCCTCCTCCTGCACTGAGCGGTGCTCAAGCACAAACTGACAGTGCGGAATTCCTGACGGGCTAATTTTTCGAACCGGCGTCTTGCACACCGTGCCAGACAAGCGCAGTCGATTAACCGTCACGATGGATTACTCTTCAGAATCCCCAGCATCTGAGTCATCAGCGGATTCGTTAGCAAAATCTTCGCGGCGCTCACGACGCTCGTCTTTCGCTTTAACCATCGGTGATGCTTCAGTTACCGCGTTTTTAACGCGCATAACCATGCTACGGATAACGGCGTCGTTGAAGCGGAAGTTCGTTTCCAGCTCATCGATCGCTTCCTGCGGCGCTTCAACGTTCAGCAGAACGTAGTGCGCTTTGTGCAGTTTGTTGATCGGGTAAGCCAGCTGACGGCGGCCCCAGTCTTCCAGACGGTGAATCGTGCCCTGTGCACCAGTGATGGCACCAGTGTAACGCTCGATCATGCCTGGAACCTGTTCGCTCTGGTCAGGATGGACCATAAATACGATTTCGTAATGACGCATCGAAATTGCTCCTTACGGATTATTCAGCCTCCTGTCGGGGTCAACCGCGGCCCATGGAAGCAAGGAACGTTATAGGCTGTGTCCCACAAAAGTTCGTTGTGACGAGCGCTTGTGGGACACAGCCTGAGAATGCGGCTGAAAAATTGACGCGTAATCATACTGGCGGGGGCCACTAAACTCAAGCGCACATTTCAACAAATGCCATCCGGCGTGCCAGATACGCAGGCTTTTCGTGCTAATCATGTGAATACAGCGCGTTAAGCAGCGATTGTTCAAAAAGGCTGATGAAGAGGTTCAGGCAGACGATCTGGCGATAATATCGCCAGTCGCTAAACTTAATGCAGACGTTACGGTTTGGCTTACCAGCGTCTAACAGAGTGTCTTCCCTGAAGTGAGGAGTCGGCCATGAAAAGGTACGTCATCGCCACTTTACTGGGTCTCTTCCTGTCTCTACCCGCTCTTGCCAGCAATGCTGACTGTGCGCAGCAGATGAGAAGTCACAGCAGCAAAGCGGCTGAGGGTTATGTCTACGTTAATCGACTGGATGCACCGGAGAGTAATCCGATCAGTGCGCCAGCCCGACTGTCAGAACGGTTCACTGCCCGCTAATAAACGGGTCAGGCCAGGGCGGAGCAGACCCCTCCGCCCTTTTTTACGTCTGATGTTTAAAGCTGATGCTTAAAGAAGCTCACCAGCGCCGTCAAACCTGACGGCGTAATCTTATGTCCAATCTGCTGTTCCGACAGTGACGTCAGATGCTGCGCTAATCCTTTGCTGCGCAGCGCGGCTTCCAGGCGGGCGCTTTCAGCAAAGGGCACCACCTCATCAGCTTCACCATGCCACAGCAGCAGCGGACGATTGGCCAGCGTGTCCAGCCGGGTGCTGGGATCGTATTCCGCCAGCGGTGCCATCCGGGCATCAAACTGTGCCTGCTGTTCCGGCGAGCGCACCACCAGCGGCGGAAACAGCGTCTGGCTGAGCTGCATAAAGTAGCCGGAACCCATCATGCAGGCGACGCTGTGGATCTGCGGATAGCGGGCCATCGCCCCCAGCGCCGTCATGCCGCCCATCGACGCCCCGGCGACCGCAAACCGCTCACCGGCGATCAGATCGTCAGCGCGCAGCGCCGATTCCAGCTGCGGCAGCTCATCAATATTTTTTTTCAGGATATCCCAGAAGTGACTCAGGCGGCTTTCGGCATCGCCGTGATAGCGTGCGCCGTGCAGATCCGCATCCGGCATCACCGCCCGGAATCCGGCCTGCGCTAAGGCGACGGCGAAATAGGCATAGACCTCTTTCGACGACGTAAAGCCGTGATAAAACAGCACTGTCGGCAGCCGGTTACGGCGCTGACCAGCTGGCGCGGCGTGCAGACACTCAATTCCTGCCAGCGTTTCCGTGGTGAGTTCAATCATATTCTCTCCTGAAAGGGGCGAAGCACAGGCTTTGAGTGTACGTTCTGCCACAACATTTGCGAAGCCATTCCCCCGCTGCCGGTCGTCAGCTTGCGGCCTAAACTTTTTCGCGTTGCTGCCGTTGATCCGGTATCCCCCCAATGTGATCAAAGGTAATTTATGAAGCGTCTCTCTCTCAGCGGCCTGAGTCTTGGAGTTAAGCTGTCTGTACTGACGTCTCTCAGCGTAGCGTTATTACTGCTGGTTCTGACGCTGACCCAGAGCCACACCGCCTCACGCCAGCTGGAAAACCTCGCGATTGATGATATGCACAATCAGGTGCAGGGCATCAGTGAAATGGCGACCATGTTCAACGCCACGCTTTCCGAAGAGGTGAGCAACTACACCAATCTGTTTACCAGCTTTTTACCCAGGCGCTTTAGCCTCGATGAAAGTGCCCGGGTGCAGGTGGGCAGCTTTTCGACGCCGGTGCTGCGTGCTGGCTTAAAGACGCTCAACCTCGACCAGACAGCGGTGGACGATTTCACCGAACGCACTGCTGCGGTCGCCACCATTTTCGTGCGTGACGGCGAAGACTTTATCCGCATTTCCACCTCGCTGAAGAAGCAGGATGGCAGTCGCGCCATCGGCACCCAGCTCGATCGCGCCAGCGCCGCCTGGAAAAGCGTGCATCAGGGGGAAATCTACCGTGGCCTCGCCACGCTGTTTGGCCATCGCTACATCACCCAGTATCAGCCGGTCAAAGATGCCAGCGGCACGGTAGTCGCCATTCTGTTTGTCGGGGTCGGTATCGATCAGCAATACGCCCTGATGCGTGAGAAAATCCTCGCGCGTCGGCTGGGCGACAGCGGCCACTTTTATGTGATTAACGGCGCGCCCGGCAGCGCTCAGGGTCAGTATCTGTTTGATCAGCACAACGAAGGGAAACTGCCGGGCTGGGATAACGCGATACAGCAGCAACTGCTGACCCAGCCGCAAGGGATACGGCAGGTGGAGATGGCCGGAGAGAACCGCATGCTGGCCTGGCAGCAGTTACCGGGCTGGAACTGGGTGATTGTTGGTGAGGTTAACCGCGCCAGCCTGCTGGCACCGATTACCCACAGTCGTAACCTGTTTTTACTCACCGGCCTGGCGCTGGTGCTGGTGTTTGCGCTTGGCTTTGTCTGGTACAGCCGCCGGGCGATTACCCGTCCGCTGCAGCAGGTGATTCATCTGGCGCAGCAGTATGCCGCCGGTAATTTGCAGGTGCATCTCGATACGCCACGTCGCGACGAAGTGGGCCAGTTGATCAACGCCATCAACGGCATTGGCGATGGTCTGGAGAAGATCGTCGGTCAGGTGCGCAGCGCCGCGCAGGAGATCAGTGACGGCACCGATACCATCGCCGCCAGCAGCCACAATATCAGCGAGCAGATTGGGCGTCAGGCCAGCAGCGTCGAGCAGACCTCAGCCAGCATGGAGCAGTTTGGTGCGACGGTAGAACATACCGCCGATAGCCTGCGCCAGGCGATGTCGCTGGTGTCTGAAGCCAGCGCTATCGTCAGCCAGGGCAGCCAGACCGTGGTGCGCTCGGTTAACACCATGTCGGCCATTAAAATCTCGTCGCAAAGCATTGCGGATATCACCCATGTGATCGAATCTATCGCCTTCCAGACCAATATCCTGGCGCTGAATGCCGCGGTTGAAGCCGCGCGTGCCGGTGAACAGGGACGCGGATTTGCGGTGGTAGCGGCCGAAGTACGGGCGCTGGCGCAGCGCTCGGCGCAGGCCGCGAAAGAGATTGATGGGCTAATCGCCACCTCAATCGGCAATGTGGCGGAAGGCCATCTGTTATCTGAGCAGACCCGCGACGCGATGACCCACATCGTGACGCACATTGAGCAGGTCCAGGCGCTGATGGGCGAGATCAACGTGGCGGCGCAACAGCAGGCTGCCGGCATTGGTCAGGTTAATCTGGCGATGAACCAGATCAGCCAGGCGACGCATCAGAACAGTGAACTGGTGGCGCAGGCGGAAAGTAGCGCCCAGACCCTGAGTGATAAAGGCCATCACCTGACCCAGCTGGTCAGCGTTTTTAGCCTCAAATCCTGACGGCATTCGGGACGATGGCATACACTTAATGCTTCGTCCTGAATGAGGGTTTTCCTATGCGTTTCGCTTACTTACTGGTGTTAAGCCTGTCACTGGCAGGCTGTTCTGCGTTTCAGACGACCCCAAAAGCGCCGCCCGCGCCGACGCAACAGGCGCAGGAAATTTCACGGGCGCAAAGCGCCGGTTTACCGAAGCTGGGCAATATCACCGTCAACGTGCACGGTTCACCGGATGATGCACAGCGCGCCGTGGCCGCCCGGGCCAATCAGTCCGGTGCGACCTACTATCAGATCGTGGCGCTGAGTGAAACGGTGATGCCTGGCTTATGGTACGCCAGCGCGATCCTGTACGGAGCCTCACCCACCGCAGGCGCGGGCCAGTAAGCGGTCGGCCAGCGCGGCATCAAGTGGACGTGAGCCGCGCTGATCGAGCCATTGCCGGCACCAGCCATCCGCCAGCGGCGGCTCGGCATATTTCAGCAACTGTGCGCCCGTTGCCAGCAGCAGCAGACTACGGGTCAGTTCACGCGCCTGCGCCTCCGGTATTTTGTGCAGTCGCAGACGAAGCTGACGCCAGCGCGCATCGAAATGGCGGTTACTGCCTTTGACTGCCTCAAATTCCTGGCTGAGCATCTCTGCCGCATCGCTCTGCCGCGAAAGCGCGCGCAACACGTCGAGACACATCACGTTGCCCGACCCTTCCCAGATACTGTTAACCGGGATATCGCGATACAGCCGCGGCAGCTCACTCGCTTCGCAGTAGCCGATGCCGCCTAACACCTCCATCGCCTCTGCCACAAACGGCGCACCTGCTTTGCATATCTGGTATTTCGCCGCCGGGGTAAACAGGCGCGCAAAGGCAACCTCATGCGGTTTTGCCGGCTGCGACCAGGCACGGGCCAGCCGCATCAGTAAGGCGGTCTGTCCTTCCAGCTGCAGTGCCTGCTGCGCCAGCACCTGACGCATCAGTGGCTGATCCACCAGATTTTTACCCAACACCTGGCGCTGGTGTGCATGATAGAGCGCAACTGAAAAAGCCCGCCGCATCTGGCCGTGACTGCCGAGCGCGCAGTCAAAACGGGTCATTCCGCCCATTTTCAGGATCAGCCGGACCCCTTCCCCCTCTTCTCCCAGTAGCCAGCCAGTGGCGTCGCGAAACTCGACTTCGCTGCTGGCATTGGATCGATTACCCAGCTTATCTTTCAGCCGCTCGATCTGGATAGCATTGCGGGAACCGTCCGGTAACAGGCGCGGCAGGAAGAAGCAGCTCAGTCCCGCCGGCGTCTGTGCCAGCACCAGATGCGCATCGCTTTGCGGCACCGAAAAAAACCACTTATGACCGGTGAGCCGGTAGATTTCACCGGGGCCGCGCGCGCCCAGCGGCTCCGCGCGGGTGGTGGTAGTGAACAGATCGCTGCCGCCCTGCTTTTCTGTCATGCCCATGCCGATCAGCAAGCCGCGCTTTTGATCGCCGGGCTGTGCATGGGTGTCATACCGGTCACTGAGCAGCGGATCGAGCCAGCCTTCGAACGCGGCCGGCAGATAAGTCTGAAGCAGCGGGATTGCCGCGTGGGTCATCGTCACCGGGCAGAGCGTGCCCGCTTCAACCTGAGCATGCAGAATAAAACGGGCAGCACGCGCCACGCTGGCATGTTCGCGCACCGTCGGTTGCCAGCTGAGGTTGTGCAGACGGCTGGCGCAGACGCCCTGCATCAGCAGATGCCAGGCGGGATGAAAACGCACTTCATCGAGCCGCACGCCACGCGCATCGTAGCGCAGCAGTTCGGGCGGTTCGGCATTAGCCAGCCGGCCAAGCTCCAGTGATTCAGCGCTGCCAAGCTGCAGCCCGACGGAAGCCAGCCATTCACGATCCCACTCCGCGCCCTCGCGCTGTAGCGCTTCACTCAACGGCGTATCGGAAAGGAACAGGTTGCTGTTACTGAGAGGATGGGGCTGATTAAAAACGGTGTGTGTTGTCCAGGTCATAACCACTCCTCGCGGATGTCACTCAGTAAGTATACCCGTCGTCTTTCAAGCTGCATTTTTGTTGGCTGCGTTCACTCACCCGAATCACTTACTCATGTAAGCTCATCGGGATTCGTTCTCTTGCCGCCTCAATGCAACCCTAAATCCTTTGGGTATATACGAATGACGCGCAGTTATGCCTGGTACAGAAACTAATTTGTGGCGAGGATCACATCGGAGATCAGGCGTTGCGCTGGCGCACCGCTTCAAACAGGCAGACGCCGGTAGCGACCGAGACGTTCAGCGAAGAGACGCTGCCTGCCATCGGAATACTGATCAGCTCATCGCAATGTTCACGGGTCAGACGACGCATACCTTCGCCCTCTGCGCCCATAACCAGCGCCATCGGGCCGGTCATTTTGCTCTGATACACGGTGTGATCGGCTTCACCGGCCGTGCCGACTACCCAGATGTTGTACTCCTGCAGCAAGCGCAGCGTCCGCGCCAGGTTGGTGACGCGGATTAACGGCACGTTCTCAGCCGCACCGCTGGCCACTTTTTTGGCGGTGGCGTTCAGCGGAGCGGAACGATCTTTTGGCACGATCACCGCATCCACGCCCGCTGCATCGGCGCTGCGCAGACAGGCTCCGAGGTTATGCGGATCGGTAACCCCGTCCAGCACCAGCAGGAACGGTTTTTCCAGGCTCTGCAGCAGATCCGGCAGATCGCCTTCCTGATACTGACGGCCCGGCTTAACCTGCGCCACGATACCCTGATGCACGCCGCCTTCCACCTGGCTGTCCAGCCACTTACGCTCTGCCAGTTGAATTACGATCCCCTGAGCTTCCAGCGCGGCGACCAGGGGTTGCAGGCGACGATCGTCGCGGCCTTTGAGGATAAAGACCTGCTGGAAACGTTGTGGGTCGCGTTCCAGCAGCGCCTGCACGGCATGGATACCAAAAATAATTTCGCTCATCGATCTGCTCAGTGTGTGGAAATGAATAAATTACCGCCCTTTCCCGGCTGAGAAAGGGCGGCTATGCGCATCAGTCAGTTTGCGCTTTTTTGCTGGCGCGCTTAGCCCGCGTGGCGGCGGCGATTTTACGGCTTTTTTCCGAGACGGTTTTACTTTTTTTCTCGGTTTTTGCCGCTGCCGGTCTGCCCTTGTCACCGCGGAAAGCAGCGTCTGGCTCAAAATTGGACTTCTTGCTGACATCACGACGGCGTTTTGACGGTGGTTTGCCATCACGCTTCGCCCGATCGCGCTCGGTTTTACCTTCGCCGCGGACCTGACGCTGGCTGGAGATCAGGGCAAAGTCGATTTTACGCTCGTCCATGTGCACCGCTTCGACCCGTACTTCCACAATATCGCCAAGACGATAGGTGCGGCCGCCGGACTCGCCAATCAGACGCTGACCGACCGGATCGAAACGGTAGTAGTCGTTATCAAGCGTCGAGACATGCACCAGACCATCAATGAACAGATCGCTCAAGCGGACAAAGAAGCCAAAGCCGGTGACGCTGGAGATCACGCCGTTGAAGACGTTGCCGACCTGATCCTGCATGAAGTCACACTTGAGCCAGTCCGCGACGTCGCGGGTCGCTTCATCAGCCCGGCGTTCGGTCAGGGAACAGTGCAGTCCCAGTTGCAGCATCTCCGGCATTTCGTAGTGATAGCCACCGGTCGCAGTCATCCGATCTTTGATCGCGTTGCTGTCTTTCGGCATCAGATATTTGATGGCGCGTTGTACCAGACCTTTACCTTCACCCTGCTCTTTTGCCAGCAGATACTTGATGGCGCGATGCAATGTCAGATCCGGGTAGCGGCGGATTGGCGAGGTAAAGTGAGCATATGAAGTCAGCGCCAGACCGAAGTGGCCGCGGTTTTCCGGATCGTAAACTGCCTGCTTCATCGAACGCAGCAGCATGGTTTGCAGCATTTCCGCATCAGGACGATCGGCCACCTGCTTCAGCAGTGCGGCATAGTCGATCGGCTGCGGTTTGTTGCCGCCGGGCAGACTCAGTCCCAGCTCGTTGAGCACGGTACGGAAACTCTTGATGCTTTCGTCGGTCGGGCGATCGTGATCGCGGAACAGCGCCGGTTCCTGATTTTTCTCAACGAAGCGTGCCGAGGCGATATTCGCCAGGATCATGCACTCTTCGATCAGCTTGTGGGCGTCATTACGCGAAACGCGCTCAACACGCTCAATGCGGCGCTCGGCGTTGAAGATGAACTTCGCTTCTTCGGTCTCAAACGAGATGCCGCCACGCTCTTCACGTGCTGCTTCCAGCGCCTGATACAGGTTGTGCAGCTCTTCAAGATCTTTAACCAGCGGCGCATACTGCTGACGCAGCTCTTTGTCGCCCTGCAGAATGTTCCAGACTTTATTGTAGGTCAGACGCGCATGCGAATTCATCACCGCTTCGTAGTGTTTGAAGCCGGTCAGTTTCCCTTTTGAGGAAACGGTCATTTCGCACACCATACACAGGCGATCGACCTGCGGGTTGAGCGAACATAAACCGTTCGACAGCACTTCCGGCAGCATCGGCACCACCTGTGACGGGAAATAGACCGAGGTACCGCGCTGATGCGCTTCGTCATCCAGCGGCGTGCCAGGACGGACGTAATAGCTGACATCCGCGATAGCAACCCACAACCGCCAGCCGCCACCGCGTTTTTTCTCACAGTAGACCGCATCGTCAAAGTCACGGGCATCTTCGCCATCAATCGTGACCAGCGGCAGCTTACGTAAGTCGACGCGTCCTTTTTTGGCCTCTTCCGGCACTTCTTCTTTCAGCTTACTGACCTGCGCTTCAACCTCTGGCGGCCAGCTGTGTGGGATTTCATGGGTCCGAAGCGCCATATCGACCGCCAGACTGGTGCCCATATCATCACCGAGGATCTCAGCCACTTTACCGATCGCTTTACTGCGACGAGTTGGACGCTGAACTAACTCCACCACCACGACCGAGCCCATGCGGGCATTCATGGTTTCTTCCGGTGGGATCAGGATGTCAAAGCTCAGACGGCTGTCGTCCGGCACCACAAAGCCAGCACCGGCGTCGGTGAAGTAACGGCCAACGATCTGGTTATTGCGTGGTTCCTGTACCCGCACCACGCGCGCTTCGCGACGGCCTTTACGATCGGCACCCAGCGGCTGGGCCAGAATGACGTCGCCGTGCATGCAAAACTTCATCTGTTCGGCGGAGAGGTAGAGGTCGTCCTTCTGACCTTCTGCCCGCAGGAAGCCGTAGCCATCACGGTGGCCTATGACCTTCCCGCGTAGCAGATCCAGACGCTCCGGCAGGGCATAGCATTGACGGCGGGTGAACACCAGCTGACCATCACGCTCCATGGCGCGCAGACGGCGACGCAGCGCCTCAATATGCTCTTCTTCCTGCAGGTTCATCTCTTGCGCCAGCTCTTCGCGGCTGGCCGGTTTTTCGCGTTTTTCTAATAGCGCCAGAATAAATTCACGGCTTGGAATGGGGTTTTCGTATTTTTCAGCTTCTCTATCCTGAAAAGGATCTTTTGACATAGCGGTTCCTCCGATGTCATTGAGTATTTATTGCCACCGGCGGTTCGGACAATATGATTTCATAAAGTGGGGTATTCCCTTCAACCAAATCCGCCAGCGTGTAGCTATCCAGTTCCTGCAGGAAGCGCTGTACCGCGTCATGTAGCGCCTTCTTCAGGCGACAGGCGGGCGTAATGGAACAGGATGCGCAGTCCACTAATTGTAGCGGTTCCATCTTACGCACTACGTCGCCAATCACAATCTGACTGGCCGGCATGCCAAGACGAAGCCCGCCATTTTTGCCGCGCGTTGCTGCGATATATCCCGCCCGGCTCAGTTGATTAATGATTTTGACCATGTGATTACGTGACACACCATAGGTGTTGGTCACTTCAGTGATGTTGGTCTGCTGGCCTTCGGGCAACGCGGCCAGATAAATCAGGGCCCGTAAACCATAATCAGTAAAACTCGTCAGCTGCACAGTAACCTCAGTGAATCATCAAAAGTGGCATCGCATAACCCGCCTTGCGATTGATGTCAGGAATAAATCGGATCGCCATGCGAGTGGCTACGATGATAAACCAGAGTCTGATTAACCGTGCGTTTTTTTAAGCCAGCACCGGGTTGGACAAGCGAAGGGGAATTAAGTGGCATCAAAGAGTGGAAAAACAAAGGCCGGACAAGGTCCGGCCTGGGTGATTATGCGTCGAACGGATCGCGCAGAATCATCGTTTCACTGCGGTCCGGGCCGGTTGAGATAATATCAACCGGAACACCCGTCACTTCTTCTACACGCTTGATATAGTCGCGGGCAGCTTGTGGTAAGCCCTCCAGCGTCTTCACACCAAAAGTAGTCTCGCTCCAGCCCGGCATCGTTTCATAGATCGGCTCAATGCCTTCCCAGTTCTCTGCCGCCAGCGGCGTGGTGGTGACTTCACGGCCATCCGGCATCCGGTAAGCCACGCAGATTTTGACCTCTTTCAGGCCATCCAGCACGTCCAGTTTAGTCATGCAGAAACCGGACAGAGAGTTGATCTGCACCGCACGACGCACGGCAACCGCATCCAGCCAGCCGGTACGACGACGACGGCCGGTGGTGGCACCGAACTCGTTACCCTGCTTACACAGGAACTCACCGGTTTCGTCAAACAGCTCGGTCGGGAATGGACCAGCACCGACGCGGGTTGAGTACGCTTTCACGATACCCAGCACGTAATCGACATAGCGCGGGCCAATGCCTGAGCCGGTCGCTACGCCGCCAGCGGTGGTGTTGGACGAGGTAACGTACGGATAGGTACCGTGATCGATATCCAGCAGCGTACCCTGCGCACCTTCGAACATGATCAGATCGCCACGCTTACGCGCGCCGTCCAGCAGCTCAGAGACGTCAACCACCATGCTGGTCAGGATGTCGGCAATCGCCATCACATCGTTCAGCACTTTATCGAAGTCGACCGCTTGCTCTTTGTAGTAGTGCACCAGCTGGAAGTTGTAGAAATCGACCACTTCTTTCAGCTTGGCGGCAAAGGTCTCTTTGTTGAACAGATCGCTGACGCGCAGTGCACGGCGTGCGACTTTATCTTCATAAGCCGGACCAATACCGCGGCCAGTAGTCCCGATCGCCTTAGCACCACGCGCTTTTTCGCGCGCCATGTCCATGGCAACGTGATACTGCAGAATCAACGGACAGGCTTCAGAAATCAGCAGACGTTCGCGTACCGGAATCCCGCGCTCTTCGAGGCCTTTCATCTCTTTCATTAAGGCTTCAGGAGAGAGCACTACGCCGTTACCAATAATGCTGGTGACGTTATCGCGCAGAATGCCAGAAGGGATAAGGTGGAGGACGGTTTTTTCACCGTTGATGACAAGTGTGTGGCCCGCATTGTGGCCGCCTTGATAACGCACAACGTAATTCGCGCGTTCAGTCAGAAGGTCTACAATCTTACCTTTACCTTCGTCACCCCATTGGGTGCCCAGTACGACGACGTTCTTACCCATTTCTCAAAATCACCGATTGCTTAAAAAAGGATTCTACCATCTGATCCGGTGGTTTTCAGCACTTTTAGCATACGATTGCGCGCTTTTTTGCCAGCATTTTGATCACTACAACATGTTGGGGAAAACAGGCGCAGCAGGCACAATTTGTGCACCAGGCCAGCAGTTGTTACAGGTTGCCGTGCAGGCTAAGCATGCAATAGATTACCATTCCGGCTACCACCAGCCCGCCGCCAAAACGGTGCAACAGGCGATCGGGCAGCTGCGTCATCGCCAGAATCATGCGGCGCCAGGCGCGTGGCATGAACATCGGTCCCAACCCTTCCAGCACTAATACCAGCGCCAGTGCCATCCAGATGCTTGTTTTCATACTGATACCCAAAAAAAAGGCCGACAACATTGTCGGCCTGTAGGTTATATCAGTTCTTAACGTGTCGCGTTAGAGGGCGCCTTCATATATCGGAAGAAGTCGCTGTCCGGGCTTAACACCATCACATCCTGATTGTCATTGAAGCTGTTTTCATAGGCACGCAGGCTACGAATAAAGGCGTAGAAGTCCGGGTCCTGACTGAATGCCGCAGCAAACAGTCGCGCCGTTTCCGCATCACCGTCACCACGGGTAATCAGCGCTTCACGCTGGGCTTCGGCCAGCGTACGCGTTACCTGGTAATCAGCCTGGGCGCGCAGTTTTTCTGCTTCTTCCTGACCTTGTGAACGCTGGCTACGTGCTACGGCTTCACGCTCTGCACGCATACGGTTGAAGATCGCATCTGAAACTTCGGTCGGCAGGTTGATCTGCTTAATCCGTACATCTACGACCTGAATACCTAACGCCGCCATACTGTTCGGGTTCGGTGCCGGTTCGCTGCTGTTAGTTTCACGCTCTACGCGGGCCGCTGCACTGGCAATCGCATCATCGGCGGCCGGGGTGGCGATTTCGTCATCGCTGCCTGCACTACCGGTGTTCAGCGCATCACGCACGTCGGTGGTCAGACGACCACGCGAATCGGTCACAATGTCTTTAACATCCAGACGCCCCATTTCAGAACGCAGACGGTCACTGAACTTACGTTTCAGCAGTACTTCCGCCTGAGACACATCGCCGCCACCGGTGGCCAGATAGTAACGACTGAAGTCGCTGATACGCCATTTGATGTAGGAATCGACGATCAGATCTTTCTTCTCTTTAGTGACGAAGCGATCGGCCTGGTTGTCCATGGTCTGAATACGAGCATCCAGTGTTTTAACCGTTTCCAGGAATGGGATCTTGAAATGCAGACCCGGTTCAAACACCTGCGGTTTGTTTTCGTCATCGCGCAGAACTTTACCGAAGCGCAGTACGATGCCGCGCTGACCTTCCTGCACCACAAACAGCGACGCATAGAGCGCCACCAGCACGACGATGATTAATACTACTATTGGCTTACGCATCGATTACTCTCTCCCTTCGCGCTGGCTGTCGTTGCGCAGAGCGTTAGCCCGACGCTGATCCATGATGCTGTCCGGACTGTATGACGACGTGTCACTGCGGCTGGCGCTGCGATCGGAGAGCGCAGGCTGCGATGCGGCACTGCCCCCTTTCTGACCGTTGTGGCCGGTTGACGCCTGACCGCCACGCATCAGTTGATCGAGCGGCAGCACCATCAGGTTATTACCCCGATCGTTAACCAGTACTTTACGGGTATGGCTGAGCACGCGTTCCATCGTTTCGATATAGAGACGCTCTTTGGTGATTTCTGGTGCCGCTTTGTACTCAGGCAGGATTTTGGCAAACCGCGCCACTTCACCCTGCGCTTCCAGCACCGTCCGCTCTTTATACGCACGGGCTTCTTCCAGAATACGCTGCGCCTGACCGTTAGCTCGTGGCTGAACTTCGTTGGCGTAGGCTTCCGCTTCGCGGACATACTGCTCGCGGTTTTCACGTGCGGCAATCGCATCATCAAACGCAGACTTCACCTCTTCCGGTGGACGAGCCGCCTGGAAGTTTACGTCCAGCACCGCGATGCCCATATTGTAAGGGCGAATCGTTTCGTCGATTTCACGCTGGGTATCGCTACGGACCACAGTACGACCTTCGGTCAGGATACGGTCCATGGTGGAACGGCCAATGACGCCGCGCAGTGCGCTGTCGGTGGCCTGACGCAGACTGTCATCCGCGCTGGTAACGGCATAAAGATAACGTTCCGGATCGGTAACCCGGTACTGGACGTTCATCTCAACCCGCACCACGTTCTCATCCGAAGTCAGCATCACGCCTGACGCGGCCAGTTCACGTACCGCTTCAACGTTAACGGCACGCACCTGATCGATAAAGGTCGGTTTCCAGTTCAGACCTGGCTCAACCAGATGACTGAACTTACCGAAGCGCGTTACCACGCCACGTTCCGCTTCTTTGATGGTGTAGAAACCGCTTGCTGCCCAGATCACGACAGCTGCAACCGCTACGATGCCAACAATTTTGCCGCCGCTGCCGGAGCCGCGCTGACCGTTGTCGTTCTGTTTGCCACCGCCCAGACCACCAAGCTTCTTGCTCAGCTTACGGAAGATATCATCCAGATCAGGAGGCCCGGATTCCCGTCCTCCTTTATTCCCCCCAGAGTTGCCGCCTTGATTATTGCTGCTTCCCCACGGGTCGCGGTCCTGTCCGTTATTTCCGGGCTGATTCCACGCCATGTCTCTACTCCATTTATTGTATTTGCGGTTTTTACCCTTCATCTTTCGGATTGCAGCGGTGTTGGCTGCCTTCGCTCACTCCGGTCACTTACCTGCGTAAGCTCCCGGGGATTCACTCAGTTGCCGCCTTGCTGAAATCCGAAATACTCGGGTAACGCCTGCGTATTCGGGTCTGCAACGAAAGTGCGACAATCTTCAATTTTTAAGGTAAATGCGTTTGGGCAATATCAAACAATATAACTGGTCAGCGACGGTTCCTGTTTGCATAAGCGCAACCATTCAATGATTGGCATACGAATCTGCAATCCTACACTGCCGTCTTCCTGATTCCACTCTTTCTCAATCGCCTGCAACTGGTAGAAACGGCTGCGCAAGCGCCCCGCTTCGGGTGGCAGACGTAATTCGTATTGGGCAATTTCACCCGACAGCCGCTCAGACAGCGCCTGCCATAATAACGGAATACCGGCACCGGTCTGGGCAGACAGCCAGACGCGAATCGGCAGGTTTTCTTCGTTACGATCGATGCGTGGTTCAAAGCCATCGAGCATATCGATCTTATTCATGACCAGTAAGGTGGGAATTTCGTCAGCGTCGATCTCTTCCAGTACCGTATCAACGGCTTCAATATTTTCTGTGACGCGAACGTCAGCACCGTCAATCACATGCAGCAGCAACGTCGCCTGGCGCGTCTCCTGAAGGGTCGCTTTAAAGGCAGCAACCAAATCGTGAGGAAGATGGCGGATAAAGCCGACCGTATCCGCCAGCACCACTTCACCGACATCGGCGACATTCAGGCGGCGCAGCGTCGGATCAAGGGTCGCAAACAGCTGATCGGCAGCAAAGACGTTGGCTGAGGTCACGGCGTTAAACAGCGTCGATTTACCGGCGTTGGTATAGCCCACCAGCGACACGGTTGGCACATCGGCCTTGGCGCGTGCCTGACGTCCCTGCTCACGCTGTTTCTCTACCCGTTCCAGACGGGATAAAATCTGGCTGATACGGCCGCGTAATAAGCGACGGTCAGTTTCTAACTGCGTTTCACCCGGACCGCGTAAGCCGATCCCGCCTTTCTGGCGTTCAAGGTGCGTCCAGCCGCGTACCAGACGCGTGGCAAGATGGCGTAGCTGTGCCAGCTCAACCTGCAATTTACCTTCGTGGGTGCGTGCGCGTTGCGCGAAGATATCGAGAATTAAGCCGGTACGATCAATCACCCGGCATTCGCACAGGCGCTCGAGATTTCTTTCCTGAGCGGGCGTAAGGGCATGATCGAATAAGACGACCGATGCTCCTGTTGTTTTTACCGCATCGGCAATTTCAACGGCCTTTCCTTCACCGACAAAATACTTGGGATGTGGCGCTTTGCGGCTGCCAGTGATCACTTGCAGCGCGTCAACGCCAGCAGAAGAAACCAGGGTTTCAAATTCCTGAAGATCTTCTACTTCTTTGTCTTGGGAGAACCAGATGTGTACCAGTACGGCCTGCTCACCGGCATCATAACGGTCAAACAAGCTATAACCTCGCTAAAATAAAAGACCAGGACGGAAAACCATTCATGCTCTCCGGTCCTGGCTGTACGGCGACGCGTTATTCTGCGTTATCACCGTCTTGTTGTGGCTGTGGCTGCGCAGATGTGTTGCTGCCGCCATGATGGTAATTGTTGCTGCCGCCACCGGTATTATTGCTATGGTGAGAAACCGGGCGCGAAGGAACAACGGTAGAAATGGCGTGTTTATAAACCATCTGACTTACCGTGTTTTTCAGCAAAATTACAAACTGATCAAATGACTCAATCTGACCCTGCAGCTTGATACCGTTAACCAAATAAATCGAAACCGGAACACGTTCACGACGCAGTGCGTTCAAAAACGGGTCTTGTAATGATTGCCCCTTAGCCATTCTATCTTTTCCTTATATGCTTGTTGTTTGTTGCTTGTAGAACCTATGGTTCTGAAAAAACTGCGTAAAAATTTGCGCACGATAACCCGTCAATTGTACACAATCACCCATGCTTCGCACTAAGAACCTGTAGCACCCTGTCACGTGCCAGTTGGGGCTCGTCACTGTCTAACCAGTGAACGTTTTCCCAGCCGCGTAACCAGGTAATCTGACGCTTAGCAAGTTGCCGGGTTGCGCAAATTCCCCGATAAACCATCTCGTCATAATCGATTTCGCCCGATAAATAAGACCACATCTGGCGATAACCAACACAACGAATGGAAGGCATGTCCGTATGCAAATCACCTCGTGCAAACAGGGCCCGAGACTCCGCTTCAAATCCTGACGCCAACATCTGCTCAAAACGCAACGCGATGCGCTGGTGTAACAGCTCGCGGCTCGCAGGGGCGATGGCAAACTGGTACACATCGTAGGGTAACGCTTCACCGGACGTTTTTGTCAGTTCCGTTAAAGTTTTACCCGAAATGAAAAAAACTTCCAGTGCTCGCGAAAGTCTCTGCGGATCATTCGGATGAATACGACTGCCGGCAACCGGGTCGATTTCACACAGCTGGCGGTGTAAAGCTTCCCAGCCTTTTTCACGCGCCGTTTGCTCTATCCGCTGACGAACCTCGGGATCGGCCGAGGGCAACGGCGACAATCCTTCAAGTAACGCCTTGAAGTAGAGCATGGTTCCACCAACAAGCAACGGAATTCGTCCGGCCTGAACGATATCCTCCATTTCTGCTAACGCATCGCGTCGAAACTCGGCCGCCGAATAGGCTTCCGCGGGATCGCGTATGTCCAGCAACCGATGGGGCGCCACTGCTAACTCCTCAGCCGACGGTTTCGCCGTGCCAATATCCATCTGACGATAGATTAAGGCAGAATCTACGCTGATTAGTTCCACTGGCAAATGCTTACGCAGCTCAATCGCTAATGCCGTCTTGCCAGACGCCGTGGGTCCCATCAAAAATATAGCCTTTGGCCGGCCAGCCTGGTTTAGTTCACTCATGCTTCAACGCGTCAATCGCGCTCTCAATCTCTATGGCCTGTATCAGACCTGAAGGCGGCGATTTTAATAACTGTGGACAGAGCCGTTCCAGCTCAGCCAGCAGGTTAATCGCCTGTGAGTGATTCCAGTCAGATGACTCTGCATCCTGACGTCGCGCCAGCCACTGGGCCAGTTGCGTCGCAGAGTTATCTTGCTGCCGGGCGAGATAGCCTAACAGTTCAGGAATCAAGATTTGTAAATTTTGTGTTCGTAACGGTAAAGGAACCGCGCGCAGAGTCACGTGGTCGCCCTCCAGCTGCAGTTCTATTCCCATCTGATTGAGCAGACTGCTGTTTTTCTGTGCAGCCTGCCGCTCGGTCTGGGCAATTTTAAGCCGCACCGGGATCAATAACGGCTGCGGTTTTAAGCCGGTTTCGCCGGGCTGAAGCTGCGCCTGTTTTAACCAGCGCGCCGCCACCGGCAGAGACAGCAGCAGCAGTCTCTGGTCCTGCTCCAGCAACGCATAGTGGTGATGCAGCACCGTCAGTACCCGGCCAAAACTCTGGGCATGCGCCGCCAGCGGTGACGCCTGGACGACGGCTCGCGGTACCGGTTCAGCCGGCTTCGCTGGTGGCGCGCCCGTGGCAGGCGTTTTTAGCAACTGCTGATACACCGCGCCTTCCCGCTGACGATAACCGCTCTCTTTGTTCTGCCAGGCTGGCGCTGGTCCCGGCGTCGGTGCTGCCGGCGCTGACTCGCTGCGACGCGCGGCGGGCTGTGAAAAATGGTTCCCCCCGGCCGCCTGACGATTCTCGGGTTGCCAGCGCGGCGCGGGCTCCTCTGCCTGCAGCGTCGGCAATACCGGGGCCGCGCTCGCCTGTAACACACTCATCACACCCTGATAGATAAAATCATGCACCAGCCGCGACTGATGAAACCGCACCTCATGTTTTGCCGGATGAACGTTGACATCCACCTGGTGCGGATCGATTTCCAGATAGAGCACATAGGCGGGCTGCTGGTCCTCCTGCAGCTGGGTCTGGAAAGCCTGGCGGATCGCGTGATTGATCAGTTTGTCGCGCATCATGCGGCCGTTTACGTAGCAATACTGCAGGTCGCTGACCTGACGCGAACCGGTCGGATCGGCTACCCAGCCGCGCAGTGACAGATCGTCGTGCTGCCAGTCGATGCGTAACGCATGCTGCATAAAGGTCACGCCACAGATGGCTGCCAGCCGTCGTTCGCGCTGGCTCTCTTCACTCACCGCCCGATACTGACGCATCATTTTGCCGTTGTGACTGAGTGAAATCGCCACGTCAAAGCGGGCCAGCGCGATGCGGCGAATCACTTCGTCGATGTGACCAAACTCGGTTTTTTCAGTGCGCATGAATTTGCGGCGTGCCGGGGTGTTGTAAAACAGATCCAGCACTTCCAGCGTGGTGCCGCACGGATGCGCAGCAGGCTTGACCGTCACGGCCATATCTCGCCCTTCGGCATAGGCCTGCCAGGCTTCAGTTTGATCGGCGGTACGTGAGGTCAGAGTCAGGCGAGAGACCGAGCTGATACTGGCCAGCGCTTCGCCCCGGAAACCGAGGCTCATGATCGCCTCCAGGTCATCCAGTGAGGCAATCTTGCTGGTGGCATGGCGGGCCAGTGCCATCGCCAGTTCGCTTTTTACGATGCCGCATCCGTTGTCACGGATGCGTATCAGCTTCGCGCCGCCCTTTTCAATCTCAACATCAATGCGCGTTGCGCCAGCATCAAGGCTGTTTTCCACCAGCTCTTTCACAACCGATGCAGGACGCTCGACCACTTCACCCGCCGCGATCTGGTTCGCCAGTTGCGGCGGTAAAATTTGTATCGGCATGGTGGATATCCTTTTAGCTGATAGCCCGGCGCAGTGGCCGGGCAAACATTCAGGATGCAGGAATTTTCAGGTTCTGCCCCAACATTACGTTGGTCGACTTCAGATTATTGGTCTGCATTATCGCCTTCGGGCTGACGCCGTAGTGGGCGGCAATGCCGGTCAGCGAGTCGCCACGTACCACTTTATGACGGACCACACCGCGCGTGGTGGCTCGCGTGGTCCGGCTGACGGCAGCGCTGGCCGGGACTTTAAGGCGTTGCCCAACCCATACCACATCGCGCTTCAGCGTATTCATCTCACGCAGGGTGGCCATGCTGACGCCATACTTCGCGGCGATGCCAGACAGCGTCTCGCCGCGCGTCACCGTGTGGCGCTGAGTGGCACCGGTATATTGCGTCACGCCGGTCGCCGGGTTGCTGGCGACGCTAACCGCTGGCGACGAGCCCAGCGGCCGGTTTTCCTCCTTTGGGATGGATTGCAGCGGGTGCGCCAGGAAATAAGTGCGCAGACCTTTATAGATCGACTGCGCAATCTTATCCTGGTGTGCGCTACTGCCAAGCAGTCGCTCCTCCGAGGAATTACTGATAAAACCGGTTTCCACTAACAGCGAAGGAATATCCGGCGAACGCAGCACGCCAAGGCTGGCATGCTCTGGTAAGCGTTTATGCAGCGAAGTGACGCCGCGTAATTGCTGCAACACGCGCTGGGCAATGTCATAACCGACACGCTGTGAATGACCAAACTGCAGGTCGAGCACCGCCTGGCTGAGATAAGGGTCCGCCTGACTGTTCGCCAGCAGATCGCCTGCGCCGCCCAGCAGTTCAGACTGTTTCTCTTTCTGCTCCAGCCAGTTAGCCATTTCACTGTTGGCGCGACGGTTCGACAGCACCCAGACCGACGCACCGGTCGCCGCATGGCTTGGCGCGGCATCGGCGTGAATTGAGACCAGCACGTTGGCATTCGCTTTACGCGCCACGTCAGAACGGCCCATCACCGAAATAAAATAGTCGCCATCACGGGTCAGTACGCCTTTGAACATCGGATCGTTATTCAGTAACACCCGCAGCTTACGGGCGATAGCGATGGTGACATTCTTCTCTTTCAGCCCGCGCTGTCCGATAGCGCCGGGGTCCTGACCGCCGTGTCCGGCATCAATCGCCACGATCACCGTGTCGTTGCGGCTGACCGCGCTGCCCGGACGTACCGTGCTGGCTGTGCTGGTGACGGCGGTGACTGGATTGGCGTTAAACGGGTTCGCGGCGGCTGCGCTCTGAACCGGGGCGCGGACCGGCGCAGGATCGGGCGTCGGCGTCGGGCGGGTTACGGCCGGCCGTGAGCCGGTAATGGTAAACACCACGCTGTAGCTGCTGCCGTTACGCTGCGTCACCGCCCGGGTTTTGCCCGGCTGCGTCAGCTCAAACACCAGCCGTACGCTCTGTTTGTCTTTCGCCGTGCTGGTCCGGATGCGCTTTACAATGTTTTCTCCGCTGAAGTTCAGCGGCAGTCCCTGCACCACTCCGCTCTGGCGCACGTCCAGCACCACCCGGTCCGGGTTGCGTAGCGGGAAGAAACCATACACTGGCTGCCCGGCAAAGCTCAGGGTCACCGTGGCCTGGCTATCGCCGTTGGCGACTTTGATATCAGACAGGGTGGCCGCAAACAGCGGCGCGCAGACCAGCAACAGCAGGGTCACTAAGGCTAATTTCATCCGTGACTTCATGCCGGGTCCCTGTGTTGTGCGAGTGACGCAATCCACTGCTCTGCCAGCGGCGTATGGGCCGCCAGCTCCGCTTCACGCGCATCATCGACGTAGCGCAGCGTTAAGGAGAGATCGGGCGGCGGCAGAAACCCTTCGCCCTGCTGTGGCCATTCAACCAGACAGATGGCGTCACCGCTGAAATAGTCGCGGATGCCCATAAATTCCAGCTCTTCCGGGTCGGCCAGCCGATAGAGATCAAAATGATAAAGTGAGCGCTCACCCAGGGTGTAAGGCTCGACCAGCGTGTAGGTTGGGCTTTTTACGTTGCCCTGATGTCCCAGCGCCTGCAGAAAGCCGCGGCTGAAGGTGGTTTTACCCGCCCCCAGATCGCCATAGAGATAAATGACCGCCGCGTTGCCACAGGCACGCGCCAGTTGAGCGCCCAAACCGAGCGTAGCCGCCTCATCGGGCAAAGAAATAACACAGGTCTTCATGCTTCTTGATTCATCTCAGGATTAACAAATTGCCACAGCAGCTCAAGTAAATCAGTTGCCAGCATACCGCGCGTGCCACGTTGTGCCGCCACCGCATCGGCTGCGGCGCCGTGCGCGACGCAGCCGGCACAGGCAGCCTCAAACAGCGCCAGTTTCTGGCCCACCAGCGAAGCGATAATCCCACTCAGGAGATCGCCCATGCCGCCGGAGGCCATACCGGCATTGCCTACATCGGCAAACGCCATTTCACCCTGCTCGCTGGCGATCAGGGTTCCGGCACCTTTCAGTACCACCACGCCGCCGTAGCGCTGGGCTAAGCTCTGCGCTGCATGTAAGCGGTCACTCTCAACTTCACTGGTCTTGATGTTGAGCAAGCGCGCCGCTTCGCCAGGATGCGGCGTAATGATGCGATTCTGACGTTTCTCTGCACTGATTGCCAGCAGGTTAAGTGCATCCGCATCCCAAAGCATCGGCTTTTCGCATTCCGCGACCCGTTCCAGCGCCCGCTTGCCCCAATCCCGCTGCCCAAGGCCCGGTCCAATCGCAATCACATCCGCCCATTCCAGGGCCGCGCTGAGCTGTTCATCGGTTAGTTCATCGACCATGATTTCCGGCCGCGCCGTCAGGATCGGGATAATATTATCCTTGTGAGTAAGTACTCGCACTAACCCGCTGCCGCTGCGTAGCGCTGCTTCTGCCGTCATCCGAACCGCGCCGGCGGTACCGGCATCACCGCCCACCACCAGCAGGCGACCATGATCGCCTTTATGCGAGGTCGGCTTACGCGGTCTGAGCCACTGTGCAAGCGCGCTGGCATCATAGCGCGCCATCGGAGCGGTTTCCGCCGCCAGAAAAGCCTGCAGGCCGAGATCGGCATAGAACAGCTCGCCGATAAAGTCCCGCGCTTTGCCGGTAATCTGGCCCGGCTTAAGCGCCACCACGCTCAGGGTGTGCGTGGCCTGTATCACCTCGCCGGGCGCACTGCCGGTGCTGGCGACTAAGCCGGAAGGCATGTCGATAGCAAGGATCGGCGCAGCATGGGCATTCGCCTGCTGAATCAGGGTGCGGTAAGGTTCGCCCGGCGCGCGATTAATGCCGGTTCCCAGCAGCGCATCGACGATGACCCCGACCTGCTCTGGCCAGGCGGCATCGGCGGCATGAATTTCGCCGCCCGCATCCAGCCAGGCGTCGCGGGCACGTTGCGCCTCCTCGGGCAGCGGTTTCTCACCGTCACAGGCCAGCAGAGTGACCTGCCGGCCCGCCGCCTGCCCCAGACGGGCCACCACGTAGCCATCGCCGCCGTTATTGCCATGACCACACAGGATTAGCCAGTGTCTGGCGTCAGGCCAGCAGGCGTTAAGATGTTCATAGGCTGCCTGTCCGGCGCGCAGCATCAGTTCATATAAGGTGATGCCGAGCGCATCAGCGCCTTCACGCTCCAGCTGCGCCACAGCCTGCGCAGGCCAGACAGAATATGGTAAACTGCGGCTGTTTTTCTTCGAACCCTGGTCACTCATGTCATACCCTCTCGATCTTCATCAACTCGCACAACAGATTAAACAGTGGGGATTGGATCTCGGCTTTCAGCAGGTCGGCATCACCGATACCGATCTGAGTGCGGAAGAGCCGCGTCTTCAGGCGTGGCTGGACAAGCAATATCATGGCGAGATGGAGTGGATGGCGCGCCACGGTATGATGCGGGCGCGTCCGCATGAACTGCTACCCGGTACGCTGCGCGTCATCAGCGTTCGCATGAACTACCTGCCGGCCAAAGCGGCTTTTGCCAGTACGCTGAAAAATCCCCGGCTGGGCTATGTCAGCCGTTATGCACTTGGTCGTGATTACCACAAAGTATTGCGCAATCGACTGAAAAAGCTCGGAGAAATGATCCAGCAGCATTGCGGTGAGCTTAATTTCCGGCCGTTTGTTGACTCCGCCCCGCTGCTTGAGCGCCCGCTGGCGGCCAAAGCCGGACTGGGCTGGACCGGTAAACACTCTTTGATTCTTAATCGCGAGGCGGGTTCATGGTTTTTCCTCGGCGAGCTGCTGATCGATCTGCCGCTGCCGGTGGATACGCCTCAGCCGGAGCAGTGTGGACGCTGCGTCGCCTGCCTGACTATCTGCCCGACCAACGCCATCGTTGAACCCTATGTGGTCGATGCGCGGCGCTGCATCTCCTACCTCACTATCGAACTCGAAGGGGCCATTCCGGAAGAATTTCGTCCGCTGATGGGCAACCGGATTTATGGCTGTGACGATTGTCAGCTGATCTGTCCGTGGAATCGTTACGGGCAGCTCAGCGATGAAAGTGACTTTTCGCCGCGCGCCGCCCTGCATGCGCCCGAACTGATCGATCTGTTTCAATGGGATGAAGCAAAGTTTCTGCGTATTACGGAGGGATCGGCGATTCGGCGCATCGGTCATTTACGCTGGCTGCGCAATATCGCCGTGGCGCTGGGTAATGCGCCCTGGTCATCGGAGATTATTCCGGTGCTGGAGCAGCGGCTGGGTGAGAGTGATTTGCTGGATGAACATATCCGGTGGGCCATCGCCCGGCAGCAGGATAAGCGTCAGCAGGTGGTTATCGACGTGCAGCCCGCACAGCAAAAGCGCCTGGTTCGTGCAGTCGAGAAGGGATTACCGCGTGATGCATGAGTGTACAGCCAGCCGGCAGAATCGCGTTTTCCACATGCTGTGAATAAAAATAAAAAGCCGTTGTCTTTCAACTGCCATAAGGCTGATAACGCAGGTAAATAACAATCTGAAATATTTTCATATCGTTAATTATCAACTATTTACTGAAAAGTTGTGTTTATTTAATAATGAGTCTATCGCTTCGGTTAACAGATAAAGCTGTGGATAACTCTGTTCAAAAGCATTTTACAGATCGGGGAATAAGGCGTAAATGAGGGCATGCAGCGCTGTGGATAACCTTCTGGAAACTATCCGGGCCCGCAACAATTAATAACCTGATAATTACTTAATAGGGTCTGACGTAAAACTGGAGCGGGAAACGAGACTCGAACTCGCGACCCCGACCTTGGCAAGGTCGTGCTCTACCAACTGAGCTATTCCCGCATAGAAGGGCACTGCTAAAAAATCTGGAGCGGGAAACGAGACTCGAACTCGCGACCCCGACCTTGGCAAGGTCGTGCTCTACCAACTGAGCTATTCCCGCAAAGAGGGTACTGCTAATTAAATCTGGAGCGGGAAACGAGACTCGAACTCGCGACCCCGACCTTGGCAAGGTCGTGCTCTACCAACTGAGCTATTCCCGCGCCTTGTACCGTTAATAAATTCTTCACCGGTACGGGGTGCGCATTATACGAGAAATCGTTGCTGCTGCAAGCCTCTGAAAGCAAAATTTTGCGCTTTCAGCGCGATTGCCGATTAAAGCAGCAATCTGTCGATTTCCTGCGCACCCGTTGTCGATTAAAGCTGCAAGA
Organism: Pantoea brenneri; assembly: GCF_038594305.1. Taxonomy (NCBI): domain Bacteria; kingdom Pseudomonadati; phylum Pseudomonadota; class Gammaproteobacteria; order Enterobacterales; family Erwiniaceae; genus Pantoea; species Pantoea brenneri. The sequence goes on along the minus strand of NZ_JBCGBG010000004.1, from coordinate 41,983 downwards.
AGTGCTCACGGTAGTAAGCCAGCTCCGCCACTGATTCGCGGATGTCATCCAGCGCCTGGTGCGAACCGCTCTTTTTAAAGCCGGGCAGGATATCGGGCTTCCAGCGGCGCGCCAGCTCTTTCAGCGTGCTGACGTCCAGATAACGATAGTGGAAGTAGGCTTCCAGCTCAGGCATGTATTTGAACAGGAAACGCCGATCCTGACCAATGCTATTACCGCAAATCGGCGAGGTGTTGGCCGGTACCCACTGCTGCAGGAAGGCAATGGTCGCCTGCTCCGCTGCCCGATCGTCAATCTGGCTCGCCTTCACCCGCTCCACCAATCCGCTGTTGGTATGGGTGCGAACATTCCAGTCATCCATCAGCGCCAGTTGCGCATCGGACTGGTGCACCGCCATCACCGGGCCTTCCGCCAGGATGTTTAAACTGGCGTCCGTTACCAGGGTGGCAATCTCAATAATACGATCGCGCTCCGGATCCAGTCCGGTCATCTCAAGATCAATCCAGATCAGATTCTGTTCATTTCCAGTAGCCATGCTGTTTCCTGCGGTTGCTGTAGTCGTCATTCAGGATGAATAAGGTGTATCATAGACGTTTTGCCCAGCCGGGCGAAATCTGGCTAACGCTGTGAGGGTGAGTGAGCAAAAATAAACTGTCGAAGGGCCAACAACGTCGCGTAAGCGCTAACCACGATCGCCGTCTCAACCAACGCAGAGAGCCTCCGGATGCGGATGATAATCTGTTTGGTGAAACTGCAGATGGGGTCGTTGTCAGCCGTTTTGGCATGCACGCCGATGTCGAGGACAGCGCAGGCGTCGCCCACCGCTGCAATATTCGCCGCACGATCCGCTCGCTGGTAACCGGCGACCGCGTGATGTGGCGTCCGGCGCTGAGCGGCGGTAAAGGCATTGTCGAGGCGGTACATGAACGCACCAGCGTGTTAACCCGTCCCGATTTTTATGACGGCGTAAAACCGATCGCCGCCAATATCGATCAGATCATTATCGTGTCGGCGATCCTGCCGGAACTGTCGCTTAACATCATCGACCGCTATCTGGTCGCCAGCGAAACGCTGGATATCGAACCGCTGCTGGTGCTGAACAAAACCGATCTGCTGGATGATAAGGCGCGCGCTTTTGTTGATCAGCAGATGGATATTTATCGCGAGATTGGTTATCGGGTGGTGATGGTTTCCAGCCGGGCGAAAAACGGCCTTGATGAGCTGGAAGCGGCGTTAACTGACCGCGTCAGCATCTTCGCCGGCCAGTCTGGCGTCGGCAAATCCAGCCTGCTGAATGCTCTGCTCGGCCTCGATAAAGAGGAGCAGGTCGCCATTCTGACCAATGAAGTGTCGGATGGCTCCGGACTGGGCCAGCACACCACCACCGCCTCGCGCTTGTACCACTTCCCGCACGGCGGCGATGTGATCGATTCGCCAGGGGTACGTGAGTTCGGTTTATGGCACCTTGAACCGGAACAAATCACCCGTGGATTTGTCGAATTTCGGGCCTACCTCGGCGATTGCAAATTCCGTGACTGTAAGCATGGCAGCGATCCCGGCTGTGCGATCCGTGAAGCGGTAGAGCAAGGTAAAATCAACGTTTCCCGTTTTGATAACTACCACCGCATTCTGGAAAGCATGGCGCAGGTAAAAACGCGTAAAAATTTCCCTGACGGCGATAGTTAACCGGTATAACCGCGTCCTGACCTCAGAGTTTCATCCGCCGCGCGGCGCGACCTACAGCAAAGGGTCGCCGGGCCACAGTGCCACGCGCGGATCGGCCTGCGGCCGATGATTCGCCGCGCGCCATAAATCGGCTATAGTCGCCATCTGACCGGGGCGCTGCTACAATCCGCTCCCTTTTTTATCAACGTCATGAAAATAGCCAGGAGGCTAAGGTGTTTGATCGTTTGAAACTCGGCTTGAATCATATTCTCCCGAAGAAATGGCTGACTGAACTCGCCGGTTGGGGCGCCAGTCGCCGCGGTGGTTGGTTGACCAAACTGGTCATTGACATCTTTGTCTGGTTTTACAAAGTCGACATGGCGGAAGCGCGCAAGCCTGACACCGCCAGCTATCGCACCTTTAACGACTTCTTCGTCCGTCCGTTAAAAGACGATGCGCGTCCGGTGGATGCTGACGCCAACCTGATCGCCCTGCCCGCTGATGGCGCAATCAGCCAGCTCGGCCACATTGATGGCGACCAGATTTTCCAGGCGAAAGGTCATCACTACACGCTTGAAGCCCTGCTGGCCGGTAATGAGCAGATGGCCGCCCGCTTTGTCGACGGCGAGTTCGTGACCACCTATCTGGCACCGCGCGACTATCACCGGGTGCATATGCCGTGCAACGGCATCCTGCGTGAGATGATTTACGTACCTGGCGATCTCTACTCGGTTAATCCGCTGACCGCGCGCAATATTCCTAACCTGTTTGCCCGTAACGAGCGCGTTATCTGCTATTTCGAAACCGATATCGGACCGATGGTGCAGATTCTGGTCGGTGCCACCATTGTCGGCAGCATCGAGACGGTGTGGGCCGGTACCATTACGCCGCCGCGTGAAGGGGTAATTAAGCGCTGGCATTATCCGGCGGCCGATGATGAAGGGGCGGTGGTGCTGCTGAAAGGCCAGGAAATGGGCCGCTTTAAGCTGGGCTCAACCGTTATCAACCTGTTCGCACCTGGCCGGGTTAAACTGGCTGAAAGCCTCGAAGCTGAGAGCAAAACCCGTCTGGGTCAACCGCTGGCAATTGCCCTGCCGGTAGCAACAGACGTTTCCGACGTTATCGTCGACTAAGTTGAGTATCTCCTGTGCGTTCGATTCTCCTCCTGCTGCTGAGCCTGTGGCTCAGCAGCCCGGCCCTTGCGGCCAGCCTGCCTGACGCCAGCCAGCTTAAACAGCAACTGGAAGAGACTAAAGCTGCCAAAAGCTCACCGGCCCAGGCGGAACAAATCCAGTCGATTGAAGCAGCGTTAAACTTCCTCTCTGAACGTGATGACTCGCTGGAGCGCGCCGCGCAATACCAGCAGGTTATTGACGATTTTCCGCGTCTGGCACGCGAGTTACGCCAGCAGATCGCCACGATGGGCGACAGCGCGAAAACCGTGCGCAGCAACATGAGCAGCGCCGAACTGGATCAGGAGATTCTGCAGGTCAGCAGCCAGCTGCTGGAAGAGGGTCGCCAGGCGCAGCAGGAGCAGGATCGGGCGCGCGAGATCAGTGACTCACTGTCGCAGTTGCCGCAGCAGCAGACCGAAGCACGCCGCGCCATGACCGAGAGTGAGCGTCGTTTGCAGGGTGCCAGCAACAGCACTTCGCCGCAGGGCCAGCTACAACTGGCGGCCCGTCAGGCGGAAAATGCCGCCAATAAAGCGCGCGTCGATGAGCTGGAACTGGCGCAACTCTCCGCCAACAATCGTCAGGAACTGGCGCGGATGCGGGCCGAAGTGCACCAGCGTAAGGCTGCCCAGCTGGATAACTATCTGCAGGCACTGCGCAATCAGCTCAACGATCAACGTCAGCGTGAAGCCGAACTGGCGCTGGCGCGTACCGAACAGCTGGCCGAAAACAGTGGTGATTTGCCACCGGCAATCAGCGATCAATTCCGCATTAACCGCGATCTCTCCGTCGCCCTGAATCAGCAGGCGCAGCGGATGGATCTGGTGGCGTCGCAGCAGCGGCTGGCCACCAATCAAATTATTCAGGTGCGTCAGGCGCTCTCTACCCTGCGCGAACAGTCCCAGTGGCTGGGTGCCTCCAATCTGCTGGGCGAAGCGTTGCGCGCCCAGGTGGCGCGCCTGCCGGAAATGCCAAAGTCTCAGCAGATTGATAATGAGATGGCCCAGTTACGGGTTCAGCGTCTCTCCTATGAAGATCTGCTGGAGCGCCAGGAGGCGCTTCGTAAGGGTCACCAGGCCGATGGCCAGCCCTATACCAGCGAGCAGAAGCGCATCCTTGATGCCCAGCTTCGTACCCAGCGCGAACTGCTTAACTCGCTGATCTCCGGTTGCGATACCTTGATCCTGGAGATCACCAAGCTGAAGGTCGGCAATACACAGCTGCAGGATGCGCTGACCGAAGTGAAAGATGCCACCCACCGTTATCTGTTCTGGACCGCCGACGTCAGCCCGATCGGCCTGAGTTACCCGCTCGATCTGGCTAAGGATCTGTCACGCCTGCTGTCGCTGGATACGCTGGGACAGCTCGGCAAAGCGATGGCAATGATGTTTACCAGCCGCAGCACCGTGCTGCCGATCATTGCCGCCCTGCTGCTGGTCGGCTTTAGCATCAGCTCACGGCGTCACTTCAATGCCTTCCTTGAGCGCTCCGCCAGTAAAGTCGGCAAAGTGACGCAGGATCGCTTCCGGCTGACCATCCGTACCGTTTTCTGGTCGATTCTGGTGGCGCTGCCGCTGCCGGTGTTGTGGGGGACGCTGGGTTATGGTTTGCAGAACGCCTGGCCCTACCCGATTGCGGTCGCCATTGGTGACGGGATTACCGCTACGCTGCCCCTGCTGTGGGCCTTTATGATCAGCGCCGCCTTTGCCCGCCCCAACGGTCTGTTTATCGTTCATTTCCGCTGGCCGCAGAATCGCGTGGCGCGCGCCATGCGCTATTACTCCCTGAGTATCGGGCTGATTGTGCCGCTGATCATGCTGTTAATCGCCTTCAGCAATCTGGAAGATCGCCAGTTCTCCTCGTCACTGGGACGTCTCTGCTTCATTCTGATCTGCGGCGCGATCAGCATCGTCACCGTCAGCCTGAAACGCGCCGGCATTCCGCTCTATCTGGATAAAGAGGGCAACGGCGACAACATGGTCAACCGCATGTTGTGGAACCTGATGATCGCCATGCCGCTGATGGCAGCCCTCGCCTCGGCGATTGGTTACCTGGCGACGGCACAGGCTTTGCTGGCAAGGCTGGAAACCTCGGTAGCCATCTGGTTCCTGCTGCTGGTGATCTATCACATCATCCGCCGCTGGATGTTGATTCAGCGTCGTCGTCTCGGCTTTGACCGCGCCCGTCAGCGTCGTGCTGACATGCTGGCTAACCGTGCGCGCAGCGAAGAAGAGAAAGAGCAAGGCGCACAAAATACCGACGCGATTGAAATCGAAGAGCCGGTAATCGATCTGGATGCCATCAGTGCCCAGTCACTGCGGCTGGTGCGCTCAATCCTGACGCTGATTGCGCTGGTGTCGGTGATCGTACTGTGGTCGGAGATTCACTCCGCGTTCGGCTTTCTGGAGAATATTCAGCTGTGGGATGTCAGCACCTCGGTGCAGGGCGTGGAGTCTATTCAGCCGATCACGCTGGGGTCGGTGCTGATCGCGATTCTGGTGTTTATTATCACTACTCAGCTGGTGCGTAATATGCCGGCGCTGCTGGAGCTGGCACTGCTGCAGCACCTTAACCTGACGCCCGGTACCGGCTACGCCATCACCACGCTGACCAAATATCTGCTGTTGCTGATTGGCGGGCTGATTGGCTTCTCGCTGATCGGCATTGAGTGGTCGAAGTTGCAATGGCTGGTGGCCGCGCTGGGTGTCGGACTGGGTTTTGGTTTGCAGGAAATTTTCGCCAACTTTATCTCGGGTCTGATCATCCTGTTTGAGAAACCGATTCGCATCGGCGATACCGTCACCATTCGCGAGCTGACCGGCAGCATTACCCGCATCAATACGCGCGCTACGACCATTACCGACTGGGACCGCAAAGAGATCATCGTGCCGAATAAGGCCTTTATCACCGAGCAGTTCGTTAACTGGTCGCTGTCAGATTCGGTGACGCGCGTGGTGCTGACCATTCCTGCGCCAGCGAAGGTGAGCAGTGAACAGGTGACCACCATCCTGAAACAGGCTGCTGAACGCTGCAGCTATGTACTGGATACGCCGCCGCCTGAGGCGTTTCTGGTCGATTTACAGCAGGGGATCCAGCTGTTTGAACTGCGCGTGCATGCAGCAGAGATGGGACATCGCATGCCGCTGCGTCACGAACTGCATCAGCTGATTCTGAGCGGATTTGAGCAGCACGGCATTGAGATGCCGTTCCCGCCATTCCAGATGCGGATGGAAACACTGGGCAAGAAGCTGCCGGCCAGCAATGGGGCACCGGCCGCACGCGCCTATAAATCGGGCGGCCTGTAAACGACAACGCCCGGCTTAGCCGGGCGTTGTTGGGTTTACGCGGTGATTACTGCTTCACGAACGTTTCGCCCTGCTCAATATCTTTCTTCAGCGTCTCCAGCATACCGTTCAGCGCCTGCTGCTCGAATGGGCTCAGGCTACCAATCGATTTGCGTTCGGCAATGCCATTTTTGCCCAACAGCAGCGGCTGTGAGAAGAAACGCGCATATTCGCCGTCCCCTTCAACATAAGCACACTCCACCACGTTGGACTCGCCGTTAAGCGCCCGCACCAGCGATAAACCGAAGCGTGCCGCAGCCTGTCCCATCGACAGCGTAGCAGAACCGCCACCGGCTTTGGCTTCTACCACTTCGGTCCCGGCATTCTGGATGCGTTTAGTAAGATCAGCCACTTCCTGCTCGCTAAAGCTGACGCCTGGCACCTGCGACAACAGCGGCAGGATGGTCACGCCGGAATGGCCGCCGATAACCGGTACCTCAATCTCACCCGGTTGCTTGCCTTTTAACGCCGCGACAAAAGTATTGGCGCGAATGATATCCAGCGTGGTAACACCGAACAGCCGATTTTTGTCGTAGACGCCGTGTTTTTTCAGGACTTCAGCCGCAATCGCCACCGTGGTATTGACCGGGTTGGTGATCACGCCGATTAACGCTTTTGGCGCGGTGGTCGCCACCTGATCAATCAGGTTGCGCACAATGCCAGCGTTAACGTTGAACAGGTCGGCGCGGTCCATACCGGGCTTACGTGCCACACCGGCGGAGATCAGTACCACATCGGCACCCTGCAATGCTGGCGTGGCGTCTTCTCCACTAAATCCCTTGATAGCCACCGCAGTAGGAATATGGCTGAGATCGACGGCAACGCCCGGCGTTACCGGCGCGATGTCATACAGTGAAAGTTCTGAACCTGCGGGAAGCTGGGTTTTGAGTAGAAGTGCGAGCGCCTGGCCTATGCCGCCAGCGGCACCGAGTACGGCAACTTTCATTCTTAACTCCTTATTAAGGTGGGGCAGAGAAGAGCCGGAATTCCATCTGTGTCAGACCTTAATCAACAGCTCAGGTGATGACGCGTATCCGTTGTTAATTCTACGTATTTTCACACGTGATCTCCGGATTCAAAAGTTACATATCATCTTAATACCTGAATGACCGACAACTTTGCCGTCGGCAGACAGAGAACGGCTACGTGCGTTTTCTGTTACTACACCACCAATAATATAACAACTTTGCAACCTTCGCCTTTCGGTGCTGTGACAGGGGTTTTGGTCTGAGACGATTTCTTTGCTATTATCGCCGCCCGCTAGCCGCCCGAACCCTGCTCATCAATCAACCGATTGCATAAAAATGCATTTAAATGCATAATCACCACTCTGCCGCGGGCGGATGTGCGGTTATTCCCTCTATTTATTGGTAACCTATGCGAAACCCATCGAAACAAGACGATCTGATCAAGGCTTTCAAAGCCTTATTAAAAGAAGAAAAATTCAGTTCCCAGGGCGAAATCGTTCAGGCGCTCCAGGATGAAGGCTTCGAGAACATTAACCAGTCAAAGGTTTCTCGTATGCTGACCAAGTTTGGCGCGGTACGCACCCGCAATGCCAAGATGGAGATGGTTTACTGCTTGCCCGCCGAGCTTGGCGTGCCGACCACCACCAGCCCGTTAAAAAACCTGGTTCTCGACATCGATTACAATGATGCGCTAGTGGTGATTCATACCAGCCCAGGCGCTGCGCAGCTGATTGCGCGCCTGCTCGACTCACTGGGTAAATCGGAAGGCATCCTCGGCACCATCGCTGGCGATGACACCATCTTTATCACCCGCGCGCGCGACTTTACGGTTAAGCAGCTGCACGGGGCGATTCTTAACCTGTTTGAACAGGAACTCTGATAACAGGGTGGTTGATCGGGCCTCACGCGACCGTTCAACCGCCCTTTCTGCTCGCCCTGCCACTTACCCTGCCCTATTCTCCAGTAGATCAAACAGTTAATCCGCACTCTGTCCTGCTTTCGCCAATGCGAATATTGGTCATACCTTTTGGTCTGCTTAACCTTTTGCGGTATTTTACACTGCTTTACATCACCACTCTGGCGACATTACCCAGATCTAAATCAAAGACCAGTCTGATCGACCACGTATTTTCGCACAAAAAGATAAAGTGATTTATCTGCCTGTTTTTGCAATAAAAAACAGCGAAAAGGTCATTTTTCCGCCGTTTTTTATAACGTTGAGTTATTAAAAGTAGCCATAAGGATAAAGAATCACAAAAAAACATTATTAGCGGGGTATTAATTTCTTCCGTTATTAGTTCTATACTTCTTTTCGTGATGCAAATCACACCAATTAAAAAGATAAAAATTGACGACGAGGAAAAATACATGAACGTAAAAACTACTATCGCAACCCTGAGCATTCTCTCTGCCCTCTCTTTTGGTGCTGTAGCAGCAGAATCTGTCACCGCTGCGCAGGCGCAGGATCTGCAACCGGCGGGTACCATTAGCGTCAGCGGCGTAGCGGGCTCACCGATGGAAATTAATCAGCAGCTGAGCGAAAAAGCCGATCAGCAGGGTGCAAAAGCCTACCGCGTGATTGAGGCTTACAACAACGGTAACTATCACGCTACCGCCCGTCTGTACAACTAAGCCCAGCGCAACCCAATATCGCCAGCAGCCCACTTTTTGACGCGCGGTTATGCGCCTCGGTGGGATGAGGCAACACAGTTTCAGGAGAGTTGATCATGAAAACTACATTTGCTATTGCCGTACTCAGTCTGGCCTCCGTGTTCTCAGTCGGTGCCAGCGCAGCCAGCCTGGTCTCAAACCAGCAGGCACAGAGCCAGAATCTGCAACCGATGAACCAGACCATCAGCGTCAGCGGTCGTGACGGCGATCAGACCAATATCCGTCAGGTCCTGTCTGAGAAAGCCGATGCGCAGGGTGCCAGCCACTATCGCATCATCGAAAACAACCAGGATGACACCTATCACGTCACCGCTGAGCTGTATAAATAATTAACCGTTATGACGCCGTGAAAGGCGCATGAGAGACAAGAGTCGACGACCCGCTTCTTCTTTTCACCGCAGGTTGTTGAACGTATTGAGGAGACGAAAAATGAAAATCAAAACAACCATCGCTACAGTCAGCCTGCTTTCCGTTATGGCGTTCGGCGCATCTGCCGCACAGCTGGTAACCGGCGAGCAAGCGCAGAATCTGCAGCCTGCGGGCACCGTAACCATCAGCGGTACAGCGGGTGCCCCCATGGATTATCGCGCTGAGCTGTCTCAGAAAGCCGATGAACAGGGTGCCAGCGCCTATAAAGTGATTGAAGCGCGCACCGGTGATAACTATCACTTCACCGCTCAGCTGTATAAGTAATTCCTCGTCAGATTTATGACGAACCCTTTGGCCCCGCTCGCCGGGGCCCTTTTTCATCTGACGTTAAAATGCAGCTGGCCTTCCAGCTCCTCTTCCGCTTCATCAAATAGCAGAATCAGCGCGCCATAACGTCGTCGCTGCCCTTTCCCCAGGTTCACAAACTCAATTTCCAGCGGCATCGGCAATGATTCGCCAGTGACCACATCCCATAATCCATCCAGGTCGCAGATCCGCCGCTCCTCCAGCGCAAAGCGCTCGCTGAACTGGCGAAAGAAGTGGGCCTGATCGACGATCTCATTGAAATCAAAACGCTCGGTTTTCATGCTGACGGCTCCCATCCTCCGTCTGCGGGCGACCCGCGCCGCCCGTTCATATCCGCTAGCCCAAACCGCCCAGGTGCAGCGCTTTGACCTCCAGATACTCTTCCATGCCCAGCACTGAACCTTCGCGGCCCAGGCCAGACTCTTTCACGCCACCAAACGGCGCCAGTTCGGTCGATACGGCACATTCATTAATGCCGATCATGCCGCTTTCCAGCGCGGCAGAGACGCGGAATACCCGCTGCAGATTCTGGGTGTAGAAGTAGGCCGCCAGACCGAATGGCGTGTCGTTGGCACGGCGGATCACCTCATCTTCTTCATCAAAACGGAAGCAGGCGGCGACCGGGCCAAAGGTCTCTTCCTGCGCCAGCTGCATCTCTTCGTGCGCCTCGGTAATTACCGTCGGTTGCCAGAAGTTGCCGCCCAGCGCGTGGCGTTCACCGCCTGCCAGCAGTTTACCGCCTTTGGCGACCGCGTCCTGCACGTGCTGCTCCACTTTTTCCAGCGCAGAGGCTTCAATCAGCGGCCCGACGATCACCCCTTCGTCCATGCCATTGCCGACTTTCAGCTTGTTCACTTCCTCTGCCAGCTGGCGGGTAAAACGGTCATAGATGGCGTTATGAATGTAGAAGCGGTTAACGCTGACGCAGACCTGGCCAGCATTTCGGAATTTGTTAGCGATGGCGCCCTGCACCGCCGCATCAATGTCCGCATCCTCGAACACGATATAAGGCGCGTTGCCCCCCAGCTCCATTGAAACCTTTTTCATGGTTTCTGCGGCATTGCGCATCAGTAGCTTGCCGACCGCTGTCGAACCAGTGAACGAGATTTTACGCACGGCTTTACTGGCCATGATGGCGTCGCTGATAGCATGCGTATCACCTGCCACCGCGTTGAGCACCCCATCCGGCACGCCCGCCTGTTTCGCCAGCGCCAGCAGTGCGAAGGCCGAGAGCGGCGTATTATTCGCCGGTTTGATGATGCCGGTACAACCCGCTGCCAGCGCCGGACCCAGCTTGCGGGTCAGCATCGCCATCGGGAAATTCCACGGCGTGATAGCGGCGACGACGCCAATCGGTTCACGCGTTGCCAGGATACGGGAACCCGGTTTGGCTGGTGGGATAATTTCCCCGTTGGCGCGTTTTGCCTGTTCAGCAAACCACTGGATAAAGCTGGCGGCATACTCGACTTCGCCTTCCGCCTCTTTCAGCGGCTTGCCCTGCTCGGCAGTCATCAGCTGGCCCAGCCAGCGTTTGTTCTCAATCATCAGCTGATACCAGCGATAAAGGATCTCAGCGCGCGCTTTGGCCGTCCGGGCACGCCAGCCGGGGAATGCCCGTTCGGCGGCAGCAATCGCCTGTTCGGTTTCTGCTTTGCCCGCTTTAGCGACCTGCGCGATCACCTCGCCGGTGGCGGGATTGGTGACGTCAAAAGTGGTGGAGGTGCGATGCCATTGACCATCGGCTAAATAGCCAGTCTGGAATAGTTCGCTTGATTGCAGTGATGTCATTGATTCGCTCCTGTCATTTTATCCTTCCGTCCGAAGAGTATAGTTGGCAAAAGCGACAGGTTTTGTGACGGGATGGCATTGAGCAGGCCGCTGCGGCGGGCAGCGGCCGGTTTCAGATTTGGATGAGGGTGTTCTGATACTTGTTCAGCATGGTCGCCAGCCGTTTTACCGGTTCGGTGACGCTAATCGGCGCGTCGTAATGCACCAGTTTTTCCTGATATACCTCCAGCTCCTGCAGCAGACGCTCGAAATAGTGGCGGCGCTTGTCGTCACTGCTGGCGGAGATCACCCGATCGGCGGTGTAGCGCAGTTGCCGGTGGTAGGCTGACAAATCATCATTCACCGGTATTTCCGCATTGCGTAACCGCTGATGTCCAATAATCAGCGTCAGCGCGATACGGTATTTGTCGATATCGCCGGGGAACAGATTCAGCAGCAGAAACAGTTGCTGATAGAGCGCCGGCAGATGGTTTTCACGGCGGCGCGCCTGATTGGTGGTCATCGCCGACACCGCAGCATACATAAAGCGGTTAAGCAGTTTGCGGCCGGTACGCGCTTTAGATTTATCGCGGATCAGCAGGATCACCATCATTGCCACGAAGCAGCCAATCACCTGGCCGAGCACATTATCGAGGAAGACGTTAAATTCGAACTTCATCGGATTATCCAGCACCAGCACGTTGATGGTACCGATTAACGCACCCAGGGTGCCAAGCTGCCGTCGCTGAATGAAGATCCCGCCAACAAAGCCCAGCAGGCCGATAGCGATACAGAGCAGCAGCGCGCTCTGCTGAGTATTGGGCAGCACATAGATGAAGTAGAGTGCACCGAGCGGCACCGCCACCGTCATGCCGTAGAGGAAATCTTTCGCCATCATCAGCGGATTCGGCATGCGCATCGCCAGCGCGGTAATCACTGCCAGCATCACCATGCAGCCGCTGCCGGAAGTCCAGCCGGTGTATAACCAGAACAGCGATCCCAGCGCGGTAGCCACAAAGGTGCGGATGCCGTTGATCATCGCATGATGGGTCTCAGCCGATCGCGCCTGAATCAGCACCTCGCGCTGCAGGATTTCCTCCTCCAGCGGGGTGATACGGCTGTTACTTTTAATGCCGTTACGCAGCAACAGGTATTCTGTCGCCGCACCGACCCAGCTCACCAGCGTAACCGGCGTGGTTTTGCCGCTGGCGCCAATCACCCGCCGCATTACTTTCATCCGCTTATGAACCTCGTCAGCCGTTGTGGCCTCTTTTTCAATCAGCAAACGGTACTGCGGTGGAATGTAGTCAGGTCGTGAGTTCTGGATCAGAAAGGTTTCTGCCGCCTGAGTAATCAGGGTCAGAGAGAGGGTGTTGAGCATCTGTAAGCGACGGTTGCTGTTCTGCCAGCGCGAAGATTCCATCATCAGCTGGCTGCGCATGCTGTTTAACGCCGTGGTACGCCGTACCAGCGCGCTCCAGGCTTTATCGACTTCCTCTTTATCGCCGTGCGCCACGCACAGTTGCAGCAGCTGATAATGCGCCACCAGCAGGGAATCCACTTCAGCGTCGATCACTTTTTTAATCGAGCGCGGCGAGAAGATCATATCCGCCAGAATGGCGCACAGAATCCCGAGCACGATCTCACTGCAACGCTCTACCGCGTACTGCGGTGCCAGCGTCAGGCCACCGCTGGCGTCGGCGGTGACCACGATAATCAGCGCGGTGTAGCCCGCCAGCCCCAGCGCGTAGGAGTTTTCAACTTTGATCAGCGAAGAGAGCCAGACGCAAAGCCCGGCCCAGATGCAGCAGAGCAGCAGCATCACCACCGGCGCGCGCACCGTGGCAATCATGATGGTCAGCGCGGCGATACAGCCGATGAAGGTCCCGATAATACGCAGAATGCCGCGATAACGCAGTGCGCCTGAATAGGGATCACCACCGGCTGCGAAGGCGGTACCGCCGGCCACAATGCCCGCGGTCATCACCGCCCAGCGGGGCGTTTCAAGATTAAGGTGAAAGCCAATCATCAGCGCTGCAAGCAGCGCGAAGGTCAGCTTCACCGGGAAACGCAAAAACTCGATCATATCGCCCTCTTAACCAAACTCACGCAGGCGATTGAACAGTCGGGTCATTGGCGAAACCTGCTCCGGCTGGCGATCGGCCTGACCGGTGATGACCACCGTTGCCGTCGTGCCTGCCGGGAAGCGGTTGCCTGGCTGTTGATCAAGACGAATACGTACCGGCACACGCTGCGCCAGACGGACCCACTCCAGATTAGAATCGATGGTTGCCATGCCTTTGCTGTCGACCGAGCTGCTGCTGTTGGTGACGCCGGCAGCCACGCTGTCTACCGTACCGCGCAGCACTACATTACTGCCAAGCGGCGTCACTTCAGCGCGGAAGCCGCGTTCAACGCCGTGCAGTTTGGTCTCTTCCAGGTAGGCCAGCACGTAGAAGGAGTGCTGCTGAACCAGCGCCACCGCCACCGAGCCGCGGGTGATGAACTCCCCTTCGTAGACATTCAGGTTCGTCACCCAGCCATCGGACGGCGCTTTCACGGTGGTGCGTTCCAGATCGATCTTCGCCAGATCGCGGGTCGCCACCGATTTCGCCAGCTGATGTTCGCTGGTTTGCAGATCGTTGTTAGCCTGGTCGATCGCTTCGCGTGACATGGCCGAGGTGCCCAGCTGGTTACGACGTCCCGCTTCACGGCGTTTCTCGCTGACCAGCGCCTGGTAATATTCGACATCAGCCTGTGCCTGATCCAGCGCTTTCTGGTAGCGCGGCCGATCGACCACAAACAGGGTATCGCCCTTCTTCACCAGCTGGTTGTCGTGAACCGGGACGTCGGTAATCAGACCGGTGACATCGGGTGAGATGGCGACGACATCGGCAGCGAATTTTGCGTCACGGGTCCAGGGTGATTCGGTATAAAACACCCAGGCACGGAAAATAATCACCACAGCAATGATGACCAGCAGGATCGTAATCGCGTAACGCGCGATTTTTCTTATGAGTGCTTTCACTTAAACCTCAGACAAATAAACGGGATACAAGGTAAAACACACAGCAGTAAAGTGCTGTATTAAAAAGTGCCGGATGCCAGACAAGATCATAAATACCGCTCGGCGTCAGCACGCGTTTCACTAACCAGAACAGCATTAGCGAGATAATTAATTCGATGAAAACGGGCGGAAAAGAGAGCCCAAACATGACAAATACCGGAAGCACACTCATCAGAAATCCTTAGTTCGACCTTGCCGGAAGACTCCTTTGCCTCGTCAGATGCCGCAGGAAAACCCACTGGCTGCTCTATCCGAACCCCAGCTGGCTTAATAATAGCGTATCATCGAAGGGCATCAGGCAATGAAGAATCACCGGGAGATACCCCGGCGCGCTTATAGTAACGCGCCTGACTATAAGTTTTCTACAGAATGTGATCTAAATCACTTTTAAGCCAGAGTAAATAATGGAACGACTGAAGGGCATGTCCATTTTCGCCAAAGTGGTTGAACTGGGTTCATTTACCGCTGCCGCGCGCCAGCTTCATCTGAGCGTCTCTTCTATCAGCCAGATAGTGGCAAAACTGGAAGATGAGCTGCAGGTTAAACTGCTTAATCGCAGTACCCGCAGCATCGGCCTGACCGAAGCGGGTAAAATTTATTATCAGGGCTGTCGTCGCATGCTGGCCGAAGCCACTCAGGTGCACGAGCAGCTTTATGCCTTTAACAACACGCCGATTGGCGTGCTGCGTATTGGCAGCTCCTCGACCATGGCGCAGAACGTGCTGGCCGGCATGACCAGCGATATGCTGCGTGAGTATCCGGGACTGAGCGTTAATCTGGTCACCGGCATTCCGGCCCCGGACCTGATCGCCGATGGACTGGATCTGGTGATTCGGGTCGGAGCGTTAAAAGATTCCAGCCTGTTTTCGCGGCGCCTTGGGGCAATGCCGATGGTGGTGTGCGCAGCTAAGAGTTATCTGGCGCAGCACGGCACGCCGGAAAAACCGGGGGATATCGATAATTTTGCCTGGCTGGAATACAGCGTACGTCCCGATAATAACTTTGAGCTGATTGCGCCTGAAGGTCTGGTGACGCGACTGGCGCCGCAGGGACGGTTTGTCACCAATGATTCCCTGACCCTGATTCGCTGGCTGAAGGCGGGTAACGGCATCGCTTATGTGCCGATGATGTGGGTTATTGATGAGATCAACGCCGGTGAGATCGATATTCTGTTTCCGCAGTATCAATCCGAGCCCCGTCCGGTCTATGCGCTCTATACCGAAAAGGATAAGTTGCCGCTTAAGGTGCAGGTCTGTATCGACTATCTGACCGGCTATTTCCAGCAGGTGGCGGAACAGTATCAACAGCAGCGTAAAAGCTAACAACCCGCCTGCCGGCGGGTTGTTAACAGACTATCAGGCGGTGCCGCCAATCGTCAGTTTATCCAGCTTCAGAGTGGGCTGACCGACGCCAACCGGCACGCTCTGGCCTTCCTTGCCGCAAACGCCAACGCCTTTATCCAGCGCCAGATCATTACCCACCATTGAGATTTGCTGCATCGCTTCAATGCCGGAACCAATCAGCGTCGCCCCTTTCACCGGTTTGGTGATTTTGCCCTTTTCAATCAGATACGCTTCTGAGGTTGAGAAGACAAACTTGCCTGAGGTGATGTCCACCTGGCCGCCACCAAAGTTGGGCGCATACAGACCATATTCAACGCTTTCGATGATCTCCTGCGGCGTCGACTTACCGGCCAGCATGTAGGTGTTGGTCATGCGCGGCATCGGCAGGTGGGCGTAAGATTCACGACGACCGTTACCGGTAGGACTGACGCCCATCAGGCGCGCATTGAGTTTATCCTGCATGTAGCCTTTGAGTACGCCGTTCTCAATCAGCATGTTGTACTGACCCGGAACGCCTTCATCATCGACCGCCAGTGAACCGCGCAGTCCTTCAATGGTACCGTCATCAACCACGGTACAGAGTTCTGACGCCACCAGCTGGCCCATCTTGCCGCTGAATACCGAGGTGCCACGACGGTTGAAGTCGCCTTCCAGTCCGTGTCCGACGGCTTCATGCAGCAGGACACCCGGCCAGCCTGCGCCCAGCACCACCGGCAAGGTACCGGCAGGTGCCGCCACAGCAGAGAGGTTAACCAGCGCCATCCGCACCGCTTCACGCGCCCAGGCATCAGCCCGCACATCGCCATTTTCATCGGCGAGGAAAAATTCATAACCGGTACGTGCACCGCCGCCGCTTGAGCCGCGTTCACGTTTACCCTGATCTTCAACCTGCACACTGATCGAGAGACGTACCAGCGGACGAACATCGGCTGCCAGCGTGCCATCCGTCGCGGCGACCAGCACCTGCTCGTACACACCGCTCAGGCTGGCGTTGACCTCCTGCACCCGCGGGTCGGCAGCGCGGGCCACCTGATCGACACGGTGCAGCAGGGCAATTTTATCTTCACGCGTCAGACTGCTGAGCGGATCAACGGTGGAATAGAGCGAGCGGTTCATCACCGCGGAAAGGGTATGCGCCTTACCGTTGCCCTGTTCGCGAACAATGCTGCGCGCCGCTTCCGATGACAGACGCAGCGCATTCAGCGTGATCTGATCGGCGTAGGCAAAGCCGGTTTTCTCACCGCTGACGGCGCGCACGCCGACGCCCTGGTCAATATGGTAAGAGCCATCTTTAATGATTTTGTCTTCCAGCACCCAGGATTCGTGGAAACTGGACTGAAAATAGAGATCGGCATAATCCAGACGACGTTCTGAAAGCTGCCCTAACAGGGAAAAAAGGTCCTGCTGATTAATGCCGTTAGCAGTTAGTAACTGCTCACTTACCAGGTTCAGAGTCATCGTTTCTCACTCATTATGTGCTCGGATAATCATAGCCTGCGGTAATTCCGGTACCGCGTCAAATTCACTTGTTGTCAGTTTCACGCGGTTTACGCAGTACTTCATTGATTTCCGGTTTATCCAGCGGGCCACTGATGTGATAACGCAGCAGCGATATCCGGTTCCATACCGGTCCCAGAACTTTACTGGCGGCGAACACCGCCGCGCCAATCACCGGATTAACCACGAACGCCGCCGCGACACCGACCGAGGCAGAAATTTCCGGGGTGATGACGGCTTCCATATCGATCCGACGCTTAACCAGGTCCATATTGCCCTGCATGGCGATGTCCGCTTCCAGTCCATCAACCTGCAGGTTATCGGTGCGCATCACGCCATTTTCGATCCAGGCGGTACCGTTAATCGAATCAAAATAGAAGCCATCGTTAAAGGTGTCACTGAAATCGAAGCGCAGTTTGCGCAGCAGCGCGTCGAAGCTGAACAGACGCAGGATTTGTCCGGCGGTACCGGTGTTCACATCCGCAATCTGGCCTTTGCCAAAGTGGGTTTTCAGGGTGCCGCTCAGGGTTTCGGCTGACGGCTGCCACGGTGCCGCACGCCAGTGCAAATCGTAATCGATATTGAACGGCGCATCGCGCAGCGGGGTATTCACGCCAAACCAGTTGGTGGCGTTATTGATATTAGGCCCTTTCAGCGTGCCTTTCAGTGAGGTGCGCGGGTCATCGTGACGGTTAACCCATTCACCCTTAATTTTCAGCTGCGAGCTGCCGGTATCTACCGTGCCGTTAGTCAGTGCTAACGTATCGCCTTTCGGTTGCAGCGTCGCCGCGACTCGTCCATATTTCTGTCCCAGCACCCAGCACTCCGCGCAGCGCAACTGCAAGGCTGGCCAGCCGCTGAAATTAATCTGGCTGGCTTGCTGAGAGCTGGCGTTGCCGCCCTGCTGTGCCTCATGGTCCCATTGCGGATTGTAATAGAGGTAATCCAGCCCGATCTGCCACGGCGCCTTCGCGGCTATTTCCAGCTTACCGCGTATTTCCTCGGCGTTAATGCTGACCTGCGCATTGCCACCGGCCGTTTCTGCCAGCGTCGCGTCTACCGCATGCCACTGCTGCCCCGCCAGCGTTACCGCCGGGCTGCGCAGTGTGAGGTTGCCCGGCAGCGTCACGCCGCCCAGCTGACGTTCTCCGCCGCTGCCGCCAGCGCTACCACTTCCGCCAGCCATCATCGCTACCCAGGCTTCGCCATCCAGCGGTGGCAGATTAAGCACCATACCGGCATGATCGGGAAGCGCCGGCGTTTTCGCTGCGTCATTCAGCCAGATGCCGCGATCAACGCGTAAGGTCGGCTCCAGCAGCCAGCGGCTGTTAAACCGATGGCGTGCAGCCACGCTGCCACTGAGATCGAAATGCTGCAGGTCGCCGCTGGCTTTGATAGCAATCGGCATCGCCTCACCGGCCTTTTTATCCAGCGGTGAAGGTAAGCGACTGCTCACTTCTTTGCCATCGCCGTTCAGCTCTACTTCGTACCGCGCGCCGCCGCGATGCGGCAGCGTGATATCCACGTCGCCCTGCCACGGCAGATGTCCAGCGAGCTGGCGGCTTACGGTGGCAGGAATCTGGCTGATTTTAGCCGGTTGCCAGTCCCCCAGCAGTTTCACCTTAACGCCAAAATCATCCGGGTTCTCTTTGGTGCTGAAACTGACGCCCAGCGGCTGACCGAACCACCGCGCCTGCATCTCTTCACTCTCCAGATTACCGTTGTTGTAACGGAAACGACCGGTAAGGTTGGTCAGCGTGGTTTTTAGCGGCTTGATAAACAGCGCGTTATTGTTCATGACCACGTTACCGCTGGCGTGGACCTGCTGACCATCAAGCGGGATATCGAGATTCAGGTGGCCCCGGGTGGTACCTTTAATTTCCAGCTGCTCCAGTGCTGCGCCGAGTGACGCTTTCAGCGGCGTCTGCTGGAAGTAATCGGCGATTTGTTTCCCTTCTCCGCTGATGTCGCCATCAATAATCAGCTTCTCTTTCAGGTAGTCCGGGATAACGGCGCTAACGTTACGCGCCTCAACGTCGCCAAGGCGAGCGGTCGGGGCGTTCATCCATAAGCCGTCGTTCAGGAAGTTAAGATCGATATCCAGATTGCTGAGCGCCGGCCATTTGGGCTGGAAGGCATAGGTCGCCTGCCGCAGCGGAACCCAGACCTGGAACATACCGTCGTTGTGCTTGAACGGGAATAGCGCCGGGTTACCGGCAAACAGCAGCGTGGCGTTATCCACTTTACCGCCCTTCACCGCTCCGCTCAGATAATGCGTCAGCCCGTTGCCCATCAATGGCACCGGGAAATAGCGCCAGGCATCGCCCGCATCGGTTATCCGGATACCAGCAAGAATGTCCAGCCGCGGCTCGCCTCCGCTGTTTTGCTGATAGCTGAAGTCACCCCGCGCCCACAACGAGCGCGCCTGCAGATCGAGGTTTTCGCCCGTCAACGTCAGGCCATGTTCATCGCGCTGCCAGCGCACGGCACCGGTAACCTGTTTAATCTCGAGCGGAGCCTGGAAAACATCGCCATAAGGCACGGTCGCCGCGCCCATATCAACGCTGACCTGGCCATGATTCAGGCTGCCACGCGCTTCGCCGCTTAAGTGACTGATGCCAGGCAGAAGCTTCCAGTGCTGCCAGCTGAAGTCGCGCCATTTCACCTGCAGACGGGTCTGGTCAGGCTGCTGTAACGGAATATCCAGGGCGAGGCCATCAATGGTGCCCTGCGGCCGCAGCGTACGCCAGTTCTCAAACAGCGCTGGCGAGAGCGGCGCAAACAGCGGCACGATCGGTGCAATATGATCCAGCGCCAGTTGGGTGGCGCGTACCCGCACTTCAGGCTGACCATTGGCACCCAGCATCTGCTTATCTTCCGGTCGCCATAACAGCGAGAAGTGACCGGCCGGCCACGGATTGCCATCGGTGCTGAGGCGGGTTTGTGGCACATTCACCACCCAGCCGTTCTGGAAGCGCGACAGGTGCGCCGTCAGGCCGTCCACCTGCAGCGTATGCTGGCCCGTTTCGCCCTGCCAGCTGGCACCGCCGCGGCTCAGCAGCAGGTCACCGGCATAAATATCGCCGTCGCGCAGGTTAACCCAGGCAGCCAGGCTAAAACGGGCGCTGTCCAGCCGGGTATTATCCCGCATCCAGCGGCCCAGCCACGGACGCATATCCACGTCATCGGCCTGCATCCAGATGCGGCCATCATTCAGCAGGCCGTTGCTGTCATTAAGATCGAGCCGTACCTGAACCACGCCGTGCTGGCCGGTAAAGCTCGACAGGCTGACTTCACCTTCTGCCCGATGGCGGGTTTTCTCATTCAGCCAGGTGAGTCGCGGAATAGCCAGCTCGGCATGCTGCCCGGAAGGCGTACGAAAACGAATGGTGCTGTCACGCAGGTCGAAGTGGTCAAACTGGCGCAGGAACAGTTCATTGATTTGCGCCGGCCGGAAGCTGTTCTTCTCTTTGTCGCTGTCCAGCAGCGGGCGGTTGCTGTCGAGATGCAGCTGCCAGAAAGTGAGGTCGCGGAATTGCCAGCGCCAGTGCAGCAGGGATTGCCAGACGTCGAGCGCCAGATTGATGCGGGCGATGGTCAGCTTGCCGTTTTCCTGCAGATCGACGCTGAGATCCCGGACCTGCAGAGTGGGGCCAAAATTCTCCCACTTTCCCTGCAGCTTACTGGCGTGAACCGGCACGCCGGTGCGATCCGAGACGAATTGCAGAAGGTTATTGCGATAGCTGTCGAGATGCGGCATCACCAGACGCAGCCCGCTGACCAGCAGCGCGACAATCACGATGATCGCGGCGACCAGCAGTAACAAGATCCTCGGCAACTGCCTCACTCACATCTCTCCTTGCCTTCCGTAAACGACGGATAGTTAGTTCTGTTACCCGGCCGTCTTCAGACAACTGCGCCGGAAAGACGCATGTTATCCCAGACAAGGGCGATTTTTTAGCCCGACGATTTGAGCAAAGCCGGTCGGGCTGACGGGTCTGATATTACATCATCACCACGTCAAACTGCTCCTGGGTATAGAGCGCTTCAACGTGGACTTTGACCTGTTTGCCGACAAAGATTTCGACCTCTGCCAGCGCATGAGACTCATCGGTTTTCAGCGCTTCGCCGACGGTCGGCGAGACGTAGACCAGGAAGCGGTCAGCATCATAGGCATGATGTACCCGCACAATCTCACGCATGATTTCATAACAGACCGTTTCAACCGTCTTCAGCGTGCCGCGTCCTTTACACACCGGACAATCCTCACACAGCACGTGCTCAATACTTTCACGCGTCCGTTTGCGCGTCATCTCCACCAGGCCCAGCGCCGAGAAACCACTGATGCCGGTCTTCACCCGATCTTTGCTGAGGGCGGTCTCCAGCGAGTGCAGCACCCGACGGCGATGCTCTTCGTTACTCATGTCGATGAAGTCGATAATGATGATGCCGCCAAGATTACGCAGTCGCAGCTGACGCGCTATCGCCTGAGTGGCTTCAACATTGGTATTAAAAATAGTCTCATCAAGATTGCGATGGCCGACAAAGGCACCGGTGTTGATGTCGATGGTGGTCATCGCTTCGGTTTGATCGATGATCAGGTATCCGCCAGACTTTAGTTCAACTTTGCGATCCAGCGAGCGCTGAATCTCATTTTCTACATCAAACAGATCGAATATCGGCTGTTTGCCATTGTAGAGCTCCAGCTTACCGGCCATTTCCGGAATATATTCACTGGTAAACTCCACCAGCATATCGCAGGTCAGACGCGAATCGACCCGGATGCGGTCCAGCGCTGCGCCGGCGAAATCGCGCAAAATACGCTGGGCTAAGGCCAGCTCACCGTAGAGCAGACAGCGGGTCTGGTTGCGCTTTTTGCGCTCGCTGACTTTGGTCCACAGACGCTTGAGAAACGCTGCATCCTGCGCCAGCTCCTCTTCGCCGATGCCTTCTGCGGCGGTGCGGATAATAAAACCGCCCAGATGATCGCAATAGTCGGCGACCACCGCCTTAAGACGTTCGCGCTCTTTTTCACTGTCGATACGCTGAGAGACGCCCACGTGCGACGCGCCTGGCATAAACACCAGATAGCGCGACGGCAGTGTAATATCAGTGGTCAGGCGTGCACCTTTAGTGCCCAGCGGATCTTTCACCACCTGCACCACCAGATCCTGCCCCTGACGCACCAGCTCAGCGATATCGCGTACGATGAAGTTTTTCTTTTCATCACCCGCCACACATTCGGTGTGCGGCATGATGTCTGAGGCGTGCAAAAACGCGGCTTTATCCAGACCAATATCGACGAACGCGGCCTGCATGCCCGGCAGCACCCGGCTCACCCGGCCTTTATAGATATTACCGACGATACCGCGTCGGGCTTCGCGCTCAATGTGGATTTCCTGCAGTATGCCACCATCAATATAGGCAACACGCGTTTCAGAAGGCGTGACGTTAACCAGTAATTCAGCCGTCATGTTGACCCCTTACGGCACGCAGTGACTGAAAATGGCTGAGCAACTCTTCGGTCTCAACCAAAGGCAGTCCAACCACCGCGTGGTAGCTCCCATTAATTTTGCGGACAAAGTTCCCGCCCCTGCCCTGAATGCCGTATGCGCCGGCTTTATCCATCGGCTCACCGGTTGCAATATAGTCGGTGATATCGGATGCGGTTAAGGTGCGAAATGTCACATCGGTGGTAACCACGCAATCCAGCGCCTGATGACGATCGGCCAGTGCCACTGCGGTCATCACCTGATGAGTCTGCCCGGAGAGCTTATGCAGCATTTCGGCCGCATGGGCCGCATCGTGCGGCTTTTCCAGTACTTCACCGTTCAGCACGACGATCGTATCGGCACCCAGCACTGGCAGATCCTGCGCGGCCAGCCGGACGCCCGCCTGCGCTTTGTCATTGGCCAGGCGACGAACATAGTGTTCAGCCACTTCATTTGGCTGCCGCTGTTCTTCAACGTCAGTCACGATGCGCTCGAAGGTCAGGCCAAGCTGCGTTAACAGCTCACGCCGACGCGGTGAACCGGAAGCAAGATAAAGGGTTACCATAAATTTCCTTATTGAACAGCAAACTGACGACGAATCTTTCTCATGAGTAAGAATAGCCATGGCCAGAGGATACCGTCGACGACACTGCTCCAGAAAATTTCAGGTCGGAATGAAACGTTGATAACCAGGAATTCCGCCCAGAAGACAATCACATCCATAGCCAGAGACAGCACCATAACCATTAACGCTTGCTGCCACAACGCTAAGTTGCGGAATAACTGGAACTTAAAGGCGATCAGGTAGGCGATGATGCTGAGCGCCAGCGCACGCACTCCGAGGGTGGAGCCGGCGATCAGATCCATAATGGCGCCCATCAGGAAGCCGCTGCCGACGTTAACCCGATGCGGCAGGGCGAGCACCCAATAGATGAGGATCAGTAATAACCATGAGGGCCGGAACATATAAATCTGATCCGGCCACGGCATGATTTGCAGGACCAGCGCAACCAGGAAAGAGAGCCAGATGACCCAACGTCCCTGGCTGCGATATCGACTCAAGGCTGACCTCCGCGTGAACGCGAAGTACTGCCCTGTCCGGCACTGCTGCCGTTCGCCGGTGCCGGCGGACCCATCTGGGCGGCTGGCGCTGGCGGTCCCATTTCTCCGGCTGGCGGCAGAACCTGCGGCATCATTTGCATCAGTCGTTCGTTGGCGACGCGATGCACTTCATCCTGCGGCAGCGGCATATCGCCATTACGGTCGGCGCCCCACAGCAGCAGCAGATAGCGCAGACGCTGCAGGCCGGCGGTCGGATGTGCCTGAATCACGGTATAAGCGCGTTGGGTATCGACTTTAACCGAGGAAACCACACCCACCGGATAACCTTCCGGGAAGCGGCCGCCAATACCGGAAGTCACCAGCACGTCACCGACCCGGATATCAGTATTACCCGGCAGATGCTCAAGCTGGAGATCTTCGGTACAGCCATTACCGGCGGCAATGACGCGAATGTCATTACGCAATACCTGGATCGGCAGCGCGTGCGATGCATCGCAAATCAGCAATACGCGGCTGGTCAGTTGACTGACCGCAATCACCTGTCCGACCACCCCTTTATCACTGATGACCGGCTGACCTTCATAGACACCGTTAACGCTGCCTTTGTCGATCACCACCTGGTCGGTATAAGGGTCAGTGCCGGTCGAGATGACCTGCGTTACCATCTTTTGCTCATCCTGACGCAGCGGTGAACCCAGCAGTTCACGCAGGCGTGCGTTTTCCTGCTTGTATTGCCCCAGCATTAGCAGGTTACTGTTTTTCAGGAAGAGCTCGCGACGTAAGGCTTTGTTTTCCTGCTCAAGCTGCTGACGTGACGCCAGCGACTCCGACACGCCATCCAGAATCTGGCGCGGCCCATTGGCCAGGAAGTAAAACGGACTGACCGACGTATCCAGATAGTTGCGTATTTGGGTAAAAGAACCCACACGGCTGTCAGCAATGATAATGGCAATCGCCACGATGACGGCCAGGAAAAGACGCAACTGCAGGGATGGTCCCCTGCTAAAAATCGGCTTCATATAATCTGCGTGATCCTCGACGACAGGTAAGGAAACCCGGTATGACACCGCGCTTCCCTGAGCTGGACGCATTGCACCGGCGCATAGTGCGCCGGTTGACACGCGACTCCCTGCGCATCGTCATGACGTTCTCAGCCGGTTGAGGCAATTATTCTTCGCTGAACAAATCGCCGCCATGCATGTCGATCATTTCCAACGCCTTGCCACCACCGCGTGCCACACAGGTCAGCGGATCTTCAGCGACAACCACCGGAATGCCGGTCTCTTCCATCAGCAGACGATCCAGATTACGCAGCAGCGCACCACCGCCGGTCAGCACCATGCCGCGCTCGGAGATATCCGACGCCAGCTCTGGCGGACACTGTTCCAGGGCGACCATCACCGCGCTAACGATGCCGGTTAACGGCTCCTGCAGCGCTTCGAGAATTTCATTGGAGTTCAGCGTAAAGCCGCGCGGTACACCTTCAGCCAGGTTACGGCCACGAACTTCAATTTCGCGAACTTCATCGCCCGGATAGGCTGAGCCGATCTCATGCTTGATACGTTCTGCGGTAGCTTCACCAATCAGTGAACCGTAGTTACGACGCACATAATTAATAATAGCTTCATCGAAACGGTCACCACCAATACGCACCGACGAGGAGTACACCACGCCGTTCAGCGAGATCACCGCCACTTCTGTGGTACCGCCACCGATATCGACTACCATTGAACCGGTCGCTTCTGATACCGGCAGGCCAGCGCCAATCGCCGCAGCCATTGGCTCTTCAATCAGGAAGACTTCACGTGCGCCAGCACCCTGAGCAGACTCACGGATGGCGCGACGTTCTACCTGCGTTGCCCCGACGGGTACGCAGACCAGCACGCGCGGGCTGGGACGCATGAAACTGTTGCTGTGAACTTGTTTGATGAAGTGCTGCAGCATCTTTTCGGTGACGAAAAAGTCAGCGATTACGCCATCTTTCATCGGGCGAATAGCTGCGATATTGCCTGGCGTTCGGCCAAGCATCTGTTTTGCGTCATGACCAACGGCCGCGACACTTTTCGGTGAACCGGCACGATCCTGGCGAATAGCGACCACGGAAGGCTCGTTCAGCACGATGCCTTGTCCTTTCACATAAATCAGGGTATTCGCGGTACCCAGGTCAATGGACAAGTCATTGGAAAACATGCCACGAAATTTTTTAAACATACTAAGGGATAATCCTGCAAGCTGGGGGCGGAAAATAAAATCCGCTTACTTTACCAACCACACGAAGCTGCCACAAGGCGCAAAAACGTTCTGCTTCGGTGAAAAAAGACGCCAAATTGCGTTTAAGTCATCGGAACCGGCCATCATTGACAGCGGAATGGCGATAAGACGCCATCGGTGCCGGTTTTTATCGCCTTTCAGGCCTGGGTTTCCGACATAAAATCTAACATTTCCGACAGCCAGTTTTGCGACCCGACCCGGACTCAAGGCTAAAAAAAGCCTGCGTCACCGTCAAAAAGGGCGCAATCCACTAAATACGGTAACGTTGAGAATACTTTTTCACATTACTGTTTACCGGCTGCGAAGGGGCAAAGAAGTCGCCCTGTCCACCTGCCACTCCTAACGCCACCAGCGTTTGCCACTCCGCTTTAGTGCGGACGCCGGCAGCAAACACCTGGGTATTGGTCGATTTACACACTTCCAGCAGGCTCTGTACAAACAGCTGATTTTCAGTGCGACGCTCAATATTGCGTACCAGACCGGCATCAAGTTTGATCAGTTCCACCGGCAGCTGGCGAATGTAGGCACTGCTGACCACGGTTAAACCGGCCTGATTAACCGCGACACGACAGCCAAATGCCTTAAGGGCGCGGAACACCGGCGTTAAACGGCTGATGTGTTGACAGACATCTGCCTCGGCAAGTTCAAATAAAAATCGCTTTCTTTGTCCTTTGGGGCATTGCAGCAACATATTCTGCAACCAGAGCACGAAAGATCGGTGCAGCAGCGAGTCGATAGTGACCGGTATCACCAGCGTCTCTTCCGGCCAGAGTTCAGATAAGGCGGCAATGCGGGTGACCAGCTGGCGATCCCAGCTATCGGCCATGCCGAGCTGCTGGACCAGCGGCATATATTCTGCTGCCAAAACCTCTTTATCACCGTCAAAGATACGGGTCAGCATCACGCGATGCTGCACCTTGCCTTCCATATTGACGGCTGGTTTCTGGTACAGGCGCGGACCACCGCGACTGAGGGTGTTTTCCAGCAGGGTACGCCAGCGCACGCTTCCACGTCCGGCATCCTGAGGATTACCGGCTCCGTTGGTCCAGTTGTTGCCCCCTAACAGCGCCGCGCGTCGGGTCGCCATTTCGACATTTTCCATCACCTGCGGCACCGTCTGCCCGCTGTGCCAGGCGCTGATACCAATGTGAATAAGATCATCGCGATTGACCATTCGCATCGGCGGCAGCGAATCGACGGCGTTGATCAGCTGATCGGCGATGCTGTTGGCCTCTTTCAGGCTGCGATGCGGCAGTAGCACCGCAAAATCACTGCGGAAATAGCGCGCCAGCAGAGCACCGGGATAACGCAGCACAAAGGTGGAGAGCATGTTGACGATGTTAAACAGATACTCATCGATCAACCCTGGCTCCAGCGTTTCGCTCAACGTGTCCAGATCCGGCAGCCGTACCATCATGACCACGCCATGGGTACCGACATCCTCCTGATCCTCCAGCAGCGTGGCGAGCTGACTGTCAAAGAACAGGCGATTATTCAGACCGGTACGGCTATCCTGAGCAGCAAAGGTGCGGATCAGCGTATCGATACGCAAACGCTGTTCACCCGCTTCCTGTAAATCGGATAGCAGTACATCCAGCGCGCGGCTCGCCCTGGGCGGCCACTCATCCAGATTACGTTTCGGTACTACCCCACGCTCACCGTCAATAATCGCCTCTGCGCGTATTTCCAGGTGCTCCATGCCGCGCCACTGGCGACGTAACCAGCGGTGCAGAATAAACAGCAGCAGGCTCATCACCAGCACCACCGTTGATACCGTGCCCATCGCATAGGTCCCGATAATGGAGCGCAGCCAGGTGCGGGCAGGATCGAGGGTGACCACCCGCACATGCACTCCAGGCTGATGGATTAACGGCACATCAAACTGGACGAAGCGATTGGGCTGATGGTCGAGCATCAGGTTTTCGTGACGGGAGAGAGAGAAAAAGATGTGGTCGCCGCTGTAGAGTTGAATCTGCTCGGCGTTGATAATCGGCATTAATCGGGTAATCCAGCTGTGCAGCTGGTCGGGCGACTGGATAAGCAGCGCCTGATCCACTTCGGTTGCCAGCACCTGCGCGCGCTGTTCGACCCGCTGATGACTGAACCAGAAAACGCTAAAAGCACAGCCCACCAGCATTAATAACATTGCCAGTATGCTAAGAAAGGTAATAAACGCAGATAGTTTTGTGGTTAATCGCATCCCTGTGCCTGTGTTACTGCGGTGATAACCGGATCACCCACCCTTGTACCGTCAGCCTGACGAAAACGCGAGCAAAATAGCATAATTTGCGTTTAGCGACAGCGCCGTGACGACTGAAGCGGAAGTATATCGTCGGGAAAGGGGCGCTGGCGTTGATCCCAGCGCTTTTCGGTGCATTCTCATCGTCTCCGGCAGCCAGGAAATTTCACATTTTAACGGCGAAACTGGCTGCAATCGGTAATAGTCATCATGCTGGTCAATAAGACCACGGCTGGAGAGTGCACTATGAAGCGCAACACTGATCTGACGGAAGCCGACGTAACGCCGGAAAACATTTTTAATATGAAGCGCCGCCAGGTGCTGAAAACGCTGGGACTGAGCGCGGCGGCGATCGGTCTGCCGGGCGTAGCCAATGCGGACATTCTCAGCTGGTTCAAGGGCAACGATCGCCCGCCCGCCCCCGCCGGTCGGGCGCTGGACTTTAGCAAACCGCCACAGTATCAGGCCGACCTGACCTTAACGCCGGCAGAGAAGGTTTCTGGCTATAACAACTTTTATGAGTTTGGTCTGGATAAAGCCGATCCCGCGGCCAATGCCGGCACGCTGAAAACCGATGGGTGGAAACTGACGATTGATGGCGAAGTGGCGAAACCGATCACCCTGGACATGGATGACATTTTCAAACGCTTTGCCATGGAGCAGCGTATCTACCGCATGCGTTGTGTAGAGGCCTGGTCGATGGTGGTACCGTGGGTCGGCTTTGAACTGAATAAGCTGATTTCTCTGGCCGAACCCACCAGCAAAGCGCGTTTCGTCGCCTTTCAGACGCTGTACGATCCTGAACAGATGCCGGGCCAGAAAGACCGTTTTATCGGTGGCGGGCTTAATTATCCCTATGTTGAAGGGCTACGGCTGGATGAAGCGATGCACCCTCTGACACTGCTGAGCACCGGCGTTTACGGTAAGGCGCTTCCGCCGCAGAACGGCGCGCCAATTCGCCTGACGGTGCCGTGGAAATATGGCTTTAAAGGAATTAAATCGATCGTCAAAATCACCCTGACCGGGAATCAGCCACCGACCACCTGGAATCAGATTGCGGCAGATGAGTATGGCTTCTATGCCAACGTTAATCCGCACGTCAATCATCCGCGCTGGTCGCAGGCTACCGAGCGCTTTATTGGCCCCGGCGGCAGCCTGAAAGTGGAGCGTCAGCCTACGCTGCTGTTTAACGGCTATGCAGAGCAGGTCGCTTCACTCTATCGCGGACTCGACCTGCGGGAGAATTACTGAGTGGTACGCCTGTCGTTAAAACAGATCACCTGGCTCAAGGTGATCCTGCATCTGGCGGCCCTGCTGCCGCTGGTTTATCTGATCCTGGCTGCCCTGCAGGGCGGATTAAGTGCGGACCCGGCGAAAGATATTCAACATTTTACCGGGCGCATGGCGCTGAAACTGCTGCTGGGCACGCTGCTGGTGTCGCCTCTGGCGCGCTATGGCAAACAGCCGCTGTTGATCCGGACCCGCCGTCTGCTGGGTGTCTGGACCTTTGTCTGGGCCTCTCTCCATCTGCTGAGCTACTACCTGCTGGAACTGGGTGCCGATAATCTGCGACTGCTCGGCAGTGAGTTAATTTCTCGTCCCTATCTGACACTGGGGATTATCAGCTGGCTGATACTGCTGGCCCTGACGCTGACCTCCTTCCAGCGGGCGCAGCGTAAGCTCGGCAAACGCTGGCAAACTCTGCATAACGCCGTCTATCTGGTGGCGATCCTGGTGCCGATTCACTACATCTGGTCGGTCAAAACCTTGTCGCCCCAGCCACTTATCTATGCCGGACTGGCCGCCTTGTTGTTAGCGTGGCGTTACAAAAAGTTCCTCAAATGGTGGCCTCGCTAGTCCTTCTGTGGTTGTTTTCCTCCCTGACTATCTGCTAAAAGATGTGGCCTTCGGGTCACATCCGATCATCTTCGCAGATAAGACCAGTATTTTGCTGCGAAATGACACGAAACGGATATAATGCCCGGCTTTATTGCAAAGCGGGTCTTGTTTTTCATCGTGAAAGGTGACAAATGGAGATTGGCAAGGTATTTTACGCGATGCCTCAATGATTGCGGGAGATGGCAGCAAGATGGCGCATAAATTACATATTCTGCTTTTAAACGGACCCAACCTGAATTTGCTGGGAAGCCGTGAACCTGACAAGTATGGTCACACCACGCTGCAGCAGATTGTGGATGATCTTACACGTCAGGCAGACCAACTGAATGTGGAGTTAAGCCACTTGCAATCCAACGCTGAGTTTCAGCTGATTGATCGCATTCATGAGGCCAAAGGCAATGTGGATTACATCATTATCAATCCTGCCGCGTTTACCCATACCAGCGTCGCGCTGCGTGATGCCCTGTTAGCGGTTTCGATTCCGTTTATTGAGGTTCATCTCTCAAATGTGCATGCACGCGAGCCCTTCCGCCATCACTCCTATCTTTCTGATGTATCTGCTGGCGTCATCTGTGGGCTTGGCGCTGACGGCTACACATGGGCTTTACAAACGGCAGTAAAACGCCTGTCTCAAACTAATTAATCAAACTGAGTACGGAACCCCACTCATGGATATTCGTAAAATTAAAAAACTGATCGAACTGGTTGAAGAATCTGGCATCTCCGAGCTGGAAATCTCCGAGGGCGAAGAGTCCGTTCGTATCAGCCGTGCACCTGCAAATGTTGGTTATCCGATGATGCAGCAGGCGTATGCTGCGCCGGTACAGCAACCTGCCCTGGCGACTGCCGTGGCACCGGTGGCTGCCATCGCAGAAGCAGCGCCCGCGGAAATCAGCGGCCACATCGTGCGTTCGCCGATGGTCGGGACTTTCTATCGCACCCCGAGCCCGGACGCAAAAGCCTTCATCGAAGTGGGTCAGAAAGTTAACGCCGGCGATACTCTGTGCATCGTCGAAGCCATGAAGATGATGAACCAGATCGAAGCCGACAAATCTGGTGTGGTGAAAGCCATTCTGGTCGAGAGCGGTCAGCCGGTCGAGTTTGACGAGCCACTGGTTGTCATCGAATAACGGGGCGGACCATGCTGGATAAAATTGTTATTGCTAACCGCGGTGAGATCGCGCTGCGCATTCTGCGTGCCTGTAAAGAACTGGGCATCAAGACTGTGGCGGTACACTCAAGCGCGGACCGTGACCTGAAGCACGTGCTGCTGGCGGACGAAACCGTCTGCATCGGCCCGGCGCAGTCAGTCAAAAGTTACCTCAACATCCCGGCGCTGATCTCCGCAGCGGAAATCACCGGCGCGGTGGCGATTCACCCTGGCTACGGCTTCCTGTCTGAGAATGCCGATTTTGCCGAGCAGGTTGAGCGCTCTGGCTTTATCTTTATTGGCCCGAAAGCCGATACCATTCGCCTGATGGGCGATAAAGTGTCCGCAATTAATGCGATGAAGAAAGCCGGTGTGCCAACCGTTCCTGGTTCCGACGGCTCGCTGACCGATGACATGGAAAAGAACCGTGCCTTCGCTAAGCGCATCGGTTATCCGGTGATCATCAAAGCCTCCGGCGGCGGCGGCGGTCGCGGTATGCGCGTGGTGCGCAGCGACAAAGATCTGGAACAATCCATCAACATGACGAAAGCGGAAGCCAAAGCGGCTTTCAACAACGACATGGTTTATATGGAGAAGTATCTGGAGAATCCTCGTCACATCGAGATTCAGGTACTGGCCGACGGTCAGGGCAACGCCATCTATCTGGGCGAACGCGACTGCTCAATGCAGCGTCGTCACCAGAAAGTGGTGGAAGAAGCGCCAGCGCCAGGCATCACGCCGGAACTGCGTAGCTTCATCGGCGATCGCTGTGCTAAAGCTTGTATTGAGATTGGCTACCGCGGTGCAGGTACTTTCGAGTTCCTGTATGAAAACGGCGAGTTCTACTTCATTGAGATGAACACCCGTATTCAGGTAGAGCATCCGGTGACCGAGATGATTACCGGCGTCGACCTGATCAAAGAGCAGTTGCGTATCGCTGCCGGTCAGCCGCTGTCGATCAAACAGGAAGATGTGATTATTCGCGGACATGCGGTTGAATGCCGTATCAATGCTGAAGATCCGGTCTCTTTCCTGCCAAGTCCGGGCAAAATCACCCGTTTCCACGCGCCAGGCGGTTTTGGCGTGCGCTGGGAGTCGCATATTTACTCCGGTTACAGCGTGCCGCCTTACTACGATTCCATGATCGGCAAGCTGATCACCTACGGCGAAACCCGTGAAGTGGCGATTGCCCGCATGAAGAATGCACTGGCGGAACTGATCATCGACGGTATCAAGACCAACATTGAACTGCAGATGAAGATCATGTCCGACGAAAACTTCCAGCACGGTGGAACCAATATCCACTATCTGGAGAAAAAACTCGGCTTGCACGAGAAGTAATCGCAACGCTGAGATAGTCTGAGGCCGGTTAATCCGGCCTTTTTCTTTTGCCGCTGGCGTTAAGGTTGAAACATGGATGCTCGTTTTATACAGGCGCATAAAGAGGCCCGCTGGTCACTCTATCTGACCCTGCTCTGGCTGGCCGTTTGGGGGTTTTCCGCCTGGCTGGGCGGGAGCGAAACGGGGATCACCGGCTTGCCGCGCTGGTTCGAACTTTCCTGCGTGTTTGCTCCCCTGCTGTTCATTTTTTTATGCTGGCTGATGGTCCGCGTGATTTTCCGCGACATGTCGCTGGAGGATAAAAATGAATTTTGAAATTATCCTGCCTTTATTAATTTATCTGGTGCTGATTGCCGGACTGTCCGTCTTCGCGGTCCGTAAACAGCGTCAGGGCAACTTTCTGACCGAATACTTCCTTGGCAGCCGCTCCATGGGCGGGTTCGTTCTGGCCATGACTCTCACCACCACCTATATCAGCGCCAGCTCGTTTATTGGCGGGCCCGGTGCCGCCTACAAATATGGTCTGGGATGGGTTTTGCTGGCGATGGTTCAGGTTCCTGCCGTCTGGCTATCACTCGGCGTGCTGGGCAAGAAATTCGCTATTCTGGCGCGTAAGCACAATGCGGTAACGCTGAATGACATGCTCTATGCGCGTTATCAAAGTCCGCTGCTGATCTGGCTGGCCAGCCTGAGCCTGCTGGTCGCGTTCATCGGGGCCATGACGGTGCAGTTTATCGGCGGCGCGCGGTTACTGGAAACGGCAGCAGGCATCCCGTATGACACCGGCTTACTGATTTTCGGTGGCACCATTGCGCTCTATACCGCCTTTGGCGGTTTCCGTGCCAGCGTGCTTAATGACGCGATGCAGGGCGTGGTGATGCTGATCGGCACGTTCCTGCTGCTGTTCGCCGTGATCCACCAGGCAGGCGGACTGGGCACCGCAGTGCAAAAGCTGCACGCTATTGATCCGCAGTTGCTGTCGCCGCAGGGACCGGGCGAGATCATTACCCCGACCTTTCTGAGTTCGTTTATCGTGCTGGTCTGCTTTGGCGTAATTGGCCTGCCCCATACTGCTGTGCGCTGCATCTCCTATAAAGACAGCAAGGCGGTGCATCGGGCGATCATTCTGGGCACCATCGTGGTGGTGGTCCTGATGCTGGGTATGCATCTGGCGGGTGCGCTGGGCCGGGCCATACTGCCCGATCTGACGGTGCCGGACCGGGTGATCCCGACGTTAATGATTACCGTGCTTCCGCCGCTGGCGGCCGGGCTGTTTCTGGCGGCGCCAATGGCGGCGATTATGTCGACCATCAATGCCCAGTTGTTGCAGGCATCCGCTACGCTGATTAAAGATCTCTATCTGCGCGTGGCACCGCAGCAGATGGAAAATGAGCCGCGGCTGCGACTGTTGTCTGGTGCCATTACCTTTGCGCTCGGCATCCTGTTGCTGATCGCCGCCTGGAATCCGCCCGATATGATTATCTGGCTCAATCTGCTGGCGTTTGGTGGCCTGGAAGCAGTCTTCCTCTGGCCGCTGGTGCTGGGCCTTTACTGGGAACGCGCCAATGCTGCGGGCGCGATTACCGGCATGGTCACCGGCGGCGGCTGTTACGCGTTTCTGGCGAGCCTTAACCTGCAAATCATGGGATTCCACCCGATTGTGCCTTCCCTGCTTTTAAGCCTGCTGGCATTTTTAGTCGGCAACCTGTTTGGACGCGCGCCGCAAACTGCCGACGCGCCGCAACACTGAATGTAAGAGAGACGTTATGCCGTGGATTCAAATCAAGATAAACAGCTCGGGTGAGCACGCTGAAACGCTGAGCGATGTGCTGATGGAGACCGGTGCTGTTTCGGTCACTTTTCAGGATACCCATGACAACCCGGTCTATGAGCCGCTGCCGGGTGAAACCCGCCTGTGGGGCGATACCGACGTTATTGGCCTGTTCGATGCAGAAAGCGATATGGCGGCCATCGTCGCTGAACTGGCGCAACATCCGCTGTTAGGTGCCGATTTCCGGCACAAGATCGAACAAATCGAGGATAAAGACTGGGAACGCGAGTGGATGGAAAACTTTCACCCGATGCGTTTTGGCGAGCGGCTGTGGATCTGTCCAAGCTGGCGCGATGTGCCGGATCCAGAGGCGGTGAACGTGATGCTCGATCCGGGCCTGGCGTTCGGCACCGGCACGCATCCGACCACGTCGCTGTGCCTGACCTGGCTGGATGGGCTGGATCTGACCGGTAAAACGGTGATCGACTTTGGCTGTGGCTCCGGGATCCTGGCGATAGCTGCGCTGAAGCTCGGTGCGGCGCAGGCGATTGGTATCGATATCGATCCACAGGCGATCCAGGCCAGCCGCGATAACGCTGAGCGCAATGGCGTCTCCGATCGTCTGTCGCTCTACCTGCCCCACCAGCAGCCGGAAAACCTGCAGGCGGATGTGGTGGTCGCCAATATCCTGGCAGGCCCGTTACGCGAGCTGGCACCGCTGATTAGCGTACTGCCGAAGCCAGGTGGCCATCTGGGACTTTCTGGTGTACTGGAGAGCCAGGCGGAGGGCGTCTGTGAAGCCTATGCAGCGCAGTTCGCGCTTGACCCGGTGGCCGTCAAAGAAGAGTGGTGCCGGATTACCGGTGTGAAAGCCTGAATCCGCGAAGTGCGGTCGTCGCCTGAACGCTCTTCAGGTCAATGCTGTTAGGGCTTAACAGCATATTCAGCCAGCCCGTAGCGTAAGTTGCGGGCTTTCTGCATTCTCAATGGTTGCTTGTATCGTTAATCACGGCATGTGACGTTTATTATCTGGCTAACGCATCTGCTTTTTCGGAAAAACGTTTGCTCACAATTTCAGCATAAATCTCTAATCCAATGATATTTAAGCTTAATTTGTAAGTCGAGTGGTAATGACCCGGATTTCATTGATCTTTCTTGCCAATTGTTCAAAGTTTGGCCTTTCATCTTCCGGAAAAAATGCGTAATATACGCCGCCTTGCAGACACAGTATGGCCATTCTGACTTCATGCGTATTGGAAACCTCCAGCTGAGAAATCGACTGATTGCAGCACCGATGGCCGGGATTACCGACAGGCCATTCAGGACGCTGTGTCATGAAATGGGTGCAGGCATGGCGGTCTCTGAGATGTTGTCTTCGAACCCGGAAGTCTGGGCCAGCGACAAATCTCGTTTACGTATGGTGCACAGCGATGAGCCAGGCATTCGCGCCGTGCAAATCGCCGGTTGCGATCCCAGCGAAATGGCGCAAGCTGCACGGATTAATGTTGAGGCCGGTGCACAGGTTATCGACATTAATATGGGCTGCCCTGCCAAGAAGGTTAACCGCAAAATGGCGGGTTCAGCCTTGCTGCAATATCCCGCCGTGGTGGAGTCAATCCTCTCCGCAGTGGTCAATGCAGTGGATGTGCCGGTAACACTGAAAATTCGTACTGGCTGGGATCCTGAAAACAGGAACTGTGTCGCGATTGCCCAATTGGCTGAACGCTGTGGTATTCAGGCTCTGACGATACATGGCCGCACTCGTGCCTGCCTGTTCAACGGGGAAGCTGAATATGACAGCATTCGGACAGTTAAGCAGAGTGTTTCTATTCCGATTATCGCGAATGGAGACATAACTGACCCGCATAAAGCCAGAGCGGTGCTCGACTATACAGGGGCCGATGCTCTGATGATAGGACGCGCTGCTCAGGGAAGACCGTGGATCTTCCGGGAAATCCAGCATTATCTGGACACTGGGGAGCTGCTTGCCCCGCTGCCAATGGCAGAGGTCAAGCGCTTGCTTGTTTCGCATATACGTGAGCTGCACGACTTTTACGGTTCAGGCAAGGGATACCGTATAGCGCGAAAGCACGTCTCCTGGTATCTGCAGGAGCACGCCCCGAATGACCAGTTTCGGCGCACATTCAACGCCATTGAGGATGCCAGCGAACAGCTGGAGGCGTTGGAGGCATACTTCGAAAATCTTGCGTAACGAAATAAAGAGCTGAAAGAACTATGTTCGAACAACGCGTAAATTCTGACGTACTGACCGTTTCTACCGTTAACTCACAGGATCAGGTAACTCAAAAACCTTTGCGTGATTCGGTTAAACAGGCACTGAAGAACTATTTTGCTCAACTGAACGGTCAGGATGTCAGTGACCTGTATGAGCTGGTTTTGGCTGAAGTCGAGCAGCCTCTGTTGGACATGGTGATGCAGTATACCCGTGGCAACCAGACCCGTGCTGCCCTGATGATGGGTATCAACCGCGGTACGCTGCGTAAGAAATTGAAAAAATACGGCATGAACTGATTCTGGTTCTGTCTGTTAATTACGCCAGCCTTCGGGCTGGCGTTTTTATTTGTGCGCTGTTCCACAAAGCGTCGGGAAAACGAGTGAAACAGTTATCGTCAATATGGTAACTATAGTTGCAATCGCTGACGTGATATTTCACTGCCTCGCTTTCTTAACCTTCTCTTCTGACGCCTCCGGCCCGCCGCGTCTGCCCGCCAGCTATTCCCGGCCAGCACTGGCTTCTGTGATCCTGTACACCTTTCAAAGCAAAGCCTCTTCTACGTACATTTCCGCCTGAGCGATGGCTCACATTGCTTCCATATAGTGAAACTAATTGCACTAAATGTGATCGGGTCGACTCGCATTGCTTCCTTTTGGTGCGCGATATTAGCGGAACTTTCAAATCACTTCCGATTATTAACCGTACTTTCATGAGAATTCAGGCTTCTGCAAACTTGGCATCAGCTTTGCAGAGTCGTGAATGGCTGACCGCCACAGACAGGAAAAACGCACATTAAAGTGCGCAAACATAACAACATGATTCTCCTCCACACAGGATGCTTTATGAAAAAGATGATGCTCTCTACGCTGGTTGCTGCGGCCTCGCTGTTGGCCGTTGCTCAGCAGGCTCACGCCGGCACGACGCTGGATGCGATAAAGAAGAAAGGCTTTGTCCAATGCGGTATCAGTGATGGCTTACCTGGCTTCTCCTATGCAGATGCCAGCGGCAAATTTACCGGTAT
Source organism: Pantoea brenneri (assembly GCF_038594305.1). NCBI lineage: Bacteria > Pseudomonadati > Pseudomonadota > Gammaproteobacteria > Enterobacterales > Erwiniaceae > Pantoea > Pantoea brenneri. The sequence continues at coordinate 4,269 of NZ_JBCGBG010000004.1, read as the reverse complement.
CGACGTTGACGTCTGCCGCGCGGCGGCCGCAGCCGTGTTTGGCGATGCGACCAAAGTGAAATATACCCCGCTGACAGCCAAAGAACGTTTCACTGCGCTGCAATCCGGCGAAGTCGACATCCTGTCGCGCAATACCACCTGGACCTCCTCACGTGATGGCGGCATGGGTTTCCTGTTTGCGGGCGTCAACTATTACGACGGCATTGGCTTCCTGACTCACCAGAAAGCCGGGCTGAAAAGTGCTAAAGAGCTGGACGGTGCCACCGTCTGTATTCAGGCAGGTACCGATACCGAACTGAACGTGGCTGACTTCTTCAAAGCCAATAAGATGCAGTACACGCCGGTGACTTTTGACCGCTCTGACGAGTCCGCCAAGGCGCTGGACAGCGGTCGCTGCGATACGCTGGCCTCTGACCAGTCTCAGCTCTATGCGTTACGCATTAAACTGGGCAAACCTGATGAATTTATCGTGCTGCCGGAAGTGATCTCAAAAGAGCCGCTGGGCCCGGTAGTCCGTCGCGGTGATGATGACTGGTTCACCATCGTTAAATGGTCGCTCTACGCCATGCTGAACGCTGAAGAGATGGGCATTTCATCGAAAAATGTTGATCAGATGACCGCCAAACCAACCACGCCAGATATGGCACACCTGCTGGGTGCTGAAGGTGATTTTGGTAAGGATCTGAAGCTGGACAATAAGTGGGCCTACAACATCATCAAGCAAGTGGGCAACTATCAGGAAAGCTTTGATCGTAACGTCGGTAAAGACAGCGCCCTGAAGATCGCTCGCGGTCAGAATGCGTTGTGGAACCAGGGCGGCATTCAATACGCACCGCCAGTACGTTAAGTCTCCCTCGCCAATCGGGCACCGTATTCTGCGGTGCCCTACCCCAGCTTTCGTTACTGAGGTTTCAACATGTCACAACGCCCAACCGTGAAAAGGGATTTTTCATTCGGTAATCCCACGGTTCGCGCCTGGCTTTATCAGTTAATAGCGATAGTCGCGGTGCTTGGTGTGGTGGGTTATCTGGTTCATAACACCATTATTAACCTGGCTAACCGCGGTATCACCTCCGGGTTTGGATTTCTTGAGCGCACTGCCGGTTTCGGTATCGTTCAGCATTTGATTGATTACACCGAGGGAGATACCTACGCCCGCGTGTTTATGGTCGGATTAACCAACACCCTGCTGGTCTCTGCGCTCTGTATCGTTTTTGCTTCTATTCTCGGTTTCGCTATTGGTCTGGCGCGCCTTTCCGACAACTGGCTGCTGCGGAAACTCTCGAATATCTATATCGAAACCTTCCGTAATATTCCGCCGCTGCTGCAGATCTTCTTCTGGTACTTTGCGGTGTTACGCAATCTGCCGGGCCCGCGTCAGGCACTGAATGCCTTTGACCTGGCGTATGTCAGCAATCGTGGCTTATACGTCCCGTGGCCAACCTATGCGCCCGGCAGCTGGCCGTTTGTGATCGCGCTGCTGCTGGCGATAGCCGCCAGCTATGGGCTGTACCGCTTTAACCGTAAGCATCAGTTGAAAACCGGCCAGCTGCGTCGCTCGTGGCCGGCGGCTATCGTGATGCTGATTCTGTTCCCGCTGATTGCGCATCTTGGTTTTGGCGCGGCGACCCACTGGGACGTGCCACAGCTACGCGGTTTTAACTTCCGCGGAGGCTCGGTGATGATTCCTGAGCTGGCGGCGCTGACCCTGGCCTTGTCGATCTATACCTCGTCATTTATTGCTGAGGTGATTCGCTCAGGAATTCAGTCGGTGCCGTACGGGCAGCATGAGGCGGCCCGATCGCTGGGCCTGCCTAATCCGGTGACCCTGCGACAGGTGATTATCCCGCAGGCGATGCGTGTGATCATTCCTCCGCTGACCAGCCAGTATCTGAACATCGTGAAAAACTCCTCACTGGCTGCCGCCATCGGGTATCCCGATATGGTGTCGCTGTTTGCCGGGTCGGTACTCAATCAGACCGGACAGGCGATTGAGACCATTGCTATCACCATGGGCGTTTATCTGATTATCAGCCTGCTGATTTCACTGCTAATGAACCTCTACAACCGCAAAATCGCGCTGGTTGAGCGTTAAGAGAACGGGATGACTATGTCTGTTACTACACATGAAACGCCCCCCGTCCCGACGAATCTGGCGAGTCGCGCCTGGCGTTGGGCGCGTAAGAATTTATTCTCCAGCTGGTTTAATTCCCTGCTTACGCTGTTTTGCATCTGGGTCATCTGGCACGTGATTCCGCCTGCGCTGAACTGGCTGATCTTTCAGGCTAACTGGTTCGGTACTACCCGAGCCGACTGTACCAAAGAGGGTGCCTGTTGGGTGTTTATCCATGCCCGTTTCGGTCAGTTCATGTATGGACTCTATCCGCATGAACTGCGCTGGCGAATTAACCTGGCGCTGGTGATTGGGCTGCTGTCGATCGTTCCGATGTTTATTAAAAGCCTGCCGTATCGTGGACGCTACATCGCGCTCTGGGTGGTCGTTTATCCGGTGATTGTCTGGTTGCTGCTGTATGGCGGCTATCTGGGACTGGAGCGGGTCGAAACCCGTCAGTGGGGTGGATTAACCCTGACGCTAATTATCGCTTCGGTCGGGATTGCCGGCGCCCTGCCGCTGGGGATTTTACTGGCGCTGGGACGTCGTTCAAAGATGCCGGTGGTGCGTACGCTGTCGATTATCTTCATCGAGTTCTGGCGCGGCGTTCCCCTGATCACCGTGCTGTTTATGTCATCGGTGATGCTGCCGCTGTTTATGGCTGAAGGCACCACCATCGACAAACTGGTACGTGCGCTGGTTGGGGTGATTTTATTCCAGTCCGCCTATGTCGCTGAAGTGGTGCGGGGCGGTTTGCAGGCGCTGCCGAAAGGTCAGTATGAGGCCGCCGAGTCACTGGCGCTGGGCTACTGGAAGACGCAGATGCTGGTAATTCTGCCGCAGGCCCTCAAGATGACCATCCCGGGTCTGGTGAATACCATCATTGCGCTATTTAAAGATACCAGCCTGGTGATCATCATCGGCCTGTTCGATCTGTTCAGCAGCGTCCAGCAGGCTACCGTCGATCCGACGTGGCTGGGCATGTCGACCGAAGGTTATGTCTTTGCCGCGCTGGTCTATTGGATTTTCTGTTTTAGCATGTCGCGCTACAGCCAGTATCTGGAAAAGCGCTTTCACACCGGGCGTAAATCGCACTGAGGTTTTACATGACACACTCTATGACACACTCTTCCGACGCGTTGATGATTTCGCTTGAGAACGTGAATAAATGGTACGGGCAGTTTCACGTACTGAAAGACATCAACCTGCAGGTTAAACCCCGCGAGCGCATCGTGCTGTGTGGCCCATCGGGCTCCGGTAAATCGACCACCATTCGCTGCATAAACCATCTTGAAGAGCATCAGCAGGGACGCATTGTCGTCGATGGTATTCATCTGAATGATGATGTGCGCAACATTGAACGGGTTCGAACCGAAGTGGGCATGGTCTTCCAGCACTTTAATCTGTTTCCGCATCTGACCGTGTTACAGAACTGTACGCTGGCCCCTTCCTGGGTCAGAAAGATCCCGAAGAAAGAGGCCGATGAGCTGGCGATGCATTATCTGCAGCGAGTGCGTATTGCCGAGCATGCGCACAAGTTTCCTGGCCAGCTCTCCGGTGGTCAGCAGCAGCGTGTAGCCATTGCCCGATCGCTCTGCATGAAGCCAAAAATTATGCTGTTCGATGAACCGACGTCAGCGCTCGATCCTGAGATGGTGAAGGAAGTGCTGGATACCATGATCGGCCTGGCTGAAGATGGTATGACCATGCTGTGTGTTACTCACGAAATGGGCTTTGCCCGCACCGTTGCCGACCGGGTGATCTTTATGGATCGGGGTGAGATCGTTGAAGTAGCGCCACCGCAGGAGTTCTTCGCTCATCCTAAATCAGAACGTACCCGCGCCTTCCTGTCGCAGGTGATTCACTGATTTAGCGTGCAAGCTCTTATCACCCGGCCTGGTGCCGGGTTTTTTATTGCCGGCAAAACAGGCTTTTGCTGAATGCGGTGGTTAGCAGCGGGGAAAGAGGAGGTATTCTGGCGGTTGCCACAACGAAAAAAGCCCTTCGCATACGCGAAGGGCTTTCTCTTATTTGATGCCTGGCAGTTCCCTACTCTCGCATGGGGAGACCCCACACTACCATCGGCGCTACGGCGTTTCACTTCTGAGTTCGGCATGGGGTCAGGTGGGACCACCGCGCTACAGCCGCCAGGCAAA